>NZ_KB913032.1:8540672-9811274 GCF_000384215.1 Amycolatopsis alba DSM 44262 | reverse complement strand
GATGCGTTCGGTGATACCCGCTACGGAGTCTGGGCGGGCGTTCCAGCACCGACGTCGTTGGCGGGCGCGGGCCCGCAGGGCAAGCCCGCCACCAACAGGACGGCTGCGAGGCCTATAAGCAGGGCCGGGTTCATCGCCGGTCCGGCTGCTTTGGGGCATCAGGCACGCATCCAGTCGCGGATCAAGGGGGCAGGGGGCTGTGTCCGGCGCAGGTGCACAGGGGCTCGACGGTCCTGTACGCGCTGGGGTGGCCTAGGTGCTGCCTAGGCGGGCTTTCTGGGAAGGAGGGGTCGTCACCCGCGTTGTTCCTCACGGGAAGTCGTGGCTCAACGGTCCGGCGCCGAGGTTGTGGAGGCGAGACGATCTGGGTCGGTCTGGTCACGGCCGGGCCAAAACGGGCTCCCCCGCAGGAGGCGTAGCAGGGGCATCACTTCCTCGGACAGTCCTGGAGTGACCGCCACAGCGCACCGGGAACGCACGGAGTGCGGAGTGGCGTCGGAGTCGAGAACGAGAGCTCCGGCCTCACGGGCGATGACGGCGCCGGCCGCGGTGTCCCGGGTGCGGTTGCCGAGCAGAACGCAGGCGTCGAGGGTTCCGTCGGCGACCCAGACCAAGTCGAGTGCGGTGGATCCGTATCGGCGAAGTCCCTGGGCGCGTGCGGTGAAGGAGCGGTCCAGGGAGGCGCACAGGACGTCACGCAGACCCGCGTCGGTACCGCTGCCGTAGTCGCCGAAGCCGATCAAGGCTTTGTTCAGCCTGTCGGTGCTGGAGGTTGTGATCGGCTCGTCGTCGCGAAAGGCTCCGCCGCCCTCGGCGGCCGAGTACCGGTGCCCGAGGAAGGGCAGGGCGATGACCCCGAGCACAGGTTGTCCGCTGTGGACCAGGCCGAGTGCGATCGCGCAGAGTGGGTTGCCGTGCTGGTGGTTGATCGTGCCGTCGATGGGATCGAGGACCCAGTAAGTGTGACGATCTCCGGTCGGGCCTGTCTCTTCACCAAGGAAACCTGTGCCGGCGTCGTCGGTTGCCAAGCACTGGTGCACGAGCCGCTCGACGGTCTCATCGACATCCGAAACGGGGTCGCGGTCACCTTTGTAGTGAATCCGATGTGGACGGTGGCTGAGCACGTGGTCTACTGCGAGGTCCATCGCGGTGTGGGCTCTGGAGAGTGCCGACGTGAGATCAAGCCGCTGCGCCATGTGATTCCTCAGACTTCGCGTTGTCGGCGGTGCCGCCGGGTGGTGCTCAGTTAGCTTGCTGACAAGGGGAGTTGCGGGTGTCAGCGGCCGCGGTCGTTCTCCCACAACAGCGTGTGAAGCCGGGGAGACAGATGCCAGCGGCGTGACAGCACGGGTTCGGCCAGCAGCCGCATCCGTGTCAGCACGGTGGAGCTGTCGGTGCCCTCCGGCATGATCCAGACGGGGTGCAGGTCGTAGGCCTCCGTCAGTTCTTGGACCTCATCCAAGTCGTCGATCTCTTGGACGACGAACTTCCAGACAGCCTTCCCGGTACCGGCGAGGTGGCGCAGCACCGCTGGGCGAATGCGTTGATGCCGGCGCAGTCCCGAATGCGCGAGCTTCGGTGAAACGTTGAATCGTGTCGCCGCCGCGGTGAGCAGGTCAGTGGGCGGGATGGTGCCGGAGGTCTCGATCTCGATCTCGATATCGGTGGCGAGCGAGCGGTCCCGGATCGCGAGCAGCAGCCGTTCCAAGACACGCGGCTGCAGCATCGGTTCGCCGCCCGTGATCACGAGCAGGTCGACCGGTGCGGCGGCGAGCCAGGACAGGATGTCGTCGATCGAGAGAATTCGCTGCTCTGCGGTGAGGTCGTACCGGGTTGGGTCATGGGTGTGCGGGGTGTCGCACCACGTGCACGACAGGTGGCAGCCGAACAGGCGGATGAAGTGCGCGTACCGGCCAGTGCTTGGTCCTTCACCTTGGAAGGTGGGGCCGAAGGTTTCGTTGACGACGAGGTCGCGGTCTGGGGCGGGCACCGTGGGTGGCTTCACAGCGCGTCCGACGGCCCGTAGGTGGCGGTGTTGAGATGCGTTTCACGAACGAGTACCCGCCCGATCGAGGCGTCGGGGGCGCTGGGCAGCGCGACGAGCGCGGCTTGGCTCACTCGGCGAAGCAGCACCGCTACTGCTTCGACAGTCGGCCAGGGCAAGTCGGATGCCAGTCGTTCCTCATCGCTGGCGCTCTCCCTGCCGTCCGCGCCGAAGCGGAAGACTTTGGATCCCGCGGTGTAGAGGTGCAGCGCGAGCGGATCCCGGATGCCGAGCATGGTTCCGTGGTCAAGGTGGGTGTCGATCCATTGCCGGACTCCGGCCTTGAGCGCGCCGAACTCCACGACTGTCCCGTCGCTGCTCAGAGCGGGAGCGGACACGGATACCGTGACCCGCCAGGAATGTCCATGCAGGCTGGTGCACTTGCCCGGCAGCTGCGGTAGCCGATGGGCGGTTTCGAAAGTGTGCTCGATGCTGATCTGGTGGGCCGTCGGCGCGACCACGGCCACCGCGGGTTTCTCCTGGCCGGGGCTGACCTGCTCGTGTGTCTCCGTGTCGTGCATCGTGAGTGTCGAATCCCTTCACCGCGTGTACGCGGCTCGGCTATCTCGCCCTGCGGAAGATGGTTGGGGTGTGCGGCGGAAGATCGAGGGGCGGGAGGTGCCTTCCGCCGCACACCACGGCAGTCAACGACGGATAGCCAGCGCTATCCAGAGCGCCGATGCGGCGTCGATGAAGCGCGGACAGGGCGTCGCACTCCCTGAGCAGGGAAGCGAGGCGACGGCACAGGGCATATCCGCTGGCACGTATTCACCGGGTCGGGTTCTCACGATGGGCAGGCTGGGCGAATGAGTTCAGCTGTCGTAGCTGAACGAGTACGTCCTGTCTCCGACGTGGACACAGCCCGGCCGCGGACCTCCTTGCCGGCGGATCGCTGTGAGAGCCTCGGCGAGCAGCGTCTCCAAATCGGCTGCGCTGCGCCGTTCATGCAGCATGTCCAGGTGCGTCCGACGCGGCTTGATCCCAAGGTCCCCGGTCGAGTCGTCGGCCAGTTCCGGGATCCGCGCGCAGTCCTCGAGTCCATGCTGTCGGCAGCTCCAGTGCGGCGGAGGTTCCGCGTCCGCCGCGAAAGGCACGGTGAACACGTGACCGCGTGAACATGCGAACCGGGCTGTCAATCGAGCCGCGGGCTCAACACCCTGATCGGACTCCACACTCGCACCACCCCAGCGGTAACCGCGCAACACAGTTCGTGGCATCTACCTGACACCGATCCGGCGAGCCACACGCTCAGCGCTCCGCCTGGGCGAGCGGGTGAAAGGGCGGCCGCCGCGCGGACGCAGCTGTACGCCGGATTCAAGCAGGAGCCGGTGAATGAAGCCGTAGGAGCGGCCAGTCAGCTCGGCCAACGCTCGAATGCTGGAACCACGTTCGTACATTTTCTTCAGTTTCGACCCCATGCGGGATCTTGCGACGCCGGTGACCTGTTTCCCTTTTGTGAACTTCAAGTCCGATGTCATGGCCGTGGGCTCCATGCGGGAAACAGGGTCGTTCTCGATCGCGCTGATGGCCCGCCGCGGAGCGCGGCAAATGCTGATATGGACGCCCGTGCCGCACGAAAGCGGCTACGGGCGACGATGGCGACAAGACAGGCTACACTGCCATGTCGTACCTCTGGAGTGAGTGAGTGCATCGAATTCTTTCCCTTCATGACTTGTCCGGGCACCCTTACCTGTAGGTTTCGACGCGATTTTCGCGCTTCCGGAGAAAGCCGCGCGACGAAATCGCTTCCGCGAGAATTAGTTCGCGATGTGAACCGGAGAACCGTGAGCTGCCAGCCTGCGCTTCCGCAGATAGCGCTGAGCGCCAGTAGAACGCCTGCCGCCGTGACATAGCCAGAGCGCGTATGACGCGATCATGGGGCGTTGGTGCGGCGTTGAGTGCTCTACGCTGCGCCATCGGATGTGGGATTGTGTGATGGATGCGCACGACGTGGTGAAGGTCTGGTGCTTCCTCGACCAGGTTGCTGGGGTGTGGTAGTCCGAACGGGTGTAGCTCGCTGAGGGCGTACTCGGCCTTGATCAATAGCCGGTTATCGTGACAGGCGACTGGCGAGACAAGGTGACGTTCATGGGAGCTCAGAGAGAGGCCTTCGCGGCTCGGCGCGAGGCCCTCGGCTTCACTCAGGAGACCTCGCCCAGCAGCTCAAGACGGAACTCTCCACGGTCGGGCGCTGGGAGCGCGGAACACAGACGCCGCATCCCTGGAGACGTCCTCGCATTGCTGAGGTACTTCGAGTCTCTCTCGACGAACTTGAGATCCTCCTCCAACCCTCATCGACTGCTCTGGTCGAGACGGCCTCAATGAATCGGCGCGAGGTCGTGGTGCATGACGCCCTTCTCTGCGAGGGGGAGACAGCCCACCGTGCTGGCAAGAGCGGTGTGGAGCCGAAGCGTCGGATGGATCCCCCTGGGCTGTCAGCGCGGATTGCGGACCTGCACCGGCGCTATCAGGCCGCCCGGTATGTCGATGTCGCCCAGCGACTGCCATCGGTCCGGGAAGCTGTCAACGCCCTGATCATCGACGGACCAGTGCAGAAGCGACGAGAAGCACTGAGACTGCAGTGCAGCCTGGAGATCGTCGCGGCCAAGCTGGCGACGAAAAAGGGCGATGGAGAGGCGAGTCTGGCCGCCGCTGAGCAAGCGCGCATCGCGGCCGAAGACGCTGGGGACATCTTCGGCCTTGCCGCGGCGGCGTACCAACGAGCCTGTGCGCTGCTGCGCACCAGCAGCGCAGTGGATTCCGAACGGATCAGGGAGGCCGAGGAGCTAGCCGTCTCCGCCGCTGCCGCATTGCGAGACCAGGACGCGCAAAGCGTGACATGGTGTGGCGCCTTGACCCTGATCAGCGCTGTCATCGCCGCGCGCCGCGCCGACCCTGTCGAAGCGGACGAACGGCTCGACCACGCTGATGAACTCGCACGGCGGCTCGGCGTCGACGGCAACATCGGATGGACCGCGTTCGGGCCGTCGAACGTGCTGATCCATCGCTCCTCAGTGGCTGTCACGCTGAACGATCCCCATCGGGCGCTCACGACAGCAGAGCAGCTGGACATCACTAGATTGCCGGGCGGCCTGAACGGTCGCCAGGCTCAGTTCCACCTGGACAGCGCGTGGGCGCACACACAGCTCACTGAAGACCCCCAGGCAGTGATTCACCTGCTGGAAACCGAGCGTGTCGCTCCTGAATTGGTTCGAGCCAACCCGAACGCGCGATCGCTGATCGAAAACTTGCTGGCCCGCGAGCGGCGCATCGAAGTACCGGCTCTGCGTGGTCTCGCGGTGCGGGCAGGGGTCGCGGTGTGACCTCTGCCCGGCAGTGTCTCTATCTGGTGGCGTCGGCAGCGCCGCCGGTGTTGCGGCTCAAGGAATTCGTTCCCCGGCTGTCGGCCGACGGCTGGACGGTGTGCGTGATCGCGACACCGACGGCCGCCTCGTGGATTGACCTCGACGCTTTGGCTGCGATGACAGGATGCGTGACGCGGGTATTTCCGCGGCCACCTCGTCAGGGGGAGAAGTCGCTTCCGCGTGCCGACGCTGTTCTCGCCGCGCCACTGACCTTCAACTCGGTGAACAGGTGGGCGGCAGGTATCAGTGACACGTTCGCGCTGGGCGTGCTCAACGAGATGCTCGGCACCGATGTCCCCATCGTCGCGGCCCCGTGCGTCAAACCAGCCCTTCGCCGGCATCCCGCTTACGCGGACAGCGTCACCCGGCTCACGGAGGCCGGTGTGACGCTGCTCGACCCGGACACGATCACCACCCGCGTCGAGGACGGCCTGGCCACCTTCGACTGGTCGTACCTCATCTCCTCCCTGCGCAGTGCCGTTACCTCCGCTACGGACAAATGAGTCGACCGGCGTGCGACGTGGTGCAGCTTGACTGGTTATAGAGCGGGGGCTGCTGGAAGGCGTCCGAGTACCGGCAGCGGCACGAAGTTCTCCGCGTGGGTGACGCCGATACGGCTTCCCCACAGGCGTGCGAGTGTCTCGGCCATCGGCCCGAAATGGCCGGTGATCGGCTGGGAGGCGTGCGCCGCGAGGGCACGTCGCTTCTGCTCGTAGGTCTCGGTGATGTCGATGATGGTGTGCGCGGGAATGGCGCCGTCGAGAGTGAGGCTGTTGTAGGAGTCAGCGGTGTAGACCCGGCGCGGATGACCTGTGGCGATGACGACGTCGGGCAGGGCGGTTACGAGGGCTTCGGCGAGCGTGCGGTGGTCGGCGTGGACGTCGCGCAGCGGGTGGGTGATGACGACCTCGGGCCGGATAGCGAGCAGAAGTTCGCGCAGCATCGCCGCCGTGGGGTGGTCGTACTCGTGGAGCGCGGCCCCGAGGATCGCCGCGCCCGCAGCGGCTTCGGCGTCCCGTCCTGGTTGGGTGTGGCGCGGGACGGCGATGGTGACGGCGGCCCCGGAGGCGCTGCAGCGTGCGAGAGTTCCGCCGGCCCAGAGTTCGGCGTCGTCGGGGTGGGCCATCACGGTCAGCACGGACGCCGGAGCGGCGAAGGGCATGGTGCTCACCAGAGCCCGAGTTTCTCGATGACGTCGGCGGGCTTGGGCAGTTCTCGCGTGGGAACACCGGTCGGGTGGCAGGGGAGTGTGAGGTCGGTGCGCATCCGGATGAGCTCGCGCCAGGCGAGTACTTGTTCCCAAGTCTCGGTGACCTTGGCTTTCCTGGCGCCGGTCAGTCGTCCGGAGTCCGGGAGCTGGTCGAGGTGCAACCCGCCTGACAGGAGCGTGGCCGCTGTGCCCTCGCCGATCCCGCGCACGCCGGGGATGTTGTCCGCGGGGTCGCCTTTGAGGGCGCAGAAGTCGGGCCATTGCGCGGGAGTGACGTTGTAGCGTTCGGCGACCTCGGCGGGGCCGATGTGCCGCCGGCCGCGTTTCATCACGGTGTTGAGCGCGCGGACGTGCTCGTCGACGAGCTGGTAGAAGTCGCGGTCGCCGGACATGATCCAGACCCGGCGGCCGGGTTCGCGTTCGCGGGTGGCGGCGACGAGGGTGGCGATGACGTCGTCGGCCTCGGCGGTGTCGATTTCGATCCAGTGGATGCCGTAGCCGGTCAGGGCCTGCTGGACGTGCGGGATCGCGCGCAAGGGTTTGAGGGCGGCCTCGTCGATGACGCGGTTGGCTTTGTAGCCGGCGTCGCTGTCCTTGCGGCCGGCGGCTCCGTGCTCGCCGTCGAACACGACGAGGACCTCGGGTGGTTCCGGTATCTCCTCGCGGATCGCGACGCGGAGCAGGGCGAAGAACCCGAACTCGGCGGTGAGATCGCGGGTTTTGTCGCGGGAGAGGATCGCGGCGGGGAACCCGAACGCCGCGCGCCATAGCAAGTTGTGACCGTCAATCAGGAGCAAAGGGACGCCAGCAGGCATCACCGCACCGCCTTTACGAATGTCTCGGCGACTGTGGTGGGCAGATAGTCCCGCGAGCGGTAGTACGCAGCCCTGGATAGGTGCGCGTAGCGTACTGGATCTGCGAGTAGCTGTTCGGCGGCGCGCCAGAGACCGTGTTCGCCCCACGATCGGGGGATGATCACGCCGCCCGAGCCGTCGCCGGTGCCGACCAGCGAGGGCAGGTTGCCCACGTCGAAGGCGACGACCGGGGTCCCGACACTCATGGCCTCCAGCGCGACCAGCCCGAAGGTCTCGCGTAGCGAGGGCACGATCACCACGGCCGCCTGCGCGAGCCAGGCCGGCACCCGGTCCCAGCCGAGGCCGCCGCCGTGGACGGTCCCGAGGGCGAGGTGCGCGGCCGAATAGCGGCACTGGTCGAGTTCGGCCGCCTGGTCGCCGATGGCTGCCTCGAAACCGGCCTCACCGACGATCACCTCGACCGTGCGGTCCACCAGCCGACCGGCGTCCAGCAAGGCCCGGACGTTCTTCTCTGCTCCGAGCCGGGCCAGGACGCGGATCGGGCCGTGTCGTCGCAGCGCCTCCCGTCGCGAGTCGGAGGGGAGTGGCGCAGTGTGCAGCAGGGCGTTGGGCACGACCAGCCAGCCACCGGTGTCGTAGACGCGAGCGTGTGCTTGGTCGAGCACCACCTGGGACGGGGCGATGACCAGGTCGGCGCGAGCCAGGGCGGGCTCGAGGTCCTGGTCGTGGCCGACGACGTGCATGGCGAGGACTGTGCGTGCCCGGCTGATCGGTGCCGCTCTGCCTAGGCCCCATAGACCGTCGGTGTAGACGGCGACGTCGACTCGGTGCCTGCGGTAGACCTCGCACAGTTCGGCGGCGAGCAGCGCGTCTTGGCCGTGGGTGCTGATCGCGTCGCGCAGTTCACCGTCGTCACAGGGGAAGGTGACGCCCACCGAGCGCAGCCGCATCACGGTGTCGTCCGGGGTGTCGATCGGGGCGGCGGTCAGGATGAGACTGCGGTGGCCGAGCTGGCGCAGGCCGTGCGCGAGGGCGGCGGTGGCGCGTTCGATCCCGGCCGGCGCGTTCGGGGTGTAGGAGGCCAGGACGAACGCGACGGTCAGCGGGGGCGCGCTAGACATGGTGGAGGACCTTCCTCGGCGGCGGCAAGGGCGTGGTGTCCTGGTCGGCGGGCGGGGTTTCCCAGGGAAAGACGACCCAGTCCGAGACAGTCCAGATCGAGTAGTCCGGCAGCGTGGTCGCTCCGGTGTTGAGGCACAGGACCGCGGTCAGGATCTGGGCGCTGGGGCTGAGCAAAGGGGCGAAGTCGTCGTGGACGCGCCGAAGGGTCGCGCCGCTGCCGCAGATGTCGTCCACCACCAGCACCGTGCCTGTGAGCCGTCGACCGTTGAGGGCACGGGTCAGCGGGGTGAGATCGAGGGACACGTCACCGGTGGCTTGCTGGTAGACGTCGTCACCGATGTTGTGGCGGGCGCGGACCATGCGGGCGTTCATCCGAAGTGTGGTGGCGATGAGGTGGGCGGGTGAGACACCGCCGTTGGCGATGCCGATGACGCGCTCGACCGACGAGTGATCACGCAGGATCGTGTCGGCCAGAAGCGTGGCAGCGTCGTGGAGAGCCTCCGGTGTCACGCGCCAGATCTTGCGGTGATCGAAGTCTCGGCGTGCGGTGGTCATGCGCGGTCCTATTCCTTACAGGGCGGGGAAATCGCGTTGGCGAGTTAGGCGCTTACGTGGTGGGCTGAACTGATTCCGCGTAATGCGTGTACGAGGTCGTACACAGTGGTCCCGGCGATGTCGGCCATCGCGGACAGCGCGGTGGCGTCGAGCTCTTCGACCAAGACCCGTTCTGGGGTGGATTGCTGGACACGGACCTGCGCCCAGCGCTGGAGCGGCCGCAGCCGAGGATCGGCGGTGTGTGCGAGGCTGAGGAGGTCGATGTTGATGCGGGTCCCGTAGTGACCGCTGAACGCGAGGGTGGTCGCGCGGCGAAGGAGCTCGTCCGGCTGTCTCTTCAGTACAGCGCACACTTCGATCAGCCGCTCGACGGATATCCGGCGTGTGCCGAGTTCATAGCTGGCGAGCGTTTGCAGGGAGAGGTCGTCGTCGGTGCACATCGCGGCGCGCATCTGTTTGCGGGTCCAGCCGCGTTCTCTCCGCGCAGCCCGCAGGGTGTCGCCCAGGGCGTGCGCGAACTGATCGAGCTGTTCGCTCGTCGGTGTGTTCATGTCTTGTCCTCTCCAGGGCGTGTGCTTGCGAGCTGGGCCGGCTCGAGGTGTGTCCGGAGAGGCGCTCATGCCGATCCGTCCCAGGCAGTCAGTGCGAGGTCACTGGCCGTGTGCAGGGGGCGGAGGGCGCTGATGGCGTGTGCGCCCGGCTGGTTGCGCCAGATCTGGCCGTCGGAGCGGATCACTGTGAAGCCTCCGGCCGCCTGGCGAGTACGCAGACGGACGGGCACGGCCGCGGTGGTCTTCAGTTCGGCGAGGAGACCGAGAGCCTCGTCATCGGTCAGTTGCTCGGTCCCGGCCAGGGCGGCGCCTTCCCCGATGGGAAGCATCTGCAGGAAGGTCACTCCGCTCGCCCCTACCGTGGCGGCCAGGTCGACCATCGCCCGCATGCTGGCCTGGGCTGTGGAGCGTAGGAGCACGGCTTGAATCTGGGTGGGGATGTCTTGGGCGATCGCTGCACGGATTCCGGTGACGGCGTGGTCGAAGCTGCCTGCGCCGCGCCACCGGTCGTGACGTTCCGCGTCAGGTCCGTCCAGGCTCACTCGTACGGCGTCCACGCGGCCGGCCAGGGCTTCGGCGCGGCGGGCGAGGTGCGTTCCGTTGGTTGTCACACTGACCGCGCAACCACCCGCGACGAGCACGTCGATCAGGTCGGGCAGGTCGCGCAGCAGCAATGGTTCGCCGCCGGAGATGTCCACACCCAGAACCGCGGTCTCGGCGATCAGGTTCGCGATGCGGTGGCGCTCGGGCCGGGCCAGCTCAGACACGGATTTGTCGTCTAGGCAGTACGAGCAGGCGAGGTTGCAACGCACCACGGGCGACCAGCACACGCTGATCGGCACGTCCGTCTGGACGGCCGCCGGATGAACCTCAGGCCAGGAGGCGAGATCGGTGGCGGACAGCCGGACACGTCCGGAGCCGAGCGCGCGACTGGTGCGGTGGGTCAATCCGGTGAGCGGGTCGTGGACGACACCTTCGGCTCCGTCTGGCCGCGCCGCGAAAGTTCGCACCGTGGTCGTCATCGTCGGCAGTGACGGGGTCATCGCAGTACCTCGCAGGTGTGCAGTAGCTCGGTCATGTCGGCCATGAATGTCCGGGAGCGGCCGTAGAGGGCGGGCCGCCGCATGAGTTCCCGGTAGCGGGCGAGGGTGGCGGGCCAGCGAGCGAGTTTGTGCTGCCATTGCTGGCCGGCGTCCGGTGGATCGAGGTGGAACCCGACGGCCTGCCGGAGCGGGATGATCAACAGGCCGGCTGCGATCAGGCACGCGCCGAGGTAGGTGTCTTCCATGCCCCAGCCGATGCGCCCGAATTCGGGATCGAACCCTCCGACATCGAGGACAGCGGCGCGGGGAACGGCGACGAGGGCTGTGACGACCATGCGGGGGAGGTCCCAGTCGATATAGCGCTGGCCGTAGCCGAGGTCGAGGAAATCGCGGGTGTGATCCAGCGGCCGGCCTTCGAGGCGCTGGTCCAGCGTGATTCCCGTGTAGAGCAAGGGGCGGCCGACCGGTGGTCGCCAGACGACGCGGTGGTCGGCGGCGAGGTGCGGGTGCTCAGCGAGCACTCCACGTCCGCCCTGGTGCAGGTCGTAGGGGAGGTTGTGCCGGAACCCGACGAGCACCGTGGTGTCGGTCGCGCGGGCGGCGATGTCGGTGATCACGTGCGGCGGCAGGACCATGTCACCGTCGAGGTAGACGACGGTTTGCCCGCGGGCGACCGCGGTGCCGAGGTTGCGCGCGGTGCCCGCGCCCGCCCGTTCAGGGAGCCGCAGGGCGGTGGTGACGATCGGATGCTGAGCGGCGATGGTGGCTGTTGTGTCGGTACTGGCGTCGTCGACGACGATGACCTCGAACCTGTACCGGTGGTGCTGGCCTTCCAAGGCGTCGAGGACGGCCGAAAGGCAGTAGCCGACGTTGTGGGCCGGGATGACGACCGAGAGGGTGCGTATGGCGGCCAGCGGAAGGCCCGAGGGCGTGGGCTCGTGCCAGCCGATCCCCGACACGGCCTCCCAGCTTCGGGTGCTGCTGGTGTGAAAGTTGTTGCGGTGCAGTAATTTCTCGTCCAGCGTGGTCACGCCCACCCCCAGTCCCGAAGGTGGGGCAGTGCGTCGTGCCATGCCCTCGTATCCGGGATGATCGTGATCTGCCCGAACAGGGCGGGATGGTCGAACACGCGTTGGAGAGCGTGCAGGTACAGAGGCTCGACCAGGATCAGCACGTGCTGCAGCGATGGTGCGTCGGCGAGTTCGGCGTCCAGTTGCGCGGCGACCGTCCGCTTGTGCAGGCGTGCGGCTTCGGCTCGGGTCGTGAGCCGGTGGTCGTAGGTGCTGATCGGGGTCTCAGGTCGCAGCAGGCCGTGGGCGCCGGACAGGATCCGGATCCGAGCTCGGCGAGCGGGATCCGCGGCGAAATGTTCTCGCGCGCTAGGGACGCATCCGCCCTGGTAGAGGTCGAGCGCCACGACCGGCGCGGCGGTGACGATCTTGCGCCGTGAACAGTTGAGGATGATCAGTCCATGGTTGGGTGCGAGGACACGAGTAGTGGGTGGCTGGAGAGTCATAGCTCGCGCACCACCCGCATGCCGATACCGCGCGAGCGCAACTCGCCGGGGGCGGCGTTGAGGAACGTGCATTGCGCGTACAACGGCGACGAGGCGAAGGAGCCGCCTCGGATGACGACGCCGTCGCTCATCGCGGTGCTGGCGGTCCATTCCCAGACGTTGCCCGCGACGTCGAGAATGCCTTCGGGTGTGGCTCCGGCGGGATGAGTGTCGACCGGGGTGACCGTGTCGTGCAGGGAGTCCCGCAGGTTCGCGAACGCCGGTTGCCAGGGTGCGGCACCCCACGGCCAGCGTCGGCGCCCGGCTCCGGCAGCCATCCACTCCCACTCCACCGAGCACGGCAACCGGCCGCCCAGGCGACCGGCGATCTGGATCGCCTCGGCGTGACTGATCTCGGTGACGGGATACCGCCCCCCGAGACCAGCCTGGTCGCTCGGCAGGTGCCCGTAGGCGAGCGGGGTACGCGTCCACAACAGGGTCGGGACCTTGACCGGGCGCCCGGTGTCCCCGTATGCGCAGATCCCGCCGGTGACCTTGATCCATTCCAGATGCATGTCTCAGCCGCCGATCAGGAACAGGTCTTCGACATTGGCGTCATTCCTGATGCGGCTCTTGCGCTCGTTGGGACGTAACCGAAGCCGCAGGAGCGCGTCGCTAATGGTGTCGAAGGCCCCGTGCGCTTCCTCACAGGTCGGGGCAAAAGCGGCATAGTTGTCGGCGAAACGGACGACCCGAAGCTGCGGAAGTTGTGTGTCCACTTGGGACAAACGAAGGTTGATCAGCAGGGGCGCCAGACCTGAGCCCGCCGCGATCGGACTCGGCATCGCGGCGAGCGCCGTACGCAAGCGGGCCAGGAAAGTGCCGTCGTGGATGTGCTCGGCATGCCAGTCGATGACCTCGTCGATCGTCGCGCCCTCGGACACCGACGCGACATCGAGATCGGCGATCCAACGGAAGCCTGCCTGATGATGCACGGCGGCCTGCCGCAACGCGGTGATGCGATTTCGGCGTGGGCGGAATCCCGAGACCCAGTCGCGGAAGGCGCTCGCTTCCAGCACCGGCTCCAACGCGATGCGCAGCGCGCGGTGCACCAGACGGTCCCGTACAGTGGGGATGAAGGTGTGCATCTGTTTGCCGGTATAGGTGGGCAGCTGCACCTCCCGGACCGGTTCGGGCCGCCAGGTGCCCTCGGCGAGCTCGAGGGCCAGTTGCGGCAGCATCACGTGGGCCTCGCTGCGTAGTCGCCCCCAGGTCATGCCGTCGGCACCGGGGGTGGAGGCCCGCCTGCCGCACTGACGTAACGCGCGGCGCAGACGCGGCTCGGACAGCAGCGGCATCAGTGAGTGCGATTGCGGCCCGGCAGCCGGGGATGCTGGCGCGGTTGCGTCCGGGTGCGCTACCGTGCTGGGTGCTTGGGCGGCAGGAACGATCCCCTCGCCACGCTGTACCGGCTCGCTACCCGACACGCGCGAGCTGTGGCGCCGGGAACGACGGCCCCGCCCAGGCCCTGCCGGTGATCCGAACTCCGCGTCCGCCATCGTCGTCATCTCCTCACGCGCTGCCGTAGGTGGTGGGGTCCGGGATGCCGTTCTGCTGGAACGCCTCCTTGCGTTCGGTGCAGGTCCCGCACGTGCCGCAGTGCGTCGTTCCGCCCCGGTAGCACGACCACGTTTTCTCGAACGGCACGCGGAATGCCGCGCCGATCCGGACGATGTCGGTCTTGCTTTGGGTGATAAACGGGGCGAGAATCTCGAAATCGTCGTCCAGAAGTCCGTCGTTGGCGACGCGGGCAGACCAGGCGTACCGCTTGACGAACTCCGGGCGGCAGTCCGGGTAGACGGTGTGGTCACCGGCGTGTGCGCCGAACGCGACCACGTCGGCGTTGCGGACAACGGCCAGCGAGACCGCGATGTCGAGCATGATCGCGTTGCGGTTCGGGACGATCGTCGCCCGCATCGACTCGTCGGTGTAGTGGCCGTCAGGCACCTGCACGTCGGCGTCGGTCAGCGCGGAACCAGCCAGCAGCCGGCCAAGCATCGCCAGGTCAACGATCTCGTGTGGACAGTCAAGCAGTCGCGCGATCTCAGCCGCGTGCTCCAGTTCGACCCGGTGCCGTTGACCATAATCGAAGGACAAGAGCGTCAGCTCTGCTCCGCGCTGGGCTAGCCAGTACGCCAGCACAGTGGAGTCCAGGCCTCCGGAGGCGATCACAATGGCGTGCCGCGGGTGCCGGTGAGCAGGCGAGCCGATCGGCACCATCACCACGTCCCGCAAGGTGAGGACGCCCAGCGGGCAGCGTCGGCCACTGTGGTCCACGGCGGAAGGGTCATGTGTGGTTGTGGCCGCTCAAGCCACCGGACGCCCTCCTTCACGTTGTCCGACGCGGGAAGCAGAACAGTGTCACGGCGCCGTTTCCAGCCGATCTGCGTGCGCACCAGATCACCCCACGACGACATGCGCATGGTCGTGCGCGGCTGGGTAAGGAAAATCCAGTCATTGGGATCGCCTGGAACCACGATGATGGGCACACGCAACATGTGCCGCGCAAGGAAGTTGTTGACCTCCGCGCCGGACCCGGCGCGCATGATGAGCGCGTCGACCGTGGCACCGAGCTGGAGGTAGACGTCGCCGGAGACACTGTCGATCGTGGTTGGCCACGCGAATACGTCGCGGTAATTCCGCACCCGTTGGCCTGGTTGCTGCTCGGGCTGGGCGGGTGGGGCGTCGATGACGGCGGTCATGATTCGTTCCTCCTCGAAAGAGTTGGGCGTTGGGCGCGGCCGAACGGGAGGCGTCGAGTAACCACTCCCGCCCGGCCGCAGTCGGTGTCGCGGACGTGCTCAGCCGATAAGGCACCACGGGAAAGCCGACCTGGCCCGCGAGGTCTGGCTAGATGGCCCCCGCTCGGTGCGACGGTTGATCCGCGAGCAGGACATCGCGCAGTGCCGCACGGAGCTGCCCGGCCTCGACGTTGGTCAACCGGGCGAGTCGCCCGCCCGGCAGCTCGATCTCGACGTCCGCGGAAGTACGCCGCCGTAGGTGCAGCGCGGACCGATGGCCGTCGCCGTCGCGGCAGTCGACCCTGCGGTGCTGCCAACCCAGCCGACGAAGCAAGGCGGCGGCGGGCACGGTGTGACATGGCCGCCTCATGGGCCCTCGGCCTTCCTGATCAAGCCGAGGCCGTGGGTCCCGGCGGTCGCGATCGCGTACCGCAGGACTCGGTTGGGGGGCTGGCGCGGCGCGCGGCGATGCGAACCTGCATAGGCGGACTCGGCTTGCTGCCGTCGCCGCCACACCATACGCAGCATGCAACAGATGAACGTCAGCGCGGCGCTCGCCGTGATGCACAAGGGGATCATGCGCCCTCACCCCTGGAGGCGGGGATCGCGGCGGGACCAGATATCGGGGTCATGGTCCCGCCGCGACATGGCGACAGAGCAGAGCGGCCCCACGGCGGTTGGGGAAGCCCACCGAGGTTCTGCTCCGCCGTGCTCGCCGTGTCCGTGGTCGTGACAGCGCCAGATGTGGTCGACACGGGTGTGGCCGCTACCTCGGCAGCTTTCATAACGGCAGAGCGGAACTTCGCGGCGGCCCCGTAGTCGAGGATCAAGCTCTCTCCTGGGGGAGCCACGACCACGACTTCCGAGTCGCGCACGGCAACACACAGCGTCCCTTCACGGCCGGTCACGTCACGGCACGCGATGGACCAGGGTCCGGTGTTCGTCATGCGCCACCACCTCGCGCGGTGTCCCTACTCCATTCCCGTCGACACACCGGCTGCACGAACAAACACGGCACAGCGAGCTGAGTCTTTGGGTATCGTGACGCGCGTGGCGCCACGAATCGCTGGAAGAGCATAACTACTCCAATAGTCAGCGAGTCCCTATTTGGTTTGCTGCGTCGGATTGTCAGCCGCGCAGTTGGTCAAGCGTTCTCGTTAAGTCTCACGGTGTACAGCCGGTACGTACCGGTGTAGCAGCGGTCCGTAGGCGATAATTAGCTAAACGTCTGTAACAGGTCCCGGTCCAGAGCGGCTACGTGGCGTCAATGCGGCGTTCATAGATCGTTGCCCACGCTGACCTGCCCGAAGTCTGGAGCGCTGCCGTGCTTGGCGGACGGGAAAGCAGAACCGGCGTGCTTGCCGCCCAGTTCAATGCGCCCCCCGTAGGAGACGCGGTTTGTCAAAGCGCTGATAATAGATTTCGAGATAGAGACGTTCGTCGGACTCGATATACAACCGACCTTGTTGGTCGAGCTCAAGGCTCCATATCGCCACGTCGGCTTGGGCCGGCGCGGCGAACCACGCGGCAGCGGCGGTGAACACGTCGGCATAGTCGACGCCGCTGACAGTGTGAAGCTGAGCCGTAGTGACGGCATCGAGCGGGTGGGGCATGGGACGACTCCTCGGTAACGGCGGGCGGACGCCAGCGCTATACGCACGCCTGCGACTGACTCCGGGCGTCAGACGGGCCGCTGTGGGTGCACCCGCTGTGAGGCTGGAAAGCGATACCCCCACATCCTCAGACGCCGCGCGTCCATCCCGCGCGGCGCGCGGCCCGTCCGGATTGCAGGGAAGCTAGTGAACGCTCGGTGATCAAGCGGCAGCCAGAGCGGCAATGAAGCGGCAATGAGGCGGCTATGAGGCGCCACTAGGTCTGACCTGCGCAAACGACTCATTTCGGGTTTGTAGTCCGAACGGGTGCAGCTCATTGAGTGGGTGATCAGACTTGACGGATAGCTGGCTATTGTGACGGTGACCGACGGGTGAGGTGATGTTCATGGGGGAGCGGCGAGTTGCCTTCGCTGACCGGCGCGAGCAGATGGGCTACACCCAAGAGAGCTTCGGTAGAGCGGTGGGGGTGGAGTTCTCTACCGTCGGGCGTTGGGAACGGGGCGAGTTGACTCCGCAGCCGTACCGGCGGCCGCGCATTGCTCAGGTGCTCAAAGTGAGCCTGGCCGAGTTGGAGGTCTTGCTCTCGCCGTCCCGGCGGGCTCGGTCATTAGAGCTGACGACGTCGCCCCGCTACACCCCGTCGCTTGATGATGCGTTAAGTGCCTTGGAAGCAGTGGCTCTCGTTGACAACGGGGCGGACACGAAGCCCGGTATGCGTGTCTTTGAGGGGCGACTGCCCGCGCAGGCCGTCCGTGCTTGGCGTTTCGGTGTGGAGCATTTCGATATGCCGACGACCGGAGCCCCGACAAGTGTGCGCGACATCGACGAGATTAAAGCGACGACTACTGCGCTCGATCGCCTCGATCGCCAGTTTGGTGGAGACTACTGCCGCGGGCTAGCTGTGAAATATCTAACGAGCCGTGTATTGCCGACCCTCCGGAGGCCTGCATCTGATTCGGTGCGTCGTGAGCTATTCCAGGCTTCGGCAGTATTGGCCGAGGTTATCGGATACATGGCTTATGATTCTCAGTTTCACCGCCTGGCGCAGCACTATTTTGTCCACTCTCTCCGGCTTGCCAAAGAAGCGGGTAACCCTGCGTACGGATCGTTCGTTTTCGCCACCATGAGCCATCAGGCGTTGTACCTTGATCGACCTGACCAGGCGTTGGCGCTTGCTCGAGCTGCACAGGAGACTGCTTCGTCTAGCTCCGTCGCGGCAGTGAAGACCGAAGCAGCCATGCTCGAAGCAACTGCATCCGCGGCCCTTGGCGATCACAGGGGTAGCACTGAGGCCTTACGCCGAGGTGAGAAGTCGTACGACCATCACGGTTCGGCAGATGAGACGCCCTACTGGATTGCACACTGGGATGACGCGGTGTTCGCGAGCTTCGCCAGCTCGGCATGGCTCGATCTAGGAGATGTTCGCGCGGCGGAACCGTACCTGCAGCTCCTGGCGGACAGGGCCCAGGGGCAGGTGCGTCGCGAGGTTTTCGCGGCTGGGCAACGCGCCAAGGCTGCCCTGCTCGAACAGGATGTGGAGCGATGTGTTCACTATGGCACGATGGCGGCTAAAGCCGCTGCGGCCGCCAACTCGAAGCGCTCGCATCACATCGTCCGCGACCTGCTCAGCCAGCTTGAAGGGCACCGGCAGCTGCGGCCTGTACGCGAGTTGACAGAGACGGTGGTCACGCTCCTACCAAGTGAGGCACCTTGACGCATGAGCAGCCCAACCACTGCGGTGATCGCACAGTCTTCCAGCACGACTTGAAGGACGAGGGCGATCCAGAGCCCGAGTTCAACGTGGGAATCGCCGAGCGGCTGCCACGAAAGAACGTTGCAGCAGGTGTGCTCATCCGTGACGATTCGGGTCGGATCCTCTTCATATCACCGACCTACAAGCCGTTTCTGGACATACCGGGAGGCTTGACCGAGGACGAGGAATCGCCGCTAGCCGCTTGCTACCGCGAGGTTCGGGAGGAACTTGGGGTCGACTTGCAGATTGGCCGACTGTTACTCATTGACTGGATGCCAACTCACGGCGTGTGGCGTGACAGCGTCCAGTTCATCTTTGACGGTGGCGTACTCGGAGTCGAGCAGATCGAGGCGATTCGACCGGCGGCCAACGAGGTCAGTCGCCTTGAGTTCCTCCACGTTGACGCTGCCAAACAACACCTTCGCCCATCAATGGCTCGGCGAGTTAGCCTGGCGCATCGAGCACTTCTTGACGGTTCGACGTACTACGCCGAGTTCGGTCGAACCCCATAGGATTGCAGCAATAGAAGTAGAACAGGTAGTAGCGGCTGAAAGCTGCTTAGTCCCAAACGATTTGGTGCTCGTGTAACCACGCTGGTGGGTCCATGGCGCCGCTTTGAGCTGCTTGAGCAATTCTGCGATCGCGGCTTCGCTGTTCGATCCACCGCGGCGTGCCGCGTCGGTGTGTCGTGCGGCTGCGGCGGCTAGCCCCAGCTCGAATGACTCTTTCACGTCGTACGGCCTCGAAGGCTTCGAGTGCCGTCGCTGCCTCTTCGTTGCAGCGAAGTTGTTGGGCTAGAACAACTGCGTCTTCGAGGGCTAACGCGGCGCCTTGCTCTGTAGCTGGGGGGACGGCGTGGGCTGCGTCACCGATGAGGATGACTTGCTCCGTGCGCCATGTCGGCAGGGTGTCGAGGGTGCGTGTGTTGGAGGGCAGGATGACGGTCGCCGCTCGGATGATGTCCACGGCTGGCGTACGGTCGCGCCGAAAGAGCTTCACGAGGCGTTTACGCCAGGTTTCGGTGTCGCGGGGTTCCTGCGCAGATAGTGCCTCTGGCGAGGCGATGTTGGCATACCAGTAGATGTCGCCGCCGGCGGTCGTATAGCCGAACGTTGCCTTCCGCCCCCAGCAGATGTGAAAGGCGTCCGGCGACGGAGGAGCGGCGGTGCTCGCGGGGGCGTAGCCGTAGACGAGGTGGGTTCCGGCGTAGTGGGGTTCTGGTGCGGAGGGAAAGGTCAGCCGGCGGGTTGTGGAGTTGAGTCCGTCTGCGCCGATGAGCACGGTGCCTTCGGCTGTGGAGCCGTCGTCGAAGGTTGCTATTACGGTGCCGTAGCGGCTAGTTGCGGCTATCAGGCGCTTGTTCATGGTGACGGCCGCTCCGCGGTCGGCGGCCGTGGAGCGCAAGACGCGGGCGAGGCGAGCGCGGGGCATCGTGCGGGGGACGTCGTTGTGTCCGTTACCCGCGAAGGAGACCGTGCCGAGGTGGCGGCCGGTTCCTGAGCTGAGCTCGGTGTTGGCGACCGGGTAGGAGATGTCGGTGACGATGTCGTGTGCGTCGATGGCGCGCAGGGCGTTGAGACCGTTGCGTGGAAGGCGAAGTGCGGCTCCGCTGTAGTCGCCTCCGTCGTGCCGAGCTTCATAGACTTCGGCTGTGATCCCGGCTTTGCGCAGAGCTAGGGCAGCTGCGGATCCCGCGATGCCGCCGCCGACGATGATCGCGTGATGGGTCACGCGGCCCTCCCTGAGGTGGCTAAGTCTCTGGCAGCAAAGGCACGTGAGAGCGCTACGAGTTCGTCGACCTCGTCGCGCGTTGAGCTGGTCTCCGGGATTGCGAGAGGGACGGCCCGCTGATGCTTGCCGTGGTCGTCAGGGGAGCCCCGGAGCGCTTCGGCGATGAGGTTTGACAGCGGTGTGTCGGCTGGATGGTCTTCGCGGAGTTCTGCTACGCGTGGGCTGACTCGGACGAGTCCGTCTCGGCATTCGATCATCCGACGGTAGTAGCGCCGGTGCACGTCCCATACGCGTAGGGAGTCCCACGGGGTGGTGGAGGCGCGGAGAAATTCGTCTTCAGGGAACGCATGGTGTAGCGCCGTCCACAACGGCTCGAGTGCTTGGTAAGCGCGACGTTGACGCCACCAGATACGTATGGCGGTCAGCCGCATGCGGGCCGCCGGATAGAGGAGGCCAACGACGATCGCGACGATGCCGGTGAACGACAGCGTCCCGTTCATGCCGATGATGTCCATGAACAGGGTTCCGGTGAACCAGTACTCGACGTCGATCGCGGCGAATATCCCGCTGGTCACCGCGACCATGACGAAGCCGACGGCCGCTACGCGAAGTCCCATGCTTAGTCGCCGTTCGGCCTGGCGGGCGTAGCGCAGTGCCGAGACCGCGCATGCTGCGAGCGCGCAGCCCATGAAGAGGTTGGCGGCGAAGTAGATGACCGACATGTGCGGAACGGACCGCGGCGCCGGTGCCGAAGCCGCCGCACCGATCATGACGAGTTCGGCGGTGACGAGCACCATCAGGTTGCGGCGAGTGCGGCGTTTGGCTACCTGTCGAGACAGCGTCGCAGCATCGAAGAAGAACAGCAGAGAGAGAACGGCGGCCGACGTGGGAGCGTGCCATGCGACGGCAGACCACACCGGACCCCCGCGCACGAGCGACGCGTCGCCGACGACGTCACGCAGGATGCGCCCGATGAGCGCGAAGGCGAGGAAGCCGACGATGCCTTGCAGAGGGAGGTTCCAGGGTTGTCGGCTGAGCTGATAGCCCTTCCAGACCAGACCGCCGAGGAGACAGCAGATCAGGGCGGCGCTGATGAGCCAGCTCATAGCCAGCCGATCCGGGCGCCGAGAGCGGTGTCCATGCCGCGCGCGGCGCCGTCAGAGGGCCGAGGGGCCGCGATGTTCAGGATGGATGCCCATTCGAGGATGATCGTCGCGACTGCCTCAGCCTCCCGTTCGTGGTCGGTGTCGTAGGCAGTTCTCCGCAGCGCTCGTTTCACTGCGTCGTCGCCGATATCCGGGTACTGCTCGCTCAGCGATCGTGTTCCTGGCGTTGTGAGCCCGTCGGGAAGGACGTCGCTGTCGAGAGCCCACTGATGGCCGCCGAGGATGTGGCCGAGTTCGTGCAGGACGATGTGGTCCTGGTGCAGTTTGGACGTTTCCTGCTGGAAGAGGATGTAGTCCGCTTCTCGGGTGGAGATCCACATGCCGAAAGGGCCGGGGACGGGGATGGGGTAGGCGATCAGGCGGATGGGTTTGCCGCGGATCTCGCCCATCTGACGGCATAGCTCGGTCACGTCCAGGGGTGGGCGAATATCGAGCTTGCTCAGCATCTCACGGCATTGTCGGCGTATGCGCCGTTCAGACACCCGCACCCTCCCTTCGCAGCAGCGACTTCAGGCAGCATCGCAGAAATCGCTATGGCCAGTCCGTTCTAGACGCCTGGAAGCCCTCCATCGGGTGGCGGGGGCCTCTCGGCTTGCTCTTGCTGGTAGACGAGTTCGAGCATGTCTTTCACCAGCTTCAGGCGTTCGGGTGACAGCTGGCCGGCGCGCATCGCCAGCAGTTGAATCTCCTCGTCACCGGACAGGCTGGCCATCCTGGCGCGCTCCGCCTTCAGCGCTTCCAGTTGCTGGTCGACTTGCCGCACCAACTCGTCGTCATCGAAGAAGTACGCGACAGGGACCTCGAAGAAGGCGGCTAGCCCTTCCAGGTAGCTCTTCGTCGGATTGGTCTTCGTGCCGTTACGGAGTCCCCAGATGTAGCTCTGAGATGCCGTCCTGGCGTATCCGCCGGCGACAATGAATTCGGCGACCTGCTCGTTGCTGTACTCCTTGCCGTCCGGTCGCTTCTTCGTCGCGAAGAGGTCGTTCAGCTTCGCGGCGAGCGTTCGCGTCGCTTGCTCTGCCACCCCAGGCCTCCATGACAGCCGCCGTGTCTTCACTGATGAGACACCCAATCGGGTGATCACTTTCTTGTCAGTTGAAAAGAACTTTCTCCTGAGAATAGTCTCGACTCCACGAAGCCTCAACTGAGGAGAAGGTTCGCCACCCAGGTGGGCTAGCGGGCTTGGAGCCTCACGGTCGGAGGAAGTTGATGGTGACCGCAAAGGCGCCAGTGCAGGAGGCAGGTCCGGGCTCGCCCCGGCGTAGCGGGGCAAGAGCGGCTCGCGTCTAGCGCGGTCGATTGCTCTGCGGATGGGGAGACGCAGATGCGACAGATCAACAGCTTTGCTGAGGCGGTGCATCGGCTGCGCCGTGAGCGGGGAATGAGCCTGGGTGATGTGGCCGCGAAGGCTCGCTACAGCCCGAGCTACTTATCCAAGCTGCTCCATGGCCACCGGCGCCTGCTGCCGGAGGTCGTGCGCCAGATCGACAGGGTCCTCGACGCGAAGGGGCAGCTCGAACGCCTCGCCGAACAACAACGCTCCGAAGGCTCGGTAGGTGGGGGCAAGCCGATGCAGTTGCCCGCCGACGTCCCAGGCTTCGTCGGACGCGCAGACGTCCTGCGGATGATGGACGCCGCACTCGTGAGCCCGGCAGAGGGGGGTGCCCACGCGATCGTGATCGAAGGAGGCTTCTGGGTCGGGAAAACGGCGTTGGCCGTGCACTGGGTCACCCGAAACCTGGATCGGTTTCCCGGTGGCTGCCTCTTCGCCGATATGCGCGGGCTGGGCCCTGGGGCACCCAGGACGCCGGAGGATGTACTCGATGGCTTCTTGCAGGCATTGGGCGCCGGTCAGGCAGACCTGAATGGCGCACTTGAGGTCCGGGCGGCACGCTTCCGATCGATCCTCGCCGAACGCCCCGCCATGGTGGTCCTCGACAACATCACCGACTACAGCCAGGTGCGGCATCTGCTGCCCGGCGGCGGCAGCGTCGTCGTCGTTACCAGCCGCGAGCACCAAACCAGCCTGCTGTTGCGGACCGGCGGAGTGTCGATCGACTTGCCCGCCTTGCCGGCCGCCGACGCGCTGACCTTGCTCGCCCGCCGCGTCGGCCGTCATCGGCTAGCCACAGACCCCGTGGCCGCGGAAGCGGTCGTACGGCGCTGCGGCCGACTGCCCATGGCAGTCCTGATCGTCGCGGAACACCTCCAGCAGCGGCCCGACAGCACAATGGGCAAGATCGCAGCCAAGCTGGCGACTGACCATCACCGGCTGGACCTCTTCACCTCGCCGGACCCCTCGGTCAACATCCATGGCGTCATCGATCTGTCCTACCTCGCTCTGCCGCCGGCCGCGGCACGGCTGTTCCGCCTGCTGGGGATCAGCCCCGCGTACACCGTCAGCGCGGACTCCGCTGCCGTGCTTGCCGACATCGAGTCCGACCTAGCGGAGTCTCTTCTCGCCGTGCTTCGGCAGGTTCACCTGGTGACAGCCATGCCGGATGGTCGCTACTGCATCGACTACCTCCTGCGGGCATACGCATATCAGCGCGCGCTGGTCGAGGAGGACCTCCGGGAAGTGGAGAAGGCCCAAGACCGGGTTCTGAGGTGGTACACGGCACGAGCGCTTTCCGCCAACAACTCGCTAATCCCGAACTGGCGTGACTCGACGATCAACAGCCTGCTCGCGGACTTCGGCCAAGGCAGCCTTGGCTTCGACGAGGCGATGTCCTGGTGCCAGACCGAGGTCGCGACCGCCCTGCAAATCGCGAAGAACACCCGCAGTCACCTCGCAAAGGACCTCCTGTGGGTCCTGCCGACTGCGTTCCTCCCCTTCTTCGCCATCACCCGAAGCTGGACGGACTGGCTCATTGCCGCCAACGACGGGCTCGACGCCGCGACCGCGGCGGAAAGCACTCCGGGCACTGCTCGTAGCCTGCAAGTCCTCGGATGGGCCGAGCGTGACCTCGGCCGGACGGCCGAAGCCATCTCTCATCTCACGCAAGCCCTCAAGCTTTATGCCGAACTCGGAGACGAGCTGCCCGCGGCATGGACCGCATACGGCTTGGCGCTCGCTCTTACCGATAGCCAGCGGCACGGTGAAGCGATCGCCCACTTCCTGGCGGCGGATGATCGGTTCCAGGCACTTCACCACGACATCGGCGTCGTCATGAACCGGGCAGCACTCGCCCTTGCCTTCCACGAAGTCGGTGATCGCGAGCGTGCCGTCGACACTGCGCGCGAGGCACTGAGCCTCGCTCAAAGGCACGACTCTGACGGCATCCACAGCGCCGCGCACCACAGCCTCGGCCTCCTGCTGCAGCGCAGAGGCGAACATAGGGCGGCCCTTACACACTTCGATGCCGCAGCCTCACTTCGGCGGCGCTCGTGGCAACAATGGAACCTTGCTGACACACTCATCGCCCGAGCGGACTCCCTGTTAGCCCTGGGAGTACGTCCGCAGGCCACAGCCACCTACGAAAGAGCAGCCGACATACTGGAGAGCCTCCGCGATTCACGGGCGCATGAAATTCGCGCGCGCGCCGCGTTGGGCGGAAAACCTGACTGGGCGGCGAAGAACGAGCCCGCTGGTACCGTGCTGCGCTTTCCTTCGTGGGCACGGTAAAGTATTTCCAACCACGGTTTATGCGATGGCTCGGGCCCGCTGTTCGGCTAAGCTGGCACGCGCTCTAGTTCATGAATCTGGTATTCAGTATGAGCCCAGTCAGGCTAGATCTGGCTGGGCTTAACTGGTTTCGGTGCCGGGCGAACTGTTGCCTTCTGGTATCCAGAAGCTTTCGCTGTTAATGAAAATCGTTGCCGTCTTGACAGGGTCATGACAAGATCAACACAGAATCGGCACAGCATTGTGCTCGCCTAACGGGTTCCCATTCCTGTTGTGGCAGTGGATAGTGAATAGCAGAACAACGCAACCCGCCGCAGATCGATTTCATCGAAATTGTGGATATCAGTGGCTCGTCGTTCGGCTAGTCAATTCCATTACTCTTAAGGGTGAGGATATGATTGGAATTTCGCGGACTCGTGCGGTTCGATACGGTTTGGCTGGAGCGGTTGCAGCACTCGCTGTCGCGGGGTCGGGTGTGACGGCAAACGCTGTCACGACAAGGGAAACAGCGGCTGGCAGTCCTGCGACCGTCAGCGAAGGATGTGGCTATCTCGGCTGGGGAAAGTATCGGCATTGCGATGGCGGTACCGGGTCCACTGTGATGCTGGACGTCGAGGATTTCTTTGGAGGTCTTTTCCGCTACTGCGTCGGGCCCGGCACGACCAATCTCCAGCCGGTCATCAGATGGCGGGTGACCGGCGCCTGGTGGAACGGAGGCGTCCGCTGCATTCCGGGCTACTACGGCCCAGCGTGATAAAGACTCGCCAGAGCCGTCATCGCTGGCCTGGGACTTGCTGATCGGCGGTTGCTCTGGCGCTCCGGGGAGGTCAGCGCCCCGGACGCGGCGTGGCGGGAAACCAAGCTCTCCGCCCCAGCTTGGCCCGTCACGCCGCACCCAACTTGCCGCTCAGCGGCAAGCGCTCCGTCGGTGTCATCCGGGGATCGACGGAAGCCGCCGGGGTGGCGCCCCTCCCCTCAAGTGCCACCCCGGCAACCCCGCAAGCCCACAAGTCAGCAGGTAGGACAGTCCCGCTACGAGCGTTGTCAGGGAAGCAGGGAAGAACGATGACGAGCCAGGCACCCGTGGAGTCACATCACACGGCGACAGGCGTTCTAACCGTTCGCCAGCACCATAACCAGCGCGCCCGCCAGAAGACACGGTCCGAACGGCACCACCACGGCGCCGTCTTCATCACGGCGTCGGACGCCGGGCACAGCGACCATGACCAACGCGAGCAGAGAGGCCGTCAGCAGCGCCCCGACGACCTGGGCCCAGCCGATCCAACCGGTCACCAGCCCGACCACGGCGGCGGCGCTGACGTCGCCAGCACCGATACCCCCGCCGGTGGCCACGGCGAGAATGAGGAACAGTCCACCCGCCGCGGCGAGTGCGGCAAGCGCTCGTACACCCGGCGCGGGGTCGCGACGGACCAAACACAGCACCGCGAAACCCGCCATGGCACCGGCAAGCAGAGGCCATATCCAGGCCCGGGGAAGCCGGTGTTCGCACCAGTCGATTACCGCCAAGGGAACCGCCAGGACGGTGACCAACCCGTAGACGGCGAGTTCGCCGCGTGCTTCCACACGCCAGCCCAGCAACCCCATGGCGGCGGCCGTGAGTACCGCGCCGAACCACCACGCTGCGGCCAGCCTCCGCTCCTGTCGCAGGAACCGGCGCGTGAGCCCACTCACCGCCGCACCGAGCACCAGGCCGGCGGCAGCACCGCCACCCCACCACCAGCTGCTCGCCGTCAGCTGCACAAGTCCTCCACCCCTCGTCTGATCACCTTGTACGCCATCCTGCCCGTCCGATCTTCCGGCCGACCGGCTCTCAAACCAACGGGTGAATTTCACGCGAGAGCTGCTGCCCAGAGCACCATCACCACGAAAGTCGGCCTTGAGGCGAACCCGCTGAAGTGGAGCGTCACGGCGGTGCGGCTCGCCCACACTGATTTACGATCGTCGATGAAACGGGGACCGCAATGACCCACTACCGCAGCACCCGCCTCGCCCTGGCCGGCCTTGCCGCTGCGGCCGGACTTGGCTTGAGCGCCTGCAGCTCGGACGACAGTGCAACCCCGGCATCCGCGACGTCAGCACCGCCAATCGCACCCAGCACCACAGCCGCCTCGCCCGCCGATATCGCCAAGCAGAAGGCCACTACCGCCTACCTAGGCATGTGGAGCGACATGGCCGAAGCCGCGACAACCTCGGACTGGCAAACACCAAAACTGGCTCAGAACGCGACAGGCGAAGCGCTGCAGACCATTTCCCGAAGTTTGTACGCCGATCACTACAACGGCCTGATCACCAAAGGGCAGCCCGTCAATCACCCGAAGCCGGTTTCCGTAGAGCCACTGGACAACCCGACTTCGGTCACACTCACCGATTGCGGCGACTCAACGAACTGGCTCAAGTACCGGGCTGACAATGGTCAACCCGCCAACGACGGGCCAAGCGGACGCCGACAGATCGAGGCCTTGGTGAAGAAAGCCATCGACGGCTCTTGGAAAGTGACGACCTTCGCGGTGCACGAGGTCGGGTCATGCACAGGGTAAACAGGACCGCGCTGACAGCGGGCGCGGCGATCGTCTTTTCTCTCGCTGCGGCAAGCCCGGCTTTGGCCGATGGTTGGGGCAACGTCAAGTGCGGTGAAGCCGGAAACCCGTCCTGCGATCTCGGCGCTGGTAGCGGCGGCCACTCCGCTCCCATCCCAGGCCCAGTGCCCGGCCCGAAACCCGGTGGCCCGAAATCGCCGGTAGGCGAACAGGGCAAAGCCGCTCCGTCGCCCGGCGACCGGGTTGTCGACGGAGACAACAACCAAGCCGATTGCTCGTACGTGCGCAGTAATTACCAGCCGCCGGCGAACGGTGTGCTGACGATCCGCTTCCACCGACATCGCTGGGACTCTGGCGGGGTGCAGTTCGTGTCGCTGGCCCGTCCGCGGCCCCAAGATGTGGTGCCGGCGCAGGCACCGGGTCCGGGCGGTGCGTGGTACGTCTATCAGTGTTCCGGTCAGGGGCAGCGGGACGCGCTCTACCGGGCGCCGGTGTGGATTCCCGATGGTCAGGCGCCGGGTGCCGCGCCGCTGCCCTCGCCAGAAGAGTTGGCCGAGCAGGCGCGGTCGCAGTTGCGGTTGCCGAGTCCGGTGATCGCGTCGAGCCCGGCCGGAACGCAGCTGGTGCAGCTGCCGACGTGGTTGTGGTTGGACCGGGCGATGTGGCGGCCGCAGTCGGCGACGGCTTCGGTTCCTGGAGTGTCGGTCACCGCGACCGCGACCCCGACCTCGGTGTCCTGGGCGATGGGTGATGGCAGCACCGTGTCCTGCGCTGGACCGGGCACACCGTTCCCCGCCCATGGGGATCCGCAGGCGGCGTCCCCTGATTGCGGCCACACCTACCAGCGTTCCTCGGCCGGTGCGCCGGGCGAGCGGTTTCCTGCCGTGGCGTCGGTGTCGTGGCGGATCACGTGGTCGGGTGCCGGGGCGGCGGGCACGTTCCCGGACATGACCACCAGCGCGGCGGCGTCCTTCCGGGTCGCCGAAGCTCAAGCCTTGGGCACTGGATAACCCGGACGACGTTCCCAACTGATCGGCAGTTTTCTTTTCTTTCCTTTTCCTGACCGTGTATTCGCGGCGGCATTTGCTGGCCGGGTGAATACGTGGTGCGGGTGAGCTATGTCTGGAGGGGTTTCTCGTGACCAGTACTGACAGTCCGGCGCGCGGCGACAGCGCGACCGGTGAAGCCCGGCCGGGGTCGTGGCTGGATTCCTCGGGTTCGCCGTCGAGGTCGGCTGTGCGCCGGGGGCGGCGGCGCCGGTTGCCGTATCTGGTGGCGGGGGTGCTGCTGGTGGTGCTGTGTGTCGGTGGCGCGGTGTGGTGGACGACCAGCACCCAGGACCGGGTTTCGGTGCTGGCGCTGGCGAAGCCGGTCCCGCTCGGACATGTGCTGACGTCCGCGGACCTGCGCAGCATCGACGTGTCCGCCACGCCGGGCATGGCGCTGATTCCGGCGGATCGGGCGGCGAGCGTGCTGGGGCGGCCGATGGCGACCAGCCTCGGCGCGGGAACGTTGCTGACGCCGGACGCGGTGAGCGCTGCCGCGATCCCCGCGGCGGGTCGGGCGGTGGTCGCGGTCGTGGTGAAGCCGGGGCAGGCCCCGCCTGAGCTGGCCGCCGGTACCCCGGTGACTGTCGTGGTAACCGCCGCTGCGGCAGAAAGCTCGATGTTCGGACACGCGTCGGGAACGTCCTGGCGTGCCACGGTCGTCGGGGTGACTCCTGCGGGTACGGACCAGACCACGGTGGTGTCGCTGGAAATCGACACCACCGGGGCGTCACAACTGGCACAGGTCCCGGCCGGGCAGCTGGCACTGGTGATGCAACCGGCGGGTGGTGAGCGGTGATGCTGATCGTCTTGTGCTCGGTGAAAGGTTCGCCGGGCGTGACGACCCTGGCTGTCGCTCTGGCCATGGCGTGGCCGCACGTCGAGAGCACGCGCCGGCTGGTCGCCGAGGTCGACCCGTCCGGAGGCGATCTGGCGATGCGGTTCGGCCTGCCGGCCACCCCAGGGCTCGTGAGCCTCGCCGCCGCGGCACGCCGTACTCGTGATCCCGCGATGGTGTGGGACCACACCCAGACCCTGCCCGGCGGCGTCCGCGCGCTGGTGGCCCCACCGGGTGGCACGCACGCGCGCGCCGCACTGTCGACCCTGGCCACGGCTCCGGACGAGCCGCTGCTGCCCATCGTGGCCCGCGACACGAGTGTGGTGGTGCTCGCCGATTGCGGACGGGTGGATCCCGCATCACCGGCCGAGGCGATCGCGCGCTGCGCCGATGCTCTGGTGTTGGTGACTGGTACTCAGGGCGACGACCTCGCGCATGCCGCGGCGCGGCTGGGGGAACTGGCGCGCTGGACGCCACGTCCCGGCTTGCTGCTGACCGGGGATGGTTATCCGACCGTGGATGTCGAGCGTGAGCTGGGGATACCCGCGATCGGACGTCTCCCGCACGACCCGGTCACTGCCGCCACACTGACCGGGCACCGGCAGCCACCGGCTCGCCGCCGCGGCACCAACGGTGGTCTTGCCCGCCACGCCGCCGCTCTCGCCCGCACTCTCGCTGTACCCGTCAGTCCCATGGCCCCGCTTCCGGGGTCCGTACCGGCCGGTGTCCCAGGGGTACCTGCCCAGCAGGTGCGCCGACCCGGTGGCGTTCCCATCACCCCGCCCGCCTTCGGGCTACGCACGGCGTCCGCGCCGCATCGAGTGGGCGATCCGCGGCACAACGGCCATCAGCCCAGCACTTCCGGGAAGGAGCCACGCTCATGACGCAGACCGACCTCGCCGCCGCGGGCGATACGGGGGATGCCGAGCAGCGGTTGCACACTCGGCTCCGACAGGCGCTGACCACGGATCTGCCTGGCCGGGTCGAGATCGCTTCCCGTATGGGCGGCGGTGTGTTGAGCGTGGCGCGGCGTCGCGAGATCGGCCGCCAGGTCCTCGACATCGCGGTGGCCGCACATAGCGAGGCCGAACTTCTCGCCGGACGTGCCCTCGTGGACTCCGTAGTCGAGCAGCGAGTCGTCGACCAGGTTCTGGATGAGGTGTTCGGGTTGGGCGGACTGCAGCCGCTGCTGGCGGATCGCTCGGTGGAGACGATCGCGGTCAACCGCTTCGACCGGGTGTTCGTGCAGTACAACGACGGCCGCCGTGCCCAAGTAGCGCCGGTGGCTTCGTCGGACGCGGAACTCACCGACCTGATCCGCACCCTCGCCGCTCGGGCGTCGTCAGAGGAGCGCAGATTCGACCGCGGCAGTCCGGCACTGAACCTCCAGCTGCCCGGCGGTGAACGGCTCTTCGCCGTCCTCGGCCTGACAGCGGGTGGCGTGACGGCGTGCACGATCCGCCGGCACGGCTACCTCACCGCCACCCTTCCGCAGTTACGTCGCCGCGGCACCCTCGACATCGGCCTGGAACGGTTCTTGCGCGCGATGGTGCGGACGCGGAAGAACGTGCTGATCACCGGCGGCACCGGAGCCGGGAAAACCACGCTGCTGCGGGGCCTGGCCGCGGAGATTGACCCACTGGAGCGGATCGTCACTGTCGAGGACGCCTTCGAACTCGGCCTGGACCGAGACCCGGAGCGGCACGCCGATGTCACCGCCCTGCAGGCCCGCGAACCCAACGTCGAGGGCGAGGGCGCCATCGACCAGGCAGAGCTGGTCCGCTGGGGCCTGCGCATGTCCCCGGACCGGGTCATCGTCGGTGAGATCCGCGGGCCTGAGGTCATTCCGATGTGCAACGCGATGTCGCAGGGCAACGACGGCTCCATGGCCACCCTCCACGCGTCCAGCTCGAAGATCGCGTTCACCCGCCTCGCCTCCTACGCCGCCCAAGGTCCGGAACGGCTCCCGCTGGAGGCCACCGCGCTGCTCGTGGCGAGCGCGGTGCACTTCGTGGTGCACCTCGACCGGGCCGTCGACCGGACGACGCGGGTGATCGCCTCGATCCGGGAGGTGATCGACGCCGAGGCCGGGGTGGTGATCTCCAACGAGGTCTATCGCCGCGGCCCGGACCGTCGTGCCGTCCCGGTAGCGGGGGCGCTGCGCGCCGACACCCTCGACGACCTCGCCGCCGCCGGATTCGACCCGGACCTGCTGTCCCGTCCGGAGGGGCGGTGGACGCCATGACCATCGACACCACCACCATGATCGACGCCGCACTCGGCTTGGGCGCCGCCGTCGGCCTGCTGCTGATCGCGGCCGCCTGGCGCCGGCCCGCGGCGGTGCCGTCGTCCTCGCGCTCTCATCCGCTGCTGCGCTCCGCACGCGACCAGGCCGGAGACCGGCGGGTTCTGCTACGCCTAGCTGTGGTGGTTGGTATGGGCGTGCTGACCGGGGCTGCGACCGGGTGGGTGGTCGGCGCGGTGCTGGCCGCCGCTGGAGCGTGGTTCCTGCCCCGGCTGGTCGGCCCGGACCGCGCCCACGCCCGCCGGGTCGCGCGGATCGAGGCCATCGCGTCGTGGACGGAGATGCTGCGCGACGTCCTGTCCGCCGCGGCGGGACTCGAGCAAGCCATCCTCGTCACCGTCGGCCTCGCGCCTGCGGCCATCCGCAGCGAGGTCGCCACCCTCACCGCGAGGCTGCAAAGCGGGCAGCGACTGGCACCGGCCCTGCGGGCTCTCGCACGCGAGCTGGACGACCCGACCGCGGACCTCGTCCTCGCCGCCCTCGTCCTCGCGGCCGAGCACCAGGCCCGCCAGCTCGGCGACCTGCTCGGCTCACTGGCCACCACCGCCCGCGAACAGGCCGCGATGCGGATGCGCGTGGAGACCGGACGGGCACGGACCCGGACCTCGGTGCGGGTCATCGTCGCCACCACCCTCGGCTTCGCTATCGGGGTCGTGGTGCTCAACCGTGCCTACCTCGACGTCTACAACACCGCCACCGGCCAGCTCGTCCTGCTGCTCATCGGATCCCTGTTCGCGGCCGGGTTCGCCTGGCTCGCCCGGATCGCGGCCGGCGGACGGCAACCGCAGGTGCTCGCCCTGGACACTCCGGACGCCACCGGCGCGCGAGACGGCGCAGCGACCTCAGGTGGAGGCGAGCGCTCATGATCCCCGCTCTCGTCTTCGGCACGGGCGCTGGTGCCGGGCTGTGGCTGCTGCTGGCCTGGGCCGTGCCACCTCGCCCGGCGCTGAGCGACCGGCTAGCCCAGGTCAGCGCCGGGCGGCCGGCTATGCCGATCGTCCTCACCGGTGACGCCGCGTGGGTGCGCGCCTGGGGCCGCGTGTTCGTGTCCGGCCTGCGGATGTTCGGGCTTCCCGGCGCGAAGATCGAAGCCGATTTGCGGGTCACCGGCCGCGGCGTCGACACCCACCTGGCGTCCAAAGCCGTGCTCGCCGTTGCAGGGCTGCTGGCGCCGTGGCTGCTGCAGGCGTTGCTGGCCCTGGGCGGGCTGTCGCTGGGTGCCGAGGTGCCTTTGCTGGCCGGTCTCGTGCTCGCTGCGGTCGGCTTCCTGGCCCCCGACCTCGAGGTCCGTGCCAAGGCCACCCGGTCGCGGCGCGAGTTCCGCGACGCGCTTTCGGCCTTCCTCGACCTCGTCTGGATCACGCTCGCCGGGGGAGCCGGGGTCGAGGCCGCCCTTGGCGATGCCGCGGCTGTGGGGACCGGGCCGGCGTTCGACAAGATCCGCCGCGCCCTTCACGCCGCCCAGCTGACCCGCACCACCCCCTGGGCCACGCTGCGCCGGCTCGGCGAGGAACTCGGCATCACCGAACTCGCCGAACTCGCCGCGTCGATCTCCCTGGCCGGCACCGAAGGCGCCCGCGTCCGCGCGTCCCTGGCCGCGAAAGCCCAGGCGCTGCGTACCCACCAGGTCACCGACGCAGAGACCGATGCCCAGGCCGCCACCGAGCGCATGGCCCTGCCAGTCACCTTGCTCTTCCTCGGATTCCTGGGATTCATCGCCTACCCCGCGGTCATCCAGGTCCTCAACGGCCTCTAGCCAGCCCGCACCTAGCGTGAAGAAAGCCTTTCGCGGAAAAGAAAGAAGGAGCCATGAAGCAATACGTCCGTACGATATGGACGGTGGTGTCGGCGAGGATCGCCGTGCTGCGGGCCGAACCCGAGCGCGGTGAGATCACCACCACCGTCATCGTCACCGCCCTGATGGCCATCGCCGCGATCGCGATCATCGCGATCATCGTCGCGAAACTGACCGAGAAGGCCAGTTCCATCAACCTCGGGATCGGCTGACCATGACGGCCCGACACCGCTCATCGCGGCGGCCTTCCGGTTCACTGTCCCGCCGTGTCCGGCACGCGTTGTCCGGGGACCGGGGTGAGGTCACCGTCGAGCTGGTCATCGCGACACCGTTGCTGCTGCTGGCGTTGCTGGCGATCATCCAGTTCGCCGTGTGGTCCCACGCGACCCACGTCGCCCAGGCCGCCGCCTCACAAGCGCTTGCCGCGGCCCGCGTCCAGCACGGTACCGCCGACGCCGGGCATGCTGCGGGGCAGCGGCTGCTCGACGACCTCGCCGCCGGCCCGCTACGCGAGCCCCGGCTCACCGTGCTCCGGGACGCGGCCTCGGTGTCGGTGAGTGTCCGTGGCGAGGCCGCCATGGTCCTGCCCGGTGTGCAGCTGCACGTGCACGCCGAAACCGCTGGCGAGGTCGAGCGTTTCGTGCCCGACAGGGGCACCACACCCTGACTTTTTCTTATCCAGAAACAGCTTCTGGTACGAGACCGACAGGAGTCACCTGATGGGCGACCTCAGACATTCACCGGTGCTCAACGGCGTGTTCCCGGACGGGCCGGATCTCGTGTTGCTCCATCCCGCCGTCAGCGCACGCCACTGGCGGCGCCGCGAGATCCTCGCCGCGCTGCGACCGGAGACTGTCCTGAAAGGACTGGCCGGTGTGTCCGTCGTGGGATTCGCACTGCTGGCGGGAAACGGATTCGCAGGGAAGTTCATCCTCACTGCTGTGGCGCTGATCGTCGTGCTCGCCGGCTGGCGGGCACGGTGCGCGGTGCGCGAGTACCGGGGGTTGCGCGATGACGTGCCCCGGACCCGGTTGCGACGCGGAGAGGGGTGGCGCAGCAGGGATTTCGCCGACCTCGGGCCTGATGTCGCGAGGATGGTGCGCGAATTACTGGCGGGTGTCGACGAGCTGCACCGCACACCGGCCCGCGCCTGGATCGAACCCGCACTCCCAGGAGAGGCGCACCGGGTGGTGTGGGAGGCCCTGTGCTGCCTGGACCGCGGCCGCGACGCGCACGCGCTCGCCGAGGAACTCGCCACCGACCCCGACGCCGGCGAAGACCTGGTGGCCGCGGCACGCCAGGCGGTCACCACGATCGACCACGACCTGGACGAAGTCGCCCGGCATCTGCGCGGCTGCCTGGTGCTGACCCGCGCGTGGGAAACGAAACTACGGCGCACCGACCTGACTCACCGCGCCGACCGTGTCCTGGCCGCACTGCCCGGCCGCACCGAGCTGCGCGGCCTGACCAGCGCTGCGGAAATGCTGCCGCGGAACGTCTTCGCTCACGTCACCGCCGCCCGCGACCTCACCCAGGCCGGGGAATTCCCCTGGGAACGGCCACCCTCACAGTGGCCCCGCCTCACGCTGCTCCCACCGCACCGCGCGACCCCACCAGGACCCGGCGACCCGGCAGGGGAGGAGCAGCCGTGAGGATGCAAGGAATCCGGCTGGCCGCACGGGCCTGGTGGCGCGCCGAGCGCGGTTCGGTGACCGCCGAAGCCGTCCTGCTGACGCCGGTGCTGGTCATGCTGCTGGTGCTGTTGGCGGTGGTGGTGCACCGCGGCGTCGACGCGCGGCTGCGGCTCGACGACGCCGCGCACCAGGGCGCCCGCGCCGCCACGCTGCACCGCAGCACCACGGCCGCGACCGCCGCCGCCCGCGACACCGCCGGCTCCGCGCTCAACCACGCGGGGGTGGTGTGCCGCGACGTGACGACCACGATGTCCGGCACCCTGGCCCCGGCCAGCGCGGTGACCGTGCAGGTCCGCTGCACCGTCGACTTCGGCCAGGCCGTCCTGCTCGGCGTCCCCGGCGGGAAGACCCTGGTCTCCTCCGCCAGCGAAGTCGTCGACACCTACCGGTCCCAGGCCCAGCGGGGTGGTGGCTGATGGCGTTGTCAGCGCGCGAGGGCGGGAACGCAGGCGCGGAGCTGGGCGCCGGTCAGCGTCCGGTGCTCGAGCAACGCTCCGGCGATACGGCCGATGTCCGCCCAATGCCGGTCGACGAGGTCCTGCGCGATCCCGGCCCACGGATCGGGTTGCCGGCCGGAGAACCCGTAGGCCTGGCGGGCCTGGGTGATCAGGGCGAGGTCGTCGTGCCCGCCGCACAGGTAGGAGCCGAGGCGGATGTCCTCGTCGGTCACGTCGTCGTCGAGGCGGTCGGCCAGGCTGGTCGCCTCGAGGACGTAGCGTGCCTGGGCGAGCGGACCGGCATGGGCGACGACCGCTACCGACGACACATCGACACGGCGGGGCCGGACCGCGGTGAAACCCGCGCGCCCGGCGCCTCGGGGCCGGAGCGTGACGTAGCGCAGCGATCGGCCTTGCAACAGGTAGACGATCGCGTGGCCGGCCTCGTGCCACGCGGTCCTCGGTCAGCTCAGGCGATGCCAGCGTCGCGGTCACACCACTCATTCTCGCCGCCCCAGTGTCTCGTCGTGTACCGGCGTGCCCAGCGCGTCCGTGTACCGGCTGCGCCGGTGGTGGCGTGCCGAGGAAGGCCGGGTGACCGCGTTCGTGCTCGCTCTCCTGCTCGGGCTGCTCGCCCTGACCGGGCTGAGCCTGGACGGCGGCCTCGCCCTGGCGAGCAAGGTCCGCGCCGGCGGGCAGGCCGAGTCCGCCGCCCGCGCCGGCGCCCAGGCGCTCGACCTCGCCGCCTATCGCGCCACCGGCGCGGTTCGCGTCGATCCGGCGCGGGCGCGTGACCTCGCGCAGCGCTACCTCGACAGTGTCGGCGCGACCGGCACGGTGACAGTCGCCGGGGAGACGGTGACGGTCACGGTCACCGCCGTCTACCGGACCCAGCTGCTGTCGCTGGCCGGGATCGACGACATCCACACCCACGGACGAGGCGCGGCACATCCGCAGCGCGGGGTCGCCGGCATCGAGCCCTGACCCACCCTCTGCCAACGGAAGGGAGAACACCGGAATGGTCACCACAGACGAAGAGATCGCTCGCCGCCTGGAAGAAACCGATTCCGCGCGCAGCGCCCGCCGTCAGCGAGCGGCGGCCACCGTCGGACAGCTGGCGCGCCGGCACACCGACTTGGCCGGGCAGCTCGCCGACCTCGAACGCGAGCTCGGCGAGGTCCTCACCGCGGCCGCCGACGTCATCGACGTGCCTGAGCTCGCCGCGGTCACCGACGTTCCCGCCGCCGACCTCACCCACTGGCGCGACCAGACGACCAAATCCAGCCGCGCCGGCAAACGCAAACGTCCCGACATCGCGAAGAAGAGCAGCTCTCCCGGTAAGAACACCCCGGAGGCCACCCCGGCGCGCGCCACCCAGCCCACCGGGCCCGCACCGGAAGCCGGCGGCAACGGCGGGATAGCCCTCGCCGCGGCGAGTACCTGATGCCTGGCCGCGTGCCGTTCACGCGCACCGCGCGGCTGCTGGGCCGGGTGACGCGGGGACTGTTCGCCGCCGTCGTGCTGACAGGGCTGGTGGCGGGCCTGCCGTGGGCGCTGATCCACGGCGTCGGCTGGCCGCTGCCGGATCACCTGCCAGGCCTGGACGAGATCGGCTCGCGGCTGATGACGTCCATGTCCACACGGTTCCTGCTCAACACCCTCGCCTGCCTGGCCTGGCTGCTGTGGCTGGTGTTCGTCCTCGACCTCGCCGCGTGCGCGGCCGACGTCGCCCGCGGAGCACGGCTACCGGACCTGAGACTGCAGACAGGCCCGGTGCGGCGCGTCGCGGCTGTGCTCGTCGGCTCCCTGCTTGTGGCCGTGCTGGACCGTACCGCCACCGCCGCGCCCCTCACCCCCGCCGACGCCGCACAACCCGCCGGTCACGCCCAGGTGGCTGTCACCACGCCCAGCGCCACGGCACCGGATATCCAGGAACAGACCCGAGTTCGGGCCGCGCCCAGGACCGAGCGGGTCCGCCCGCCGGAGAACGGCGTGCACGACTCGCTGTGGAGAATTGCGCAACGCTGCCTGGGCGAGGGCGATCGCTGGCCGGAAATCTGGGCCCTCAACCACGGCAGCGCCCAGCCCGGCGGACGGACCCTGACCAACCCGAACCGGATCCACCCCGGCGACACCCTCCACCTCCCCACCACCAGCCCGCCGCCTGACCCACCTGGGCCGCCCCTGGCGGGATCGACGCCCGCGCCCCCGGTACCCGCGCCCGAACCGGCACCACCGGCACCGAGCACGACCACACCACCGTCCTCGGAGACCGCTCCGGCCGCGACGCCTACCGCCGCTCCCGCTACGGACAGACCTGCCGGCGGAGTGGTGAGCTGGGGCAGCGGCGAGGTGTTCGTCAGCCTGGGCCTGGCCGCGGCGGTCAGCGCCCTGCTCGTGCTCACGCGCCGGCGGCGCCACGCCCGCTACTGGCCGGGCAGCGGACGGCGCGACGACGACCCGCCCGCCGCCCCGGTGGTGTATCAGCTGCGCCTGGCTCATCTGCGCGCCCAGCACCACGACGAAGACTGTGAACTGGACGCCGAGACCGCACCGGAAGGAACGGGCGACGAGGCCCGCCCGACGGTGTTCCTACCTCGTGTCCGCCGTGTGATCGGCGCCGCCACACCCGCTGGTGGCGTCGCCGGACCGGCGACGCTGCCATCCGTGGTCGACATCGCGCTCGACACCACGCCCTCGCACGCCGACGGTGAGGCCGCTACAGCCGGTGAGGGTATCCAGATCGCCCTCGATCTGGCCCATGTCCACGGCCTCGGCCTGGTCGGGCCCGGCGGCTACGCCGCGGCCCGCGCCCTGCTGCTCACTCTTCTGACCACCGCGTCCGAGAACGCGTCCACGCGCAGGGTCTACGTGCCCAGCGCCGACGTGGCCCGCCTGCTCGGTGTGCCAGGTGCTACCACCGACCTGCCGGAGTCGATCACCGTGGTGGCTGACCTGGACACCGCCCTGGCCTCCATCGAGGCCCCGGTGCCGCCGCGGCCCGCCGTCCTGATCGCATCCCCACCCGGTGATCCTGGCCGGCAGGCGCGGGTGCAGCACCTGCTCGACAACCACGGCCAGGACGGGCTCACCGCGCTGCTGCTGGGCCAATGGCGGGCCGGGGTGACCGCCTACGTCACCGGCGGCGGCATCATTTCGGCCACCGATCCCGGCCTCGGCGAACCCCTGCGCGGGACCCGCGCCTTCACCCTGCCCGAGACCGCGACCCGCGACCTCCTGGCCTTCCTCCGCACCACCGCACCCCGCGACAGCGGCACCACCGACGCCGACCCGCCCCGCGACGGCCCCGAACCCCGGCAGGCAGCGACACCACCGGACACGGCTTTCCCGGCCTCGCCGGGGAACGCCGCAGGCGATCCCCGGCGACTGGAGATCACCGCGGGACCGCCCGCGCCGGAACTGTCCCCGGCCGGCACCTCTGGCGAAACACCCCGCCCGCACGCGGTCGGCACGGAGCCGAGGCCACCCGCGCCGCTGGCGCTGACGGTCTTCGGCGCCCCGGCCCTGCATTGGCGACTCGACCCCGGCCCGGTGGGGGAGACGCGCGACCTCACCGGTGAGCTGAGCAGCCGCCCGCTCGAACTACTGGTTTTCCTCGCGGTGCATCCCGGCGGAGTGTCGCGGGACGTGGTCGTCGACGCCCTGTGGCCGAACGCGCCGCCCCGCAATCCCGCCAGCGTGCTGCGCACCGTCCTGTCGCGTATCCGGCGCGCCCTCGACACCGCTACCCGCGGCACCGTCGGCGAGCTGGTCCTGGCCGAGCACGGTCAGTACCGGCTCGACCCGGCTGTGGTGGAGGCGGACTACTGGAACTTCGCCGACGCGGTGACCCGCCGCCGGACCGCCGGCACCGCCGAGCGGCGCGCTGAGGGCTACGAGGCGATCGTGGCGCACTACGGCGGTGCCCTGGCCGAAGGCCTGGACGCCGACTGGCTCACCGCCGCCCGGGAAGCGACACGGCGCGACGCGCTCGACGCCGTGGCCGCGCTCGCCCGCACCCAGGTCGGGACCGACCCCGACTACACCTTGGATCTGCTGGAAACCGCGCGGGCGTTCGATCCACACAACGAGCTGATTTACCGCGACATCATGCGCCTGCAGCACACCCTCGGCCGGCACGACGCCATCTCCCGCACCCTTCACCTCCTGCGAACCCGCCTCGCCGAAATCGACACCACGCCCACCGCGGACACCGTCAGCCTCGCCCAGCGCTTGCGCGCCCGCGCCACCGGGATACCGGCCGAGGAATTCTCTCCATCCACGGCGCCATGAATGACCACGCCACAGGTTCGCGAACACGTCCCACCCCTTCGGGAATCAAGGCGTGCTTCCCGCGCGGTAAAGGTATTTGCGCGGAACAGCGAAATACCTCGATTTCCCGCCGCGATTCCGCCCGCGCCGATGCTAGCGTCGACCGTGGCAGCACAACCATCGAGGCCAGAGAAAAAGAACTTCGTGGGCGCACAAACGCATTCCCCGGCACGTCTGACATCGGCTCTCACCGAGTGTTATCGGCGACTCTCGCGCGCCGCAAAGACACTCCACCGCCGTGGCGATCCGCATATCCGGCGCGCGGACACCGCCTCGCATGCCGGACCCGCACCGTCGGCGCGGTCACTCAGTGCCGTCCCCGCCGCCTCCGGCGGCGCGGAGCGCGACTGCCAACCGTGGGGCCGCCGACCCGGCCTATCAGCCTCGTCCTCCGGTATCCGCCTAAAGTGGATCCCCCCGTGTCAGACGTTCTCGCAGGCCACACCCCCTCCAGGGGGATCCACCGGTATCCCAGACTCGCTTGACGCCAAGCAGGTGAACACATCAGGCCCGGCGGCGATGTCACGCGGCTCCGTCATCTGCTCACCAATACTCACCCCGGTACCTCGCTCGCCTTCCCTCTTTCCTTCATTGCCGTACTATTTATTGAAAAGGACTACATTCATCCGCGGTTTCACCCGTGGTCAGCCGTCTCTTTCCATTGCAATGCGCAACCTCCTGACCTGCGCAAACAGGTCCATGAAAGCATACGCATTCACGCGAAAAGATAGGCAAAATTCCCTGGAATTAACCCGGAAAACTATTGCGCGGGCACCGGGGGCCGAGTTATGTTTGTTGTGTCACCGGGAAACCGGAAATCACAACAAACCACCGCGCCGGGCGCGAATGGCCCCGGAAAGCGGAAACCGGAAAATTCGCGATTGGGGATTTCTATGTGCTACGCCGGCACCACCGACAACCCCGACGGCACCGCCGCCGCGCACTGCTATTGCGGTTGGTCCAACACCTACCCCGACCACGACACCGCCGACGCCGCCGCCGAAACCACGCACGGGAAGCCGAAGCGGCGGAAGCCGAATTCGCCGCCACCCACTGACCGCGCCAACATCCATACGCGAACGGGGCGAACACCATGAACCGCGACGCCGCCACGCCACACCCGGACGTGCCGACCATGCACGCCGCCGCCGTCACCGCAATCACCGCCCACGACTGCGAACGCTGGGTGTGCACATGCGGGAACACGCCGCACAGTAGCGGTTTTTGCATGATCGACAGGAATGGCGACGACACCGCCCACGCCCCCGAACGGTGGGTCGAACCCTTGTACAAGTGCGACGGATGCGGGCACGTGATCGACGCCGCGACCTACGACGACACCGCCCACACCGTCGCCGTCGTAGGCGGTCTTCCCCGCTTCGGCTAGTGAACACCCCCGCCGCGAAAACCGCGACACCACAACGAAAGGGCAACACCGTGAACGACAACGACGACTCACCGGAACGCGTGGTGTACGTGGTCGACCCGACCATGGGCCGTGACGTGCAACCCGAACTGGTGACCCGCACCAACACCGAAAACGAGTGCGCCGTCACGGGTGTGGTGATCGACCCCGCCGACCGTCAACAACTGTTGTACGGCACCGTAACCGGTCCCGACGGCCGTTTCGTCGGTAGCTACTTTCCCGCCGACATCGTGCGGCAATCGGAGTGGCGGGTGGTGACCGCCGACGGCGCGGAATACCCCGCCCCCAGCGAAGGCCACGCCGTGCTCGCGCTCACCACCACGTTGCGCCGCGCGTAGCAATCCGCACCCAACCGCACCGGTCCCCACGTCGCCAACACGTCGAAACCCATTGCTGTGAAGGGAAACCAGCACGATGACCACGAACGCCACGACTCCGGCCACGGGCACCGCGCCCGCCGCCCCGGGCGCGGCCAACCGGTTGCGCGGCGGCGAACTCCGCCGCATGGTGGCCGAACTGCTCACTCAGCAACCCGGCAACGCCGGACTGACGGCGGGTGCCGCCGCCCGACTCCTGAGCCGGTCATCCGGCGCGGTGGGCAACGCCTTGGAAACCCTGGCATCGCGCGGGGAAGCGGACTACATGGGACAGCCGTCCCGTGCTTACCGTGCGAACGCCAACACCGCCGCCGCCGCGACCGCCGTGATCAGCACGCGCACCACCGAACCCGCCACTGCAACCGCCGCCACGCCGCCCGTCACGCCGAAACGCGCCCCCTGGCCGAAAGCGCCCGCGCTGGTGACCACACCCGTACGGCGCCCGAACGGGCAGCTCTACCACCCGCGCAAACTGGCGGGAAGTTCGGACGTGACAGTGTTGCGGCGGTTGCGGCAGAACAAAATTCCCTCGCTGCTGTACGGGCCCCCCGGCACGGGTAAGACGTCGCTGGTCGAGGCGGCGTTCGGTGATGCGGTGACCCTTCCGGGCGACAGTGACACCACGGTGGACGACATCGTGGGCGGGTACGTGCCCGCCCTGGGCGGAACCTACGAGTTCGCGCACGGGCCGCTGGTGACCGCGATGCGTGAGGGGCGCGCGTTCTTCATCGACGACTTCACCCTGATTCCCGCGCCCGTGCTCGCGGTCGTGTACCCGGTCATGGACGGGCGCGGGCACATCACCATCAAGACCAACAACTGGGAACGGGTCGACGCCGCACCCGGTTTCTACGTGGTGGGTGGGCACAACCCTGGGGTACACGGCGCGGTATTGAGTCCCGCGCTGGCATCGAGGTTCCGGGTCAAGATCGAGGTGACCACCGACTACGACCTCGCCGCCCGGATCGGGGTCGACCCGAAAGCGGTGCGGGTCGCGAAGAACCTCGCCGCACGGCACCGGAAGGGCGAGATCGGGTGGGCGCCCCAGATGCGGGAACTCCTCGCGTTCAAAGACGCCACCGCCGCGCTGGACACCATCACCGCCGCCGGGAACCTGATCGCCGCCGCGCCGGAAGAAGACCAGGACATCGTCGCCGACGTGGTCCGCAACATCTTCGGCGCCCACGTCACCCCGCTCGCCGTCGGCGAACAGTTCTAGCCCCCGCCCCACCGGTTCCGCCGACCGCGACCGTCCGGAAAGGACCTACGATGACCGCGGATATCGCCGCACCCGCCGCCGCACCGACCGCCGTGTTCCCCGCCAAACCGGGATGGCTGACCCTCTCCGCCCGGTTCGGGGACGAGGTTCCCGCCATAGCCGACCGCGACGACCTCGTGGTCACCGTCGCCCCCGGAGCGGGCCACGACGCCCCCGCGTGTTTCTTCCCCGACCTCGCGGCCATCGAAGTCGACGGAACTTATCTCCCCAGCGGGGTCGACCCCGCCACCGTCGAACCGCACCGGGTCGGGGATCGTAAGCGCTACCGCACATTGTGGGGGCTGCTGACCCACGAATCCGCCCACGCGCGGCATTCGGTATGGCGTAAGCCTCCTGGGGCGCCACCGGGCGCGGCGGCGGCCGCGATCCTGCTGGAAGAGTCCAGGATCGAAGCCGCGCACTTGCGACGCCGCCCGCAGGACCGGTACTGGCTGCGGGGGAGCGCCACGAACCTCATTCTCGCCGACACCCGCGCCAACGACCCTGCCGCCGCACCGACCATGACGAAACAGGATGCCGCGCAGACTGCCGCGCTGTTGCTGGCACGCGTGGACGGCGGTGTCCTCAACCGTCGCGAAGTCGCTCAGGTCGAACGGGTCGTGCGCGGCATTCTCGGCGACGACACCCTCGCCGACCTGCGCGCCATCTGGCGCACGGCGCACCGTGTCGCCGACGACAACGCCACCGCCATGATCGAACTCGGGCACCGCTGGTGCGAGGTCCTCGGCGACGACCCCGACCAGCCGCCGCCCGAACGCGACGGAAGCGCCCAGCCCGGTAGCGGGAACGGGAAGCCGTCACCGTTGGCGCAAGCGATCACCGCCACTGCCGCCGCCATCACCAGCGCGGCCGCCGACGACCCCGCGCCCACTGATCCCGTCACCATGGCCATGGAGGCACGGGCCGCCGAGGACGCCGCCCGCGCCCGCGCGGTTCGCGTGGCGAACAAGACCTTCGGCAGCGGGACCAGCCCGCACGCCACCCACATCACGGGCACCCGCCCGCCCACCACAGACGAACGCACCGCCGCGCGGCACTTGGCCCGCGCGCTGACCACCGCCGGAGTCCGTGACCGCACCACCACCACGACCACCTCGGTCATACCGCCCGGACGGCTACGGGTGCGCGGCGCCATGACCGCCGCCGCGCAACGCGCGGCGGGCGCCATCCCCACCGCCGAACCCTTCACCCGCACCACCCGCACCACCCGCACAACCGTGCCCGCACCGCCACTACGGCTCGGTATCGCCTGCGACGTCACCGATTCCATGACGGACTACACGGCACCGGTCGCCTCGGCCGCGTGGATTCTCGCCCACGCCGCACATCACACCGATGTGCCCGCCACCACCGCGACCGTGACCTTCGGCTCGGGCCTGGTCACCCCGATCACCCGCCCCGGAGCCACCCCCGCCCGGATCACCGAATTCGGCACAGGCCTCGCCGGACACGTCATCGACGACGCCATCGAAGCCCTCGACGGCGCCCTCGACCTCTCCCGTCCGAACGCCGCCCGCCTCCTGGTGGTCATCTCCGATGGTGACTTCGAGGACGAGACCCGCGAACCGGGCCAGCGACTCCTCGATCGCCTACGCGCCACAGGATGCGCGGTCCTGTGGCTGCTTCCCGGCGGTAGCCCGTGGAATCGGCCGATGGACGGCGTCACGAATCACACGCTCACCGACCCCGCCGCCACCGCCCGCGCCATCGGACAAGCCGCCACCGCCGCGCTGCGCGCCACACGCTAACCACCCCCAGACCCCAGGCGGGGTGGGCACCCTCCCCCTCATGTCCGCCCCGCCTGGGCCCACACCGAGACCAGGAGATGACTTACCGATGACCGATACCACCATCGCCACCGTGGGCGAGCTGATCGCCGCCCTCGACCGCTACGACCCGGCAACCCCGTTGCGGCTCGCGACACAACCCGACTACCCACTGGAACACCTTCTCGCGCGGGTCGCGTGCACCCCGGACCATGCCGACGGCGACAGGCCCGCCGACACCGACCAGCCCGTGGTGTGGCTCGGCGCGGGCGAACAGGTCGGATATGCGCCCGCGCCCGCCACAGACGCGCTGGGGTGGTCGTAATGGCCACCAACGAAACACACGGCGCCACACGAAGTCTCGCTGGCAGACCGCGCGATCACCGTCGCCCGCCGACACCGCGCCATCGACCCGCGCGCCTTCGCCGACCGCGACACGATCCCGTCCTCGTGGAATCGCCGCGCGATCACCACCACCCATCTTGCGGTCGCGCTCGGCGTCGGTGTCGAGTCCGTGATCGTGCGGGACGACCCCGACCGACGATACGGAATCGGCGCCAGTACCAGCCTGGGCGACCTCATCGAGGTCACCAGCGACGGCCGCGCCTGGTACTTCATTCCCGACATGACCAGGTTCGTGATGTGGTCCTGGCTGTTACTCGGCCCGTGCCCGGACTGCGAGGCACCGCGGGTCCCGGTTCACGCGAGTCGCTGGCCTCGCCGACCTCGGTGCTCACCTCGACCCCGAGTCCGAGCACCACGGTCTCGACACCGCGCCGATCGAATTCCACGGCGACCCTGGCCACCACCCGCACTGCCTCTACTCCGCGAACGTGTCGGAACTCCGCGCGGGACGCCGAAAGGAGCCCCTGTCATGACAACGACCACAGTCGCGGCGGCTGACAAACCCGCCCGCATCAGCAAAGACGACCGAGTGGCCCTCGCCGCGATCGACGTCGCGACCGCGCTACCGGGCAAGTGGACGGTCGGCCGTGGCCGAGACCGAGACCAGGTCGCCGACGTCGTGTGCTTGGCCACCGGGGACCGTGTCGGCTTCGAGCCGGTACCAGGACCGGGCGCGTGGCGCTACCGGCTCGTTCCGGGGGACCTGCCGCGAGAACTTGACGACGTTTTCCTCTGGCACCGAGACCCGTTTCCTGCTGCCACGTTCGCCGTCGGCGCTCCGGCCGCCGAGGTCGCGACCGACATCCACCAGCGGCTGATCCCGGCCTTCCGCCAGTGGCTCGACCGCGCCCAGACCGCCCGACGCGAACGCGCCAAAACCCAAGCGCGCCTGTACAAAGCTCAGCGCGAGATCGCCGACCAACTGGAAAAGGCGTTTCCGCAGGCACCTCAACCTGCTCGCATCTACTTCATCAGCGACGACCTCGTGAGCATCACGCTGACCATGGCGGCCGACGACGCACTCGCCCGCATTCCCGTGCTCGCACAGGCACTCCGTGACGACACCACCACCGCACCGTCCACATCGACGGAAACCCAGGAGACGACATGACCACGATCAACGCCACCCTCACACGCCCGCGCCCCCGCGATCCTCGCAAGGCCTCCCGCGTTGAGGTCTTCCTCGGCACAGGCCCTGGAACCCAGTACGTCGGCTACCTGGAATCCGCATACCCGGACGGGACACCCGACCCCGCGACCGTCGCCTTACTGCCCGTCGGACGGCGATTCCTGACCGCTACCACCGAGACCGGCTTCCGCTCCGCGCTGGACATCTTGGCTGAGGCATGGTCGATGTGCGGGTTCGGGCCAGCGGTGTCCGACTGCAACCACGACATCGCGACGTGGAAGGCGTGGCGGCGCAGAGACCTCGATGTGGGCGGCGCATACACCTTTGACGGCGGGCGAGTGCTGTACCTGCCCGAAGGTGTCTTCGCTATCGACAACGCCGAGAACGACTGGCACACCGTCACTCTTGGCCACGTGCAGCTTCCGGCTCGGGGAGATATCACGCTCGCTGGGCGAGCACGTATGGCCTTCGACCGGGCGCGACGGCAAGACCCCGGTCCCGACCTCGGCCGCGACCCCGCCTACCTCAAGCGCGCCGCCCTCCGCCGTGCCCTGGGACGTGACGTGGCCGAGGAGTTCGGCGTGGCGAGAACGGCGGTGATGGTCACCGACGACCCCGACCGTCAGCACGGCGGGTGGAACTGGTTCCGGGTGACCATCACCGACGGCGGCACCGAGTACCGGCTGACCTGTTTCAACGGCACGGTGGACGACCTGCGTGTACTCGGGCCGTGCCCGGAATGCGACGGCGACGTACCGTTGATCTCGGCCAACGACCCCGCCGCGCTGGGACGCTACCTCGACGCTCGGGCCACGGGCACACCCGTGCCGTGCCCGCCTGGACTGACCTCCGGAGTCGGCCACACACCCGCCTGCCCGGTCCGCGAGGACCTCTGACCAGGCCACCCCGCGCACCCCAAGGAGAGGACTTCGTGATGGTCACGCGTACCGACTTCTACCTCGGCACCGGGCCGACGGCGCAGTGGCTGGGTTCGCTGCAGTTCGCCTGTCACCCCGACAACCTCCTCAAAGACCCCTACGGCCGCGCCGCGCTGACCGCGCGACAACCCTCGGCCTACCAGACGGCGGTGGGAGACCTGCTGCTGATGTGGGCAGTCGGAGGACTCGGCGCGGCACACGAGCCCCGCAACGGGTGGCCCTGGGACTGGGACACCAGCCACAGCAATGACTGGATCATCACCCACTACGACGGCGCCGCGCACATGACGGCGGGCGGCGGCGACCGCTGGCACCGCCTCGACCCCGACGACCCGCGCCCGCCGTTGCGGTGCGGCCCGCCGGACTTGGCGAGATGGCTGTGCGACCCGGGCGCGCCCCCCGCGCTCCGGCTCCCGGCCTTCCGCGCTCCCGGCGTGACCGACCCCGTGACCAGCTGGCAGCAGCCCTGAGTGCCAAGCCCCGTGGAAGACAGCCCCATTTCCGTGCCACCCAAAGCGAATCGGAGGAGAACTAGTGCAGGACAGGAAGAAGCGTCTCTTGTGGACAGTGCTGGCCGTGGTCCTACCCGGACCGTGGACCCCGGTGGTCGTGCTCGCCTACGTCCTCGACCGCCTCGCTGACCGTGACCGGGAGACGCCGTGCCACGACGGGGCCCCGCCGTATCCGCCGCCCGATCCGTACGCCTGTGTCCCGGCTCCAGGGAGCCGAACCCGCATTGCGCCGTCACGGTAAGGAGGACCTGGCGATGTCGAGCAGCACCGACTTCTACCTCGGACGCGGCGAGGCCGCCGAGTGGATCGGCTCCCTGCACGGGGAGTGCTACCCCGAGAACTTCCACGCCGTCCCACCCTTGAGGCTGGCGGTGACCGCGACCGACGAGGCGACGTTCCGCGCGGCCGTGGCCGACATTCTCGATATCTGGGAGGAGGAACCGCTCGGTCACGCGTACCGGCGCGAGCTCGGCTGGCCATGGCCGTGGTACTCCAGCCACAACAGCAGCTGGATCATCACCTTCGACCCCGGCGACAGCGCGGTGTTCGTCACGGTCGGCGGCGGTATTCGCTGGCACTGCATCGACCCGCACAACCCCAGGTTCCCCGAAGGCGACGACCCGCTCGGCCCACCGGACCTCTACGCGTGGCTGCGTGATCCGGCCGCGCCACCCTCGGTGCCGATGCCGTTGATGCGAGAGAAACCCTCCGACATGCCGATCATCGGCGGTGATACCCGATGAGTAGCACGACGCACGACTTCTACCTCGGGCGCGGCGAAGACGCCGCTTGGCTCGGCTCGGTTCGTCTCGGCACCACCCCGGATGGCCGCTGGTTCGACGAGATCACCCGGACCCGGTCCGCGGCCGAGTTCCTCACCCTCGTCGCCCTCTTCCTGCGCACCGCCGAGATCCACGAGGCCGGCGAGGTGACCCTCGGCAACCAGGCGTGGCCGTGGCCTTGGCCCACCAGCCACGGCACGGACTATGTCCATGCGTTCGACACCGGCGCTGTGGACCGCGAGACGGGGTGACCGGTGGTCGCTGCGCGCCGACGAGTACATCCCGCCCGGACTGGACGAGACACTGCTGGTGTTCCCGGCCATGCGCGAGTACTGCGACTACACCGGGATCGACGCCGCCGACACCACCACCCGCCGCTACGGGCCGCTGCTGGGCGACAGCTACCTCCACGACCTGCCCCAGCTCGGGCTGCGGATCCTGGCCGACCTCACCGGGCCACCGGTACCCGGCGCACCCAGCGCCCTCACCGAGCTCCGGGCACAGCTACCACCGCACCTGCGCTACGCCGTCACGGCCGACGAGACGGCGGTGGAGCTGGGATTCGAGGTCTTCGGCTACCGCGACGGCGACCCCGCCGCCAAGACCACCGCCCAGGCCTTGTGGACGCTGCCCGCCCTTTACGGATGGGCCGATCCCCTCGGCGGGCCTCCCCGCTTCGGCGTACGCGTGCTCATCGCCGACGACGGCCGCCACACCCACGCACCCGGTGCTGGGTGATCCGCGCGCCCGCGCGGTGCTCACCGCTTTCTGATCGCGTTCCAGTCACAACTCCCGAAGGAGACGACACCGATGTCACCGAACACCTCACCTGCCGACCCTGCCACTACGACAGAGGCGCGCAGTGCCGCCGAGCACTGCGCCGCCGCCGAGGCCCTGTTTACCCGCGCCCGCGAGATCTACCCGACACTCAGCAGCCGCGCGCACGACCAAGATGAATACCGGCGCTGCCTCGACTGGGCGCGCATGCACCTGCGCCTCGCCGAGACCATTACCGCCGGAGCCAGTCTGGTCCTCGCCCACCGACAACTGCGCGCGAACCCCGACGTGCCCCTGTACGACACCTACATCAATGCCGAGACCCGGCCGTGGAACGAGTACATCAAGAACCAGCACGACCCGGCAGAGAGGTCGGCATGAGCACTCCGCGTTGGTTGCGTCGTCGTGGGTGGAGGCAGCGGTCCTGCCCGCGCTGCCACGCCAAGATCGGCCGCGTCCACCACGAGCGGTGCCCCGTGGCTCGCTGCCTGGCCACCGCGCTGCAGCGCACAGGCCACGATGAAACCTGCCCGTGTCCGGAAGACACCTGGTCTGGGCGATGGCCCGGCGCGGCCGAGTGCTTCGAGTACGGCTGGACCTACGGGGACGGTCTCCCCGACTTCAACCGCCTGATGTCCACTGCCGCCTGGGATCCGGTCGCGCATCGCTGGATACGCCCCGTCCACCAGACCTCGACCGACCACGGCACGACTGCCGAAGAAGCGCCTCGATGACCGACACTCACCAATCGGCCGGTTTCACGCGCGGGGCAGCGATCTCGCCGAGGGCTACCTTTCAGATCGCCTCGGAGAAATCCGAGGGTGACGTATACCCGGTCGCGACGTCGGCGAGTGCTGCGGGGCTCCGCACGAGCGTTGGTGCCAGGCCTCTGCGTCCTCGGATGCGTAGCGACACCGCCCTAGAGGCGGCGTTGCACGTGCACCGACCGCTCATCATGCCCGGCAGGCCCACCCGGCCGACGGCCATCTCCAGGCGGTCCAGCCCGAGTCCTGCGATCCTGGCACACACCTTCAACGCCGCACAGGGAAGGACGTACTCGCCATGCCGACCGCCGGATCACCCGCGCGCTCCGCGGCGCCCACCCTGTTCGACCTCGCGTCTCTCTCGCTCACCCACGCCGACGTGTTCGCACTGTCTGGCGATCAGCGGGCTGTCCTCGACCGCGTGCGGCGGTGCCTCGCCGACGAGGACGGCCCGAGGGCCGTGGTCGTGGTTGCCGGGGCCGCGGGCACGGGCAAGAGCGCTCTCGCGCTGACTCTGCTCGGCGAGGTCCTGCGCGCCGGCTACCGGGCCCGGCATGCCACAGGCTCGCAGGCGTTCACCACCGCGCTGCGCAAGACCGCCGGACACGGCTCCCGCGCCACCCAGAGGCTCTTCCAGTACTTCGGCACCGCCACCGACACCGACCCGGACAGCCTGGATCTGCTCGTTTGCGATGACGCGCACCAGCTGAGGGCCACCTCGAACACCCGCTACACGCCCGCCTCGCGCCGCAGCGACCGTACCCAGGCCGCGCAGTTGCTCGAGGCCGCCCGCGTCGTGGTGTTCCTCCTCGACGAGGACCAGGTGATCCGCCCTGGGCAGCTCGGTAACCGCGACTACCTCGCCGCCGCCGCCCGGATCTGCGGCGCGGCCGTGCACACCGCCGAGCTGACGAGCCAGCACCGCCACCGCAGTGTCCGCTACGACAGCTGGGTCCGTCGGCTCCTCGGCCTCGACGACCCATCGTGCCCGCCGACCCGATGGAACGCGGATAAAGAACCCGCCTCCCGGTTCGAGCTACGGGTTGCCGACAGTCCCGGCGAGCTGGAGCAGCTTCTGCGCACGAAGACCGACCTCGGCGCGAGCACCCGGATCACGGCCGGGTTGTGCTGGCCGTGGAACGAGGCGAGGCCAGGAAATCCGCTGTTCGAGGACATCGTGATCGGCGATTGGCGCCGCCCGTGGAATGTGAAGGGCCAGCGCGCGGTCAACGGGCTGCCGCCCTCGCCGTTGTGGGCGATCGATCCCGCGGGCGCCGGCCAGGTCGGCAACGTCTACAGCGCGCAAGGCTTCGAGTACGACTACGGCGGCCTCATCCTCGGCCCCGACCTCCTCTGGCGCGACGACCAGTGGGTCACCGATCCCGCCACCACCTACGACGACGCCCTCAACGGCGCGATAGCAGCCGACGTCGACCTGTGGGTGCGCCGCACCTACCGCGTGCTGCTCACCCGCGTCAGGGCGGGCACCGTGCTCTACTCCACCGATGCCGAAACCCGCGCCCTGCTGCACGACCTGATCGACACGTAGCCGACAGGCCCCGCCGCTGCCACCAGTCCCATGGGATATACGGCCCATCGACGTTATAGAGCAACGAAAAGAACAGTCGCCCCCGCGTGCGGGGCCGGGCGCGATGCGGCCTACGGCGGCGTGCGTAGATGGCACCGCCACCTAACACCCGGTGTCGCAGGCGATCCACGACGCTACCGGGGTCTCGACCTACGCGCCGGGGGCATGAAAGATCCGCGCGCAGGACCGGGTTGCCCCTGGGGCGGGGTGGTGGTCCTGCGCGCGGATCCAGGCGGGGTGAGCCGTCAGGCTTTCAGCGCGGGCTCGGCGGCGTCGGTGTTCGTGTTCGGGACGTCGGTCTTGTCCGGGTTGATGGCGAACCGCTTCGGCGCCTCGCATGTCTTGATCGCGTACCCGTCGGCGACCAGCTTCTCCAGGGCGTTGTTGACCGCGCCCCCCGAACGGCCGAGGTCCTTGCCGATTTTGGCGGGCCCGAAGTCCTCGCCCTGGTGTTCGGTCAGGTACTCCTCCACCATGGCTCGCAGCCCGCCCTTGGGCAGTCGGTCCTTGTCCGGGCGGTTGGTGTCAGCGATCGCAGGCGGTTCCGCCGCAGACGGCTCGGTTCCGGTCGTGCTGTCAGCCGGATCCCCCGGTGCGGTGTCGGGTGCCGGGTTGGTGTCGTTCTCGACGTCGGCGGCAATGACCGGACCGGCCTTGTCGTCGGTGGTGTCCGTGGCGTGGGGCTCCGCGTCGTGATCGGCGTCCGACCCGGTGGTGTCCTGCGCTGCCGTGGTGTCGGCGATGGTTGCGCCGTCGGTGTTGGAGGTGGTCTCCGCTGCCGCCTCGGTGCCGTCGGCGGTGTCGCTCGCTGTGGTGTCCGGTCGCGTGTCCTCGATGCCGGGTGTGGCATCACGGTCCGACGGGGCGAGCGCCCACGTGTCGGGATTGCGCGGGCCGTCTCCGGCGGTCCGGATCGCGGTGCCGTTGCGCCCCCAGCGGGCCAGGATCTTCGCGGCGGTCGAACGGCCGACTCCGGCGGTCATCGCCAGTGCGGCGGTCGTGGAGGCGGGATTGGCGGTCAGCGCCGCCCGCACTTTGTCTTCCGTGGTGGGCGTGTTCTGCGTGCCGGGCGCATCGGACACGGCATGCAGGTGGCGGCCGCCGTCGGTGGCGTCGGCGATCGGGGCGGTGCTGGTGGTGCGGTTCTTGCGGGACATGACGGTCTCCATGCGTTAGGTATGGAATGGGGATGGTCATGCCCCGGCCGGGGCGTTTGGCCCGCCGGTGCGCATCCGGTTGTTCGGGCTACACGTCTATGGACGCTTCGTCACCGCGCCATTGTCAAGCGATCCGTCAAACATGATAGGTGTCTCATGTGGACAGCGCTGCTTGTTTGACTAACTGGTGACGTGGTTCGTGGCAAGCGGCAACCAGGCAGAGACGCCGTCACCAGTTGTGATCGCGACGCCACACGAGGTCTTTCCCGGCGGCGGACAAGACGGCGTCTGAGACGTCCTCCGCCCTTGCCGTTGTGGGCGCGGCCGTATCCGCGCTTGAACCCGTAGGCCCGGTAGTGACCGTCATCGAAATGGTCACTGTCCACCTTGCGGACGCCACGGTGACGGCGACACGCGCTCATACCCGGCATTGTCTTCCCCTTTCTCGGTTGAGCCGACACTTTCCCTGCGCGACGCTTTCGCCCAGAGGTCTGCGGTGCGCAGGGTAGGGATCGGAGTTGTCACCATTGATGCTTCCGTCAAGGCGCGAAGTCAAGTCCGTCAATGACGATCTGTGGCCAGCGCCAGCTATCGCTGGCAATGACGCTCAGCGGTCGAAACCGTCCGCGTGCGAAGGGATCGTCGCGGTAAACCCACTACGGGGCATGGGCACTGCCCGCCGTCGGTGCCGAGCCGCACCGCGTGAGCTTTCCCGCTGTGATCGACCCCGCCCGTCATCACGGGCCGTGGGTACGGCCCCGGTTGCGTCCGGAGGCCGCCGAGGCGCTGTGCGAGTGACTCATCGTGGTGTATCCGATCGCCCCGGGCTGGTATCCGCTGGCCGTATCGAGGACGATCTGCCTGGTGGTATTCACCGGGGAGGCCGCCTGCCAGCGTCACGACGTTGCTCTCGGTGAGAACGGCCGTTACCCGCTCGGCGAGCTGGGCCGCTGGTTCCTGTCCGGCCCGACCCGCACCCGCGAACGCTTCCACCGCCAGCTCGATGTGCTGCGCGACGCCAAGCGGCACTACCCGCGACCGGGCGAGATCGTGGTCACCTGCGATCCTGACAACCTGCCCGTGAGCGGGTTTCCCGCCCGGATCGACACCTCGCCCGGCGCGCGGGCTCTAGTGTTCCGGCCGGAGATCGCCGAGGCCGTGGCGGTGTGGTGCGCGACGAGCCACGACCTGGCTCCCGGCGACCACCCGCTGGTGTACTTCGATGGCGACACCCTCGTCGATGTCCACCAGCACCGGCGCATCGACGACGGCTATCTGCCGTTGCGGATCGCCCCCGATCAGGACGGTAACTAGCGGATCGACAGCCAGGAATGGACTTTCCAGGCCGTCTCGGAGAAATCCGAGGGTCAATCAGCATCCGGCCGCGACATCGCGGCAGAGCCAGGCGGCCGAGACACCAACCTCTAGGGGCGGCCACGGTCGAGTCTTGAGACTCCGGGCACACGTTCGCCCCTAGCACTGAGGAGAGGTCCGTACTCATTCATGCCGACCACCTCATCACCCCCGCGCTCCCGCGGCACCTGCCTCGGTTCGGACCTCGCAGCGAAAGGCCGAGTTCGGCGCGAGCACCTGGATGACGGCCGGGTTGTGCTGGCCGTGGAAGCGACGCGGGACCGGGAAATCTGTTGGTCGAGCACGTCGTGATCGGTGGCGCGGACAGCAGAAGTAGTGAGGTCACTTCAGTCGACCATCCGGTGGGCCAGTTCTGCGGCAAGTGACCCCCTTGTTCGCGCAGATCAGAGTGACCTGTCGTCGGACGGCGGCTGTCTGCCTGGCCAGTGCTGTGGGCCGCTCGTGGCTTATAGAAAGAGGGCCGCTGTCCGATCCGTGCTGACTCGCAATGTGACGACACCCAGCAACCCAGTAGCCGGTCAAGGTCAAATGACGCAGACAGGCCCTGCCTCGCAGACAACACTTCACAGCGTTACGTCCTGGGGCTCAGGAAGGGGGCCAGCCGGGGTTGGGGTGCCCCGGCCTTGCGATTCAACGCGGAACAGCCGAACACTCGGACGTTGATCTTCGGCTCCCCAGATTAGCGAGTTGGCAACGTCCGTCATCGCCCCTGAAAAGCGCCGCATCTGCACGACCGCGCGGTGCGGCAGCAACAATCGGCACGGAGGAGTCACAATGAAGAAACTGAAGTCCGGACTCGCGCTAGCGGCATGTCTTGCCGGAGTTCTCAGCGTGGTGGTCCCAGGAACAGCCACGGCCACGGTCACCGCCCTGCCCGGTCTTTCCAACCGCATCACCTTCTGGGACGACACCGGCTACAAGGACACGTACAAGGACTTCGAACCCGGCAACGGCAGTGAGAACCTTGACGATGTCGGTTTCGGAGACAAAGCGAGCAGCTTCGTGAACAAGACGAGTACCTACTGGCTCATCTACGAACACAAAAACCGCGGGGGCAAGGCGCTCTGCGTTCGGCCCAATTCCCACCTGAGCAACATGGACAGTGTCTCGTTCGGGGACAAGATGTCCTCCATAGTCCAAGCACGTGGCGCGATCTCCAGCTGCAACGGCGCGACGGCCATCGGCTCGCCAAACTAAGTACACACGCCAGAGAAAAACCGATACCGCCTCGCGTAGCCCGAAGCGTCGGCATACGGACGAAACCGCTAACCGCAGCAAGCCGGGTTCCACGACGAGTCGGGTGACGAGGGCCTGGCCTCGTTGCGTAGCCAACGAGGCCAGGCCCTCGACATGCCACCCCCTTGGTAACCCCAGTTCCGTCGGCAGGTCCCATCCTTCCGGGTTCAGGAGGTGCGAACCCCTGGCGATCCCGTCAGCCGGAGCCAGCTATCGACTGCCTGGGCGACTGAAACTGGGCGAGAAGAATCTTTCGTTGATGCCTTAGGAGTCAATTCATGCAACGTATGAAGAGCGGGCGTGCCCGGCGCGCGGCGAGAGCAACGGTCGTACTCGGCGCGGCCACCGTCAGCCTTTGCGGTATTGCGAGCACAGCATCGGCGTCACCGACCATGGCAGTGGCAGCCTCCAAGCCATGCGGCTACTCGGAATCCGAGGGGCATGCCTGGTACAAACACTGCACGTCCGACGGTTCCCGGATTGTGATCCGCTTGGATGTTCCTCTCGGTCGCGACGAGGACAGGTGCGTCGGACCCGGCGAAACAGATCTTGGCCTGGCTTCCAGGTACCGTGGCGCCAAGTACACCGGCAGACTGTGTTAGCCGCGGCAGCTTGCCGTTCCCGTGAGTGCGCGTAGTCCGAGTCGAGCCGAACTGGACTTGCTTCGGTCCAGCGGGTGGTCCAACCACCCACCTCGTGACTGCCGCGCCCCGTAGTGGGCTTGTTGTCGGCCTCGGGCACCTGTTACCTGGTGTCGGAGGGCGCTTCCGCGGGTTCGGGCTGGGGCAGTGTTCCCCAGAGCCCGATGGCGCCGACGCCTTTGGCGTACACGGTGCCGCTGTCGTGGACGGCGTGGATGACCACGAGGTACCGCAGCTGATAGGGGCTGCTGGTGAACCGGTTGTAGTGCCCAGCCAGTGCGAACGCCGCCCGGAACACGTCCTGGGTGATATCCATGGTCGGTGCGTCGGCGGTGCCGTGATCGCTGTGGGGCAGGCCCGAGATCGTGATGCGGATCTGGTTCTGCGGGCCGGATTCGTCCGCCACGACAGCGAACTCGGCATCGGCGTGGATCATGTCGTCGTCCTGGACGGCGACGAGGTCTTCGCGGATGCGGGCGGCGATGTCCCGAAGCGGCAGCTCGGCGGTCTCGTCGTAGAGTTCGCCGATGATCGCCACGGGGGCGGGTGCTGGTTCGGTCGCCGGGGCGCTGGTTCCCTCTGTGGTGGTCATGTTCTGGTTCCCTTCGTTGTTTTCCGGTCACCTGCGGGTGCAGGTCGTCTGTTGTGGACAGTCGTGACCAGCTCGCGCCACGTGGGTGTGGTCAGCAGGCGGGGGCTGTCCGGGGTTAGCGGCGCAGGACGTTGACGCGTTCGCCGCCGATGAGGGGTTTGTCTTCCGGTCCGGCGAAGTGATCGGCGATCCAGACGGGGCAGTGATCACCTCGGCTCGGGTAGTACTGCTTGCGCCAGTGGCCGCGCACGACCCAGCTGTGGTGGTATTCGCGGGTGCCCGCGCCGACGTCGCCCTGGGATCGGTCGGCGGGCGTGGTGCGGGCGCGCCGGAGGTCGACGAGGCGGACGGCTGTGCCGAGGGCGGGGTCGTAGCGTTCGATACGGCGGCGGGCGGCGGGCGGCGCGAGGCGCTCGGGTGTGCTCGGAGCGCACGAGGGTCTGGCCCAGCAGCAGCCAGGTGGTGAGGATGGTGCGCTGGAGGGCGATCTGCGCGTCGATGTCGACGGCGGAGGTACCTTCGGCCAGCGAGCTGGGCCAGCCCTTCATGTCGGTGAACAGCATGGGGGTCACGCCGCACCACTCGTAGCCGTGCGGCGGGGCGAACGACGGCGGAATCGGTGCGCGTTCGGCGTTGCGCAGGAACGTGGCCAGGATGTGTTTGGCACCGTGGTCGACGGTGTCGTCGTGGCTGGCGGGCTTGTTGCCCGGCGTGGGTAGCGGCAGGTTCAGCGCGGCGGCTTTCCGCATCTGGGACAGCGCGTAGTCGCGGGACAGGCGGGCGAGTCCGCGCCCCACCTCGACCGCCGGTGGCTCCGGATCGGGAACGGCGCCCCAGGCCTGTACCCACAAGCCGCCGCGTCCCAGGCCCCACGAGACAACAGAGACCGCGTCGTGCCGGGCGCTCGCGGTCCCGGCGACGGGCGGGTGCTCGTAGACCAGGAAGCCTACGGGGGCGGGCAGGTCTTCGGGGTGGAGGCGATAGTCGGCCAGAGTGGTCGCTGCGTGGCTCGCGAGATCGGTCAGGTCGGCGGAGACGTAGAACAGCTCGGCGGCTGGCAGCTGGGCACGGAGCGTGTCCGTGATCGTGGCGCCGACGTCGTCCAGCGGCGGGAACGCGGGCTCTCCCGCCGAATCGTCGGGCCGGGGGCCGACGAAGAACCGGAACCAGTTGCCCGCACCGTCCGTTCCAGGGTCCCGGGCCCATTCGGTCATCCGTGCCCGGATCTCGGGGACGTCGTACGCGGTGAGCGCCGAAGCCATCGGAGGTCACCGCCCCGGTTCGACGGCGAGTGTCGCCAGCAGGGTCTCTATGTTCCGCCACAGGCTCGACGGGGCGCCGGGATGATCGGTCAAGTACGCCAGCATGTGCGAAACCGGAGCAGGGTCGGCGTCGAGTGTCAGCGAAGCCAGGGCGTCGGGATGCCGTTGATGTAGTTCGCCGATCGCCGTCGGTGCCATGGGGTACCAGAGATCGCGGATCTCGTAACGGCCGTCATCTCCGGGACGGACCACGCCCGAAGGGGAATCGTCGTCCCCTCCTCCCAGAGCGTCGTGGATTTCCAGGGCGTCCCCGGACCAGGTGAAGTGGTACTGGGCGGCGCCGTAGAACGACTCCAGATAGATCCCGATCCAGCGCGCGACGGTAGGACGGCATCGCAAGCCGATTTCGGCGTCGCACTTCAGGTCGTGCAGGGTGGGGAAGCGGGCCCGATCGCCAATGACGCCAGGTGGCGTCTCGTCGGCGGGGATGATGCCGGGGAATGCTGGTTTATATGGCATCGCGACCCACACTTCTTTGTCCGGCACCGCCGGGCCCGCTGTGCTGCTGCCATGAACGGCAGCGTGGTTTAACACCATGGATGACACATCCCCTTTGGTAGCCCTGCGCTTAATTCGCGCTATGACATGTCCAGGGACGCTCCATACATGTCGATATGTCAAGCGTTGTATAGGTTTTGCCTCGACAACCCCCGAGATATGGCGATGCGTTCTGAAATGCTCGACCGGCAACGAGCTGTACATCGTCACCACTAAGCAGGCTGCAATCTAGAGAAAATCTCGGCGGCGCCTGTCGTCCGGTGCGTGACTGGACGACAGGCGCACCCTAGCCGTTGCGAGAGGGTAGTGTTGCCGACGTTCGCGTACTCGCGGCGTGGGCGGCACATTCCATGGCGCGGTAACTTTTTCCTTCATGGTGCGGGTCGTGTGGCACCCGCGTAGTCGTCGTGGGGATGGCGGTATTCGTCGATTTGAACAGGCTGGCCGAATGTGGGGGCGTTCATCATCTTTCCCTGCCCGATATAGATCCCTACGTGCCGGATTTTCGAGGGCGGGCCGTAGAAGACGAGATCGCCTGGGAGGAGTTGCCCGTCGGGGACTCGTGGTCCGGCGTGGTATTGGGTGTGTGCGGTGCGGGGGAGTGAGATCCCGGCCGCGTTATAGGCGGCTTTGGTCAGGCCTGAGCAGTCGAATCCGCTGTCTCCGTTCAAGGGGCCGTTGCCGCCCCACACGTACGGCAGCCCTCGTTGCCCGCACGCGTAGTTGATCGCGGTCATCGCGGCGGCGTTCGGCGCCTGGATGTTGTTGCAGTCACCAGTTCCGGTCCTCGCGGGCGCGGGCTGGCAGCGGACCCCGGAGACCGCAGCGACGACCGTGCGCGCCGTGTCCTCGTGCTGGGCGTAGGCGTTGGGGAATCCTGAGCCCTGCACGGTCTGTGCGGCGTCGTTGACGCTCATGGTCTGCCAGTCCGGTGTGGCGGTGAGGCGCTCGAAGAACTTGGTCGCCGCGTAGGTCGGGGTGGTGATCTGCTGTGGGCTGCCCCAGCCCATAGAGGGGCGTTGCTGGAAAAGTCCGAGGGAGTCACGGTCGCCGTAGCGCAGGTTGCGGAGCTTGGATTCCTGCATGGCGGCGGCGAGCGCGACCACCCAGCCTGGTTCGGGCACGTTCATCTGTGTGCCGACCGCGACGATGATGGCGGCGTTGCCCAGCTGCTCGGCGGTCAGGCCCGGCACCACGCCGGTCGGTGTCCCGTCGGGCGGGCAGATCAGCGAACTCGTGCCGTTGCCGCCGGACAACGTGCTGACGATGCCGGCTATTCCGGCGCCGATGAGCAACGGGATGGCGAGGACCACGGCGGCGACGGCGGTCCCGAGTTTGGTTCCCATGGCTGGATCGCGCTCCTTTCACAGCGACAGGACTTGTGCGGGCGAGTCGGCGCTCCGGGTCACTGCTCGCCGCGCGCGATCCGGTTCGGCGTTGCCCGCGGCGGGATCGGACTCGGTGGTGGCAGCCGGTACGGCGAGGCAGCCGCGGCGTCGCCGCTCTCGCCGTCATCGGGGCCGGGGTCGGCCGGTGGCGCCAGGCCGGGCCAGGCGTCGGCGAGGTCGGCGAGGTTGTAGCGCGGGCCGGCGCGATTCGCGCGTGCGGAGGTCAGCGGCAGCCAGACCGCCTCGGCGGGGCTCGGATGCGGTGCGGCGGGGTCGAGCAGGTCGGCCGCGGCGGTGGCCACCGGCACCGCGCGAGGGTCGTCGAGTCCGGCGTGCACCCGGGCCAGAGCGGTGCGGGCACCGGCTTCACGTCGGGTGGTCGGCAGCCACACCAGCACCGGTGTCGCGATCCCGGTCGACTCGGCCAGCCGCGCGTATCCGGCCAGCTTCCGCCCGACCTTGATCAGGGACTCGGATCCGGTGTCGAATTCGAGAAACCACTCCACCTCACGGTGGCGGGTGCGCCAGCTGCCGTAGCCGTCGGGGATGACGAGATCGCCGAAGTGGCGGGAGCAGCGGGATTCCGACCACCACGCCACCAACGCCCCGGCAGGTCCTCCCTTGCGGGTGCGGGCGATCAGCGAGGTGAAGAAGTCGTTGACGCCGACGGTGTGGGCGAGGCGCTGATTGTGGGCGATGCCCATGGCGCGGTCGTGCCGGTACCCGATTTCCTTGACCTCGAGGCCGTGCTCGGCGGCGAGCACGGCGGCACCGGCCGGACCGAGGACGTAGTGCATGGGGGCGGACCCGAGTTGCTGGAACGGCTGGAACCGCGATACCGCACGCCAGAGGTAGAGATTCCGCACCCGCTGGCGTGCCGACCGGCCAGACGGGAAGGCTGCGTCCTGGATCTGCAAACTCGTCAGGACCCGGTGTTCGTGCAGCAAGGCCAGGAGCCACTTGTCGCGGGCGGTAAGGCGGGAGGCGAGCATGGCCTGGTGCTCAACGGAACTGGCGGCTCGGGCGGTGTGACGTCCGGGCAGGTGATCCCGCAAGGTGTGCTGGCGGGTGGTGGTCGTGATCAACGGGCACTCCCTTGATTGTCAACAAGCTGTGGACAAGTGCTGTGGACAGAGCGGTGCAGGCCCCGGCCGAGGACTGGGCGCGAGTGGCTGTTCCCTTGTGAGGCGGGGGAAATTCGCGTTATGTGGGTGTCTAGGGCCGGGTGCGGCGTGGGTCGGTCCTGGGTGGGCGGGGCGGCGGAAGCCGGTGTCCGGGCTGTGTCGCGGTGGCGGCCGCTGGGGTTGTGGCGCAAGGTGTCGTGCCGCTGTCGCCGGTCGTGTGTGCGCGGCGCTGGGCGCGAAGCGCGGCCCGGATCTCGCGTGCTCGCCTGGGGATGGGTTCGGGCAGTGGCTGGGTGGTCATGGTGAAGGGCTCGGTTTCCTCGCCGTGCACGACAAGTCGTGCGGCGGCGTGGTAGACGCCGAGGTGTGACAGGTCGTGTTCGGAGAGGCGGGGTGTGGTGTGGCGGGCGAGTTCGCGGGCGTCTTCGGGGGAGACGGAGTAGATGATTTTGTTGCGGGCGTTGGTGGAGAGGCCTTCTTTGAGTTCTCTCGATAGCTGTCCGAGGTGCTGGTGGGCCAGGATGAATCCGTTCCGGAACGCGCGGGATTCGGCCAGCATGTCTTCCATGGGGTAGGGGAGATTCAGGAAGTTGTGGCATTCGTCGATGATGGTGTGGGCGTCGGGGCGCAGGCGTTGCGGGACGCGGGCGCGGGCGGTGGTGGCCTGCCAGGTTCGTGCCACGACCAGCGACCCGACCAGCCGCGTGGTCTCTTCCCCGAGTGACCCTTTGGGGATGCGTACGAGGCAGATACCGCCTTCGTCGAGAACCTGGGTCATGTCCACTGTGGAGCGTCCTCCGGCGATGGCTTCTTTCACGAAGGGCCGCAGCAGGAACGCGCGGAGTTTGTTCATCAGCGGCGAGATCACCTGGGAACGGCTGGAGTCGGTGAGTTCGTCGTACCACTCCCAGAATCCGCGCAGCACCGGGTCGGTCAGGCCGGTGGTGATGCGGGAGCGGAATGCTTCGCTGGTGAGTAGTTTCGGCAGGTCGGCCAGCGTCGGCACGGCCTCTTGGGCCCGCAGGGTCAGACAGGCCGCGCGCATGAGGTCGTCGGTGCGAGGCCCCCAGAACGCGCTGTACACCCGGCGGAAGACGGAGACGAGGTTGTCGACCTCGCGATCGGTTTCCCCGCCCTCCAGAGGGTTGAGGATGGGTGGGCGGTGCCGGGAGTCGGCGTCGAACAGCACCACACGCTCGGCCGCGCTGCGGGGGAGGCGGTTGAGGATGTCGGTGACCAGGTCGCCTTTCGGGTCGATCAGGACGACACCGCGGCCGTTGTCGACGTCGTCGAGGATGATCTGGCCGAGCAGGGTGGACTTCCCGGAGCCGGTCGGCCCGATCAGGTGCAGGTGGTAGCGGGCGTCGGCGAGCCGCAGGCCGACCGGCCGGGCGTGGCCGGTGTCGGAGTGCCCGAGTGGCATGACGCCCGGTGCTGGGGTGGGGATGCCGGGTGGTGGGGCGACGGCTTTGGCTCCGGCGCGTTCGACGCCGGGGATCTCGGCGTCGGTGGGCAGGTGCGCAAGTGCCGCGAGTTCCGGCACGGAGAGCAGGTCGCCGCGGGCGAGGCGCCGCTCGGCGAGGGCGCGGGCGGGCCGGTGGAGGCGGGTGCGGGTGTAGTGGTTGTGGTCGGTGTAGGCGGCGAACGCGGCGGCCAGGGCGTGCGCCCGTCCGCGGGCGGTCTCGCGGGCTTGGCGGATCAGGTCGTCGGTCGCGTCGTGGAGGAGGTCGGTGGCAACGGCGTAGCGGATCACTGTCTCGTACTGCGAGCCGCGCTGTTTACTCACGATCGCTTTGTTCTGTGTCGAATATTCGAGCGACAGCTGCGGATCCTGGCTGATGCGCCGCGAGTCTGAGGTCCGGCGAGTACGGGTGGCGCTGACCCCTGGGGTGATCACGTCGAGGATCCGGCCCCCGAGTCGCCCGGAGGAGCCGTGGTGGACCCGGCGGGCGGCGCGGCGGGCCTGGGCGACGCGGCGGCCGGTGACCGGGCGGGCGAGGATCTGCACGCACGCCCGCTCGTCGCGGCCGAGCCCGACCGGCGCGCCGAGCAGGCCGCGGATCGGGTCGGCGTCGAACCCGGTACGGATCGGGAGGGCCTCGGAGCGGGCGAGGCGCAGCTGCCCGCCCACGGTGATCCGCCGGCGCCCGGTCTCTAGCGCTGGGATGGGCGAGGTGGCCGGTGCGGTGCGGGTGTGGGATCCGGGCCAGGCGGCCTCGATGGCGCGTTCCACCAGTGATGGGGGGATGGCTCCGGGGACCCAGAACTGGACGGTGACGCCGTGCTCGCCGAACACGTACTCCGTCGCCAGGTGTGGTTGCCCGGCCCAGAGCCGCCGCCAGGCGGGGCGGAGGAGTCCGACGAGGTTGGACCAGACCGCGGCCCCGCCGGCGGGATCGACGGTGGGCGGGGCGAGCACGGTGATCCGGCGAGCATCGGCCAGCAGCGCGGTGTGGCGACGAGCGCGCCACCAGCGGCGTGCCACGATCGTGCCCATCACGGCGATGGCCAGGGCTGGGACGGCGATGGGTCCCCAGGCCAGTGCCCAGTCGCCTGCGGCGGCGAGCAGGCGGCCGGCGACGCCGCCGGGGTCACGGAGGTAGTCACTCACCCCGTTCTGCGTCACCGGGGATGCTGCTGTGGGTACGACCATGATGGAACTCCCTTCCGGGAACGCTTGTGAGACAGGCAAAACCGGGACGCGGTACGAGGTCTGGATCACGCGGTGTCGAGGTCGATCTGTCCCGCGTCGCCGAACTCGTCGCCGCCGGATTCGGCATCGGTGACTGGTTCGGCGGCGCTCCCGTTGGTGCCGGCCGGGCCGAGGTCGATGTAGGCGTCGGCGAGGCCGCTGTCGGTGGCGTCCGGATCCTGTTCGGCGAACCGGGCCAGCTCAGCGGGGTCGGTGGTGATCAGGAAGTTCTCCGTGGGCGAGGCCAGCGACTGGAACGCCACTCGCTGCGTGCCCGAGGACAACAGGCCCTGGCCGCGGTCGGCCGAGAGCAGGAACCGCCGCTCTCCGGCGGAGAGGTCGAAGGCCTCGACGATCTCGTCGATGGCTTGCGGTGCCGTGCGCAGCAACGCCTGGGTGGCGGCGTTGCTGACGATGGCTTTGCCCAGATCACTGCCGAGCAGGTCAGCGGCGTCCTGGGTGGCCACGGTGAGCCCGCACCAGTGTTTGCGGGCGGCTTTGGCCAGGCGCAGCAAGAACAGCGCGGCGACGGGGTGGCGCATGAGGAGCCCGGCTTCGTCGACCACGACCAGCCGGGGCCGGCGGTCGGCTGGGTTCGAGACGCGTCGCCAGACAGTGTCGAGTACGAGCAGGGTGCCGATGGTGCGCAGTTCGTCGGGTAGGTCGCGCAGGGAGAACACGGCGAGGTGTCCCTCCGGGGCGGCGCTGGTGGGTCCGTCGAAGAGGTCGCCGAAACTGCCGTCGACGAAGGGGTGCAGCCGGGCGGCGAGGTCGGCGGCCATCGCGTCACCACCGTCGCCGGTGGCGGAGAGGACGTCGCGCAGGTCGCGCAGCAGCGGCGCCGGGCGGGTCCAGGTGCGGGCGTCACCGGTGATCCCGGCACGGCGGTAGGTGGCGGTGATCGCGGTGTCGAGCATGGCGCGTTCGGCGGCTGTGATCTCCGTGCCGAACAGTACGGCCAGGACGGTGTGCAGGAACAGGCTGCGCCGTTTGAGGGCGTCCTGTGGCGCGGTGCGACGTCCGTTCGCGCCGACGTGCACGGGCAGGTCGAACGGGTTCAGCCGCACCCCGCCCGCGCCGAGGTGGACGTAGGTGCCGCCGACCTGGGAGGCCAGCCGCGCGTACTCGTCTTCGGGGTCGATGACGAACGCCTGCACCCCGTGCATTGCCCACCCGTTCTCGTGGTCGCCGAGCTGTCGGTAGAGGCTGCGCAGGGTTTCGAGCTTGACGAAGTAGCTCTTGCCGGCGCCGGAGCGACCGAGGACGGCCATGTTGTAGTTGTCGCAGGTGAACCGGTCCCAATGGACCAGCCCGGAGGAGCCGACGTTGTAGCCGTAGAGGACCCCGGAGGGAGCGGAGGTGGTCGGGTCGGTCGGCGGGAGGTCCGGCGAGGTGAAGGGGTAGGCGGCGCTGACCGCGGCGGTGTCGAACGTCCTTGTCAGACCGAGCTGGTCGAGCCCGAGCGGCAGGGTGCTCACCCAGCCCTGCAGCGCCCGGTAGGTGGCGGGTTTCGCGTCCAAAAGCAACGACGCGCACAGTGACCGCAGCGCGGAGACTTCCTCGGCGAGAGCGGTTTCGTCCGGTGCGTGCACGGTGAGATACAGGCCGAAGCGGAACAGGCGGCCGTCGCCGCGGGCGATGCTGTGTGAGAGGTCGGCGGCGTCCTCGGCGGCGGCGTCGAGGTCCGGGTCGTCGAGCCGGTCATGCCGCGCGTTGTGCCGGCGGGACGCTTCGAGTTTCGCGCGTTGTTTGCGTAGTCCGCTGGCGGCGGTCGCCGGGTCGACGGGCTGGACGTGGACTGAGACGTCCAGGCGCGCGGGGTAGGTCAGCAGCGGGGCGAGCCAGCCTGGGTAGACCTCCTGCGGATAGCCGGTGACGCCGAAGGAGGCGACGAATTCGTTGCCGACTTCGAGGTGGCGGGCGGACACCGACAGCGCGTCGGGGGTGAACGCCTCCGCCGACCCGGACCGGGTCGCCGTGGCGTGGTTTTTGGTGCGTGCCATGGGATGCCTACCTGCTTTCGATCTCGTCGTCGTAGTCCCAGTCCTCGTCCATCGGCAGCCACGGACCGGCGGCCTGCGGGCGGGCGGAGCGCGACGGCTCGGGGTCTGGTGCCGCCGGAGCGCGGCGCGAGGATGACGGTGCGGCGGTGGGTGCGCGCGAGGGGCGGGCCGGTCGTGCTGCCGTCGCGAAGTCAGCCTCGTCGGCACGGTCGCCGTCGGTGCCGTAGAGGTCGGTGAAGGTGGTGGTGGCGGTGACGACCTCGTCGGCTCCGGCCAGCCCCGCGGAGGGCGGCAGGAACGTGTCGGGGTTGCACGCCGCCGCCAGCACCCCGGTCGCGGCGGCGGCATCGAGCGGGGTGGCCACGATCCCGGCCGGGGTCAGCAGTTCGCTGGCCTCACCAAGACGCCGCACCAGCCGTTGCTCGGCCGCCTGCCGCATCCTGTCCTCCACCGGCTGCTCGTCGCCGTGGCGCTGTCGCCACGGCACGCTCGGAGCGGCCGGGGCCGGGCCGGTGCGCAGCGGTTCGCGCAGCACGAGCAGCACCTGGCGGCGCAGCAGATCCGCGTGCGCGGTGAGCTCGGCGAGATAGTCCGCGTGGTCCCGCGCGGCGGTTTCCAAGGCGGGGTGCGGCAGCCCGCCGGCCCGCGCCCGCAGCTCGGCGATCTGCGGGGCGAGGTCGAGGCGTTCGGCGCGCACCAGGATCTGCACCGGCGCGGTCAAGCTGTGCAGGTAGCGCGCGAACGACGTGATGAGCGCTTCCTGCTCCCCAGGCGTGCGCAGCGAGAAGTTGACCGTCGAGCAGACCGCGATGACCGCGAGCCCGTCGGTGCCGAGGTCGACGATCCCGGCCTGCGCGCCGCTGTCGGTCACGCCACTGGCCGGGAGTTCCAGCGGTGCCGGGGACACCGCCTGGGCCCCCGCCGCCGGGTGGCGTCCCCGGCGGCCTCGGGTGCGGGTGTCGGCTTGGCGGTCGGTGAGCCAGGCCGGGGCCGCGCGGACGCCTTCGGGCGCGGCGACCCGGTGCCGCGGCGACAGGTGCTGGCGGATCGCGGCGAGGGCGAGGCGGTCCAGAGGCAGCCCGTCACGCTGCCCGAGGGCCAGCACGGTGGCCGTGATCCCGACCGGGACGGCGACGATGAGGAACACCGGCAACGGCACGAACGAGCTGGTCGCCGAGTACAGGCCGTAGAGCAGGAGACCGGCGACGCCGAGGATCGCGAGCTGCCGGGCAGTCAAGGGGCCGAGTACCCGGTCCGGGCGGTCGACGTCGGCGGGCACACGCACGGGAGAAGTCATGGCGAGTCGGTCCTCACTTCTTCTTCGAGGCCCGCCGGGCGGGCAGGTCCAGGGGTAGGGGCAGTTGCGTTCCCGCTCGCCGCTTGGGCGGCGGAGCGGCCGCGTCCGTGGCCGGTGGCGGCGGTGTGGGCTGGCGCCGGACGCCGAGCGGCAGCGGGTACTGGCCCGAGGCCAGCGGCCGGTTGCCCGTGTAGGCATCCTGTGCTGGGCGGCGCGGGGCGCGTGCGGCGCGATTGATCTGGCCGGACGGGGTGATCAGTCCCGGGCCGGTCTGCCGCGGCGGGCTCGCCGGTGCCGGGTTGGCGAGGTCATCGGCGAGCGACCGCCGAGACGTCCCCGGCGGCGCGGGGCGCAGGTGGATCGGCAGCATCCCGGCGTTCGGCGCGATCAGCGCGCGCGGCAGGTGCGCGGGCGGACGGGCGTTGCGGTTGACCCGCCCATCCGAGGTGAGCAGCCCAGGCTGTGGCACCGGTGGCGGCATCCCGCCGCGTCGTTCGGCGAGGTCGTCGGCCAGTGACCGGCGCCCCACCCGGTCGGGGGCCCGGCGGGTGGTGATCGGCAACCCGAGTTGATCACGCGGCAGCGCGCCGGGCAGATCCTCCTGCGGCAGCGCGCGCGGGTTCGCCGACACCGCCCGCTCGACCCCGGAACCGCTCGTGGTGAACAGCGACATCTGCCCAGGACCCGGCCGGCGATCCACGCGAGGGCCGGTGTCCGGCATCTCGCCCAGGCGCGGTGACCTGCCCGACCCAGGCCGGGTGCGGCGGACCCGCATCGGCAGCATGAACTGGCCCGTGCGCGTGGACGGCGGGTCCGCCGGAGGACCTCCGCCACCCCGCACGCGCGGGCCGCCGCCCTTGCGACCTGTGCCGCCGAACAGGGAGCTGGCACCGCCGAGCAGGCCCATGGTCTTGTAGGCGATCGCGCCGCGCACCAGCGATCCGAGCAGCGACCGGCCGCCACCGCCGCGCAGTGGTTGGAGGCACCAGAACGGGATCTTGACCAGCACCCACATCAGCGCGACGCAGAACAGGAGGTTGGTCAGCCCGTTCAGCGTCGGGCCGAAGACGGTGAATCCGCCGGGGGTGAAGAACACCCGCAAAGCCACGGTCACCGCTGCGGCCTGGCCGATCGGGATGACCAGCAGCAGCCCGTAGGCCTTCCACCAGAAAATGGCTACGCCCTCGGTGTGGGGGAGGGCGTGCCACATCAACAGGATCGGCGCGGCCGCGATCAGCAGGATCGTCGCGACGACCCGCACGATGAAGGTGAGCAGCAAGACCACGAGCATCACCGCGAGCGCGAGCCCGATGAACAGAAGCCAGCCCGCGCCGCCGTTGAGCGAGCCCAGGATCATGTCGGTCATCGCCTTGGCGGCGGTGTCCGGGTTGACCGCGCCGGTCATCAGCGCCGCGCTCACGGCGTTGGAGATCTCGATGCCCTGGGTCGCCAGGAACAGCGACAGCGTCCCGGCGAGGAACCCGATCGCGAGCCGGGGCGCGATCTCCTTGATCGTGTAGCGGGTCTGCAGGGTCTCGTAGGCCATCAGGATCAGGCCCGCGATCACGACGACGCTGCCGTAGAAGGCGAGCATCAGCTGCCACGATTCGTTCCAGGCCTGGCCGACGCCGGGCAGCATGCTCGGGTCCGGTGTGGACAGCACCGTCTTGCCCAGCAGCTCCAGCAACGGGTTCAGCGCACCGATCACCAGGCCGCGGAAGAAGGTGTCGATGGCCTCGGTGACACACGCGACCGGGTCGGTGAACCCGCACTCGCTTTCGTCATCGCCGGGATCACGGGGTACCGGCTGCGGGATGCAGTTCGGGCCGTCGCACTGCTGGCTCGTGGGTGGCTGGGTGGGGAGATTGCCGCACTCGGGCAGCACCGATCCGGGGAAACACGACACCGGCAGCGCCGACGGGCCGGGAACCAGTGGCGTACTCGGGAGCCCCGCCGGAGGCGCAGGTCGTGGAGACGACGGCGTCGGCAGAAGGCACGCCGGTTCGGCAGAACCCGGTACGCAGCTGGGATTGGGCGGAAGCGGCAGTACCGGTGGCTGCGCGGGCGCCGGCGGCGCCGCCGCTGCCACGTGTGCGGGCGTGGGCACGGGGGAAGCCGAGGCGGTCAGCGCGATTCCGATGACGGCCGCTAACAGCGGCACCAGCACCGCGAGTGCGCGGGCCCACCGCCGTTGGGTCAGCCGGCGGCGTCTGGCGAGAGCTGCCGGTGGTCCGAGCATGAGCCGGTCGGCGCGCCCCGGCCGAGTGTCGGTGCCATCACGGTGAGGACTGGGATCGGCAGCTCGGGCAGGGCGAAGGGGCAGCGCCGCCGGGCGACGCCGAGCAGGGTCACGCGGACAGCGGGAAGGTGTGTTGCGAGGGGTGGTCATCGTTCACACCCCGCCCACGATGCCCTTGAGGATCTCGACCACGAGCGGGGCGAGCGCGGCGAGCCCGAAGCCGATGCCGGCGGCCTTGAACGCGCCCTTGGCCTTCTCGATCTCGCCGGGATCGCCCGAGGCCATCAGGTAGCGCAGGCCACCGATGGTGATGAACACGACCGCGACCCCGGCCAGGATCCCCATGATCCAGTTCCGGATGTTGTTGAGGACCTGATCGACGGTCGCCGCCAGCGCGACGTAGTGGACGGTCTCCGCTTGCGCGGCCGAGGATGTCAGCAGCGTCCCGGCGGCGGCGAGCCATCCGAGAAGCAGCACGACACGGCGACGGGTCACCTCGTTGCGAAGTCGGGTCCGCGTGGTGACAGAACGAGCACGGTGGCGTAGCCCGCCGAGGGCGGCTCTCGTCCGGGGATGTGCTTCGCCGGTGCACACGGTGGTGCTCTGGGGTCCGCGGCGGCGGGATGCGATGCGGCGAATCGGGAGGCTGGCTGGACAGAACGGGCGGCGTGGTGTCAGTCGCATGAGCTCACCTCCCGGCCGGTCCGCGCGAGCCCTGCGGAGCCGATACGGCGAGTGTGTGAACGGGGTTCCGCGGGCAACGTGGTTCCGCGCGAAGCGAGGTCCGATCGCGGACCGGTTCGCGGCGCGGGAGCGTCGGCAAGTCGTGGAAGACAGCGGAGCCAGGCAGGGATCGATAGCGGTGCCTGGCGGACGCGCGGCACTGATCCAGCAGGGTTGTCCTCGTGACCGGTCAGGTCGGAAATCAGGCGCTGTTCAGCGCGGCTGCGTACCTTCCGGATCGCCCACTCGGCGCGGCCGAGAGGCCCTCCGGTGCCCTCGATCGGCACGTCGCCGAAGCGGGTATCCCAGATCAGGGTGGCCTCCTCGAGGGTGATGACACCGTCGCGGACAGCGGCCATCAGCAAGTCCTCGGGATGCCCGCCCAGTCGCTGAGGCGGTGCCGAGCGGAAACGAGCGGATCTCGCCGAGAGTTCGTCCAATTCCTCGGTCGGCAGCGGGCCGTCGAGCGCCTCGCGCAAGGCGAGATAGCCGCGGCGGAAAGCCGCCCACCGCAGACGCGCGAGGATCGCCGGCCGGTCCAGATCGACCTCGTTCAGCCACTGCAGGAACCCGGTCAAGACGTCGGCGTGGATGTCGTGCTTGTCGCCGCGGAACCCTTTGGTCAAGGGCGTCGCGACGGACAGCAGCACGGGCAGCGCCAGCCCGACACACGCGACCGTCCACGTGCCGCGTTCGGTTCGCGCGCGGGTGATCAGGTAGGTCCACGCCGCGTCCCGCACGGCCTGCGTGCACTCCTCGGCCACCAGCGTCGCACCCAGCTCATCCAGCGGTACCGGCCGAGCGGGCAAGCCCGCGATCTCGGCGCCGTTCACACACACCGGACGCGGGCCGGTCACCAGCCACGCAAAGCTGACCGCCGCGACATCGAACACCCCGCCCTCCACGCCTGTGCCATGGCGGACAGAGACAGAGTCCGGTTCGGGCTCGACGTTCGATAACGATGAGTCCATGTCGACCACGCTCCCTAAAGGCAAAATAAGGACGCCTCGAAGAAAGCCATAATCAGCGCCTCAAAAGCGCCTCAGAACCGCTCCGTATGCGCCTCAGAAGCGCCTCAAAACTCGGAGTGGCGAGCGATCGTCGACGTGCTAGCTGGCGCGAGAGCTCCATCGCGAGATGTCGCCTCAGAAGGAAGCAAAAGGGGCTTTGAACTGCATATGCAGGCGGGTCGATTCAGGTTTCGCGCGGCGGCGCCTCAAGCTTCCGGCCCCGAAAATGCGCAGCCTGGCGACACAAAGAATTCTCGGGCGTGCAATGAAATCCTGAAAACGTTGACGCATTCGGCGCGCCGCGTGCAGGTTCGGAAAACTAATCTGAAAATTTCCGATACCACATGTCCAAAATCGACGTTTTTCGCGGAGTTAGGGGGTGACAGCGCCACACACCGAATACGTGGTGGCAACTCGTGCTCGGAGGTCCTGATGTCCCCTCGCCCGCAGCCGTCGGATGGCCGCCCCGGTCGCCGCACAGACTCAACTCGCCCGCCGCGCACCCGGCGCGGCGGCGACCGCGCTCCCTACCCCGGAGCCCGCGTTCACAGCCCCACGGCAGGCGCTGGCGGGACCGGCGGCACCTCGCGTCCCGAGGGCACGCCGACCTCGTCACGCCGGTGCCCGTCGCCGTCGCCGTCGCCGTCGCCGACCCCGCCGACTCCGGCGACGGTGTGGACATGCGGGCCGGACCCGATCGACACGCACGCGGTGTGGCCGGTACCCATCGTGGAGTCCATCACGGCGTCGTTCACAGACCCCGCTGCGCACGTCGTCCTGGTCGACCTCGACCCCGCACCGGCCACCGGCACGCGCTCCGGCACGAATGGTTCGGCGACGACCGGCGAGGCGTCGGTGGCGGCGGCACGAGAGGCGGTGCGCGCGCTCGGCCGCACCACCGACACCGTCACCTTCCACAGCGGCGACGGTGGCTCCGCCGCGTCGTCGCGGCCGTTCTGGGCCGACCTCGTCACCGACGCGAGCGACCCGGCCGCGACGCTGGCCGGAACACCGTCAGCCCCGGCACGCACCGGCGCCCCCGCCAGCGCGGAAGGACCGGAGCGCGAGCGCGGCGCGCGAGCAGATCTCGTGATCGTGTCCCTTCCCGAGCACACCGCCGAGTCGGTGTCGCTGGATCGGCTCGCGCTCCTGGCGTCGAACCGCCTGCGCCAGGGCGGCATCCTCGCGGTGTACACGCACAGCGACTGGACGCGGGGGCGGCTGGTCGACCCGACCGGTGCGATCGTGGCCGCCGCCCAGCAAGCCGATCTGCTCTACCTGCAGCACATCGTCGTGCTGCACACACCCGTGGAGAAGGGGCGCCTGCGGCCTGCGCCGTACTCGGCGGTGGCCGCCGAGTACGACCGCGCCCGGCATCACGCGACGGTCCGCGGACTGCCCTCGCCGCACCTGCGCGCACATGGCGATGTTCTCGCGTTCGCGCAACCGTCCGACCCCGGTACACCGCCCTCCGAGGCCAGTTGGGCGCAGACTCAGCCCGGTGCTGGAGGTGACCAGTGACCTTGCCCCCGCCGCACCCGGCCGGGCCGTCCCCGGCCACTCCCGCACCTGCGAAAGGCAGCGCCCTCATGTCCCACCAGCACCCCGCGACATCGACCAACCATGGCAGCGACGACCCGACCGTGCCGATCTCCCGCGCGCTCATCGACGTCCTCGACACCAGCACCACACGGACGGACACCGCGACCGGGCACGACCCGGTCGGCCCGAGTGGTAAGACCGGTGGGTTCGACATCGGTGATCTGCCGCTATCGGTCTGGGCGACCGCGCAGACAGCCCCGGCCACCCAGCGCAAAGGCCGGTATGTGCCCGAGTCGACCGCGCACCCGGCGAAGATGCTCCCGGCCGTCGCGGCGCACGCCATCCGTGCCTACACCCGCCCCGGCCAGCTGGTGTTCGACCCGATGGCCGGATCCGGCACCACGCTCGTGGAGGCGATCGACGCTGGGCGCCGCGCGGTCGGCGTCGAGTACGAACCGCACTGGGTCAGCGTCGCCTGGGCGAACCTCGACCTGGCCCGCGAACGCGGCCACGACCACGACGGCGAGATCGTGCACGGCGACGCCCGGCAGCTACCGTCACTGCTGCCGGAGAAGTACCGGGGGCAGGTCGCGCTCGTGATTACCTCCCCGCCGTACGGGCCGTCCACGCACGGGCAGGTCGTCACCGCCAGCACCGACTCGCATGACGGGAAAGTGCACAAGTACCACCACCGCTATGGCTCCGCGTTGGATCGCGGCAACCTCGCCAACGTCGGCCACCACCGGCTGCTGGCCGGCTTCACTCGCATCCTCACCGGCTGCGCGGCCGTGCTGCGCCCCGGCGGGCACATCGCGATCACCGCGCGCCCCTGGCGCGAGCACTCCGAACTGATCGACCTCCCGTCGCAGATCATCGCCTGCGGTCTCGCGGCCGGACTGGTCCCGGTCGAACGCTGCGTCGCCCTGCTCGCCCGCGTCGCCGACCACGAGCTGATCGCCCGCGGGAGCTTCTTCCAGCGCGACTTCATCCGCAAACAGCGCGAGCAGGGCCTGCCCTTGCATCTGATCGCGCACGAGGACGTCATCGTGCTGCGCCGCCCGCTCGAGACCGCTGGTTCGCAGACAGCGCCTGACACGCGGAGGGGGCGGTCATGAGCGCTCGTGCCCGGTGTCAGAACTGCGGCTGGACCGTCCGGTACCCATGGCTGGATACCGCGCGGCGCGCCGCCGCCCGGCATCGCTGCCCAGTGCCTGACCCGCTCGTCCCGGAACCGCCTCGGCCTGGCGGGCGATCATGATCGCGGCAGGGGAGAGGACGATGTCCGTGCTCCCGGCGCCGGGGCGCTGGTGGCCGCCCCTCTCGGTAACGGGAGTGCTCGCTACAGGCTTCTACTTGACCGCGGTGGCTGGCGCGAATTGGGCCAGCGCGCACCACCTGATCACCCTGGACGGGCTGGCTGTTCCCGCAGGCGCCTGTATCGCGGGGATGGTCTTCATCGCCCGCGACGCCCTGCACGAGACGCTCGGCTCGCGAGGCGTGCTCGCGGCCATCGGCGGGGGCACAGCGCTGTCGGCGATCGTGGCCTCACCCTGGATCGCAGCGGCGAGCGCGGCGGCGTTCGCCGTCTCCGAACTCGCCGACTCGTGGCTGTACCGGCGGTGGCGCTCACGGGGACGGGCAGCCGCGATCACTGGATCGAATCTGGCCGGCCTGCTCGTGGACAGCGCTGTGTTCGTGTCCTTCGCGTTCGGCTCGTGGGCGCTGCTGCCCGGTCAGCTCGCGGGTAAAGCCGCCGCCACAGCGGTGGCCTGCCCGGTCCTGGCGCTGTGGTCGTGGCGGCGGGAGGTGGCGTCGTGAAGTTCTTTCTCGGCACCCACCAGCCCGCCTGGCTCGCCCGTGATCTCGGGGTTCCGCTGCTGGTCTCACACCGGCGCCTGGCCGGGCGCCGCAGCCTGCCTCGCGCGTCGGGGGAGTGGGCGCTGGACTCCGGCGGCTTCACCGAGCTCTCGCTGCACGGCCGCTGGCGCAGCGACGCCCGCGCCTATGCCGTCTCAGTACGCCGCTACGCCAGCGAGATCGGTCGGATGGCGTGGGCCGCGCCGCAGGACTGGATGGTCGAAGCGCACGTCCGAGCGCGCACCGGACTGAGCCTGCACACCCACCTGCAGCGGACCGTGCGCAACTACCTGCAGCTGCGGGAGCTGGCGCCGGACCTGCCGATCATCCCGGTGGTGCAGGGCGATGAGCTCGCCGACTACCACCGCTGCGCCGACGCCTACGAACGTCACGGTGTCGACCTCGCCGCGCTTCCGCTGGTCGGGCTCGGGTCGGTGTGCCGGCGCCAGCACAGTGGACAGGTCGAACGCATCGTGAGGTCCCTGCACGCTCGGGGCCTGCGGCTGCACTGCTTTGGTGTCAAGACGACCGGGCTGGCCCGCTACGGAGACGCGATCCGCTCCAGCGACTCCGCCGCGTGGAGTTACAGCGGCCGCTACCAGCCGGGCTGCACCCCGAGCCATCGCAGCGAATCCAACTGCCTGACCTACGCGATGGCCTGGCACTCCCGGCTCCGGCACACCCTGCGCCAGCCGAACCACCGACCCGCAATCCGGTTCGCCGCATCACGCCCCTCGTCGTGCTCGCCGGGCCGTGCCCGACCAGGACACAGCGGCGCACGCCGCACCCAAGGAACACGCCCGCCTGCGCGGCCGGGCATCACAACAGGGGAGCGGCGATGAGCACCATGGCTGAGCGCCGCGCCGACGCTGTGGATCCGCTGCGGTTCGTCGCGACCGACGGCCCGGTGATCGGGTCGCTGTGCACCGGCGTGGCCGGGCTCGACCTCGGCGTCGCCGCCGTGCTCGGCGGCCGCATCGCCTGGTACTGCGAGGTCGACCCGCACGCGGCCGCGATCCTCGCCGCACGCCTGCCCGGCGTGCCGAACCTGGGCGATCTGCGCGCGGTCGACTTCACCTCCGTCGCACCGGTCGAGGTGCTCACGGCGGGCTTCCCCTGTCAGGACATCTCCGCCGCCGGTCGGCGCGCGGGTATCGAGAAAGGCGCTCGTAGTGGACTGTGGCACACCATCCTGGACGCCATTCGCGTACTACGACCGAGGCTCGTTGTCGTGGAGAACGTCGCCGCCCTCCGCTGGAAAAACGGTGGCCTCGACCGAGTACTCGCGGGGCTGGCCGAAGCGGGGTATGACGCGGTCTGGCGTTGCGTACGAGCCAGCGACATCGGTGCCGCCCACCGCCGCGAACGCGTGTTCCTGTGTGCCGTCCCCGCCCTGGGACGGGATGCGGATGATGCCGACCCCGCAGGCCCGCGACGGAGAACCCCGCGGCCCGGTCGACCCGGCACGGCGGCGGGCGGGCGGGCATCAGGTCAACCTCAACGACGCGGTCGACTCGGTCGTCAGGCCAACGCAGCTGTTGCCGACTCCGACGGCGGCGGACTCGCGGTCGTCGGCGATCCAGACCGTGCGGAAGCCGGGTCGCCCGATCCCGGCGGGGTGCGTGACGCTGACCGACTCGGTGCGGCTGCTGCCGACTCCGACCGCCTCGGACGCGAAGAACTGCACCCACGGCACGCACGACGGCGGGCCGTCTCTTCCCGACCGCGCCCGCGCCCTGAGTACACCGATGCCGTCGGCGGACGGGCCGTGGTGCGCCGCGGCTCACAGCGGAGGGATCGATAGCTGCCTCTCCGCTGGTGCCTGGCGCACTGCCGCCTGAAACCACGGCCCCGCCCACCGGAACTCCAGGACAGGAGGCCCAGCCCGCATGGACACTCCACGACTTCTGCCTACCCCGAGAGCGACCGACGGCACCAAAGGCTGTCCCGCGCAGCGCGGCTCGAAGGGCGATCTGATGCTGCCCTCGATCGTCATCGCCGTCACCACACCCGCACCGAAGTCTTTAGCGCGCAAGGAGGTGAAGGACCGTGACGACCGCCCGCGCACCACGCGCCCACCGCACACCACCCGGTGAATCCGGGCCGGTGAACTGGGGTGAGTATGCCGCCGCCGTGCACCGGTGGGAAGTCATCACCGGCCGCGCGGCTCCGTACCCGACCCAGCCTGGCCGGCACGGACGTCCCGTGCTCGCGCCACCGTTCGTCGAGTGGCTCATGGGCCTGCCCCCAGGCTGGGTCACCGCCGAACACCTCGGCCTGCCCCGCACCGCGCAACTTCGCGCGCTGGGCAACGGGGTCATGCCCCAGCAAGCCGCGCACGCACTGCGTCACCTGCTCGACGACCTCACTTACCTAAACCGTCCGCCCTGCCTGTCGCCGGCCAGCGCGACGCGGCGGGACAGGCGCTCCCGAGTGAGTCGACCGCCCTGGGCGGACAGGGGCGTGACGCGTCCGCCGGGCACCGCCCAGGCGACGCCCGCCGCGCGCACCCGCCGCAGCGATCCCCGCACACGGCGCTGAACCCGTGGCGCTCCGGGGCGAGGACACCACCGAGCCCGCCCTGGAGCGCCACGCTCCACCCTGCTTCCACACCCCGATTTCTCGAAGGGTTTCTTCGTCATGCCCGTACACAGCTGGACACGCCACCCAGTGGCCCATCTGCGCCGCTGGGCCCGCACCGCCCGCCATCGCCTCCGCCTCCGGCGGCGACCGAACCGAGCACTCGCCAGCCACACGCCCTCCGGTGTTCGGCCCGCGCAGCATCCGGTGACGCGACGGTCGGCCGAGGCGATCGCAGTTCTGATCCGCGAGGGCTGGAACGTTCGCCACCCGCCCTACGGCTACGCCGCGATGACCGTGACTGGAGCACGAAGCCGCCACGGAACACCTCGCACCCGCCTGACACCGGATCCGCGCCGCGCTCTCGTGGTGCAAGACGTCTTCTACTGGCGCGCGATCACCGGCTTGTCGGTCGAGCACATCACCGCGCGGCTCGACGCCGACCCTGGCCGCTATCCACCGCCTGGGACACACACCGCCTGGCCACTTGCGGCGGTCGAGACGATGTTGACCGATGTCAAGTACACCGGCTACCAGGCCACCGGTACTCGCGACGAGAACGGCGCTTTTCGTCCCGTCGAGCAATGGGTGCTCTCCGATCAGCCCGCGCACCGCGCCCTAGTTACCCCCGCGCTGTTCTGGGCGGCCCAAGATCCCGTGACCAGCGTGCGGCGCATCCCGCACCGGCTTCTCGCCCCGGTCCACGGATCCACCGCCAGCGGTGACGAGAAGGAGGTGCGGTGATCATGACATCGCCTCCACCGTCCGCGGCGCGTGCCGCCACCTCGCACCCGCCGACACGATCGTCAGCGCGCCGCGGTCCGTCCGCGACACCGGCGGACCGCCGAACGGGCACGCCGCGCCGCGAGCGTTATCCCGGCCGACCACGCGGCCGATACCTGAGCCTTGGCGCCGGCGTGCAGAGTCTGTGCGTGTTCCTGCTCGCCTGCGACGGTGAGATCCCGCCCTTCGACGCAGCCCTGTTCGCTGACACCGGCTGGGAACCCCGGCAGGTCTACCAGCAGCTCGACGCCGCACGCCGCATCGGCGCGCAGGCTGGAATTCCCGTCCTGACCGTGTCGAACGGCAACATCCGCCACGACGCCCTCAAACCCGAGTCCCGGTTCGTCACCATGCCGCTGTTCGTGAAGAACCCCGACGGCACAAGGGGGATGGTTCGCCGGCAGTGCACCGGCGAGTACAAGATCAAGCCGCTCAAGAAAGCCATCCGCCAGATCCTCGGCTACCCGCATCCCATACGCGTGCCTCGTGGTGTGTTCGTCGACCAGGCCATCGGCATCTCCACTGACGAGTTCCACCGCGCCAAGGACTCCGACGTCAACTACACGCGCAACATCTTCCCGCTCCTCGACCTTGGGCTGTCGCGCACTGACTGCCTGACGCTCCTGCGTGAGCGCGGTATGGGGACGGTCGTGAAAAGCTCGTGCATCGGCTGCCCTTACTCGGGAAACTCGCGGCTGCGGTTCATCCGGGACACCGATCCTCACGCGTGGACCGACCTGGTCGAGTTCGACAAAGCGATCCGTCACGGCAGCCCCCGCGCCAACGCCAACGGCAAACCCTTACGCGGCCAGTTCTTCATCCACCGCTCGCTCCTGCCGCTCGACCAAGTCGACCTCGACGCCACACGCGGCACCATTAACGCCGAAGAAGACGACCCGGACGGATGCAGCCCGTTCTCCTGCCGAAGCGGTCCCGAAGCGACCGCGTCGATTCCGTAGGACTAGCCGCGCGCCAACACAGACACCGTCCCAGGGGCCTGCGCGGGTCACTGCGCAGTACCGACACCCGGCGACCTCAGCCACGCTGGGCGCCCGTCGATAGCGGTCACCGCCCGCGCCCGAGAACCCCTTGCCTACCAACAAACCCACCTCACAGCGAGGAGGTTGCTGTGCACAATCTCGACCGACACCCCTCCGCCGCACCTGACTCGGTATTCACGACTGCGTCATCACCGGCGTGGTCGCGAGAATGGCTCGGCGCTCTCGGAGTGACTACCGACCTGATGACCGCCGCCCGCATGCTCGGCATCGGCCGGACAACCGCCTACAAACTCGCCCGCAACGGAACCCTCCCAGTACCTGCGGTTCGCGTCGGCCGCAGCTACCGCATCGCTGTCGCACCGCTGATCGAGCTACTTGGGCTCGGCAAAGAGCCTCGTGCCTGACGCTTCCCCTCTGTACGTATTGGAGCGTCCATGGCCGGTGTCCGAACGCGACGACCCCACGGATTGCGGGAAAGGAAAAATCCGCGATGACGTTCAAAGGCAGCACATTCAAACGCTGTACCTGCACCGATCCCGGCACCAGGAAGCAACTCGGGACTCAATGCCCGAAACTCAAGCGTGGCAACGGTATGTGGAGCTCCAATCACGGGACCTGGTCGTTTCAAGCTGAACTTCCCAAGCGTCCCGACGGGACTCGCCGCACCCGCAGGCGGCACGGGTTCGCCTCGCAGACCGCTGCGCAAGACCAGCTCGACCAGATCGCCGACCTCCTCACGCTCGGCGAACGACGCGGCGAGGCCGCGCTCGCCACGATCGGTGACCTCATCGACGACCGGCTGCGTACCGGAGAACCGTTTCCCACGCCCGAGGCGGTGGGCAAGCAGCTGGACGCAGGTAACGCCAGCCTCGACGCGATCCCGACAGTCGGTCACTGGCTGACCAGCTGGATCGCGACACGCAAAAAGATCCGGGAAGGAACCCGGTTGTCCTACCAGCGCCACATTACCAACTGGCTGCTCCCGCATCTGGGTCACTACCGACTCGACACGCTCACCGTCGAGCACATCTCCCGCATGTTCGATGCCATGGCCGAACGCAACGACACCATCACGGCCGCCAAGAGCAGCGACGACCCAGAGGTCCGGAAGAGCGCGCACGGCATGCGAGTCATGGGCGCGGCCACCATGCAGCGCTATCGCGCCACTCTGCGTGCCGCGCTGAACGCCGCCATCCGCGCCCAGAAGATCACCTTCAACCCGGCCTCCTACGTTGAGCTGCCCTCCGGGCGACGCCCGAAGGCTCTGGTGTGGACCCCGGACCGGGTCGAGCGGTGGCAGCGCACCGGACAGAAGCCCTCACGGGTCATGGTGTGGACACCCGAGCAGATCGGCCGATTCCTCGACCAGGCCGAGGGCCACCCTTATTACGCGCTGTTCCACGTCATCGCCTATCGGGGATTGCGACGCGGTGAAGCCTGCGGGCTACCGTGGTGGAACATCGACCTGGCCAGCCGATCGATCACCATCTCCACCGCGATCGTGCAGTTGGGATGGAGGGCCGAGTTCGGCGAACCCAAGAGCGAAGCCTCCGGCCGCGTCATCGCCCTCGACGAGGCCACCACACTGGTGCTGCGAAGGCAGAAGAAACACCAGCACGAACTGCGCGTGGCGGCCGGGACAGACTGGGTCGAGCACGAGCTGGTGTGCACCGAACGCGACGGCAGCCCGCTGCACCCAGCCAAGCTCACCGACGCCTTCCACAGCATCGCCGACGCCGCCGAACTCCCACCCGTACGCCTGCACGACCTACGCCACGGCGCGGCCACCCTCATGATCGCCGCCGGAGCAGACCTCAAAATCGTGCAAGAGTTACTCGGACACTCCTCCATCGCGGTCACCGCAGACACCTACGCCCACGTCCTACCGGAACTCGCCCGCGACACCGCCGAAGCCGTCGCCGCCATCGTCCCGCGCGACCAACGACACAACCGCCGCCACACCGCCTGATCCGGCTACAGGAACACTTTGAAACAAGAAGCCGGGCACGTCGTGCCCCGCTTCTTTGCGCGGGTAAGGGTGAGCAGGCGGGCGATGGCGACGCCGAAGGCTGAGACAGCGGTCACCGGCAGATCCGGGGCCGGGGTCGGCGCCGCGAGCGATGTCGGGTTCGATGACGAAACGCGGCTCACGCAGCACCCGGCTTGACCTCGACCGGCAAATCAAGGGCCCCGTGCCGGCGTGACCAAAATGCGGAGGGCCAGCTGGCCGCGCAGACCCACAGCAGCCCGAGGCGCTGCCGGTCGCGGTGGCCTGTGCCTGCGGCCACGACGTGGCCTACCTGCCTGGGCTGGCGATGCGCCGCATCTCTGACCCCTACCCAGGCAACGCTGAAACCGACGCCCGCGACGCCTATGTCATCGCTGACGCCGCCCGGACCCTGCCGTGCGGTCAACCGCACCAAACCGCAGGTCAACGGCACTGAACGGCTCCGCGGCGAGGTGCGCAAGTAGTGAGCGCTTCGTAATTCTGAGCACACCAGCTTCGACGGGCAACCTGTCACCGCACCGAGCCCACGCCGGTGTGCTGGTGATGCCTGCGGTCACCCGTTATCGCAGGCCCCAACACTGTAATCATTATCGAACTTGACGCTCGACGGTCTCGATGATTCGATCCCACAACTTCTGAAAGAATTCTTCTTTCGATATGACTTCGTCAGATCTGCCGAAGTTCGAGAGTAGCGACAGGTCGAACACCTTCACAGCCGAACGCTGCGCTTCTATGTTGTAGACCACCTCTAGTCGGGCGTTGTAACCGCTGCCGCCGTTGAAGCTGAACGTCAGTTGGTCATTACGGCCCAGCCCACTGCCAAACATAATGTCGAGCGCGTAAACGATGCTTCCCAAGCGTTCGACGCGCAGCGTGATCCGCTCGTCCGTTCGCCGCACCGACGTCGGAAAACCCGATCTGGCGAGCAGGTCGCCAGCATCTCGCAGGCTGGTCGCCAGGTACTCGTAGACGTTCAGAAGCTCCTGGAACTTACTGAAGGTCTCGGGCTGCACCTTAGGCAGCCGAACCTGCAGGGCTTCTTTCACTACCTGCCCGACGTCGTGCGGCTCCTGTCCAGATCGGCGCTGCGCACGCTGCTCGTTCAACAAATCAGCCCTGTCGGCAGGTATGCCGAAAGCCGGACCATCCTTACGGGATCCGCTGCCAGGCTGGTACGGGGGCAAGTCGGGCCGGATCTTCTCGTCGGCCTGCACGTGCAGCGGCTCGCCGAGCAACCTGCGCAGCAAGGTCTCGACACCGGCCAGATCGATGCTGGTGACTTTGAACCACGCAACGCGGTGCAGTTCGTTCGGGATGAGCGCGTCCAATTCCTCTGGCAGCAGCACGATCACAGCCTTGCGCTGAAACTCCTGCTGATCGCGGTTGAAGATGCCTTTCAGCGCGTCCATCTCGCGCACCGCACCGGCACCCTCGTCCGGCCGGTTCTCTCCCTTCCAGCGCTCCCAGAAGGCCTTGCTGCTGATCATCAGGACAGTGCCGGCCGCCTCAACGGCACGCGGACCGTACTCCGTCCAGTTCATCCCGGCATCCGTGTAGTGGAAAAGGTCCGCGTCTACATGGACGTAGTTCCCGAGCAGGTGCGCGAAGTCGTACACCATCGTCTTCCACGCCTGCGTTTGCAGGGCGGACGCTCGGTAGTCGGCGTGCGCCCATGTGATGAACACCGGCAGCTGGTCCATGTCTCGCTTCCTACGTCCAAAGTGGATCTATGAGCACCGCTCGCAACTGCTCGGTGTCGCCGACGACAACGGCCGCGGTCGCCCTCCGCAGCAGGGTCCACGGGTGATATCGGCCGTACAACGCCGCGCTTCCCGACGCGGCTTCTCGAAGGGGGATCTCCGCGTCCGGCAGCTTCGCGAGAGCAGCCAGCCTGCCGACGTTGGCCTGCCAGCAGAGCCGTTCGCCCGCGTCGAGATCGACGACTTCGTCTGCGAGCAGGTGTGTGAGCCTGCCCGCCTCCCAGCCGGGTCGTGCCGGATCCACAGGTGGCTGGCCATGCCTCGCCAGATCAGCGTCGAAACCGCCGGACTCCGCGCCGCACAAAGAGTCGAGGCTGTCGAGCAGCGGCCGAACCCCGCTGGCCCGCAACGGCCGGCCTGTCGTGTTGGAACGCAGGAGCGCGTGCCGCGCGCGGGCAAGCGAGGTGGTCGGGTGCGTGGCGCCGACGGCGGCTTCGCGCACGCGCACGGCGCGCGCCGCCACGCGAACGTCGTTCTCGTCTGATTCACCGCTACCGGCCAGTGCCCACGCGGTGTGGAAGTCCATTGAGAGAGCAGCGTGCACTCCGCGATCTCCGAAGGTCGCTGCGAGCTCCTGGGCCAGTTTTCGAGCGCTGCCAGGTGGAAGAGCGGCCACACCCGTAACCCACGCCGACTGCACTCGGCGCAGTGGAATCCACACCGACTCCGTATCGCCGTTCGCCGGGGTGAGGCGGAGGTCGGCGAGCACCGCGTCGTTGGCGGCCGCGAATTCACCGCGAAAGACCTGCAGATCGGCGAGCATCATCCGGCGAATCATCGTCTCGCGGTCGTCCTCGCCGAGCCGGTCCGCCGCGGTTTTCCAGCTGCCGTGCACCAGCTCGAACCCTTCACCGGTAAAGCCCAGGTCGTAGGCGACCAACCCCAGGTTGCACTGCTGGATCAGGACGCTGCTGTCCTGAGGCGAGTGCCGATCCAGAAGGAAGTCGAGTCCGCGACGGAGGCGTTCGTGCGCGGCTCGGAGAAACCAGGTGAGGTGCTCGGTTCTGGCGACATTGTTCCCGATGTTGTGCTCGACACTGGGATCGAGGTGGTCGAGCGAAGTCTCCAAGGCACGAGTGAACTCGGTCCTCGCGTCGACGTAGTGCCCGTTCTCCATAAGCACGAGTGCCCGGTCGTTGACGAGCTCAGTGTACTTGCCGCAGTTTTTCCCGTCCGGAAAGGACAGTTGCAACCGCAGCCCGGCGTCGAAGATTCGCAACGCCTCCTGACGCCGCGGTCCCAGCGACACCAGGAAACCGAGGTTGTCGAGGATCTCGACGCGAACGCGCTCGCGCCACGGGACATCGTCCGCCGTTTCGGGAGCGGGACCTGGCGCTCGTCGCGGCATGATCTCCAAGGCGCGGCGGCCGTACGCCTCGGCGGCGGGCATGTCCACGTCAGAGATCAGGATCGAATTCTCGTTGAGCCAGCGCGCCACTGACTGACTGCGAAGCCCGCGGGCGACCTGGCCCAGCTCCGCAGCCGGCACGATCTCCGCCGACTCGAGGTCGGTAAACGTGTCCGACACATCGCCGGACCAGTCACGTACCGCAGCGGCCGCAGCCTCGTCACCGTGCAGGGCGATTCCGAGCAGACGCGCCCGATACGCACCGCGTGCGTTTCCGCGCTCTTGGAGGTAGGCGGCTGGAAGCCACAACGCGTGGTTCGCGTACCGCTGTGCGCGATCTGCGGAGAGCAGGCGTGGCTCGCGTTCACGTTCACGCTGGACGAGCCGGGACGCTGCGACCGCCGCACTGCTCAGCCCCAGCACGCGGGACCACTGAGTTGTGTCGTCGACATCAAGTTCGCGGATAAGGTCGCCCGCCGCAGCGCCGACCTTCAGCGCGGCGTACCCGACATCGAACTCGGGATCGTCCCTGACCAGTTCGGCGAGCAGCGGGTGCACGAGCAGCGTTTCCTCGTCGGCACCGGTGCGAACCAGGTTTTGTGCACGCAGTTCGGTGACGGCGGCGTCACGTCGCGCCGTGTCCCTGCACAACAGGGTGACCTCGTCATCGGGATCTTCGCGAAGCCCGGCGAGGAGTTCGGCGGGCACCGCGCCTTTGCCCGCGCACGAAAGAATCTGCAACACGGCCAGCGCGTCGACACGGCGTTCTCGCAGGAGGCCGATGCGCACCTCCCAGGCCGAGCGCGGCGCGGACACGCGCTCATGATGGCGTTCCAACCACCCGCGCAGGGAGATCCCGTCGACGACAGCGGCAGCGGTCTGCTCCAGTGCGAACGGATGGCCGCTCACCCTCTCCGCAACGGCGCGTGCCAGGTCCTCGTCCTCCGCGTCGGTGCGCGCCAGCAGGTAATCGACGGACTCACCAATGGTGAGCGGATCCAGCTCCACGACATGGGCGGCCGACCTCCAGCGCGCCGACTGCGAGGTGACGAGCACGTGCAGCCCCGGCCTCGACGGCAGCGACGTGGCGAACAGCGCGGGCTCCGGGGCGTCGTCCACCACGATCAGGGCCGGGCCGCGCTCGACCAGCGCGTCTAAGACGTGCGCGGGGTCGTCCTCCGCCAAACCGAGCCGTTCGGCGAGCAGTGCGACGGACGTCCGCCACGCGGTGGCGTCGTCGGCGGAGAGCCAGCCGACGACGCGGTAGTTCTCCTCCAGTAGGTGACACAGCCGGACGGCCAGCGCGGACTTGCCCATACCCGATGTGGCGACGATCGCCGCGTGCACCGAACCGCGGGTGTCGGCGAAGCGCGCTACCAGGCCTTCCACCACGGATCGTCGCGTCACGTTCTCGGCGGGGCTACCCAGCTGTGGCACTACGAACACGCGCTCGATGCGGCGTGTCTCCTCGCGGGCCTCGGCGGAGAGGTCTGCGGGGCGAGGCCACTCTCGAACGATCTCGTCGACCAGCCGGCTGACCTTGGCGGTCTGGTCTGGCTGCCCTTGCCGGACCCTGAAGTGGTCCTCGAATTCCACCGGCCGCGGAATCCACATGCGGCGGAACTTCGCGTACAGAAGGCGACGCTGGTGATCAGTGGAGGCCTTACCATTGAGGACGCTGAGAACTTGCTGCGCTGACGATCTTCGATCCGCGCGCAGTATAGCGCCGACGAATTCATCTACGGTTTCCGTTGTACGTGCCGTACGCACCAACAAGCGCAGGGCTTTGATCATGGATCTCGGCACGTCCGAAGGCCCTTCGCCCACCACGGCCAGCACGGTCGCCAGGTCCAGCGGCGCGGAGTCCATCAGCTCGGCAATCACGTCGTCATCCACTTCGGCGGGCAGGACGCGCACGTTGAGCCTGCCAGGACCTGGTTTGCCTCCAGCGACGTCGATGCCGATCAATGTGCCCCCGCCCGCCGGTTCGACACACAGCCGGGCCACCGACCCTGCGAGACCAAGGACTGGGTGGCCCGTGACGAGGCTGGTGAGCGCCGCGCGCACAACGCCCAACGCGGGTTCTGGCAGCTGACCGTTCTTGGCTTTCATGCTTTCCATCGAGGTCAATCTAACCCTTTCGCGGAGCCTGCCTGGACAATCGCACCTGTACGCGATCCGCATCGTCGATTCGGTGCTGCGAGAGGAAGAGATCGTACGCCACGCGCAGCATTCGGTGTGCTTTCTCCGCGTCTCCCTGGTACGCGAGGACGTCGGCCAGATGCTCGGTGTACTCGGCCTCAGCGAAGACGTTTCCGAGCTGGTTCGCCTGTCGCACGGCTGCCGCAAAGTGCTCCACGGCCTGATCCAGGCGGCCGTCCCGGCAAGCGATGTATCCCAACGCGTCCAACGTGCTCGCTTGGCCGCTGACGTTGCCGTGCGCGCTGTGTAGCGCCAAGGCGTGTTCACAGCACTCACGGGCAAGAACAAAGTTCTCAAGCTGTGCATGCTGCCAGCCCTGCGCGTTGAGGGCGTGCGCCTCGCCGACGGGATTGCTCTCCGCCCTGTACAACTCCATCGCGGAGATGGCGTGCTGCAACGCCTGTTCGTGCTCACCCCGCAATGACAGGACCCGTTGCAGATCGTGGTGGGTGTGCGCCTGCCCCATCGCGAACCCGACTTCTTCTTCGAGGTTCAAGGCCTGCGTGAGGCATCGCCCGGCCTCGTCAAGATCGCCCGCGCGAGTGCAAGCGCGTCCGAGTTGACGCAACGACGACGCGCGCAACCGCACGGAGCCGATTGCTATGGCCGCCTCCAGTCCGAGACGCGACGACGCCACATTCTCCGCCAGTAGACCGAGCCGGTATTGGTAGGTGTCCAGGCCATGGGCGATGTGCCACATCGCCTCATACCACTTGCGGTCGGCCGCGATCCGGTGCACGACGGCAATCAACGCGTGCTCCGCACCAAACCAAGCGATCGCTGAGGGTTCATCGGTCAGGCGCAAAGGGTGGCACCCGTCAGGCAGGGCAGGAACTTCGAAGGCGTGCCGGTGCGGATACAGTAGGATATCGGCGGTCCGGACGGTGTACGCATAAAACGCCACCAACCTCTGCACTGCCCACGCCGACTCCGCCCCAGACGGCAGTTCGGCGGCGTGCAGGCGCACCAGGTCGTGCATCTGGAACCTCTGGGGTACGTGCTGGCGTACCAGATTCGCCGCCTCCAGGGAGCGAAACATCGCGGCCGCTTCGCGGGGCGGCACCGCCCACAGGCACGCCGCCGCAGCGATGCTGATCTCCCCCAGCGGCGCGACACCGAGCAGTCCGAATGCTCGCCCCAGCCGGTCGTTCAGCGACGCGGACGACCAGGACAGTACCGCCCTCAGGCTCGCCGACTCGTCGTCGGCGTCGAAGGCGCTCAGTCTCGTCGTCTCGTCTTCCAGTTCGTCGGCGAGGACCGACATCGGGAATTCGGGGTGCGCCGCAACTCTGGCCGAGGCGATCGCCAGCGCGAGCGGTAGCCCACCGCACCTGTGCGCGATCGCCGACACTGCTTCGGACTCTCTCTCGGCGGCATGGGCCGGCAACAGCCGGCTGAGCAGCGCCGAGGCGTCAGACTCGTCCATCGCCTCAAGCCGCATGAGGTGGGCGCCCCGGACGCGCAATGAGGACAGCCGCATTCTCGTCGTCACCAGCACCGCGCAGGACGGCGTTCCAGGCAGCAGCGGTGCCACCTGATCGGTGTCTCTTGCGTTGTCCAGCACGATCATCATCCGCCGATCCGCCACCGCGCTACGAAATAGCGCCGCTGCGGCGTCCGGGTCTGCGGGGATCGCGGCGGGCTCGACTCCGAGCACGGTGAGGAACCCCCGCAATACCGTGGCAGGCTTGGCTGGAGCGGCTTGCGGGTCGAAACCCCTGAGGTTGGCGAAGAGTTGTCCGTCCGGGAACCGATCTTTGCGGGAATGCGCCCAGTGAAGCACCAGCGTCGTCTTGCCAACACCTCCGGCGCCCTCGATGACGACCAGCGGTGGTCGTCCCTCCTCCAACACAGCCGTCAGTTTGCCGAGCTCACGCTCGCGTGCCACGTGCCAGCGCGGCGCCATTGGCAGTTGTCTCGGAGTCCTGAGCGGCTGTGCACCGGTCACATGCAGATCCCCATGCACGAGCCCCGCCTGAATCGCTGTGCCGATCTGGTCCGACCGAACCAGGTTGCGTATGTCATCCGCCATGTTTCTCCAGACAAGTGGCCCCAACCGTGCCTGACGAACTCCATCGTCGCGCCAGGTCGGGCGCGCCGCTTCGGCCTTTCAGGTCCCGTTCACCTCACATGGCTGGTCGACGTCCCTCCGTGACCATTTCATGGATCTCGTTAACCATTTCTGGACACTCGACTTCATGGTCTCCAACGCGACAACGCCGGCCAGCGAGGGGTTGTACGTACGGGCCTCTTCCTCAGTTATTCCATGCCTCCGGCCGAGGCAGTTGCGACGCACGGATGGCTACTGTGTGGAGACCACATGTGGCACAAGGAGATCGTCCGGCACGAAAAGATCGCCGGTCGGGCTACGGCTGGCGACCCCACGATCAGGGCGGCGTGCCGATCGCCGCTCCCTGGCTTACCGCAAGTGTGCGACGACGGCGCGAAGGATCCCGTTAGCTGCCCTCAGAGCATCCCGGTGGCCTTTGACCTACCAAGCAATCGAACGCTGCCGCGGAGCCGACATCGCAGGCTGATAGTGCGCGCGCCGACGGTCCGCCGGTCAGTGTCCGACGTGGACGTGTCCTGCCCAGTGGCTCGGAACGCCCGGCATCGAGTCCCTGACGTCGACAACGGCCGCCTGCAGGGCCGACGCAGAGATGGTGGTGTCCAGGCTGCCGGAGTCGGACAGCAAGCGGCTGTAGAAGGTCACGGCGATCGTGCGGGCCGACCCGTCGTCCACCGCCCACAGGGTGCCGATGACGTGGCGGTACCCGATCAGCTGAACCGCAGACGTGATGTGCAAGGCCTGGTCGGCCAGCTGTGGCGCAGCGTCCCCAGCTGTTCGGCGTCCAGGCCTGCGTGGCGAAGTCCTCACTCGGCACCAGCCACGCCATCATCAACCGCGCCTGGACGATCTCCACCGCGCAGGATTCGTTGACCCGAAAGGGAAGGGGCGTAGACGCCTCGATGCCCCTGCTACGCCGGTGCCCGTTCCGTGAACCAGGATACCCTCGATCGAGTGATGCTCGCCATCTATCACCTGGGCGTACGTCTTAGCAGGAAAGAATTGACGTCGCGAAAACTGCGGGTGCTTTTTGTATTATCTTCTGTATTAATCGGGCATCCTGTATACCATGACCGCCAAGACGCCCCCGTCAAAAAGGACGCAGGGTGCTACCCTCGACGCCCCGCCCGTGTGGCGATGGCTTTTCCACCTCGTGCCTGGCCCCGGCTGGGCGCTGGTCTTTCTGCTCGTGGGCATAACGGGGATTGTCGTCGTGGCAGTAGTCGCTGATCCGGTAGTAACACTTTCCGTACTCGGCGCGGCGACTGGCACTACATGGGTGAAAGCCGCGGCATCCCGGCGGCGTCAACGTTGAACACCCCGGCGACTGGCCGATAGGAACTGAGCATCCTCCTGACTTCTCGCAGACGTCCTGACTTTGACCGTCCGCGTCACATCCGACGTCCACATCGGACACCGCAAGGTCGCCGAGATCCGAGGCTTCGCCTCCGTCGACGAGCATGACGATCACCCGGCCGCGGACTGGCGGGCTGGCCTCAGGCCCGGCGATCAGGCCGGGGTCCACGGCGACGTCGTCGTCAGCATGCTGAACCGTGCTCTTTCGGTGCTCGCCGACCTGTCCGGCGGGTTCGGTACTGGTGTGGGTACGTAGGGTTGCGTGGCGGCCGTGGATGGGTGCGTGGCCATGCTGGTCATGCCGGGCCCTGGCAGCGTGGTTGGAACAGGCTCGTCGCAGGGATCTATTGCGCCGTTGCCTGGGTGGTGCCGAGCTTGGTGACCGTGCAGCGGGCGATCCACCGGGATCTGACCCGTGGTGATCGTGCTGGGCTTGAAAGCTCGCCCGCCTGGTTTGCACCTACGGTCGGCCGTGCGAGCCGTAGGGAGGCTCGCCTTCCAACGCAGGGCGCCGGTTCTCGCTTTGCTCGAGCTCCTGACACACGCCTCAGTCAGTCAGGTCCAAGCAGGCGCTGACCCGTGATGTTCGAGACTCTGCTGGTCGGCTGGAGCAAGCTGCGGTCTTGTTGATGCGGTCCGACATAGTCGAGCACTGGTACAACCGATGTTGTGCTCCAGGTTTGCAGTTCGCGGTGCTCTTGGAAGCCGCCTACCTCAGGATCTTCACATGTAAACCGAAGCAGATTGGTCTGAGGGTGCGCTATCATCCCAGGTCAGTAAGTGTGCTCCCCGCAGGCACGGGGATGATCCGATGGCCGCGCAGGGACAGGACTGGCGAACCAAGTGCTCCCCGCAGTCGCGGGGATGATCCGACGTGTACCGACGCGCCACCACCGAAACCGAAGTGCTCCCCGCAGGCGGCGTTCCTCCGCCTGCTGATGAAGGCGTGGGCTTGTGCCTTGCTCGGACACGCTGCTCAGGCCCGGCCTCTCGTCGTCCCGGCTGGCCGCCGAGCGTCGCCGTGGCCCTCCAGGTGGAGGGCCAAGCCCGATTCCCACACGCGTTTGGCGTCGCTGGTCAGAACGTGTTTTCCCGAACCTGCATGAACCCAAAACGGTGCGCCATCTCCACCAACGCCAGCCGGATCAGGCGACGTCGCGACTCCGCGTCCATTCCCGGCACCGAGGACACTGAAACGAACAGCTCGGTCAGCTGATCGGGGCGATCGGTCGGCCCCAAGGCGGCAAGGTCGAGGACGTCGGCCAGCACCAGCTGGTACGTGGCCTGCTGGTCGTGTCGCGACTCAACGCCGATCGACAGCTCGACCTGCGGAACACCGGCCCAGTGAAACCTCGTCGAGGCGCCGTTCGTGACGCCGTCGATCAGCTGCGGTAGCAGGTCGGTTGCGATGTCCCAGGCCGCCACGAAGAACTCGATCAGCTCGTCCATCGGCCAGCGCAAATCCTGCTCGGGATAACCTATGGCCTTGTCCCAAGCGCCGAAGTTCTCGACCCGCACCTCGGTGCAGGTGATGACCGCGGAACTCCGCGACGCCGGCGGCAGCGTCATCATCATCTCAGCCGACAACGCCAGCTCTCCGTCCGGCCCGGTGATCTCGAAGGTGTGGCTGAGTCGGTCGCTGGCATTGCCGTTGCCGCCCGCCCGCCACACGCCCCAGGGCAACTTGCTGCCGCGCCGGCGCGACAGGTTCGTGACGAACTCGGCCAGCGCACTGGACGGCACCCTTGGGAGCACCTCGGCCAATCGGTCGGGGGTGATCCTGGAGGTATCGGCGTCGGCGAACGGCAGGATCGCCAGCACGCGCGCCCGCAGCTGCGGCGGGTTCGGCGAACCTGTCCAGTTACGCGAGGCAGCCGACATCGTCGTGCTAACGACCGGGTCGGGTTCCCACCGCCAGTCCCGCCCACCCGAGTCGGGGTCGCGCACCAGCCGACCGCGACCCCAGCGGCCGCCTGCCAAGGGCACCGCCGTGACGTCCTGGTCGACGACAGTCGTGGCTGCGGGATCTCCAACGGGAAATCCTAGCGCGCCGAGCACGTCGCCGTCCGGAGCGCCACAGCCTTGCTCGCGCAGCGCCTGCCAGATGTCCTCGGCGACCGCGACGGGCTGGTACCGGGGCTGGGCGCACAGCACCCAGCCGGACTGCCGCCCCGGTGCCTGGAAGTGCTGGGCCACGCCGGGGCCGATCAGGTCGGTCTCGGAGACCGGGTCGCCGAGTGTCACGCCTTGCTCAGCGAAATCGTTGACGGCCTGCTTGAGAATTCCGGTCCAGCCGCGCTCCTCCGCCGACGATGTACTTCGGCTGTTCTTCACGGGGGGCCTGGATGGCCGCGAGCGCGGCGGCCAGCTTGTCGGCCCCGTCTCCGGAGTTGGCGTAGCCCAGCCCGATGAAGTGCTGGATCTCGTGCGGCCGCAGCCATGTCGTGCCGTCGCCGCGGCGGACCGGGACACCGACAGCGCTCTTGCTCACCTCGGTGTTCCCGGTCGGCGCAGGCACGGCGAACAGCTGGCTCGAGCGAGGCTGGGCCGGGATGTAGATGACCAGCACGCCCGTGTCGTTTCCGCAGTCGATCCAGTCAACGGTCACATCGCGCAGCGCGGGCAGCACCCGCGTGGCGATGACCTGGCGGTACTGGTCGAGGTTGACCAGCGCGCGTGGAATCGGGTGGAGGGCGTCGACGATCTCTTCGCCGTGTTCCTTCCTCGCGGCGAACCCCACCACCAGCAGGCCGCCGTGCGGAGTGTTCGCGAACGCTGCGACGTCCTTGGCGAGCTCTTCGGAACCTTTGGGCTTGTCGAGCAGATAGATGCGCTCTTTCACGTCGAGCCAGGCGCATTCCCGCTCGCCAAGCAGCGCCTCGGCGTCGCCCCGCTGAAGAGCCTGCCGTGCGCGTTGCAGGCCGGAAGCTGTCACGCGCGTCATCATCCCGCGCGCCCCCAGGGCCAGGCTCGCCGGGGCACCGTCGGCGCGAATCGCCGGGTCAGCTGATCGCGGCGAGAAGCTGCTGGGGTTCAACGACTACCTCGCCGGCGCAGAGCGCCTCGGCCTGGTGCAGTCCGCGCCCGAGCCGGGCGCCGACGATGCACCGCAGATCCTGCTCACCGACGCCGGGCGCGCCTTCGTCGAGCAGTTCCAGCTGGCCGAGTTGCCGGCGGGGCGCGTGAACTACTGGGCCTTATGCCACGCCTCGCTGACCGAGCCGGCCACCGCCGAGCTCGCCCGACGGTGGAGCGCCCTCCATGTCGAGCGTTCAGCCACGCAGAACGGAGCACTATGACCTCGACCGAGCACGCCTTGTCCGAGCTGCTGCGTCACGCGGCCAGCCGAGTTCGCAACGACGGCCACTTCGAGCTGCAGACCGCAGTCGACAGTGCGCAGCCCCGTGCCGTCAACGTCGGCCCGATCGCCGACCTGCTCGCCGCCGCCGCGGCCAACCTCGCACGGTACGAAGTCCGCGGCTGGGACGCGGCCAAGATTCTCGGCCGGGTCTCCGAGATGGACAGGGCCGCCGTCGCACTGGCCTGGGCGATCGTCGACCCAGACCAGTTCCGCAGGAACCACATTCAGTGAGACCAACCGCCAGCGCTGGTCTTAATCAAACTGAGTCCACGCAGGTCGCGCGAGGAAGCAGGCATCAGATGCAACGAGACAGGACAGGGGTGTCCCGGCCGGGAAAACGAGCGGTGTAAATCCCGATCATGGAAGAAGTGCACCTGATGACCGACATGATGTCCGGCGTGGAGAACGCTGAGGAGCCGAAGCCCTTGACCGGTCTGGACGGCCAGGACGAGCTGCTCATCAGGCCGTCCAGGCCGATCGCCGACGCGGTCGTGAGTGGTTTCGTCCGAGTGCGCGAAGTCCTGGGCCATTTGTCGCCGCAGGGGTAGGCCGTGTGCGCCACGTCCAAGAGGGAGCCGGATGTGTTCGACGACCCTGTGCGCGGCGCACCGATTTCTGCGACGGTTTGCGCGCCCTTGACGTCCCTGTCCGCGTGAATCGAGGGGAGGGACGTCAAGGTCGCGATCGGGCGGTTCAGGACTTCTTGCGTGGTGCACGCTTACGCTTGACAGGGGCTTCTTCGGTGACCGGTTCGGCGAGGGCAGATTCGGCGTTGTCGAACGCTTCGTAGATCTCGTTGGGAATGCGGCCGCGTTCGGCGATCGCGTAACCGTTGGCCGATGCCCAGGCGCGGACCTGTTGGTTGCGTTCGCGGTCGGTTGTCTTCGCCGTACCATCGGCTGCGGTGGACTGTCCGGTTGCAACCTTCACCTTGCGTCCGCCGACTCGCCTGCTGGCGTCGATGAAGCGCTCGAGCTCGTCGCGCAGGGCACCGGCGTTGTCGTCGGAGAGGTCGATCTCGTAGGTGACGCCGTCGAGTGCGAAGGGCACGGTCTGGGTGGCTTCGCCACCGTCGATGTCGTCGACGATCTGGACGGATACCTTTTGTGCCATCGAAAGTGCCTTCCGCTAGGTCAATGCCACGCCGCCTCGGATTGGCGCAGTGTCAATAATTCTAGGTGTATGAAGTGTCCGTCATGGAGACGGCATCGGTGCGGTGGTGTTGCGTGGCGTCAGATGGCAACCGTTGAGCAGCTTTCATGGTCGCGCGAGCAGGCTGCGGAGACTGCGTCGTCGATTGCTGGGCTCGTCTTCGAGTTCGACGAAGGTGTATCCGCCGACGGTTCTGAGTCGCTGCCGGAAAGTGACTGCGCCGTCGGCCCGCATCCGCGTTTCGTCGCCGACATCGATCACAGTGGTGGTCGGTCTCGCACCGAGCGTGGCGAACTGGGCGCACGGGTTCCCAGGGTGGTCATTGAAGACGTCCGGAAGCTCACCGGCTTGCAGTGATCACGGCGCGATCATGACAATGGTTCCCGGAGACGGCTTCAGCGCAACCCACCGGGGGAAGCATGACCGAGATGCTCACCGAGGTCGCTGAACGACTGGACGCCTACGCCCGCTAAACCGAACTTCCCTACGGCGAGAAGCGCCCGGCAGCCAATGACGAGGGGATGCTCCAATGGTCGTGAGGGAAGGGTGGCTTGTCTCAGCGTTTGCGGCGTGCCCACGGCCCTGCCGAATCCACGGCCGGCCTCGCTTGACGTGCGCTGGACTCGCCGGGCCTCGTGCGTCCCAGATCGTTGACTGTTCCGATGAAGACTGGCCAATACATGTCCACGGTATCCTCATCAGGTACGTCGCCCGGCGACTTGCGTTGCGCGTGCGGGTGCACCAGGTTGCGGATACTGCGTAATCCGCCCACGATCCGGTAGACGTCGGTGTCGATCCACCGGAGCCGGTGTGCGGCGTATATCAGTGAGTGCAGTGTGAGCTTGTCCGCAGGCGCGCGGCGCACTCGCTCGGCTTTCGCCTCGGGTTCGTCCCAGATCGAGTCCGGAATCGGACGGCTCACTGCGGCGTCCATGAGCAGTCCTTCCACCAGGCCGCCGAGGTGGATCATCGCGGCGAGGTAGCAGCCGTTCGCGCGGCACTTCTCGATCTCGATGATGCGTTGGTTGAGCAAAGGCACGAGTGCTTGGTCCGTGACGATCTCTTCGATGGAGTACTGCAACTTCTGGCGGCTGATGTCTTCGGGTATGGATTTCGGTGCGGCGCGGCCTGCCTTGATGACCGGGCGAAGGTCGTCGTCGAGTTCGACATGGAGGTTCTCGACTTCGAGCAGAAGGTTCAGGCGGTCTCGGACCTCATTCGCGGACTCGCGGTCGTGGGGGTAGTCACGGGGGTCCGCTAGCCGGGTAAGTATCCGCTCGATGGCGTTGGGCTCGTCCTGTCGGCGCAGCAGATGGGTCACTGTCCAGGATTTTCGGGTGTCCCCGTCGTACGCGGTGATCTCTTTCCATCCTGCACGGCGGAAGAACTCGGCCAGTTCGTTGCCCTTACGGTAGAACATGGTGCCGTCGCCACAGATCAGGTCCGCGACCGCCACCAAGGTCTGTTCGTCGATGGTGTCCACGTTCACGCCTCCGCCAGCTCGATCTTTTCCTTGTTCAGGGCTTGCCAGACGACGTCCAGCGCCGCTTCGGGGTCCAGGATGAAGTGGCTGTGCACGACTCGGCAGAATGGCCATCCCGCCCGGCTCAGCTCGCGCAGTGAGTCGTCATCACGGCGTCGATGGTCGGCATCCCGCCTCCGGTACTCATCACACATGACGACCAACGACCGGTCCTGACCGCGTACTACGATGTCCAGCATACGACCGCCGATGTCCACATACGGCTCCGCTGCGTAGCCACGGCGGCGAATCGCGAGGTAGACCTGCTGGACGAACAATGACCGGAACGGAGCCGCGAGCTGTTCCGATGGCATGCGTGTAACGTCCAGGAGTTCTCGGAGCGGGCCCTCCCGTTCCTGGTAGTGGCTCAGCATCCGGTGTCGGATGTCCTCACTGTCGAGGTTGTCGCCGAGCGAGGTCACAAGCAGCAGTTGGTCCTTTGCCCGGCTGGCCGCGACGTTCAGGCGCCGGTCGTATCGCGTGTCGTTGCGCATGGCCTTTGCCCGGCCCGCCGCGACGGTCGATACGATCATGATGTCGCGTTCGTCGCCCTGGAAGCTCTGTGCGGCTCCAACGCGGATGTTTCGAAGCTCGATCTCTGACGCGGGTATCCGCTTCTGGATCAGCTGATCGATCACCTTGACCTGCTTGGCGCTTTGCATCGCGATCACGCCGAAAGACTTTCCCTCGTAGGCCGGATCATCCAGGCATTCGCTCAGCAGATCGACAACCTGGACGGCTTCGGCTCTGTTGGTGAGAGTTTCGGAGCTACCGGTCGTCTGGCCATCCGGAACGAAACGGATCTCCACCGGTTCGAGCCGGTCTGCCCCGTGCTGGCGCAAGGGTACGAGGTCGTTGTCATAGAACTCTTTTGACGACCAGGAGATGATCTCGGGCATGCACCGGAAGTGCTCGCGGAGTCGGACTACTGCGGGGAAGGCGGTGCTCAGGACGTCGTAGAGGTTTCCGGTTGGCAGCAGGATCTCTCGGACATGGTCAGGGAGGTCTGGAAAGTCTGCCTTCAAGCGCGCGATCACCGGGTCCAGTCCGCGCGGGGTGATGTACGGGGTGCACTGCTTGTCGTCGCCCACTACGATGACCCGGTGTGCGAGCCAGAGCAGAAACAGTGATGTCGGCTCAGCTTGGCTGGCCTCGTCGACGATCACGACGTCGAAGCTGTTCTGCTCGGCGGGGAACAGATCTGCCACTTCGTCGACCGTCATGATCCAGGCTGGGACTGCGGACTTCGCTCCGGTGATCGCAGAGCGGGCCGATCGCTGATTCCGCGCTGCGGGTTTCCCTCTGCCGCCCAGCCGTTGCGCGAAATGCGAGTACGACCGAAGCGCGCGCCGCGCCGACAGGTCCATAGTGGACAGGCAGTTTGACCAGGCCTGCGCCGCCGCAAGCTCTTCCGTCGCGCCGCGCAGGGTCTCTTTCGCGGCTGCCAGTTCCGATTCACCCTGCGCATCCCGTCCGGGGTGGTACTGGGTGTGAACGAACCGCTCTGCCACTGCCCAGTCCCACGCGTCAGCCACGACCACGAAGCGTTCTGCCCACGCCTCATCTCCGCTGGTTTTCTCCAGAGCGGAGAGCAGATCCGGGTGTGCTTCACCTAACTGCGAGCGAAGATCGCGCAGCCGGCGGTGTCTGCTGATCGTTTCCCGGGCCTGACCGATTGTCTCGACGGCGACTCGGAACGCGGCGCTGTCTCTCGTGCGCAGCGCTTTCGCGACAGCGGTCAGCTCCGGTGCGGCTTGTGCAGTTGCAGCCATGTGCTCCCACCACGTCAGTAGCTGTCCGTGGTACTTCATGTACTTCGCGACGTCCAGTCGGTGCTTGGCCAGGCGGGCCCCGCTGCGGAACGTGGCCCAGGAGTCGCGACTCGTCAGAACCACGAGTAACTGTGTCTCGGCCAAACTGCCCCGCAGGCGAACGGCGGTGTTCCCTAGTTCGGCTAGCATTGGAAGTACCGCTTCCGCGGCTGCGAGCCAGCGAAGCCGGTTGGTCGGATCTCCAGCCGAGTTCTCCAGCCACACCACGAAACTCCACGCATGCTCGAGATCGGTCAGCGTCGCGAGAATGTCCAGCACCTCGTAGGCAGCAACCGCCGCTTCCGTCGTCCGCAGCTCGCGCTGCCGGTAACTGCATGTCTCTCGGACCAGCGCCGTGTCACGGCCGAACACCGTCAGACGGCGGAAGAGCCGAGTTCGCACCGTTCGGTGGTTCTGAAGGCCTTGCACTAAGATTTGCGCTTGCTCGTGTAGTTCCCGGAGGAGCGTGGGATCGGTCTCATGACATTGCACATCCCGGAGAACCGGATTGCGTGACCGCGAGAAGAGCTGCTCGGCGGCAGGGGGACGGTTGATGAGGTCCAGCCAGGCGTTCAGGTTGTTCCCGGCGAGCATGTCCCTGACCGCGCCATCGAGCCAGCTCTCGGGTTCCGAAGTGGCGCGTTGGTCGAGATGCCGGACGATCTCGGCTACGCGGTCGAGGTCGACGAGCCACTGGTCGAGTGTGGCTGGGGCGACACACACGCATCTGTCGGCGATCTCGCGGACCTGCGGGTCAGCGGCCGGGAGTTCGAGGTTCCTGAACAACTGAGCGATCTCGTCCGGAGATTGGACGTCCTCCGGTGGTGGCACCGACTCGTCCGCTCGATGAGGACCTTCGGGGTGTGCCTCAAGAAGATTTTGCAGCTCGGCGAGCTCATCAGGAAGCAGCGGGCAGATCGTCGGCGCGGCTGCGGGCAGCGGTGGCACCCAGCCAAACCGGTTGCGCCCTGCCTGGACCGAGGACGCGATCTCCGCCAATCGGCCCTGGTATCCTGGGGCGATCGGAGGATGCTCGATGTGTTCCGACTCCCGCGATCCGGAGAGATCGACCTCTGCGGCGAGTACCTGCCTCTGAGCCACATTCCACTGCTCGCGGCAGGCAACGACACGGGCCGCGGCCTGAGACTCGGTGGTGCTCGCCACGAACTCCGACAGTGCTCGTACACATGCTTCCAGCGCGCTGGTGCGGCCGCGCTTGTCGCCGGCGAGGGAGACGCACATGCTCTGCAGCTCTGGCGGAAGCATGTTGCGGAGTACGCTGAGCGGCTGCTCTCGCTGGCTGACTACCAGGACTCGCAGGCCTTCCGCCAGCATCGCCACCAGGAGATTGGCGATAGTGTGGGTTTTCCCGGTCCCTGGCGGCCCTTGAACAACGGCGCCGTTGTCCTGTCGTACCCTGTCCAGCACAAGCCGCTGCTCCTGGTTGTACGGCTTGACGAAGAGCGGGTTCTCTCCGAGAAGCTTCGGAGTTCCGGACGCCGCGGCCCACTCTTCCTGTTCTTCCGGAGTCAAGTCGTGAAGGATCTGGACCAGGGTCTGCGGAACCGGCGTGCGCAAGTCACGAAGCTTCTCCAGCATCTGGTCCAGAAAGCCGGCGACACTGGAACGGTCACGCTGGCGGAAGACCAGCGCCGGGGACGCCGACACAGAGAGCCTGTCGTCGCAATCGGCCGGTGGTGGCTCGGCGGACTCGTGATAGGGCGGCGCGGCTGGCAGCAGCCATCCGCTCCACTCCGCGAGCCACTTGCCCACTCCTTCGTCGATCGGCAGCAGATCCGAGGTTTCGATCTCTTTCCGGATATCGTCTGCTCTGCCCAGCCTGTCGCCGAGCACTGGCGCGAGGAATCTGCGATCCTCCATCGTCAACGGTGCCTCCGCGATTGGACCGATCACCACGCTGGAGTGGCCGCGTTCGATCCGGGCGAACATCCGTTTGACTATCAGGTGCCGGTACACGCGGCTGTCGGCGTCGTCGACGCCCGCCACCAGCCCACTGCATAGCAACAGCTCGAACTCGTCATCCCTGGTCGCCAGCCGCCCAGCGACGTCGAGCAACTGCTCGTAGAGCTGACGCTGAGGGCGGTCCCGTTCCACCGCCGCTAGCCAACTGTCACGAGCTGCCAGAGCTACGCGGCAAGCCGCCCCTAGACCCGTTCTTTCATCGAGATCGGATACCTGGGCGGCCAACTCATCGGAAAGGCCGACCTCCGCAACATCTTGGTCCTGCCACTGACGGCGATCGATATAGCTATGGAGCTCCTGCGGCAACGCAGGCGGAGGCGGCAGCGGCACCTGGTCCACAGCCAGGAGCACGCCCTCCGAATCCGGTTCGGAGCGAACCCGCACGCCCTGAGGCAGTTCGGCCAACCACCACGAGGCCTCGAAGCTACTCAGATCGCGGCTGTCCGCTCTGGTAGAAGCTGCAATGTCCCGTAAATACTCCACCAGCGTGCTCGTCTTATCGCGAGCGGTCGGGTCATTCGGACGCATGAAGTCCCTATCGCCACGCTCACCCCCTCTCGGTGAGCAGTAGGACAGAATCAGCTAGGCGCGGTCCGTGGGACAAGTCAGGAGTCGGGATGGTGCCGGAATGTCGTACTGGTTCTCACTCCCAGTAACGACATCGTGGTGGTAAATCACCGCACCGGACGACTTGTCCGCGTCCGGCGCAATCGTGGCGGCGAGCTGTGTCCGGCGGCCTGAGGGCGCGCGAATGGTGTGGCAATTGGTGGCCCCGACTGCAAGCGGAGCCACCAATCGACTGTCAGGTTTCGTCGCGACCACGGCTGATGAAAAGAGCACCGACGATCGTGCCACCGGAGCCTAGGGCGGCCGGCAAGATCAGCCGGACGATCTCGAGTGCGAAGTTCTCGGTGATGCCGTGGAACGACACGGCCAGCACGATGATCAAGAGGCTGATGAGCAGCAGGGCGAAAACGCCAGCGAGTACGCGCTTCTGCATGGACGCCTTGTGGGCGTGACGCTGTGCGGCCAGTTCGCTGACCTTGACCACCGGAGCCCGGCTGGGCGGCGTCTGGTGGGTACGACCAGACGCCGGGTCGTCGTCGCTCCAGGTTTCCTCGTCCAGGGGGCTCGTCACCTGCGCCCACCCGTCGAAGTGATCTCTTCGTCCGTGAAGACGAGAACCACTGGATCGGTGGATAGCTGCTCGTTCGGGGTGAGGCCTACCCATGTGTCGTCTTCGGGGTCACGACGAGCTTTGGCGGTGCTGAGGCGGCTTCCCTGGAAGGTCGGGGGATTGGGTTGCTCGGGGTGGGTCGTCATGCGGGGCTGTACCTGTTCCTCGTAACGGGACACGTAGTTGGGGCACGGACACCTGTCGGGGGCAGGTGCGAGCCGGCGACCGGTCTCTAAGTAACACTGAGAGTACCTCAGCCGACACTGGTACGTGTTCAGGGTGTGGTCCTGAAGTGGTGATCACATGTCACGACAGTGTGACCGATGCGTCATATGGGTGGTGGTCCCGTGGAAAAAGTGCTTGAGTATGGTTTGTGAGCCATAACGCGCAAGCCGTGTCCTGGGAGTGTCGTACCCCTGCCAGGGCACGTGGTTACGGGCGCATCGCTCGACCAGGTGTCCTCGTGGGTGGGGCCTGGTCGGCGAAGACCGAGATCCACAGGTGCCGGTATCGGGTGAGGGACCGACGCACTGACCCTGTCGAGGAGACAACATGTCCGCTGCTGCAACAAATGCGCCTCAACAGCGCGCCAACCCTGAGAAGGAGAAGACACCGCCCAAGCGCATCAATGTCGCTGTCGGCCCGGAGACCATTCAAGCACTGGAAGCAGTGATCGAACGTGAAGGCGTGAGTCTCACCGAAGCTGTCCGTCGCCTCATAGGCTATGGCGAGGTTGTCTACCAAGCCGTTAAGCAAGATGGCGCCGAGGTCTTTCTTAAAACGGGTGACTCGACCAAGCAGGTCATCATCCTCTGATAATCGCTCTACTGGAAGTGGCAGTTGCCTATCTGCGGGGAGGGGCAACAACTTAAGCCCCCTGGAGTCGCCAGGACAATGGTTCCAGGGGGCAAGTTTTGCCACGTGGAAGGCTCGGACGCAGACGCGGTCCGAGCCTTTTCGTGTACCCCAGATCAGCCGAAGTTCTCCCGATATGCGGCGGCTTCATTGCGCTACTCATGATGCCTGCTTCCTCGTCTTGTGAAGTCATGCAGTGCAATTTGCAATTGATTGGGATCGTGATGTAAAGGCGTGTTCCTGATAGTCCTCTTGTTGTCGAGGTCATTGCTTGTTCCCTCCACTTCACTTTGCCCCGGCGGACGAGTTCCGTCTAGTGTCCTGGTCGCCTATGCTTCCAGTGGTAGATCATCTTATGTCTCGCTAGTCACTGGGTCGCCGCTCGTCGCAACTGACTAGTCGGGCCGATATTTCGGATTCGCGTAGACGGTCGATTTTTTGAGGTGAGCGGTCAAATTGATGTTTTGTGCCGGACTATAAGGGGCTTGTCAACACCGGAAATGCGGATAGGGGGTTCGTTCGACGTGGATTGCTCGGAATGAGATGTGTCCGTTAGTCGCGAGCGTTGCTACTTGGAGAGAACGGGCTGCCCAGGACGACTCTTGACTGGCGTCGGCGGTGTGAACGAGTGGGAAGTTTGGCGCGGGGAGCAGTTGTCGGACCTCGGCCGGTGATCGCTGGTTCGTCGTCGCTCACGTGCTCGCCCGCGTCGCTGGTTGCGGGCCGCGGAGCATGGCGTGAAGAGCATGGACCGACACCTGGCGGCGCGCCGAGCGCTGACAAGTTCCTGTATTCATCAAGAGCGCGGTCGCAACTGTCTGACGTGGAGCAGTTCGCTTGCTTCGGTCGCCCATCCGGTGGGCAGGCTGCGGTGGCAGCGCCTCCGTCAACCACTGTTGGCGACGACCAGTGCGGCATATCCGACCCTGGGTCGCCTGGGCAGCTAGATCACAGCGGGGATATGCACCCCTTGGCGGGAGTTGTCAATAGAGATCACGTGAAGTTACTTAATAGTTATTGAATGATGCAGGCTGGATCACGCTGACGATGTGAGGGCGACCGGCATGCGGCGAGTTGTGCTGGCTGATGCATGCGGGATCATGCGGGACCGGCGCAAAGACGCCTTGCGGTGTTTGCGCCGGTCAGGGCGTCGAGACACCCGTTTGGGGGATATTAGGCATGGGGGTCGATCAAATGGCCATCAAAAGGGCGAGTCGGTGTCTGCTGCCCAGTACGGCAGGTACTGCATGAAGCGGCGCCCGGCTGCGGCGTCGAAGGGAACGATCAGGTTGGCGGCGACGGCGTCGCTGATGAGCCTGCTGGCGATCGCGGCGTTCTGCTGACTGATCCCGAAGCGTTCCCGCAGGGACGAGTTGGTGAGTGTCTCGTGGTTGACCCGGCGGAGGCAGGCGTGCAGGTAGACCGCACGGACTTTTTCGTCGCGGCTCATGCTGGTGAGGGGCTTGGGTGCGAACAGCACGACCCGTGTGTTGTCCTCAGGCAGCTCGACCAGCGGCGCGGGGAGCTGGTGGAGTTCTGTCTCGGATACGACCTTGTCCCAGCCGCTGCCGCGTTCCTCGCACATCCCGGCGCGGCGCATCAGCGCGCCGATCGCCTCGTTGCGTGATTTAGGTGGGGCGTCGACGAACCGCAGGGGGTCGACGAGGGGCCGGCCGGGGCTGGTGATCTCCAGACGGGTGTCGAAGATCTCGATCATCGGCCCGTTGCCGGTCTGGGAGAAGTCTTGGTGGATGATCGCGTTGGCGATGAGCTCCCGGACGGCCAGTTCGGGGTAAGCGCGCTCGTCGCCGCGGATCGCTTCGCCGATCACCTCGACCGAGGGCAGCATGTTGTTGACGAAGTTGACCAGGCCGGCGAACGCGGGTGCGTAGCCGTGGACGCCGGATTGCTCACGGATAGTCGATACACGGCTGTCTCCGCGGTAGCGGATGACGCGGACGGCCTTCCGTTTGAGCGATGTGAAGTCATTGATGTTCTTGGCGAACAGGACGGCGCCGAGGTTGGTGATGTCCCAGTCGCCGTGCTGGTTGCGGCGTACCAGCTCTTCCATCTCCAGGGCATCGAGGATGCCCTTCCGGTTGTCCGGCAGTGGCATCCCCATCAGGTCGAAGTACCCAGGATAGTCCAGGCGCCGCAGAACCGCGGTGGTGTCCAGGCCGGACGCGGCGGAGAGCGTCTCGAACGGCCGGGAGTCGAACGACTGCCACAGCCGCCGCGCGTGATCCGGATGGTCACGCAGCTTCTTCTTGTACGACCCGACCCGGATCCACTCGTCGCTCTGGAACCGCACCGGGCTCGCCGTCGCCGGCGAGACCTCGAGCAGCACGACTCGCTTGTCTTCCACCTTGAACTCGAGGAATTCGAAGTGGATCTGAGGTGTCAGCAGCCGGGTGAGCCAGTTGAGGAAGTCTTCGTTGCCGACCTTGCTGTGCGGGTCCATGGTGGTACCGACGATCGTGTGGTCGGTGTCGCTGACGCCCCAGACCATGTAGCCCTTGTCCTGGCTACCGAGCGCGGCGGAGTTCGCCAGCGCCGAGATGTACTGACCGATGTCCTCGGCTTTGAAGAAGTTCTCCTTGAACTCCACCCACTCGGTCTCCCGTGGCAGCGCGATCAACCGGTGCACCAGCGCGACCAGGCGAGCGTCATGTCCTGGACGCGGTTTGTCAGACACCTCGGTCCCCTCTGCTTAGCCAGCCGTTCGAGGACACAGAGTGTAGTCCCAGCGCGACCCTGACCATGGCCGCGTCAGGCGCACGACCCTCCATCCTTCAGCGGTGGGTTCGAAACCAGAAGGGCTCGATGTCGTCCCGCCGATTGAGGCGTCTCGCCACCGCGCTTGAACGCGCGAACCCTGCGGGCGCGGTTCGGACAGCCGCGGGGTCTCGCGGGGCAGGGTAGGTCGAGAGGCTGCGTTTACCCAGCGGGTCGTCGGGCTTGCTCGTCGCACCTGGTGCTCCGTCTGAGTGGTGTTGGTTCAGGTGTCCGCGGAGCTGCTGGGATATAGCCAGACTTGTTGGTGTGGCTGACGAGGAGAGCGCGCAACATGCGGTCTGCGGCGTGGCGAGCGGCTTGCTGCCGGTGCCGCGGCAACTCCCGCCAGTATTGCGAGACTTCACCGGCCGGGGCGAGCAGCTTGCCATGTTGGATGCGCTCCTGCCGACAGTCGAGAACGTCGTGGAGGGCGTGACGGTCGCTGCGGTAGACGGTACCGGCGGTTGTGGCAAGACCAGTCTCGTCGTGCATTGGGCGCACCGGAGCCAGGACAGGTTTCCCGATGGGACCTTGTACGCCAATTTACGGGGCTACGGGCCGAGTCAGGCCCTGGGCCCCAGTGCCGTGCTGGCGGCCTTCCTGCATGCGCTGGGAGCGCCGGAGGCTCAGATACCGGTCGATGTGAAGCCGTCCGGTTGCCTATTGAGGTAGACGAGCCAGTCGAGGCGTGTCGTCGTGGACTTTGCGTTGCAAAGTGCCTAATCGGGGGAGCTGATGATCGTCTTGCGGCCGTGCAGTTGCATTTCGTTTGCGCGGACTGTCGGGGTGCCGAGTACGGTGGTCGGCATGTGAGCCCGGCACACTGGGCCCCGACCCTCCGCGGAGGCGGTTATGCGGATTCTCCCGTCCGTCACACCCACCCCTGAGCAGTTGACCATCCTCGCCGACAACACCCCAGGCTTCCTGCTGATCAAGGGTGCGGCCGGTAGCGGCAAAACAACGACCGCTTTGCTGCGGCTCCGGCAGCTGTGTGCATCCTGGCTTTCCCGGCGCGACCGCCTTGGTCTGGTTGACCCGGTCCGCGTGCTGGTACTCACCTACAACCGGACCCTCGAGGGGTACATCGCCGAGTTGGCCCGTCAGCAGGTGCCGGGCAGTGAAGGTCTCCAGGTGCAGGTGCTGACCTTCGGAAAGTGGGCGCACGATGTCATCGGGAATGTCGACATCCTTGACCGCGATAAGTCCTCGGCGATGCTGCTCCCCCTGCTCAAGGACCTGCCTGGGGATCGTGCGTTCCTGTTGGAAGAGGTGGAGTATCTCCTGGGTCGCTACCCAGTCGACAGGCTGGATGAATATTTGATCAAACCGCGCACGGGCCGCGGGATCAATCCGCGGGTAGAGAGCCTGCTAAAACGACGGTTGCTGGCCGACGTCGTCGAACCGTTCGCCGCGCTCAAGGCTGAGCGTGGCGCGATGGACTGGAATGACATTGCGATCGCCGCAGGCGCCGCTGACGGTATACCGCCATGGGACGTCGTGATCGTTGACGAAGCCCAGGACTTCACAGCCAACCAGGTTCGGGCGTTGCTGCCGCATCTGGCTCCTTCACACTCCGTGACCTTTGTGATGGACGCGGCGCAACGGATCTACCCCAGACACTTCACCTGGAAAGAAGTCGGAGTGAACTGGAGCAAGATCTACACGCTTAAGCACAACTACCGAAACACCGAGCAGATCGCCGCCTTCGCCCGCACTCTGGTGACTGGAGTGCCACTGGAGGACGATGGCGAGCTACCTGACTTCACGGCATGTGACAAGGCCGGTCCGCTACCGACTGTGGTGGCCGGATCCTTCAGCGCCCAGGTGGACTACATCCTCGGCACGCTGGCGCGAAATGTGGATCTTGCCAATGAGTCGGTAGCCTTCCTGCACCCACGCGGCGGTGAGTGGTTCTCCTATCTCAAGAAGCGGCTACGTCAGGCTGGGCTGCCTTTCGTGACATTGACCCGCGCCAGCACCTGGCCCGAGGGAACTGAGCAAATCGCCTTGTGCACCCTTCACTCAGCGAAGGGACTCGAGTTCGACCACGTCATCATTCCGGGGCTTAACCAGCAGGTGACACCGCACGGAAATGAGCAAGGTGACGGCCAGCTAGACGCCCTGCGGCGCCTGATCGCCATGGGAGTTGGCCGAGCCAAGAAGTCTGTCCACATAGGCTTCAAACCAACCGACCCATCAACGATCCTCCGGCTACTGCAGCCGGGTACCTACCAGCTGGTGCGGCCGTGAACGCCGCCGCGCCGCATGAGCCGGCGCTGTCCATTCCCGACCTTGCTCGCGGGTTCGGGATCGAGGAGGTTCTCCACTTCACGACCAACCGTGGCCTGGTAGGCATCGGGGCGACCGGAGCCGTGAAGTCGCGCGACGGCCTGACGGCCGACGCATACCTGGAGCACATCTACCTGCCGAACTGTCGTAGCCGAACTGGGGACGCGGGGTGGACCGGATACGTGAACCTGTCGCTGACTCAGGTGAACGGAACTCTGTTGGGCATCTCGAAGGACCGCTGGCACGTGGCCGACGAAGTGTGGTGGTGCGTGCTGGCCTTCGACCCGGCGCTGCTGTCGCACGACGGGGTCTACTTCACAACGACCAACAACATCTACCCAGCGGTTAAACGCGGCCAGGGCGGGGCTGGCCTGTCCGCGCTGTACGCAGACAAGGTGCCGGGCCGATACGGGAACCTGAGCTGTCGCACCGCACATACGCCGAGAAACCTGCCGACTGACCCTCAGGCGGAGGTGCTCTATCCCGATCAGGTGGAGCTCGGCCTGCTGCGACGCATCTATGTGCCTGAGGACGACTACATTGACGCTGTCAAGGGGCTTGCGGCTACATTGCCGAGCCTGTCGGGCATCCCGATCGAGTGCAAACCGGAGGTGTTTGGATGAGCGCGCACGCTGGCTCGGCCGCACGCCGCGATCGCATCGTGGGCTCGATGCTGTGGTCAGCCTGGGCCGATGCGCTTGGCTTCATCAGCGAACTCACTGATGAAAGGGGCCTCCAACGCCGGCTACATGGACACAGGCTTGAAGCGCCGATCGAGTGGAGCAGACGAGTCGGCGGCCGATACGGCGTCACGATGACGCTGCCAGCCGGCAGCTACTCCGACGACACCCAGCTGCGGCTGGCCACCGCTCGCGCACTATCGTCCCGCAGGTTTGACGTCGAAGCGTTCGCCAAGGTCGAAGTGCCCATCTGGCCCTCCTACGCGCTCGGCGGCGGCCGGGCCAGCAAGGCGGCTGCCGCAAACCTCGCGAAGACCGCGACGCCATGGTTTGCCAACTTTTACGAAGGCTGGACCAATGCGGGGGGCAACGGTGTGGCTATGCGCATCCAGCCGCACGTGTGGGCTGCTGATTCCGTAGCATCAGCACGATGTCTCGAGAACATCATCGTAGACGCGGTCACGACTCATGGGCATCCTAGGGCCATTGCCGGTGCGGTGCTGCACGCGGCCGCTCTCGGCATGACCTTGGCCGAGGGGACGTTGCCTCCGGTTTCGGCGTGGAGCGACTTCGTAGGCCTAGTCGAAGCCACATATCAGCTGATGGAGAACAATTCACAGCTTGGGTCTGTGTGGTTGCCAAGGTGGGAGCACGAGATCGGCTCAAGCTTCCAAGCCGCGTGGAGCCAGACAGTCAAAGAGATATATTGGCTGATGAAGCGCGCCCGACCAGTCGTCAAAGAGCTGCGGAGGTGCCCGGATGCGGAATCTGCCGAGGCAGCCTATCGACGACTTGTCGATGAGCTCGACCTGAGTGAGCCTGCCACCAGAGGCAGCGGCACGGCTACCTCCGTGGCGGCTATGGCTCTTGCTACGGCATTGCCGGATCGGCCAGCGCTCGTCTCGCAAATCGCAGCTAGGGCATTAGGCACGGACACAGACACAATCGCAACGATGGCTGCGGCATTATGCGGCGCCGCCACTTCTGGAGATTTTCCCAAAGAAGTTCAGGATGCCGACTATCTCGTTGAGCAGGCCCTCCGTTTGGCCGATATCGCCGATGGCGCTGAAGTGGCACCATTCCCTTATCCGGACTTGCTTCATTGGAGTGCGCCGACGACCCAACTTGATGCGGTTGGCTTCGATGGCGAAAGTCTTGCGCTAGCGGGATTTGGGCACCTGAAACCTTTTGTCGATGGTGAGACGAAAACCGTGCGCTCGGAAGCGTGGGAGTGGGTTCGAGTCGATTTTGGGCAATCACTTCTTGTGAAAAGGCGAATTCAGCCGCGGTTGCTAACTGTAGGAAATATGCCGGTCCGGCTGCCTGGTGAGTCCTCTGGCGAGGTCGGCCAACAGCGAAATGGTTACCGCAAGTGGTGGACGGCTAGATCGCAGAGTAATGCCGATAAAATCGGCGATACCAAGGGAAATGCCGGTACCCTCAGCTTGAGTCCTCAGGCGGATGCGCGCCCCGTCCATGATGAGAAGAACCAGGCAAAGAAGGTCGATGTCGATCAAATGCTAGCATGGGTAAAATCTGAGGGTTATACAGATCGTGCCGTGGCCTACGCGATTCGCCGAGTCGCGCTGCTGGGAACGCAGGAACAGTATGAGTCGTTTGCGGATGGCTTGCGCCGTACACTGCGCAGTGCCGCCGCCTCGTCTTCTTCTGAAGTAGATCGGAAAGAGGGGTAGTTGTTGTCAGTTGCTTTAGGCTTCCGGAGCGTGGAAAGTTCAGTCTAATCAGGTGGCTGGCTCCGTGAAAGGTGTAGTGCGGGGTGATCCGCGTCGACGCAAATACATGCATATCGACGTAAGGCCTCAGTGCGGCCTTGCGGTGTCCGGAGCAGCTCTCGACCCGAGACAAGTGACGGGGTGAAGTGGTGGCTGTAGGTTTCGTGTGTTCTAGGGGGAATGCATGCGGGAGAAGGAAGTACAAGATCTTGTCGAGGGTCTGGTCGCTCGACAGATGCTGCTGGACCGTATCGATGGCTGGAACGAGGTGGAGCATGTCGCGCTTGATCGGCACCAGGGCGAGGATCGCCTCCTCATCTTGGACAATCTTGTTCTTCATCGCGCCGCGGACGCCGCGTTGCTGGTTCGTGACCGGCTGGTCGGCCTGATTCCGGTGTCGAGCAGCGGGAGCTCGATCTCGTTGAACCGGTCCGAGAAGCTGTTCGCTGACCTTCTCTACGAGTCGCCTGATACGGGCACTATCGTGGTGTTTGAGATCAAACGTGCCCGGGCGACAGCACGCGAGACGGTCACCGAGCTGCTGGCCTACGAACAGGAAGTGCGGAACCATCTGCCTTTCGCGGCACGTACTGATATTTGCTTCGTGGTCGTGTCCACGGACTACTCGCCCTTGCTTGATCACTCGCTGGTGTCGCTGATCGCTTGGCACGGCCTGAAGGTCTTATGTCTCCACGTCGACGAGACGCAGCGGATCACGGCGCGGCTACCTTCCGCGTGGAGCAGCCTCGGCCAGGATCTGATCCCTTCCCAGCACATCGACACCACAAGCTTGACCTTCACGCCGCATGATTTCAGCAATCCTGTCCAGATTGGCGTTCTGCTGAATAGCGCGCTCGACATGATCGCTCGGGAAGCCGACCGCTCCGGCATCACGGGATTCGGGTTCGTCTTCGAGGATGTTCGCTTCATGTACGAGAATCTGCGGCCATGCGGGCTCATAGTGGCACGTGTCAATCCGGCCGGGTTCCTCAGCGAAGCGAAAGTAGAGCACTACCTGGACGGTGGGGAACGCTCGCCGCTGCACCGGCGCATCGCGGAGCACGGCCGAACCGGCAGCTGGCGTCCCGCGTCGCCGGAGCTCGACTCGGCGACACGTTTTCTGTCGCGTTACGGTACCGTCGAGTGGTGTAGCTCGGGGACGTGGCAGGAGAAGCGCCTGGACGTGCGCCATCGCACTCCCGATGTCAGCATGGATCACTATGCTCGGCCGGTCGTGTTCAATACATGGGGGCTGATCGGCGACTACACACGTGAGCTGCTCATCTGCCCCGATCGGATGGCCACCGCGGCCAAAGAGTTCGGTGACCAGGTGGTCGAGACACGAAACCCGGAATTCGGCTTCAAGGTCGTCGATACGATCGCACCCGATGCGAAGGTGCCGGCCTATGGCGCGCAGTGGTTTACCAGGCTGGGATTCCGCCTCGCCCGGCTCTGGACCTATGTCACGGCCTACCAGCTGAACAAGGATTTCCTGACGCGGGACCGGCTACGATCCCTGCTCGCGTGGGCACGCGCGGACTTGTGCGTTCCCCTCACTGAACTGGGCATCGCGACCTCGCTCGCCGATGTCCGCGAGCCGCCACCCGCGATCATCACTGGTGCGGCCGGAGATGGCCGGCCACTCGAAGACCCTGACACTATCGGTTTACTCGTTCGCTGGGTCATTGATCACCTCATCGGTGACAGAAGCAACCGCCACGGAGTCGTGTTCGAGGCGGCATTCCACACTGGCCAGGCATTCGATGAAGGAATTTTCGGTATCGAACTTGGCATTGACCTGGAAGATATCGTCGCCCGAGCGGTGACCAATGTCTACACACTGCTGGACCTGGCGATCGCGCAGGCACCACGGAGAAACGGTGCGTATCCCGCGCTGACCGCGCACTTCGCCGCTTCGTTCGGACTTGACTGTACCTCGGACACCACCCCAACCGAGCTCGCCGCGCTCATCTGGAAGATTCCGATCGAGACGCTCTTCGACGAGTACGTCCGAGCAGTTCCAGCGGCGCTAGACATAGCTTTCCCCGCGCTCCACTTCGGCGCCGGGCACGCACCCCCAACCCTCCCCAGCGGCGCGGTCGCCGTGCTACGGCGCCGGATCCTGGAGCACCGCGCCGCAGGACGAGACCCTGGGATCTACTTTGACCCCGGTGGCGGATACGGCATCGACATGCTCGACGAGCACGCGAAAACGATGTTCCGGCGTCCCGCCGACGACGAAGTCGTCGTCAGGGACCGCTACACCACCCGCGGCGAGGTCCACCGGCTGACGACCTGGACCAGGCTCACGGACCATGACACCAACCAAAGCGGTCAGCAATGAGCAAACAGACGGGTGAAGTCTTTCGGGGTGAACGGCGCCACAGAGACGACGGGTTTCTCACCAGTATCCTTGTGCGACGTCGTGTAGTCCATGCGGGTACGACGGCAGACGACCGCCGCAGCTGTACTGACTAGGGCATGTCCTGCGGATCTTTTTCATGATCGTGTGCGGATGATGGATCGTGGTGGGTCGTGGTGAGCTGACGGATAGGGCTTGGGCAGCGATTGCGCCGTTGCTGCCTGTGGCAGACGGGTCGCAGGGGTGGGCGGTGGCGTAGTCATCGGCAGGTGATCGACGTGATCTTGTGGCATGAGCGGACGGGTGCGCCGTGGCGTGATCTGCCGGAACGCTATGGGCCGTGGAAGACCGCGCATGAGCGGTTGCGGAAGTGGGCCTCGGACGGAACCTGGGACCGGATCCTGGAGCACGTCATCGTCAAAGACGACTCGCTGGGCACGCTGGAGGACAACGTCGAGTTCGTGATCAGCGTCGATTCCACGAGTGTCCGGGCGCATCAGCACGCGGCCGGCGCCCGGAGAAAAGGGGCTGCGCGGACTGGATCGAGGACCTCGCCGTCGACGGGGAATGCCTCGGGCGCTCGCGGGGCGGATTGACCACCAAACTCCACCTGGCCGTCGACTCCGCGGGTTTGCCGTTGGCGGTGATCCTCACGCCGGGACAGGCCGGGGACAACCCGCAGCTGCTTCCGCTGCTGGATGACATCCGTGACATCGAGGTGGACGGACAGAAAATACGGGTCGGGCGGGTGCTCGCCGACAAGGCCTACACCCACCCGAGCACCCGGATAGCGCTGCGGGAGCGCGGGATCAAGGCCACCATTCCCGAACGCGCCGACCAGATCGCCCGCCGCGAAGCCAAGGGCAGCGCGGGTGGCAGGCCACCGGCCTTCGACCCCGACCTCTGCAAGCTCCGCAACGTGGTCGAGCGCTGCTTCAACAGGCTCAAACAATTCCGTGGCCTGGCAACACGATACGCCAAACGAGCCGCCTACCACCGCGCCGAGATCATCCTCGCCTGCATCGTCCTCCACCTCCGATGAAGATCCCCAGGACACGTCCTAGTCCCACAGGTCGGGTGGGCCGAGACAGGTTCCAGGCCAGCAGTCGAGCACTGAGCGTCACGAATGCTGATCTCGGAGCAGTGCAATTGTCCGCCCTCGTCGGCGACGAACTCGAGGAGCGGGTGGCGGACGCCGAGCACTGGGGGCGCTACCCGTCGCCCTATCTCCGCAGAGACGTTGCGGAAGCAGTTACGGGTCGGTGCGACGACCTCGCGGACTCTGGTGGCAGTGGTCCGCCCTGAAATGGCGCCGGATAAGTCACCCTTGCTGGCTGCCCCTTGACTCCCGACCAGGAGGTCGGGTCTCTTGGACCAGATCGACGATGCGGATGCCGGGAACTCTGTACACGGGGCTGGAGTTCCAGCGCACCCAGACTGCGATTGCTCCCACCTCGGACGCGAACTGTTTTTTCTCTCGGCTGCGTGGCCTGTTCTGGGAGTCGATCTCGATCACGAGGTCTGGCCATCCGGCCTTGGTGAGAACGAGGTCGATGAATCCGCACAGGTAGCCGTCAGATGGAATGAACGGCGGTACCAGCTCCGGAAAGGGCGTCCAAGGGCCAGTGAGATCGTGCTCCCCCCCCAAGTGCAGATCAGGCGGGTGATGGCTGAGGTCGTCGCGGCGGTACCGGCGCTGCCGCTCGCGCGTCCGGCCACCGCTGTGTCGATCGAGTCCTTCAGGTGTTTGCGCAGCGACGCCACTGTGGCGTGGATCTGCACGGTGGACACGCGCCGCGGGTTCGGCAGGTCGAGAATGTGCAGCAGTCCTTGAGTCCAGCAGCATCGGTCCCTGAACTGGGTCGGCTCGCCTGCTCTGCGGGCCCGGCGAAGCTGTAGGACCCGCTGAGCAATTCGCGGAACCCCCGATCCGGGGCGAGCGTCGTGACCGACTTCTCGAGAAACCCGGCGATAACCCGCCCACGGATCCGGATCCTGGGCGGCGTCGAGCGCTTGCTGTTCCGCGGCGGCGAACCGGGGCTCGTACACGTCGTGGATCAGGTCATCCTTCGTCGCGAACTTGCGGTACACCGTGGCGACGCCCACTTCGGCTGCTTTGGCCACGTCGGCCAGCGTGGCGTTGCACCCGTGAGTGGCGAAGACGTCGGCCGCCGCCGTGAGGATCCGGGCGAGGTTCGCCTTCGCGTCTCGTCGTGACGGGCCCCGGAGCCGGAGACTCGTCGGATCGGAGGCACGCGACTGGGGCATTGGCCGGATTTACCGGTCACCGGTGAGTCCGCTCATCGACGACTCGGCGGTCGGCCTTGACAATTTGGTCAGTGAACAAGTCTACTCGAAAGGGAGTTGGTCGCTGACCAAAATTCAAGGAGGGTGCGATATCCGGTAAGACCTGGCTCATCACGGGTGCGTCCGCGGGCTTCGGCCGGGAATGGACCGAAGCCGCACTCGAACGCGGCGACCGGGTGGCGGCGTTCAGCCGCTCGGCCGACGCGTTCGACGGCCTCGCCGAGACCCACGGCGAAGCGATCCTGCCTCTGCGGGTCGACATCACCGACCGCGCCGAAGTCCTCGACGCGGTGCGGCGCGTGACCGAGCACTTCGGCGGGATCGACATCGTGATCAACAACGCCGATTACGGCCTCTTCGGCATGGTCGAGGAGGTGACCGAACTGCAAGCGCGCGATCAGCTCGAGGTCAACCTGTTCGGCTCATTGTGGGTCACCCAGGCGGTGCTGCCGTACCTGCGGGGCCGCGGCAGTGGGCATCTCATCCAGGTGTCGTCCATCGCCGGGGTCTACTCACTGCCAGGCTTGGGGCTCTACCACGCCTCCAAGTTCGCCGTGGAGGGCTTCACCGCCAGTCTTGCGGCCGAAGTGGAGGACTTCGGCGTCAAGGTCACGCTGATCGAACCGGCCGGGTATGCCACCGATTGGGCGGGCTCGTCGGCGGTGCAGGCCGAGCGATCCTCCGTCTACGACGATTTCCGCGCGGCGATGACCCGTCCGGCCGCGAAACGAGGGGAGCCCGGCGCCACCCGCGCCGCCATCCTGCAGATCGTCGACGCCGACGAGCCGCCGCTGAGGATCTTCTTCGGGCAGGGGCCGCTGCCGTTGATCAAGAAGGAGTACGCCGCCCGGATCGAGGAATGGGAACGCTGGGACGAGGTGTCCCAGGCGGCGTTCGGCGGCTGAAGTCGTGCTCGCCGGACTTGTACGATGACCAAAACGCTTGGCGGTGAGGAGGCCGTGACCGCGATGCGCTGGACACAGGAAGACGTGATCGAAGCTGCCTTCACGACGCTGGAAGCCGAAGGGCTCGAAAAGCTGTCGCTGCGCGGTGTCGCTCGCACACTGGGCGCCCACCTCAACTCGGTCAGCTGGTACGTCAAGACCAAGCAGACACTGATCGAGACCATGGCCGACACCATCGTCGGCACGGTGCGTACCGACGACCTCCCGGCCGATCCCGTCGAGCGCGTCCGGATCGTGGCAGGCCGTTACCGGTTGGCGATGCTCGCGCACCGCGACGGCGGCCGCCTCGTCGCAGGCACCCACACCGGCACCGGTAACACTTTCCGCGTCGCCGAGACGATCGTCGGCGCTTTGCTCGAAGCCGGCCACACCGAGGCGGGCGCCGCCCGGTTGTGCTGGGCGATCGTCTACTTCAGCCTCGGCTTGACCCAGGAGCAGCAGACCCCCGCTGCCGCGTCGGCGCGCGAATTCGGGCGGCTGCTCGAAACCGGCGCCTATCCGGCACTGGCGAAAGTCGGCGAGCACCTCATGATCGCCGACTCCTTCGACGCCCGTTTCGACCACGGCATCGGTCGGCTCCTGGCCGGGTGACAGCGAGACCCAGGAGCTCGATCGACGTGAGGTGGTCACCTGAGGTCCCTCACTATGTGGACTTTGGGGCGTTGGATGACCCAAATTCCGCACCCGTTACTCGACGTCGCATTTCCCTTGCCCCTCATAACATCCACCCGGCGACCGGTCGTGAGTGTGGGTGCATCCAGGTGACATGTACGCCTCAAGTGGAGAAAGGACGTGACCGTCGCGCCCAGCCTGGTCGCTCACTGTACGAGCGACTGGAGGCCGATTCCTTCCGTCGTCGCGACCGCGGGTCAGTACGGGATGCCCGCGTCGACGTCGTCCCTGATCCGCTGGGCCAGCCGCACCAGTGTCGTCAGTTCCTCGGCGGTGGCGCGGTTCAGCAGGTGCCTTCGGACCGAGTCGGCGTGCGCCGGAGCTACGGCGTCGATGACCCGGTGCTCGGGGAGCGGGTCACCAGGCCGCGGGCTTCCATTCTGGTCGGCTGATTCGACATGCGGCTCTTCGACCAGTACGTGGCCGAGGCGAGATCTTGCTGCAGCATCGGGCCGGTGTCGGCTTCGGCGAGATGCAACAGCACGCTGTGATCCGCGGAGGACAGATCCGACACTTCCCGTACGTCGGAGGCGAAGCGGTAGCGGAGCAGCGACCGCCAGACATGGTTCTCGTCGGCGGAAAGGGCGGTGTGATCGGCCATGTCGTCAAGCTGCCCATTCAGCAGGCGCCCGCCCTCCGGAGCCGGATCACGCCGAAAGCGGACCGAAAGCGGAAGTCGCGCTTTCGTGGAACCCGGATACCATGACCGGGGTGCGGATCTTGATCGTGGAGGACGAGACGGGGCTGGTCAGCGCCTTGCGGATCGCTCTGGAGCGTGAGGGTTACGCGGTTGACTGCGCGCACACCGTGGCGTCCGCAGGGGAGAAGCTCGCCGTCACGGCCTACGACCTCGTACTGCTCGACGTGAACCTGCCGGACGGCTCGGGGTTCGACCTCGCGACCGATATCCGCCGCGGCAGGCTCGCCTCGGCCCCGAAGATCCTGATGCTCACCGCGCGTGGCGGGTTGAACGACCGGGTCCGCGGCCTTGACCGTGGCGCGGACGACTACCTGGTGAAGCCCTTCGCGATCGCCGAGCTCAGCGCCCGGGTCCGGGCCCTGCTGCGACGGGATCACAGCGAGGGGACCGCCGTGCTCACGCACGGGCCGGTCCGGCTGGACGCGGCACGGCATCTGGCGTGGCGTGGCGGCCGGGAGCTGCCGCTGACGCTGAAGGAGTTCTCCATTCTGCGTTATCTACTGGCCCGTCCCGGTTACGTGGTCAGCGCCGAAGAATTGCTGGAGCATGTCTGGGACGAGAATGCCGACCCGCTCTCCCAGACGGTTCGCGTCACCGTCGGCACCCTGCGCCGCAAGCTGACCGTGGACGGTGAGGATCCTCTCCTGGAGACGGTGACTGGGCGCGGCTACCGGCTCCGTATTCTCGCTGCCACAGAACAGCCGGTATGACACGCGGCCGGTGGGCATGGGTGCGCCCGCCGTGGCCGCGCACGATCCGCATGCGGCTCACCCTCACCTACTCGGCCCTGCTGTTCGGGATCACCGTGGTCCTGCTGTTCGGGGCCTACGTGGCGTTGTCTTGGTCGATCATCGCCGCCCCGCTGGATTCGGTACTGGTGCGAAAGTTCCAGCGGATGGGGGACGGCACCGTCGTCTACAAGCCGGGGGAGACGTTCGAGCTCTCCGACCTCGGCAGTGTGCAGCGGGCTGTCAACTTCACCGCCTTGCAGAACCTGCGGGACTACTCGTTGCTGGCGCTGGCGGTGATGTTCGTGCTCAGCATCGCCATCGGCTGGTGGGTGGCCGGGCGGGCATTGCGCCCGGTCGGCGCGATCACCGCCACCACACAGGACATCACCGCCACGGATCTCTCCCGGCGGATCAACGCGTCGGGCCCGAACGACGAGCTCCGGACGCTCGCGGACACCATCGACGGCATGCTCGAACGGCTCGACCGCGCGTTCCGGGCGGAACGCATGCTCGTCGAGGACATGTCGCACGAGCTGCGTAATCCCGTCTCGATCGTGCAGGCCAACGTCGAGGCCGTCCTCGGCAACGAGTCGTCGACCGCGCTCGAAAGACAGGAGGCCAGTGCCGTCGTCCTCGAGGCCACCCGGCGGATGCGCCGTCTGCTCGAAGACCTGCTCGCCACCGCGCGGCTGCGCTCGGAGACCTTCGTCGACCGCGACATAGACCTGGCCGCCGTCGCCGCCGCCGCGGCGCGGGAACACCGCCTCGTCTCCGCACGGCGCGGGCTGCGCATCCACGAGGCGTTGCACCCCGGCCCGATCGTGTACGGCGACGCCGACGCCCTCAACCGGGCCTTGGGCAACCTGCTGTCCAACGCGATCCGGCTGGCGCCGGAAGGCAGCACGATCACCGTCGGCACCGGCAGCCGGGACGGCTGGGCATGGGCGGCGGTGGGCGACGAGGGCCCCGGGGTTCCGGTGGAGGCGCAGGACCGGGTGTTCGACCGGTTCTCCCGCGCCGACGAGACCAGCAGGCGCAGTGCGGACAGCACGGGGCTCGGGCTCGCGATCGCACGGCAGATCGCGGAAAGCCAGGAAGGGAAGCTCGTGCTCGGCCGCAGCGGCCCCGACGGCAGCACCTTCGTGCTCTGGTTGCCCGACCGGGCGCTCGACGGAAGCCGTCCGCGCTCGGCCGTTCCGCCGGCCGGGGACCCGCTGCGGTAGTCCGGCGCACGTGTCCGAAAACGATCGGAAAACCGATCGAAAGCGCACCGAAAGACCATTTGCCGAGGCCTATTCGCGGGGTTAGCGTGATCGAATCCGGACCAAAATGGAGGTCATTGTGAGCGCTCCGATCGCCTGGGAACCCAAACGGCGAACTGTGCTCCAGGTGACTGGTGGCGCCGCGGCGATGATAGGTATCTCGCAGGTCACGGAAGCTTCTTCGGCGGCCGTTGCCGCGGTTGACGCCGCATCGTCCACAGTGGACGTCAGGCTGAAGGTGAACGGCGCCGAGTATCGGCTGGCCGTGGAACCCAGGGTCACGCTGCTCGACGCGTTACGGGAGCGATTGGACCTCACCGGTACCAAGAAGGGCTGCGATCGAGGCGAATGCGGGGCGTGCACGGTGCTCATCGGTGATCGCCGCGTCAAGTCCTGCCTCACGCTGGCGGTGATGCGCCAGAACGAGGCGATCACCACGATCGAAGGCCTGGCCGACGGCGACAAGCTGCATCCGGTACAGACGGCCTTCCTTCGGCGTGACGCTTTCCAGTGCGGTGGCTGCACTTCCGGGCAGATCATGTCTGCGGTCGGATGTATCGAAGAAGGGCACACGGGATCCGCGGACGAGATTCGGGAGTGGATGAGCGGCAACCTCTGCCGTTGTGCCTGCTACGCCAACATCGTCACCGCTGTCCAGGACGCCGCGCAGGAGATCCGCCGATGAAAGCCTTCGAATACGCCAGACCGTCCACAGTGGCCGACGCCGTCCGGCTGGTCGGAGAACGCCCGCGGGCCGGGTTCATCGCCGGCGGCACCGATCTGCTCAACCTGATGAAGGACGGTGCCCGCGCCCACGACCGGATCGTGGACATCAACGAACTGCCACTCGGTGACGTGGTACAGGCGGGCGGGGTTCTCCGCATCGGCGCGCTGGCCAGGATGGCCGACGTGGCCGCGCACCCGGCTGTCCGGAGCGCACTGCCGGCGGTATCCCAGGCACTGCTGGCATCGGCGTCGCCGCAGGTCCGGAACATGGCCGCGATCGGCGGGAACGTCTTGCAGCGCACGCGATGCGGCTATTTCCGCGACTCGGGATCGCCGTGCAACAAACGGGCTCCAGGCAGCGGCTGCCCTGCTTTGGAGGGTAGGAATCGTGGCCACGCCGTCCTTGGCGGCAGTGACCATTGCATCGCCGTCCATCCGTCCGATCTCGCGGTCGCGCTGCTGGCGGTCGACGCGGTCGTGCTGACTCAGGGGCCCGCCGGTCCGCGCAGGATTCCCGTGGGCGACTTCCATTTACTGCCTGGGACGACGCCGGACCGCGAGACGGTGCTGGCGCACGGGGAACTGATCTTGGGTATCGAAGTGCCGCTGACGCCGATGGCGGCCAAGTCCGGTTATCTGAAACTGCGGGACCGGACGACTTTCGAATTCGCCGTCGTCGCTGTCGCCGCGGCACTGGACCTGCGCGGCAACGTCGTTCGCGACGTCCGGCTCACCTTCGGCGGTGTCGCCACCAAACCTTGGCGCTCGCCGGAAGCCGAAGCCGCGCTGCGCGGAAAGCGCATCACCGACGCGACCCTCACGGCGGCGGGACAGGCACTCGTTCGCGGGGCCGTACCGCGGGCGGAGAACGCGTTCAAAGTCGATCTGGTGCAACGGGCCTTGGCCGGCCACCTGCGCGAACTGGGAGGAGTGCGATGAGTCAGCCGGTAGGGCAGGCACTCGAACGTGTCGACGGTGTGGCGAAGGTGACCGGGGGCGCTCGCTACGCCGCCGACCACACGTTCCCCGGCATGCTGCACGGATGCCTTGTGCTGAGCACCGTCGCTCGCGGCACGATCGCGTCGATGGACCTGTCGGCCGCGCGGGCCGCTCCCGGCGTCGTGGCCGTCTACAACCACGAGAACGCGCCTCGGCTCGGCACCGGCACTCCTCCGATGCAGAACGCGACCATCAACACGAACGGGCAGATCATCGGCTACGTCGTGGCGGAGACCGTCGAGCAGGCACAGGACGCGGCCACGATGGTGACAGTGACCTACGAGGACCAGCAGGCCCCGCAGGCGGGTATCGACGATGTGCTCGGCGAGGTGTTCCTGTTGCCGAACCAGGGCGAACTGATCGTCGGTGATCCGCGAGCCGGGCTCGCGCAGGCGGACGTGACTCTCACCGGCCGTTACTCCAGCCCGACCCACCACCACAATGCGATCGAGCCGCACGCGATCGTGGCCGTCTGGGATGGTGACCGGTTCACCGCGTACCTCAGCACACAGGGCGTCGGTGGTTCCCTGCGCAGCTTGACCGGCGCGGTGGGAGTTCCTCCGGCCAACGGCCACGTGCTCTGCGAGTATCTCGGTGGGGGATTCGGCGGGAAGACGTCCGCGGCCGCGGGGCCGTATGCGCAGTTCACCGTGGCCATCGCCCGCTCGCTGGGCAGGCCGCTCAAGCTGGTGCTGACCCAGGCGCAGTTGTACTCGGTCATCGGGCAGCGCGCGGAATACCGGGCCGACGTCACGCTCGGAGCCAAGAGCAGCGGTCAGCTGACGTCGTTGATCCATATCGGCACTCAGCAGGTTTCACGGAACAGCCAGCAGAGCTTCAACCCGAACCGCTCGATCCAGCGGCTCTACGCGGTGCCCAACCTGCACACCCGCGCCCAGGGTGCCCGGCTCGACCTCCCGACCGGGCAGTTCATGCGGGCACCAGAGTTCCCGGCGCATTTCGCCCTCGAGACCGCCCTGGACGAACTCAGCTACAAGCTCGGCATGGACCCGGTGGAGCTGCGGATCCGGAACTACACCGACATCAGCCCCTCGACCGGTCTGCGCTTCAGCAGCAAGTACCTCCTCGATGCTTATGCCATGGCGCGCAAAGCTTTCGGGTGGGCCCGGCGTAATCCGCGTCCCGGCGCCACGCGTTCGGGCAACGAGTACGTCGGCTGGGGCATGGCCACCGAAATGCACGCCTACGAGGGCGGTCCGGCGTCCGCGCTGGTCAGGGTCGGACTCGACGGGATCGCGGTCGCGCAGTGCGCTACCCAGGACATCGGCACCGGCACGTACACGGTGATGACGCAGGTGGCGGGCCAGGCGTTGGGAATTCCGGTGGCACAGGTCAAATTCCAGCTCGGCGACTCCAGCTACCCGGCCGCAGGAACGTCGGCGTCCTCATCGACCGTGCCCACCGTGACCGGCGCGGTGGACAAGGCGGCCAAGGCCGTACGCGCCACGGTGATCCAGCTCGCGATCGACGACCCCGCGTCCCCGTTGCACGGCTTGACCGCCGACCAGATCGTCACCGAACACGGATACCTGTTCGCCGCAGCCGATCGATCCCGGCGTGTCAGCTACCGTGATGTCATCTCAAAGCACGGCTCACCCGTGGAGAACACCGCGACCAGCACGAACGAACCGGGCAACAGCTGCGGCGCCGTTTTCGTCGAAGTCAAGGTCGATGCCCGCTACGGCCGGGTTCGGGTGACGCGAATGGTCGGTGCCTACGACTGCGGGCGAGTGCTCAACCGGCAGACCGCGCGCAGCCAGGTGATCGGCGGAATGACCTGGGGTATCGGCACCGCGCTGATGGAGCACACCACCTACGACCACCGCACGGCGCGGGTGACCAATCCGAATCTGTCGACGTACCTGCTGGCGGTCAACGCGGACGTGCCCGATCTCGACGTGATGTTCGTGGACAAGCCAGATCCCGTGAGCACAGCCTTGGGTGCACGGGGTTTCGGTGAATGCCCGATGACGGGCGTCCCGGCGGCGATCGGCAACGCCATCTACCACGCCACCGGCCGCCGAATCCGCGATCTGCCCATCACACAGGACAAGCTGCTCTAAGCCCGAGAACGGATGATGGGGAACTGTCAAGACGAGCTCCCCCCGTCGGTTCGTGTCCTGGTCTTGATCAACGATTCCCGCCTCGGGGGCTGCCGGAGTCCGCGTCCTTGCCGTTGTCGCGGCAGGGGCCGCAGTACGGTCTGTCGGTGCCGAAGCAGGTGATGCTGTCGGTGGGCATGAGGAACCAGTGCCGTTCGATGCAGCGCACTTTCACGTGGAGGAGGCCGGCGAGCCGAGACTCCCATTCGATCGTGGCGACGTTCCCGCACTCGGGGCAGGCCACCAGCGCGATCTCCGAGTGCTTGCCGTGGCCGTCATGGGCTGTCATCGGGAGATGCCTCCTGTCGCGTTCGGTCGTGGGCGCGGCGGCCGGGCTGCGAGACCGACCGCCGCGCCTTCGCCGCGAGGCGTCGGCACCCGGCTCACGCGCTGGGGATGATCCCGAGCTGCTGGAGGACCGTCACGCCGTCGTCGAGCCCGAGTTCTTCGACGATGAGACCGTTCTGGACCTTGAGGACGGTCGTGCCGGTGAAGCGGAGGGTCTTGCCGGACGCCGCCGGCGTTGATCCGATGGGGAGGTCGTCGAAGACGATCGGTCCGGTGTGCGTGCCTCCGCCTTCCCACTGGCCCACGACGTAGTCGCCCTCGGCGATGAGGTCAGCGGTGCCCCCGAAACCGAGGTCCGGGAACGCGGTGCGGAACCTGGTCGCGAATTCACGCACCTCGTCGCGGCCTCGCATGGGTTTGTGCAGCGAGTACTCGAACCGGATGTCGGGAGCGGCGAGGTCGTCGATCACACCGGGGTTGAAGGGGTTACCCCAGAATTCCGTGAACCATCGGCTGACGACGTCTTTGTTCTCCTGCAATGACATTCTTTGTCTCCTTCTGTGTACGGGTGGCTGTCGAGACTTTCCGATGCCTGGGGACATAAGGAAGACGTTGGCCGCGGCTCAGACGTGAGATCTGGCCCGAGAAATGTGTGCGCGGAGGCCGGATTTGTCGTCAACGCCCGCACTCCGAGATTCGACGAGCCGTCGTGCGCTGGTGTCGGCCCCGCGCGTGTGGGCGATCGCGTGCGGTTGCATGACGGCCGAGAGGCCGCTGCAGGGCACAACGTCATCGTTCTGGTCGCGAGCGGCGTGCACGAGCGAAGGCCGGTCGTCCGAGCCCTCTGGGGCGCGACGGGGAACGCTGGCAGGCCGCGAAGCCAGGTCCTCCAGGGCCTGGGTCAGGTCATTCCGGTGACGCGCATGGTGATGTTGATGCGTCCGGCGGTGAGCCCGGTGGCTGGATCACCGGTGCCGGAGTGGGTCTTCGGTACTCCGTGGTAGGCGTAGCGGCTGGGGCCACCGAAGACGAACGCGTCGCCGCCGGCGAGTTCGATGTCGGTGTAGGGCTGTCCGCGGTCGGTGGTGTTGCCGAATCGGAAACGGCAGGCGTCGCCGATGCTGAGTGACACCACGGGTTCGTCGGAGTGTTCGTCCTTGTCCTGGTGCATACCGAGTTTCGAATCGCGATGGTAGAAGTTCACCAGGGCGGTGTCGGGCTAGTAGCGGATCGCGGAGTCGGGATCGCGGTAGGCGTCGGCAAGAGCTTGGCGGCCGAGGTCGGCAAGCCAGTCGGGAAGCGGGAGGACGGTGGCGCCGTTGACGTCGCCGGCGGCGCGGGTGTAGCGGTAGGGCTGCCAGTGCCAGCCGAGGCAGACCGTTTCGACCGACATCCGGTGTCCACTGGGCAGCGCCGCCGCCCGAATGGGGACCGGACCGCGGCTCCAGGTGCGGAACGCGCCGACGAGACGCCGTTGCTGTTCGAGGTTCAGCCAGCCGGGCAGATGTACCGCCCCAGGCGCGATGTCGCGGCGTGGACGCGGCAGGTCGAAGAGGGTGTGGTCGACCGGTCGTGGTGGTGTCACCAGAGTTGCCCTCGTTCCTCGACCGCGGGCTTTTCCAGTTCCAGCAGGAACTGTTTGCGTGTGAGGCCGCCGGCGTAGCCCGTGAGTGTGCCGTTCTTTCCGACCACGCGGTGGCACGGGATCAGGATGCACAGCGGGTTGCGCCCGACGGCGGCGCCGACGTCACGGGCCAGTCGCGGATCGCCGAGGGCGGTCGCGATGTCGCCGTAGGTGGTCGTGGCGCCGTAGGGGATCGTCGCGACGTGGGCCCAGACGGCGTGGTGGAAGTCGTCGCCGTCGGCGTGGATCGGCAGGTCGAAGTCGGTGCGGTCGCCAGCGAAGTAGCTCGTGAGCTGGCGGGAGGCGTTCTCGAACCGGTGATCGTCGCGCGGACCGAACGCGGACCGGTCGGGGTTGCCCCAATGGTGCGGGAAGTACAGGCGGGTCAGGTTGTCGTCGTCGGTGACCATGGTGAGGTCGCCGATCGGGGAGTCGATGATCGTGTGGACGGTGGACATGGTTCAGTTCCTCACGGGAGAGCTGGCTGGCGGGGCGGCCTGCTGTCGAGATCGAGCAGGTGTGACCTGGTCAGCGAGCGTCGACGTGGACGGGTGAGCCGTCCGTCGCCATCGAGCACGCGGCGACGGAGAACTCGAGGACACGCAGCGGGTTGCGGCACTCGGGGTTCCGGCTCACGCGTGGAGACGCGTAAGCCGCCGGTTTCGTGAGGTGGTTCGCGGAACGGCTCGGGCCCACACCGGGGTATCAACCTCGGCCGGGAATGCCGCAGCCTGCGACCCGTCCTCATCGGGCGTTGTGGAAGATGATGCCGAGCACGGTGCGGGTGCCGGTGTGGACTGTGCCGGTGCCGTGGCGCATCGCGTGGCGGCGGTAGCCGTGCGCGCCGAGGACCGGCCGGTGCCGGACGGGGAACACGAGTCCGTGCCCGCGCTGGGGGCGCAGGACGAGCACGCGGGACTGGGAGCGGGGGCGTTGTTCGACGAACACGCTTTCCCCGCCGGTGAAGTCGCGGTCGGGCTGGTTGAGCATGATCGCGGCCTGCAGTGGGAAGACGATGTCGCCGTAGAGGTCCTGGTGCAGGGTGGCGTGGTCGCCGGGCCCGTAGCGCAGGAGCAGCGGAGTGGGTTTGTACTGGCCCGCTTCAGCGCATTCGGTAGCCAAATCCCGGTGCGCCAGCGGGAACCGGCGCTCCTTCAGCAGGGGTGCCCAGTCGTTGGCGATGCCGGCCAGCGGAGGGTATAGGCGCTCACGCAGTCGCTGGACGAGGCCGGGCAGCGGGTCGGCGAGATAGCGGTAGGTGCCGCGCCCGAACCCGTGCCGCTGCATGACCACCGTGCTGCGGAATCGCGCGGGCTCGTCCCACCAGGAGAGGGCCTCCGCGCACTCCTCTGCCGACAGGAGCGGGTCGGTGAGCGCGACCCCGTCGGTGTCGAGCGCGTCGCGTACCGCGGTCCAGGACGTGCCCGCCGGAGCGTCGGGCTCTGGCGCAGACGACTGGGCGAACAAATCCAAGGTGTGCTGTGCCATCACGATCTCCTGGGGTCCTTGTGGCTGGGTGGGGTGACGCGGGTCGGGTATCCGCCGGACCCCGGGACACTTGGCGCTGCGGGGTCAGCCACGAAGGGGACGTCGGAGTCTCTGGCCAGGGTGCGGCCTAGCAGGTCCAGCTCACCGAATTCGTGCGTGGTGAGCTCGACGCCTGCGGCCGAGGTGTTCTCTTCGAGGTGGGTGATCGAGCCGGCTTCGGGGATCGGCAGGATCGCCGGAGAGCGGTGCAGCAGCCACGCCAGCGAAAGCTGCGCGGTACTGACGCCGTGGCACGCGGCGAGATCAGCGAACGGGTTTCCCTGCTCGGCAAGAATCCCCTGGGCGATCGGGGACGCCGAGATGAACACGATCCCGGTGGCCTGACAGTGATCGATGACCGGGTCGCTGTCCCGGACGATGAGGTTGTAGCGATTCCGCACGCTGGCCACGTTCGCCCCGGCCGCCCGCGCTCGCTTCAGCGTATCGATGTCTACTTTGGACAGTCCGATGTGGCGGATCTTGCCCTCGTCCTGCAAGGCCTTGAGGGCGCCGAACTGGTCGTCCGCGGGGATGGCGGGGTCGAGGCGGGGCAGTTGCCACAGGTCGATCCGCTCCACCCGCAGGCGCCGTAGCGAGGTTTCGGCCTGACGGCGCAGATAGTCGGGGCGGCCGCAGGGCTTCCCCTGGCCGGGGCGGGCGCGCAGCGGTCCGGCCGTGGTGGCGATCACCAGGTCCTCGGGGTAGGGGTGCAGGGCCTCGGCGATGAGGTCTTCGGTGAGGTTCGGGGTGCCGCTGTCAGCGGTGTCGATGAAGGTGATCCCCAGTTCCACGGCCCGCCGCAGCACCTGTTTCGTGGTCTCGGTGCCGTCGGGCAGGCCGCCGGTGCCAGGGCCGGTCAGGCGTGTCGGGCCGTGGCCGATCCGGGCGACGGTCAGTTCCCGGCCGAGCGTGATAGTGCCAGCGCGGGTGGCCTGCACGGTTCTGCCGGGCGACGACCGTGTCTCGGCCGCCTGGGCGAACGAACTGGCCAGCAGGAACGTGTCGAACAGGGCGCGGCCCTGGTCGTTGGCGGGATCGAAGGCGACACCGCCGACGTTGAGCCGGAGCTGCCCGTCGATGATCCGCGGCGTCATCGCCTCCAGATCCTGCGGCGACCAGGCGAGCCGATCCAGGGCCGGGACGGTGAGCGTGTCTCCCGGCAGGCATGTCGCGAACGCCCGCTCCAGCCCAGGCCGCTCAGGGCGAGGTCCTGCTGATTCGACGTCGACGTACAGGTCATCCGGCCTTACGCCAAGCCCGGTAAGGATCGTGTGGACAGTGGCGTAGTCCTCGTCACCCGGAGCGATCAGCGAGTAGCCGATGGCGGTGGACATTGGCGAATCCCCTTTCACGATCCTCGCAAGCGGCGTCCTTCGACACCGTCACCCGGTAGACGCCGGGCCGTGGCGGAACGTGAGCTGTGATCGGCACCGCATTCGATCGCGGCAGCTGTCCACGAGTGAAACGCGCGCGGAGCGTGGCTTTGGCACCGCCGTGCGCAGGCGAAGCTGCCGGGTCACCGACCGTCCGTGGGCGGCCAGACGCCGGAACTACCGCGACGGTGGCTGTCGAGCAGGTGGGTGTCGACGATGCCGGTGGCCTCCATCAGCGCGAACATCGTCGTCGGGCCGACGAACGCGAACCCGTGCCGCCGCAGTGCCGTCGCCAGGGCGACCGACTCCGGCGACTGGGTCGGGATGTCCTCCACCCAGCGCGGCGACGGCGTGCTGTGTGGCCGGAAGGACCACACCAGCGCGTCCAGCCCGCCGTTGTCGCGCAACGCGATCGTCGCGCGGGCGTTGGTGACCGCCGCGTCGATCTTGCGCCGGTTGCGGACGATCCGGGGGTCGGTCATGAGCCGCGCGATGTCGCGCTCGCCGTAGCCGGCCACCCGGTCGGGGTCGAATCCGTCGAAAGCGTCGCGGAACGCGGGCCGCTTGCGCAGGATCGTGGCCCACGACAGCCCGGCCTGGAACGCCTCCAGGCTGATCCTCTCGTAGAGGTTCTGTTCGCCATGGACGGGCATGCCCCACTCGGTGTCGTAGTACTCCCGCAGCAAGGGATCGGTCGCGGCCCACGGCGGCCGGGCGAGTCCGTCGTCACCGACCACCGCGCCGGTGCGGGTGCGGGTCACTGCGGACTGCCCGGGTGATCGACGAGCAGGGTACGGACGATCTCCCAGCTGCCGCCGTCGGCGTGCGCGCCGCGCAGACCGTCGAACGTGCCGATGCCGCCGGCCTGGATGAGCGCGGGGACAGCGAGCCCGGACGTGGCGATAGTCCGCTGCGGACTCCACTCTGTCGAGCAGACCAGCCGGCGTCCCATGCCGATCCATCCCGCCGGGGTAGCCGTGACGATCCAGGCATCCGGGTCCGGGGCGGCGAAACGCCGCGCTTGGCGTAACCATGACGCGGCGGTCTCCGGCCAGGCCACCGTGGCCAGCACGAGCCCGCCGCGCCCGGTCCATGCGTCGGCGATCCGCGCCGCGTTGGCGTGGGAGACCTCGTCGGCCGCGCGGCCGATCACCACACTGGCCGGCCGGGGGCGCATCCCGTGTAGCAACCGCAGGATCGTGCCGATCTCGGTGTCGTCGCAGAGCGCCGGGCGGGACGGCTGGACGGGGATCCTGGGCAGGGGTGAGTAGGACCGCGCGTCGGACACGGACGCAAGGGGGGAGATCATGGTCGTGGTGTCTTTCCGGTCTGCTTGTGCTTCCAGACCTGGTACTTCTCGGGCAGGCAGGAACAGCAGGGGCGGTAGCCCGCGGCGAGGGCGGTGGCTTCGTCGGCGAAGAACACCCGATGCCGCACGTAGCCGCCGCGGGCGATCGCGCGCAACGCCGCCGGGCAGTCCAGACGGCCGTAAAGCTTGCTCCGGCGATGCCCGCCCAGCGTTCCCGGTTCGGCACTCTCATACGGGTTGCCGTCCGCGCCGATCAGCGTGTAGGTCCTCATCAGGTGGCGTCGTGGAACACGAGGCCGAGTGTGTGCCGCGAACCCGACCGGACCGCCGACACACCATGGCGCACCGGCGAAGCCGACCAGCCACGCGCGGAGCGAACCGGCCGGTCGCGGGTGGTGAACACCAAGCCGTGCCCTTGCGGGATCAACGTCGCGGTGCCACGCGACTGCGCCCGTGGCCGCTGTTCGACCAGCAAGAACTCCCCGCCGGTGTGGTCCGTGCCCGGCTGGTTGAGGTTGATCACCACCTGCAGAGGGAACACCTTGTCGCCGTAAAGATCTCGGTGCAGCGCGTTCCAGCCGCCCGTCTCGTACCGCAGCAGGATCGGCGTCGGCCGTGTCTGCCCGGCACCGTGGCAGATCGCCAGCCACTCCTCCAACGTGGACGGCCACTCCGCTTCACGGCCCAGCTTGGCGTACCAGTCCTGGGCGATGGGCAGCAGCCGCGGATACAGCGCCTGGCGCAGCGCCTGAACCGGATCCGGGACCGGCTCGGCGAAGTAACGGTAGTCGCCGTTGTCCCCGAAACGGTGCCGACGCAGATTCACCGTCGCCCGGAACCGTTCGACCTTGTCCCACAGAGCGACGATCTTCGCGCACTCGGCCGGAGTCAGCAGTCGTGGTAGCAGAGCGCAACCGTAGTCGTCGACCTCGGCGGTCACCGCGGCCCAGTCGGCCGCGGCGACCCGCTTCTCGAACCTGTTCACGCCGCCTCCAGCGTCAGCAACGTCCGCTTGGCGTCCTCGCCGCCGACGTAGCCGCCGAACGACCCGTCGGAGCGCACGACCCTGTGGCACGGCACCACGACCGGCAGCGGGTTGGTCGCACACGCGGTCCCGACCGCACGCACCGCCCTCGGACTTCCGGCCGCGGCGGCGACCTGGGCGTAGCTTTCGGTGTCGCCGTACCCGATCTCCGGCAGATGCGCCAGCACCGCGCGCCGAAACCCCTTCGACAGCCGGAAGTCCAGGGGAACGTCGAAGGTCCGGCGTCCGCCGCCGAAGTACTCCTCCAGCTGCCGGGCCACAGCGTCCAGCCGCGCCGGAGCGCGCAGGATCCGCGGGCTCACCGTGTCGGCCAGCTTCGCCAGCACGGCGTCGTGGTCTTCCCGGCCGTAGGCGACCCGGACCAGGCCCGCCTCGGTAGCGGCCAGCAACAGCGTGCCAACCGGAGTGTCCAGGGTGCGATAAGCCAGGTCGAGCAGCCCGTCACGCTGAGCCGCCGCGACCAGCCGCTCATGCAGCCGCCGCGTCGCGTCCGGATCGACGTCCGGCAACGGGTCGAACAAGTCTCTGGCCTGGTCGTCGGACATGGTCATCATGATGTCGCTCCTTCCCTGTCGGCGGGGCGCCGGTAGGTGGCTCTGAGGGATTTGACGCCGTCGGCCGCCGCCCGACGGGCAGCATCGGTACTGCCCCCGGTGATCTCGGCGATCTCGCGGTAAGGCAGCCCGCCGAGGTAGTGATAGGCGACGGCCACGCGCTGTTTGTCCGGCAACCGCGCCAGTGCGTCCCACAGATCGCCAGCCCAGGCTTCCGGCCGCCCGGTGGCGCTTGGCCGCTCCGGGACCTCCTCGACCGGAACAGCCCGCCGGGTACGGGCCCTGGTGACGTCGATGGCCTTACGGTGCGCGATCGTGACCAGCCACGCTTCGACATTCGCGTCGGCGGGCAGCCCAGGATACGCCTTCAACGCGGCCAGGAACGTCTCCGACCAGGCGTCCTCCGCGTCCACCGGACCCAGCACGGCCCGGCACACCCGCAGCACCATCGGCCCGAACTGGACCACGATCTGTTCGAACGGTTTCACGATCACACCCCGAAGACGCCCCGGCACCGCAGAACGTGAGATCGAAAATCCAACGGCCTCTTCTGCCTGGTCAACCCGACTGATCCCACTCATCGAACGCGGCATCACCCGGCATGACCAGTAACACCGCCGCACCCGACCGAGTGACACGCGTCCCGGCCCGGTTTCCTCGGGCGTCGGCGGCCGAGTGCCGCGCCCGCCCGGCATGGCTCCACTGGGACGAGCCGGGACGCTACAGCAGCGGGACACCCGCGACCGCGTCGTCCGTTTTCCAGGTAGGTCGCCGGGCAAGGAACGGAGGGCGGCAATTCGATCGGCTAGTGGCTTGTGGATCGCGCTGACCGGATATCCGGCCGCTCTCCCTTCCAAAGGATGGCGGCGACGACATCGTGGGTGATCGGCGTGAGGCCGACCGCACACGCGCCTTCGAGTGCGCGCGCCCGATATCCGGTCGTGGCCCATTGCTCGCTTCTGATGCTTCGGGTTCTCTGCCAACGCGGATCGTAAGCGAGCTCGTCGACGGAGATCGCGCGAGCGAGACGCACAGGGGCCCGGCCACCCCGCGCCGTCGGGAATCACATGGATCAGACACAATTCGCACATGGTCTTTCGTCGTTCTTGGAATGTGCCAACGCGGTCGATCCTGGAATTCTCGTGGAGACGCCGGAGTGTTGGTGCGATCGGTATGAAGCCAGTCCAAAGCTTGAGACGGTCTGTCACTCGATTCCGCTATTGCCGCGCTATTCACGCAGTGGTACGCGCTGTGTGGAGGTGCGCCTGGCGCGGTGGTGACTCTGGTTTCGCGGCGAGAGATCGAATCCGCTCGCCTGTCGCCTCGTGCAGGACTCAATACGTCAATCGAGGGCTTTAGTGACCCGGCTTTTCGTAACGGTACCCGTCGATCGACTGAACGGTTCGACAAATGATCGTGACGCGTATGGAGTATCACTTCAGGTTTTCGTTAGCGCATCGCGTTTCGGGCAAACATCACTTTTTGTCACTTGCTTGACCTCCTTACGGGCGGTCGCTACATTGATATCGGGGCAAGGTCGAGGCTTCGGGTCGGTTGTCTCGGGTAGTACTTTTATTCAGCTCTTGCCGTGGCGGAAGTATTTGTACCGCCACTAAGATTTCTCGGGTTGGCTTGATTCGCTTTCTTCGTCTTCTGTCGTCGCGCTTGCGGGCCCGCCCGTCTCGGCGGAGGAGTCGTCGAACAGGTGCGGCTGGTTCTCTCGCGGAGCTTCTTGGACAGAAGCCGGACTGTCCGCGGATTATGGGTTTACGGACGTGCGTCTAGGAAAACATCCCTGGCATCGAGGAGCACGAGTTGCCCGCCTTCAAGCGCTTGATCTCGCCAGAGGGGTACATCTGGGAGACCGATGAAATCGTGGCTCGCGTATTCGCGGCCGCCGAAGTCCTTGCCCGCCGCGGCATCGAACCCGGTTCGCGGGTGATGATGAGCGGGGCCAATTCCCTGGAGTGGGTCGTCGATCTGCTGGCGCTTGTCCACCTCGACGCGTCTGTGGTCCTGGCCGATCATCGCGCCATTCCGGCGCAGCGGGCGCGGATCCGCGCGCAGGCGCGCGTGATGTTCGAAGTCAACGGTGGTACCGATGACACCGCGGTGACGCGGCCCGCGGCGAGCACGGGGGGCGTTCCCGATCTCGCGGCCTGGGCGCGGCGCCAGGACGCCGCGATCTCGTGGTCGTCGGGGACGACCGGTAACCCGAAGGGCGTCGTCCGCTCCGGTCGCTCGATTCTGGACAACATCACTCTCAGTGCGGAACGAATGGGTTACCGGCCGGCCGATGTCTTCCTGCCCGTTCTGCCGTATTCCCACCAGTATGGTCTGTCGCTTGTGCTCTCCTGGTGGCTGAGTGGAGGCACGCTGGTGATCTATGGGCCGGCCACGCGCCTGGATCACGTTCTCGCGGTCGGTGCGGACCATGGCCTCTCCGTCGTCGACGGGGCCCCGTCGACGTATTACAGCCTGCTCAACTTGTTCGACCGTCGGCCCGTTCTGGCGAACGCGCTGAAGACGGTCCGAGCCTGGTGCGTGGGCGGCGCGCCGCTGGGGCGCACCCTGGCGGCCCGATTCCACGCCGTCACCGGCAAGCATCTGCTCGACGGCTACGGAGCGACCGAAGTGGGAAACATCGCGCTGGCGCCTCCGTCCGATCCGGTCGGGTGCGGCACACCGCTGCCCGGTGTCCTCGTCGAAATCCACGACGAGGACGGCGCCGCGCTTCCCCCCGGCAGGCTCGGCGAGATCGTGGTTCGCAGTGGCGGCCTGATGACCGGTCACCTGGGCGACGACGGTGAGATCGTCCCGGTTTCGGGTCCGGTTCACCGGACCGGCGACATCGGGACGCTCGACGACGCCGGCCGCGTCTTCCCGGTCGGGCGCAAGCACGCCGTGCACCGCGACGGCCACACCCTTTATCCCGATCACCTCGCCGAGCGGGCCGAGTCGGCCGGTGCGCAGACAGAGGTCGTCGCTGTCCCCGACGAGCGTCTGGGCTGTCGTCTGGTGTTCGTCATCGCCGACCCCGACGCCCATGGATTCGCGCACTGGAAACAGGTGCTGCATTCCGTGCTCGCTCGCTACGAGCAGCCCGACCACATCGTCGTGCTTCCCGCGCTGCCGCTCACGAACACCGGTAAGCCCAACCTGGCCGTTCTGGAAAAGATCGCCATGACCTCATTGCCCAGGCCACCTGCCACGATCACCGCCGCGGCCGTCGACGTGGCCGACTACCGCGTCCCCTTCGCCGACCGTCTTGACGCGCTGCGTGCGGTGCGACGGCACGTGGCCGAGCACGACGCTGCGGTGATGGCGATCCTCACCGAGATCTCGCCTCATCACACCGCGAGCGCGGAGATCCGCTCGTTCCTCGCCACCCTCGACGGAGCGGAAGAGGAGATCGGCCGGGTCCGGCCAGGCCGGGTGCCTCGCGCCGCTGTGTTCATGCCCTCCAACATCCCGCTCTATTCCTATGCGCTGTACCTGCTTGTGGCGTCTCTCTACATCGACGAGATCACCTTTCGCCCGTCCGCTCAGATCAAGAGCCAGCTGGAACGCTTGCACGCGCTGCTGGCGCCGATTCACGGTCTGCCACTCGATCTTTTCGACCTCAGTCAGCGCAAGTTCGTGACGGGACCGGTACGCGAGGCGGATCTCGTCGTCTTCACCGGTGACTACTCCAATGCCGAGACGATCCGCGACGGGCTGGCGGAAGACCAGCTTTTTCTTTTCTTCGGCAACGGCATCAACCCCTTCGTCATCGCACCCGACGCCGACCTCCCGCGCGCCGCTCATGACGTCGCGAGAATCCGGCTCTACAACTCGGGTCAAGACTGTTTCGGTCCCGATGTCGTGTTCTCGCCGCAGCGCCGCACCGACGAGTTCGTCGGAGTGCTGTCCGCTGAACTGGCTTCGCTGCGTTTCGGGCAGAACAGCGATCCCGCCGTCGACTACGGCCCGATCTACTACGACTCGGCACTGGTGCGCTGCTCGGACTACTTGGTGCGGCACGTGAATCACATCCGGCACGGCGGTCGCATCGATCTGCTGTCCCGCCGGATCGAGCCGACCGTGCTGCTGTGGGACTTCGACGACAAGATCCCCCTGGACGAGATGTTCGCCCCGGTGTTCAACGTCGTGGCCTATCCGGGTGCCAGGCGGCTGCGTGAGCGGTTGTCGAGCTCCTATTTCAGCGAACGCGCGCTGGGAGCGATGGTCTACGGCAACGACCCGGAGACGGTGGAAGTCCTGTCGAAGCACCACCAAACCTGTGTCAACCACACACTGCTCGACGCCGAAAACGGCAACCATCCCTTCGGCGGGTTCGGGATGAGGGCGAACTACCTCTCCTACGGCGGCGAGCGGCGTGCCGAACCACTGCTCATGTCGCAGGCCGCGGCGCGGACTCTCCCGGCGGGTGCGCCCGTCGCGGTGAGTGGGCGGTGAATCAGGTGGGCGAACGGTACGCCGACGCGTGGTCCGCGATCGTCGACGTGCTGGTGGCGAACGAGGTGGACACCTGCTTCGGGCTGCCCGGAGACGATCTGGAGTTGCTCCGCGCCCTCGACGCCGTCGGCCTTTTCCTGGTGCCGTGCCGTGATCAGCGGAACGCGATGTACATGGCGACCGGCTACGCGATGCAGTCGGGCAGGCTCGCCGTCTGCGCGCTGGGAAAGGGGCCGGCGGTCACGCACGCGGCTACGGGACTGCTGGAGGCGCGGGAGTCCGGCGCCCCTGTCCTCGTGCTCGCAGCCGGTGTGGCCGAACGACGCCGGGGCAGCGGTGGATTCCAGGAATTCGACCAGATCTCCGTGGTCACGCCTCTCGTGCAGTGGGCGCACCGGGTGGGGCATCCCGACCGGGTCGTCCCCGCGACGGTCACGGCCTTGACCCGGGCACTGGGACCTCCCGCCGGACCCGTGTACCTGGAGATACCCGATGACGTGCGCGCGACGGAGATCGTGGTCGCCCGGCCCCGGCCGACGCGACCGGAACCGTTGGCGCTCGACTCCCTCTCCGTGACGCCGGGACCGGCACTCGCGGCGATCCGCACGAGCAGCCGGCCGCTGGTACTGGTGGGCGGGGGAATGCGGCACCACAACGACGACGGCATGGTGGAGCGCTTCGCCGAACACCTCGGCGCGGCGCTCTTCACCACCGCGTCCGGCCGCGGTGCCGTCGACGAGCGCAACCCGCTTTTCTGCGGTGTGGCAGGACTTTACGCCGCTGCCCCTGCCCGTGAGCTGTGGTCGTCGTGTGACCTCGTGGTGTCGCTCGCCGGACGGCTCGAGGAGACGGTCGCCGAAGGCGGGACACCCTGGCCCCCGGTCCCGGTGGTGCAGGTCAACGTCGATCCCGGCGGGCTGTCCGCCGAATTCCCGGGCCCGCGAGTGCTCGGAGACGCCCGCCACGCCGTGCTCGGCTGGTCGCGGGCGCTGGAGGGGGACCCTAAGTCCGGGCCCGCCGCAGCCAAGGGATGGGCAGACGAGATCGCCGCCGCCCGCAAGGCCATGTCGCTCGAAGTGGAAGAGGAACTGGCCCGCGCGGCGGCGCTGCCGGAAATCCGTATCGCCGAACTGCTCGCCGCACTCGACGCCACCGGCGGCGAGCGCCGGATCCTGGTCCAGGAGAACGGGTTGCAGGACATGTGGTCCTACTGCTTCCCCTTCCACGCCGGTGGCGGTTCCATCGCGCCGTCGGAGCAGACCCCGCTGGGCTTCGGGGCTGCCGCGGCCATCGGGGTCAAGCTGGCGGCCCCGTACCACGAGGTGACCGCGTTCGTCGGTGACGGAGCTTTCGTCGCGGCCCGCGCGGACATCGCCGCCGCCGCGCCCGCCCACGGCGGTGTTCTGTATGTGGTGCTCTGCAACGGCGGCTACGGCTGGCTGGACACGCAGCGCGCCCGCCTCGGTCTCGACGCCGGACGCCACTCGTTCGTCCGCCTGGGTCAGCCGCCACCCGTGGTGGACGGGCCGGACATCCGTTGCCGGGTGCTCCGCGACAAATGCACGCTGACCGAGGAAGTCCTGGCCGCGCGGCGGTTCTGCGCACAGGGAGGCACCGCCGTGCTCATGGTCCCGGTCGCCCCCGACGACATCGCCCCGCCCATCCGCGACGCCGAGGTGGTCCCCCAGTGACGGAAGCAGCAGAACGACCGGGCGCGAGGCGTCGGGTGATGGTCACCGGATACGGGGCTGTGACGCCGCTGGGCCACAGCGTCGACGAGACCTGGACGGCGATGCTGGCCGGGCGCAGCGGTATCGACAAGGTCGAGGCTATCGACGTCACCGATCTCGCGGTCCGGATCGGCGGCCAGGTCCGCGGATTCACCCCCAGCCGCTACATGCCTGCGATGGTCAGCCGTCGCGCCGATCCGTACGCGCAGTACGCCCTCGCCGCCGCGCTGGAAGCGTGCGAGCACGCGGGGCTCGTCATCGACGATCACGTGGCGCCGCGGGTCGCCGTGATCATCGGCAGCGGCTACGGCCCGGTCGGATCGATCTACCGCGCCGCGAACAGGCTGCGCGACAAGGGACCGCGGTCCATCAGCCCGTTCACTCAGGTCACGACGGCCATGGACAGCGCCGCCGGCGAAATCAGCATGCGGCTCGGTACGCAGGGGCCCAGCCGCGCCCAGAGCACGGCGTGCGCCAGCGGTGCCGACGCCGTGGGCGCGGCGATGCGCATGATCAGCCACGGGGAAGCCGACATCGTCCTCGCCGGTGGCGCCGACGCATGCGTCACCACCGTGGACCTCGCGGGCAGCGGGAACGCCCGCGCGTTGTCCAAACGCAACGACGACCCGGCCGCGGCGTGCCGGCCCTTCGACGCGCACCGCGACGGGTTCGTGATGAGCGAGGGCGCCGCCGTGGCGGTGCTGGAGGCGGCGGACGTGGCCGACCGGCGAGGGGCGACGGCGCTGGCCGAACTCACGGGGTACGGAGCGAGTTCCGACGCTCATCACTGGACCGCACCGCATCCGGAGGGCAGGGGCGCACGCCTGGCCGTCGAGGCGGCGCTGCGCGACGCGGGGATCACGGGGGCGGAGGTCGACTACGTCAACGCGCACGGCACCGGAACGCTGCTGAACGACATCACCGAGACGGCCGTCCTGCGACAGGTGCTGGGGGACCGGGTCACCCGGATCCCGGTGAGCTCCACCAAATCGATGACCGGGCACATGATCGGCGCCGCCGGGGCGGTGGAGCTCGTCGCTTCGATCCAGGCCCTCCGCACGGGCGACGTCCCGCCGACCGTCAACTGCGATGAGCCGATCGACCCGGACATCAACTTCGTGCCCCACCGCACGCAACATCATCCGGGGATGCGCATCGCTCTCAGCAACTCGTTCGGCTTCGGCGGCCACAACGCCGCGCTCGTGGTCCGGACAGTCTGAAGTGACGGCCGTGAAGGCGACTCCGGATCCCGCCACCGTCATCCGCAGTGGGCCGCTGTCGTGGGTTCAGCAGTGGCACTGGTTCGAACGCACCATCCCCGCACCACGGCGGGTGAACCCGACGCCGCTCGCTGACCACTGCCACGTCCCGCCCCCTGCCACCGTCAGCGACGTGCACATGGCGCTCGCGTCCCTGACCGCGCGGCATGAAGCGCTGCGCAGCACCATCGGCCCGCTCCGCCCGGTACAACGCGTCCATCGCCCGGACTGGGCGCCGCTGCCGATCGATCACGTGGACGTCCCCGCTGTCGATGCCGGCACCTTGGAAGCCGCCACGGCGGCACTGGCGGCCCGCCCGATCGACCCCGAGCGGAATCCGCCCTGGCTCGCCAGAGTGCTGCTCGAAGCGGGAAAGCCGCGCGCGGTCCTGATCGCCGCCCACCACGTCATGATCGACGGGTGGGGGCTGGCGGTGCTGCTCGACCAGTTGCACGACCGGCTTCGCGGCGCCGACGGACCGGCGGAAACAGCCCTCCACCCGCTCGACGCTATCGCCGAGCAGAATCTGGAACGCGCCCGCCTGTCGGAGTGCGAGTGGCTCGCACGTCTCGCGGACAACCCCACCGGCGTGCTGGCCCCGTTCGGCGGCATCGCCGACGGCAAGGGGCGCCACCGTCTTCAATACCGCTCGGTGGAGGCGTATGACGACCTTGACCGCGTCGCCCGGCGTCATCGGGCCAGTCCGGAGATCGTCGTGCTCGCGGCGCTCGCCCACGAGGTCGCCACCCGCACCGGAGAGCATCGTTTCCTCGCGTCGGTGGTGGTCTCCAATCGAGCCCGGGCGGCTCTGCGCACCAGCGTCGACGTCCGGGCTCTGACGGTCCCGGTCCAGATCGACCTCCAACCGGGCGCGGCGTTCGGTGAGGTGGTCGCCTCGGTCGCGACGGCGTCCACCGCGGGCTACCGGCACGGCCGGTACCGCCCCGCGGAACTGGTCGCCGCCTGGTCCCGCCAGGACCGGCGCCGCGGTGTCGTTGCCATACCCACCATCGAATTCAACTGCTATGCGTGGCCCCGCGGATACCTGGTCCCCACCCGGACCACTCCGCCGGGCGGGGACGCCACCTGGATCAGCAGCGCGCCTGACGAGCCCTGCGAGACCCTCTACGTCGACTTCAGCCGCGACGCGGGGTTCATCACCCTCGACGTCACCGTCGGGGATCACCTGCTCGACGCCGCGCAGGCGGTGGCGTTGCCCGAACGCCTGTGTGGTCTCCTGCACGCGCTCGCCGGCGGTGCCGAGTGCCCGGTCCTGTCGGACCCGCGCACACCGGCGGCGTCCGGATGGTGGCGCGCCCCGCAGGGATGGGCGTGCCTGACCACGGTCGAAGACGTGCTGCAGAGCCACCCCGGTGTGCTCGATGTGACAGTGACGCCCAGCGGCGGCACTTCGGGAGAAGGCGATCGACCACACCTCGTCGCGCGCGCCCGCGTCACTCCTGGCGTGACGATCGACGAGCTACACCAGCACGTCCTGGACCACCTCGGCGACGTGCCCGGTCTCCTCACCCCAGGCCGCTACATCCTGTCCCCGGCCGAACACGGCACCGCCACCGGCGGCTCAAGCGTCCCGCCGATGTCGTCACGGCTGGCCGTGACGACATCGGAACGGGCTCTGGCCGCCGCTGTGGCCGCCGTCGTTCCGGACGATTCGCGGCAGCCCTCCTATGACAACCCTGGCTCGGTCGACATGAACCGTTGCCTCGCCGACCACGGGGTCACCCTGGTCGAGATTCCTCGTCTGCTGATGCTGCTGCGCCAGTCCGGCTACACCGGGATCGCAGCGGACGAGCTGGCCGGAACAGTCTCGCTCGGCCACCTCGCTGCGGCTCTGGAGCCCTTTCCGCCCCGCGCCCACCACGGAGGAGAAACGTCATCGTGACTGCGTCTTCCACTTCCGCACAGTCCGTGGATCGCCTGGCCCCGTGGGCCTTCGCTGCTTTCGTCGAGGCGAATACCCACGACACCGCATACCGTCCTCCGGTGGTGGACGGTCCCGTCGGGCCGACCATCGTCCGCAACGGGCGCGAGCTGGTGAACTTCGCCAGCATCAGCTTTCTCGACCTGGACCGCCACGTCCCGGCCCGGCGCCACTTCGCCGAGGCGGCAATCGCCCACGGCCTGAGCACCAGCGGTTCCCGGATGACACAGGGAATCTGCCGCCCGCATCAGGTCCTGGAGGAGACGATCGCCCGCCACACCGGCAAGGAGCGGGCCATCAGCTTCGCCACCGGACTCCTGGCCAACATCGGATTCGTCCACGCCATGAGCAGTTCCGCGTACTTCGACACCGGGATCGAAGTACGCAATCGCGACACCGTCTTCGTCGTCGACAGGGACGTCCACTGGAGCATCTGGAAGGGGCTCGAAGGACTCGGCTACGGCCGTAACGTCCACGCGTTCCGGCACAACGACGTCGCGGATCTGGCCGCCATCCTCGGCCGGATCCAGAGCCGCAAGACCGTGGTGATCGCCGAGAGTATTTATTCCGCCGACGGCACCATGGGGCCGATCGTGGAGATCTTGGACGAGTGCGACCGGCACGGAGCTGTCAGCATGATCGACGACGCGAACGGGTTCATGGTCTACGGGGCCGAGAACCGTCCATATGCCCGGGAGGCGGTGGCGATCAGGGAGCGCGCCGACTTCGTCATGGTGTCCCTGTCGAAGGCCATCGGTCTGGAAGGCGGCGCGATTGCCGGGCCCGCGGCGGCGATCGACGCCTTCGAACTGCTTTCCGGCACCTCGATGTTCACAGCCGCTATCCAGCCACCCACCGCGTACCTGGCCGACCGCACGATCGACGTCCTCGCCGACCATCCGGAGATCGTCGACGACTACCTCGCACACGCCGCCCGCCTTCGGCGGCAGATGCATGCGATCGGCACGATGACGACGCCGACCGAGTCGTACATGCTCTCGGTGCCGATCGGCGCCGATGCCGCCGCGCTCCAGATGCGGGAGTGGTTCGTCGAGGACGGCTACCTCGTTCCCGTCTTCTCCTACCCGGCCGTCTCGCGCAACCAGGCGCTCCTGCGGTTGTTCCCCCATGCGGGTCACACCGAGGCACAGATGGACGGTTTCCTGCGCACCCTCCTCATCTACCGGCGGCGTCTCGGGCTCTGACGTACAGCCGAGGGTCGCCCATTGATCGAGCATGCCCGGCCGACAAGGAGAAAGCCCGTGGTCAGCAACACCGACATCCTCGCCGACATCGCCGAGATCGTCGAACAGGTCACCGGTCTCGACCGCGCCAACGTGACTCCGGAGAAGTCGTTTGCCGACGATCTCGGCATCGACTCCCTGTCAATGGTGGAGATCACCGTGCAGGTGGAGGACAGGTTCGCGGTGAGGATTCCCGACGACGAGGTTGCGGAGCTGAGGACCGTCGGTGACGCGATGAGCTACGTCGCCTCCCAGCGGTGACCGTTCTCGGGAGATACGCCGTGCACGAATGGACTTCCCTCCAAGGAGAACGGCTATGAGCGTCCTTGATCGGTTCCGGATCGACGGCCGCGTCGCCGTGGTCACCGGAGCGTCCTCGGGGCTGGGCATCGCCTTCGCCACCGCCGTCGCCGAGGCCGGTGCCGACGTCGTCCTCGGAGCGCGGCGCACCGACAGGCTGGAGACCACGCGCGCGGCCGTCGAGAAGCTCGGCCGCCGGGCCGTCGCCGTGTGTACCGACGTGGCCGATCCGAAGGACTGCCACGCACTGATCGACGCGGCTGTGCGGGAGTTCGGGCGCGTGGACATCCTGGTCAACAACGCCGGGGTCAGCAGTGAACACCCCGCGGTCGAGGAGACACCGGAGCAGTTCCGCGACGTCATCGACGTCAATCTGAACGGCTCCTACTGGATGGCCCAGGCCGCAGGCGCGGTAATGCGACCCGGCAGTGCCATCGTCAACGTGTCGAGCATCCTCGCGCTGGTCACGGGTGGTCTGCCGCAGGCCGCCTACTCGGCGTCGAAAGCCGGGATCCTCGGGCTCACCCGCGATCTCGCCCAGCAGTGGACACCTGGCAAGGGCATCCGCGTGAATGCCCTCGCTCCGGGCTTTTTCACCTCCGAGATGACCGACGGCTACGACGAGGGCTACATCGAGGCGATGATGCCGAGAGTGCTCTCCGGCCGCGTCGGACAGCCCGAAGAGCTCGCCGCCGCGCTGGTCTTCCTCGTCTCCGACGCGGCGACCTATGTCACCGGAACCACTCTGGTGGTCGACGGGGGCACACACATCGCATAGTGCACACCTGCCCGACCTAGGCAAGGCCACCTCCTACCGGAATCCACGGGAGCCCACGATGACGACAGGGCCGCCCGCCCGTTCCCTTCCCCGCGAACCCCTCGGCGACCCGCGGCTGCGCCGCCTGGTCGTGGGTCAGGGTTTGGCGGCCGTGGTCGACGCGCTGTTCCTGACCTGGCTCACCCTCTTCGTGCTCGAACTTTCGGAGCCCGGCCTCACCACCGGGCTCGTTCTCGTGGCGGTGGCGCTGCCACGCGCGGTGCTCCTGCTTCCCGGGGGAGTACTGGCCGACCGGCTGGATCCCGCTCGCGTCGCGGCCTGGGCTTCCTGGCTTCGGGTCGCCGTCCTGCTCGCCCTTGGTGCCGTGATCACCTTTACCTCCCCATCGGTGACCACCGTCGCCCTTCTCGCCGGATTGCTCGGCATGGCCGACGCCGCGTACTTCCCGGCAGCCATGGCGTTGCTGCCGGCCGTCGTACCGACCGAGAAGCTGTCACGGGTCAACGCGCTGGTGCAGGGCGCGGAGTCGGGGGGCGATCTCGTCGGGCCTGCGGCGGCCGCCGGAGTCATCGCTGCGGTCGGCTTCGGCGCCGCGCTCGCTGGGATCACGGCGGTGGCCGTCGTGGCCGCCTTGGCCCTCGGCACGCTCGTCCGCCTGGCACGACTCGGTGAAGGCGCCGGTCCGGACGCCGTCGATGGTGACCAGCGACTCGGCGGCTTGCATTCCCTCGGCGAGGGTTTGGGATATGCCTGGCATGAACCGCTCGTGAGAGCGCTGCTGACGGCCGTCGCCGTGATTAACATCGCGGTCGTGGGCCCCGTGCTTGTGGGAGGCGCGGTGCTCGCCGATCAACGCCTCGGCGGAGCGGGATCTCTGGGCATCGTGCTCTCCGGTTTCGGCGCCGGGTCGCTGGCAGGATCACTGATCGCCGGATGGCGCCCACCCGGCAGGCGCGGCTGGACCGTGGTCGGCGGGGTCGCGGCGATCGGCACGGGAACAGCCGGGCTCGCGGTCGTCACCGACGTGGTCACCGCGACAGCGGTCGTCACACTCATCGGTCTCGGGTCCGCGTTTCTCGGAGTGGTCATCGTGGCCACCTTGCAAGAGCGAGTGTCCAGGCAACTGCTGGGCCGGGTGATGAGCCTCGTCGTTCTGGCCACGGTGGCGTTCGACCCGTTCTCCTACGTCGTCGCCGGGATCCTGCTGCCGTTCGGCACCACGGCGGTGTTCCTGATCTGCGGCGGCGCCGTGCTGGCGTGTGCCGGACTGGTCGCCGCGAGCCCGGTGATCCGATCCCTGCGTTGACCGCCGTTGCCTTCCCGGTTCACCGGACCACGGCTTGGAGGATTCGTGCCAGGACTGCTTGACGGCAAACGCCTGCTGATCACCGGCATCATCACCGGCAGCTCGCTCGCCTTCCACACGGCCAGGATCGCGCAACTGGAAGGCGCGCAGGTAGTGCTGACCGGCTTCGGCCGTGTGTCGCTGGTCGAGCGCATCGCGAAGCGGCTGCCCGCAGCGGTGCCGGTGCTGGAGCTGGACGTCACGAACCAGAAGCACCTGGACAGCCTGGCCGGACGGGTCCATGAGCACGTCGACGGCCTCGACGGTGTGGTGCACTCGATTGGCTTCGCACCTCGGAGCTGTGTTGGAGCACCGTTCCTGGACGCGTCGGCCGGCGACGTCAAGACCACCGTCGAAGTCTCGGCCTACTCGTTCATGTCCCTGGCCAGAGCATGCCTGCCGCTGCTGGACCGTGGCTCGTCGATCGTGGGCATGGACTTCGACGCCCGCGTCGCGTGGCCGGCCTACAACTGGATGGGCGTCGCGAAGGCCGCACTGGAGTCGGTTAACCGGTACCTGGCCAAGGAACTGGGGCCGCAGGGCATTCGAGTCAACCTGGTCAGCGCGGGCCCGATGAAGACCATGGCCGCGAAGTCGATCCCAGGCTCTTCGGACTTCGAGCGCGACTGGGGTGACCGGGCACCGCTCGGCTGGGACAGCACAGACGCCAGCCCGACGGCCAGGAGCGTCTGCGCGCTCCTGTCGGACTGGCTCCCGGCCACGACCGGAACGATGATCATGGTCGACGGAGGGGTCCACGCCCTTGGCGTCTGAGCCCCGGTCGTCCAGTCCGGCGAGATCCGCAAGGACCTGCTTCCCGGACTCGTGCGCGACGACCGCCTCGGCTTCACGTCTCAATGACCCGGCTTTCCGGCGGGCCGGGGGTGAGGGTTTTCATGGTGATGTAGCTGGTCACGGCCGCCACGCTGGGCAGGCCCGCCAGGCTGTGGGCGTGGAAGTGCTCGTAGGCGGGCAGGTCGGCGACTTCGATGTGGAGCAGGTAGTCGTAGTTGCCGGTGATGTGGTGGCAGTACCGGATTTCGGGGAGCCGGGTCACGGCGCGTTCGAACGCGACGACGTCGGCGCGGCCGTGCCGCAGGAGCCGGGTTCGCGCGAGCGCCCGTCCCAGCTCGGGCCGGGTGAGGACGCCGCTGCCCTCGAGTAGTTCGGCCGTGTCGGCGACCAGTTCGCCGAGGTCGACGCCGGTGGTGCGGCTGCCGAAGGCGTTGCGCTGCACCCGCCGCAACAGTGGTGCCAGCGCCGGCCGGACCAGCCGGAAGTCGGCCGCCGACATCAGGTGCTGGGTGGCCCGCATCATCGTGGACCGCACAAGGACACCACGCTCGATGGCGACGGTGAGGTCCTGGATCTCGAAGCGTTCGAGCCGGTTCCAGAGCGCGAAATACGCGAGATCCGGGTCCTGCGCGTTCAGCCCGAAGAGATGCTCGATCGCCTCGGCGACCCCGAGATCGACGCGGCCGAGGAGAAGTTGCCTGCCGAGAAGGGCGCGGTTGAGCGCCCGCGGGCTCAGCAGCGCGGTCCCGCGGGCGCCCATCTCAGCGCACCTTCCGGAAGAACACACGGATATCGTCGGCCAGCGCGGCGGGGGCCTCCATGGCGAGGAAGTGCCCGCCGTGGCCGAGTTCGGTCCAGTGCACGATGTGGTGGTCGCGCTCGGCCCACCGGCGGACGGTCACGTCGTGCGCGGACACGAGCACCCCGGTGGGCACGGTCGGCGCCGCAGCGCCGCTCCAGTCACCGGATCCCCAGTCACCGGATTCGCCGCCGCTCCAGTCGTTCGCCGAAATCTCCTCGTAGTAGATCTGGGCGGCCGAACCGGCGGTGCCGGTGAACCAGTACAGCGAGATCGTGGCGAGCATGCGGTCGCGATCCACGCATTCCTCAGGCAGCGCGTCTTCGGGCATGGTCAGTTCCTTGAACTTCTCCACGATCCACGCGAGCTGACCGGCGGGCGAGTCGTGCAGGCCGTAGGCCACCGTCTGCGGACGCTTGGAGTTGCACTGCAGGTAGCCGTCGTTGAAGTTCTGCATCGACTCCCAGCGGCGCTGGTCGGCCTCGGGAAGGTCGTCCAGTTCGCCCTCGACACCGATCGGGAAGGTGATCATCGCGGTGAGGTGCACGCCGAGCACGTGCTCCGGATCCTGCTTGCCGATCTCCGGCGCGACCCACGAACCCGTGTCGTAGCCGTGCACGCCGTACCGCTCGTAGCCGAGCGCGGCCATCAGCCTGGTGAACAGGCCTGCCATTTTCGCGGCGCTCATTCCCGGTCCGGCCAGCGGCGTGGAGAACCCGAACCCCGGCAAGGACGGGATCACCAGGTGGAAGGCGTCGGCCGGGTCTCCCCCGTGCGCCCGCGGGTCCGACAGCGGCCCGATCACGTCGAGGAAGTCGGTCACCCCGCCCGGCCACCCGTGCAGCAGGACCAGCGGCGTGGCGTCCTGCTCCGGCGAGCGTACGTGGAGGAAGTGCAGGCGCTGGCCGTCGATGGTGGTGACGAACTGCGGGTGGGCGTTGAGCGCGGCCTCCTGCGCCCGCCAGTCGAAACCGGTGCGCCAGTACTCGGCGAGTCCGGCGAGGTAACCGGCGGGCACACCCCGGCTCCAGCCGACGTCCGGCAGTTCACTCGGCCAGCGGGTGGCGGCCAGGCGCGTGGCGAGGTCGTCGAGGTCTGCCTGCGGGATGTCGATCGAGAAAGCGCGGATGTCCTGTGTCATGAGACCACGCTAAAACCCGGTTAGGACAACTTCGGTCCTAACCGGACGGCAGAATGAAAACCATGCTGGAAACCTCCGCACGACTGCTGAAGCTCCTGTCGCTGCTGCAGACCCACCGCGACTGGCCGGGTACCGACCTGGCCGAACGCCTCGGCGTCACCACCCGGACCGTGCGACGGGACGTCGAGCGCCTGCGGGAACTCGGCTACCCGGTGCACGCACTCCAAGGCACGCCCGGCTATCGGCTCGGCGCGGGCGCGTCCCTGCCGCCGCTGCTGCTCGACGACGACGAAGCCGTCGCGGTGGCCGTCGGGCTGCGCACCGCCACGAGCAGCTCGGTCACCGGTATCGAGGAGACCGCGTTGCGCGCGCTCACCAAACTGGAGCAGGTGCTGCCGTCGCGGCTCCGGCATCGGGTGAACACACTCCAGACCGCGACCGTGCGCGCCGGGGAGGCGCCCGGCCCGAAGATCTCGGCGGACACGCTGATGACCATCGCGGACGCGTGCCGCCACCACGAACGCCTGCGCTTCGACTACCTCAGCCCGCGCGGCGGTGCCTCCCGGCGACACACCGAGCCCTACCGCCTGGTCAACTACGGCAGGCACTGGTACCTCGTCGCCTTCGACATCGACCGCGACGACTGGCGCACCTTCCGCGTCGATCGCCTCACCCCGCGACCGCCCGCAGGCGCCCGGTTCACACCCCGCGAGCCGCCGTTCGACGACGTCGCGGCCTATCTGGCGCAGCAGCTTTCCGCCCGCACCTGGCCGTGCCAGGCGACGGTCGAGCTGCACGAATCGGCCGACGCGGTGGCCGACCGGGTGTGGCCGGGAATGGGCGCCGTCGAGTCCCTCGACGAGCGCCGCTGTCTCCTGCACCTCGGCGCCCCGTCGACGTCCGACCTGGTGTGGATGATCACCTCAGTGCAGACCGATTTCACCCTGGTCAGCGGACCACCGGAACTCGAAGGCGCACTCCGGCAGCAGGCAGAACGGTGCCTGCGCGCGATCGAGACCTGACTGTGCGCTGCCGCAGAGGCTCACCAGAATGTCGTCGATGACATCCACACGACACAGCCGGCGAGATAGCGGCACGAATCGTGAGACCCCACACCGCCTGGAGGGTCTCATCGCGCATGACATGTTGATCTCCTGCGACCTGCAGTCTTTTTGTTGTCTCACGGGGATATCGTCAAGAGCCGGCCGGTACGCCGTCCAGCAGGTCGAGGCTGCCTCGGGGCGGCGCTTCCCTGCCGAGCCGAAACGTTCCTTCAACGTTCTACGACGTTGAAGGGCATAGCCGCCGACCCGCAGCCGTCGGCCGCCGCCAGCCCATCTCCGAGCACGACGACGTCGCGCGTGCGGTGGCTGTCGGAGTCGATCCGGGCGGTCGGCCCGGAGGCGCCGGCGTCGGGGGAGGTGAGGCCGGTACTGCGTCCGATTTCGGGCTGGATGATCGCGTCTGGCGCTGCGCCTACCGCCGCATGCCTCGCCGTAGGGCATCCGACCTGACGGACCGTCGCAGGGCTGCGGAGGTCGGCGAGGCGGTGACGGCGGTGGGGCTTGGCGGGTCGTGAGCACCCCTCCTGGCCGACGTCCGATTGTCGCGCACCGAGAGGCCTTTGCCGAGGTGGCCGGTCACGACCGGGGTGGTGGGCCTGGCCGCGCCCGCGAATGGCTGGACCTCGTCCCGGACCGTGGGCCGCACGACATCCGATGCCACGGAATCCACCGTGCCGCCGGACGACACCCACCGCCGCGGTCGCGGTTCCGTCGACCGCGGCGTCGAGCGGGACGTCACCGTGGTCCCGGCGCACGTGCGTGGACAGGTGGATTGGAAAACGACACGGCCGGGCGCGAACTACTACACGACCGTCTGCGCCTACCCAGGCCCGTGGAAATCGGAAACCAACCCGTCCTCCTGCCGCGATGCCACCCAGGTTCCTCATTCTGTATCCGTTTGGTCACCTGCGGCTTGTCTTCTTGATCAAAAGGGGGCTCAAGCGCTGTCGAGTGCTTCGGCGATACGCTGGGTTACCGGTACGCTGCGGTCGCCCGATGACTGTAGTGGTTTAGCGAACTCGAAAGGTGCGTCGGCGCGAACTTGACGCAGCGCGGTGATGTAGCGGGCATCGGCTGAAACGAAGACGTCGCAGTCCGGGAGATATGCACTGTGCTGTTCGTCGGCCGGATTCCCAGGACCGATCTTCTGGGTCGACTGTACAAAGCGTACTGCCCACCGAAGCCAGTTCCGGGGCATTCTGGTCACCTCGACGTCCTGTGTCCAAAATCGGCCGAAGTCGGCTGTGTCGGAACGCATGATGCGAAGGTCGAGGTAGGCGCCGACCCAATCGGCGCGCGTCGTGTCTTCTCTGGTGAGCGCGGCGCGTCCTCCCACGGTGAACAAGTTGTACCGGTAGACGTGCCAAGATTCTATTCGCCAGGCTTCCACTGGTTCGCCGGACCAGCCGTCAAGGTACTCTTCGGGGGTGTCAGGCTCCGACTTGACCATTATCGCGGTCAAGGGACGCACATTGAAATCAGTTTCCAGTATGGCCTTTCGCTGCTCCTTCTGCTTGGCTACCAGGTAGTCTGTCGGCCGATGGTAGGTTTCAACCTGGTACTCGTGGATTCGAGTGGAGTCTTCGGCGGCCTCTCGCCACAACTTCTTGGTCCAGTAAGTGTCCAGAGACGCGGTCCTGCCGGTGTCAGGCATGCGACGCAGCCAATGAGGCCGTAGGCGCTTGGCCTCGGCGATGATTTCGGCCGCTTCCAGCGCGGCCTCGGTGCGGAGCCGCACGCGATGCCCGGTCGTCAGAGCGGTGATGATTCGTTGGCGTGCCGCGGCGACTGGTAGACGTGCGACCTCGATGAGAATGCTCGGCGGCGTGACAACGGCCACGCCCCGTGCGGCCATCTCCGCGTTGAATTCCGCGGTCGCTTCCTCGTCGCCGATGGATGACCAGAGGTTGGTGTCCAGCATTACCCGCATTTTGTCAGGCACACGCCTTTGGGAACGACTCACTTGGTAACGATAGCGGAGGCGTCCCGGTCCGCCGGGATTGTCCGACACCCATCAGAAAGCCCCGGTTGCTGCGCCGGAACTCGTTTGCTGCCGTCGATCGTTTCGGAACCTGGAGCGTCGCGTGACACGCCTGTCGGTTCCGAAGCGACACGTGGCGTGTCATCCCAGTGATTGGGAACTAGGCTTCGTCCTGGGCCTGCTCAACGGTGAACCTCCTGGTCGTGCAGGGCAGCGCTGGCCGTCCGCGGCCAGCGAGGATTGCAACGCCGTGAGGGACGCCGAGTACCTGCTGAGCCTGCAAGGCAGCGCTGGCCGTCCGCAGCCAGCGTGGATCGCAACATCCGCGAGTTCGCGAATCCGGTCTGGTGCCATCGCAGCGCTGGCCGTCCGCGACCAGCGAGGTTCGCAACTTCAGTGCAGCGCAAGAGCCCGCGCCCGCGGGAAGCAGTGCCGCCCGCCCGCAGCCAGCGAGGATCGCAACAGGGGGACGCGCGGCGAAGCTTCTCAGGGCGCGAGGACTTCGCTGGTCGTTCGTGTCCAGTGGGGTCGTGACGACGGTACGGCTGCAACGCCCCGCCGGCGCAACGCGAACGTATGTTCTACTCGTGGTGGATTGTGTGCTCCGATGGTGTCGGACTAGGTGCTGGATGAGGAGGTGGTCGGGCTGAGCTGGCTGGTGAGGGAGCGTGCGACTGGGCGTGCCGTGCCGTGTCGAGACAAGTGACATGGCTTGGGAGGCGGGCGGTTATGACCTTGGGCGCTTCGAGGTTCATTTTGTTGACGGACGTGTGAATGGCGCTTCGTCTTGTGGCTCTGGCTTGACGATGTTGCCGAGTTTCGGAGGGGAAGGTTCTGTGGGCTCCGGCGATCCTGCGGAATCCGATCACTCATGATTAGTGATTGAACATGGATCGGTCACCAGGGCCGGTGCTGCCATGGTGGTCCCGGTCGGATCGGCAACGTCGATGGTGGCGAAAGCCATGACGGCGCGGAAGCGGTGGAGACGTTGCCAGCCATGAAGTCCTCCTTTGGCTGGGCGGTGGATGTCGTGGTGCGGGGTGGCGGGAGTGTCTTGATCTTTGGGGGTGGCCGGCGATTCCGGCGCCATGGAAGGGGATGTCGCGCCGGGGAGCGGGAGGGCATGTGGTCCTGCTGGCAGCAAAGGTGCTGCCGAATGGGCAGGCACGTCGTCTCCGATTGGGCTCCGTTGCCTGCGTAGTGCCCGATACAGGCCGACGCGCAGTGGCACTCATTCTGGGCTCAAACCGGCGTTGACCTGCACAAACCGGCAGAATTTAGCGTTCGACGACACTGGCTGACATGTCGGATCTGCGGTCTCATAATCCCTTGGCCGTCGGTTCGAGCCCGACCCGGCCCACCACGTCAACATCGCTGCCGATCTGCGGGGATGTTGGTCCTTCGGCGGCAATTTCGTCTTGGCGTCAATCACGGCTCGGCTCCGTTTGCAAATGGAGGCACCACGCCAGAGTGAGCAGGGCCCTCCTCGGAACTCGGGCAAATTGGAGGTTCTTCTGGTGAGTGGCCCCCTGAAGCGAGTCGCAGACGTTGTGACCGTGCTTGCGATCATCTGGGGCGCATGCTTCCTGATGACCGTGCCATTCGGTGTCAGCGACCTTAAGTTCTCCCTCATCTTTGCGACTGTCTTGGCTGTGATACTGGTTCTCGTCGGGGGAATAGCCAGACTGATAAAGCGAGGCCTTGAAACGCGGAAGAGGCACAAGTCAGGAAACTGACCCTCGTCGCTTGACTACGGGCTGGATGGCCTGCAGGGACAAGAATCCTCGGTGGGCCGTCCGGCGCGTTCGTGCCGTAGCTGACTGGGGATCCGAAGCCTGTTCGTCAAAGAGAAGATAACAACTTTTCAGGTTTGGCACAGTGGTGGCGATAAGCGATCCTGGTCTCCTCCGCGGTGCCGGGTCGGTGATGGCAGAGTCTCCCTCGATTCGCTGTGGATGAAGATATTGATATCGGTGCTTCGTGTGTCAGGAATGACTTGGCTCTATGGTCCCGAGATGAAGAAATAGATGCACTGGCTTGGCGGTCGGAATGGGAGATTCGAACACGAACCCGCCGCTGCTCGACGTCATGCGCTCGTCGACCGGCCAAGGCGCGGGGCGGTGGACAGTACCCAGGCGATGTGGTCCGTTCGACCGACAGTGCAGGGACGTGCTTGTGGATATCTTGTAGCCGATCCCCACCAGCACCCAGAGGAGCACAATGACGGCCACCCGGCGCGTTCTCACCGTTCTGGCCACCGCGGGTATGGTCATCGCCACCGTCGGCGCGGGTTCCGCCTCGGCCGCGACGAAGGGCAAAATCTACATCTCCAACAACTGCGGTGCAGCGGTCTCGACCACGATCCACCGCACCAACGGCTCGATGATCGCAGGCACCGGGGCAGCCCCGGCGGGCAGTTACTTCGGCTATCCGGTCGACCCCGGCACCTATCAGGTTCGCGTGCCTGCGGGTAACCGGAACGTGAAGATCCTCGACCTCGGCGGCAAGGCACACTCGGTCGTCGTCAAGGCCTGCTGACGTAACCCAGGCGCGCGGCCGAGATCGAAGCCGGAACCTACCCGCTCAGCAACGCCTCACCGCGCGGTGAAACCCGGTGCCGCGCGAAGCCGCGGTCCCGGACCGTGGTGATGAGCCCGGCGCCCCGGAGCACCGACGTGTGCTGACTGATGCCGGCCACGGAGACCCCGACCTCCCGCGCGAGATCCGAGGTGGTGACCGGGGCCGCCGCCGCGATGGCGTGCAGCACTCGTGCCCTGGTCCTGCCCAGCAGCGCTGTGAGCCCCTGCCCGAACCGCGCGTGGCCGACGGTGGCCAAGGACTCGAGGTCTCGGTCGACGGGATAGACGAGAATCGGCTGTTCGTTCTGTCGCAGCAGGGTGATGGGCCCTGGCAGGCAGAAGAACGAGGGCACCAGGGTGAGGCCCTGCCCGTCCAGGTGAACGTCCTGATCGACGGGATAGGCGACTTTCAGGACACTGTCGTCCCAGCGAACGTCAGGGTGCAAGGTCGTGAGCATGGCTCCGGTACCTTCGGTGATCGCGGTCGCCGCCCTTCGCTCGCGATCCGCACCGGCCACGCGCCGGATGACGTCCCAGAACGGTTCGATGGCGACAGCGTGGTACGCCTCGAGGGCGTCTCCCAGCCTGTGGAGGGCTTCGCTCCGGCCATCGGCGAGATCAGTCGTCCAGGACGTGGGACGTGCCAAGAGCGAAAGGTCGGCTCGGAGCCGTGTCCGCGAAGTGGCCAGCAGTTGCTCCAGACCTGCATCGAAGCCTTGCTCACCAGCCGTCGGGGTCAAGAAATCCGGTGAGTAACCTCGCGGTCGCGCCAAGGGCCAGAGCAAAGCGGCCGACGGCGCGAGTTTTCCGCGCACCGCTGTCCGCCACACACGGAGTGCGCCGCTGATGCCGACCGTTTGCGCCGTGTGGAGGCTCAGCAGAAGCTCCCACAGCGGATCGGGAGTGGCCGAAACCCGCAGTCCGAGCACGTCGGCCGACGAAAAATGAATGCGCAGCAAAAGATCACCCCCATCTGTTCGCCGATCCAGCCTAGGCACGACACCGTCCCGGAACCTGACGCGTTTCTTGACCTGGACCACCCCGCTGAGCGGGGGAAACGGGAGAAGACCGGCAGAAATCGTCGTCGACCGGAGAAACAGCGGAAACTCGTCAGCCGAACACGGTATTTTGGGGACCGGTCGGCATGAACCAACGCTGGGGGGCGTCATGACCTTGGGGAAAGCGCTGCTCGCGTACCGGGCACGGACCGGAATCACCCAGGACGAACTGGCTCGTCGCGCGGGTATCAGTGTGCGCACACTGCGGGACATCGAACATGAGGTGAGTGTCCGGCCGCACTCCAGGTCCGTGCGGAAACTTGTCCAGGCCACGGGACTCTCCGCCGTCGAGATCGACTCCGGAGTGGCCCTGCGGATCGACGTGCTCGGGCCGATGATCGTGCACGACGGACCACGGCGGATCGATGTCGGTGCCCCGATGCTGCGCCGTCTGCTCGGTCTGCTGGCCCTCCGGGCGAACGAGCCGGTGAGCCGGTCGGAGATCGTCGATTTCCTGTGGGGCGAGGGCATCCCCGCCACCTACCGGAACCTTCTCCACACCTACGCCTCCCGGATCCGGCGGCTACTCCGAACGAACGGCGACGAACCACAACCGCTCGAACGTGGCGGCACCGGATACCGCCTCACTCTGACGGCCGGGCAGACCGACGTTCTGGAATTCCTCCTCCGGGTGGCCGACGCGGCCGCCCTCCACGAGGCGGGGCGGCTCAAGGCATCGGAAGGCGAGTACGAGAAAGCGCTCTCGTTGTGGCGAGGGCCGGCGCTGGCCGACCTCGGGCCGGAGATCCAGCAGCATCCGGCCGTCGTCGCGCTGACCCAGCGACGCATGATCGCCACCCTTGCCCACGCGGACCTCGCCTTCGCGCATGGCAGGCACCACAGCGCTTTGCCGGGACTTCGAGACGTGGCCGAGACCGAACCACTGCACGAAGGCATCAACGCGCGGATCATTCTCGCGCTGACGGCCACCGGACAGCGACAGGCCGCAGTCCGCTTGTTCCACGAACTCAGTGTCAAGCTCAGGGAGTCCTTCGGCGTCGACCCCGGAACCGAACTGCGTGCCGCCTACCTGCATTGCCTCGAGCCTGTCCGCGCCACGCCACCCAGGACTGGGAATCTCAGGGCTCCGGAACAATTGCCGCCCGACAGTACGACGTTCATGGGCCGCGCTTCGCAACTCGCGGAGCTCGACGCCTTCCTGTCAGCCTCCGACCACACCCGCCGCGCCGCACGCGTCGTCGTCATCACCGGCTCCGCCGGGGTCGGGAAGACAGCCCTCGCGATCCACTGGGCTCATCGAGTCAGCGGCCGGTTCCCCGATGGGCAGCTGTACTACAACCTGCACGGCTTCTCCGACTCGGTGACCCGAACTGCGGGCGACGCGCTGACGGCGTTCCTGACCGGTCTCGGGGTCACCTCCACCGCGGTGCCACTCGACCTCGAAGCGCGTGCGGCCCTGCTGCGGTCCCTGCTCGCCGACCGGGAAGTGCTGCTCGTGCTGGACAATGTGACGGGGCCGGAGCACGTCCTTCCCGTCCTGCCCGCCAATTCTCGCAGTATGGTCGCGGTCACCAGCCGCAATGATCTGTCCGCGCTCGGACTGCACGCCGATGCCCGGTCCATCGAGCTGGACGTGCTCGGCCGTCGAGAGGCGGTCACCCTGCTGGCCCGGTTGCTGAACAGGAGTCCGGACACCCCGGCCCTGTCCGCGCTGAGCGATCTGTGCGCACGTCTGCCGCTGGCGTTGAGGATCGTCGCGGCGAACCTCGCGGGTCGTGCCCACGACAGCCTCGACGATTATGTGACCGCGCTCCGCGCGGGCAACCGACTTGCCGGGCTGGCCGTCGGTCCAGGTGGCGGTGCGGCGGTGCAGACAGCGTTCGAGCTCTCCTATGCGACGCTGGGCCCGGAATCCGCGTGCCTGTTCCGGCTCCTCGGTCTCGTGCCGTCGGCCGACGTGAGTATCGCGGCTCTGGCGGCCTTGGCGGGCGACACCGTCGCAGACACCGTGAAGCTCGCCGATCGCCTCGTCGGAGCCCATCTCGTCCAGCGCCGCACGTCCGATCGTTACCAGGTCCACGACCTCCTCCGGCTGTACGCTGCCCAGCTTTGCGCAGAAGTGGACAGTGAGGACGATCGGGCTCTCGCGTGGCGGCGGCTCTCGGAGTACTACCTGCGCACGGCGGCGGTGCTGACCGATCAGGCCTATCCGGGAATGCTGCGGCTGTGTTCCTTACCCGAAACGGAAGGGCCGGGCGGGGAAGCCCACGTCGTGCCGTCGGACTGGCTCGCAGCCGAACGCGGGAGTCTGGCGGCGACGGTCCTGCATGCCGCGGAGCACGGCCCGCGGGAACTCTCGTGGCAGATCACGGACGTGCTTCGCGGCTACCTCTGGCGCAACTACGATGTCGCCACTTGGCGATCGATGGCCGAAGCGGCGTTGACCGCTGCCCAGCGAGAGGGGAACAAGTCCGCCGAAGCGGCCATGCACTACAGCCTCGGGGCCGCCCATCGTTCGAGCGGTCAGCATCCCCTCGCTGCGAAACGACACCTACGCCGAGCGGAACGCATGTTCCAAGATCTGGGCATGCCCGAGGGACAGGCCGCCGCGCTCGACTGCCTGGGCACCGTGCTGCATCACACTGGCAGCGCGCAACGCGCACTCGCCGTCCTGGAACGCTCCATCGAGCTGTGCCGAAAGGCAGGCTTCACGATCGGCCTGGCCAAGGCGTTGTGCACCCTGGGCTTCGTCGCCGCGGATCTCGGGCTGGCCGAGCTCGCGCGGGAGCGGCTTCTCGAAGCACTGGCGTTGAGCGAAGAACTGGCGGACAAACACCTCGAAGCCCTGGCGCTGCACAATCTCAGCCAAGCCCTGCAGCACACCAGCCGCTACGAAGAGGCAATGGACGGATTCCACCGGGCCCTGACGATCCGGACCGAAATCGGCGACACCGAAGGGATAGCGGCGACCCTCGGCGCCATCGGGCATCTGTCGAACTCCACCGGGAAGAAGTCGACAGCCCACAGGTACTGGCGAGAATCCCTCGCCGTCTTCGACCGTCTCGGGCACCCCGCCGCCGAAAGCATCCGGCCCCTGCTGGGTAAACGCGGTTTCGCTTCGCTGCCGCCCGAACCGCGGCCCGCAACCATTTCAGCGCAGCCTTAACCGCCTTGCCCGGAGACTCGCGTTCGTGGACTACTGCTCTTTGTTCCGCCAAAGCGACAAAGGAGCAGAAGTGAAAAAACTGGGAACAACCGTCATGGCTTTCGCCGCGGTCGCGGCTACGGCGACCGCTTTCGCGCCGGCCGCGAACGCGGCCCCCGTGCCCGAACTCTGCGTGCACACGGGAACGAACTACAGCGGTTCCAAGACCTGCAGCAACGGCTGGAGTGGCATCAGCATCGGCAACTACCGCATCCGCAGCTGGTCCAACACCACGGGCAACGTGTGGTGCCTGTACGCCGACGTCGGCGGCCCGTGGAAGGTTTATCCCGGCTACGACCCCAACGCCGACTACGGCGAGGCCCGATTCCATTCCGCTCACATCTGCTGACAAGCCGCTGCCGACGCCAGGCAGTGCATCAAGTGCCTCCGGGCACTGGGAGGCCGGGACGGCAAGGCTTCCGACACTGTGTCCAGATCTGGACCTGGTCACCACATTGGCGAGGAAGGGTGAGCATGGTGAACAAGCTCCGATACGGCGCTGCTGTCGCCGCCATAGGTCTGGCGGCCGCGATCGGGACGCCCGGCACCGCGCAGGCGGCGACGCTTGTCGCCGAGCGACACTGCGCAGCGGCGTCCGGGTGTGACGTCGGCTTCTACAGCTACGGCGGCCCCCTTGTGATCGAGTTCGATGTCTCGGGCGGGACCAACGTGGCGATCAAGTCCTACATCAGCTCGTCGGATTGCTTCCGGCGCGGGATGGTGAACGACGCACCACTGACCTGGGCCTGCCAGTCGCCTGGCTATGGTGACCGATTCGCCTTCGTCGGCCTCGACGACGGAAACGGCGCATGGCGGAGTATGTACATCAAGGTCTACCGGGTCTGACTTCCCTCCAAGGATCAAGCTTCCGGTTTCCGGGAGGGCGGACGGTGACAGCGACCGTTCGCCCTTCATCCCGGCACGGTCAGCTTCGAGCCTGAACAGCGATCTCCTCCGCGAAGGCACGCGCCCTGCCGTCGGCCTCCGCATGCCAAACCACGCCGAGCACCGATTCCGGCAGCCCGGTGAGCAGCACGAAGGCGACCGAATCCCGCCGTCCTTGGTGTTCGGCTGTCGAGCGGCACAGCACCATTCCGCCCTGGCCTGCCGCGGCGAGGCCCATACCCTCCTGCAATGTGCCGACGGTCGGTCCACGCGGTATCCGGCGGCCTCCGGGGGTGATTTCGGGGGCTTGGGCGTGGCGCCAGTATTCCGGGGCCGGACCGCGGATCCCGATCAGAGGACATTCCGCCAGCTCCTCGACGGTGACGGACTCCCTGCGGGCAAACCGATGCCGAGGCGAGATGGCGAGCATCTGTGGCTGATGAGAGAAAACCGGACCGAGTACGAGATCCGGTTCCTCCACCGGAAGCAGCACCACCGCGGCGTCGATCTCCCGGCGGCGGAGCGAGCCGAACGGATCGGCCAGCGGGATTTCGGTGAGTTCCACCGCGCAGTCCGGGTGGTGCTTCTCAAATCCGCCGATGGCGTTCGCGAGGTGGTCGTCGATGATGCCCTGGAAGCCGATTCGCAGCACACCGCCGATCCCTCGCGCGGTGGAACGGGCATGGTCGACGGCGGCCCGCAGCGCCTCATAGGCGGGACGCAGTTCGGCGAGGAACTTCTCTCCTAGCGGAGTCAGTTCCACCCGGCGGCTCGTCCGCTCGACGAGCGTCGCGCCAATTCGTCCCTCCAGCGCGCGGAGCAGCTGACTGACCCGGCTCTGAGAGACGTACAGGCGTTCGCCTGCCCGGCCGAAGTGCAGCTCCTCGGCCAGTACCAGGAACGCCTCCAGCTCACGGATCTCCAGGCCGCTCATCGGTCTTCTCCTCCGCGGATCCAGTAGTCACGCTCATAGAAGGATGAGACATCGGCCGTTGTTCCCGGCAGCGGGCGACGGTTGCCTGGAACACGTGACGACAAAGGAAACCGAACAGAGGAAAAAGGGCTGGCCGGCGGTGAGCTCGCTCGCCGGGGCGACCTTCACCGTGGTCACCTCGGAAATGCTGCCGGTGGGCCTGCTGACCCCGATCAGCCGCGACCTGCAGGTCACCGAAGGTATGGCGGGTCTGACGCTCACGATCACCGGCCTGGTCGCGGCCGTCTCCGCGCCCCTGCTGATCCCGGCGCTCGGCAAGCTCGATCGGCGGGCCGTGCTGTGCGCCTTGATGGTGTTGCTGGCGGCTGGGAACTTCCTGGCAGCGTGGTCGCCTGGGTTCGGCGTCATGCTGGTCGCTCGGGTCCTCGTCGGGATCGGCATGGGCGGAGTGTGGGCGATCGCCGCGAGCCTGGCCGTGCGGCTGGTTCCACCGCGGTCGATCGGATCCGCGACTTCACTGATCTTCAGCGGAATCGCGGTGGCGTCCGTGCTGGGTGTACCGGCAGGCACCTACCTCGGGGAACTGGTCGGCTGGCGGGCCGCCTTCGTCAGTGCCGGCGGCCTTTCACTGGTGGTGTCGGCTGCTTTGGTGATGTCGCTTCCGTCGCTGCCGACGGAAGGGGCCGTTCGCCCTGGCGCGATGCTGCGGCTGGTGAGTGTGCCGCGGGTGCGCCTCGGACTGATCGTGGTGGCGCTGATCGTCATCGGGCATTTCACCGCGTACACCTATGTCCGGCCGGTGCTGGAAAAGGTGTCCGGGGTCAGCGCGGGGCAGATCGGAACGCTCCTCCTGGTTTACGGGCTCTTCGGGGTCGCGGGCAATTTCGCCTCGGGCGCCGGAGCGTCGCGATCACCACGGGTGACGATGCTGGTGCTCAGCGGGACTTTGTCGGCGACGATGGCGCTGGTTCCGCTCCTGGGGCTGACCACACTGGCAGTTGCGGCGCTCTTGGTGGTCTGGGGCCTGGCGTACGGCGGTGTCTCGGTGGCCGCGCAATCATGGATGCTGATGGCCGCCCCGGAGGACCGTGAAGCGACGTCGGGTCTGTTCGCTGGAGTGTTCAACGCGGCGATCGCGGTCGGAGCGCTGGCCGGCGGGCTGGCCACGGACGCAGCCGGGACCACCGCGGTGATGTGGCTCGGTGGGGTATTCGCGGCCGGGGCGGTGCTGGTTCTCGCCACCGCCGGTGGCCGGTCCACCTGACGAGCGTGCTCGAACCGGGTCTCCGCCACTCACGCGATGCATGCCTGGATGGGTGAGGCGTTCTGGCTCTCTCCCTCTCGTCGAGGTTTCCTCGAAATGAGTGCCACGGCCGCCATCGGTGTGGCGTCTTCGGGTGTCGCGGGCACCGCACAAGCCGCCGAGCCGACGCGGATACAACCGCTGCGGATACCCACTCCCGCCGGCATCTTCGACGCTGTGGCCGCCGGCCCGCGGCACGGCCGGAAAGTGCTGTTGTTGCACGGCTTCCCCGAGTTCGGCATCGAGTGGGAGCATCAGCGGAGTACTTCCGGCGGCTTTCCCGGCCGGGCGCCCTGACCGCCGCGTTGAACTGGTACCGGGCCAACGATTTCGCAGGTTACGAACAGCGGGTCTCGGTGCCGACGCTCTTCATCGCGAGCACGAAGGATCGCATGGTCGCCCCCTCGGGTGTGGCGACGACCGAGAACTGGGGCACCGGACCGTATCGGCTGGAGAATCTCGCGGGGATCGGGCACAACATCCCCGAAGAGGCCGCCGAGGCCACGACGGCGCTGCTCCTCGCACATCTCGCCTCGGTGTGTTTCCAGGAGGTCAGGCCGGCGGACTGGAGGCGTCCGTGGCCGTGCGGTCGATGATGGCGGCCAGTGTCGTGGCCGCTTCTTCGGGGACCCAGTGGCTGACGCCGGTCAGGATTTCGAGCCGATAGGCGGCGTCGACGTACTGGCCGGCGAGTTCGGCGCTTCGCCGGGACAAGGCCGTGTCGCCGTCGCTCCAGACGTGGGTGGTCGGCACGGTGACCCTGGCGCGGAGGGCGGCCGGGTGTTGCAGCAGCATCGCGCGATACCAGTTCAGTCCGCCGGTGAGGGCTCCGCCGAGGACGATGTCCTGGCGGACCCGGTCGATCTGGGCCGGTGTCATCCCCGTGCCTGCCAGTGTCCGTTCGAGTACGCGTGGCCGGCGCCGGATGGCGAGTTCGGGCAGCCAGGGGAGCTGGAACAGGAACATGTAGTAGGACCGGATGAGCTGGTCACTGCTGATCATCGCGCGGAGGAACGCCGCGGAGTGGGGGACCGACACGGTGGTCAGTGACCTGATCAGATCAGGTCGCCGGGCCGCTGTCGACCAGGCGGCGTTGGCACCCCAGTCGTGTCCGGCCAGATGGACCGGTCCGGCGCCGAGGGTGTCGATGAGCGCGACGGTGTCGGCCACGAGACGACTCGACCGGTAGGCGAAGCGGCCTCGTGGGCGCGCGCGGGGGGAGTAGCCGCGCTGGTCGGGCACGATCGTGCGGTATCCCCGCTGGTGGAGCAGTGCGGCGGTCTCCGCCCACGACGCGCTGGTCTGGGGGAATCCGTGCAGCAGGACGACGATGGTGCCGTCGAGCGGGCCGGTGTCGCGGACGTCGAAGACGAGTCCGTCGTGGTCGAAAGTGCCGACGCGGCGGGATGCGGTCATGGGCGGATTTCCCCTCTTCCGTGGGCTGACACGGCCACTCGCGAGACGGCCTACTATATGTTACCTTGGGTAACAGTGAATCGCGGTAACAGGTAGCCGCGCACTCTGTCGACGCCGTCAGGGAGGTCCGTATGACCAGCACCGATGTGCCGCGCACGGCCGAGGCCGGTCGCCGCGAGACCGCGCAGCGGCTTCTCGATTCGGCCGCGATGCTGTCCTATGACCCGGCCACCGAGGTGGACTGGGAGACGCCGCTGGACAAGGACTTCCACGGCGCGAGCCCGGAGTGGAGCACCCTCTACGGCACGAGCTACTGGGGCGAAATGAGCCCAGAGCAGCAAAAGGAACTCACGCGCCAGGAAGCCGCTTCGGTCGCGAGCACCGGTATCTGGTTCGAGATGATCCTCCAGCAGATGGTGCTGCGCGATTTCTACGCCAAGGACCCGACCGACCCGGCCTTCCAGTGGGCGCTGACCGAAATCGCCGATGAATGCCGCCACTCGATCATGTTCGCCCGCGGCGCCGCGAAACTCGGCGCGCCCCCGTACCGCCCGCGTCGGCTCGCTGTCGAACTCGGCAGGGTCTTCAAGGCGACGGCCAGTGGCGAGGCGGCCTACGCGGCGATCCTCGTCGCCGAAGAGGTTCTCGACGTGATGCAGCGCGACTGGATGCGCGACGAGCGCGTGGTCCCGTTCGTGCGCACCATCAACAACATCCACGTTGTCGAAGAATCGCGGCACATGAAGTTCGCCAGGGATGAAACCCGTGAGCAACTGGCGGGCGCGGGTCCCGTGCGCCGCCGGCTCAACGCGCTGGTCATCGCGATCGCGTCGTACTTCATCGTCAGCAGCATGGTCAACCGGGACGTCTACAAGAACGCCGGACTCGACACCGCGCGAGCGTTGCGCGAAGCGAAGACCAACGAGCACCACAAGTCGATGATGCGCTCCAGTTGTGCCGGTCTGATGGAGTTCCTCGGTTCATGCGGTCTGCTGACCCGCCCTGCGCTGGTGTTCTACAAGCGGGCGAACCTGATCTGACATGGCCTTCGCGATCACCCAGACCTGCTGCAGCGACGCCACCTGCGTGTCGGTCTGCCCGGTCAACTGCATCCATCCGACGCCGGACGAGCCCGATTTCGGCACCACAGAGATGCTCTATGTCGACCCTGCGTCGTGCATCGATTGCGGGGCCTGCGCGGACGCCTGCCCGGTGGACGCGATCTTCCCGGCGGATCTGCTGACCGGATCGCTCGAGGTCTACGCGGGCATCAATGCGGAGTACTACGCGGGCCGCGAGGTCGTGTCCTCGGCGGATCCGGCACCGAACTTCCACCGCTGGAGCCCGCCGACGTTCGACAGGGCCATTCCGAGCGATTTCGCGCCACCGGACATCGCCGTCGTCGGCTCCGGACCGGCCGGTATGTACGCCGTCGAGGACCTGCTCCTGCACACGAACGCGCGGGTCACCCTGATCGACCGGCAGCCGGTCACGGGCGGGCTCATCCGCTACGGCGTCGCCCCGGACCACCAGGCCACGAAACGGATCGCCGAGACGTTCTCGCGGCTCCAGGAGCACCCGCGGCTGCGGCTGACCCTGGGCACCGAGGTCGGCCGGGACGTCACCGTCGACGAACTGGCCGGGCGCCACGACGCCGTCGTCTACGCTGTCGGCGCCTCGTCCGCGCGAGGACTCGGCCTGGACGGCGAGGACCTGCCCGGCAGCGTCGCCGCGACCACCGTGGTCGGCTGGTACAACGGTCACCCGGACGTCCCCGCGAACGTGGTGGACCTGTCCGCGGAACGCGTCGTGCTGATCGGCACCGGCAACGTCGCCCTCGACGTGGCCCGGATCCTCACCGCCGACCCGGAGACTCTGACCGGCACCACGATCGCCCCGCACGCGCTGGAATGCTTGCGCACCAGCAAGATCCGGGAAGTCGTGCTGCTCGCCCGGCGCGGCCCGGAGGATGCCGCCTACACCTCCCCGGAACTGCTCGCGCTCGCCGCGCGCGCCGACGTACCATTCATCGTCGACGACGCCGACCCACGCACGACGGCCGCGATCGACGCGGGCACAGGCAAGGCGAAACTGTTGCGTGAGCTCGGCCGCGAGACCGTCGACTGGACCGCACCGCCGGACGCGGACCGACGCCGCATCGTCCTGCGATTCCATTCCGCACCCACGGGGTTCATCGGGGACACGCAGGTGCGCGGTCTGCGCGTCACGGGCCAGGACGGGCAAACCGAGATCGCCACCGGACAGGTCGTGCGCGCGGTCGGATACCGCGGTGTCCCCGTGCCGGGTCTTCCGTTCGACGACGACCGGGGCACGATCCCGAACACCGCCGGCCGCGTCGAGGGAACCGCCGGCGCCTACGTGGTCGGCTGGATCAAACGCGGTCCCTCGGGCGGGATCGGCGCCAACCGAACGTGCGCGAAGGAGACCGTGGCGACCCTGCTGGAGGACATCATCTCCGGACAGCTTCCCGTTCGGACCCGGCGCTCACCGATCGCCGCGTTGGCCGCGCGATTCCGCGGTTAGCCGCGCCACCAGTGGTTCCCCGAGCAGCCGCATCACCGCGGGCAGCACGAGACAGCGGATCACGATCTCGCGCGGCACCGGATGCCGCATCGCGGCGGTGACCACCTCGACCGGCGCGCCGCAGCCGTCGCAGACGATCGGCTGACCGCTCGGCGTCGTCGCGATTGTCATGGCGCTCACCTCCACATGAGTCCGACAAAGGGCGTACGAGCGGACTCAGAGCCGCGAGTGGGCAGAAGAGACCGCGTGGCGAGGAGGGTGTCCCTGGTGGGACGAGCCGGGCCGCCGGCGTGCGAGGTTTGTGTGGCCGTCGGCGTCCGCTTGGGCTGTGTGGTGCGCTGTCGTGCAGGTCTGCCCGTGAAGGCACAGATGTGTGGCTGAAAGGCTTTTCCTTCGCTGACTTCATCGGGGTAGCGTCGGGCAGGTAGTTGATCATTGCTGGGTGTTGCAGGAACGAAATGGGTATGGCGGATGGGCGCCCCTCAACTACCTGGACGGGTGGAAGCATGACGGCTCGAGCGTCCAGGTCCGGGCATAGCCGGCCACGTTCTGACCGATATTGATCAGGTCTGTTGATCCACAAGTGCGATTGGAACACGCGCGCATCTGCGGTCACTTCATACCTTCATAGCCAGCGCGGCCTGATCGCCGCGAGATCTCAGGAGCGAAAGATGTCCCTGGTTCGTCGGATTTCCTCGGCAAGCGTGCTCGCCGCGACGGTGGTAGGTGCCGTCCTGTCACTGGCCGGAGCGGCCAGCGCGGGGAATTGCTGGAAGGCTTCTGGAGCGGACAGCACTCCGCCCGGCATCACCTGTTGTGCAATCTGCCATCCGTCCGTCGCCTCGCTGGACACCGACTATCCCGGCACCGAAAACATGTGACCTTGACGGCCATGCTGCGCGACTTCACCGGCCATCAGGCCGTCACCGCCCGCATCACCGGCGGCAACCTCCGTCTCCGGTAACGACTCTTCGTCCACCAGCGCGCCATCCTTGCGGGCCGCGCGGGCGCTCGACCGGATCTCGGACCGCTTCAGCAGCCGACGCTGAATCCGTCCGTTCGCCCTCGGTGTCGTGCTGGGAGACGATGACGGCGTGACCCGGAAGCTGATGCTGCTGCTCGAACTGGTCCTCGCCGTCCTCGGTATGGCCTGGCTGGTCTTGTTCCTCCGTGACCGGGAGTCGCTGGTCCCGTTGCTGGCGTGGGACGTGGTCGCCATCGGGTATCTCGTCATGGGCTGGCTCGAGATGCGCCGTGAGCTGCCCGCCCGCGCCCCTGAGGATCTGCGCTCGCTCACCGGCCCGCGCTGGTACACGCAGCTCTTCGCCCTGGTGATCAGTTGCTCCGGACTGACCGGTGGCCTCATGGTGATCGCGAACCGCGGCGAGGACGAGAGCAGCCAGGCCACCCAGGCGGTCGCCGCGGTGACGATCCTGTTGTCCTGGTTGCTGTTGCATTCGGCGTTCGCGCAGATCTACGCGCGGGAATACGCCGCCGACAGCGGGCTGGACTTCCCGGAGTGCCCGGTGCCGCAGTTCACCGAGTTCCTCTACTTCGCCATCACGATCGGGACGTCCTTCGCGGTCTCCGACGTCACCGTCACCACCCGGCCGATGCGGCGCCGCGTCATCGTCCACAGCGTCGTCAGCTTCTTCTTCAACGCCGCGCTCGTCGCCATCGCCATCGACTGGCTCAAAGGATGACGAAGCCGGCCGCCCAGCTCAGAGGCTCAGAAGCCTGCGCCCCTCACAGAACCGACCTGCATCTGACCGCGCCCGGCTGGACGTCACCGCCTCACACCGGCTCGGCGGTCTTGACCGGCATCACCCACGCGCTCGCCAGTGACCCTGGTACCAGTGCTGTCTGTCCTGCTGGCCCGCTCTACGGCTTCTGCCCGACGCCCGCCCAGACCACCGCTTGATTTGACGAGTCGAACGACACCGGTCGAGCGGTCGGGCCGGTCTCCTCCGGATGCCAGTCCGGTGTCCAGACCCAGCCAGGGTCGATGACCTCGAAATCGTCGAGTAGTGCCGAGATTTGTTCACGCGTCCGCAGGATGACGTTACTGCTGCTTGATTCGTCGTACATTCGTTTGAGCTCGGCCAGGTTTTCGGAAGACGCCCGTGGAACACCTTCGTCGGTTACGTGTGATATCGCGAGATAAGAGCCTCGCGGCAGCAGTTCCCGGAATCGGGCGACGGATTCGAGACCTATATCGTTGCCATCTCTGTCCGGTTGATGAACGTGAAGCACCGCGATGAGCAGCAAGGCAACCGGCTCGTCCGGGTCAAGCAATCGCGTGTCGATCGCTTGTCGCCACAATACGTCAGGATCGCGAAGGTCGCCCTCGATAACGGTCTGCCGGGACGCGTCACCTTCGCGGTTCAGGAGCAGGTTGGCGTGCGCGACCGCCACCGGGTCGTTGTCGACGTAGACGACGCGCACATCCGGTGCCGCACCAACTTCACGCTGTGCCTCGTCGGCCACCTGATGCGTGTTGCCCGCGGTCGGGACGCCGGCGCCGATGTCGAGGAACTGCCGCACACCTCGTTTGGTCAAATGCCGCACCACCCGGTTGAGCAATTGGCGGTTGGCCAGGGCGATATCCCTCAACAGCGGGAATTTCGACAGCACCCGGTCGCCGAAGTCGCGATCTACCGCCCAGTTGGCGGTACCTCCCAGATAATAATCGTAGACCCGAGCGACACTCGGGCGATTCAAGTCGACACCTTCTGGTGGAACCGGATCAGACTTTCTCTCGGACACTGGCCGAGCCTCCCCGTCGTCGCCTTCCGGAATATTCTCCGATGCTAGCGAATAAGTGGGATCGCGCTCGTCGAGGGCGGCTTGCCGTTGGGTAGTCGTTATCGCCACGGCTCTCACCAGCGCGAGGCCGCGTCATGCATCTCGATGAGAGCGGCCCTGCTGTCTTCGATGCTGAGCGCCTGCCGGAATACCTTGTCCCACTCTCTGATGTGGTTCTCGACCTGCTGGCGCCCGCGATAGATCCGGGCAGGGCCGCCCGCGTACTCGTGGTAGACAGTGTCCTTGCCCCGTCCATCAAGCTTCAGGACGGTCAGGTCATGGGGCCAGTAAGCCAAGTTGGCCTCGAAGGGCACCACGTGTACGAACAGGTGATCCGCGTAGTCGTCCATCATCCGGCACAGATGCTGGATCTGCTCGCGGTAAAGCCCGGCCTTCTTGCCGCCGGGAAGCCGATCGAACGACGACGGGCTGAACAACGCGCGGTACCGTGGTGGCCTGTCGCTCTGAAACAATGCCTCCCGCTCCTGGCGCGCCTCGAGCACGGATGTGAAGTCGTAAAGGGCTCCCTCGACTTCGTACTGCTTCATGATGTACGGCTCACACTGGAACAGGTTGGGAAGGCGCTCGCTGTAACAGCCGAAAATCTCCACTGCCTCGCGCTCCGCCTTCAGGAGTGTGAGGTACTCGCGGTTCGCGAGGACCCCCGCCACTGGGCCGCCTTTCGCTTGCGCGGCCAGCATCCGGATGCGGTCGGCCTCGGCGTCGGATACCTCGTAGAAGCGCAGCAGCCGGTTCAGGTCTTGGGGACGGATCGCTACGAGGTCGTTCTCGATCTTGTTGATCTTCGGCTGCGTGCAATCCAGAGCTGAAGCGGCGCGACTCTGTGACCACCCGATCGCCTGGCGCGCCTTCTTCAGGCTCGCACCTAGCTCTCTGCGGGCATTGACGGCCTCCCGTGACACTCCTTCTCCCCATCTCACCTCACGAAGGAACACTCGCCCTTCGAGGGCCACTGAAAGATGCATTCCCGCCGACCTGGTCCATCGATCGGGTCGTATGAAATGCGTGACCGGGGCGCGTGCAACTGTCTGTGACGAGAGCTTAGCGCATGATGCGAGACAGGAAGGCCGCCCAGGCCTCACGGCTGAAAGCCAGAGTTTCACCGCAGGCGTCCTTCGAATCCCGCACCCGGACTCCGGAGCGGAGGATTAGCAGCTCCACGCAGTTATTGTGGGGTGTTGAATAGCTGGAGCGCACCCACCGCGCATGTCCGTCGTTGGTGTCCGCGTGCCCCTGATTGAAGTCAGTCATGTCCGAATCAGCCTCCCCCGAGCCTGAGCGTTGCGATTAGTCATTTTTCCCGACTATTCCTGTGCGCTCCTCCAGTAGATCACGACAAGCGGTATACTCGCAGGTAGGAAGCCTGTGGCACTTGCGGCGACGCAAGTCGGAGCGCTGCCACCGGCTGCGATCGGTAGCAGGCGACTAATCGGCGACTCGGCCGAGAGTGGTAGGCGCCACCGTCTGAACAGAGCAGCATTGCGGCCCCGGAACCACTACGCGTCGCGAGTGAACGTAACAATGCGCCTTAAAGAGTGAACCCATCGGCATTCAGGTAATCGGTCACTCGGATAATCGCGGTTTGCTCCAGCCTATTCGCCGCGCGTATCGACCGCGACCGTTCGGCGTTACGTGGCCACCGTTCAGCGCATGCGGCTCTCTCGGTCGATCGGGGCAACCGGCCCCCGGCAGACTGGCTAAAGAGCCGGAATCCTGCACTAACCGCACCTGGGAAAGCTGCTGTGAAAACAGGGCTCAAATAGGTGCGGCTCCCTGCTCGCGACAGGGAGCCGACTCTGCTGAACTCGCCCATAGAGAAGAGGAGTTACAGCGTGCCCACTATAGATGGCGCGTCGCCGACTAATCCAGACGAAGCACCGCGCAAGTCACCCCAGAAGGTGCCTCGCATCACCCTCGTCATCCATGGGTCACCGGCTGGACTACGGCCGACGGGCCGGCAAACAGGTGACCCGGCAACGGAAGCAGGGCCGGACTCGCCGACGTCGACGCCTCCGGAACCGGAAGCGAAGCACCGTAAAGACCGAGGCGGACGCCACGAGCTTGTCGACCCGACATGGTTCGGGCGGCTCGAACGCCTCCTGCAGTCCTGGCCACCCACCCTTCGCCTGGCATTGCTGATCGCCGTCGTGCTGACCGGCACCGCGGCGATAGCCGCCACGTTGGGCATCGGGGGCCAGCTGGCGCTCATCGCGCTCAGCTTGGTCGAACGCCGGAAACTTCGTGACCATATGGCACGAGGCGGCCGCGCTACACCACCAGGCAAACGCACCAGGCGCTAGCCGGGCTCCTGACCGAAGGGGACGCGCGGCCGTGAGCGGTGTGGACACCTCTCGCGGTCGTGCGGTGACACCAGAGCGACAAGCGGTCTTGTGCAGATGATGAGGTGGCACATTGTGAGCAGGGGCTCTCATGACGCGTACTCCCGCCTGTGCAGAACGTACCCATCTGCGTGACTGCTACAGACGGTGCCCATGCCGACCAGGCCGCGCTTGTCCAGCCGGTCGCGCCAGCGGTAGTGACGGCGCGACTGGCCGGCGCGCTCCTCGGTCCCCGCCTTCCCGGAGATCTGCGCGGCGGTGCACTGCGCGGCTTGCGGTGTTCTAGGCATCGGCGATGCCGGGTAGTCCCGCTGCGCCCTCGTGGAGAGCGCCGCGGCGCAGGCTCCGGCCGGTAACAGGATCGGTGTGCGTGAATCGCCCCGCCGCAGGCGGTGCTGGGTCAGCCGTCGGCCGCGTGAGTGGCCAGTTCGTCCGGCGACAGCGGCATTTCGAGGCGTTGCAGCGCCCAGTCACGTGTCGGCCCGATGCCGGTGGCGGGCGACCTGGTTGGCCACGTCGCTGCCGTGGTCTTGGCGCACCAGATGCGGGCAGACGTCGATCCCGCTCGCCGCTCCGCGAGCGGGCCGGTATCCGGATGTGCACCACCGATGGGGACGCCCGTGTCGAGTTCGGCAAGATCCTGGAAGCGTGCCTGACCAGGTCGAATTGGGAGTGCTGACAGAATCCGGTGTCGCGCGACGCTCGATGACACGGTGGCGGAGGGGATTCATGATCCCTTGACCGTTGTCCTTTGTGGATGCCTCGCCTCAGAAGCGGGGAAGCTCCACCAGGTTGTTCTTCCAGATCCCGTCCGCCCGCGTGCGCAGGAACTTCGGGCCGAAGGTCGGTTTGATGATCTCCACGGCCACCCGGTGGATCCCCTCGTCCACGTAGGCCTTCCCGTCGTCGTCTTCGATCCACGCCACGATCGCCGAAACGAAACTTTCGCCGGTTTCGCCGCTGCCGGGGTTGACCCAGCGCAGTTTCGTGATGTTCTCGTGGAACTTCCCGCCTTGGAGCCGCGCTGCGATGATCTTGATGGCCATGGTGCTACCTCTTCGGCTGGGTGTCCTCGAAGTGAACAGGGGGTAATGCGGTACTCGCCGCTTGCCCGCACCCCGTTACGCCGCCCGGCCGCCGTGCCTCGAACGTTACGAATTCGAGCGCGGGGCGTCCGTTCTGAGTCAGATGACGCAGACCGCGCCCGTTCCGCCGTGTCAAAGTCCTCGCGCCGGCCGGAACACCTGCCGGAAAGAGAGGGGAAACAGACATGCGTGCTGACCGGAAAGCGCCGGCCGTCGTCGCGGCCGCGATCGGAATGGCGTTCGCCCTGACCGGCTGCGCCCCGGATCCGGCGCCACAGGCGATGCCGCCGGCACCATCGGCGCCTTCGTCCTCCGCCGCCGACCCGGCCGTCACGGTGACCTGGATGAACGGGTTCTGCGGCGCCGTCCACGATTTCATCGACGGCAACAACAAGATGCCGTCGGCGAGCGGCGAAACGCTCGAGGCCATCAAGAAGAGCACGAGCGATCAGCTCGGGCACTACGCGACCATCCTGGGAAAGACGGTCGACGGTCTCAGCGCGTTGCCCGCCGCACCGGTTCCCGCCGGGGATACGGCGAAGCAGGACTTCCTCACGAAGTACACCTCGGCACGCGACAAGACCGTGAAGGCCAAGGCTGACTTGGACGCCGCGGGGAAGAACGACACCGCGGCGCAAGGCCGTGCGGTCGAGGGGCTCATCGCCGCCCAGAAGGACACGCACGGCGCGCTCGATCCGGTCGCGGCGATCGTGGGGAGTCCCGAGTTGAAGACGGCCGCGGCGACCGCCGAACGCTGCCGTCCTTGAGGCAGTGGTGCAGGCCCTTCGCGGTACGAAAGGGCCTGCACCACCCGCTCAGTTGCCGAGGGAACCGATGTTCTCGTTCGCGTGCGCGACGCCGTATTCCTGGGCGCTCGCTTCCTTGATGAGCTTGCCGTCGACCTCGATGGTCACCTTGATGGAACCCTTGCCGCTGCCCTGCGCCAGGATGCTCACCATCTGCAGGGATTTGCCCGCCGGCAGTTTGATCGTCTTCTCCCACGGGAGCTTGACGTTGGCTTCCTGGTTGCTGGTGGTCATCCCGTCGGTCGTGTAGGTGATGTTGCCCGCCTTGGCACCGCCGGTCCCGGTCACCCGGTAGACCACGGTGTGCTCGGTGACCGGTTCCTGAGCGGGCTGTTCCTGAGCGGGGGCGAGCGCGGATGTCCCGGCGTCATTGCCCAGCGGTGCGCCCGGCGCCGACATCGGCGCTGTCGGCAGCGAGTTCGCGGCGTCCACGACGGCCTTGCTGAACACGGCGGTCCAGAGAATGCAGATGACCAGCCCGATCGCGGACAGGATGATGCCGGTCAGCGCGAGGCCTTTGTTGTTCGCGACACCGCTTTTCGCGCGGGAGAAACCGATCCCGGAGAGAATGATGCCGACGATGACGAGCGGCCATGCGATGACGCCGATGAACGGGATCGGGGAGAACAGCAGCCCGACGAGGCCGAGAACGAACCCCGCGGTGCCCAACCCGTTGCGCGGAGGCGCGGCCACGGGTGCTGCCTGATAGGGGTACGGGGAAGGAGTGGTCACGATGATCCTTTCGCATGTCTTCGCGTGGAGATCGGTGTGACGTATTCCCGTGTTACGTCCCATCGTGCGCGATTTTCGCGCACCGCGATTCACGCGGGCGTTACGAAAACGGCGTAACGATAAGGTATCCGTAATGGCTTATTCCTCGATGAGGATCTTGCGGAGTCGTGACAAAGCCCGGTGCTGCGCGACCCTGACGGCACCCGCCGTCGAACCGACCACCCCGGCGGTCTCTTCCGCCGAGAGGCCCACGACTATGCGCAATACGACGATCTCCCGCTGCCTGTCCGGCAGGATCCGCAGCAATTCGCCCATCCGGTCGCTCAATTCGTTGTGCAGCGCGTGCTTTTCGGGACCGGCGGAATCCGAGACCCCGTCGGGGACCTCGGCGACGGGTTCGGAGCGGTCACGGGCGGCGGCACGGCGGGCGTCGGCGACCTTGTGCTGGGCGATGCCGTAGACGAAGGCGAGGAAGGGCCGTCCGCGTTCGCGGTAGGTGGGCAGCGCGCGGAGGATCGCGACGCAGACCTCCTGCGCGACGTCGTCCGCCGAGGCGTGGGTCCGTTCCTGTCTGCCGACCCGCGCCCGGCAGTACCGGATCACCAGCGGGCGGATGGCGGCCAGCAGATGGTCCAGCGCCTGCCGGTCACCTCGTCCGGCGGCCGCCACGGATCCGTCGAGGGTGTAGTCGAGGGTGTACCAGTGGGACGGCGCCGCTTGTTCGGGCTCGGCCTCGGCCGGGGCGCCGGGCTCGACCAGCGCGAGTTCCCGGATCATCGCGCGGTTCTTGATCCGGGTCAGGGTGTCCTCGCTGTCGAGCCCCACGCGCAGCGCGTCGACGAAGGCGCCGTTGGCGCTGTCCAGGTGGTCGACGAACTCGGGATCGTGCTCCTCCAGGCGGCCGTGTGCGTGACGCAAGGTCGCGCTCACCGCTTCGTCCGCGATCCCGAGCACCCCCGCGATCTGCCGGGCCGTGAAGCCGTCCAGCGCCCAGGCCATGCCGAGCTGCTGGCGTTTCGGCAGCAGCCCCAGCATGGTCAGGACGGACGACGCCTCGGCGGCGAGAACGGTGAGTTTGTCTTCCCTGCTCGTGTCGGCGAAGGCCCAGTCCGCCCGGACCGCGGTCTGCTCCTTCGCCCGCCGATGTCCGACGCGGCGGACCCAGGATCTCGGATGGGCGATGGTCCGCCAGTCCTCGTAGGCGTTGAGCATCGCTTCCGCCGCCGCGTCGCGCGCCGGATCGAGTGCAAACCCCGCCTTGCACAGAAAGCCGGTGAGCAGCGGAAATTCGGTGTGGAAGAACTCGTCGAACTCGTCGTGGCCCATCACCCGCACTCACCGCTCCCAGTCGCCTGACGCGAATGCCCTCGAGGAACAGGTGCAGTGAGCGGGCCGCTGAGTGTAACGATTCGGTCAAGGTGATGTTTGCGGTGCGCGGCCGGGCGGATACCCGGCGGCGGGACGGAAGTCGTTTGACGTGGAAGGGAAAATCGGAAAAAAGGGAGGTGATAGGAAAATGGAAACGAGGATGGTGGGTGCCCTGGGGGAGGCCGCTTGCCGCGGTGAGGATCCCGAACTGTTCTTCCCGGTCACCGAAACCGGTCCCGGCGCCCGGCAGGCTGCCAGGGCGAAGGCCGTCTGCGCCCGGTGCCCGGTCGCGTCGGCGTGCCTGGCCTATGCCGTGGACAACGGTCTGGCCCATGGCGTTTTCGGCGGGCTGACCGGCGGTGAACGGCGCCGCCTGATCCAGGTCGGCAACGCCGCCTGAAAACCACTCGACAGCGCGAAGGAATTCTTGTGGTCTTTTCGCGCGCGCGAAAAGAGGGGCCCGGTTCGGTGAACCGGGCCCCTCTCGTGGTGGGTCAGGCGGCGGCGGCCTCCTCGGCCAGCCGCTCGTGGCCCGACTGGGTCTTGAGCGGCTTGTGCTTGAGGAAGGCGACGGCGACGATGACCAGCAGCGCGATCGGCGCGCAGATCAGGAACAGCTCGCTGGTCGCTTCCCCGTAGGACTCGCGGACGACCTTCGCGACCGGTTCGGGCAGTGCGGCGAGGTTCGGCACCGCGCCGCCTTCGCCGCCGCCGGGCAGCGGGCCGAGGCCTTCGGTGATCAGCGCGGTGACCCGGTTCGCCAGCACCGCGCCCAGCGCGCTCACCCCGATCGAACCGCCGAGACTGCGGAAGAACGACAGCGTGGAGGTCGCCGTGCCGAGGTCGTGCGCGTCGACGTCGTTCTGCGCCACCAGGACCAGGTTCTGCATCAGCATGCCGACGCCGACGCCCAGCAGCGCCATGTACGCGCTGAGGACGACGAGGTTCGTCGACGCGCCGATCGTGCCCAGCAGGGCGAGGCCCGCGGTCATCAGCGTCGCGCCGATCAGCAGGTGGCTCTTCCACTTGCCGGTCCGGCTGATCAGCTGGCCCGAGATCGTGGAGGACACCAGAAGACCGAGGACCATCGGCAGGCTCAGCAGCCCGGCCGCCGTCGGCGACATGCCGAGCGACAGCTGGGAGTACTGCGACAGGAACACCGTCCCGCCGAACATCGCGATACCGACGAGGAAGCTCGCGAGCGTGGAGAGGGTGATCGTGTGGTTGCGGAACAGGCCCAGCGGCAGGATCGGCTCGGCCACCTTCGACTCGACGTAGACGGCGAGGGCGAGGATCACCACACCCGCGGTCACCAGCCCGACGGTCCACCACGAGCCCCACGCGAACTGGTGCCCGGCCAGCGAGGACCAGACCAGCAGGGTCGAGACACCGGCCATGATCAGGAACGCGCCGAGGTAGTCGACCTTCACTTCACGCCGGATCGTCGGCAGGTTCAGGGTGCGCTGCAGCAGCAGGATCGCCGCGACCGCGAACGGGACTCCCAGGAAGAAGCACCAGCGCCAGCCGAGCCACGAGGTGTCCACCATGACGCCGCCGATCAGCGGGCCGGTGATGGTCCCGACGGCGAACACGGCGCCGAAGACCCCCGAGTACTTACCGAGCTCCCGCGGCGAGACGATGGTCGCCATGATCACCTGCGCGAGCGCGGTGAGCCCGCCCGCGCCGATGCCCTGGGCGACCCGGCTGCCGATCAGGAGCTCGATGTTGCCCGCGAACCCGGCGACCAGCGAACCGATCACGAACAGCCCGAGCGAGAGCTGGATCAGCAGCTTTTTGTTGTACAGGTCGGAAAGTTTGCCCCAGAGCGGAACGGTCGCGGTCATCGCGAGCAGTTCGGTGGTGACCACCCAGGTGTAGGAGGCCTGCGAGCCGCCCAGTTCGGACACGATCCGCGGCAGCGCGTTCGCGACCACCGTCGAAGCGAGGAGGGCGACGAAGATGCCCAGCATCAGCCCTGACATCGCTTCGAGGACCTGTTTACGGCTCATCGAGCCCGCCGGGGCCTCCGGTTCTCGTGGTTCGGTCGTGGATACGGACATGGTGGTCCCCCTTCGTGTTCCTGTGGTGCCGGGCGTGTTCAGCGCGCGCGGCGGCCGGGCTCCGGGAGCCCGGCGAGAAGCATTTCGACGGCTTCGTCCAGCAGGTCGAGCGCGGATACCCGGCCGTCCTGCTGGTACCAGAGGATGAGCGCGGCGTTGACCGCGCCGCCGAGCGCGGAAAGCAGCAACGTCGGATACAGATCGGCCTTGGGGTCCACGCCGGTGCGGCGTGCGATCGCCTTGATCGCCGGCTCGATGGTGTCGTGGTTCATCGCCACCGCGCGCGAATGCAGGGTGGCGTTCTCCTGGATCGCCTTCATCCGGCCGAGCCACTCTTCGCGGTTCTCGTCGATCTGGACGATGTCCTGTTTCAGCGCATCGACGAAAGCGCGTGGAGCGGGGACTTCCTCCGGTGTGGCAAGGAAGATCTCGATGGTGCGCTGCGACCGTTCGGCGTTGTCGGCGTGCGCGATGACGACAGCGTCCTCTTTGGACGCGAAGTAGTTGAAGAAGGTACGCGGCGAGACCCCCGCCGCCGCGCTGATGTCCTCGACCGTCACCTGGTCCAGACCGCGTTCGGCGACGAGCCGGACGGCGGTGGTCGCCAGCGCGCGGTGGGTTTCCAGCCGCTTGCGCTCGCGGAGACCTTTGACGGGTTCGGGCACGAGGACCACGATACGCCTAAAGGTGCAGATACTGCAAAATTGCAGTTCGTGAACCGTGCCACCGGCGGCGGGCCGGATCCCGCCTGGCAGACTGCGGCGGGTGAGCGGAACGGTGCTGGTACTGGGCGGACGCAGCGAGATCGGCCTCGCGGTCGCGGAACGGCTCGCCAAGGGCGGGGCGCGCGAGATCGTGCTGGCCGCGCGGCGCAGCGCGGACCTCGGCGCGGAGTCCGAGCGGCTGCGCGCCGCGGGGGCGGAGAAGGTCGATGTCGTCGAATTCGACGCCGACGACCTCGCCGGGCACGGTCCCTTCCTGGAGAAGGTCGTCGCGGACCACGGTCCGCTGGACGTCGTCGTCACCGCTTTCGGGATCCTCGGCGACCAGACGCGGGCCGAAACGGACGTCGAGCACGCCGTCGCGATCGTGCACACCGACTATGTGGCTCATGTGAGTGTGCTGACACATGTGGCCACTGTGCTTCGTGAGCAAGGAAACGGAAGCCTCGTGGTGTTCTCGTCGGTCGCCGGGGTGCGGGTCCGGCGGGCGAACTACGTCTACGGTTCGGCGAAGGCGGGCCTCGACGGTTTCGCGAGCGGTCTGGCCGACGCCCTGCACGGCACCGGTGCGCACCTCCTGCTCGTCCGGCCCGGTTTCGTGATCGGCCGGATGACCGAGGGCATGTCACCGGCGCCGTTCTCGAGCACGCCGGATCAGGTCGCCGACGCGACGGTCGCCGGGCTACGGAAACGCCGGGACACCGTGTGGGTGCCGGGACTGCTGAGGCTCGTGTTCGCGGTGATGCGCGTGGTGCCTCGCGCGATCTGGCGCCGGATGCCGCGCTAGCCAGCGCTGTGCGATCGGTCCGGTACCCGCTGTCGCGACCGGTTGTCTGCTTGATCACTTCTGCTGGGCCGAACGGGCTTTAAGACCCGGTTATGACACGTTTCTCAGGTAATTCCCAGCTAACGCGGTGATCCTCGAACGCGGGGGATCATTCACGGAAGCGGGGAGAAGGTCGTGCTGCTCACGTCGCGAGGACGGCGGATCGGCGGCCGCGTCGCACTGGGCCTGGTGTCGGCGGCAGTACTGGGTGTCACGGGCTTCGCGTGGACGCAGTTGAGCCGTTTGGACGCGGGGATCGTCACGGCCGACGTGATCGCGCCGTCCGCCCAGGTGCCCGACGGCCCGCCGGGGCAACCGCTGCAGGTGGCGCAGAACATCCTGCTCGTCGGCATCGACTCGCGGACCGACACCAACGGGAACCCGTTGCCGCAGAACGTCCTCGACGCGCTGCACGCCGGGAACGGCGACGACGGCGGTGACACCACCGACACCATGATCGTGGTCCACATCCCGGCGGGCGGCGCCGCGGCGACCGCCATCTCCATCCCGCGCGATTCCTATGTGGACATCGCGGGCGGGTTCGGCAAGCACAAGATCAACTCGGCGTACAGCCGCGGCAAGAACGCCGCGATGAGCTCGCTGCGCGCCCAAGGCCTGAGCGGCCCGCAGCTCGAGGTCAAGGCCAACGAAGCGGGCGCGAAACTCACGATCCAGACGATCGAGCAGTTCACCGGGCTCAGCATCAACCACTACGCGGCGGTCAACCTCGCCGGGTTCTCCGCGCTGAGCGAGGCCGTCGGCGGGGTCGAGGTCTGCCTCAAGGCCCCGGTACAGGACAAGTTCTCGGGGGCTTCGTTCCCGGCTGGCAAGCAGCTGCTTTCCGGCGCGCAGGCGCTCGCCTTCGTGCGGCAGCGGCACGGGCTGCCCAGCGACCTCGACCGCATCGCGCGGCAGCAGGCGTTCCTGTCCAGCATGGCCAAGACCATGCTGGACGCCGGGACCTTCACCGACCCCACCCGGCTGAGCGCGCTGATCGGCGCGATCCAGGGTTCGGTCGTGCTCGACCGCGGCTGGGACGTGCTGAGCTTCGCGCAGCAGCTGCGGGGGATGAGTTCGGGCGCGATCAAATTCCAGACGATCCCGGTCCAGAGCCTTTCGCTGCCGACGCCGTCCGACGGCGACGCGGTGAAGGTGGACCCGGCCGCGGTGAAGGCGTTCGTGAAGTCCGCGCTGACGTCGACGACCGTCGCCGCGGTGGGGGAGCCGACCGGTGGGATCGGGGTCAAGCCGGTGGCGGCCACTTCGTCGGTCGCCGCCCCGCCTTCGTCTTCCTCGACTCCTGCCGCGCCGTCCGCGATGGCCGGCTGCGTCAACTGAGCCGCACGGAAACTTTTCCAAGATTCTTTTGAACCGCATCGCATCGCCGTCCGTGTCGATGGCGTAGGGGAGTTCCGGACAGCCCGGAACCCAGGGTGCAGGGGAGAAGGAATCGTGCTCAGCAAACGGATCGTGCCGGTCGCCGTGCTCGTCGCCGCGGGGGCGTTGTCGCTCGCGGCTTGCGGTACAAGGGAAGCCGCGCCGCGGCAGGACCCGGCGCCGGTCGAACAGGTCGCCGGCGAGTTGTCCTTCCTCGCGGGGAGCGCGAAGGCCAACAACGCGCAGCCCAAGACCGGTGACTGGGCGACCGGGCCGGACGGGACGCCCGGCACCGCGGACCAGAACGTCGCCCGCAAATGGGTGCAGCTCAAGGCGGCCAAGGCGGGAAACCTCGATCCGGTGGTCGTCAACGGCGCGGGCCTGACGTTGTACCGCTTCGACAAGGACACCGCCAAGCCGTCGAAGTCGACCTGCAACGGCGACTGCGCCAAGACGTGGCCGCCGGTGCTGGTCACGCCGGGCAGCAAGGTTTTCCTCGCCGGGGTCAGGAAATCCGCCGTCGGCACGGTCAAGCGGGACGACGGCACCTTGCAGCTGACCGTCGGCGGCTGGCCCGCCTACCGGTTCGCGAAGGACGCCAAGCCCGGCGACACGCTCGGCCAGGGTGTCGGGGGAACATGGTTCGGGCTCGCGCCGAACGGCCAGAAGGCGCAGGGCGGGCAGCCGGACGAGAGCACGTCGCCGCAGAAGCCCGCGTCGAGCGCGATTCTCTTCGACGGCAAGAACTTCAGCGACGATGAACCGTCGCAGGGGCTCGCGGGCAAGGGCTGCCAGAACGTCGCCCGTCCGGACGTGACGTCGTCGGTCTCCGCGTCCGGTTCGCTCAAGCTCTGGTCCGAAAAGGACTGCAAGGGCAAGTCCCTCGTCATCGACGGGGACGTCAAGGATCTCGCGAAGCTCGGGTTCGACGACACGGTCAGCTCGGTCTTCTTCGGTTGACAGACGGCAGAGACGGGAATGGTGTGATGAAGCGTCAGTCCGGCTGGGCGATCGTGGCGAGCCTGTCTCTGTTCCTCACCGGTTGTGCCGCGACTGTAGGGGGAGCGGCACAACCGGTGGATCCCACCAGGGTCGCCGGGCTCGAGATCACCGACGGCCCCAGTGGTCTCAAACCCGGCGTGCGCGACGCCGCCCTCCCGGTCGACGGCGGGGACGGCGGGGAGATCGACAATCTCGCGGCCAACGCCGTCGCCGATGTCCAGCGATACTGGCGAGAGCATCTGCCGGCGGTCTTCAACCGCGACTTCCGGCCGCTGGCCACCCTCGCCTCGTACGATTCGGCGGGCCGCGGCCGGGTGATCTGCGGAGCTTCGACGGCCGGGTTGGTGAACGCCTTCTACTGTGCGGGAGAAGACGTCGTCGCGTGGGATCGCGGGGAACTGCTGCCGACGCTCGGCGACTCCATCGGATCGGCGGCGGTCATGGCCGTGCTCGCCCACGAGATCGGTCACGCCGTCCAGTTCCGGCTGGGCCTCCCGGCCGCGACACCGTCGATCGTCAAGGAACAACAGGCCGACTGCTACACCGGGGCGTACTTCCGCTGGGTCGCCGAAGGCAAGTCGGCGATGTTCCAGGTTTCCACCGGCCGCGGGCTCAACGAGGTGCTCACCGCGCTGTTCCGGATCCGGGACTCCGCCGGGGTCGCGTTCGACGACGACGGCGCGCACGGCAGCGCGTTCGACCGGGTTTCCGCGTTCCAGTTCGGGTTCACCGACGGGCCCGCCCGCTGCGCGATGATCGACGAACGGGAGATCGAGGGCCGCAGCACACAAGGCGGTTCCGGGTCGGCCGCGGCGAACGTCCGTCTCGACGATCGCGAGGCGCTGGCCGATCTCACCACCAGCCTCCGGCAGGCCTTCCGGCTCGCGGCCACCCCGCCGACGCTGACCGCCGGAGCGGCCTGCGGTGTCACGACGGAGGACTCGCTCGCGTCGTACTGCCCGGAGTCCAACCAGATCGCCCTCGACCTCGACGGTCTTGTCCGCATCGGGACCCCGCCGCGCAGGGGACGGCAAGGCGGCATCGGTGACTTCGCCGCGTTCGCCGAGGTCGCGTCGCGTTACACCCTCGCCGTCCAGCAGGAGGGCGGGTTCCGGCTCGACGGCCCGGTGGCCGCGCAGCGCACGGCCTGCCTCACCGGCTACTGGGCCTCGACCATCGCGGACGGCAAACGCGGGTCGCTCACCTTGTCGCCGGGCGACCTCGACGAGGCCATCGCCGAGATGCTGACGCGGAACAGCCTGATCGCGGCGGACGTCCAGGGCCGGACGCTCCCGGCGGGCTTCGCCAGGGTCGCCGCCTTCCGGGACGGCCTCTCCTCCGGCGACCAGGGCACCTGCGGCACCAAATACCGCTAGACGCAAGTCCGTGAAGGCCTCCTTGAGGGACTCTGAGTCCCTCAAGGAGGCCTTCACGGACTTGCCGCGGGTTTATACGAAGGCGCTTTGGCCGGTGATAGCCTTACCGACGATCAGTGTGTTCATCTCGCGGGTGCCTTCGAACGAGTAGATCGCCTCGGCGTCGGTGAAGAACCGCATGATGTCGTTGTCCAGCACGATTCCGTTGCCGCCGAAGATCTCACGGCCCCAGGCGACGACCTCCCGCATCCGCGAGGTCACGAAAGCCTTGGCCAGCGACGAGTGCTCGTCCTTGAAGATCCCGGCGTCCTGCAGCCGGGCCAGCTGCACCAGCATGCCCCACGACGCGGTGATGTTGCCGAGGCTCTTCACCAGCAGGTCCTGCACCAGCTGGAACCGCGCGATCGGACGGCCGAACTGCTTGCGCTCCTTGGCGTAGTCCAGCGCGAGCTCGTAGGCGCCGATCATCACGCCCAGCGCCTGCCAGGCCACGCCACCGCGGGTCGCGCGCAGGATCTCGGCGACGTCGCGGAACGAGTCGATGCCGTGGAGCCGGTTGGCCTCCGGCACGCGGACGTCGGTCAGCGTGATCTCCGCGTTCTCCACGATGCGGAACGCGAACTTGTTCTCGATCTTCACCGGGACGAACCCCGGCGAGTCCTTCTCGACCACGAAACCCTTGACGTTGTTGTCCTCCTCGTCGCGGGCCCACACGATGACCAGGTCGGCGAAGGTCGCGTTGCCGATCCACTTCTTGGCGCCGTTGAGGATCCAGGTGTCACCGTCGCGCCGCGCCGTGGTGCGCATGCCGCCCGCGACGTCGGAACCGCCGAGCGGCTCGGTCATCGCGAACGCGCCGATCTTGTCCATCGCCGCCATCGACGGGAGCCAGCGGTCACGCTGCTCCTGGTCACCGCCCGAGTAGATGCTGTACATCGCGAGTCCGTTGTGGACACCGAAGAACGTGGCCACGGACGGGTCCGTGCGGGTCATCTCCATCGCCATCATGCCGCTGAGCAGGTGGCTCGTGGCGGGGAGGTGCTCGCCGTAGCCCTCGTAGGGCAGCCCGGCGAGGCCCTGTTCGCGGAACTTGCCGATGAGCTCGTGCGGGAACTCGCCCTTGGCCCAGTTCTCGTTCACGAGCGGTTTGACCTCGGTGCGCATGAAGTCGCGCGCCTTGAGCAGCAGCTTGCGCTCCTCGTCGGGCAGCAGGGCTTCGTAGTCGTAGAAGTCTGCGGTCAGTTGCTCTTTGAGTGTGCCGGTCATGTCAGTTCTCCTCCTTGGCGGTGTCCAAAGCGGACAGCACCGCGAGCTGCTTGCGGTCGCGCGTCTCGGCGAGTTCCGAGTACGTGGAGGAGCCGTAAGCGGATTCCACGGCTTCGATGAGCCGTTCCTGTTCTTCGGGGGACTGCGAGGGCTGGCCGAGGCCGGCCCACATCTTCTTCATCGACTTGCCGATGTGCTCGGTCATGTGCCGGTAGCCGCCGGGGCCGCCGCCCAGATGCGAGCCGAGGAACGGCCCGACCGTGGACCAGCGGATGCCGAGCGAGTTCGTCATCACCGCGTCCAGTTCGGACGGTGACACGACACCTTGTTCCACCAGGTAGATCGCCTCACGGCTCAGCGCGTTCTGCAGCCGGTTGCCGACGAAGCCGGGGATCTCCTTGCGTTCGACCACCGGGGTGCGGCCGACGAACCGGTAGAACTCGACGGCGCGGTCCACCGACCCGGTGCTCGTGCGCTCGCCGGGCACGACCTCGACCAGCGGGATCAGGTGCGGCGGGTTGAACGGGTGGCCGATGAGGACTCGCGACGCGTCGTCGAGGTCTCCCGCGAACGCCGTCGAGGGGATCGCCGAAGACGAGCTGAGCAGCAGCGCGTGCGAGGGCGCCTCGCGGACCAGAGTCGCGAACAGGTCCTTCTTGAACTCGACGCTCTCCGGTCCGTTCTCCTGCACGACATCCGCGTTCCGGACGGCTTCGGAGACGTCAGCGGCGAGGTGGACGCGAGGGGCGAGGTCCGCGACGTCCCGGCCGAGATGCGGGGCGAACGCCTCCAGCGCGCCGTCGACGGCGTCGGCGAGATCCGGCCGCGGGTCCGTAACCCAGACCTCCATGTCGTGTGCCGCGAACAACGCCGTCCACGACAGGCCGATCGTGCCCGCGCCGATCACCGCGGCGGTGCGAAAAGTCATGACCGCGCTCCCTTCAGGTAGTCGAAGACCGGCTTGACCGGGGCGAGCGTCAGGTCGGTGAGGATGTGGCTCGCGGACACGACCTCCAGCACCGGGAGATCGGCGAGCGGGGCCAGGACGTGCTGGAACAGTTGCAGCCGCGCGGGCCCGGTCCACGCCTCCTTGACCACCACATCGGTGATCTCGGTGCGGACCAGTTCGAAGACCCGCGGCGAACCGTCGTAGTCCGGGATGGTCTTGAGCATGAACGTCGGCACGGTGATCTGCGCTTCGGCCGCGCGGACGTCCAGCCGGTGGTGCTTGTAGCCCATGGTCGCGGTCGCGACCCGCTGGCTGCCGTAGTCGAGGGTCCCGACGAGCGCGCCGTTCTCGGCGAACAGCCCCGGCGAGCCGATGGTTTTCGGATAGGCGCTGATCTCGCGGCCGGACGCGGTGGCCGGGAAGTTGTCGAGGTACATCGCGTGCAGGTACTCGCCGCGTTCGCCCTCGAAGTTCACCGGGATCGCCTGCCCGGACTCGGTGTAGGGCCCGTATCCGCTGACGTCGCCCATCTTCATCACCTCGAACCGCACCAGCGGCTCGTCGATTTCCAGGGGCTCCGGCACGACGGCGCGCAGGGCGTCGGCGTCGGTGCGGTAGACGATGTTCAGGTACTCGCGGTTCGTGAACCGGGGCACCACCGGCGCGTACGCCGGGTTCGTGAGCGGGGTGGTCACGTGCTGGAGGACTTCTTGCTGCTTCATTTCACTCACCAGTCCACTGTGGAGCGCGGCGTTCGGCAAAGGCCCGCATGCCCTCGCGGACGTCGGCCGACTTCATCAGCGACGGCATCGCCGAACGCTGGGTGGCAAACGCTTGCGCGTCGGGAACGCCGTCCGCCGCGCGGACGATCTTCTTGACCAGGGCCAGCGCCAGGGGAGCGTTGGCGGCCACCTGGTCGGCCAGTTGCAGCGCGACGGCGGCGGCCTCGCCGTTCGGGACGACCCGGTTCACCAGCCCCAGCCGCCCGGCGCGTTCGGCACCGATCGGCTCGCCGGTGAGCAGGAACTCCATCGCCAGGTGATGCGGGATCCGCTTCGGCAGCCGGATCACACCGCCGCCGGCGGCGATCAGCCCGCGTTTGACCTCGGGCAAGCCGAACTTCGCGTCCTCGGCGGCGACGATCAGGTCGCAGCCCAGCGCCAGTTCGAACCCGCCGCCCATGGCCCAGCCTTCGACGGCCGCGATCAGCGGCTTCGACAACCCGGCCTCGGTCAGCCCGCCGAACCCGCGACCGGGGATGTCCGGTGACTCGCCCTTCAGCGCCGCCTTGAGGTCCATTCCGGCGCTGAACGAGCCGTCGGCGCCGGTCAGGACCCCGGCCCGCAGGCCAGGATCGGATTCCACCAGGTCCAGCGCTTCGGCCAGGCCTGCCGCGACCGCGGCGTTCACCGCGTTGCGGGCCTGCGGCCGGTCGATCGTGATCAGCAGCGTGGTGCCGACCCGTTCTGTCCTTACTTCGTTGGTGCTCATGGCTTCTTCTTTCAGCGGGTGGCGAGTTCGCGCAGGACGTCTTCGGTGTCCTGACCCGGCAGAGGGGCCAGGCGCCGCACGGAACCGGGGGTCGCGGAGAAGTTCACCGGGATGCCGATGGTGCGGATCGAGCCCTCGCTCGGGTGCTCGACGACGTCGAGCAGGTGACCGTCGCGGACGTAGTCGTCGTCCTGCGCCTTGTCCAGTTCGAGGACCGGGGCCATCGGGATGCTGTGCTTCGCGCAGACTTCGGTCCACTCCGCGGTGGTCAGCGCCGGTGCGCATTCGGCGATCATCGCGGCCAGTGCCTCGTGGTCGGCGCCGTCGATCGCGTCGCCGTTGACCCGCGGGTCCTCGGCCAGGTCCGGCCGCCCGGCGGCGTGGAAGAAGTCGCGGAAGTTCTGCGGGTTGTAGGGGATCACGCAGGCCATGCCGTCCTTGGTGTGCACGGCCTGATGCCCTGGGTTCATCGAGGGACCGAAACCGGTCGGGCCCTCGGCGGGCTCGAAGACATGTCCGGCGAGATGTTCGACCAGGTTGAACGCGATCAGCGTGTCGGTCATCGGGATCTCGACCCGCTGGCCTTCGCCGGTCCTGTCGCGGTGCACCAGCGCCGCGAGGACGGTGTAGGCGATGGTCAGGGAGGAGACCTTGTCGCCGATGATCGTCGGCAGGTACACCGGCTTGCCCAGCGCGCGATTCGCGACGTCGACCAGGCCGGACGACGCCTGCACGGTCTCGTCGTAGGCGGCGTGGCCCGCGCGATCGGAGTCGCCGCGGAAGCCTTGGGCGTGGGCGTAGACCAGGCCGGGGTTGCGCGCGGCGACGTCGGCGTAGTTCATGCCGAGCCTGCTCAGCGCGCCCGGTCGCATGTTGGTGATCAGCACGTCGGCGGTGTCGATCAGCTCGAGCGCCTGCTCGCGCTGCTCCTCGTCCTTGAGGTTGAGGGCGACGCTGCGCTTGTTGCGGTTCACGTTCAGGTTGAGCGGCGTCATCCCCGGCGTCGTGCGGAACTTGCCCACCCGGACGGTGTCGGCGGGCGACTCGATCTTGATCACGTCGGCGCCGAGGTCGCCGAGGATCTGCGCGGCGTACGGGCCCATGACGACCGTCGAGAGGTCGATCACGCGAACGCCGTCCAGTGGTCCGGTGGCGGTCTGAGTCATTTTGCTTCCCTTCGCCGTTGTTCGCTCTACAACCGAAGTTAGGCGCGAATAGCGATAAAGGGAATGATCAAGAAACGAAGAATGGTATGACCGGGGTGGTCATACCATTCATTGTCCGAATTGGCGGAGTTGTGGTGGTCGTGATCGGAGCCTGGGCTCCGCTGGAAGGGTTGCGAAAGCCACTTTCGCAACCTTCAACGTTGCGAAAGTGGCTTTCGCAACGTTGCCCCTCGCTACGTCGAAAGCGGCTCGGCGAAGATCTCGCGGACCCCGGCGACCAGCTCGGCCAGGTCGCCGTCTTCCGCGCGGTCACGTCGCCAGACGAGCGCGGTCTCCAGCTGGGGCCGGAAATCGGCGAACGGCAGGATGGTGGCGCCGTCGACAAGGAACAGATGCATCGGGCTGGCCGGATCGAGCATGGTGATCGAGAACGACGACCCGTTCGCCACCAGTTCGGAAATGCCCGAATACTCGGTTCCGCCGACTTTGAGTCTTTTCTTGATGCCCGCGTTCGACAATTTCCGGTCCATGTCGTCCGAATAGGCCGGAATGCTCTCCGAGGCGGACGGGATGTAGGACAGATCACTCAATTCGGCGATGTCGACGGTTTCCCGTCCGGTGAACCGGTCGGCCGGGACGACGGCGCCGAGCCGTTCGACCTGCACCGGAATGATCTCCAGCGCCGGATCGGTGACCGGCATCCGGACCAGTGACAGCGCCAGCTTTCCCTCGTGGACCGCGGCGAGGAGATCCGGCGTCGTCCCCGGCCAGCGTTTGAGCTCGAACCGGTCGTGACAGCGTTCTTCGAGCCGTTTGACGCGTTCCCGCAGGGCCGGGTGCACCCCGGCCGGCATACCGACGAACACGGTGCTCCGCCGCGGTTTCACCGCTTCCTGCAAGCGCCAGGGAATCGCGTTGACCTGGTCGAGGACGTCCCGCGCGATCGGCAGCAGCGCGGAACCCGCCGCCGTGAGCGTGACATGGTGCGTGCTGCGGTCGAACAGCCTGTGGCCGAGTTCGTGTTCGAGATCCTTGATCCGCTGGCTCAGCGGGGAGGCGGCCATGTGCAGCTTCCTGGCCGCCTGGGAGAAGTTCAGTTCCTCGGCGACGGCCACGAAGTACCGCAGGTGCAACATCTCCACGTGATCACCCTAACCGGAATGCGACGGTGAACGCCGCTCCGCCTTCCGGCGCCGGACCGGCGGTCAGCGTCCCGCCCATGCGGGTGACCAGGCCGTTGGCCAGCGCGAGCCCGATCCCCGAACCGACCGGACGGCGGTCGCGGTACCGCTTGTTCAGCACGCCGCGTTCGAACGCGACCGGGTAGTCCTCCGGCGCCAGGCCGGGCCCGCCGTCCCGCACCGCCAGCCGCGCCTGCCCGTCGGCCGCCACCAGGGAGAACACGATCGGCGCGCCCGCCGGTGTCACGCGCAGCGCGTTCTCGGCCAGCCCGTCGACCACCTGGCGGAGCCGCCGCGGATCGGCGATGACCGGGACCTCGCCGGCAGGCCGCTCGACCAGCAGCGTGACGTTCTGCTGAGCGCAGCGCAGCCGCCAGACGTCGGCGCATTCGTCGACGAGCGCGGCGAGGTCCAGGCGCGCGGGGTCGAGGCGGAACTCGTCGGCGCCGAGCCTCGCCAGTTCCAGCAGGTCGCTGACCAGGCGTTCCAGCCGGACAGCCTCGCGGTGGATGGTCTGCCCGGCCCGGCGCGCGTCCTCGCCCTCGGCCACGCCGTCACCGATCGCCTCGGCGAATCCGGTGACCGCGGTCAGCGGCGTCCGCAGTTCGTGCGACACCGAAAGCAGGAACTCGCGTTGCCGCGCCTCGCTGTACTGGAGCGCGTCGGCGAGTTCGTTGACCGACTTCGCCACGTCCGCGACCTCGGACGGTCCTTCCACGGGAACCCGCAGGTCACGGCGCCCGGACCGCATCCCGTTCGCCACCGACGCGGCCCGGCGCAGCGGCCGGGACAACATCCGGCTGAGCACCAGCCCGGCGATCGCGGCGACCGCGAGTCCCGCGCCGAGGGCGAGGACGGTGTTGCGCACCAGCATCCGTCCGCGCGCCTCACCGGTCTTCGTCGATTGCACGAGCGCGAACGCGGCGCCTTTCCCGCCGACAGCGCGGGCCTCGACGAGGTATTGCTGGCCTTCGACGAGCACCGTGCCCGAGCGCGTGAACCCCGTCTTGCCCGCGGCGATCGCCGCCACCGTCCCGGCCCCGTCGAGCGTCCCGTTCGGACGGCGGACGACGACGTCGATCCCTTGCCCGCGCACGACTTCCGCGACCTTGCCGACACCGAGCCGGTTGCCGATCCCGGTCTCGTCGAGCTGGCTCGCGACCACGTCCGCCTGCGCCGCGAGTGACTGCCGGAGCACATCGGTGCCGGTGGTGCGGATCAGCCGGGCCGCGACCAGCCCGGCGACCACCACCGCGACCGCGGCGATCGCCAGGCACACCACGGTGATCCGCAGCGCGAGCGACGTGCGCCTCATCCGGCGTCCGCCGCGTAGCCGATGCCGCGGACCGTCCTGATCGGACTGTGGCCGCCCAGTTTCCCCCGCAGCTGGGCGATGTGGACGTCGACGGTCCGTGTGCCCGCCGAAGCCGCGTAACCCCAGACGGAACTGAGCAGCTGTTCGCGGCTGAACACCTGGCCCGGCCGTTTCACCAGGTGGGTGAGCAGGTCGAACTCGGTCGAGGTCAGCGGGACCTCGGTGTCGGCGGCCCAGACCCGGCGCTGGGTGACGTCGACGCGGACACCGCCCGCCGTGTACGTCTCGGCGGGCGGTGCCGCTCCGGCGGCGCGGCGCAGGACGGTCCGGACCCTGGCCGAGAGCTCACGCGGGCTGAACGGTTTCGTCAGATAGTCGTCCGCGCCGATCTCCAGGCCCAGCAAGCGGTCCAGTTCGTCGTCGCGGGCGGTCACGAACAGCACCGGCGTCCAGTCGCCGGTCGCGCGCAGCGTCCGGCAGATCTCGATACCGTCCATTCCGGACAGTCCGATGTCGAGGACGATCGCGACCGGGCGCAGCCGCCGGATCGTGGCCAGCGCGGCGCCGCCGTCCGCCTCGACCTGGACGCCGAACCCGTCCCGCTTCAGATACAGCGAGGCGAGTTCGGCGATCGCGGGGTCGTCCTCGACGACCAGTACCAGCCCGCGTCCCGGTTGTGTCGTCACCGGCAGATCCTGTCACGGGGCCGGGTCGCCTGCCATGTCCTGCTCGATCGAGTCGAGGGTGCGCTGGACGTCGCTCAGTTCGCCAGGCGTCGAACCGGGCGCCGGGCTCGACGCCGGCTTCTCGTCGGTGCACGCGGCCGTGGTGAACAGCGCGAGCGCGGCGAGGCTCGCGGTCAGGAGACGTTTCACTTGCCCGCCTTGCAGTGCGCGCCCGCGAAGTCGTCGAGCTTCTTCTTCGCCGCGGCGAGCTCGGGAAGCCGTCCACTGCGCTTGTCGGCGCGCTTCTGGAGCCTGTCGGCGGTGTCGGCGTGGTTCTTCTTGCGCTGGTCCTCGGCCCTGGCTTTGAGGTTAGCGACGGAACCGCGGATCTCGGGGCCGCCGTTGATGCGGTCCGTGAGCTTCGTGGTGCGCTCGGTGAGCTTGGGCAGCCATTCGGCGCACAGCTGCTGCGACTCCTCAGGGCTGAGCGTGATGGGCGCAGTCTGGGCCGAAGCAGCGGGGGCGAGGGCAACGAGGCCGGCCGCGGTGAGGCAGACGGCGATGGTGTGTTTCAGCATGCGAAGAGCCTCGCGCGGGCAGATGCGGGGAATGTGGGGGAAATGTTCGGGTTTTGTAAGCGATACTCGGACGATGGGGCTGAAGATCTTGACCGCCACCGTGGTGGCGACACTGCTGCTCACCGCCGCGCCTGCCATCGCGTCACCACCCGCGTTCGTCCTGCGGGACGGCGTCAGCGCGCCGGTGTTCTCCTACGAGAAGGCCATCCGGGAGACCGCCTGGGTGGAAACCGGCCAGGACCTCGACCGCGACGGCCAGGTCGACAGGGTCGCCGCCGACATCGTCCGGCCGTCGGAACCGGTCGCCGGTGTTCCGGTGATCATGGACGTCAGCCCGTACTTCGAGAAGATCGGGCGCGGCAACGAGCGCCAGCCGAAGACCTACCTCCCCGACGGCACGCCGTCGCAGTTCCCGCTGTTCTACGACAACTACTTCGTCCCGCGCGGGTACGCGGTCGTGCTGGTCGACATCGGGGGCACCAACCGCTCGTCCGGGTGTTTCGACGACGTCGCCTCCGGCAATGCCGTCGTGAACTGGCTCAACGGCCGCGCGAGCGCGTTCCGGACGCCGTCCGGGCCGGAGCGGATCCGGGCGGGCTGGGCGAACGGGTCGGTCGGGGCGATCGGGAAGTCGCAGGACGGGGCGACGGCGATCGGGATGGCTGCGTCCGGGATCGACGGGCTCAAGACGATCGTGCCGATCGCGGGGGTCAGTTCGTACTACGAGGTCCACAACGCGGACGGGGCGTACTTCGGCTGGGCGGGCGGTCCGGGTCTGTACAACGAGCGGGCGCAGAAGCTGTGCCAGCCGTTCGAGGACGACAACGCGCGGCGCGCGGGCACGGACGGGAACTTCAACGGCTACTGGCGCGGGCTCGACTACGTCGCGAAGACCGGGAGGGTGCACGCAAGCGTTTTCGCGTCGATGGGTTTCCACGATCTCAACGTGAACCCGATCCAGTTCGGGCCCTGGTGGGAGGCGCTGAACGCGTACGGCGTGCCGCGCAAGGCGTGGCTGCACCAGGCGGCGCACGTCGACCCGTTCGACCTCGACCGGTCGCTGTTCGTGAAGACCCTGCACCGGTGGTTCGACCGGTGGCTGCTCGGCGTCCGCAACGGCGTCGAGACCGAACCCGCGATCCGGATCGAGCACACCCCGGACCGGTGGACCGACGAACGCCGGTGGCCACCTGCCGGGCAGTCGCGCACCTTGTGGCCCTCCCCGGACGGCGGGCTGGGGAACCGTCCCGCCGCTGGTGCCGCTTCACTGACCGACGACCCGGCGCGAGGTGCGTCGCAGTGGGTGGAGAACCCGTCGCAGGCCAGTCCGGAGCGTCTCGTCTTCGCAGGTGAGCCCGTGCGCTCGGACACCCGGATCGCCGGGACCGCCACGGTGACGGTGACCGCCCGTTCCGACAAGCCGAGCGCGCGGCTCGGGGCGGTGCTGGTCGACTACGGTCCCGCGACCGTGCGGAACACGCACTTCCCCGCGCTGGGCACCAAGGACCTGACGAGCCGTTCCTGCTGGGGCGCGGGAACCGCGGCGGACACCGGCTGCTTCCTCGACACCGTCGCGGATCTGACCAGCGTGGACAAGCAGATCGTGGCGACCGGCTGGGCGGATCTCGGTCATCACCGGTCGCTGTGGCGGGGCGAGCCGCTGGTGCCCGGCAAGGCGTACACGATGACGTTCCGGTTGAGCAGCCTCGATCACGTCGTCCCGGCGGGGCACCGGCTGGCGCTCGTCCTGGGCGGGACCGACGCGGACATGTTCGACCCGGCGCTGCCCGCGCCCGGTGCGCGGGTGACCTTCGACCTGAACGGCACTTCGCTCTCGGTCCCGGTCGTCTCCCGCACTTAATCCTCTGAACGCGATGGTTCGCGCCACGAACCCCAGTGAGTGTGTCCCGAGCGCCACGCTTGGGACGCTCATCGTCTCGAACGTGGCGCTCGGGACTTACTGCCTGGAGTTGCCCTCTCGGACCGAGGAAGAAGGAGAACGTATGGGGAAGATCCAGCGCATTTCCGCGAACGGCCACACCAGCGCGAGTCCCGAAGCCGTCTACGCCCTCCTCGTGGACCGCGAGCGCTGGCCCGACTGGTCCCCGCTGGGCAGGTTCCGCCTCCTGGAGAAGGGCGATCAGAACGGCCTCGGCGCCATCGGCGTCTTCAGCACTAACGGCGTCAACGCCTGCGAAGAGGTCATCTTGCTCGAACCCGGCAAACGCTTCGGGTACACGCTGCGCAAGGGGATGCCACTGCGTGACTACCGCGCGTACGTCGACCTCATGCCCGCGCTCGGCGGCACCGACATCCACTGGCACGCGTCGTTCGTCCCCAAGATCCCCGGCACCGGAGCGCTCTACCGCCGGTTCCTCGGGCACTTCTTCGCGCGCATGGTCGACGGCCTCACAACGCGGGCCTCGCGCGGCGCACCATAAAGTAGGTGCATGGCAGCCCCACGACGCACGCAGGAGGAACGCAGCGCGGCGATGCGCGTCAGGCTGCTCGACGCCACGATCGACTGTCTCGTCGAGTACGGCTACGCGGGCACCACGACCACTCGCGTCGCGGATCGCGCCGGGGTGACCCGCGGCGCCCAGGTGCACCATTTCCCGACGAAGACCGACCTCGTCACCTCCGCGATCCGGCATCTCGCGGCCAAGCGCACCGAGGTCGCGATGGCCGAGATCGACCGGCTCAAGGCGTCGGCCGACCCGGTCGGGGACGCGTTGCAGCTGCTGTGGGAGATGCACCAGGGCCCGGTCTTCTCGGCGACCGTGGAGCTGTGGGTGGCCTCGCGGACCGACGCGGAACTGCGCGCCCAGATGGCGGTGGTCGAGCCGATCGCGACGAGCAGCCTGGTCGAGTTCGGCAAGGCGCTGCTCCCGGACCATGCGGCGCATCCGGAGTTCCTGCACGCGGTGTACACGGCGATGGACGTCGTCCGCGGCATCCTCATCGCCAGCTGGGCGACCCGCGACCAGACCGAACTGGAGGCGCGCTGGGAGCGCGGCCGCCGTCACCTGATCCTGCTGTTCGAGGCACTGATGCAGCCCGCTCCCTCTCGCTAGGCATGTTACTCTCCCGGAGAGAGTGAGGAGGTCACGTGCTCGGAAACCCGTACGATCCCGACTGCCCCACCCGCGCGCTGCTCGACCGCATCGGCGACCAGTGGACCGTGCTGATCGTCGGAGTGCTCGGCGACGGCCCGCTCCGGTTCACCGAGATCGGCAAACGCGTGCGCGGCATCTCGCAGAAGGTCCTCACCCAGACGCTGCGCAGCCTCGTCCGCGACGGCATCCTGACGCGCACCGCGTACCCGGAGATCCCGCCGCACGTCGAGTACGAGCTGACCGCGCTCGGCCGCAACCTCGCCGAACCGCTCGACATGCTCGACAAATGGGCCCGCGTGCACATGGGCGAGGTCCTCGACGCCCGCAAGACCTACGACGGCGCCGACATATCGCGCGCTGACGGAAACGTGTCGCAGGGCGCCGGCGGGCAAGCAACTCGCGTCACCGCTTGAGGCGCCCTGCAAAACGTTTCCGTGGCCTGGCGCGCGACGGTAAGCCTCCGTCGGGCGCAGGGCGCCCTTGGAGAGGCAGCTCACCGCTTGACCAGACCGGCCTCGTGCGCGAGCAGACCCGCCTGGGTCCGGTTCGCGCAGTCCAGTTTGACCAGCATCCGCGACACGTAGCTCTTCACCGTCGCCTCGGCCAGATGCAGCCGCGCCGCGATGTCCGCATTGGACAGTCCTTCGCCGAGACAGGCCAGGACGTCCGTCTCGCGTTCGGTGAGCCCGTCGGTCTTCCGCCGCGCGTCGTCCCCGCGACGCCGTCCGTCGGCCGACATCGCCACCAGCCGTTGCGCGGCTTCGGGGGAGAGCACGGTGTGCCCGTCCGCCGCGACCCGGACCAGGCCGATCAGATCCTCCGGCGGCGTGGACTTCACCAGGAACCCGGCCGCGCCCGCCCGCAGCGCGCGGATGACGTAGGTGTCCGCGTCGAATGTCGTCAGCGCGACGACGGCGGGCGGCTCGGGGAGTTTCGCGATCCGCTCGACGGCGGTCAGCCCGTCGACACCGGGCATCCGCAGATCCATCAGCACCACCCGCGGCCGGTGCCGGACCACGGCTTCGACCGCCTCGGCGCCGTCCTGCGCCTGTGCCACGACCTCGATGTCGGCCGCGGAACCGAGGATCGTCCGCAGATGCGCGCAGACCATCGGCTCGTCGTCGACGACGACCACCCGGATCACCGATCTCCTTCCGTCGTCGGGACGTAGGCCGGAAGTATCGCACCGACGCGGTACCCGCCGCCCGTTCGCGGTCCGGCGTCGAACCGGCCGCCGATCAGCTCGACGCGCTGCCGCAGCCCGGCGAGTCCGGCGCCGGAACCGCTGCCCGCCAGCGCCGGATCGGGTGCGGCGCCCGCGCGCGTGTTCTCCACCGCGATGTCCAGACCACCCGCGTGATAGCGGAGATCGACGGTCGCGGTCGATCCCGGCGCGTGCTTGCGGACGTTCGTCAGCGCTTCCTGCACGACGCGGTACGCCGTGCGCGCGACGGTCGGGGAGATCCGCCCCGGATCGCCGCGCACGGTCAGTTCCGTCGGGATGCCCACCGACGCCGACTCCTCGACGAGCGTCGCCGGATCGCCGGCCGCGCCGTCGGTGAGCGTGCGGGGTTCGGCGTTCGCGCCGTTGCGCAGCACCCCGACGAGATCACGCAGTTCGTCCAGGGCGAGCGCGCCTTCGCGCCGGATGTCCTCGGCGGAGGTTCGCACCGCCTCGTCCGCCGAGACGACGCCGAGCGCGCCGGCGTGCAGCACCATCAGGCTCAGCCGGTGCGTGACGACGTCGTGCATCTCTTCGGCCAGCTTCCGCCGTTCCTCCGCGCGGGCGCGTTCGGCGAGCAGGTGCTGTTCGCGTTCGGCGCGTTCGGCACGGTCCCGCAGTGAGCGCAGCAACTGCCGCCGCGCCTCGAAGTACAGCGAAAGCGTGGTGGGCAAGGCCGTGCCCAGCAGCCCGAACGGGGTGGTGTTCCAGTGCGCGTCCCACGGCCGCGACGCGCAGGCCACCAGGATCGCGGTCAGCCAGAGCAGGGTCCGCCGGTCCATCAGGCGGGCCAGCTGGCTCAGCACCACCGGGGTGATCGTCGGGACGGTCATCAGCGTCAGCTGCCGCTCCGGCACCAGCAGCCCCGGCGAGAACAGATCGGAGGCGAGCATCAGCAGCCCGCCCGCCGTGACCAGGCCCGCGACCAGCTTCGGATACCGGAACAGCAGGATCAGCGAGAGATCGAGCAGCACCTGCAGGGTGACCCCCGCCGCGGGCCCCGCCCAGCCGGTCGTCGGTTCGCCGAACACGTACAGCGTGACGTCCAGGCCCGCGAACGCGAGTGAGGCCAGCGTGAGCCACAAGGTGTCGACCGGTCCCGGCCGGAACGGCCTGCTTTTCTCCACCGGATCACGGTAGCCAGCCGTCGACCGACGGCGGGGAGATCCGCAACTTTCGTCTATCCGTTCACCCTCCTTACCCGGTTTCCCGCCGCGACCGTCTCGGGTGGACTGGGCTCATGAGCATCGCGACTCAAACAGTCCGAACAGGACAGGAACACGCCTTCGCCCGCCTGCCGGTGTTCGTCGTCGCCGCGCTGGCCGCCGCCGCGCTCCTGGCCACGAGCGGCCGGTACGCGCACGGCTTCGACGAGCTGTACTTCCTGATGGCGGGCCGGGAACATCTGGCGTGGGGCTATTTCGACCAGCCGCCGCTGATCCCGGCGCTGGCCGGGGCGATGGACTCGCTGTTCCCCGGTTCGCTGGTGATGCTGCGCCTGCCGATGACGCTGGCCGCGGCCGCCGGGGTGGTCGTCACCGCGCTGATCGCCAGGGAACTGGGCGGCGGACGCGGCGCGCAGGTGCTCGCGGCCGGGCTTTACGCCACGTCCGGGGTGATCATCGTCAGCCACTGGATCGGCACCTACGTCTTCGACCCGTTCCTCTGGACGGTGATCGTCTGGCTGGTCGTCCGCTGGGTGCGGACCCGCCGTGACGGGCTGCTGGTCTGGGCGGGGGTGGTCACCGCGATCTCCCTGCAGACGAAGTTCCTCATCCCCGCCTTCTGGGCGCTCACTCTGCTCGCCGCGCTGGTACTAGGGCCGAGGGAGTTGCTGCGACGGCCGAAACTGTGGCTGGGCGCGGGAATCGCTGTCGTCGCGACGATCCCGACGCTGCTCTGGCAGGCGTCGAACGGCTGGCCGTACCTGATCATGAACGACGTCGTCTCGGCGGAATTCCCCGGCACGTGGCCCTTTCTCCGCGACGGATTCCTGACGGCGGGCGTCGGGGCGGGTGTGCTCGCGTTCGTCTACGGCCTCGTCCGGCTGATCGTTTCGCGTGAACTTCGCGGCTATCGCTTCCTGGGGGTGGTGATAGCCGCGCTCATCGTGGCGTTCCTGCTGTTGCACGGCCGTTCCTACTATCTGATGAGCGTCTTCGCGCTGCCGTTCGCCGCCGCGGCGACGGGCTTCGCGCAGCACGTTCCGAAATGGCGGCTGGTGGCCTGGCCCGCGATGGTGCTTTCGGCCGTGATCACCCTCGCCGGCCTGCCGATCTACCCGGCGACCATGACCCGGACGAGCTTCGGCCCGATCACGCTCGGCAGTTCCTTCGCCGGTGGTGAACTGCCGCAACAGGAACTGGTCAAGGCGATCGGCGAAACGTACGCGGCCCTGCCGCCGGAGCAGCGGGCACGCACCGCCGTCTACGCCGAGATCTACCCGTTCGCCGCCGCGACCGAGTTCTACGGCGCGCGGTACGGCATCGACCACGTTTACAGTGGCCACCGCGGCTACTGGTACTTCGACCGGCCACCGGGGTCCGCGGACAGCGTGCTGTTCGCCGGCTTCGATCCGGGACTGCTCAAGCCGTACTTCACCACGGTGACCCCGGTGGTGGAAGGCCTGCTGTGGCGGTACGACGGCAGACAGGGTTCCTGGGACGACATCTGGCCCAAGCTGGAAAGGCACTGACGATGACCGAACTTTCGTTGCCCGCCAAGGCATATCTGCTCGCTTGCGACGTCGGGAAGAACAAGCTGCGCGACCGGCAGCGGGCGGGCCTGATGATCCGTGGCGCCGCGCTGACCGACCTCGTGCTGCGCGGCCGCGTCGCCGACGACGACGGCAAGGTCGCGGTGCCGGATGCCGGGCCGACCGGGGACCTCGTCCTCGACGAGATGCTCGCCGAGATCGCGGGGGAGAGCCCCCGCAAGTGGAAATGGTGGGTGCGCAAGGACGCGCGCGGCACCTTGGAGGCGCTGGAGTCCCAGCTGGAAACGGCGGGCGTGATCGACATGAAGACCGGCCGGGTGCTGGGCCTGTTCCCGTCGCGGAACCCGATCGTGCGGGATCCGGCCGTCGTCGAACGGCTGCGGGCGTCGGTCGATCAGGCGCTGCGCGGCCCCTCGCCGGTGTCCGACACGGACGCCGCGCTCACCGCCCTGGCGGCCGCTGTGGAACTCCGCGGTGTCGTTTCGGGCAAGGACCGGCGCCGGTACAAGGATCGGATCGAGGAGCTGGGCGAACGCGGCGGCGACGCGGTTCCCGCGCTGCGCAAGCTGTTCCGGGAACTGCGGGCGGTGCGGGCGTCGGCCGTGTCGTCATCCGGCGGGAGCTGAGCCGAACAGCCGGTCGAGGTAGTAGTCCACAGTGGACATCGCCTCGTCCGGCGTGCGGTGCTTCATCACGATGTTGGTGCCCTGCGAATCCGCGAGCGCCCAGAGGATCGTCGATTCGTGCATCGCGTCGGCCGACTTGTCGACTTCGCCCGCGTCCTGGCCCTGGCGGATCAGCACGGCGAACAGTTCGAACAGCTGAGGCACGCCTTCGGTGAGCGCGGTCCCGAAGGAGGAGTCGGAAATCGACCGGATGAAGAACGCGACGCCCATCAGCCAGTCGCCGCGGCGGCGTTCGTCGAGCGGCAGGATCTCGGCGATGATCGCGCGCAGGATGGCCTTGGGGGTCGACGGCACTTCGCCCGCGTCCAGCCGGGCTTTGAGACGCTCCTCGTACATCTGCGAACGGCGCTCGATGGCGAAAAGCAGCATCTCGTCCTTGGTTTTGAAGTAGTGCTGCACCAGGCCCATCGACATGCCGGCTTCGGCGGCGACGTGACGGAGGCTGACTCCTTCGAGGCCGCGCGTGGCCGTCAGCCGCCTGAGCGCCTCGGCGATCTCCGCGCGCCGCGCGGCGTGATCCACCTGTTTCGGCACCTTCACCATCCGTTCCGTGGTTTGCAATGCGATCGCATTGCCACTACGGTCCCAGGCTATTACGATGCGATCGCATTGTAAACGAACGTCGGGGGTGAATTCGGTGGAAGCCGATCTGGGGAAGGTGCGGCTGAGGCCGCCGCGGAACGCGCTGGACCGGCGGGTCGTGGGCTGGTGGCGGCTGCAGGGAACGCTGTTCTGGATCTCGCCGGTGCTGGTACTGGTGCTGCTCGGGCTGCTCATCACGCCCGCGCGGTTCTGGCTGCTGATGCCGGCGGCGGTGTTCGCGGTACTGGGCGTGCTCTGGGTGCTCGCGATGCCGTTGTGGTGGTTCAAGGTGCATCGCTGGGAGGTCACGGAGACCGCGGTGTACGCGCGGTCCGGGTTCTTCTGGCAGGAGTGGCGGGTCGCGCCGATGTCGCGGATCCAGACCGTGGACACCCTGCGCGGGCCGCTGCAGCAGGTGTTCAAGCTCGCGACCGTCACGGTCACCACGGCGTCGGCGCGGGGCGCGGTCAAGATCCGCGGGCTCGACCACGAACTGGCGGCGAGCCTGGCGGAGCAGCTCACGGAGACGACGCAGGCGACGCCGGGGGACGCGACATGACCTCGGGTGAGTTCGAAGGCTGGAGCACGCTCGACAAGCGGACGCTCCCGGTCACCGCGCTGACCATGACAGGTGCGGCCGTCGGTGCCGCGATCCCGATCACGGCCGCGATCGTGGGCGGCGGAGGGCGGCTCTGGGTCGCGCTCGCCTGGGTCGTGGCAGGCGGGGTGGTCCTCGTCGGCGGTGGTGTGCTGGCGGAGCTGTTCTACTGGAAGGGGGTGCGGTACCGGGTCACGCCGGACCGGCTGGAGACGGCGTTCACCCTGGTCTTCCGCTCGCGGAAATCCCTGCAGCGCGAACGGATCCGCAACGTCGACCTGACCGCGAACCCGCTGCACCGGCTGTTCGGTGTCGCCGTGGTGACCATCGGCACCGGATCGCAGGAACCGGGTGGACAGGGCCGGATCAAGCTCAACCCGGTCTCTCGCGCCGAGGCCGAGCGGCTGCGCGCGGACCTGTTGCGCCGCGCGGAAATCGCGGAGACCGACGAGGACGCGCCGCTCGCCGAGCTGGACCGGAGCTGGATCCGCTACGCGCCGATGTCGTTCCTCTCCCCGGCGCTCGGCCTCGCGGCGGGCGGCGGGCTCATGCAGGTCTCCGAATGGGCGGGGCTGCAGAAGGGCCTGATCGACTGGGTGATCGGCCTGTTCCGCGGCATCCCGCTGGTGGTGGCGATCCTGATCCTGCTGGCGATCGCGATGGTCGTCGGGGTGGTCGGCGCGCTGGGCCTGTGGGTCGAGATGTGGTGGAACTACCGGCTCGACCGCGAAGCGGGCGGCACGCTGCGAGTGCGTCGCGGGCTGTTCACCACGCGCTCGATCTCGATCGAGGAAGCCCGCCTGCGCGGGGTCGACCTCGTCGAGCCGCTCGGGAACCGGATCTCCGGCGCGGCCCGCGTCGACGCGATCGCCACCGGCACACGGCAGAACGACGACCAGGACAAGACCGACTACCACACGCTCCTGCCCGCCGCGCCGGTCGCGACGGCCAACCGGATCGCCGCGGCGGTCCTGCGCGAGCCGGTTTCGCCGACCGAGGCCGTCCGGCTCGCCGGACATCCGCGCGCCGCGCGGGGACGGCTGCTGCGCTGGTGGATCGGTTCGGTGGTGGTCCTGCTGGCGATCTTCGCGATCCTCGGCTTCCTGCTGACCGGCGTCCTGCTGGTGATCGGCGCCGCGCTCGGGGTCGTCCTGCTGCCGGTTTCGGTACTGCTGGCGCTGGACGCCTACCGCAACCTCGGGCACGGGATCACCGGGCGGTACCTGGTCGGGCGGCACGGGACCGTGCGGCGGAGCACGTTCGCCCTGGAGCGCGACGGGGTGATCGGCTGGACGGTCAAGCAGTCGATCTTCCAGCGGCGCAAGGGTTTGCTGACCGTCGTGGCGACCACGGCGGCCGGGACCGGGGCGTACTCGGTGTACGACGCGGGGGAGGAGCAGGGCCTGCTGTTCGCGGAGGAGTCCGTGCCGGACCTGCTGACACCTTTCCTTGAACGGGCCTGACCCGGCTCCGGGGTGAACGCGTGCGCGTTGACCGACATCGGCGGCGGGCACGTGGCCTCGCAAGAGATGTCGCGAAAGCCACTTTCGGGACATCGGGCGTCCCGAATGTGGCTTTCGCGACATTCGGGACCGGCACGTGTGCGCAGGCGGACGACACACGTGACAGGACGGACGACACGTGCGCACCCGGCGTCCCGCGGCGAGTCGTCCATCCGGACACCAGTGTCGTCCGTCCCATCACGCGTGTCGTCCGTCCAAGCACGTGAGTTCCGCTTCTGATCACGCGAGTCTCGGGCCCGATCACGCGACCCACCCGCCTGACGCTTCGGCCGCGGCCGAAGCGTCCCCTGGCTACCGTCGTGACATGACCGCCTTCGCCGCACTGCACGTCCCCGGTTCCCCGCTGCTCCTGCCGAACGTCTGGGAGTTCGGCACCGCCGCCTTCCTCGCCGCGCAAGGCTTCCCGGCGCTCGGCACGACCAGCCTCGGCGTCTCGGCCGCCGAGGGTGAGCCCGACGGCGCCCCGTCCTCGAAGGACGCCACCGTCCGGCTGGCCCGGCGGCTCACCGGGCTGGACGCGCTGATCAGCGTCGACCTCGCCGACGGGTTCAGCGAAGACCCCGGCGAGGTCGGCGCGCTGGCGGCGGAGCTCGCCGATGCCGGTGTCGCGGGCATCAACCTCGAAGACGCCCTCGGCGACCCGGTGCGGCACGCGGCCAAGATCGCGGCGGCGAAGGAACACGCTCCCGGTCTCTTCGTCAACGCGCGCACGGACACGCATTGGCTGGGGGAGCCTGACATCGGGTCCGCCATCGAGCGCTCACTGTCCTATGTGGACGCAGGGGCCGACGGGGTGTTCGTGCCGGGCCTCGCCGGGCCCGCGGACGTCGAGCGGCTGGTGAAGGCCGTCGGGGTGCCGGTGAACCTGCTGTTCCTTCCCGGCAAGGTCACCGTCGACGGCCTGGCCGGGCTCGGGGTCGCGCGCGTCAGCCTCGGCTCGTTGCCGTACCGGATGGCGCTGGCCGCCACCCTGCGCACCGTCGAGACCGTCCGCGACGGCGGCGAGCTCCCGCTGATCCCGCCGTCCTACGCCGACGTCGCGGCCTTGCTCCCGGAATCTCGTTAACCTCGGGAACATGCAGACATTCGGAGCCGAATTCGCCGTTCCGCCGGGGTATCTGAACACGCCCAGCATCGGCGTCCCGCCGTCGCACGTGGCGGACGCGGTGGCGGAGGCCGTCGAGCGGTGGCGGCGCGGCGAGGCCCGGCCGTCGGACTTCGACGAGCCCGTCGCGCGGACACGGGCGGGGTTCGGCGCGCTGATCGGGGTCACGGCGGACCGGGTCGCGATCGGGGCGTCCGTCTCGCAGCTGATCGCGAACGTGGCGGCCGGGCTGCCCGACGGTGCCAGTGTGCTGGTCGCCGGGAACGACTTCACCAGCGTCACCTTCCCGTTCGCGGCTCAGGCGTACCGCGGGGTGAAGGTCACCGAAGTCCCGCTGGCCGAACTGCCCGAGCGCGTCGAAGGTCATGACCTGGTCGCGGTCAGCGTCGTCCAGTCGGCGGACGGCGCCCAGGTCGACCTCGGCAGGCTCCGCGCCGCGGCCGAGGCGGCGGGCGCGGCGGTCCTGCTCGACGCCACGCAGGCCGCCGGATGGCAGCCGCTGGACCTCGGCTGGGCCGACTGGGTGGTCGCCGCCGGGTACAAATGGCTGCTCGCGCCGCGTGGGGCGGCGTGGCTGGCCGCGCATCCCCGTGTGCTGGAGCGGGCGGTGCCGGTCGCGGCGAACTGGTACGCCGGACAGGATCGCTGGCAGACCGTGTACGGCCTCCCGTTGCGGCTCGCGGAGGGCACCCGCTCACTCGACCTGTCCCCGGCTTGGCTCGCCTACGTCGGCGCCGCCGCCTCGCTGGACTACCTCGGCTCCTTGGACCTCCACGCCGTCCGCGCGCACTGCGTGGGTCTCGCCGATTCGCTTCTCGAAGCGCTCGGGTCACCCGTTCAGGGGAGTGCGATCGTCTCGCTCGACGTTGACGCCGACCGGGTGCGGGAAGCGGGCATCGTGGCCGGTAGCCGGGCCGGAAGGCAGCGCTTCGGGTTCCATCTCTACAACACGGCTGACGACGTCGAACGGGTGATAAGCACGTTCAGGTGAACCGTCGGACCGGCGTGAACTACCGTATGTTCCCGTGGTTGGTGCGCAATATTCCCAGGGAGCGACGGAAACGGCCCGGCTTCAGCCGGTGCGACCGGCAGGGCAGGGCGGGCCACCGCCCGCGCCGAAGCCGTCGAGGGACACCAAGGCCCTGGCGCTGAAGGGCGCCGGGCTGGTCGCCATCGCGGTCGTCTCGTCGCTGCTCTGGTGGCTGATCCGGCACGAGCCGGAGGTGACCCCGGTCGCGGACACGCCGTCGAAGAGCGGCCAGTTCCAGTACACGCTGGCCGAGGGCCCGCAGGTCACCACCGACTGCGCGAGCAAGGCCTACGGCGACACCAAGGGTTTCTTCACCCAGACGCCGTGCACGCGGCTGTCGCGGGCGCTGTACACGACCGAGAGCGGCGGCAAGAAGGCGCTCGTGTCGGTCGTCCTGGTCACCATGCCGGGCGAGGTCACCGCGACCCAGCTGAAGGCGCTCACCGACAAGGACGGCACCGGCAACGTGTCCGACCTGGTGCGCGACGGCACTTTCAAGGGGCAGGGCGTCCCGAAGATCTCCGGGCAGGACGCCGCCTACGACTCCCACGTCACCGGACCCGAGGTGGCCATCGTGCTGGCCGGTTTCTACAACAAGCAGACCGACAAGCCGCTACTGGAACGGATCGCGACCGACGCCTTGCGGCTTTCGGGTGACCTGCGCCGCTGAGTTTTCGCCCTCCGGGCCAGTCTCAGACCGACTGGCCCGGCATCGCGATCGCCACCGGCTTCGCGCCGAACTCCGCCCGCCAGGCCGTCCCCCGCCGCGCCGACCCGGTCAGCGCGTTCAGCGCCGTCGTCCGCAAAGCCGCGTCGTCGGTCCGGTCGATCACGCCGAGCCAGGCCGCCGCCACATCCGACTCGGCCGTCGCCACCAGTTCCATCGCCGACTTCGCCTCGGTCACCGGCTTCGGCGGCACGTACGCGGCCTCCGGTCCCGCGGCCGTCTGGCCGGCCGCGGACAGCATCCGTTCGCAGACGTTCCGGCGCTTGACGTGCTCGGCCGTGCCCCGTGACACCGCGCCGGCGAACGCGGCCGGCAGATAGGCGCTGACCAGCCCGTACACCCAGATCGCCGCGTGCTCGGCCGCCAGCGCCTGCTGGACGGCCTCGGCCGTCTCCCCGCCGAGCTGGACACCGGCGGGCACGTCGACGGCTCCGGCGTCGTCGCCGCGGCCGAGTTTGTCCGAACTCTGCTGCAGCGCCGCGCAGCCCGCGGCGATCGAAGCGACCATCCCGGCGCGGTAGCGGGGCAGCGAAGGCACCAGGCCCTCGGCCTGTTTGCGGGCCTGGGCGAGCCGTTCCCTGAGTCCGTCCACCGACGACGGCGGGGTCTCGGCCGGTCCGGACTGGTCCGGCTTGGGCCGGTTGAGCCGGTCCACCTCGGTCTTGAGGGCCGCCGCGTGCGCGGCCCGCGCTGCCGCGACGGCTTCACCCTCGGCACCCGTCACCGCCTTCGCGCCCTTCGCGTCGGTCTCCGCCGCGCGCAGCAGCGGGCCCAAAGGATCGGGGGTTTCGTCGAATCCGGGGGAGCAGGCGGCGGCCAGCGGCACGGCCACCGCGGCCAGCGCTCCCATCCGCAGGAAAGCGCGACGGCTCGGCAAGGCAGGCTCTGACGATCTTCCGGTCACGCCGCCCCATCCTGCCAGTACCCCGTGCGGAGCTGCCGCTCGCGCGTCACGCGGGGGTCACCAGATAAGCTGGTCCACTACCGAACCCGGATCCACGCCGCCGGGTCGCCCACCGCCGAACAGGAGCGCTCCACCGTGCCCAACGACCTCGCCAGCAGGCTGGAGCCCATCGTGGCCGAAGCCGTCAAGGCCGCGGGTTTCGACCTCGATTCCTTCGAGGTCCAGCAGGCAGGCCGCCGTCAGCTGGTCAAGGTCGTCGTCGACGGGGACGACGGCGTCGGGCTGGACGAGGTGGCGAGCGTCAGCCGGGCAGTCTCCGCCACGCTCGACGAGAACGAGCACGTGCTCGCCAGCGCGTACACGCTCGAAGTCACTTCGCCCGGCCTCGACAGGCCGCTGACCCTGCAAAGGCACTGGCGTCGCGCGAAGTTCCGCCTCGTCAAGGTCACCCCGGCCGAGGGTGCCGCCTTCATCGGCCGTGTCGGGCACGCGGGGGAGAAGTCCGCGCGCGTGCTCGTCGACGGCGAGATCCGGGACGTCGGTTATGCCTCGCTGACCAAAGCGGTCATCGAGATCGAGTTCAAGCAACCACCTGCCGAGGACCTGAAACTGTTGGAAACCGATGCGTCGGCCCTGAACGCCGCCACCACGGAGCCGAAGGAGGAGCCGAAGTGAACGTCGACATCGCAGCGCTGCGCGCGATCGAGCGGGACAAGGACATCCCCTTCGAGACGGTGATCGAAGCGATCGAAACCGCCTTGCTCACCGCGTACAAGCACACCGAGGGCCATCAGCCGCACGCCAGGATCGACATCGATCACAAGAGCGGCCTGGTGCGCGTCCTCGCGCACACCCTCACCCCGGACGGCCAGATCGACGAAGAGTGGGACGACACCCCCGAGGGCTTCGGGCGGATCGCCGCCACCACCGCGCGGCAGGTCATCCTGCAGCGCTTGCGCGACGCCGAGCACGAGAAGACCTTCGGCGAGTTCTCCGCCAAGGAGAACGAGCTCGTCGCCGGCGTGGTGCAGCGCGATGCCCGCGCCAACGCCCGCGGCATGGTCGTCATCCAGGTCGGCGACATCGAAGGCGTGCTGCCCGCGATCGAGCAGGTGCCCGGTGAGACCTACGAGCACGGCGACCGCATCAAGGCCTACGTCGTGACCGTCGCGCGCGGCAACCGCGGCCCGCAGATCACGCTGTCGCGTTCGCACCCGAAGCTGGTGCACAAGCTGTTCGCGCTCGAAGTCCCCGAGATCGCCGACGGCACGGTCGAGATCGCCGCCGTCGCACGGGAGCCGGGACACCGGACCAAGATCGCGGTCCGCTCGACGGTGCCCGGCGTCAACGCCAAGGGCGCGTGCATCGGCCCGGTCGGCGCGCGGGTGCGGAACGTGATGAGCGAACTCGCGGGCGAGAAGATCGACATCATCGACTTCTCCGAGGACCCGGCGAAGTTCGTCGGGAATGCGCTGTCGCCCGCGAAGGTTGTATCGGTTCGGGTCGTCGACGAGCGGGCCAAGACCGCTCGCGTCGTCGTCCCGGACTTCCAGCTTTCGCTCGCGATCGGCAAGGAAGGACAGAACGCCCGCCTCGCCGCCCGGCTCACCGGCTGGCGAATCGACATCCGCAGCGACGCCGCTCCTGAGCAGGGTGACGAAGCACACGCCGGGCAGTCGCGGCCCGCCGCGGCAACCGGTTCGGCTGAGTGAAGGTCGAAGCGCTAGACTTACGAGTGGTTCAGAGCCCGCGGCCGGGAACCGACCTCCAGCATGACCGGGAAGCTCCGGTCCGCACCTGTGTGGGTTGCCGTCGGCGGGCCTTGATCGGCGAGTTGCTGCGAGTGGTCGCGGCGGACGGGCGGCTGATCGTCGACGAACGTCGGCGGTTGCCGGGCCGGGGTGCTTGGCTGCACCCCGTGCCGGACTGTCTTGCCAAGGCCGAGCGGCGCAGAGCGTTTCCCCGAGCACTTCGTGTTCCGGGGTCGCTCGACGCCCAAGGTGTCCACGAACGCCTGGAGCGGCTCGCCGGAAGCTGAAGGCGCCGGGACATCCCCGGTGCCAGTTGGAATCAGGAAGCAGGTCGACCCGTCATGAGTCAGCCGTGAAGCTGAATCAATGAACGCGCGACAATAGGACGAGGTCTGCGGGTCTGCCGCCGGCCTCCCCAGATGAGGAGAGCTGTGCCAGGCAAGGCCCGAGTACATGAGCTCGCGAAAGAGCTCGGCATCACCAGCAAGGAAGTTCTCGCCAAGTTGAAGGATCAGGGCGAGTTCGTGAAGTCCGCGTCGTCGACCGTCGAGGCACCCGTGGCCCGACGTCTTCGCGACGCCTATTCGTCCAAGGACGGCCAGAGCAAGAAGCCCGTCCCGACTCCCGGACCGCGTCCGCCGGCGAAGCCCGCTGCCCCGGCTCCGGCCGCGAAGCCCGCTCAGCCCGCGCCCGTGGCGAAGACCGAGGCCCCGGCCGCCCCCGCGGCGTCCGCTCCGGCCCCGTCGGCTCCGGCTCCGGCCCAGCAGCCGTCCCGTCCCGCCACTCCGGGTGTCCGCCCCGGCCCGCGCCCCGGCCCCAGGCCGCCGGCGCCCAAGGAAGAGGTCGCTCCCGCGGCGAAGGCCGCTCCGGCCGAGCCCAAGCAGGAGACCCCGGCAGCACCGGCCACCCCGCCGGCGTCCCAGGCGCCGTCGCAGGGTTCGGTCGTGCCGCCGAAGCCGCAGGGCCCCAAGCCCGCCGGCCCGAAGCCCGGCCCGCGCACCCCGCGTGTCGGCAACAACCCGTTCGGTGTGGGTTCCGGCGCCCCGGCGCCGCGTCCGTCGGGGCCGCGTCCCGGCGGCGGCAACCAGCAAGGCGGCGACAACCGTCCGCCGCGTCCCGGTGGCGGGCAGGGCGGCGACCGTCCGGCCCCGCGGCCCGGTGGCGGCGCTCCCGGCGGTAACCGCCCGAACCCCGGCAACATGCCCCCGCGCCCGAACCCCGGCATGATGCCGGGCCGTCCGGCCCGTCCGGCCGGTGGTCCCGGTGGCGGCCGTGGTGGACCCGGCGGCGGAGCCCGTGGTGGCCCCGGTGGCGGCGCTCGTGGCGGTCCCGGTGGCGGCGGCGGAGGTTTCCGCGGCGGTCCCGGTGGCGGTGGCGGCGGTGGCGGCTTCCGTCCCGGCGGTGGCGGCGGCGGCGGTTTCCGTCCCGGTGGCGGTGGCCCCGGTGGCGGCGGCGGTGCCCCGGCCGGTGGCGGCGGTTTCCGCGGCGGCGGCGGTCGTGGCGGCCCCGGTGGCCGTGGCGGTACCGCGGGTGCCTTCGGGCGTCCCGGTGGTCCCTCGCGCAAGGGCCGCAAGTCGAAGCGGCAGAAGCGCCAGGAATACATGGACAACATGCAGGCGCCCAGCGTCGGCGGCGTCCGCCTGCCCAAGGGCCAGGGCGAGACGATCCGGCTGCCGCGTGGTGCCTCGCTGACCGACTTCGCCGAGAAGATCGACGCCAACCCGGCTTCGCTGGTGCAGGTGCTCTTCCACCTCGGTGAGATGGTCACGGCGACGCAGTCGGTGTCGGACGACATCCTGGAACTGCTCGGCGGCGAAATGAACTACAACGTTCAGGTCGTCAGTCCCGAGGAAGAGGACCGGGAGCTGCTCGAGACCTTCGACATCACCTACGGCGAAGACGCGGGTGAGGAAGAAGACCTGCAGGTCCGGCCGCCGGTCGTGACCATCATGGGTCACGTCGACCACGGTAAGACCCGCCTGCTCGACACGATCCGCAAGACGAAGGTGCGCGAAGGTGAAGCCGGTGGCATCACCCAGCACATCGGCGCCTACCAGATCGAGACCGAGCTTGAGGGCAACCCGCGTCTGATCACCTTCATCGACACCCCCGGTCACGAGGCGTTCACCGCCATGCGTGCCCGTGGTGCGAACTCGACCGACATCGCGGTGATCGTGGTGGCGGCCGACGACGGTGTGATGCCGCAGACGGTCGAGGCGATCAACCACGCGCAGGCCGCCAAGGCGCCGATCGTGGTCGCGATCAACAAGATCGACAAGGAAGGCGCGAACCCGGACAAGATCCGGCAGCAGCTGACCGAGTACGGCCTGGTCGCCGAGGAGTACGGCGGCGACACGATGTTCGTCGAGATCTCCGCGCGGCAGAACATCAACATCGACGGCCTGCTCGAGGCGATCCTGCTGACCGCCGACGCCGCGCTGGACCTCCGGGCCAACCCGGCCATGGAGGCACAGGGTGTCGCGATCGAGGCCCACCTCGACCGCGGCCGCGGTCCGGTGGCCACGGTGCTGGTCCAGCGAGGCACGCTCCGCGTCGGTGACTCGGTCGTGGCGGGTGACGCCTACGGCCGCGTCCGCCGGATGGTCGACGAGCACAACGTCGACGTCACGGAGGCGTACCCGTCGCGTCCCGTCCAGGTCATCGGGTTCACCTCGGTGCCGGGTGCGGGCGACACCTTCCTGGTGGTCGACGAGGACCGCGTCGCCCGGCAGATCGCCGAGCGCCGTTCCGCCCGGACGCGCAACGCCCTCAACGCGTCGCGTCGCAAGCGGGTCAGCCTCGAGGACCTCGACTCCGCCTTGAAGGAGACGAACAGCCTCAACCTGATCATCAAGGGTGACAACTCCGGTACCGTCGAGGCGCTCGAAGCCTCCCTGGTGCAGCTCGATGTCGGCGACGACGTCGAACTCAACGTCGTCCACCGCGGTGTCGGTGGCGTCACCGAGTCCGACATCGACCTGGCGACCGCGTCCGACGCGATCGTCCTGGGCTTCAACGTCCGTGCGCAGGGCAAGGCGACCGAGCGGGCCACCCGCGAAGGCGTCGATGTCCGGTACTACACGGTCATCTACCAGGCGATCGAGGAGATCGAGCAGGCTCTGAAGGGCATGCTCAAGCCGGAGTACGAAGAGGTCGAGCTCGGCAAGGCGGAGATCCGCGACGTCTTCAAGTCGTCGAAGATCGGCACCATCGCCGGTTGTCTCGTCATCTCGGGCGAGATCCGCCGCAACGCGCGGGCCCGTCTGCTCCGCGACGCGACCGTCATCGCCGAGAACCTGCCGATCAGCTCGCTGCGGCGGTTCAAGGACGACGTGGTCGAGGTTCGCGACGGTTACGAGTGTGGTCTGACGCTGGGGTCGTACAGCGACCTCAAGGTCGGCGACGTCATCGAGACCTACGAGCAGCGCGAAAAGCCGCGTGCGTAAGTGACACGGGCGGCGCTCCCCTCGCATCTGGGCGGGGGGAGCGCCGCTTCACCTTCGAAACAACCCAGAACCCCAAATGTTCGTAGGAGCTCTTGAGCTCGACATCCTGCTGGGCGACGTTCGTTCGCTCAAGCAGAAGCGATCCGTGATCAAGCCGGTGCTGGCCGAGGTCCGCAGGCGTTTCGACGTCTCCGTCGCCGAGGCCGGTCAGCAGGACCTGCACCGGCGTGCGCTGATCGGTGTGGCCGTGGTCGCGGCGAGTGGCGAGCATGTTCGTGACGTGCTCGACTCGTGTGAGCGCCTCGTGGCCGGGAGGCCGGAGTTCGAACTGCTCTCCGCCCGCCGCCGGCTGCTCGGCCCAGATGACTGATCGATCTTTCGAGGAGACGAATCCCATGGCCGACCCCGCTCGGGCTCGCAAGCTCGCCAAGCGGATCTCACAGATCGTCGCGCACGCGATCGAGCACGACATCAAGGATCCGCGGCTCAACCACGTGACCATCACCGACACGAAGATCACGGCGGATCTGCACGACGCCACGGTCTATTACACGGTGCTCGGCGAGAACCTGGAGTCCACGCCCGATCACGCCGGTGCCGCGGCGGCGCTCGAATCCGCCCGTGGTGTGCTGCGCACGAAGGTCGGTCAAGGCACGGGAGTCCGCTACACTCCGACGCTGGCCTTCGTGGCCGACAGCATCCCTGAGGACGCCAAGCGCATCGAGGACCTCCTCGCGAAGGCCAGGGAAGCCGATGCGGAGGTCGCCCGGCGGGCGACCGGAGCACAGCACGCCGGTGAAGCCGACCCGTACAAGCCGCCACGGGAAGAGGCCGAAAACGATGAGTTCGCCGATGAGGAGACGCGGGGCTGAGGACGCGGGCCACGCCCTGAACAGGCGTGACCTGCTGCTGGGAGCCGCGGCTCTCGGTGGCTCGGCGCTGCTTTCCGCTTGCGGCGCCGGGAAAGCACCTTTGGTGGGGCCGCCGACGGTGGCCCCACCGACCACCCCGACCCCGCTCACCGAAGCGGTCACGGTGCAGAAGATGCGGTCCGCGGCCCGGAACCGCGACGTCAACCTCGTCATCATCGCGCCGGACGGCGTGTCACGGGTCGGAATGCCGGTCTGCGTCGCCCTGCACGGGCGCGGCGCGGACGCCCGGACGTTCCTGGACCTCGGCGTGCAGAACGCGCTGAACCAAGTCGTCGCGGCCGGGCTGCCCGCCTTCGCGGTGGCCTCCGTCGACGGGGCCGACTACTGGGTGGACGTCGGCAAGGGCGACGACCCGCAGCGGATGCTGTCCGAGGAACTGCCCGGCTGGCTCGCCAAGCGCCAGCTGCGGCCGCCGTCGGCGATGTTCGGGATCTCGATGGGCGGGTTCGGTACGTTGCGCTACGCCCGCGAGCACAAGAACCTGAAAGCCGTCGCCGTCGCGAGTGCCGCGCTGTTCGTGAGCTGGCCCGATGCCAAGTCCCGCAAGGTTTTCGCGGATCGGGAGCAGTGGGAATCGCATGAGCCGCTGCTGCACGTCGGCGATCTCCCGGCGTCGTCGACCGGGGTGTGGTGCGGGAATTCGGATCCCTTCGCCCGCGCCGACCGCAAACTCATCAAGGCGCTCGACCCGGCCGTCGCGAGGATGACCCCCGGCGAGCACAACGAAGACTATTGGCGGGGCATCATGCCCGAGATGATGAAGTTCGTCGGGGAACGCCTCGCCTGACCCCCGCAAGTAGGTGACTACTTGCGGGGGAGGCCCCGAGCGCGCGCCTCTCGAGATCCTCCAGTGACCGTGTCGCGAAAGCCACTTTCGGGACATCAGACGTCGCGAAAGTGGCTTTCGCGACACGTCCTGCCCCTCGTCCGGACCTTCGTGGCGCGCGTGGGACCACCGCAAGGAGGTGACTACTTGCGCGGGAGGCCTTGCGGGTTGATCTGCGACGCCTCCACGGCCTCGCTCCCCAGGTTCCAGCGTTTGAGCACCTCGGCGTACTGGCCGCTCGTGAGCACGCTCTGGATGGCCTGGCGCAGCGGTTCGGCCAGCCCGTTGCCCTTCTTGGTCATCGCCGCGATGTCGGCCGGGATCTGGCCGCCGCCGGAGACCGACCCGACGATCTTCGTCTGCCCGTCCACGGCGACGTGATACGCGGCCGTCGGGTTGGGGCCCGCGTAGGCGTCGATCCGGCCGGACTGCAGTGCCAGGTAGTAGTCGGTGGTGTTCTGGAAGTACTGGAACTCCACCGGTTTCAGGCCCGCCGCCTTGTTCTGCTCGTCCCAGCGCACCAGGATCTGCTCCTGGTTGGTCCCGGAACCCACGCCCACCTTGAGCCCGGCGATGTCCTTGGGCTCCTTCACGGTGACGTCACGGGCCTTCTTGACTTCGAAGGCGATGGTGTCCTTGCGGTAGGTGGCGAAGTCGTACTTGTCCTTGCGCTCCTCGGTCACCGTGATGTTGGAGAACCCGGCCGCGTACTGGCCTGTCTCCACCGAGAGGAAGAGGTTCTCCCAGGACGTCGCCTGAAGGTCGAGTTCCAGCCCCAGCACGTCCGCGACCAGTTGCGCGATGTCGACCTCGACGCCGATCACCGTCTTGTCGTCGTCGGCGCGGAACGTCAGCGGGGGAGTGCCGTTGCCGGTGGTGCCGACGGTCAGTTTCCCGGTGTCGCGCACCGCTTTCGGCACCAGATTCGCGACGGCGTCGACCTTCTGCGCGCGGATCCGGTTCTGCTGCGCGGTGATGTTGATCCCCGAGGTCCCCGGCTGAGGCGGGGCGGGGGCCGCGGCCTCGGTCGTCCCGCACGCGGCCAGCGCGACCGTGGACACGAGCAGGATCGGGTACAAGAGCTTTCTCACGGTGGTACTCCTTAAAGAACCTTTTCGAGGAACGCTTTGGTGCGGGGATGCTCGGGCGCGTCGAGGATCCGGGCGGGCGGGCCGTGTTCGACGACGCGGCCGGCGTCCATGAACACCACGGTGTCCGCCACTTCCCTGGCGAAGCCGATCTCGTGGGTGACGACGATCATCGTGGTGCCGTCGCGAGCGAGTTTCTTGATCACGTCGAGCACTTCGCCGACCAGTTCCGGGTCGAGCGCTGACGTCGGCTCGTCGAACAGCAGGACTTCGGGGCGCACCGCGAGCGCGCGGGCGATCGCGACCCGTTGCTGCTGCCCGCCGGAGAGCTGCCGCGGGTAGGCGTCCGCCTTGTCCGCGAGCCCGACCAGCGTGAGCAGGTCCCGCGCGTGGGCGGTCGCCTCCTCGCGAGACCGGCGTTGCGCCGAAATCGGTGCCTCGACGACGTTTTCCAGTGTCGTGAGATGCCCGAACAGGTTGAAGTTCTGGAACACGAACCCGATCCTCGTGCGCTGCTTGAGGATCTCGCGTTCGCGCAGTTCGTGCAGCCGGTCGCCCGAGCGCCGGTAGCCCATCAGTTCGCCGCCGACGCTGATGAAGCCGCGGTCGGCGCGGTCGAGGTGGTTGATCAGCCGGAGCAGGGTGGACTTGCCGGAGCCGGACGGGCCCAGCACCACGGTCACCTCGCCGGTGCGGACCTGGAGGTCGATCCCGTCGAGCACGGTCAGCGTGCCGAAGGCCTTGTGCACGCCGCGGACATCGACCTTGAAGTCTTCGCTCATCGGGCAGCCGCCTTCAGTTTGGCGAGGCCGGCGCGGGCCTTCTGCAGGGGAGTGGGCGGGACGGTGCGCAGCGCGCCCTTGGCGTAGTGGCGTTCGACGTAGAACTGCGCGATCGAAAGAAGCGTGGTGAGCACCAGGTACCAGACGGTGGCCACCAGCAGCAGCGGGATCACCCGGCCGCTCCGGCTGTAGATCACCTGGACCTGGTAGAAGAGTTCCGGCAGCGCCATCACGTACACCTGCGAGGTGTTCTTGACCATGCCGATGATCTCGTTGGCCGCGTTCGGCACGATCGAGCGCATCGCTTGCGGCAGCACGATCCTGCGGAACTGCCTGCTCGCCGGGATGCCCAGCGCCGCGGCCGCCTCCCGCTGTCCCTGATCGACGGAGAGGAGCCCGGCGCGCACGATCTCCCCGGAGTAGGCGGCCTGGTGCAGGCCGAGGCCGAGCCCGGCGGCGAGGAACGGCGGGATCAGGCTCATCGTGTCGAACGAGACGAACGACGGGCCGAACGGGACGCCGAAGGAAAGCTGGTTGTAGAGAATGGCGAGGTTGTACCAGAAAAGCAGCTGGAGAATGAGTGGCACCGACCGGAAGATCCAGGTATAAGTCCAGCTGACAGACCGTAGGAGCGGATTCCGGGAAATGCGCATGAGGGCGAGAATCGTGCCGAGCAAGAATCCCGCGACCACGCCGAACACGGTCAATTCGATCGTCAGGACGACCGAAGAGAGAACGGCGTCGGCGAACACGTAGTCGGCGACGACCGACCATTCCCAGGCCTGGTTGGTCACCAGGGCGTGTCCGGCCATGGCCACCAGGACGGCGACCGCCGCGGCGGCCAGCCAGGTCAGCGGACGCCGGGCGGGCACGATCTTCAGCGCCTCCTCCGGCCGGGCAGGTGCTGCCGGTGGCGCGTCCAGATCACTCGTCATAGGGCACCTGTCTCGGGAAATGGGCAGCATGAATCGCCGAAAGCGGGGAAGATCGAAAAGGAAATGTCCTCGCCGCGGCATTGATCGCCGCTTTCCTTCTCGTCGAGCCGACTTTAGGAAGGCTTGCCCGTTCCGGTCAACGAAGCCGGTGCCGGTTCCAGATACTGGAAACACGTGGCGGACCCCGGCACGTGTGTGTCGTCCACCCCGTCACGTGTGTCGTCCATCTGATCACACGTGCCGTCCGTCCAGTCACGCGAAACCGCCCTGGCGGCGAAAGGTGCGGGACTAGACAGGCTTGGCGGCGACGATCAGGTCCCGCACGATCGCCTGGTCCACCCGGTGGGCGAAACCGGCGTACGGGCCGTCCTCGCGGACGTCCAGTCCCGCCTTGTCGAGGATCGCGGCGAGTTCCTCGCGCGGCGCGACGTTGGTGTTCCAGGAGATGCCGAGCGCGCCGCCGGGCCGCAGCACCCGTGTCCACACCGGGACAGCGGCCGCGAGCAGGTCTCGCGGGCTGCGCGCGAGCGACGCGTCCTGGGTGCGGTGGCTGCCGTGCTGCACGCCGTACGGGGCGTCGGTGACGATGAGGTCCACCGAGTTCGGCCGCAGCAGTTCGTCCGTGGTGAGCGTGTCGCAGTTGAGGTAGCTCAGCTTGCGGACGTCACCCGCCTTGTACTGCTCCTTGGTGATCCCGAACCCGATGTCGAGCCGCCTGCCGAGCCGGACCTTGTTGCGCCGCACCTGACCGGATTCGGCGCTGTGCTTGATGCGCTTCTGCTTCAGCCAGGTCTTGACGAACAGCTCGTAGGAGTCGAAATCCTTGCCGTCGACGTCGAGCCCGGTCGCGTCGAAGCCGTACATCATCGCCTGGTTCAGCGTGGTGCCGCGGCCGCAGAGCGGGTCGAGCAGATGCAGCGGCCCGTCCAGCATCGCGGTGGGATTCGCGGTGGACAGCAGGGTGACGTTGACGAGAAGTTTGGTGAACAGCTCGTTCGTCTTGCCGGGGTACTTCTGGATGGTCAGCAGATCCGAGTCGAAGTTCGCGAGCGGGCTGATCGTCACCGGCTTCAGGACACCGTCGCCGCGTTCGAACAGCGCGTACAGCGCGGAAAGGTTCGAAAGGAGCGCGAGATCGCGTTCGCTCAACGGGGCGGGAGTGGTGAAGGTGAGGTAGCTGACGCCACCGAGTTCCGTCTCGCCGATCTCGGAGATCTCGGTCTCCAGAGCGGACAGGCCGAACACCGCCAGCTCCGCGCGCAGCAGGGCCGGGGTGGAATCGGTGTAGACCCGGTTGGCGGACGGGTAGACCAGGATCGCGTACTCGGACATCCGGTAGAGCGTAGCTTGATTGATTGTGACAGCGACTCCAGTGCCGAACCTGAAGGAAGCCGCCGCCCTGCTGGCGCGCGCGAACGATGTGACCCTGCTCGGCCATGTCCGGCCGGACGCCGACGCGCTCGGCAGTGCGCTGGCACTGGGCCGGGCACTGCAGCTGCGGGGCGCCAAGGTCCGCGTCTCGGTCGGCGAGCCGGAAGAGATGCCGGAAACCCTGCGGAGCCTGGACGTCGGCGGGCTCTACGTCCCCGCGAGCGAGCTGCCGGAGAGTGAACAGCTGCTGGTCGCGCTCGACACGCCCACCCCCGGCAGGCTCGGGAAACTCGCGCCGAGGGTGGACGCCGTCCGCGCGGCCGGGGGCGAGGTCCTGGTGATCGATCACCACGCCTCCAACGTCTTCTTCGGGACGACGCATGTCGTCGACGACACCGCCGAAGCGACGGCCGTCCTCGTTTTCGCGTTGCTGGAAGAGCTCGGCACCGAGATCGACGAGCCGATCGCGCGCTGCCTGTACGCGGGGCTCGTCACCGACACGAGCGGCTTCCGCCGCGCCCGGCCGTCCACTCACGTGATGGCCGCGAAGCTGCTCGAAGCCGGGGTCAACCCGGACAAGGTGGTCCGCGAGATCGTCGAGGACCACCCGTTCGCGTGGCTGCCGATGCTCTCGGGCGTCCTCGCGGGGGCCCGGCTCGAACCGGACGAGGCGCGTGGCTTCGGCCTCGCGCACGCCGTCGTGACGCTCGACGCCGCGCGGAGCGTGCGCGCGGAGGAGGTCGAAGCGGTCATCGACGTCATCCGGTCCACTCGTGAGGCCGGGGTCGCCGTGGTGCTCAAGGAAGCCGAACCGATCGGGCCGGGGCAGCGGTGGACGGTCTCGCTCCGTTCGGCGGGCGGCGTCGATGTCTCGGCCGCCGCCGGGGAACTGGGTGGCGGCGGACATCGTCAGGCTGCCGGATGCACCGCGGAGGGCACGGCGGGGGAGGTGCTCGACAGGCTGAGGGCGGCCCTGTCGAGGGCGCCGCTGCTGTGACCCGGTGACGGGCGGTGTCATCGTAATTTCATCGGCGGTTCCTAACGTGATCCGCGATGAACGCCGACGCCTCCCTTCGCCGCCGGATCCTGGTCACGCTGGGCGTGATCGTGCTGTTCCGGCTGGGTCAGAGCCTGCCGACTCCCCACCTGACCGCCCGCGCGCCCGAAGACGATCATCCGCTGCGCTGGATCCTCGACCTGGCCACCGGCGGTGGCCTGGCCACCCTGCCGGTGTTCGCGTTCGGCGTCCTTCCCAGCCTGGTCGCCTTGCCTGTCCTGCGGACGCTGATCGTCCTGATCCCGCGGCTGGCCGCGCTCCGGACCGAAGGCGAAGCCGGTGCCCGTGCGCTGCTGCGGTATCAGCGACGGCTCACCGTCGTACTCGGCTTGCCGGGGGCCATCGCCGTGGTCACCTTCCGCGGCCTGGAGGTCCTCCACAGCGTTGTGGCCGTGGCGTGCCTGACGGCGGGCGCCGCACTGGTCCTGCGGCTGACCGAGGTGATCACCGACCGGGGATTCGGCGACGGCGTCCGGATCCTGCTGCTCGCGCAGGTCCTGGCGGTACTGCCGGCGGAGTTCCTGCGCCTGTACGGAACGAAGGGCTGGGCCGCGGTCGTGGTCATGGCCGTGGTGGCGCTGTCGATCGCGGTGCTCACGGTCGTCCTCGCGCAGGGCCAACGCCGTGTCCCCGTGCAGTACGCCAAGCGGATGATCGGTGTGCGCGCCTACGGCGGGGCCCCGACCTACATCCCCCTTCGGTTCCCCCAGGCGAACAGCCCGGCCGTCCTCGCCGCGGCGCTGCTGTCCTTGCCGTCGCTCTGGCCCGGCGTGGGCTGGCTGGGCGACGAGGGCAACCCCTGGCGGATCGCGGTCTACTTCGTCCTCGTCTGTGCCTTCGCGTTCATCAGAGCGGCCTTGTCGCAGGACATGGACAAGGTGGCGGGCGAGCTCGTGCGGGTGGGTGGCTTCGTGCCGGGGATCCGGCCCGGACCATGGACCGCCGAATACCTCGACTACGTGAACCGCCGGGTCATCGCCTTCGGCGCGCTCTGCTCCGGGGTGGTGGCGCTGATCCCGGCCATCGGCCTGGCCTTGCTGGACGTGAATCCGAGGCTTCCCTTCGCGGGTGTCGCCCTGCTGGTCGTCCTCGTGTTCCTCGTCAGTGTCACGCTCGACACCGCGCGGCAGTTCGACGCGCTGCGCCTGCGGAAGGAGTACGGGCCGTTCCTCCGGTGATCTTCCCGGCGACTGGGACTGTCGTACCAGACGTCTAGTCTGCGCTGGTGCCTGAAGTTTCCGAACCCGACGAGCGCGTCCCGCCGAAACGCGTCCTCGGTCTCGCCGTGCCCGCGCTCGGCGTCCTCGCGGCCGAACCGCTGTACGTCCTGGTGGACACGGCCGTCGTCGGGCATCTCGGCGCGTTGCCGCTGGCCGGGCTCGCCGTCGGCGGTGTCGTGCTGTCGCAGGTGTCGAGCCAGCTGACGTTCCTCTCCTACGGCACCACGTCGCGGACGGCCCGGCTGCACGGCGCCGGACGTCGCGGCGAGGCGGTCCGCGAAGGCGTCCAGGCGACCTGGCTCGCGGTGATCGTCGGGCTGGTCGTGATCGTCGCCGGGCAGCTGCTGGCCGCGCCCATCGCGCGGGTCCTCTCCGGGGACGCCGCGATCACCGACGCCGCCGTCTCCTGGCTGCGGATCGCGTTGTTCGGGACGCCGTTCATCCTGATCACGATGGCGGGCAACGGCTGGATGCGCGGCGTGCAGGATTCCGCGAAACCGTTGCGCTATGTCCTGGCGGGCAACGGGATCTCGGCCGTGCTGTGCCCGGTGCTGGTGTACGGCGCGGGCTGGGGGCTGGAAGGTTCGGCGATCGCGAATGTCGTCGCGCAGGTGATCTCGGCGTCGCTGTTCATCGTGGCCCTGGTGCGGGAGCGGGTCCCGCTGCGCCCGGAGCCGAAGGTGATGCGGGCCCAGCTCGGCCTCGGCCGGGATCTCGTGGTGCGCAGCCTCGCCTTCCAAGCGTGCTTCGTCTCCGCCGCCGCGGTCGCCGCGCGGACGTCCACCGAGGCCGTCGGCGCGCATCAGGTCGTGTTGCAGCTGTGGACGTTCCTCGCGCTGGTGCTGGACTCGCTCGCGATCGCCGCGCAGTCGCTCGTGGGGGCCGCCCTCGGCGCCGGGGCGAGCAAACGGGCGCGGGGGTTGTCGAGCCAGATCACCGGCTACGGGCTGATCTTCGGCTGCTTCCTCGGTGTCGTGTTCGCCTCGCTGGCCGGGGTGCTGCCGCAGGTGTTCACCTCGGACGCGGCCGTACTCGGTGAGATCCCGCACGCGTGGTGGTTCTTCGTGGCGTTGCAGCCGATCGCGGGGGTGGTGTTCGCGCTGGACGGTGTCCTGCTCGGCGCGGGCGACGCCGCTTTCCTGCGCAACGCGACATTGCTGAGCGCGGCGCTGGGGTTCCTGCCGCTGATCTGGTTGTCGCTCGCGTTCGGGTGGGGGCTGGCCGGGATCTGGACCGGGCTCTCGCTGTTCATGCTGTTGCGGCTGGCGACCCTGCTGGTGCGGTGGCGCTCGGGCCGGTGGGCCGTGGAAGGCGCCGTCCGCGCGGCCTGAGGCGGCCCGTGCTGTGGTGAAAACCACCCGTGTAACGGGTATGTTTCGCCGTTGCTTAGGAGCTACAACTATATGAGGCGGCAGCGCGGGCGTCACTCTTTGCCCGAAACCGTTCTCGAGGAGGAAACACTGTGACTGGCCGAGCCACCCGCCGGTCCTGGTTCATCTGGTTCGCCGCCGTCACCGTCTACCTCCTCGCCGTCTTCCACCGGACGTCGTTCGGCGTCGCCGGGCTGCAGGCCGCCGACCGCTTCGGCGTCGGCGCGGCCGCGCTCGGCACGTTCACCGTCCTGCAGGTCGGTGTGTACGCCGCGATGCAGATCCCCACCGGCGTGCTCGTCGACCGCTACGGCCCGCGCCGGGTGCTCACCGCCGCCGTGTTCTTCCTCGGGCTCGGCCAGATCCTGCTCGCGATCGCCGATTCGTATCCGCTCGGCCTGGCCGCCCGCGCCGTCGTCGGCTTCGGTGACGCGCTGACCTTCGTGAGCATCATGCGGCTGATCGCCGCGCATTTCCCCGGCCGCCAGTACGCCCTGCTCGCCGCGCTGACCGGCGCCATCGGGTACGTCGGCAACCTCGCCGCGACCGTCCCGCTCGGCCTGCTGCTCGACGGTCCCGGCTGGACCCCGACGTTCCTCGCCGTCGGCCTGGTGACGGCGCTGTACGCCGCCGTCGTCGCCCTTCGCGTCAAGGACACGCCGCCCGGCGAGCCGGAGCCCGTGCGCGGAAAGGTGCACCCGAAGGTGCTCGGCCGCCAGGTCGCCGAGGCGTGGCGGACGCCGGGGACCCGGCTGGGCTTCTGGGTCCACTTCAGCACGATGTTCGCGCCCAACGTGCTGACCATGCTGTGGGGTGTCCCGTTCCTGGTGCAGGGACAGGGCTACCCGAAGTCCACCGCGAGTTCGCTGCTGATCGTGTTCGTGTTCGGCTCGATGATCGGCGGCCCGTTCGTCGGCGGCCTGATCGGACGGCGCCCGTCGCTGCGGATGCCGCTCGTCGGCGGGTACATCGGCGGCGCCGCGGTGATGTGGGCGGTCCTGCTCGGCTGGGGCGGGACGACCCCGGTCGCGGTCCTGGTCCCCGCGTTCGCCTTCCTTTCCCTCGGCGGCCCCGCGTCGATGATCGGCTTCGCGCTGGCACGGGACTACAACCCGCTCTCGCGTGTCGGCACCGCGACCGGTGTCGTGAACGTCGGCGGGTTCGTGGCCACGACGATCTCCGCGCTCGCGGTCGGCGTGCTGCTGGAATGGACCGGCGGCGCGTTCCGCCTGGCGCTGCTGTCCGTGATCGCGGTGCTCGCTTTCGGCACCTTCCGGATGCTCGTGTGGTGGCGGCGCACCCGCGCCGCGCTGTTCGAGGCCGAGGCCCGCGGCGAGCGGATCCCGGTGCAGATCCGGCGCCGCCGGTGGGACGCCGTAGCGCCGCTGCCCGTCTCGTCCTAGGCGAGGGCGCGAAAGATAGGGTTCGGCCCGTGTCGCGCCCCAATCAGGCTCCTGCCAAGAAACGTCCCGCCCCGCCGCCCGGTCTCGTCATCGTCGACAAGCCGTCCGGGATGACCTCCCACGACGTCGTCGCCAAGGCGCGCCGCTTCATGGGCACCCGCAAGGTCGGGCACGCCGGCACCCTCGACCCGATGGCCACCGGTGTCCTCGTGCTCGGCATCGAACGCGCGACGAAACTCCTCGGCCATCTGGCCCTGGACCGCAAGACCTACCTCGCGACCCTCTCTTTGGGACTGTCGACCACGACCGACGACGCCGAGGGCGACCCGATCGCCGAAGCCGCCCCGGACGCCGTCGAGAAGGTCACCGACGCCGGGATCGCCGCCGGGATCGCCGCGTTGACCGGCGACATCCAGCAGGTGCCGAGCGCGGTCAGCGCGGTCAAGATCGACGGCAAACGCGCGTACGCCCGCGTCCGGGCAGGCGAAGAGGTCGTGATCCCGCCGCGCCCGGTCACCGTGCACCGCTTCGATCTGCTCGCCACCCGCCGCGAGGCGGGCCGGATCGAACTCGATGCCGTCGTCGAATGTTCATCGGGCACCTACGTCCGGGCGCTGGCCCGCGATCTCGGCGCCGGGCTCGGTGTCGGCGGGCACCTGCTCGCGTTGCGGCGCACCACGGTCGGCCCGTTCACCCTCGCCAAGGCCCGCACGCTCGACCAGCTCGAAGACAAGCCGGAGCTGTCGCTCGACCTCGACGCCGCCGTCGCCGCCGCGTTCCCGCGCCGCGATCTGGACGCCCGCACGGCGCAGGCGGTCCGATATGGACAGAGGGTGCCCGCGGCCGGGATCGAGGGCACCTACGGGATGTTCGGACCGGACGGCCGGGTGCTCGCGCTCGCCGCGGACGAGGGCGGAGTGGCCCGGTCGGTGGTCGTGCTGCTGCCCGCCTAGGGTGGTGCACAAGCGGGCTGGAGGAGACGGGGCACAAGTGCAGCGTTGGCGTGGTTTGGGTGACCTTCCCGGTAGCTGGGGACGGTGCGTGGTGACGATCGGCGTCTTCGACGGCGTGCACCGCGGGCATCGGGAGCTGATCTCGAGGACGGTCCGCGCCGCCGCCGAACGCGGCGTGCCGAGTGTGGTGCTGACCTTCGACCCGCATCCCTCGGAGGTGATCCGGCCGGGCAGCCATCCCGCGCAGCTGACCACGTTGCGCCGCAAGGCGGAACTGGTCGAGGGCCTGGGTGTCGACGTCTTCTGCGTGCTGCCGTTCACCCTCGAACTGTCACGGCTGACGGCGCACGAGTTCGTGCACGAGGTCCTGGTGGACAAACTTCACGCGGCCGCGGTGATCGTGGGGGAGAACTTCACCTTCGGCGCGAAGGCCGCCGGTGATGTCAGTCTCCTTCGCACCTTGGGGAAACGGTTCGGCTTCGTGGCGTTCGGCGCGGAACTGCAAGGCCTGCTGGCGCAGGAGCAGACGGAGAACGAGATCACCTTCTCCTCGACCTACGTCCGCTCGTGCATCGACGCCGGGGACGTCATCGCGGCGTCCGAGGCGCTCGGCAGGCCGCACCGGCTGGAGGGCATCGTCGTCCGGGGCGACGGCCGGGGGCACGACCTCGGCTACCCGACGGCGAACCTGTCGACGCCGCGGTTCGCGGCCGTGCCCGCCGACGGTGTCTATGCCGCCTGGTTCACCCGTTCGTCGGATCCTGGCGGCCGGCTGCGCGCGGCGGTGTCGGTCGGTACCAATCCGACGTTCTCGGGGCGGGAGCGCACCGTCGAGGCCTTCGTACTCGACATCGACGAGGATTTCTACGGGCAGCACGTCGCGCTCGATTTCGTCGCCAAGCTGCGTGATCAGGTCCGTTTCCCGACGTCGGAAGGTCTGGTGAAGCAGATCGACGAGGACGTCACGCGGACCAGGCAGCTGCTGGACGGGCAGGACTGACCGGCCCCGGACGGAGCCGGACGAGAATCTACAAACACACCCGTCACAGTGCGCTTCGGTGGCAAGATGTCACGGACCGCGCAGGGCGTTCGAGGGGTTAGGGGAGCGGACCAGGTGGAGGACCACAAGATCGTCCAGCGGAACATCGCGCTGCAGAAGGAGTGGTATGGGGAGCCGCTCGGCGATCGGGTGCGGAGACTGGTCGTCGCCTTCGACATCTCCCAGGCCTTCCTCGCCGAGGTCCTCGGCATCAGCGCGCCCATGCTCAGCCAGGTGATGAGCGGACGGCGGGCGAAGATCGGCAACCCGGTCGTCCTCGCCAAGATGATCATGCTGGAGCGCAAGGTCCTGGTCCCGGCGGTCGCCGCGGGGGACCGCAAGGCCATGCAGGAGGCGCTGGAGGACGTCCGCGATTCGCGGCCGACGGTGGGCCGGGACAGCATCCCGGTCGGTGCCGTCGCCGACGACCAGGGTGTGCTCGTGGCGCTGCGGGACATCGGCGAGGACGAAGACCTCACCGAAGCCGCGAAGCTGCTCGACGACGATTTCCCGTCTCTGGCGGACCTGCTGCGCCGGGCCGCCAAGAACGCCTGACGATGCCGCTTTTCAGTGCGCTGGTCCCGCCTGACAGCGTCCTCGACGAGGTCGCCACCGCGCTGGGCACGCCCGAGGAGGGCGATTTCCGCTGGTCAGCGCGCGAGAACTGGCACGTCACCCTCGGTTTCTACGGCGCGGACGACGCGGCCGGGCGCGGCGAATGGCTCGCCGGACGGCTGGCCGGTGCGGAAGCGATCGACCTCCGGCTGGAAAAGGCCGCGACATTTCCGGGGCTCCTGTGGTTGAGTGTTCTCGGAACCGGGCTCCACGAGCTGGCCGAGAAGGCAGGCGCGGGGAGTGAGGGCAGGCCGTACGTGGCCCACCTGACACTGGCCCGCTTCCCCCGCGACCGGCCTGCAGCCGCGAGCGCGTGGGAGGAGCGGCTGGCCGGGTTCACCAGTGAGACTTGGACGGCGACCGAAGCCGTTCTGATGAGCAGTGAACGAGAGCAAGGCAGTTCGCGCTACCGGGTGATCCGGTCGTACGCGTTGAACCACGCCCGCGCCTGAAGCCGCTGATCACGGGGCTGGTAACCTCGATGATTGGGTCCGGCTGCAGTCCGTGGCGGCCGTGACCGTCTCACCCGGCGTGAAGCATCGTCCGGGCCGCACGGCACAGAACATCTAGGAGCACCACTGTGGCTTTGTCCACCGAAGAGAAGAAGTCGATCCTTGCCGAGTACGGCGTGCACGACTCGGACACCGGATCCCCGGAGGCCCAGGTCGCGCTGCTGACCAAGCGCATCGTCGGCCTCACCGAGCACCTCAAGGCTCACAAGCACGACCACCACTCCCGTCGCGGGCTTCTGCTGCTGGTCGGCCGCCGCCGCCGGCTGCTGAACTACGTGATGAAGGTGGACATCGAGCGTTACCGTGCGCTGATCCAGCGTCTCGGCCTGCGCCGATAGCTTGAACCCGAGGGGGAGTGACCACACCGGCCGCTCCCCCTCGGCTTAAGAAAACACGCGGCGCGAGCGCGCACGAGGAACCGTCCGCCGGTCCTCGGTAGTGGTTCACGGGCAACGGCCCGTGAGCTTCGATCGAAGACCGGCCTCACTCCTCGAGCGTCCGCAGGCGAAACAGGTCCCAGGGTGGGAGACTCGCGCCGTTACAGAGGATCAAAAGAGGAGATACACCCTATGACCGACTCCACCGGAGTCACCGTGCACGAAACCGAAGCCGTGATCGACAACGGCCGTTTCGGCACCCGCACCGTCCGCTTCGAGACCGGCCGCCTGGCCCGTCAGGCCGCCGGCGCCGTCGTCGCGTACCTCGACGAAGAGACCATGCTGCTCTCGGCGACCACCGCGTCGAAGCACCCGAAGGACCACTTCGACTTCTTCCCGCTGACCGTGGACGTCGAGGAGCGGATGTACGCCGCCGGACGCATCCCCGGCGCGTTCTTCCGTCGCGAAGGTCGCCCGTCGACCGACGCGATCCTGACCTGCCGCCTGATCGACCGGCCGCTGCGCCCGTCGTTCGCCGACGGTCTCCGCAACGAGATCCAGGTCGTCATCACCGTCCAGAGCCTCAACCCGGACGACCCGTACGACGTGCTCGCGATCAACGCGGCCTCGGCCTCGACCCAGATCGCCGGCCTGCCGTTCTCGGGCCCGGTCGGCGGCGTCCGCGTCGCGCTGATCGAGGGCCAGTGGGTCGCGTTCCCGACCTGGAAGCAGCTGGAAGACGCCACCTTCAACATGGTGGTCGCCGGCCGTATCGTCGGTGACGACGTCGCGATCATGATGGTCGAGGCCGAGGGCACCGAGCGCACGCTCGACCTGATCGCCGACGGTGGCAAGGCGCCGGACGAGATCGCCGTTGCCGAGGGCCTCGAGGCCGCGAAGCCGTTCATCAAGGTCCTGTGCGAGGCCCAGCAGCAGCTGGCCGAGCTCGCCGCCAAGCCGACCGGCGAGTTCCCGGTCTTCCTGGCCTACGAGCAGGACGCGTTCGACGCCGTCGCCGCCATCGCGACCGACGACCTCGCGAACGCCCTGACCATCGCGGGCAAGCAGGACCGTGACAACGCGACCGACCAGGTCAAGGCCGCGGTGCTGGAGAAGGTCGGCCTGGGCGAGGGCGAAGCCTTCCAGGGCCGCGAGAAGGAAATCGGCGCGGCGTTCAAGGCCCTGTCGAAGAAGATCATGCGCAAGCGCGTCCTCACGGACAAGATCCGCATGGACGGCCGCGGCCTGACCGACATCCGGTCGCTCGCCGCCGAGGTCGCCGTGATCCCGCGGGCGCACGGTTCCGCGCTGTTCGAGCGCGGTGAGACCCAGATCCTGGGCGTCACCACGCTGAACATGCTCCGCATGGAGCAGCAGATCGACTCGCTCTCCCCGGAGACCACGAAGCGGTACCTGCACCACTACAACTTCCCGCCGTTCTCCACCGGCGAGACCGGCCGCGTCGGTTCGCCGAAGCGGCGCGAGATCGGCCACGGCATGCTCGCCGAGCGCGCCCTGGTCCCGGTCCTGCCGAAGCGGGACGAGTTCCCGTACGCGATCCGCCAGGTCTCCGAGGCGCTGGGCTCCAACGGCTCCACCTCGATGGGCTCGGTCTGCGCGTCGACCATGGGCCTGCTGAACGCGGGTGTCCCGCTGAAGGCGCCGGTCGCCGGCATCGCCATGGGCCTCATCTCCGACGAGGTCGACGGTGAGACCCGCTACGTCGCGCTGACCGACATCCTCGGTGCCGAGGACGCCATGGGCGACATGGACTTCAAGGTCGCCGGCACCAAGGACATCATCACCGCGCTGCAGCTCGACACGAAGCTCGACGGCATCCCGTCGGAGGTCCTCGCGGCCGCGCTGAAGCAGGCGAAGGACGCTCGCCTCACCATCCTGGAGGTCATCGCCGAGGCGATCGACGGCCCGGACGAGATGAGCCCGTACGCCCCGCGCGTCACCAGCGTGAAGATCCCGGTGGACAAGATCGGCGAGGTCATCGGCCCGAAGGGCAAGATGATCAACTCGATCACCGAGGAGACCGGCGCCGACATCTCCATCGAGGACGACGGCACGATCTACGTTGGTGCGGCCGACGGCCCGTCGGCGGAGGCGGCGATCGACAAGATCAACGCCATCGCCAACCCGCAGCTGCCCAAGGTCGGCGAGCGCTTCCTCGGCACCGTGGTGAAGACGGCCGCGTTCGGCGCGTTCGTCTCGCTGCTGCCGGGCAAGGACGGCCTGGTGCACATCTCGAAGCTGGGCAACGGCAAGCGGATCGCCAAGGTCGAGGACGTGGTCAACGTGGGCGACAAGCTCCGCGTCGAGATCGCCGACATCGACAACCGCGGCAAGATCAGCCTGATCGTGGTCAAGGAAGAGGACGCCGCCGAGAAGCCCGCCGAGGCCGAGGCTGACAAGGCCGACGCTCCGAAGGCCGACGCGTAAGCAGTCCTGCTTAACCGATGTGAAACGCCGTGAAAGGGTCGTTCGGGGCACTGGCTGTCCTGAACGGCCCTTTCATGACATGTGAGTAAGGGATCCGTTGGCGCGTCAGATCTCCGGGCACGAACAGCCCGTCGGCAGCACCCGCACGCTAGAGTCCACTTCGGACGGTGCGGTGGTCAAGCGCAGTGTGCTGGCCGGTGGCCTCCGGGTCATCACCGAGCACGTTCCCGCGTCCCGGTCGGTGACGGTCGGGCTGTGGGTCGGCGTCGGCTCGCGTGACGAGCCGTCGTCGGTCGAAGGCGCGGCGCACTACCTCGAACACCTGCTGTTCAAGGGCACCGCGAACCGTGACGCCACCCAGATCGCCGAGGAGATCGACGCGGTCGGCGGGGAGTTCAACGCGTTCACCGCGAAGGAGCACACCTGCTACTACGCGCAGGTGCTCGACGAGGACCTGCCGCTCGCGATGGACCTCGTCACCGACGTCGTGTTCGAGGCGCTGTGCACGGACAAGGACGTCGAGACCGAGCGCAGTGTCGTGCTCGAAGAGATCTCGATGCGGGACGACGACCCCGAAGACCTGCTGCACGAGACGTTCGTCGGCGCGATCCTGGGCGATCACGCGCTGGGCCGTCCGGTGCTCGGCAGCGAGAAGTCCATCATCGAGATGTCCGCTTCGGCGCTGCGCGGGTTCTACCGGCGCCGCTACACGCTGCCGCGAATGGTGCTCGCCGTCGCCGGGAACATCGAGCACGGCCAGGTGCTTCGCTTGGTGCGCAAGGCTTTGCGCACCAAACTGACCGGGACGGCGACCCCGGTGCCGCCGCGGGGCGGGCGCGCACGGATCGCGATGGCGCCGAAACTCGCCTTGCACACCGACGACACCGAGCAGGCGCACGTGATGCTCGGCCTGCGGTCACTGCCGCGGCACGACGAGCGGCGGTTCGCGCAGTCGGTGCTCAACGCCGCGCTCGGCGGCGGGATGAGCTCGCGCCTGTTCCAGGAGGTCCGCGAGAAGCGCGGGCTGGCGTACCAGGTGTACTCGTCCGTCGCGAGCTACGCCGATGCCGGGCACATGGCCGTGTACGCGGGCTGTCAGCCGGAGAAGCTCGGCGAGGTCGCCGGGGTCATCCGCGAGGTGCTCGAACTCGTCGGCAAGGACGGGCTGAGCGAAGCCGAGGTCATGCGGGCGAAGGGGCAGCTACGGGGCGGGCTCGTGCTCGGTCTCGAGGACACCTCGTCGCGGATGTCGCGCATCGGCAAGAACGAACTGAACTACGGCCGCTATCTCGGCGTCGACGACACGGTGGCACGGATCGACGCCGTCACCACCGAAGAGGTCTGTGCGCTCGCTCGCACTCTGCTGCGTCGCCCTGGTGGCGTGTCGGCGGCGGCGGTCGTCGGGCCGTACGCTCACGCCGACGACCTGCCGGACGATCTGCACGAGGTGATCGCATCATGACCGCTGGAATTCGCGTCGGTGTGCTGGGCGCACGCGGCCGGATGGGCCAGGAAGTGGTCAACGCCGTCAACGGCGCCGACGACATGGAGCTCGTCGCCGCGCTCGACGCCGGTGACGACTTCTCGGCGCTCAAGCAGGCACAGGTCGTCGTCGACTTCACCCATCCCGACGCGGTGATGGGCAACCTGGAGTTCCTGACCGGCAACGGGATCCACGCCGTGGTCGGCACCACCGGGTTCAGCGGGGAGCGGCTGGAGAAGCTGCGTTCGTGGCTCGCCGCCGACCCGTCGCTCGGCGTGCTCATCGCGCCGAACTTCGCCCTCGGCGCGGTGCTGGCGATGCGTTTCGCCCAGCAGGCGGCCCGGTTCTACAACTCGGCCGAGGTCATCGAGCTGCACCACAACCGCAAGGCCGACGCGCCGTCGGGCACCGCCGCGCATACCGCCCGGCTGATCTCCGAGGCCCGCGCGGAAGCCGGTCTCGCGCCCGGCGAAGACGCGACGACGTCCGAAGTGGACGGTGCCCGCGGCGCGCTCGTCGACGACGTCCGCGTGCACTCGGTGCGGCTGCCCGGCCTGGTGGCGCACGAGGAGATCCTGTTCGGCGGCGAGGGGGAGACCCTGACCATCCGGCACGACTCGTTGCACCGCACGTCGTTCATGCCCGGTGTGCTGCTCGGCGTGCGCTCGGTGCTCACGCGGCCCGGCCTGACGGTCGGACTCGAGAACATCCTCGACCTGTGAGGGCCCGCAATTTCGCGCTGGTGATGACGGCGGCCCTCGCGGTCTACGTCGTTCTGCTGGCAGGCCGGGGGATCGCGTTGCTGGGCACCGGCGAGACGGTTCCGGTGCTCTTCGGTATCGGTGTCCTGCTGCTGCCGCTGCTCGGGGTCTGGATCATCGTGACCACGTGGCGATCCGGCGTCCAGATCCAGCGGCTTTCACGGCGGCTGGACGAGGAAGGCAGCCTGCCCGACGTGTCCGACCTGCCGCGGCGGCCTTCGGGCCGGGTGGATCGCGACGCCGCGGACGCGTGGTTCGACGAGCGCCGTGCCGAGGTCGAGGCGGACCAGGAGAACTGGCGCGTCTGGTACCGGCTGGCTTACGCGTACGAGATCGCGGGGGACCGGAAGCGGGCCCGCGCCACCATGCGGCGCGCCGTCGAACTCGAAGCCGGCTCTCGCTGAGCTGAAGGACGCTGTCCCCTTCAGCTCAGTAGTGGAACCAGCCGGCGAACAGGGCAGGTGACGCGGCCAGCAGGCTGAACCGCAGCCAGCGGCCGAGGAAACCGGTGGCCAGGAAGCTCGCCAGCGGCATCTTCACCAGTCCCGCCAGCACGCTCGTGGCCATGTACGGCGGCAGCCCGAGAATCGAACTCACCCCGTACGTGCCCGCCATCCAGTGCGGATGCCGGTGGCAGCGTTCACGGAGGGCGTCGAGCCGGGCGCGCATCTTCTTGGTGCGCGCCCGCCACCGTTCCCGGCGCGGGGTGGGCGGCCGCTCCCGGTGCAGGCGATCGTGCAGAGGTTTCGGCAGCTTTATCGTGCCCTTCGCGGCGAGGTAGTAGAGCGTCTTCCCGCCGACCTGACCGGCCGCGACGATGGCGCCGAGCAGCAGCCACGGCATCGTCGGCTGGCTGGCGCACAGACCGATGAGGAACATCTCGACACTGACCACGGGCAGGATCGCCGAACCGAAGGCGACGCCGAACGACAGGAGCAACCAGCCCACCATCGTTGCCTCCCCGTTATCTTCGTTCTCTCCAAGTTATCAGCTGAAATACGGGTCGCACTGGGGCCAGCCCCCGTTACCGGCCTCGGGCGCGCACCAGAAGATCACCTGTACGTCGGCTCGCGGCCACCTGCCGCTGCCATCCTGAACGGGTGGCCGACGTGCACGACGCGGTCCGCGGCAAAGGTTTCGCGGATCGCTTCGCCGACTTCTGCGCGGCCGTGGTCCGGCGCCTTCCTTTCGGGCTTGCCCGGCTGGTGGCGCCGAGTTTCCTCGGTTTCGCGCTCATCAACGGGTTCACCTTCGGGGTCGACCTGCTTCTGCTGACCCTGCTTCGCGGCTGGCTCGGGCTGCCGGTGTGGCTGGCGATCACGCTCGCGTACGGGGTGGCGTTCGGGCTGAGCTTCGTGCTCAACCGCAGCATGAACTTCCGCTCGCACGCGCCCGTGGGCAGGCAGGCGGTGCTGTACGTCGTCGCGATCGTCATCAACTATCTGGCGTTCTTGCTCGGCGTCGGCGCGGGACTGGCCGCGCTGGGCGTCGACTACCGCCTGTCCAGGCTCATCGCCGGGGCGTGCGAAGGCGTCTTCATGTACTCGGTGATGCGGTGGGTCGTGTTCGCGAAGTCAGGGAGTGAGCTCGAAGTCGAGGCCGCCGGTGAGCCGGACTTCGCGCACGTTCGTGCTTCCGGTGTCGAGGATGCGGACGGTCCCGTCGGGGGACCAGCCCGCGCGGCGGAAGAAGCCCAATGACGCGTGATCGGTCTGGGCGACCCAGCTGATCCCGCGGGTGGCGCCGTCTTCGCGCAGCCAGGCGGACGCGTTCGCCAGCAGCCGTCCCGCGTGCCCGCGCCGTCCCCAGCGCGGCTCGACCAGCAGTGAGGCGATGAGCGCCGTCGTCGAAGCGTCGTCGGGCAGCGCTCCGTCGGCGGTGGCCACTTCGCTCTCCGGAGCCCGGCCGACGACGCAGAAACCGACGGTGAACTCTCCTTCGGTGGCGAGGAAGACGCGCGTGCCCGCGTACGCGATCGTCTCGGCCCAGGTCTCTTCGAGCTCCGCGAGGTCCAGTCCGGCGACGGCCGCTTCGCCGAGCAATTCCGTGTACGCGCTTCGCCAGGTATCGCGCTGGATGCGGGCGATCTCGGGGGCGTCGGACACGACTGCGGGGCGGACTTCGGCGGCGGCCATGCTGGAAACCTACAGCGGAGCGAAGCTCAATCCGTTGAGGGTGGGGTGGGGAGGAAGGTGGAGTTAGCCTGCCGCCGAAAACTGTCGGTGGCGGATGGCACCATTCCGACGATGAGCACTTCGACCATCAGCGGACCGGCCGCGCGCCGGATCGCCCTGGCCGCGCAGGGATTCGCCGAAGCACGTCCAAGCGGGGCGGTGACGAGACGGCATCTGCAGCGCGTGCTGTCGCGAACCCAGTTGCTGCAACTGGATTCGGTGAACGTCGCGGTCCGCGCGCACTACATGCCGATCTTCTCCCGGCTCGGCGCGTACGAGCCCGCGCTGGTGGACGACGCGGCCTGGTCCCATTCCGCGCGCAAACCCCGGATGCTGGTCGAGTCCTGGGCGCACGAGGCGAGCCTGCTGCCGGTGGCGGACTGGCCGTTGCTGCGGTCCGGGGCGAAACGCATGGGCTGGTGGACGAACTACGCCCGCGTGCTGGAGCAGACGCCCCAGCTGGTGGACGACATTCTCGCCGTGGTCAAGGAACAGGGACCGATCGGCGCGGGCGACATCGAGCGCGCGCTGGAAAGCGATTCGGGCGGCTACAAGCCCGGCTCATGGTGGGAGCGTTCGGAGGTCAAGAAGGCCTGCGAGTGGCTGTTCGGCATGGGGCAGCTGACCACCGGCACGCGCCGGTCGTTCCAGCGGCTGTACGACCTGACAGAACGTGTCGTGCCGCCGGAGATCCTGTCGCTGAGGGTGAGCCCGGAGGAAGGCGCCCGCGAACTGATCACCCGCGCGGCCGTCGCGCTGGGCATCGGCACCGAACCGGACCTGCGGGACTACTACCGGCTCGGCCCCGACGTCAGCAAGCGGGCCGTGGCCGAACTGGTCGACGCGGGTGTGCTGGAACCGGTGACCGTGGACGGCTGGCCCGCCCCGGCGTACCGGCACGTCGCGGCGAAGGCGCCTCGCGCGGTCACCGGCCGCGCGCTGCTGTCGCCGTTCGACCCGCTGATCTGGGAACGCGCGCGGACCGAGCGCATCTTCGACTTCTTCTACCGCATCGAGATCTACGTACCCGAGCCGAAGCGGATCTACGGCTATTACGTGTTCCCGTTCCTGCTGGACGGCGAACTCGTCGGCCGCGTCGACCTCAAATGCGATCGTGCCGCCGGGGTGCTTCGCGTCCAGGGCGCCTTCGCCGAGCCAGGGGTGGACGTCGCGCGGGTCGCGAGCGAGCTGGCGGGCGAGCTGCGGCTGATGGCCGAGTGGCAGGGGCTGGACGGGGTCGCGGTGGGGAAGCGGGGCGATCTCGCCCCCGTCCTCTCGCGCCTCGTGCGCTAGAGGCCTCGTGAGTGGCTAGGGCGGTTGTCGCGGTGTCCTGAAGGCCCCCTTTGAGGCGTTGAACTTCTCAAAGGGGGCCTTCAGGACACCCGTGCGCTCTGGCTCGTTCACGGCCCTGCCCGGCTGACCCCGCGTCCAGTGAGGCCGGGCAGTGTCGCGAAAGCCACTTTCGGGACATCAGGTGTCGCGAAAGTGGCTTTCGCGACACCTGCGGCTGCGGACTCGCGTGACGGAAGGGACGACACGCGTGTCCAGATGGACGCCACGCGGCGGACCCCGTGATCAACCGCGGCCACAATCCAGCAGGCACCTAAGACACCGCCTGCTCCAACCGTCCTGAACACTCACGAGGACGGCCGCTCACTGGGGTCGAAGGCGTGACTGGCGTGATCAGGGACGTGACTCGCGTGCTTGGGCACGGAACTCTCGTGCGGTGTCGCGTCACCCTGCCCACGAGCCCGGCACACGAGGGACCTTTGCTCTCACCCCCGTGGAAAAGTGAGAGCAAAGGTCCCTCGATCCCCCTGCAGTCCGCGGCCTCACCGGGCCGCGCTGGTCACCTTCGCGTCGCCGGTGCCGGTGCGCGCCCGCACCTTCAGCGAGACCTCGGAAGGAGCGGTCTCCGCGACTTCCAGCTCGCTCGACACGGACCCGGTGGTCGACGAGAGGTCGATCTCCGCCTGGACGCCGCCGCGGATCCCGACCCGGACCTCGCCCGAGCCGGTGGTCAGCTCCAGCGACCCGGAGGCGGCGTCCGCCACCGAGAGGTCGCCGCTGCCGGTGCGCGCCAGGACCTCGCCCGCGACCTCGCCGAGCCAGACGTCACCGGTACCGGTCGCGACCGTGGCCGAACCGTTCACCGAGGCCGCTTCGACGGAGCCGCTGCCGGTGCGCAACTGCAGGCCGGACAGTGTCGGCCCGAGTTTGACGTCGCCGGTGCCGGTGCGGACGATCGCCGAACCGTCGGCCCGCTCCAGGCCGATCTTGCCGGCGCCGGTGAGGAGGTCGGCGCGTCCGGCGGAACCGGTCACCGTGACGTCGGCCGCCCCGGCCCGCACCTCCAGATGCGAACCGGCGGGTGCCCGGACGGTCACGGCGAGCGGGATGTTCTTCAGCTGCCAGGCCTTCGGCGCCTGGACGACCAGCCGGTTGCCGACCTTCTCGATCCGCGTCTGCGCCACGGCGTCACCCACAGAGCCGCGGGGGTCGGTGCCGAGCTGGTCGCCGAAGCGTTCCCCGACCCAGCTGAGCAGGCTCGTCATCCCGTCCACCCACGGCTGCTGCTCGCCGCCGTCGCGGCGGACCTCGGCGTGGACACCGCTTTCGCCGGTCAGGTCGATGGTCACCCGGCCGATGGCCACGCTCACGTCGATCTCGATCGGGCCCTCGGCCTCGAAGTCCTCGACGCGCACGATCTCTTCACCCGCGGGAGTGCTTTCCTCGGTCATTTCCGTCCCTCAGTGTCTGGTGGTGAACCCGCGACCGCGATCGACGTCGGCAGGACGCTGCTTGGTCTTCTCCGTCACGGTGGCGGATGAAGGCGCCCTGCCACCGCGATAGCGGGGCCTTCGGCCGGGGCGGGTTCACGCGTTTGGCCGCTTTCGAAGTGTGTCTTCAGCTCCGCCCACAGGCCTCAGCCCTGGACCCAGCCGTGCAGGTGCGAACCGGCACCGCCGCCCGGCTTCTGCTTGTACTGCCAGTGCTCGCTACCGCTCTTGCCCAGCGCCCCCTGGACGGCCTGCGAGACGAACGTGTTCAGCGAAACGCCCTGCGAGGCGGCCGCGGCTTCGGCCTGGCCCTTGACCTGCTCGAACAGGCGCAGCGTGATGCGGGTGATGTCACCCGTGTCCACCTTGGGTGCGCGCGGGGCATCCCGCGGCGCCTCCTGGCGGGGCGCGGACCGCTCGGCGCCCTCCGCGGAGGGCGAGCCGGTGACGACGACGCGCACGTCGCGGCCGTCGAGCCGGACGTCGACGGCGTGTCCTGGCAGTGCCGAAGTCACTTCGGCGGCCAGGTCGGCGAGGGCGTTCATGATGGTCAGCCGGGCGGCCGGCTCCAGCGCCGACGACAGCAGCGCGGCAGCGCGCCGCGTCTGCTCGTCGCCGGCCGAAGCCGTGTTCGCGAGGTCCTCGCGAAGGCTTGTGATGTACGGCGTCAGATCCATGACACCACTATGACGTCACTTGTGATGTCAGTCAAGGAGGCGCTGACGTCACCGTGATGTCGCCGGGGTGTCAGGGAGGGCTGCGGTTACGCTGCTTGGAGTCGTGGAGCAGGGGTCGAAAGGGAGTGCGAACGTGGCCGAGACCGTGTCACCCAAGGTTCAACTGATCGCGAAGACGGAGTTCTTCCCGCCGTCGGACGTACCGTGGTCGACCGATGCCGACGGTGGTGAGGCGCTGGCCGAATTCGCGGGCCGGGCCTGCTACCAGTCCTGGAAGAAGCCGAACCCGAAGACGGCCACCAACGCCGGCTACCTCGAGCACATCATCGACGTCGGCCACCTGTCGGTGCTGGAGCACGGGTCCGTCAGCTTCTACATCACCGGGATCTCCCGGTCGCTGACGCACGAGCTGATCCGTCACCGGCACTTCTCGTACTCGCAGCTTTCGCAGCGTTACGTCCCGGAGCGCGACGCCGCGTTCGTCGAGCCCGACGTCATCGCGCAGGACCCGGAGCTGCACGCGAAGTTCCTCGCCGCCTCACAGGCCGCCGTCGACGCCTACACCGAGCTTCTCGCCGGGCTGGAGGAGAAGTTCGCCGACGTGCCGAGCGCGACCCTGCGCCGCAAGCAGGCCCGCCAGGCCGCCCGCGCCGTGCTCCCGAACGCGACCGAGACCCGCATCGTCGTCACCGGCAACTACCGCGCCTGGCGGCACTTCATCGCGATGCGCGCCACCGAGCACGCCGACGTCGAGATCCGCGCCCTGGCCATCGACTGCCTGCGCGAGCTGCAGAAGGCCTCGGGCAACGTGTTCGCGGACTTCACCATCTCCGCGCTGCCCGACGGCACCGAGGTCGCGTCCAGCCCGAAGGTGCTCGAAGGCTGATGCGACGCCTCGCGATCGACGTCCGGCCCGGCGAGTACGCGGTCGCCCGCCTCGCCCCGGACGCGCCGGTTCCGGCGAACCTGCTCGACCCCGGCGAGCCCGTGCTGATCTCGATCACGCGGACGCCCGAAGAACTGTCGGTGATCTGCCCGGCCGGTCTCGCGCCTGCCGGGGCCACGGTCGAGGACGGCTGGCGGCTGCTGTCGGTCCGCGGGCCGCTGGCCTTCACGCTGACCGGCATCATCGCGGCGCTGTCGAGCGAGCTGGCCGCCGCCGGGGTGGCGCTGTTCTCGCTGTCCACTTTCGACACCGACCACGTGCTGGTCCGGGCTCCCGAACTGGAACGCGCGGTGAAGGCGCTCCGGGAATCCGGCCACGAGGTCACGCTCTGATTCACGAGCTCGGCGAAGGAACCTTTCGGGGCGCGAACGGGTCCGAGTCAGCATCCGGCGCGAACCGAAGGAGCACCGAACCTTGACCGACGAACAGACCCGTCCGTACGGGCCGCCCCAGCAGACGTATCAGGCCGCCGGCGCGCGGATCGTCGCCGGCCGGTACGCCCTGCTGGGCGAGCTCGGCCGCGGCGGGATGGGGATCGTCTGGCGTGCCCAGGACCAGGTGATCGGCCGCCAGGTGGCGATCAAGGAGCTGAAGTTCCCCAACGCGCCCGAGGACGCTTCGGTGCTTTCGGAGCGGATGCTGCGCGAGGTCCGCTCCGGCGGGCGCCTCAACGACCCGGCCGTGGTCACCGTGTACGACGTCGTCACCGAGAACGGCGCCACGTACATCGTGATGGAGCTGGTCGAGGCGCCGACGCTGGCCGATCTGGTCCGCGAGCACGGACCCCTGCCCGCCCAGCAGGTGGCGCTGGTGGGGGAGCGGGTGCTGTCCGCGCTGCGCGCCGCGCACGGCGCCGGGATCGTGCACCGTGACGTCAAACCGGCGAACATCATGGTCGCCCCGGACGGCCGGGTGAAGCTCACCGACTTCGGCATCGCGCACGCCGCGGACGACCCGCGCCTGACCACCAGCGGCATGATCGTCGGCTCGCCCGCGTTCATGGCGCCGGAACGGGTCGAAGGCCGCGACGCGATGCCCGAATCGGACTTCTGGTCCCTGGGCACGACCCTGTTCTTCGCCGCCGAGGGCATCGTCGCGTTCGAGCGTTCGACCACCGCGGCGACACTGCACGCGATCATGACCGAGGCGCCGTACCTGACCAGGGTCCAGGGCCCGCTGGCCGCCGCGATCCTCGGCCTCCTGGTCACCAAGCCCGAAGCGCGGATGTCCTACGACCAGGTCCGCAGCCTGCTTTCGGCGGCACAGGGCGTGCAGGCCCAGCCGACCCCGCCCTCGGGCGGCACGGCGATGATGCAGCCAGGACAGCCGATGACCCGGCTCGCGCCCGCCCCCGCGAAGCGCAACCTCCGTCCGCTGTGGCTCAGCCTGGCCGCGGTCGCCGTGATCGGCGCGCTGGTCGGCGGCATCTTCCTCGGCCGCTGGATGGCCACGCCCGCCGGGAACACGCAGGCACAGCCCACGCTGACCTACGGCATCAACGGCCAGGTCAAGCTCGGTTCCTCCGGGGACTGCTACAACGTGCCCCTCAAAGAGGGCATCAATCTGAACAACGGGACCAGTTGCAGTGACGATCACCTGATGGAGGTCTTCGCGAAGCGCAGCTTGCTCGACGTCGAGTCCTCCTCCGACGACGACGCCAAGGTCGTGGCGTATCCCGGCGCGGAGACGGTGAACCGGATCGCCGAGGCGATCTGCTCGGCGACCTTCAACTCGGACGTCGTCCCGGCGCAGCAGCGGTCGACACTGATCTGGCGGCCCGTCGTGCCGACCGAGGCCGAATGGAACCGTCCGCCCAGCGAGGAGGAGCGGAACTACTCCCGCGGGTTCCTCTGCCTGCTCGCCAAGACCGACGGCAGCCAGATCCCGACGCAGATCACCACCAAGGTCAAATAGGTCACAGAGAGTTTGCGCCGAGTTCGCCTTCGCCACGGAAAATCTCCCGCATTCGTAGGGAACGACCACGTCGGCAGGGGGTTCGGCAGTCGCAGGAGGTACCTTCACAGCATGTCCACTCCACCCACCGCAGCGCCGGGAAGACCGTTCGGGCGCGTGCTCACCGCGATGGCCACCCCCTTCGACGCCGACGGCGCGCTGGACCTGAAGCGGGCACAGGAGCTGGCCGAACACCTCGTGGAACTGGGCAACGACGGTCTCGTCGTGAACGGCACGACCGGCGAGAGCCCCACGACGACCGACGCCGAAAAGGCCGAGCTGGTCCGCGCCGTCGTCGAAGCCGTCGGTGACCGCGCGACGATCGTCGCCGGGGCCGGCACGAACAACACCGCGCACAGCATCGAGCAGGCGAAGCAGGCCGAAGCGGCGGGCGCCCACGGCATCCTCGTCGTCACGCCCTACTACTCGCGGCCCAGCCAGGCCGGGCTCTACGCGCACTTCACCACGGTCGCCGACACCACCGGCCTGCCGGTGATGCTCTACGACATCCCGCCGCGCTCGATCGTCCCCATCGAGGTCGACACGCTGCTGCGGCTCGCCGAGCATCCGCGCATCCTCGCGGTCAAGGACGCCAAGGGCGATCTGATCGCCGGCTCCGAGGTCATCGCGAACTCGCAGCTCGCCTACTACTCCGGTGACGACGGCCTCAACCTGCCGTGGGTCTCGGTCGGCGGCGCGGGCGTGGTCAGCGTGATCGGGCACGTCGTGGCGGGCCGCATCCGTGGCATGATGGACGCCTACGAATCCGGCGACACCTCCACCGCGCGCACCAACCACCGCGGCATGCTGCCGGTCCTGCGGGCGATGTCCCGTGTCGGCGGCGTCGCCTTCTCGAAGGCGGCCCTGCGGCTGCGCGGTTTCGACATCGGCGACCCGCGGCTGCCCATCGTGGCCGCGAGCGAAGACCAGCTCCAGGCGATTTCCGCCGATCTCGCCCAGGGGGGCGTGCCGCTCGGCGACAGTGATGCCAGTGACTGGCATGGTGCACGAGTGGCACAAGCAGATTCAGCGGCGGCCTATACGGCGCCGACCTCACACACCAGCGTAGGGACCATGCCTCGGTGAGTTCATTGCCAACCGGACCCGGACCGACCACCCCGCCGCCGGCGCTGCCCGAAGGCGCCTTGCGCGTGGTCGCGCTCGGCGGGATCGGCGAAGTCGGCCGCAACATGACCGTCTTCGAATTCGGCGGCCGTCTGCTGATCGTCGACTGCGGGGTCCTCTTCCCCGAAGACGACCAGCCCGGCGTCGACCTGATCCTGCCCGACTTCCGCGCCATCGAAGACCGGCTCGAGGACATCGACGGCCTCGTCCTCACCCACGGGCACGAGGACCACATCGGCGCCGTCCCGTTCCTGCTGCGGCTCGTCCCTGACCTGAAGATCTACGGATCCCGGTTCACTAACGCGCTGCTCGCGGCCAAGGCCAAGGAGCACCGTCAGCGGCCGAACCTGATCGAGGTCCGCGAGGGTGAGCGCCGCAAGGTCGGCGCGTTCGACCTCGAGTTCTTCGCGGTCAACCACTCGATCCCGGACGCGCTCGCGGTGGCCATCCGCACCCCCGCGGGGGTCGTGCTGCACACCGGTGACATCAAGCTCGACCAGCTCCCGCTCGACGGCAGGCTGACCGACCTCGCCGGGTTCTCCCGGCTCGGCGACGAGGGCGTGGACCTGTTCTGCGTCGACTCGACCAACGCCGAGGTGCCGGGGTTCGTCATGCCGGAACGCGACATCGGCCCGGTGCTCGACGACGTCGTCCGCAAGGTCGGCCAGCGCGTCATCGTCGCCTGCTTCGCGAGCCACGTGCACCGCGTCCAGCAGGTGCTCGACGCCGCCGTGCGGCACGGCCGCCGGGTCGCCTTCGTCGGCCGGTCGATGGTCCGCAACATGGGCATCGCCGCCGACCTCGGCCTGCTGAACGTGCCCGACGGCCTGCTGGTCAACCTCGACCAGGCCAGCGACCTGCCCGAGAGCAAGGTGCTGTTCGTGTCGACCGGTTCGCAGGGCGAGCCGCTTTCGGCGCTGTCGCGGATGGCGCGTGGCGAGCACCGGCAGATCTCGATCCGCGCCGGTGACACCGTCGTCCTGGCCAGCTCGATGATCCCCGGCAACGAGACGGCCGTCTTCGGCGTCGTCAACGGCCTCACCCGGCTCGGCGCGAACGTCGTGCACCAGGGCAACGCCAAGGTGCACGTGTCCGGGCACGCGTCGGCGGGCGAGCTGCTGTACCTGTACAACGCGGTGCGCCCCAGCAACGTCATGCCGGTGCACGGCGAGTGGAAGCATCTGCGGGCCAACGGCGAGCTGGCCGTCCGCACCGGCGTCGCGCCGGAGAACGTGGTCATCGCCGAAGACGGGGTCGTGGTCGACCTCGTCGACGGCAAGGCTTCGCGGACCGGCCGGGTCGAGGTCGGGCACGTGTACGTCGACGGCCTCTCGGTCGGCGACGTCGGCGAGTCGACGCTGTCCGACAGGCTCGTGCTCGGCGAGGGTGGCTTCATCGCCATCACGGTCGCCGTGGACACCAGCACCGGCCGGGCGGTCACCCGTCCGACGGTGTCCGGTCGCGGGTTCTCCGACGATCCGAAGGCGCTCGACGCCGTGCTCCCGATGGTGGAGATGGAACTCGCGAGGACCGAAGCCGAGGGCATCACCGACACGCACCGCATCGCGCAGGCCGTGCGCCGCGTCGTCGGCCGCTGGGTCGCCGACACCTACCGGCGCCGTCCGATGATCGTGCCGACGGTCATCCCCGTCTAGCCCGAACGCGTCTGAAGGCCCTCTTACTCAGTCGAGTGAGGGGGCCTTCACGCGCATAATCACCGCATGATGGTGGGGGTGTACGTCGTGGCGGCGCTGGCGGGTGTCGCACTGGGCGTGGGCGCGGTCTATGTGGGCCTGATCTGGATCGAAGGGGCCCGGCGTGACCGGCGGCTGCGGCCCGAGCGAATGGTTCAGGCGCGGCAACAGGATCACTGGCGACGCCTTGCCGAGATGCTGGACGGCTTCGCCGCGATGCTGGACAGCGAGGACGCCGCCGAGCGCCTCGCGGGCCTCGGGGAGCTGGAGCGGTGCGGGCGCGAGAACCCCGACGTGCGGGAAGACGTCATCGAGCTGACGTGCGCTTACCTGCGCAGGCCCTTCCGTCACCCGGTCGAAGACGAGGAAGAGTTCGAGATCCGGCGCGCCGCGCAGGGCCTGCTCACCCGGCATCTCCGGCGGTCCGGGGGCGCCGAGTACTGGGAGGTCGAGGAACTGGAACTCCGAGACGCGGTGCTCGTCGAGCCGGACTTCGAGGAGTGCGATCTCAGCGACGCCGACTTCCGGGACGGCGTGGTCGTCGGCGGGAACTTCCGGCGTGCCAGGTTCTGGCGCTTCGCGAATTTCGACCGGGCCTGGTTCACCGGCGACACCGACTTCCGAGCGGCGGTCTTCCCCGAGGTCGCCAGTTTCAGCGGTGCGATGTTCAGCGGGACGACCACCTTCGCCGAGGCCGAGTTCAAGCACCGGGCGGACTTCTCCGACGCGCGGGTGGAGCAGCCCGGCGCCGCGCACTCCTGGCCGTCACCCTGGCGTCCTTGGGTCACCTCGCCGGTCGCGCAAGCGCGGCTCATCCCGATGAAGGCCGACCGGCGGCCGCCGTCAGCAGCAGAGCGAAGGCGATCATGACCGCCTGACCGAAGAGGGCGTTGCGGGCTTTGCGCTGTTCCGCACGAGTGGGCCGGTTCATCACGGATTCCCCCGGTTTCGAGTGCTTTCCTTACCGGGCAAGTGTTCCGTGACCCGCGCCGGGGCACCTCCCGCCTTGGTGGGGTCCTTCTACGACGAAAGTCGCAGCCTTCCCCTAGGGGTGCGGGCGGCGTACCCTCGGACGCTCCTCGAGCCCCATGCCGGGAGAGCCGATGGGACGCCACACCACCGCCCGGACCCGAAGACGGATGCTGCTCCCGCTGCTGGCGCTCGCGCTGGCGGCCGTGCTCGGCACGGCCACCTGGGTGGCCGTGGCCCTGGCCCGGTCCGATCCCGGCTGCGAGCCCGTGCGGGTGGCCGTCGCCGCGTCGCCGGACATCGCCCCCGCCGTCACCCAGACCGCAAAGGACCTCGGGCTCGCCTGCGTCGTGTTCGACGTCCAGTCCAGGGATTCCCTCCAGGTGGCGGGGGAACTGCCCGGAACGACGCCCCGGTTCCAAGCCTGGATCCCGTCCTCGACGCTGTTCCTGCGGCGTGCCGACGGGTCTCCCGTCTCCGGGCCGTCGGTGGCCAGTTCACCGGTGGTGCTCGCGGTCCAGGAGCCGGTCGCGAAAGCGCTCGGCTGGCCCGGCAAATCGCTGACCTGGGCGGATGTGCTCGGCAGTGCCGGGATCGCCGCCGGGATGCCGGATCCCGTGCGTGACCCCGTCGGTGTTTCCGCGCTGCTGGCGCTCCGCGACGTCGCGAAGGACTCCGTGGATCCCGCCGCCGCGTACGTGGCCCTGCTCCGGAAGTTCTCCGCCGGGGCCTCGCCGACGGTGTACCCGGCGTCGGAGAACGCGGTGCTGCGGCACAACTCCGAGCTCTCCGGGGGCGAGGTCGCGCTGGTGGCCGCGTACTCACCGGCTGCCCTGTCGCTCGACTACCCGTTCGTCGAGCTCGCGGGCGCGACCCCGCAGCAGGGCAGGGCCGTCGCGGAACTGAAACGTGCCCTGCTCTACGGCTCCGCGACCAGCACGCAGTCCGGGCTTCGCGGTTCGGGCGGGCAAGCGTTGCGGCTGCCCGAAACCGATCGGCGCGTCGAGGCGCAAGGGCAGCGCAGCGCCGAGATCCCGGCCGCGGTCGAGGTCGACAAAGCGCTCAGCGCGTGGGCCGGGGTGACCGCGAGCGCACGGGTCCAGGTGCTCATCGACGTTTCCGGTTCGATGAGCGCGCCGGTCCCCGGCACCGGCAAGTCCCGGCTGCGGATCACGCTGGAAGCGGCGGAGAACGCCCTGCACTTGTTCAAACCCGCGTCACAGATCCGTTTCCTGGCTTTCGCGACCAAAGTGGACGGTGAGCGTGACTACCGGGAGATCCTGCCGATGGCGCCGGTCGGGCAGCAGCTGAAGGCGGTGGACCGGTTGCGCGCGGTCCGCGCCGTCCCGGACGGGCAGACCGGGCTCTACGACAGCGTCCTCGACGTCTATCGGCTGGCGCGCAAGGAATGGGAGCAGGGGAAGCTGAACCTGGTCATCGTGATGACCGACGGCCGCGACACCGATCCCGACGGCATCGGCCGCGAGAAACTGATGGCCGAACTGGGAAAGCTGCGCGACCCGGAGCGCCCGCTGCCGTTGATCGCCATCGGGATCGGCCCGGAAGCCGACGAGACCGAACTCGCGCAGCTCGTCGCGCCGTCCGGTGGCCAGACCTTCCTCAGCCGCGATCCCGCGAAGATCGGAGAGGTGTTTTACGGGGCACTCGGCCGGATCGCCGGCGCTGGATGAAATAGACGCCGAGGATCACCGCCAGGCTGATCAGGCTCAGGTACAGCTGGGCGCGCGTGTCCGAGTCCACGAACAGCATCGACGCGACCACGGCCAGCGTCCCGGCGAGGGTGAGCCAGCTCAGCCAGGGGTAGCCCCACATGCGCAGCTTCAGCCGTTCCGGCGCTTCGGCCTCCAGGCGGCGTCGCATCCGCAGCTGCGAGCCCGCGATGATCGCGTAGACGAACAACGCGACCGCCCCGGCGGAGTTGATGATGAAGTAGAAGATCTTGTCCGGTGATACGAAATTCATCACCACGGCCACGTAACCGACCGAAGTCGACACCAGGATCGCCTTCCACGGCACGCCGCGCCGGTTCGTGTCCGCGATCCACTTCGGTGCCCAGCCGTTGCCGTGCAACGCGAACAGCATGCGGGAAGCGGTGTACAGCCCCGAGTTCAGCACGGACAACACGGCCGTCAGCACCACCGCGCTGACGATCGTTTCGGCGGCGGGGATGCCGAACCGGCCGAACGCGGCGGCGAACGGGCTGGTCGTGGTCGGGATGTCACGCCAGCCCGTGATCATCACCAGCAGGGTCACGGATCCGACGTAGAACACGATGACCCGCCAGACGATCGACGAGGTCGCCTTGCGTACGGCCGTTTCGGGCTCCCGCGATTCGGCGGCGGCGATGGTGACGATCTCCGCACCGAAATAGGAGAAGATCACGATCACCACGCCGTGCACCACCGAGAACGGGCCGTTGGCGAGGAAACCGTCCTGCGCGATGGTGCCGACCGAGAACGATCCGCCGGGCCAGGCCCCGAGCACGAACAGGATGCCCACCACGAGGAACACCACGATCGTGGCGATCTTGACCGACGCGAGCCAGAACTCCGTCTCCCCGAACGAACGGGCCGAGGCGAGGTTGGTCGCGGTCAGCAGCAGCATCAGTACCAGCGAGAAGATCCATTGCGGGACAACGGGAATCCAGATCTGGAGGATCTTCGCGCCGGCGACGGCCTCGAACGCGACCACCCCGACCCAGAAGTACCAGTACAGCCAGCCGACGGTGAAGCCCGCCCAGCCGCCGAGGGGGGTCCGCGCGTATTCCATGAAGGAACCCTGTGACGGCGCGGCCGTCGCCATCTCGCCGAGCATCCGCATCACCAGCACGACGATCAGGCCGCCGATGGCGTAGGAGAGGACCGCCGCCGGGCCGACGGTGTGGATGACCGCGCCGCTGCCGATGAACAGGCTCGCGCCGATGATCCCGCCGAGGGCGATCATCCGGACGTGGCGTTGCCGCAGGTCCGGGCGCAGGCCCGCTCGTTCGGGGGTGGTTTCTGCGCCCATTTCGCGGTTGCCTCCTGTCGGAGTGACTGCGGATCGCGGGATTGTCGCACCGCAAGCGCGAAAGGAAAAGTGTTTGCGCAACCCCCGGTGAACAGGTCGAAAAGGACTCTGCCAACCTAGGTCCCTCCACCGCGCGTTCCGAGGAGCTCTTCGATGCCGCACGCCGTCCTCCGGTCCCTGCCCGTCGCTCTGGCCACGGCACTGGCCGCCGTCGTGCTCGCGGGCTGCTCGGACGAGGCACCCCAGGCGCAGACGGCGCCTGCCGGGTCTTCACCGATGGCGCAGCAGGCCGCCGTTCCGTTCAACGACGCCGACCTCACGTTCGCGCGGCAGGCCCTCGCACATCACCAGCAGGGCGTGGATCTGGCTTCTCTGGCGGAAACCCGTGCGGCGAACGACCAGCTGAAGGCGCTCGCGAGGCGGGTCATCGACACGCACGAGCCGGAGATCGCGCGGCTTTCCGGGCTCATCGAGTCCTGGGGACAGCCCGCGCCGGACGACCCGAACCTCGAACACGTCCAGCGCGACGGGTACCTCAGCCCGGACGACATGGCGGCACTGACCGGACTGTCCGGAAAGGACTTCGACCGCCAGTTCGTCACGCGGCTGCTTCGCCAGCGCGAGGCGGGCGTCCGCATCGCCGACGCCGAAACCCAGCACGGCCGCAACCCCGACGCGCGCGACCTCGCCGCGACGACGTCACGTTCGCAGCAGCAGGAGATCAGCGACCTACGGGGCCTCCAGCACGGTTGAGTCCGTCTGGACCACGTTCGTGGTCAGCTGGACGATGTACGCGCCGGTCAGCAGTACCACCGCGCCCGCGGCCTGGATCCAGCTGAGCGCCTCGCCGAGCAGCAGCCAGGCGGCCGCCGCCGCGATCAGCGGCTCCACCAGCCCCACGACGCTCGCCACCGACGCCGGAAGGTGACGCAGCGCCGCCATGCCCGTCGCGTACGCGATGACGGTCGCGATCAGCACCAGCGCGACCAGCAGCGACCACACCGGCGGCCGCCACGGCCCGAACGTCGTCGCGTCGCCGAGGACGCCCCACGGAATCGTCCACGGCGGGGCGACCGCGCAGACCAGGACCGCGCCGATCGTCATCCCCCAGGTGACCATGCCGAGCGGATCCCGGTCCGCGACGCCACGCTCCCCGAGCAGGAAGTAGCCCGCCGAGCAGAAGGCCGCGCCCAGCCCGGCGAGCAGCCCGACGACGTCCAGGCTGAGTCCTTCCCAGACCTGAGCGACCAGGACGAGCCCGGTCATCGCCAGCGCGATCCCCGCCCACATCGCCTTCGGCAACCGCACCCGCCGCACGAACCGCACCCACAGCGCGATCAGCACCGGCGAGGTGAACTCGAGCAGGATCGCGATCCCGACCGGGATCCGGCCCGCCGCGAGGAAGTACATGAGCTGGACACCGGCCACGCCGAGCGAGCCGTACGCCAGCAGCAACGGCCATTCGCGTTTCGTCACCTTGAGCAGGTTCGGCCGGAAGACCGCGACGAGCGCGAGCAGGACGATCGCCGACAGTCCGATGCGGATCGCCGCGACCTGCTCCGGTGACAGGCCCGCCTGCATCGCCGGTTTGCCCAGCACGCCCGAGGTTCCGAAGAAGAGCGCGGCGAGCAGGATCAGCGTGATACCCCGGCCGCGATGCGCGACGTGCGGGGCGGGGGCGGCGGCGAGTTCGGCGGTCACCGCCGGAGGCTAGACGCCGACCCCCCACAAGGCGACCGCTTTTTCCCAGCCACTGGCCCTGGCCGGATGCCCCGAGCGCCACGCTCGGGACGCTGGGCGTCTCAAGCGTGGCGCTCGGGGCGTTCCCGGTGCCCGCGTCAGTAGCTCAGTAGGTCAGTAGGAGGTGCCGCCGTCGGTCCAGTTGGTCTGGGTGAAGTCCTCGTCGTCGACGGGGGCACGCCGTGGCCTGCGGGCGGGCGCCGGTTCCGGGGGAGCGGCGACGGGGTGCTCGGGTTCGGCGGCTTCGAGCGCCTCGGGTTCGGGGGTGCCGTTCGGCCAGACGCACGGCGAGGTCGCGCCGACGTAGAACTTGCCGAGATCGTTCGCCTGGACGGACATGTCGAAGGCGTCCACGTTGCTCCGGACGAACACGTACTGATCCTTCGGCCGCGAATCGGTCAGGACGGTGAAGTCGTGAGCCGACCACCACTGGACGACGGCGTCGAAGTACTCCGCGAACCGCGCCGGTTCGAGACCGGCCACCTCATAGGTCGAGGAAATCTCGAAGCGCCCGTGAGGACCGTCGTCGGTGGGGTCGGTGCATTCGGACCTGTTCCGGGTGAACGGCTTCAGCTCCGCTGTGCCGGGCAGCGCGGCGAGCACGGCTTTGAGGTATCCCTCCACCCTTTCCGTCGCCTGTTGTTCGGTGATGGTCGGTTTCACGGCGTCTCCACCTCCGGGGGAACAAGCCGACAAGAGCACGAGCAGAGCGGTCAGGAGCGGGAGTTTCACGAGGCGGGTTTCCCCGCGATGATCAGGCCGATGTTCCGCAGCGACGGGTTGTTGTCTTCCCAGTATTCGCTGTGCGCCTCCGTGCTGTACCTGCCCCATCCGTCCGTGCCCGGCGCCGAAGTGAACACCTGCCCGCCGAAGTCCGCGTCGGTCGGGTCCTGGCCGAGGATCGGGTCGTATCCGGCGATCTCGACGTTGGCCAGATTGATCATGTCGTGTTCGGCCACGGTCGCGTGCACATGCTTGCCGGTCTCGCCGGGGTCCACTCCATCGAGGTGCAGCTGGCTCACGTCGTGCGCGCCGACGCCGGGGCTCGCCACGAAGACGAGTTCGTCCGCGGCGAGACCGCCGTCGCGGGCCGCGTGGCCGACGACGGTGGTGCCGTAGCTGTGCCCCAGCACCGTGTTGTGCGAAGGCGGCCCTTGGTGTGTTTCCCTGAGCCCGTCTTGGAATCCGGCCAGTGCCGCCTTGCCGCCGTCGGCGTACTTGGCGCTCGCGGCGTCGGTGATCGCGTTCGGCGCGTCGTAGCCGAGCCAGGTGACCACGGCGGTCGACGGGGAGCCCGCGGTCGTCGCCATGGCCCACATCTTGTCGGAACGGTTGAGATCGCCGCCGATCTTGGCCAGTTCCGAGCCGGTCCCCGGCACATAGGTCGCGACATTCGCCGCCGTGTCGGGATTCCCCGCCGAAACGATCGCCTTCCCGTCGCCACTGGTGTCCAGCCCCAGCAAGAAAGCCGGCGGGTCCGACCGGTCCAGTCGCTGCTGGATGGCTTCCAGGCCCTTGAGTTTGGGATCGCCTTGGAGCCGCGCGATCTCGCTGGCGAGGACGGCGCGGTTGGCGGCATCGCGATCGGCCGCCGGGACGCCGTCGAGATTGCCGACCAGCCCCGGATTTCCCCGCAGCAGCGCGACTTTCGCGGTATCCGACAGGCTCGCCCACCAGGCCTTGTTGTCGCCGGGGGAGCCGTTCTCCGGCGGGCCGATGATCGACAGTCCGCTTTGCGCCGCTCCGGCGTCCGCGGCCTGGGCTAGGGTGCTGCCACCTTGTTCGGTGATCTCGCCGCGCAGGGCCCGGCGCAGGATGGCCGCGAAATCGGCGTCGACGTCGGTGGCGCGGCGCAGGATCTGCTCGATCCGGTCGGCGAGTTCCGCCTTCACCCGAGGTTGATCGGGCCGCGCGGGGCCTGATGGCCGGATCTCACCCCCGGCGTCGATGGTCAGGCCGTTCCGCTGCGCGAGTTCTTCGGTCTCCCGCACGTACGCGACGATCCGGTCCAGCGCGATCTGCACCTCGTGCGCGCCCCGCCGGACCGCGGCCGCCTCGGCCACCAGCCGCTCCAAAGTGGAGGTCAGCGACTTGCCCCGCGTCGACGCGGCGATGGCGGCGTCCCCGGACCAGTCCGTGAAACGGGCCATGGTCTCGACGTCGTCGTTCGCGGCGATGATCCGCGTGCAGCCGTCGTTGAGCGCGTCGGCGACCCGGCCGATCGCGGCCGGATCCCACCGGCGCACGTCACCCCAGGTGAGCATCAGACGCGAAGTTCCCGTGACGCCGCCAGCTCGTTCGAGCGGTAGCGGGCGGCCGCCTCGTCGAGTCGCGCGGCGTAGTCCGCGGTGTTCTCGGCCCAGCCCGGCACCGCACGGCCCCAGGCGTCCGCGAGCAGCCGCGCTGCTTCACCCGACACACCGCCCGGCAAACCCGCCGCGACGTCGGCGAGCGTGGCCGCCAAGGCCACCCGCCCGACGTCGTCCGAAGCCCGTTTCGCCGCGCTTGACGCGGCGCCGATCGCTTCCAGGACCACCTCGTACCCGCCGGCCATCCCGCTTCCTCCCCGTGGAGTGACGCTGTGTGACCACACTACGACGCAGGAGAAGAACGCGCGGTTCCCTTCACCCGTCCTTGAAAAGACCGTCGGCGACGTAGCGCGAGACGGTGGCGAGCCGCCGGCCCTGCAGGCGGAGGGCGTCCAGGGCGAGGTCGTCGGGTTCGGCGGATTTGCGCGAGACGAACGAACCGCCGTAGGGATTGCCCGATTCGAGTAGTCGCGGGTCGGTGTAGCCGAGCGGCAGGACGATGGCGCCCCAGTGATAGAAGATGTTGTTCGTCGCCAGCACCGTCGCTTCGAGCCCGCCATGCGCGGTGGACGCGGTGGTGAACGACGTCGCGACCTTGTTCACCAGCTTTCCCTTGGCCCACAGGCCGCCAGTACTGTCCAAAAAGGACTTCAGCTGGGCGGCGGGGCCGCCGAACCGGGTCGGGCTCCCGGCCGCGAAACCGTCGGCCCACTCCAGGTCGTCCAGCGTCGCGATCTCGTGGTGCGGCCCCGCGTCCACCCACGCCTGCCAGCGCGGATTGCTCGCCACCGCACCGGGTGGCGCGGTTTCGGGAACCGTGCGGACGCGGACTTCTGCCCCGGTCTCACGAGCGCCGTCGGCCAGCGCCGATGCCAGTTTCGCGGTGTTGCCTGTCGCGCTGTAGTAGGCGACGAGAATGCGGGTGCTCACGTACGCCGACCTTAGGCGAGCGTGAGCACCCGTCCCATGATCCGGAACTCAGTGCTTCTTCCAGGGACTGACCGTGTCGGTCGGCCGTGTCGGGTCGTGGAATCGCGGCTTGTGCAGTTCGTCGCGGCGCAGCGGCACCATGCCGTCGGTGATCGCCTGCATGATCTTGGCGTGCGCGCGGACCCCGGCGCCCGGCCGCTCCGGCTCGACGTCCGAGAGGTCCACCGGATCACCGAAGTGCACCTTGAACCGCGGGCGCCGCATGGGCGCGCTCAGCCCGGATTTGGCGAGCGGTACCAGATCGGCGGGCCCGTTGACGGTTTCCGTGCCCCAGTACACGGCTTCGTGCGCGCCCCACTGGCTGATCGGGATCACCGGGACGCCCGCCGCGAGCGCGAGCCGGGCCGCGCCGGTCTTGCCGCGCTCGGGCCACAGGCCGGGGTCGTGGCTGATCCGGCCCTCGGGATAGACGATCAGCGGGTCGCGGGTGGTCCGCAGCGCCTCGGTCGCTTCGGCGAACTGGCCGATGGCCGTCGAAGCCTCCTTGCGGTCGACCCGCAGGTGACCGCTGACCCGCAGCGCGGGGCCGATGACCGGCGCGTCGAGGATGCCGCCCGCCAGCATGAACCGCGGGTTGATGCCGATCCTTTTGCAGGCCGCCATCAGCACGAACGCGTCGAACACGCCGATGTGGTTGGCCGTCATGAGCAGGGGCCGCCGTCGCAGTTCCGCCGGGACACCGCCGGTCACGGTGAGTTTGCCGACGAAATTGACCAGCCCCCGGTCGATGTTCAGCATCGTGCGCCAGATCGCGGGGGCGCGGCGAGCCGAATTCTCATCCTGATGCAGCGCGAACATGGGTCAGAGCATGTCATGTACCGCTTTTCACCCGGATGGCCGCTCAAGCTGTGACCTGAGACGAATGTTCAGGATGTGCTCCGAGTGGCAGCCGGGGCTGGAGGGTCGAGGCGGTTACCGTGGAGACATGGCTAGCGGGTCGACGACCAGGAAGCGGAGTACGGCGCGAAGCGGCGGCAGCAAGGGGCCGGCGCGAAAGCCGCGTACCCCGGCGAAGCCCAGGTCAACGGCTGCGAGGAAGCCCGCTCCACGGCGTCCGGCGCCCCGGAAGAAGTCGTCCGGCACGTTCGCCAAGGGCGTGCGTGGCACCTGGAACCTGCTCGCGAAGGGTCTCGGCACCCTGGCGCGGACGGTGGGGCGCGGCCGCGAACTCGAACCCGAACACCGTCGCGACGGTCTCGCGCTCGGTCTCATCGCGCTGGCGCTGGTGATCGCGTTCGGCGTCTGGTGGCGGGCCGCGGGCCCGATCGGCGGCTGGGTCGAGGTAGGCGCCCGCTCGCTGCTCGGGGCCGGAGCGGTGACGCTGCCGCTCGTGCTCACCGTCGTCGCCGTCGCGCTGATGCGCTCGGAACCGGTGCCGGAGGCCCGGCCGCGGATGGTCATCGGCACCATCCTGGTCATCCTGGCCGTGCTCGGCATGCTGCACATCTTCACCGCGCTGCCCGAGACCAACGACGGCCGGATGTACGCGGGCGGGGTGATCGGCGCGTTCTCCGGCGGCCTGCTGACCATGGGCGTCACGACGTGGGTCGCCGTGCCGCTGCTGGTCCTGGCGCTGCTGTTCGGCACGCTCGTGTTCACCGGGACCCCGGTCCGCGAGATCCCGCACCGGCTGCGCAACTGGGGTCTCGACCCCGAAGAGATCGAAGAGGCCGAGGCCGAGCGCCAGGCCATCCACGAGGAACGCAACGCCGTCACCGAGGCCGATCCGAAGTCGGTCCGGCTGCGGAAACCGTCGCGGCGCCGCCAGGCCTCGGGTGACCACGAAGGCGAGCAGCTCGACATCGAGGCGGCTCTGGCCGAAGCGCCGACGCCGCTGCGCCCGCCGAAGGCCGTGCCCAAGCCTGTCGAGGAGAAGAAGCCGAAGAAGGCCGAGGCGCCGCTCTCGGTCACCAGGACCGTCGAAGGCGACTACAAGCTCCCGTCGCCGGACCTGCTGAAGCTCGGCGACGCGCCGAAGTCCCGCAGCAAGGCCAACGACGCCATGATCGAGGCGATCACCGGCGTGCTGGAGCAGTTCAACGTCGACGCGCAGGTCACCGGCTTCACCCGCGGCCCGACGGTCACGCGGTACGAGGTCGAACTCGGCCCCGGCGTGAAGGTCGAGAAGATCACCGCGCTGACCAAGAACATCGCCTACGCGGTGGCGACCGACAACGTCCGGCTGCTGGCGCCGATCCCCGGCAAATCCGCGGTCGGCATCGAGGTGCCGAACTCGGACCGCGAGATGGTGCGCCTCGGCGACGTCCTGCGCGCGCCGTCGACGGTCAAGGACAACCACCCGATGGTCATCGGGCTCGGCAAGGACATCGAAGGCCATTTCGTCACCGCGAACCTGACGAAGATGCCGCACCTGCTGGTCGCGGGGTCCACCGGTTCCGGTAAGTCGAGCTTCGTGAACTCGATGCTGGTGTCGCTGCTCGCGCGGTCGACGCCGGACGAGTGCCGGATGATCCTGATCGACCCGAAAATGGTCGAGCTGACCCCGTACGAAGGCATCCCGCACCTGATCACGCCCATCATCACCCAGCCGAAGAAGGCCGCCGCCGCGCTGGCCTGGCTGGTGGAGGAGATGGAGCAGCGGTATCAGGACATGCAGGTCAACAAGGTCCGGCACATCGACGACTACAACAAGAAGGTGCGTTCCGGCGAGATCACCGCGCCGCCCGGCAGCGAACGCGTGTACTCGCCGTACCCGTACATCATGGCGATCGTCGACGAGCTCGCCGACCTGATGATGACCGCCCCGCGCGACGTCGAGGACGCGATCGTCCGGATCACCCAGAAGGCGCGTGCCGCCGGTATCCACCTGGTCCTGGCGACCCAGCGCCCGTCGGTCGACGTCGTGACCGGCCTGATCAAGACCAACGTGCCGTCGCGGCTGGCGTTCGCGACCTCCTCGCTCACCGACTCGCGGGTCATCCTCGACCAGCCCGGAGCGGAGAAGCTCATCGGTATGGGTGACGCCCTGTACCTGCCGATGGGCGCCGGGAAACCGGTCCGTATCCAGGGCGCCTTCGTCGGCGACGAAGAGATCGCCGCGGTGGTGAACTTCGCCAAGGAACAGGCGCAGCCGGACTACACCGACGGCGTCACCGCGGCCAAGGCGGGCGAGAAGAAGGAGATCGACTCCGACATCGGCGACGACCTCGACGTGCTGTTGCAGGCCGCCGAACTGATCGTCACCTCGCAGTTCGGCTCGACGTCGATGCTGCAGCGGAAGCTGCGGGTCGGCTTCGCCAAGGCCGGGCGCCTGATGGACCTGCTGGAAAGCCGGGGCGTCGTCGGGCCGTCCGAGGGGTCGAAGGCGCGGGACGTGCTGATCAAGCCGGAGGAACTGGAGTCGGTGCTGTTCATGATCCGCGGTGGCGGGGATGCGAACGGCGGGGACGTCTCCGACGACTGAGTCTCACCCTCTTGAGTGGCGAGGCTGGTTGGGGCGGACCGGTATTTGCCTAATCTTCCCCGCTCGACCGCGCCGCCATCCGGTACAGGCTTCACTCGGCACCGAGACCGAGCGTGGAGGATTCAGGACGTTCAACGTCCCAAATCCTCCACACTCGACCGCCAGTCGCACCAATGGGCAGGTAAATCCGGGTCCGTCGGAACCGTCCTCACCACTCACGAGGAACCTCAAGAACCGATGCAACGGACCGGGGCCTCCGTTACGTCCTGACTCCGTGGACCCCAAGAAGCTGCTCGTCGTCCTCTGCGCCCTGGTCGGCTTCGCCTGTGGAGCCGGCAGTTCCGCCGCGCGTGAACAACCCGTGGCGACCCAGCCCACGCTGGTCCGGCCCGCGCCTGCGCAACAGCCGGTGCAGAGGCCTCAAAGCACTGTCGAGCTGGGGGAGACCGTCGTCCTCAAGGCCGGCGACACGACCGAGGTCGCGTCGAAGGACGTCAGTATCCGCTTCGCCCGGCTGGTGTCCGATTCCCGCTGTGCCGAGGGAATGGTCTGTGTCTGGGAAGGGGAGGCCGTGATCGAGCTGACCCTGGCCGAACCGGGACGCGGCGAGCGGACGACGGCGGAAGTCGCCTCCACCGGCCGGGGTGGCAGGCAGTCCGTCGAGTTCGCCGCCTGCCGGGTCGACCTGGTCGCCGTGAGTTCGGGGGGCGACCAGGTCACCCTGCGGGTGTCCAAAGCCTAAAGCGCGTTACCCCAGCCATCGAGATACGCGACTTCGGACAGCGGCACCCGCGACGCGGGCTTGAAGTCCGCCACCGTCGTGTACGCGACCGGCAGCAGCCCGACCTGCGTGACATCGGCGGGGATGCCGAGGATCTCGGCCGCTTCCGCCTCGTGCGTCAGGTGATACGTCGTGAGGGTCGAGTGCCGCCTTTCAGTGCCGCGCCGTCAGGAAGCGGTCGATCAGCTCGCTGATCGGTTCGACGTCCTCTTCCAGCGCGAAGTGCCCGGTGTCGAAGAAGTGAACCTCCGCCGAGGGAACATCATCCCGGAACGCCTCGGCCCCCGCCGGGAGGAAGAACTTGTCGTTGCGGCCCCAGACGGCGAGTACGGGCGGCTGGGTTTCCCGCAGCCATGCCTGGAACTTCGGGTACACGGGCGGGTTGTTCCGGTAGTCCCACAGGAGGTCCTGCATGGCCTCCGCCCGGCCGGGACGATCGAGGAAGTACTTGTCCAGCAGGTAGTTCGACGGATCGATGGTCTCCGGATCGCGGGCGCCCTCGGTGTACTGCCACTTGACCTGCTCCAGTCTGAGGATCTCCGCGAACCCGCGCTTCGCCTCGGCTTCGTCGGTCAGGTTCGCGAAGTCGGGCATCGCGGGCCCGAGCCCTTCGACGTAGGCGTTGCCGTTCTGCGTGATCAGCGCTGTGACCTGGTGCGGCCGTGAGACGGCCAGCCGCAGGCCCGCCGGAGCGCCGAAATCGAAGACGTAGAGCGCGTACCTGCGCAGTTCCAGCGCGTCGACGAAGTCGCCGAGCACCTCCGCGAGCCGGTCGAAGGTGAACGTGAACCCCTCGGGTGTGACGGTCTCGCCGAAGCCGGGCAGGTCCGGCGCGACGAGCCGCCACCGCCCGGCGAGGCGGCGCATCAGCCGTGTGAACTGGTGCGACGACGTCGGGAAGCCGTGCAGCAGGAGCAAGACGGGCGCGCCAGGATCGCCGGCCTCGCGATAGAAGACCTCGACGTCGCCGAGCTGGACGGAACGGTGCCGGATGGTCGCCATGAACGCTCCTAATGGTTAGAACTGTCTTGAACCATTAGTACCTGATAGTGTCAAGGCATGCTCGATCTGGACTCGCTCCCCGGTGACGATCTCGCGGTGAACCTCGCCGACACCGTCCTGCTGGCCGTCTCGCCGTCGATCGACCTGCTCGACGACGGTCACGCGAGGTTCTGGTCGGCACAGGCGTCTCTGCTGCCCGAAGGCGCCCGGCCGCCGTCGGTCGAGCAGACGAGGCGGCTGCGGTCGGCGGTGCGTGAGGTGCTGGAGGCGGCCGTGGCCGCGCGGGAGCCCGAGGCGTGGGCGGTCGAGCGGGTCAACGCGGCCGCGGCCGCCGTCCCGGTCAGTCCGCGGCTCACCGCACGGGGAGCCGAGACGATCTGGCACGGCGAGGACGGCGGCGAGATCGCGCTCGCCGCCGTGGCGGTGGCCGCGATCGACCTCGTGTCCGGACCGCGTGCCGCCCGGCTGCGGCGATGCGGCGCGCACGACTGCTCGATGCTGTTCGTGGCGGCCAACAGCAGGCGGGTCTGGTGCACGCCGTCGCTGTGCGGTAACCGGGTCCGGGTCGCCCGCCACGCGAAGAAGGCCTAGAGCTCCAGCAGCATCCGGCTGTTGCCCAGCGTGTTCGGCTTCACGTACGGCAGGTCGAGGAACTCCGCGACCCCAGGATCGGCCGAGCGCCGCATCTCCTCGTAGACCTCCTGGGTCACCGGCGTGCCGTCGATCTCGACGAAACCGTGACCCGCGAAGAAATGGGTTTCGAAGGTCAGCACGAACAGCCGCTTCAGCCCGATCTCGCGGGCGAAGTCGATCAGCTGCCCCACCAGCGCGTGCCCGATGCCGCGGCCGCGGGAGTCCTTGTCGACCGCGATGGTGCGCAGCTCGGCGATGTCCTCCCACAGCACGTGGAGCGCGCCGCAGCCGAGCACGTCGTCACCGTCTTCGACCACCCAGAACTCCTGGACGTTCTCGTAGAGGGTGACGAGGTCCTTCTCCAGCAGCACCGTCCCCGCGTCGGAGTCGACCAGCGCCTTGATCTTGCGGACGTCCGCGATCCGGGCGTGGCGAACGGCGGGGCGGCGGTGGAGGAGCGGGTCTGACGGCACGTCCACCATTAAGCCATCCCCGTGGCCCGGCCCGGTCGAGGGCTCGCCCGAGCGAGCGATCGGCGACCCCGCGAACAGGCCAGCTACCCTAAGGCACGTGCCTTCTCCCACCACAGATCCTGTCGCCACTCGCCGCGTGTCCTTGCTGACCCTCGGTTGCGCCCGCAACGAGGTCGATTCCGAGGAACTCGCCGGACGGCTGGCGGCGGGCGGCTGGGAGCTCGCCGCCGAGCCCGAGGACTCCGACGTCGTGGTCGTCAACACCTGCGGCTTCGTCGAGTCCGCCAAGAAGGATTCGGTCGACACGCTGCTCGCGGCGTCCGACACCGGCAAGAAGGTCGTCGCCGTCGGCTGCATGGCGGAGCGCTACGGCAACGAGCTGGCCGAGAGCCTGCCCGAGGCCGACGCGGTCCTGGGTTTCGATCACTACGCCGACCTCGCCGAGCGCCTCGACGACGTCGTGGCGGGCCGCAAGGTCGAGTCCCACACGCCGTCCGACCGCCGCAAGCTGCTGCCGATCAGCCCGGTCCAGCGCCCGACCGCCGCCGAGTCGGTCGAGGTGCCGGGGCACGCGCAGCACGGCTGGGGCCCGCGCGTGCTGCGGACCCGGCTCGACACCTCCCCGGTGGCCGCGCTGAAGATCGCCTCCGGCTGCGACCGCCGCTGTTCGTTCTGCGCGATCCCGTCGTTCCGGGGTTCCTTCGTGTCCCGGCAGCCGGACGAGATCGTCGCCGAGGCGATGTGGCTCGCGGAGAACGGCGTCAAGGAGGTCTTCCTCGTCTCGGAGAACTCCACCTCCTACGGCAAGGACTTCGGCCGTGACGGCGCCCGCGCGCTGGAGCTGCTGGTCCCGCGTCTGGCCGCGGTGCCGGGCATCGAGCGCGTCCGCGTCTCCTACCTGCAGCCCGCCGAGACGCGTCCTGGCCTGGTCAAGGCCATCGCGACCACGCCGGGCGTCGCCGACTACTTCGACCTGTCCTTCCAGCACTCCAGCGAGACCGTGCTGCGCCGCATGCGCCGCTTCGGCTCCACGGACTCGTTCCTCGCGCTGTGCGACCAGATCCGCGAGTACTCGCCGAACGCCGGCATCCGCACCAACGTCATCGTCGGGTTCCCCGGCGAGACCGAAGAGGACGTCGCCGAGCTGGAGCGCTTCCTGAACGGCGCCCGGCTGGACGCGGTGGGCGTGTTCGGCTACTCGGACGAGGACGGCACCGAGGCCGAGACCTTCGACGGCAAACTCGACGAGTCCGTGGTGAACGAGCGGGTGGCGCGGATCTCCGCGCTGGTCGAGGAGCTGACCTCGCAGCGGGCCGAGGACCGCATCGGCGACTTCGTCGACGTCCTGATCGAGCAGGCCGAGGACGGCGAGGACCCGATCGGCCGCGCCGCGCACCAGGCCCCCGAGGTCGACGGTGAATGTGTCCTGATCGAGACGGACGACCTGCCCTCGCTGGCGGTGGGTGACTTCGTGCGCTGCGAGGTCGTCGACTCCGAGGGTGTCGACCTGATCGTGCGGCCCGCGCCGCCCGAGGCCGACCGGTGAATGCCGCCCCGAGCGACGCCGGGGCCGGTGAGGGGACGGGCGGTGAGCACGCACGGGTACCCGAGGCCACTCCGGTCCCGACCCTGAACCTGGCGAACCTGCTCACGATGTCGCGGCTGGTGCTGGTGCCGCTGTTCGTGATGGCGCTGTTCACCGGCGACGGGGCGGACACCTTCTGGCGCGCGGTCGCCACCGCGCTGTTCGCGATCGCGTCGTTCACCGACCAGGTCGACGGCTGGGTCGCGCGCAAGTACGGGCTGATCACCGACTTCGGCAAGATCGCCGACCCGATCGCGGACAAGGCGCTGATCGGGGCCGCGCTGATCGGGCTGAGCGTGCTCGGCGAACTGGGCTGGTGGGTCACCATCGTCATCGCGGTCCGCGAGATCGGCGTGACGCTGCTGCGGTTCTGGGTGATCCGGCACGGCGTCATCCCGGCCAGCCGGGGCGGCAAGGCCAAGACGCTCGCGCAGATCGCGGCGATCACCGCGTACCTGCTGCCCCTGCCCGTCTCCGCCGAGCCGGTGCGGTGGGTTCTGATGGGTCTCGCGCTCGTGCTGACCGTCGTGACCGGGCTCGACTACGTCGTGCGCGCGGTCCGGCTGCGCTCCGCGGGAAGGCGTGCCGCGGGCGCATGAACGTTGAGACCTTGATCACTCACCTGATCGAGCGAAGGGAGACGGTGGCGACGGCCGAGTCGCTGACCGCCGGGCTGGTCTGCGCGACATTGACCGAGGTCCCCGGCTCGAGCGCCGTCGTCCGGGGCGGGCTGATCGTCTACGCCACCGACCTCAAGGCTTCGCTCGCCGGGGTCGACGCGGACCTCCTCGCCGCGCATGGCGCCGTCCATCCCGAGGTCGCGGCCCAGTTGGCCGCCGGCGCGCGGGACCGGTGCGGAGCCACCTGGGGCCTCGGCCTGACCGGTGTCGCGGGTCCGGCCGGACAGGACGGCGTCGCACCCGGCACCGTCCACGTCGGTCTCGCCGGGCCGGACGTGCTCACCGTCCGTACGCTGCGCTTGAGCGGCGATCGAGCCTCGGTCAGGGCAGGCGCGGTCCGCGGCGCGTTCGCCCTGCTGGGGGAACAACTCGCATGATCGCCGCGTTCGCCCTTGGCGTATTGCCGTGTCAACACCTGCGCCCAGGGCACCGCTCTGGGTAACGTAGGGGGTAGTCAGTCCTGGAAGGGAGGCGCGTGATGACCGTGCTGTTGCGCGAGGCGATCGGCGACCGGCTCCGACACGCCCGCACGAACCAGCGTCGAACGCTGCGGGACATCTCCCGCGCCGCCAGGGTGAGCCTCGGTTACCTGTCCGAGGTCGAGCGCGGGCAGAAGGAGGCGTCCAGCGAGCTGCTGGCGTCCATTTGCGATGCCCTGGACCTTCCGCTGGGTGAACTCCTGCACAAGGTCGCGGCGGATGTCTCGGCGATCGACAACGTCGAGGTCGCCCCGGTGGACGAGAAGGTCGAGGCGAGCAAGAGGCGTGCGCCGGAGCGCGAAAGCGCCGAAGCGGGTCTCGAAGGTGGCCGCCTGGTGTCCGAGCTGATCGGCAACGATCTGGCCGATCTGCGGATCTCGCCGCCGCCGCGGATGAGCCCCGCCCTGCGGACGACCATCTCCGCGCCGAAGATGGTCGCCGCTTAGCAAGCTGTGAACGCCGAGAGGCCCCAGGCAGTCCGCCTGGGGCCTCTCGGCGTTTCGCCTGGTCAGCTCGCGACGCTGTCGAACGTGCCTGCCTGGTAGGAACCACCCTTGGTATGCGTGATCACGAGCAGCCGGTTGGCGGCGTTGATCATGGCGACCAGGTAGACCAGCGCGGCGATCTGGTCGTCGTCGTAGTGCTTCCGCACCTGTGCCCAGGTCTCGTCCGAGACACCTCGGTGCGCGTCGGCGACGCGGGTGCCTTCCTCCGCGAGGGCGAGCGCGGCCTGCTCGGCCTCGGTGAACACGGTGGACTCGCGCCAGGCGGCGACCAGGTTGACGCGGACCGCGGGTTCGCCGGCGGCCGCCAGGTCCTTGGCGTGCGCGTCGACACAGAACCCGCAGCCGTTGAGCTGGCTGGCCCGCAGCGACACCAGCTCCTGGGTGACCTTCGGCAGCGTCGACCCCTTGATGGCGACGCTTGCGCCAGCGAAGCGCTTGCCGATCTTGGCGCCGAGCTCGTTGCTGTTCAGATCGAATCGGGAATCCATGACTTCGTCCTCATTCGTGGTCGTCGGTTGAACCGGACGACCACCAGATGCCGGTGGCCGGGGCACGCTGACAGGACGGGGACGTGACGTGTGCCACGGCGCCGAGGTGTCAGAAACCGGCCGGGCCCGGTGTCTGGTGAGAGACACCCGCGAGAGGGAACAGGAGTCGTCCATGTCCGCCACGGAGGCGTTCGTCGCCCACCGGAACCTGCTCTTCACCGTCGCCTACGAGATGCTCGGCTCGGCCGCCGACGCGGAGGACGTCCTCCAGGAGACCTGGCTGCGCTGGTCGGGCGTCGACCTCGGGACCGTGGAGAACCCGCGCGCGTACCTGGTCCGCATCACCACCCGGCAGGCGCTCGGCAGGTTGCGCACGCTCGGCCGCCGCAAGGAGTCCTACGTCGGCCCTTGGCTGCCCGAACCGCTGCTCACCACGCCCGACGTGGCCGAAGACGTCGAGCTGGCCGACAGCGTCTCGATGGCGATGCTGCTGGTGCTGGAGACCCTCACCCCGACCGAGCGCGCCGTGTTCGTGCTGCGCGAGGTGTTCGACGTGGGCTACGGCGAGATCGCCGAAGCCGTCGGCAAGACCCCGGCCGCGGTCCACCAGATCGCGCACCGGGCGCGGGCGCACGTCGCCGCCCGGCGGCCGCGGGGCGCGACGTCCCCGGCCGAGACCCGTGGCGTGCTCGACGCCTTCCACCGGGCGGTCCGGACGGGGGACCTGCAGGGACTGCTCGACGTCCTCGCCCCCGACGTCGTCTTCCTCGGCGACGGCGGGGGAGTGGTGCAGGCCGTGCTGGAACCCGTGGTGGGCGCCTCGCTGGTCGCGCCGCTGCTCGCCGCGAGCCGCCCGGCCCGCGACGACACCGCGACGATGCGGACGGTGCAGGTCAACGGCCACCCCGCGCTGATCCTCCGGTTCGGCGGCGAGGTCGACACCGTCATCGCGCTGCGCGTCGACGACGGGCTCATCACCGGGCTCTACGCGGTGCGCAACCCTGAGAAGTTGTCACGCATGGAAGAGGAGACCGCGCTGCGCCGCTGACCCAGGCCGTCTTCACCCAGGGTCACCGGGTGGTGAACCCGAAAGGTCGCGGACATCACAGTCAGGGGGATCCCTGAATTCCGTCGGGGTCGCCTGGAACGCGGGACGCCGACCTGACACGATGGAACTCAACGCCGGGGTCGGGACGTTGCAACATCACAGAGGGGACGCCCCACCTCGAGGTAACAGCCCGTGGGATGCGAGAAGGCAGGCGGAGGAGATGGCCAACCCGTTCGTGAAGTTCTGGAAGTACATGATGGCGGCGTTCTCGTCGAAGATCGACGAGCACGCTGACCCGAAGGTACAGATCCAGCAGGCCATCGAGGAGGCGCAGCGCAATCACCAGGCGCTGACCCAGCAGGCCGCCTCGGTGATCGGTAACCAGCGTCAGCTGGAGATGAAGCTGAACCGCCAGCTCGGTGACGTGGAGAAGCTGCAGGCTTCGACCCGCCAGGCGCTGGTGCTCGCCGACGAGGCGCGTGCCAAGGGCGATGAGCAGAAGGCGACAGAGTTCGAGAACGCGGCGGAGAGCTTCGCCGCGCAGCTCGTCACCGCCGAGCAGAGCATCGAGGACCTGAAGACCCTGCACGACCAGTCGCTTCAGGCTGCGGAGCAGGCGAAGAAGGCCGTCGAGCGCAACGCGACCATGCTGCAGCAGAAGCTGGCCGAGCGCACCAAGCTGCTCTCGCAGCTGGAGCAGGCGAAGATGCAGGAGCAGGTCTCCGCTTCGCTGAACCAGATGAGCCAGCTGGCCGCGCCGGGCAACACCCCGTCGCTGGAGGACGTTCGCGACAAGATCGAGAAGCGCTACACCACGGCGCTCGGCTCGGCCGAACTCGCTCAGAACTCCGTCCAGGGCCGGATGATGGAGGTCCAGGCCTCCACGACGCAGCTCGCGGGACACTCGCGACTGGAGCAGATCCGCGCGTCCATGAAGGGTGACTCCGTCGCTCAGGTGACCGACGGCAAGACCGCCGCCGCGCCGAAGGCGTCGAGCGGTGCGGACATCCAGCGTGAGATCCAGGCACGGGTTCAGGCCGAACAGGGCAAGAACCCCGCCTGACATACCTTGAGCCGGTCCCGTACCCCCCGCGGGTACGGGACCGGTCTCACCGACCAGAGGGGCGAGGGCAATGGGGCAGGGCAGGCGCAAGGACTTCGGGGAGTTCACCGCCAAGCTTGAGAAGCACATCGAGAAGCTTCCCGACTACGCCCAGCGCGCGCAGGAGAAGCTGCAGCGCTACATCCCGCCCTCCGAGCAGGGTTCTTCGCGGCCTTCTCCGCCGCCGCGGCCGCGTCCTCAGATGCCGCAGATGCCTGCCATGCCGAAGATCTCGCAGCAGCTGACTTCGATGGCGTCGGGGCAGATCCCGGTGGTCGCCGAGGCGAAGGCCAAGTGGGCCCGCTGGAACGAGCCCGCCGCCAAACTGGAGAGACAGAAGCGCCGCACTTCCCGTGCGCTGACCTTCTGGATCCTCCTCACCATCCTTTGTGGACTGTACGCGTTCGTCGCGGGCGCAGGCCTGCTGAAAGCGGGCCAGGCTGACGTCCTCCAGGCCATCGCGGGCGGCGCGTTCACCGTCATCTTCGGCACCTTCGGGGTCAAGTCGGGGTTGCGGCTGCGGGCGCTCAAGCGCACCGTCCTGCCCGCCGCGCCCGCGGCTCCGCCGCCGCTGCCCCCGGCGCGCTCCGTCGCGCGGGAGCCAATGGAGCGCCTCGCCGAGAGCGAGGCTTCGCTGGCGGAGCTCCTTCGGCAGCTTTCGCAGCCGACGTCACTCGGCACCATGCCGGTGTCGGAGATCGCCGTGGCGGACGCTCGGACCACCGCTTCCGAAGCGGCGCAGGCCCTGCGCGGCCTCGCGGGCCGCATCCAGGCCATCGAACGCGGGCGTGACGCCGCGCCCGAGCGGGAACGAGGGGCCCTCGACGCCGCCGTCAAGCAACTGCGCGAGCAGCTCGACGACGGCCTCGATGGCTATGGCGGTCTCGTCGCGGCCGCCGGGCACACCGTCGCCGCGAGCTCGGACGGCATGACGTCGTCCAAAGAATCGCTCTCCGACGCGACCGACAAGCTCGCCGGCCTCGCCATGGCCCTGCGCGAACTTTCCTGAACCCGTATCTCGCGAGATCCGCCTACAATCACGTGAGTTCCGCCTTCAAGCACGCGAGATCGGTCTTGGAGCACGCGGGCTGAGCGGCCGCTTTCCTGGACAATCGTCTCATTCGTCGTCGCTAATACTCCATTGCGTAACGACTCGCTCACTGGGTGATACCGAAACGCTCGCGTAACCCGAAACCGCTGGTGACGGCACCCCGCGATGCCTAACGTCTCTGTCATGCACGCAGTGCTTCTCCCAGCTCGGGCCTGAACCCAGCCCGCGTGAGCGGGCGTCCCAGGGTGGCGGACCGGACACAGTGGATCTCGCGCAGTGGTCTTTCTCGTCCCCCCACCGAGGAAAGGACGCCCAGTGACGACGCTCCCCCCTGAACCAGAGCCGATCCCCGTTCCGCCTCCCAGCGCCTACCAACGCGCCATCGCGGCCTACGACCGGATCGCCGAGGTCGACCGGCCCGATGTCTGGATCACCCTCCGCCCCGTGGAAGACGCCCTCGTGGAAGCGAAGGCCGTCGACGAACGCGTACGCGCGGGCGCGGACCTGCCGCTCGCCGGAATCCTGGTGGCGGTCGCCGACGTCATCGACGTCGCCGGTCTTCCCCTGACGGGGGAGGAGGCCCGCGAGGTCGGCGCCACCGCCGTGACCCGGCTGACCGCGGCCGGGGCGGTGGTGATCGGCAAGACCAACTGCGACCGGTTCGGCAGCGACCTCGAGCACACCCGCAGCCCGTACGGCCCCGTGAGCGCCGCACTGAACACCGCCAAGGTCTCCGGGAGCGCGAGCAGCGGCGCGGCCGTCGCCGTCGCGCTCGGCCTCGTCGATCTCGCGGTGGGCACCGACACGGCGGGAGCGGGCCGGATACCCGCGTCGCTCAACGGGATCGTGGGGCTGAAGCCGACACTCGGCCTCGTGCCCAAGACCGGTGCCGCACCGTGCGGCGGGATCGCCGTGTTCGCGCGCAGTCTCACCCTGGGCCAGCGCGCGCTGGGGCTGATGACCGGTCCCGACGGAACAGACCCGCTCGCCCGCGACTGGCCACCCGACGTCCGGCTTTCGGCGGGGGATCGGCCGAAAGTGGCGATCCCCGGCTCCGAAACACTCACCGGCCTGTCGCTGCAGTCACGAGCCGCTTTCCTCGGCGCCGTCTCGGCGCTGCGGGCGTCCGGGGCGTTCGTGGAGACGGTGGAGGTCTCGGCACTGCTGTCGGTGGGTGAGCTGATCCACGACGACGGTTTCACCGCCGACAGGCAGCGCGTCGCCGAGGCCGGGATGCTCGCGCTCCGGATGCTGTCCGAGTACGACGCCCTGGTCCTGCCGACCGTCGCGGATCATCCCGAGGTCTCCGAGGCGCTGTCCGATCCGGACGGTGTCGCGAGACGGCTGGAGCGGTTCACGGCGTTCGTCAACCTGCTCGACCTCGCCGCGGTCACGGTGCCGTCGTCACCGTCGGATCTCGGGCCGTACGGGGTGTCGGTGGTGGTGCGGCCGTTCGACGACCAGGTCGCCATCGACCTCGCCGCCGTGCTCACCGACGAACAGGCCGATTTCCCTTATCCCGCACCGGGTGCGGATCTCGTGGTGTTCGGCGCGCATCTGCGCGGGCAGCCGTTGAACGAGCATCTGGTCACCGCGGGGGCGCGCTTCGGCGGGCTGGTCCAGACCGGCGAGGGCTATCGGATGCTGTTGCTGCCCACCGAGCCACCCCAGCCGGGCGTGGTACCGGTGAGCGCCACGGGCGAGCACACGATGCTTTCGGGTGAACGCTGGCGGCTCTCACCCGCCGCCCTCGGCGCCTTCGCGGCCACGCTGCCCGCCCCGTTCGTCCTCGGCCGGATCCGCCTGGAGAACGGGGAGACGCCACTCGCCGTCCTTTGTGACCAGGCGGCCACGGCGACGGCGCCGGAGCTGACGCGATACCGGTGCTGGCGGGCCTACCTGCGGTTCGTCAGTACGGCCGGGCCGCGAGACCTCGGGCGACCCGCTTGACCAGACCGGGACCGTGCAGGGCGAAACCGGTGTAGAGCTGGACGAGACCGGCACCGGCGTCGAGCATCCGGGCGGCGGCGCCGGCGTCGAAGATCCCGCCGACGCCGATGATCGGCAGCTTGCCGCCGGTTTCGTCGTGCACGAACCGCACCACCTCGACCGAGCGCGCGGTGAGCGGGCGGCCGGAAAGCCCGCCGGCCTGCTCGCCGACCGAGGCTTCGGTCGGAGCGATCCCTTCGCGGGACAGCGTCGTGTTGGTCGCGATCAGCCCGGCGACACCGTGGTCGAGGCAGACCGCCAGCAGTTCCGCGAGCGCCTCGTCGGTGAGATCGGGGGCGACCTTGACCAGCACCGGAGTCGGTTTCGCTTCGCCCGCGAGTTCGGCCGAGGTCTTCCGCAGTTCGGCGAGCAGTTCCGCCAGCGCGGACTTGTCCTGCAGTGCCCGCAGCCCCGGCGTGTTCGGCGAACTGACGTTGATCGCGAAGTAGTCGGCGTACGGGTACAGCGCCCGCAGCGAGAAGCGGTAGTCCTCGACGGCCTCGTCGAGCGGCGTCACCTTGGACTTGCCGATGCTGACCCCGAGCGGCACCGGCGGCTTCCCGCTCGCGGCGAGGCGGGCGGCGAGCGCTTCCGCGCCTTCGTTGTTGAAGCCCATCCGGTTGATCACGGCGTCGGTCTCGGCGAGGGTGAACAGCCGCGGCTTGTCGTTGCCCGGCTGCGGATGCCGGGTGACGGTGCCGACCTCGACGAAGCCGAAGCCGAGCGCGGGCCACGCGTGCAGCGCGCGGCCGTTCTTGTCCATCCCGGCGGCGAGGCCGACCCGGTTCGGGAAGCGGAGACCGAGGAAGGTGACCGGATCGTCCGTCCGGTAGACGCGGCCGAGCGCACCGAGCGCGGGGGACACCCGGCTCAGCCTGGCGAGCGTGCCGATGGTGCGTTCGTGCACGGTTTCGGGGTCGCTGCCGGAGACCCGGTACAGCGCGGGGCGGACGATCTTGTCGAAGAACACGCGCCCATCATGCCTGGTGAGCTCTAGCGGCTCGCCTTCCACTCGTCCTCGAGCATGGCGAAGACGAGTTCGTCACACCACTCGCCCTTCACGATCTCGTTCTGCCGCAGATGCGCTTCCTTCTTCATGCCGAGGCGTTCCATCAGCGCGGCCGACGCGGTGTTGCGTCCGTCACAGCGACCGATGATCCGGTGCAGGCCCAGTTCTTCGAAGCCGAGCCGCAGCAGTTCGGTGGCGGCCTCCGCGGCGAACCCCTTGCCGTGGTGGTCGGGGTGGAAGACGAAGCCGATCTCGCCCTGGCGGTGCTCGCTGCTGAGGTACTCGAGGTTCAGGTCGCCGATCAGCCGCCCGGTCTCGGTGAGGGTCACGGCCACCGCGAGAAGCTGGCCTTCCTTCGACAGGGTGCTGCTGTGCACCCGTTTGGCGAGCGCTGCGGCGGATTCGGCCCGGCTGCGCGGACTCCAGTAGAGGTAGCGGGCGACGTCGGCGCGGGACTGGAAGGAGTTCAGTTCGTCGAGATCCGCCGACGTGAAGGCGCGGAGGGTCAGGCGCGGGGTGGTGATCGGGAAGTCGGGCCTCAACATGGCGTCAGGCTATCCACTCTGCGAGGTTCCGTGGCGGGAACAGCGGCGGGCGGTTCTCCGGGGCGGTGGGTGGTCCTTCCGGCCTCTCGGAAGGGAAATAAGGGTACCCCCGAGGCGGCTCCCGGACGCCGGAATCGGCGGCCGGGCCCGAGCCGGACCGGTGCTCGGGAACCTCGGGGGCCCGGTGACTGCCTGGTATTCGCTATCAGGCATCACGCGAAGCAGAGATGACGAGCCGAAGGTGGCTCCAACTTGCGTTGTATCGCTGCTCGGAAGTCCTACGCGTGCCGTCCGCTAGCGGACAGTCACCTCACGAGTCCTGTTGGAATACAACTTTGGACCACCTCCTCTCTCGTGTACCGCCACGCTATGCGAGGGGTTCGTGGTCCTGCAACAAGATTTCGTCGATCTCCGCCAGCAGGCCGGTCTTGTCCGCCGACGGCAGAAAAGACGCTTCCACGGCGTTCGTCGCGAATCGGGCGATTTCGGCCGCGGTCAGGCCCAGGGTTTCGGCGACCGCCAGGTACTCGCCGTCGAGGGTGGTCCCGAACATCGGCGGGTCGTCGGTGTTGAGCGTGACCACCACGCCATGGTCGAGCAGCCGCCGCACGGGATGCGCCTCGATCGACCTGAACTGTCCTGTTCGGACATTCGACGTCGGGCAGACCTCCAGCGGGATCCGTTGTACGGCAAGGTATTCCAGCAGCGCCGGATCGGTGTGCGCGCCGACGCCGTGCCCGATCCGCTCGGCGCCGAGATCGTGCACCGCCGACCATACGGTGGCGGGCCCGGTGGTCTCGCCCGCGTGCGGGACGCTGCGCAGCCCCGCCTCCCTGGCCGTGGTGAAGAACGGGGCGAACTGCGCGCGGCCGACGCCGACCTCGGGACCGCCGAGCCCGAAGGACACCAGGCCCTCGGGGCGTTCACGGAGCGCGAACACGACCGTCTCGCGCCCGGCGACGACCCCCTTCTCGCCGGGAATGTCGAAGCACCAGGCCAGTTCCACTCCGTGGTCCGCCCGCGCCGCCGCCCGCCCGGTGGCGAGACCGGTGAGGAGATCGTCCGTGGACATGCCGTCGAGAACGTGGTTGTACGGCGTCACGGTCACTTCGGCGTAGCGGGCGTTCTGTGCGGCCAGGTCGGCCGCCAGCCCGGTGACGAGGGTGTGGATGTCGCGGGCGTCGCGCACCAGCGACGTCACCGCCAGGTAGTTGCGGAGGAAATGCGGGAAATCGCGGAAGGTGAAGAACTCGGCGAGTTCCGCGGGCTCGGTCGGCACCCCCGCGGACGGGCGGCGGCGCGCCAGTTCCAGCACCGTGGGCAGGCTCGCCGAACCGACGAGGTGGACATGGAGTTCGACCTTGGGCAGGGCGTGCACGAACGCGCGCAGCGCCTCGCCCGTGAGGATTCCGGGCATGACAAAGCTCCCTGGGACAAAGAAGAGAAGGGTGACGTGCGGAGGGAGCGGGCGGCTCAGGGAGCGAGGTCGCCGCGTTCGGTGTCGGCCCCGTAGAGCGGGAGCTTGAACAGCGTCACGGGACCCAGCTTACCGGTCCGGGCGGGGTCCCGGCTGGCAATTCGGGCAGAACCAGGTGGGCCGCTGCTGGTATCCGGTGCCCTGCTGGAGCACCTCCACCTTGCCGCCGCAGCGGAAGCAGCCCTGCCGGGTCCGCTCGTAGACCCACTGGCGCCTGCCTCGGCGCGGGTCGCCGGTGGTGATCTGCTCATGCCGCCAGGCGTTGGCCACCAGCAGCTTCCGGCCGAGCGCGACGGCCTTCGCCGGGTCCACTTCGGACACCGGCGTCCACGGGGAGACCTTGAGCAGGAAGCAGATCTCGACCTTGTACAGGTTCCCGACGCCCGCCATGATCCGCTGATCCAGCAGGGCGTCGCCCAGTTCGCGAGCCGGGTCCGCGGCCAGCGCCGCGGCGGCGCGTTCCGCGAGTTCGTCCGTCCACTGTGGATCGAGCAGATCCGGGCCGAGATGGCCGACCAGGCGGTCTTCTTCGTCGGTGGGCACGAGTTCGAGGTCGTGCACGCGGAAGCCGATCGCCTGCAGGTCCTCGGTGGCGAGGATGACCCGCGCCTGATGCGCCGGGCTGTGCCAGCGCGCGCCCGTCCGGTAGACGTCCCATTTGCCGTCCATGCGCAGGTGACTGTGCAGGGTGAGATCGCCGGAGAACCGCGTCAGCAGATGTTTGCCGACCGTGCCGACGCCGAGGACGTCACGTCCGGAGAGATCCGTCGTCGCCAGCTGAGGGACCCGGAACTCGCCCCTGACGAGGGTTTTCCCGGCCAGTGCCTTGTCCAGGACCTTGCCGGCGAGGAAGACGGTGTCGCCTTCGGGCATCGGCGCCTACCCCGTGCCGGTGTCGCTCAGCTTGGCGGACTCTTCGGTCGTCTCGGGCTCTTCGTCGCCGCGGACGCGATGCCGTCCGGCCCGGCTGGAGCGGAGGACCTTCGCCAGCACCATGTTGAAAGTGAGCGCGATCTCCTGCGCGCCGGGGGAGTGCCACTCGTGGATCGGGCTGCACGCGCCCTGCGCCTGCTGCACCGCGAGCCTGTCCGGGATGGCCGTCGGCATCACCAGCGGGCCGAAGTTCTCCCGCAGCTCCGCCACCCGGAACTGATGCTCGTAGGAGCGCACGCGGAGCTTGTTGACCACGACGCCGATCGGCCGCAGCCCCGGATTCTGCTCCTCGCGGATCTTTTCGATCGCGTCGAGCGCGCGGCGGGCGCCGGAGACGGCGTACATCGTCGGCTCGGTGACGATCAGGGCGCTGTCCGCGGCCACCAGCGCCGACCGGGTCAGCCTGCCGAGTGACGGCGGGCAGTCGAGGATCACCAGTTCGTAGGGTTCCTCGCGCAACGGGTTCGTGTGCAGTTCGTCGAGCGCGCGGGAGAGGTTCTCCAGGCGGCGGCTGTCGGCGTCGGGCTCGTTGAGCATCTCCAGCTCTTCGGCGCCGACGAGGACGTCGATCTGGTCGCTCCACACGCTGGGCGCGATCGCGCGTTCGAGGACCGACCGCACCGGCGTCTCCAGGACGTCGGCCAGCGTGCGGTCGGTGAAAGGCGGGTCCAGCGAGGTCGTGGCGTTGCCTTGCGGGTCGAGGTCGGCCACGAGAGTCCGGGCGCCCCTACGCAGCGCGGCGGACGCGACACCGAGGGCTACCGTCGTTTTACCGACGCCACCCTTCAGGCTGAGAACAGCGACCGTGTGCACTCGATACAGCCTACGGGCAGTCGGCGGGGTGGCTCCTTGGCAAGGTGTCGAACACCGCATCGGACTACACCCGGCGGCGTCCGGAAGGCGGGCATTACCCTGTGCGTTTATGAAGACGGACACCGTGGCCACGCGGGGATCGGGGGCGGTTCGCCGGGTTCTCGAAGCAGAACTCCGGGCCGCACGGGCGCGAGGCGCACAGCAGCCGGACGTCGTCGACGTCGGCGGCGGCAGCGGCGGCTGGGCGGTGCCGCTGGCGTCGGCCGGCTGCCTGGTGACCGTGGTCGAACCGAACCCCAACGCCCTCGCGACCCTGCGTCGCCGCGCCGAGGAAGAGGGCGTCTCCGGCAGCATCACCGCGATCGCCGACGACTCCGACGCGCTCGGAGCGCACGTCGCGGCCGGATCGGCGGACCTCGTCCTCGCGCACGGGCTGCTCGAAGTCGTCGACGATCCGGCGCGGGTGCTCGCCGCGCTGGCCGCCGCGGTCAAACCCGGTGGCGCGGTCTCGGTGCTGGTGGCGAACCGTCACGCCGCGATCCTGCAGCGGGCGCTGGCCGGACGGCTCGGCGAGGCGCGGGAACTGCTCGCGGCCGAGAGCGGCGTGCTGGGCGGCGGCCGGGAGACCGTGCTGCGCCGCTTCGACGCCGAGGCCCTCCGCGCGCAGCTAGTTGCGGTAGGGCTCGAGGTGGCCTCGCTGCAGGGCGACGGCGTCGTGGCGGACTTCGTGCCCGGCGGGGTGCGGGAAGAGGACCTGGCCGAGTTCGAGCTGGCGGCCGCGTCCGTGTCGCCGCTGCGCGACATCTCCAGCCGGCTGCACGTCCTGGCGCGCCGACCCGCCTGACCGCGCCGCAGCACGGGACTCCCGTGCCCGGACACGGGACACGCGTGATCGGAGCCGGAACTCATGTGATTGGAGCCGGAACACGCGGGAAGGCGGAGTCGGCATCGTGTTCCGGTTCCGGACACGCGAGTCACGGCTTTGATCACGCGAGTTCCGGGCCGGCGCACGCGAGTTCGGTCACACGAGCACGCCGCGGCCGGAATTGTCGGTGGTCCGGGCTAGCTTTCGCACGTGGGACGAAACGCTGAGCTGCCGGGAGGGATGGCCCGGTACCGGGTGACCACCGGGGCCACCACTTGGCCGGACGACACCGGATGCGGCCTGCTGCACGTCGACATGGACGCCTTCTTCGTGTCCTGTGAGCTGCGCACGCGTCCGGAACTGGAGGGCAAGCCGGTGGTCGTGTCCGGCGGCGGCCCGAGGTCGGTCGTCGCGGCCGCGAGCTACGCGGCGCGCGAGTTCGGCGTCCGGTCGGCCATGCCGTTCTCGACGGCCAAACGGCTCTGCCCGCAGCTGATCTGCATCACGCCGACACCCGGTCTCTACGGCGAGGTGTCCCAGGGGGTCATGGGGATCTTCCGTGAGCTGACGCCTCTGGTGGAGCCGCTGAGCCTGGACGAAGCCTTCCTGGACGTCAGTGGCGCGCTCAAACGGCTGGACTCCTCGCCCGCGCGGCTCGGCGCCTGGATCCGGGAGCGGGTGGCCGCCGACTTCGGGATCAGCTGCTCGGTCGGCGTCGCGAAGGTCAAGTTCGTCGCCAAGCTGGCGTCCGGGATGGCGAAACCGGACGGCATGGTCGTCGTCCCGGCGGCCGAGACGCTCGCGTTCCTGCACCCGCTGCCGGTGTCGGCGCTGTGGGGCGTCGGCAAGCGCACCGAGGAGCATCTGCGGCAACTGGGCCTCGACACCGTCGCCGACATCGCCACCGCACCACTGGCCCGGCTGCGGCGCTCGCTGGGCCGGGCGCTGGGGGAGCACCTGTGGGCGCTCGCGAACGGGCACGACGAACGCGAGGTGGTCCCGGAGACCCCGGACAAGTCGGTCGGCGCCGAAGTGACCTTCGACGTCGACCTCCACGACCGCTCGGCGCTCGGGCTGGAGCTGCTCCGGCTGTCGGAACGCGTCGCCGCCACCCTGCGCCGCCGGGGGCTGCGCGGACGGACGGTGTCGATCAAGGTCCGGTTCGCGGATTTCAAGACCATCACCCGCGCCAGGACAACCGCCGTACCGGTGGATGTGGCCCGCGACATCCACCGCACCGCCGTCGAACTCCTCGCCGAGCACGCGCCGGCGGGCGCAGTCCGCCTGATCGGCGTAAGAGTCGAGGGCTTGGACACGGAGAGTAGTGGAGAACAGCTGCTTTTCGACTCACCCGAACCCCGTTGGCGGGATGCGGAAGTGGCCGCCGACGTCGCGAGGTCGAAGTTCGGCGCCGCCGCGGTGCGGCCCGCGTCACTGCTGACCCCCCGTGACCAGTGACATTGCCTGCTCAACCGTCTTCGAGAGAGCCGAGTCGGGTGGTTTCGCCCAATTCGATCCCTTCCGGATACGGGATCGGGTAGTCGGACGAGCGCGGGGCTCGTATCCTGGACAGAGACACCCCGCCTGGGGTTGTCTGTTGGGTCCATGACGTTGCGCGGCCCGGCGCCCGCGACAGCTGTGCCGGAGGAGGAAAGATGCCACTCTCCGAGCATGAGCAGCGGCTGCTCGATCAGATCGAGCGCGAGCTCTATGCCGAGGACCCCAAGTTCGCATCCACGGTGCGAGGCACCCGGTTGCGCCGCCCCGCCCGCCGACGGCGTTTGCAGGGCATCGCCCTGTTCGTAGTGGGCGTCGCACTGTTGGTGCTCGGCGTGGTGGTCAACATCCGGGTGGCCGAGATCCCAGTGATCAGCGTGCTCGGGTTCCTCGTGATGTTCTTCGGAGTCATGATGGCCGTCACGTCGATTCGGCACGGAGCCGAATCGGAAGGCGGTAAGGACAGCGGTGGACAGGGAGCGGGCGGAGGTGGCGGCGGTAAGGCGTCCCCACGCCGGAGCTCCTTCACCCAGCGCATGGAAGAGCGCTTCCGCCAGCGCTTCGAGGAGCAGTAGCTCTCACACACGCGAACATGCCGACAGGGCTCTGCCTTGTCGGCATGTTCGCGTTGTCGGGCTGGGTCTCGTCGCGTTCTCTTGACGGGTAAGGCGACCATGGCGTGTTCAGCCGCTCGCCTCTGCGCCTGGCTCGGTGTCGCGAAAGCCACTTTCGGGACATCTGGTGTCCCGAAAGTGGCTTTCGCGACACCTCCGCCGACTCCACGGGGCCGGGTCTCGTGAGTGGCAAGTGTCGTTTCTAACCGCCCTTGCCACTCACGACCACGAGACCGGACAGGCGCCGGCTACTTGTCCCGCCGCCGAAGCGACCGCGGGAACAGCCGTCCCTTCCAGGACATGGGCGCGTTCCGCTTCAGGCTCTTGCGGACCTCGTCGAAAGCCGGGCCCAGCGCCTGATCGTCCGCGGGCTTGTCCGAATACCAGGACGCCTCCACGACACCGATGACCGTCCGCAGCCCGGAGCGGCCCTCCTCGTCGAGACGATGCTTTTCGACGACCTTCCGGCCCGCCACGCGCACGGTGTCGCCATCGGAGAGCGGCAGGCCGCGGTCCGCGCATTCGTCCATCAGCTCGCGCCACGCCGCGTCGGCCGCGGCGGAGGAGTGGGACGCGATCTTCTGCAGCCGCAGCCGTCGTTTGATCTCCCGGATCGTCGTCGGCGTGCCCAGCCCGCCGAGGACGACCACCAGGGCCAGCGCGAACCACCACGACACCCACGCCGCCAGGAACGCGAACGCCACCACCCACAGCCCGATCGCGATCAGCGGCAGCCAGTTCGTCACGTTCTGGTTGTCGAGGAACCCGTGGTCCGGGGAAGGCGCCGAGCGCATCAGCGCCCGGTATCTCAATCGCGACCGCACGATCGCGACCACGGTCAGCGCGGCGGCCAGCCCGCCGAGGACGCCGGCGAGGATGGCGGGCCACAGCGGCTCTTCGTCCTGCTGGTTCCCGCTGCCGTCCGCGCCGGTGTCGGCGCCGGGGTCACGGGGCGTGCCGGTCGCGGGGGCGCTCGACGCGGGCGCGCTCGGCACTTCCTGCGTGTCGTTGGCCGAAGTGCTGCTGGGATCGGTCTGCAGGTACGGCGGGACGACCGCGCGGCCGTCGACCAGCGGGGTCGGGTCGAAGCTGACCCAGCCCTTCGTCTGGAAGTAGACCTCGACCCACGCGTGCGCGTCCTCGGAGCTGATCGAGAGGTGATCGCCCTTCGGGGTGCCGGAGGTGAAGCCGATGGCGACCCGCGACGGGATGCCGACCGACCGCAGCATCACGGCCATCGCGGACGCGAACTGCTCGCAGAACCCGCGTTTGCCGTTGAGGACGAAGTCGGCGAGCGCGTCGGAGTCGGTGGCTTCGGCGGTCTTGGTGTCGTAGACGAAGCCGTTCTGCGCGGTGAAGAACGACCAGATCGCCTGCGCCTTGTCGAAGTTGTTGGGCTCGTTCTCGGTCAGCTGCTTGGCTTTCGCGGCCACCCTGGGGTCGACGCGGTCGACCTGGACGAACTGCGGCGGCACCTCGGCCAGCTGGGCGTCGTCGTTCCGGAGTTCGTCCTTCGACGGCTCCTTGATCGCCGCGGTCTCGGTGTAGGCGGGCGCGCTCTGCTTGGTCGTAGTGAACACCGCACCGCCGACGGGGTCGTACAGCCAGTTGTCGGCCAGTCCGCCGATCGTCCGGGGCACCCCGTAGATCGGCAGCCAGTTGTCGACCCAGTTCGTCGGCTCGATCCGGATCTCGCGTCCGGGACCGGCACCGTCGTCGCCCTTGACGGGAGGAAGCGGCAGATTGGCCTGGACACCCTGCTGGGCGCGGCCGTTCTGCGCCAGGCCCCAGCCCTTGTTCGGGGTGTAGGTGTCGAGGGTGAACGCGCGCAGCAGCCGCTTGTCCGCGCCCATCCCGTAGACCTTGAACAGCTCCACGTTCTCGCCTTGGTCGAGCAGGCCGCGCAGCTGCGTGAACGGCTCGACACCGAAGCCGCCCGCCCCGCCGCGGCCGGATCCGTCGGCTCCGGGGAGCCTGCCGACCGTGCCGACACCGGTGACGGCCATGCCGATGACCAGGCCCATCGCGATCGCGGCGGCCACCACGCCGACCGGGGCGGACAGCGTGCTCGCCGAGTTGCCCAGTCCGGGCGCGTCCCGGTTGCGCCAGCGGCGATGCCGGTGATTGCCGTCGACGGCGAGCAGCCCGGCGAACGCGGCCGCGCTGAGCAGGAACGTCCACCACGGCAGAATGTCTTCGGCGATCGCGGCGGGCACGGCGTAGACGCACAGCAGCACCAGGCCGGTCGCGGCGGGCGCGGCGGCGGCCACGGCGAGCGTGTCGACCAGCACCGCGACCAGCCCGATCGCGATGGTGATCAGGCAGAGGATCGGCGGCGTGCCCTCGACCGGCGGCAGTCCGACGCGGATCTGCTCGGCCGCCGCGGCGAGCACGCCACGCAGTTCGTCGAGCGCGGCCGGGCCGGGGATGATCTTCAGGATCCCGCTGGTGGTGAACGCCCCTGTGATCAGGAACAGCAGTACCAGCAGCTGCGCCAGGCCGACGAGGACGGTCGGCGCGCGCAGCGACCGCAGGGCGAGCCCGGTGGAGGCGATCAGCACGACGGCGACCAGCAGGTAGCCGAACCACGCCCAGCCGGAGACGACACCGGTGAGCGATGTCGAGGCGAACAGCGTGGCGAGCCCGGCGGCGATCGGCGCGAGCACGCTGCTCGTCCAGACCGGCGGTGGCGCCGCGGGACGCGGCTGGGGGGTGTGCGGCCGGGGTGGCGCGGTCGCGGTCACAGGCCGCCTCCGATCAGCGTGCCCCGGCGGGTGGCGGTCTGGCAGAGCTCGGCCCAGACCTGCTGCATGGGCGAGCCGGGGCCGGCGACGACGACGCCCCAGCCCGCGGCGCGCAGCAGCGCCACCGACTCTTCGGTGGCGGCGGCGCGGTTCTCGGGCCGGTTGACGCCGGAGGACCAGCCGGGGGTGTCGAGCAGCACGGCGAGACTCCGGATCCCGCGCGGGCGGTACCGGGACAGCTCGTGCACGGATTCGTTGCTGACGGTGCCGAGCACCGCGATGAGTTCCTGTCCCTCGGCCGGATCGTGGCCGAGGGTGATGTCGCGCTGGTGCGCGGGCTGGAGCGCGGCGAGGACGTCGAGCACGATGTTGTCGTAGTGCTCGCCACCCTCGCCGGGGGTGTCGGCCAGGGTCTGGCCGTGTTCGGTGATCAGCCGGACGCGGTGACCGGAGCGGCGCAGATGCAGCGAGACGGAGGCGGCGAACGAAACCGCCCATTCGAGGCTCGCGGCGGGGCCGGTGCCGTGGTGCGCGGCCGCGCGGTGGTCCAGCAGCACCGTGGTGCCGCCACGCCACGGCCGCTCCTCGACGCGGACCATGATCTCGTCGCGGCGGGCGGTCGAGCGCCAGTGGACCTTCCGCAGGTCGTCGCCCTGGCGGTACTGCCGGACGATCACGTCCGCCTCGCCCTGTCCGGCGTGCAGGCGGATGCTGCCGTCGTCACCGGCGCCGATCCCGGCACCGCTGGGCAGGCCCCACAGGCCGACCACCTTCGGCACGACGACCAGCCGGGAATGCCCGATCAGCTCACGTTCGAACTCGCACAGCCCGAACGGGTCGGTGATCGTCGCCCGCAGCGGGCCGACCTGCTGGATCCCGCGCAGGACCGGCTGCAGCGGATACCGCAGCGCGACCCGCCGGTCGTGGGGCAGCCGTTCGACGACGAACCGCGGCCGCGAACCCAGCGCGTACGGCACGCCGTCTTCGAGCAGCACCTCGCCCGCCGGGAGCCTGCCGTTCCGCCAGAGTTCGAGCTGGACTTCGCCGGGCGAACCGACCGAGACCCGGTCCGGGCGCAGCGCGCGCGCCGCGCCCAGCTTCAGCCGGGTCGCCGAGATGAAGAAGGCGACCAGCAGGGGCAGGGCGACGACGAACACCGCGACCCGCAGCAGATCCCGCTCGTTGAGCACGAACGAGCACACCGCTGCGGCGACCCCGGCGGCGAGGAGGCAGCGGCCGCGTGTGGTCAGGCCTGACAGAGCACGCAGCATGGCTCCGGAATCCAATCAGCCGAGCGAAGCTCACCCGTCGAGGGCGGTGGTGGGGGCATGGATGGACCTTTGCTCAGCGGTGGTTCGTGCCCGTGGAGCCCTGTGGAACGGGAACACGGTGCAGGATCGCGCGGACCACGTCGGTGGCCGACCGGCGAGCGGCGGCCGCCTCGGTGGTGAGCACCATGCGGTGCGCCAGCACCGGGACCGCGACCGTGTGCAGGTCGTCCGGGACGACGAACTCGCGGCCGGAGAGCGCGGCCTGCGCCCTGGCCGCGCGGACCAGCTGCAGGGTCGCCCGCGGCGAGGCGCCGAGCCGGATCTCCGGTACCTGCCGGGTCGCGGAAACCAGATCGACGGCGTACCGGCGGACCTCCGGCGACATGTGCACCGAACGCACCGTCTCGATCAGCCGCTGCACCGACTCGCGGTCGGAGACGGGTTCGAGATCGGCCAGCGGGTTGTGCCCGGCGTGCTCGTCGACCATGGCCAGTTCGGCCTGCTGGTCGGGGTAGCCGATGGACACCCGCGCGGTGAACCGGTCCCGCTGGGCTTCGGGCAGCGCGTAGGTGCCCTCCATCTCGATCGGGTTCTGGGTGGCGATCACCATGAACGGCTCTTCGAGGTGATACGTCGAGGTGTCGACGGTGACCTGGTGCTCTTCCATGCATTCGAGCAGGGCCGACTGCGTCTTCGGCGAGGCGCGGTTGATCTCGTCGCCGACCACGATGTTCGCGAACACCGGGCCGGGCCGGAACTCGAACCCGCCGCTCTGCCGGTTGTAGATGGACACCCCGGTGACGTCGCTGGGCAGCAGGTCGGGGGTGAACTGGATCCGGCTCACGGTGCAGTCGATCGAGCGGGCCAGCGCCTTCGCCAGCGAGGTCTTGCCGACTCCGGGGACGTCTTCGACGAGGAGATGGCCTTCGGCGAGCAGGGTCACGAGCGCGATGCGGATGACGTCGGGTTTGCCGACCAGTACCCGCTCCACGTTGGCGGCGATCCGCCGCGCCGTCTCGTGCAGTTCGTCGAGCGACGCCCTGCCGTCACGACCGTTCTGCCGGCCGCTGACCGAGCCTGCGGCCGTGGGGTACGGCGCTTGCCCGGTTGCCTGCTCGCCCTGCTGTTCGCCGGGCGTCGCAGACTGGATTCTCGACGTCACTCGACCTCCTGATGCCGCGTGGCTGGATGTCCGCTGGTGTCTGCTGAAGGGCCAGCTTTCAGTCCCCGAGTAGTCCCCTGGGCAGCGGTCAGCCTCCCACGAAGTGTGTCAAACTCGGGCGAACTCGTGGGGGGAACCCCGCCAACCCCAGTCGATGACTCTGTGCAACCGGAGAGCTTACCTCGAACGGGTGAGTTGAGCGCGTTTTCAGGTGCTCCCGCTGACACCGGGTTTTGTCGTATGCTCCGTTGCGAGGTCGCTCGACTACGGAGAGGCGTAATCGCATATGAGCGAGGTGAGTACCGCCAAACCCCGGTTCGATCTGAGCGGATTCGCGGTCGCCCCGGAGCTGGCGTCGGACGCCCACGTGAAGATCTCCGCCCTGCAGGACGTGGTCGGCCAGATGGTCCGCGAGGCCAAGGTCCTCGGCCGCACGGTTCCCCTCGGCGGGGGATACGCGGACGAGGTCGGCAGGTTCATGGCGCAGTACGGGATCGGGGCCGACGGCTCCGCGGTCGAGGCGCTCACCGCGTTCGGCAGGGAACTCGAGGCGCTCAAGAACCGGATCGAGAAGGCGCTGGCCCGGTACACCCGACAGGATGAACAAGCGGCGGCGGACGTGGACTGTGTCGGCGGCTGACCCCATGCGCTCACGCCTCCCTCTCGTCGCCCTCTTCGTCCTTACAGTGTCCGCTTGCGGGCAAGGGGCCGCAGGCCAGGCGCGGATTCCGGCCGCGGACGACGGTGGGGGCCCGGCTTCCTCGTCTTCAGCGCCCGCGCCGGACGGCGGAGTGGATCCGTGCTCGCTGCTCGACCCGCAGGACCGGTCGACGGCCGGGGTGAACGTGCTCGGCGTGCCGAAGGAGATCAACGGCGCCCGCGCCTGCGACTGGACGGTGCCCGCGACCTTCGGCGTCACCATCACGGTGGACGAGCGGAACGGGCTGAAAGACCTCGAGGTCGCGCGTAAGACCGCCACGAAGACCAAGGTCGGTGACCGCGAAGCGCTCAAGGTCGCCGACAAGAAGGCCGCCGACGGAACCTGCGCGGTCCTGCTCGGCATGGGGGAGAAGGCGAGCGTCCAGATCGACGTGAGCAACACGAACTTCACCGACACCCCGCTCGCCTGCGAGCGCGCGGTGAAGGTGGCGGGACTGGCCGAACCCAAACTGCCTTAGGAGAACTGTCGTGCCTGAAGGAGAGACGCCGGGCCGCGAGGTCCCGGTCGCGGCCACGCGGTACGAGGCCTACAGCCACGAGGCGCTGGCCGCCGAAGTCGAGGCGGGCAACGACCCCGAGGCGGCGGGTGGCATCGGTGCCGCCTGGGACGCGCTCGCGCGGCGTATGCACGACGCGACGGCGGACCTGGCCGGGCTGGCCGGAAGTAGCGAAGAGAACTGGCGAGGAGAAGCGGGCGACGCGCTTCGCGGTGTGCTGTCCACGGCGTCCGGCTGGCTGACCTGGTCCGCCGATCTCTCGTCCGCTCTCGGACAGGCGGTCTCCGGGCAGGCCGAGGCCGCGGCGCGGGCTCGCGCGGACATGCCGCCGCCGGTGGACTACGACCCCGGCGCGATGATCCGCGACGCCGCCGCCGGCGGGAACCTCGCGCTTCTCGCCGCGCTCGCCGACGAGATGGAGGCCAAGCACGCGGAGGCCGAGGCGGCCCGCCGCAAGGCCGTCGACGTGATGAACACCCGCGACACGTCGCTGCGTTCGCTGACCCCGCAGGTCTCCTTCGGGAAGCCGCCCCGGCTGGGGCGGTCTTGATCCGCGTTTCCGCGTCGGCGTTCGATGTCCTCTGGTCCGACCTGGGGCACGCGGCCCCGCCGTGGCCGCTGTCCGTCCGCAGCGTCGGCGCCACGGAAGCGGAACGAACCGAGATCCGCGGCGCGGTCTACGAAAACCTCGCCGAACGAGGCCTCTATGACGGTGACCGGCTCGACGCCGCACTGGAAGCACGGCTCGACCTGCTCGCGCGGGCCGAGGTCTACGTCGAATGCGAGGCGCTGGCCGACATGACGGCCGAAGCCCCGTTCCGCGCGGTCGCGGCCGCGCGCGGACGGCACGGCGTGCTGGCCACCCAGCCCGAGCAGACCATCGCGCTTTCCGGGATCGGCGACGGCGAGGTGTTCGGCGCGATCGTCGACGTCCTGCCGGAGCTGCGGCCCGGCCCCGGCTACGGGATCAGCCTGCCCGCGGCGCGCTTCGGCGGTGACCTGGAGGATCCGGTGTTCGGCGACGGCGGACGGTCGTCGGCTTCGGACAGTCAGCTGCGCGAGGTGCTCGCCATCCAAGCGCGGCCCGTCTACAGCGCGGGCCAGTTCACCGTGCGGACCCGCGGCCGCGACGGCCGGGCGCACCGGGCGGGTGGCCTGACCTGGTTCGACACCGACGTCGGCGCGTACTGTGCGGCCCGGACCGAAGGCCGCGGCGGGCAGGCGTGGGTGAACGTGTCCCCAGTGGACGGTCCGCGACTGGCCGCGCGATTGGCTTCGCTGCTGGACCCGGACCGCTAGGTTGTCCGGAGCCTGGGGAGTCTTCGGAGACAGGCGCGAAAGCAGGAAAAGCGGCCTTCTCACGTTGTGGCTGATGTTCTCCTTCCAGTGGCTGGTCGGTTTCGAGCCATGGGGCACGCTCACCAGGACAGGTACCGCGCGGGTCGAGCAGTGCGGAAGGAGCGCGGTCCACATCTGGATGACGTACTCGTGCGAGGCGGAAGTCCAGTGGGACACCGTTTCCCCTGGTGAAGAGCAGGTCTCCAGGACGACCGTCACCTCGGTCTCCGCGTTGGCAGGCCGTGTGCCGGTCGAAGAGTTCAAGTACCGGAAGAAGAACAGTTCGCGGAGCGGACTCTCCGTGGTCCCGGTCGACCGGCCGTCGTGGCCGGTCGCGGGCGGCTGGTGGATCCTGCTCGTCTTCGTGAGCGTGATCCCCGGCCGGCTCGCCGGGTTCCGGGTCGGTGGTCGCCTCGGCCGGCTCCTGCCGGAACCGAAGGAGAAGCCCAAGGACTGGCGCGGCGTCAGCCGTCGCATCACCTCCGGTATGAACGGACGCCGCAGGCACAAGCGCTGAAGTGTCCGATTAGGACAGCGGGTTCCCTGGGTGAACCGATCGTCGCCGTCCGCGTTGGTCAGGCTCCTGAGTGAAGAGGACGATCAGAACCGTCATTACCACTCGCGAGGCTCGCTGGGAAGTCCCTTCTGGTACGGAATCCGTCGCGGGTGACACTCCACAATGCCCCCACCGCTGCCCCCACCGCGCACCACCGGATTCCCCACTTTCACCCCCACTCCGCCCCACGGCAGGGTTCCGGCTGCCGATATCCGGACGCATCAGGCATGGGTGAGGTTGCTTCGATACCCGCCCAGGGGGATCTTGGCCACCGTCCCCCACCACGCCCCCACCTGGCCCCACCTGGCTGACCAGCGGAAACGCCTGACACGACGGAGTGGTCGCGGCTTTTGACGCGTTGACTGTGGTGAAAAGTGGGGTACGGTGGTGCGCAGTGGGGCAGAAGGGAGCCCCGTGGCCGGCCTTGGTTGTTCGCAGCCAGGATCGGTAGGGAGGTGGAGCCGGTGTTCCTCGGCACCCACACCCCGAAACTGGATGACAAGGGGCGGCTCACGCTGCCCGCGAAGTACCGCGACGCGCTCGCCGGTGGGCTGATGATCACCAAGGGGCAGGATCACTGTCTCTTCGTCTTTCCACGGGCCGAGTTCGAGCAGATGGCGAGGAAGGTCGCCGACGCCCCGTTCACGAACGAGGCGGTCCGGGCCTATCAGCGTTATCTCTTCGCCGGTACGGACGAACAACGCCCGGACGGGCAAGGACGTATCGCGATCGCGTCCGAGCTCCGACGCTATGCCGGGCTGAACAAGGAGTGCGTGGTGATCGGGGCGATCACCAGGCTGGAGATCTGGGACGCCCAAGCGTGGCAGGGCTACCTGGACGAACACGAGGACAGCTACGCGAAGGCTCGAGAGGAAGTTCTGCCGGGCGTCTTCTAGACGTGGCCGAGGAAGCACCCACGCCGTCGGGGGGCGCGGGTTCACGCTTCGGACACGCCGGAAACCGCCCACACGGATGCCGTGAGGCCTCTGTCCGCTCAGTGGCCCTGGTACACCTTCCCCGGTACCAGGTCAGTAAGCGGGCGGACAGGGACCTGACGGCATCCGGCATCTTCCCCGGCACTACAGGAAAGGGGGGAAGACATGGCAGACGAACACGAGCACGTTCCGGTGCTGCTCAACCGCATCGTCGAACTGTTCTCGCCGGTCTTCTCCGACCGCGAGGCCGTGCTGGTCGACGCGACCGTCGGACTCGGCGGTCACTCGGACGCGCTGCTCACCGCGTTTCCCTCGTTGCGCCTCGTCGCGCTCGACCGCGACCCCAACGCGCTGGAACTCTCCGCGAAACGTCTTGCGCCGCACGGTGATCGCGTCGACTTCGTGCACGCCGTCTACGACGAGATGCCGTCCGCGCTGCAGGGCCTCGGACTGTCCAGAGTGGACGGGATCCTGTTCGACCTCGGCGTTTCCTCGATGCAGCTGGACCGGGCCGAGCGCGGTTTCGCCTACTCCAAGGACTCCCCGCTCGACATGAGGATGGACCCGACCACCGGGATCACCGCGGCCGACGTGCTCAACACCTACGGCCCCGGCGAGCTGATCCGGATCCTTCGTGACTACGGCGAGGAACGCTTCGCCCAGCGGATCGTCAAAGCCGTTGTGGCGGAACGTGAGAAGGAACCTTTCACGCGCAGCGGACGGCTGGTGGAACTGCTGTACGACGCGGTCCCCGCGGCGAGCAGGCGCACCGGCGGGCATCCGGCGAAGCGCACCTTCCAGGCGCTGCGGATCGAGGTCAACGGCGAACTGGAGGTGCTGCGGCGGGCGATGCCGCGGGCACTGTCCTCGCTCGCCGTCGGCGGCCGCATCGTCGTCGAGTCCTATCAGTCCCTCGAAGACAGGCTGGTCAAGCAGGCCTTCGCGGAACTGGCGAAATCCCGGACCCCGGAAGGGCTTCCGGTCGAACTGCCGGGCCACGGCCCGGAACTGAAACTGCTCACCAGAGGGGCCGAGAAGGCCGGCGAGGCGGAGACCGAACTGAACACGCGGGCCGCCTCCGTGCGGCTGCGAGCCGCCGAACGGATCGGAGACCGAGCACGATGACCGCTCCCGCGAAATCCCGCGGCCGCCGGACACCGGCGCCCGGACGGCGTGCCCGCGCGACCAGCACGGTCGAGGAAACGCCGGACGCCACCGAGACCAAGCCGTCCACTCGCGCCTCCCGCGGCCGGACGTCGGCGGCGGAACGCGCCTACGCCCGCCGCGCCCAGCGCGCCGATCTGCTGCAGCGCGACCAGCGACGCAACCGTCCCGACGCCGAAGGCGGCACGGGCAAGGAAGAGCCGAAGAAGAAGTTCAAGCTGCGTTGGCCGCGCTCGCGCGCGTCGTTCGTGCTGATGATGATGGGCATGCTCGCCGTCGGCGTGGCGTGCACGCTGTGGCTGACCACTCAGGCCATCGCCGACTCCTACCGGCTCGAACAGCTCCGCACTACCAACGCAGGGCTCGCCGAGTCGAAGGAACGGCTGCAGCGCGAGGTCGCGAAGGCCGAGTCGCCCGCTTCCCTGGCGCCCAAGGCCAGGGAGCTGGGCATGGTGCCCGGCGGCGACCCCGCGCACATCGTGGTCGGCACGGAAGGGCAGTCCACTGTGGTCGGTGAGCCGAAGAAGGCCACCGGGGACACGCCCGCCCCCCAGACCGCGGCACCGCCGCCCGCCGAGGGCACCCAGCAGGGTGCGCCGATCGAAGGTGACCAGCCCGCCGTGCCGCAGGAGAACGCGCCGCCCCCGGCGCAGGGAGGCCAGTGATGTCACCCGTCCGTCCGGCGCAGCCCAGGGCCCGGTCGGCGGGGAGCGCGCGGCGGACCTACGCCGCCGGGACCCGTCGTGCCACCGCCCGGCGAGGCAACGGAGGGAACCGGAGCCGGTTCACCGGTGTCCGGATCCTGCTGATCGTCGTGATGGTGCTCGCCGGCCTCAAACTGGTGCAGGTGCAGTGGTTCGAGGCCGGTGCGCTGTCCGAGGCCGCGGAACGGCAGCGCACGTCGGTGATCGAAAGTCCCGCGCAGCGCGGGTCCATCATGGACCGCAACGGGACGAAGATCGCCTTCAGTGTCGAAGTGCGGACCCTCGCGGTGAGCCTGAACTGGCTCCACAAGACGTGGGACGAATTCGCCGTCAAGAACCCGACCAAGGGCAAGAACTTCGAAACCGAGGTGGCGGGGGCGGCGAAGCTGATCGCGGCGAAGCTGCCGGGAGTGATCACCGAGCAGGAGCTGCTGGAGAAGTTCCACAAGCCGGACGGGTTCACCTACCTTGTCCACGACATCGAACCGTCGGTCGCCGACGCGATCGTCAAGCAGTACCCGTGGATCACCGTCGAGAAGCGCTCGAAGCGGGAGTACCCCGGCGACTCGGTGGGCGCGAACATCATCGGTTACGCGAACTGGCGCACCGACGACAAGGACCTCTCCAAGCACAACCTGCACGGTGGCTACGGGCTGGAGGCTTCGCGGGACTACGATCTCGCCGGAACGCCGGGCCGCAAGATCGTCAACACCCGGAACGGCAACGACAACCTCGTCATCCCCGGTACCGAGCGGGACATCCAGAACGCCGTCCCCGGTTCGGACCTGCAGCTGACGATCGACACCGATCTGCAGTACGAACTGCAGCGGCAGCTGAGCGAGTACGTCGTCAAGTCGAAGGCCAAGGGCGGCCAGGCCGTCATCATGGACTCGAAGACCGGCGAAGTCTACGCGCTGGCCAACGACAAGACGGTCAATCTCAACGACCCGGCTTCGCGCAGTGAGACGGAGAACCTCAACAACCGCGCGGTGAGCACGCCGTTCGAACCCGGTTCGGTGAACAAGGTCGTCACCGCCGCGGGCGCGATCGACGAAGGCATCACCACACCGGAGTCGGTACAGGCGGTGCCGGGTTCGCTGCAGGTCGCGGACAAGATCGTCAAGGACGCCTGGCATCACGGCACGCAGCAGTTCACCACCACCGGCATCTTCGCGAAGTCGTCGAACGTCGGGACCCTGTTGCTGGCGCAGAAGATCGGCGAGGACAGGTACGCGGACCTGCTCAAGAAATTCGGTCTCGGCCAGCGCACCGGGCTCGGCCTCCCCGGCGAGAGCCCTGGCGTCGTGCCGCCGCGGAATCAGTGGTACGCCACGACCTTCGGCAACCTGCCGATCGGGCAGGGGCTTTCGATGACCGTCGTGCAGATGGCCGGGATGTACCAGGCCATCGCGAACGACGGGCTGCGCGTGGAACCGCGGGTGGTCAAGGCGAAGGTCAACCCGGACGGGACCGTCGTCCCCGAACCGGCGCCGAAGACCGTGCAGGTCATCAGCCCGCAGGCGGCGAAGACCGTGCGCGACATGATGCGCGCGGTGACGCAGAGCGGCCGCGGGCAGCAGAGCGGCACCGGGCCGAAGGCGGCGCTGGAGGGCTACCAGGTCTCGGGCAAGACGGGCACCGGCCAGCAGGTCGACCCCCAGACGAAGAAGTACAGCAGCCAGCTGTACAACATCACCTTCGCCGGGATCCTGCCCGCCGACAACCCGCGTTTCGTGGTCGGCATCCGGCTCGACGCGCCGGACACCTCGCTGCCTGGCGGGGGCTCGTCCGCGCCGCTGTTCCACTCGGTGGCCGCCTACCTGGCGCAGCGGTTCCAGATCCCGCTCTCGAACGGCCCGTCACCCCAGGTGCCGCTGGTACTTTCCTGACGTAACACGCGTGCTTGGACACGGAACTCGCGTGCTTGGAGCCGGAACTCGCTCATCCGTCCCGAGACACGCGAGTTCCGGCTCCAGACACACGAGATACGGCTCCGAGCACGAGAGATACGGCTTCGGTCACCCAGGCTGAGCGGCCCGGCACCCGCGTTGCGAAAGCCACTTTCGCAACCTTCAACGTTGCGAAAGTGGCTTTCGCGTCATCCACGACCGGCACGGCGTCACAGCTGCGTGGCCGTCGCTGTGCGTGAACGGTTCCCTGCGCGGGCACCGTCCAGAAGACCGGGCGCGCCCGCACCCGCAGTCCTCAAGCGACAGTCGGAAGTCCTTGCGTGCCAAGGAGAGCTCACGAAACCCATTACCACGAGCATGATCGGCGCGCTTACACCCCGCACCGCTTCAGTCACCCGAATGCCGCGCCGGTAACCTCCTTGGCTGTGTCGGTGCCTACTTCAGATCCCCGCAGCGGTCCCGCCGTCGAAAGCGGGTCCGGCGCGACGGCTGCCCAGGTCCCGGACAGCCCGGTCAAGGCCGTCGCCGCGCCCCCTCGTCCGGCCAGGATCGAGCCGATGCCGCTGGGCACGCTGCTCGCCAGGGCGGGCGCCCGGCTCGTCGTCGGTGACGACGACTACACGGCCGCGGCCGAGCTGACGGTCACGGGCAGCACGCTGCGCGCGCAGCACGTCCTGCCCGGTGACCTCTTCGCCGCGCTTCCCGGCGCCCGCGCCCACGGCGCGGACTTCAGCGATCAGGCCATCGCCGCCGGCGCGGCCGCCGTGCTCACCGACGAGGCGGGCGCCGAGCGGCCGGTGCTCCGCGACGCCGGTGTGCCGATCCTGGTGCACCCGGACCCGCGTGCCGCCCTCGGCGAGATCGCCGCCTGGATCTACGGCGAGCCGTCGCTGGAGCTGTCCGTACTGGGGATCACCGGGACGTCCGGCAAGACCACGACGTCGTACCTGGTCGACGCCGGGCTCAAGGCGGCCGGGCTCACCACCGGGCTGATCGGCACGGTCGAGACCCGGATCGCGGGTGAGCGGCTGGCCAGCGGGTTCACCACCCCCGAGGCGCCGGATCTGCAGGCGCTCCTGGCGGTGATGGTGGAACGCGGGGTCACGCACGTCCCGATGGAGGTCTCCAGCCACGCGCTGTCGCTGGGCCGGGTCAACGGCACGCGCTTCGCGGTCGGGGCCTTCACCAACCTCTCCCAGGACCACCTCGATTTCCACAAGGACATGGAGGAGTACTTCGCCGCCAAGTCGCTGCTGTTCGACGGCCGTTCCACCGCCGAGGTGATCGTCGTCGACAGCGCCTGGGGCCAGGCCCTCCTCACCCCGCACACGGTGACCGTCTCCACCGAACCGGGGACGGACGCGCTGTGGCGCGCCACCGACCTGACCCCCACCCCGGCGGGGGAGCAGACCTTCACCCTCCACGGCCCCGACGGTCTCGCCGCGTCGGCGAAGATCCCGCTGCCGGGTGAGTTCAACGTGGCGAACGCCGTGCTCGCGGCCGCGATCCTCAACACCGCCGGTGTCCCGCTCGAAGCCATCGTCGCCGGGCTCGCCTCGGTCGAGGTCCCCGGCCGGATGGAGCGGGTCTACCTCGGCCAGCCGTTCACCGCGGTGGTCGACTACGCGCACAAACCGGCCGCGGTCGCGCAGGGCCTCGACGCGCTGCGTGCCCGCACCGAGGGCCGGATCATCACCGTCCTCGGCTGCGGCGGCGACCGCGACACCGCCAAGCGCCCGGTGATGGGCGAGGCGGCGGTCCGGCGCAGCGAGGTGCTGATCGTGACCGACGACAACCCGCGGTCGGAGGATCCGGCCGCGATCCGGGCGGCCATGCTGGCCGGCGCCCGCAACGCAGGACCCGCCCTGGGTGGCGAGATCCTCGAGATCGCCGACCGCCGCGAAGCCATCGTCCACGCGGTCGAGCTCGCCCGGCCCGGCGACATCGTGCTCATCGCGGGCAAGGGCCACGAGACCGGTCAGGAGATCCAGGGTGTCGTGCACCCGTTCTCCGACCGGGACGAGCTGGCTTCCGCCATCCGCAGACGTCTGGAGACAGTGTGATCGTGCTCAGCCTGGCCGAGATCGCCGCCATCGTCGGCGGCAGGCTGCATCGGACCGACGGGACCGCCGAGGTCACCGGAAGCGTCGAATTCGACACCCGCGAGATCACGCCGGGCGGCCTGTTCATCGCGCTGCCCGGCGCGAAGGTCGACGGCCATGACTTCGCCGCGCAGGCCGTCGAATCCGGCGCCGTCGCCGTGCTCGCGGCGCGTGAGGTCGACGCCCCGGCCGTGATCGTGCCGCCGCTCGACGCCGGCGTCGCCCACGACCGGGCGTTCGCGCTGGTCTCGGACAAGGACGGGGCGGGCGCCGCGGTGCTCGCCGCGCTGGCCAAACTCGCCAGGCACGTGATCCGGAAGCTCTCCGGTGACCACCTGACCGTCGTCGGTGTCACCGGTTCGGCCGGCAAGACCTCGACCAAGGACATCATCGCCCAGCTGCTGGAGCCCCTCGGCCCGACGGTGGCGCCGCCGGGATCGTTCAACAACGAGCTGGGCCACCCCTGGACGGCGCTGCGGGCCGACGACTCGACCCGGCAGCTGGTGCTGGAGCTGTCCGCCCGCGGGCCCGGTCACATCGCCGAGCTGGCGGCCATCGCACCGCCGCGGATCGGGGTCGTGCTCAACGTCGGCACCGCGCACGTCGGCGAGTTCGGCTCCCGCGAGGGCATCGCGAAGGGCAAGGGCGAGCTGGTCGAGGCGCTGCCGAGCGCGGAGGACGGCGGTGTCGCGGTCCTGAACCTCGACGACCCGTACGTCGCGGGGATGGCGAGCCGGACCAGCGCGCGCGTGGTGTTCGTCGGCGAGAGCGCGTCCGCGCAGGTCCGCGCCGTGGACATCACCCTCGACGACGAAGCGCGCGCGTCGTTCCGCCTGGTCACCCCGGACGGCGAGGCGCCGGTGAAGCTGCCGCTCTACGGCGAGCACCAGGTCGCCAACGCGCTCAGCGCCGCCGCCGTCGCACTGGAGATGGGTTCGACGACCGAGGAGGTCGCGGCCCGCCTGTCGAGCCTCGAACGGCGTTCGGACCGCCGTATGGAGGTCACCACCCGCGCCGACGGCGTCACGGTGCTCAACGACTCGTTCAACGCCAGCCCCGAGTCGATGCGGGCCGCCCTCAAGGCGCTCGCGTCGATGAGCGCGACGCGCCGGTCCTGGGCCGTGCTCGGCGTGATGGGCGACCTCGGCGAGGACTCGGTCGCGGCGCACGACGGCATCGGCAGGCTCGTCGTCCGGCTCAACATCGACAAGCTCGTGGTCATCGGCCAGGCCGCCGCGGCCACGCATCAGGGCGCGCAGCAGGAGGGTTCCTGGGGCGAGGAGTCGGTACTGGTACCCGACGTCGAGGCCGCCATCGCCCTGCTGCATGATCAGCTCCGCGCGGGAGACGTGGTGCTGGTGAAAGCGTCCAAGGCCGCCGCACTGTGGCGAGTGGCCGACGCCGTGCTCGCCTCCCCCGAAACGAACGCTGAATCCCCTGTAGTACCCCCTTCCCCCTCTCAAGAACGCTCGAACGGTGGTGACGCGTGATCAGCATCCTGATCGCGGCCGCGGCGGGCCTGCTGGTCTCCATCCTCCTCACTCCCTATCTGATCCGGGTCTTCTCCCGGCAGGGCTTCGGCCAGGAGATCCGGGAGGAAGGACCGCAGGGACACAAATCCAAACGCGGTACCCCGACGATGGGTGGTGTCGCGATCATCGTCGCGATGGTCGTCGGGTATTTCGTGGCGCATCTGATCAGCGCGCTCAGCGGCGGCAACGGCACCGGCGGCCCGTCCGCTTCGGGCCTGCTCGTCCTCGCGCTGGCCGTCGGCCTCGGGATCGTCGGTTTCCTCGACGACTTCATCAAGATCCGCAAGCAGCGCAACCTCGGGCTGAACAAGACCGCGAAACTGGTCGGCCAGCTGGTGGTCACGATCGCCTTCGCGATCCTGGCGCTGCAGTTCGCCGACGGGCGCGGGCTGACCCCGGCGTCGGAGAGCCTGTCCTACGTGCGGGACCTCGCGCTGATCACCTTCCCGTCGGTGTTCTTCGTGATCTTCTGCTACATCGTCATCTCGGGCTGGTCGAACGCGGTGAACTTCACCGACGGCCTCGACGGTCTCGCCGGCGGCACCGCGGCGATGGTCCTGGCGACCTACGTCGTCATCGCCTTCTGGCAGACCCGCCTCTCGTGCGCGGTCTCCCCGCAGACCGCCTGCTACGACGTCCGTGACCCGCTGGATCTGGCCGTGGTGGCCGCGGCGGCGACCGGCGCCTGTGTCGGGTTCCTCTGGTGGAACGCGGCCCCGGCGAAGATCTTCATGGGTGACACCGGCTCGCTGGCCCTCGGCGGTCTCGTCGCCGGACTGTCGATGACCACCCGCACCGAACTGCTCGCCATCGTCATCGGCGGTCTGTTCATGGTCGAGATGATCTCGGTGGTCGCGCAGATCGCCGTGTTCCGCACGACCAGGCGGCGGCTGTTCCGGATGGCGCCGTTCCATCACCACTTCGAACTCGCGGGCTGGGCGGAGACCACGGTCATCATCCGGTTCTGGCTGCTGTCGGCCATCTGCTGCATGTTCGGCCTCGGCCTGTTCTACAGCGAACAGCTCAGCTTCGGGGGATAGCACATGGAGCTCGCCGGGCGTCACGTCCTCGTCGCCGGAGCCGGGGTCACCGGCAAGTCCATCGTCCCCGTCCTGGCCGACCTCGGCGCGCGGATCACCGTCACCGACGGCAACGCCGAACGGCTGGCGGAACTCGAAGGGCTCGGCGCGGAACTCGTGCCGGGCCTGACGGAACCGGCCGAAGGGGTCGAGCTGGTAGTGACCAGCCCCGGCTGGAAGCCGACCTCGCCGCTGCTGGTGGCGGCGGCCGAGGCGGGTATCGAGGTGATCGGCGACGTCGAGCTGGCGTGGCGTGTCGGGCAGCTGCGCGACAAGCCGCCGGTGTGGCTCGCGATCACCGGCACCAACGGCAAGACCACCACGGTCGGGATGCTGGAGTCGATCCTGCGTTCCGCCGGCGTCGACGCCGTGGCCTGCGGGAACGTCGGTTTCGCGGTACTCGACGCGGTACGGGCCGGGCACGAGGTGCTCGCCGTGGAGCTGTCGAGCTTCCAGCTGCACTGGTCGTCCACGCTGGCCCCGCACGCGTCGGTGGTGCTGAACCTCGCCGAGGACCACCTCGACTGGCACGGCTCGATGGCGGAGTACGCGGCGGCGAAGGGGAAGGTCCACACCCGCTCCCGGACCGTCGTGCACAACATCGGCGAGGAATGGTCCGTCCGGCTCGCCGACGAACACGCGCCAGCCGACGCCCGCCGCGTCGCCTTCGGCATGGACACCCCGCGCCCCGGTGAACTCGGGATCGTGGAGGACCTGCTGGTCGACCGAGCCTTCGTCGCCGACCCGGCGACCACCGCCGACGAACTCGGCACACTGGCCGACGTCCGGCCCGCCGGTCCGCACAACGTCGCCAACGCGCTCGCCGCGGCCGCGCTGGCCCGCGCGTACGGCGTCAACGGCGAGGACGTCGCCAAGGGCCTGCGCGAGTACCGGCCCGCCCCGCACCGGGCCGAGGAGATCGGCGAGATCGACGGCGTCCGGTACATCAACGACTCCAAGGCGACCAACCCGCACGCGGCGAGCGGCTCGCTGCGCGCGCATCTGGACGTCGTCTGGATCGCCGGTGGCCAGCTCAAGGGCGCGTCCGTGGACGAACTCGTCGGCTCGATCGCCGGGAGACTGCGCGGAGTCGTCCTGTTCGGCGTGGATTCACCCGTGATCGCCGCCGCTGTTGCGCGACACGCGCCGGATGTCCCGGTCAACAGCCTCCCTTCGGGTGACGATGACACCATGACTGCGGCGGTGAAGGCGGCCCGCGCCCTGGCGCGCCCTGGAGATGTGGTGCTGCTGGCCCCCGCCGCGGCGTCGTTGGACATGTACCGCTCCTACGGCGAGCGCGGCGACGCGTTCGCGCGTGCGGTCCGTGTCCTGCGCGACGGTGCGGGGGAGACCAGTGACGGCGGTTGAGGAAAAGAAGCGCGAGGCCGCGCCGCGTAAACGACGCGAGCGCAAGGAAAGCCCGTTCGTCGCCTTTCGCACCGCGCTGACGGCGTGGCTTTCGCGGCCACTCGCCTCGTTCCATCTGGTGCTGGCGCTCACCGGCGTGCTGACCGTGATCGGCGCCGTGATGGTGCTGTCGGCTTCGTCGGTCGCTTCGTACAACCCGAAGACCGGCACCGGCGTGTACGCCCAGTTCAGCAAGCACATCATGTTCGTCGCGATCGGCGCGGTGGTGTTCTGGATCGGGCTGAGGGTCCCGCTGGAACGCGTCCGGCGGCTGTCGGCGACGGCGACCGTGGTCTGCCTCGGGCTGCTCGTGCTGGTGCTGACCCCGCTCGGCTCCGAGTTCAACGGCTCGCAGGGCTGGTTCCGGCTCGGCGGGTTCGCCTTCCAGCCGGTCGAGGCGGCCAAGGTGGCGCTGGCCTTCTGGGGCGCGCACATCCTGGTGATCAAGTACAACATCATCAACCAGTGGCGGCATCTGCTCGTCCCGGTCGTGCCGATCGCGCTGCTGATGTTCGCGCTGGTCATGATGCAGCCCGACCTCGGCGGCACGATCACCCTCGCGGTGGTGCTGCTGGCCCTGCTGTGGTTCGCGGGCGCGCCGAAACGGCTGTTCGGCGTCATCCTCGCGGGTGGTCTCGTCGGTGTGCTGGTACTGGCCATCATCGCCCCGTACCGGCTGGCGCGGGTCATGTCGTTCGTCTCCGACGCCCCGGACACCAGCGCGGACGGCTTCCAGGCCAACCAGGCGAAACTCGCGCTCGCCGACGGCGGTTTCCTCGGCAAGGGCCTCGGCCAGGGCCAGTCCAACTGGGGCTACCTGCCCAACGTGCAGAACGACTTCATCTTCGCCCTGATCGGCGAGGAACTCGGCTTCGTCGGCTGTGTCGTGGTGCTGGGGCTGTTCGCCGGGGTCGCCGTCGTGGGCCTGCGGATCGCGACCAGGAACCTCGACCCGTGGATCCGCATCGTGGCGGGCACGCTGACCGTCTTCCTGGTCGCGCAGGCGGGGATCAACATCGGCTACGTCGTCGGCCTGCTGCCGGTCACCGGGGTCACGCTGCCGCTGATCTCCTACGGCGGCACGTCGCTGGTGATCACCATGCTCATCATGGGGATCCTCGCCAACGCCGCCCGGCACGAACCGGAGGCGGTGGCCGCACTGCGCTCGCAGGGGCCAGGTAAATTCGGACGCCTGCTGAGGCTTCCCGCGCCCGAGCCGTACCGCCCGCCCGCCAAGCGGAAGGGCACCGCGGCCCGAGGTGGCGCCGCCAAGGCGGCGAGGCCCGCGCCGAGGACGGCGAGGCCTTCGCCCGCCCAGGAACGGCGCCGGTCGGTACGGGAACCCGGCAGGAGGACGGCCGCGCGAACCGCGGTGAACCGCGGTACCGCGAAACGGGGTACCGCAAACCGGAGAGGTCATAGGTGAACAACCCCGTCAGAGGTGGCGCCGGAGCCGAGGTCGAAGGCAAGGCGCCGGTGGTCGTGGTCGCCGGCGGCGGTACCGCAGGGCACATCGAACCGGCACTCGCCCTCGCCGACGCGGTGATGCGCCTGCGTCCCGACGCGAAGGTGATCGCGCTGGGCACCGCGCGCGGGCTGGAGAACAAGCTCGTCCCGGCGCGCGGCTACCCGCTCGAGCTGATCCCCCCGGTCCCGATGCCGCGCAAGCCGACACCCGAACTGCTGAAGATGCCGCTCAAGGTCCGGGACTCGGTCAAGCGCACCCGCGAGATCCTGGAGCGCGTCGGCGCGGACGTCGTCGTCGGCTTCGGTGGTTACGTCGCGCTTCCCGCGTACCTCGCCGCGCGCGGGCGTACGCCGATCGTCGTGCACGAGGCCAACGAGAAGCCGGGCTTGGCGAACAAGGTCGGCGCGCGGTTCGCCGTCCGTGTCGCCGTCGCCGTCCCTGGAACGCCACTGGCGAAGGCCGAGGTCGTCGGCATCCCGCTGCGCCGTTCCATCACCTCGCTCGACAGGGCCGCGCTGCGCGCCGAGGCCCGTGAGTTCTTCGGCCTCGACCCCGACGCCCCGACACTGCTGGTCTTCGGCGGTTCGCAGGGCGCGGTGTCGATCAACGGCGCGGTCTCCGGCGCGGCCAAGGAGTTCGCGGACGCCGGTGTCGGTGTCCTGCACGCCCACGGGCCGAAGAACACGCTGGTCGTCCAGGAATTCCCCGGCAAGCCCGCGTATGTCCCGGTGCCGTACCTGGAGCGCATGGACCTGGCCTACGCCGCCGCCGACGCGGTGCTGTGCCGGTCCGGCGCGATGACCGTCGCGGAGGTCTCCGCCGTCGGCCTGCCCGCGGTGTTCGTCCCGCTGCCGTACGGCAACGGCGAACAGGCGGTCAACGCCCGCCCCGCGGTCGACGCGGGCGCCGGGCTGATGGTCGCCGACGCCGACCTCACCCCCGCCAAGGTCGCGGAACTGGTGATCCCGCTGGTGTCCGACGCCGGCCGGATCACGAAGATGAGCGCGGCCGCCGTCGGCCTCGGCCACCGCGAGGCCGACGAGACCCTTGCCAAGATCGTGCTGGAGGCCGCAGGTGCCTGACCAACTCCCCGACACGCTCACGCGTGCCCACCTGATCGGGATCGGCGGCGCCGGGATGAGCGGTATCGCCCGGATCCTGCTGGCCCGCGGGGCCAAGGTCTCCGGTTCTGACGCCAAGGAGTCGCGCGCTTTCCTTTCGCTGCGTGCCCAGGGCGCCGAGATCGCCGTCGGCCAGAGCGCCGAGAACCTCGACGCGTTCCCCGAGGGCCCGTCCTCGGTGATCGTGTCGACCGCCATCAAGGACGACAACCCGGAACTGGTGGCCGCGCGGGACCGCGGGATCACCGTGCTGCACCGCGCGCAGGCGCTGGCCGGGCTGATGGAAGGCCACCGCGTCGCCTGCATTGCCGGGACGCACGGCAAGACGTCGACGACGTCGATGCTGACCGTCGCGCTGCAGCATTGCCACCTCGACCCGTCGTTCGCCATCGGCGGCGACCTCAACGAGTCGGGCGCGAACGCGCACCACGGCGAGGGCGGTGTCTTCGTCGCCGAGGCCGACGAGAGCGACGGGTCGTTCCTGGCCTACTCGCCGTCGGTCGCCGTGGTGACGAACGTCGAGCCGGACCACCTGGACCACCACGGCACGGCCGAGGCGTACGTCTCGGTGTTCACCGACTTCCTCGGCCGGATCGAACCGGGCGGGCTGCTCGTCGTCTGCGGTGACGACGAAGGCGCCGACGCGCTGGGCACGCAGGCTTCGGCGCAGGGCATCCGCGTCCGCCGCTACGGGCGTTCGGTCACCGGTGCCGACGACGCCAAGGTCCTGGACTTCGTGCCCGCACCGGACGGTGGCGTTGTCCGGATCTCCTTGCAGGGCGAGGAAATCGTCCTCCGGGTCGCGGTGCCGGGCGAACACATGGCGCTGAACGCGATCGCCGCCCTGCTGGCCGGGATCGAACTCGGCGCGCCGGTCGACGGGCTCGCCGACGGGCTCGCCGCGTTCGGCGGTGTCCGGCGGCGGTTCGAGTTCAAGGGCCGCTCGGGCGACGTCCGGGTGTACGACGACTACGCGCACCACCCGACCGAGGTCGACGCGCAGCTGCGCGCGGTGCGGACGGCCGCCGGCACGGGCCGGGTCGTCGTGGTCTTCCAGCCGCATCTGTACTCGCGCACGAAGACGTTCTCGAACGAGTTCGCGGCCGCGCTGTCGCTGGCCGACGAGGTCGTCGTGCTGGATGTCTTCGGGGCCCGCGAGAAGCCGGAACCCGGCGTGAGCGGCGCGCTCATCGCCGACCGGATCTCCGGGGTCCCCGTGCACTACCAGCCCGCGTTCGACGTCGCGGCGAAACTCGCGGCGGACCTGGTCAAGCCCGGCGACCTGCTGGTGACCATGGGCGCGGGCGACGTCACGCAGCTCGGCCCGGAGATCCTGGCCGAACTGGACCGGCGGGCGGGCTAGCCATGACATCGGCCGGCGGGCAGCCATGACACAGACCGGGGAACGCCGCCGCCCGGCCGAACCCGGTCGGCGTCCGCGCGGCGAACGGGTCAAGCGGACTCCACGGGCCGAGCGGACACAACGGCTGAAGGAGCGGCGCGGCAGGCGGTCCGTGCACGACCGCCACCGCACAGCCCGTCCTGCCCGGCACAAGGAGATGCGGCGGCGCTGGGTCGCAGTGCTTTCGCTGCTGACCATCGCCGCTCTCGTCTACCTGCTGTGGTTCAGCTCGATGCTGGGCGTGCGGCAGGTGGACGTCGCCGGGGCGAATTCCGTGCCCGCGGAACAGATCCGTGCCACGGCGGCGGTGCCGGACCAGAAACCGATGCTGCGCGTGGACACCGACGAGATCCGGGACCGGGTGGCGCAGATGCCCGGTATCGCCACCGTCGACGTCTCCCGGTCCTGGCCGGGCACCCTCGAGATCACCGTGACCGAACGCGCCGCGATCGCCTTCTTCGACAGCGGCCCCGGCGGCGACGGTGTGCACCTCGTCGACGGCGCGGCGGTCGTGTTCAAGACGGTCAAGGAACGGCCCGCGGGACTGCCCGAGCTCAAGCTGCCGTCGGTGTCGGCCGACGACCCGGTGACCCGTGCGGTGACAGGCGTCCTCGGCGTCATCCCGCAGCAGCTGCTCAAACAGGTCACCACCGCGACGGCGAAGACGCCCGGCAGCGTCGAGTTCACGCTGGCCGACGGGAAAACCGTGCGGTGGGGGACCTCGGCGGACACCGAACGCAAGGCGAAGGTCCTGGCCGCGCTGCTCACGCGCGAGGGCAAGGTCTTCGACGTCTCGGCGCCGGATCTGCCCACCGTCTCCTGAACCGCGCTCAGCGGGCGACGAGCGCTTCGATGCCGTCCAGCATGCGCTCGAGCCCGAACGTGAAGGCCTCGTCGGCGGCTTCGCAGGTCTCCGCCTCGTAGCCGCCGCTTTCCCACAGTCGCGTCATCGCCGGATGCCGCTTGACGTCGAAGTACTTCTCCCAGAACACCGACCGCTGCCCCCACCAGGCGTCGGTCGTCTGCCCGGTCTGCTGCTCGACCTGCGCCGTCTCGGCGAACAGGGTCGCGTTCGCCTGGACGTAGATCTCGATGCTGTTCGCGGCGGCCGCCGCCTTGCGCGGGGGCAGCCCGATGTCCGACACGGCCGCGATCAGGTACTCCTGGCCCGCCATCAGCCCCGGCCCGAGCACCGGTCGCACCATCGACGTCGAGCGCAGCCACGGATGCGCCCGGAACACGGCCAGCGTGCGTTCGGCGTAGAGCCGCACCTGCTCGCGCCAGCCGTCGGGCCGCGGGGCGCCGGGGCCGGGGAGGTCGCGTTCGGCGAGCACCGAGTCCACCATGAGGTCGAGCAGTTCCGTCTTGCCGGGGACGTAGGTGTAGAGCGTCATCGTGCCGGCGCCGAGCTCCTTGGCGATCTGGCTCATCGACACGGTCGCCTCGCCCGCGCCGTCGGCGAGCGCGACGGCGGTGGCGATCACCTGGTCGAGGGTCAGTTTCGGCTTCCGCCCCCTGGTCGGCTGCCGGGTCTCGCCGCTGTCACGCCACAACAGTTCGAGGCTGCGCTCGAAGTCCATCCACACTCCACTCGGCCGTGAAACTGGATTCTACATTCTCGTATGAGGTACGGTTAAAGCATTACCGTAGGACGTACGAAAAGGAGTGGGGAATCGTGACGATCCTGGTGACCGGTGCGACCGGAAGCGTCGGCAGGCTGCTGGTCAACGAACTGGTGAAGGCCGGGGCGCCGGTGCGGGCGCTGACCGTCAACCCGGTGAAGGCGGCGCTCCCGGAGCAGGTGGAGGTCGCCAAGGGCTATCTGGGCAAGCCGGAGACCCTGCCGGAAGCCCTCGAAGGCATCGAGACCGTGTACCTGGCGCCTCTGGCGGACACGGTCGACGACTTCGTGAAGCTGGCGAAGGAGGCAGGGGTGCGCCGGGTGGTGGCGCTGTCGGGCAGCAACGCCGACGACCCGGTGGAGAACTCGAGCGGTGTGGCGTACGCGATCATCGAGAAGGCGGTCCGGGAGGCGGAGTTCGACTGGACGTTCCTGCGGCCGGGCGCGTTCATGAACAACACCCTCGGCTGGGCGGAGACGATCAAGGCCGAGCGGGTGGTCCGCGACGCCTACGCCGAAGCGACGATGACGCCGATCGACCTCGCGGACATCGCCGCCGTCGCGGCGCACGTCCTCCTGACCGAGGGGCACGTCGGCAAGAAGCACACGTTGAGCGGCCCGACGGCGATCAGTCAGCGTGAACAGGTCGCCGCCATCTCGGCCGCGCTCGGCGAGAAGGTGACCTTTCAGGAGCTCACCCGTGAAGAGGCGGAGAAGCAGTGGGCCGGCGCCGGGATCCCGGCGGAGATCGCGGAGTGGCTCCTCGACGGCTTCGCGTACTTCACCGAGAACCCCGACAAGCCGACGGGTGTCGTCCAGGAGCTCACTGGACGGCCCGGTGTCACCTATGCGGAATGGGCCGTGGCGAACGTCGAAGCGTTCCGCTGAGCCATCACCCGGAACTCACGTGCTTGAGGACGTAACTCACGTGCTTGGAGGCGGAACTCCTGTGTTCCGGCTTCAAGCACGCGAGTCACGGCCAGGGACACGCGAGATACGTCAGCGAGCCCGGCGGGGGAGGCGGGTCGGCAGCGGCGCACCGCGTCGCGGCTGGTCCGCCGTCGCTTGAGCGGGCGGTGGCGACGGCGGTGACGTGCGTTTCGGCTGGGGAAGTGGAGGCGGCGCCTGTGACTCGCGGGGCCAGGCGGGGGTGATCATCGCCTGCGCCCCGACCCGGCGGAACGGCAGCCCGTGCGCCTCCCGCGCGGGCAGGCCGGGCCAGATCTCGCTCGCCTCCTTGGCGGCGTCGCGGATCGCGGTGCCGTCGAGCGGGGTGCGCGTCTCCTCGATGTCGCGGTCGAGCCACTGGACGATGAACTCCAGCGGCCCGTCGGGCGGCAGCGGCCACAGGAAGATCTCGTGGTCGACGTGGAACGACGTGCCGCCCAGCCCCTGCGCGCGCAGTACCGGCTGATCCGGTTTGGCGGCGGACGGCACGGAGATGGTCTCCGAACTGGCCCGGCGGCCGTCGGGGAACAGCACCCCGACCAGCAGCGCGTTGTAGTCCGGGACCCGTCGATGGTCGATCAGGCCTTCGCCGGGCTCGTCCAGCAAGAGATCCCGCGCGTACACCGACAGCTGGAAGGTCACCGACTCCGGCCACACCTCGATGCCGCGCAGCGCCACGATGGTCCGTTCGGCGCGGCCCAGCGGCATCGACCAGGGCAGGATCGCCGGGACGATGTACTCGTGCGGCGATTCCACCCACGGGCGGCCGTTGTAGCCGAACAGCTCCTGCTCCGGCACCGGGAAGAGAGGGCGGCCGCGGGGGCTGTCCGTGAAGAAGCTCATCGTGGACCGGGTGCGACCGGACGCGAGGTGAACCTGTCCGACCTGCCGCTCACGTCGTCAACGACCACCATGCGGTTCACGGTATCCGATGACCGCGCCGGTACTGAACGGTTTCACCGCACCTTTCGCGTCACCCGAAGACCCTGAGCCGCACTTTCGTGCCCTTCGGCACCTTGGCGCCCGGCTGCGGATCCTGCTGCACGACGAAGTCGAAACCACCGTTTCCGCCGCCGTGGCCATTGCCGTTTCCGTGACCCTCACGGTCGGCGTCCAGCCCCGCCTGGCGCAGGATCTGGACCGCCTCTTCCCACCGCTTGAAGGTCACATTCGGTACTTCGACGGCGTTCGAAACGAATACGCCGATCCGGCGGTTGCTCGCCTTGCCGCCGCCCTTCGGGTCGGTGCGGATCACCTGCCCGGCGACGAACTGGTCCGAGAACTCCTCGCCTGCCTGGAACGGCTGGAACCCGGCCTGCTGCAGGATCTGGAAGGCGGCGTCCTTGGCCTGGCCCGTGACGTCCGGGACCGGCGGCAGCGGCTCGGGGCCCTTCGACAGGATGAGCGTGACCTGCCCGCCGATGTTCAGCTGCGAACCGGGGCTCGGGTCGACGCGGATCACCTTGCCCTTGGCGACGTCGCTGTACTCCTGCTCGCCCTGGGCCGGGGTCAGCTGCGCGGCCTTGATCGCCGTCTCCGCGTCCTGCTGGCTCGTGCCGGCCTGGATGTCCGGCACGATCGGGCGGCCCTTCGACAGCACGACGTTGACCGTGGCGCCCGGCGCGAGCGACGTGCCCGCCGCGGGGTCGGACCGGATCACCGTGTGCTGCGCGGCGGTGTCGCTGTACTCCTCGGTGTAGGCGGGGGTCAGCTTCGCCGACCGGAGCGCGTCACCGGCGGCGGCCTGGTTCATCCCGGCCAGCTTCGGCACCGACGACGACGTCGGGCCGGTGTCGTTGAGGATGAAGGCGAACGCGCCGATCAGGCCGCCGAGGATCACCACGGCGGCCGCGATCATCAGGTAGAGGCGCTTGCGCGACCCCGGCTTCTCGTCGTCCGCGGGTGGTTTGGGACGCGGTGGAGAGGTCCGGGGCGGCTGGGCGGCGAAGTGGGGCTCCCGCTGCATCGCCTGCGTTCCGCGCGGTCCGGTGACCGGCATGGTCGCTTCGGCGACCGGCGTCAGCACCGTCGTCGCCGCGGTCGGGCTCGCCGCCGGGACGGCCGGGATGCCGGGGGTGGTGCGCTCGGCGTCGGTCTCCCGGTCGGCGTCCGCGGGCAGCGGCACGGGTACCGGGACCGGCGGGACACCGAGGGCGGTGCGCAGGTGGTTCAGTTCGGCGAGGAACGCCGAGGCGTCGGCCGGGCGCTGGCCGGGATCGCGCCTGGTGGCGCGCAGGATCAGCTCGTCCAGCATCGGCGGGATGTCCGGGCGCAGTTCGCTCGGGCGCGGGACGTCGTCGTTGACGTGCCGGTACGCCACCGAGATCGCGGTGTCGCCGGTGTAGGGCGCGCGTCCGGTGAGCATTTCGTACAGCAGGATCCCGGCCGAGTAGACGTCGCCGCTGGACGTGGTCGCGCCGGTGGAGACCTGTTCGGGCGAGACGTAGGCGACGGTGCCGAGGATGACGCTCGAACTCGTGGTGCCCGCGCTCGCGACCGCGCGGACCAGGCCGAAGTCGCCCACCTTGACCACGCCGCCCGAAAGCGCCGTGCCGCCGCGGCCGATGAGCACGTTCTCCGGTTTGACGTCGCGGTGCACCAGTCCGGCGGCGTGCGCCGCGGCGAGCGCGGACAGCACCGGTTCGGCGATGCTCAGCGCGAGCGCGACGTCCAGCGGGCCGCGTTCGGTGAGCAGTTCGCGCAGGGTCCCGCCGTCGACGAGTTCCATCACCAGGAACGCGCGGCCGGACTCCTCGCCGCCGGGGGTGTCGAAGCCCTGGTCGTGCACCGCCACCACGTGCGGGTGGTGCAGCCGGGCCGCCGAGCGGGCCTCCCGTTCGAAGCGCTCGACGAACGAGCGGTCGTCGGCGAACCGCGGGTCCATGATCTTGATGGCGACCTGGCGGTCCAGGCGGGTGTCGACGCCGCGGTACACCGACGACATCCCACCGCGTGCGAGCAGCTTGTCCACCCGGTAGCGGCCCTCGAGCAGAGTGCCCACCAACGTGGGATCCGTGCGTGTCACGGCTATGGATCGTACGGAAGTACCCATGTTCTGGTGTACGGGACCTGGCTCGCCGAGGATCACGATTTCCGGCAATTCGTCGAAACGGTGGTATGCGTGACCAGTCGGACACGTTCCGTCATGGCCGGGTCGTCACCCAAGCGTACTAACGGAGCGGAAGACGGAATGTGGCACAGTGTCACCTGTGAGTGGTATTCCCGTCGCCGACGACGTTCTCGATGCAGATGTGGCCGTTCTCCCGATCACGGAGGTCGCGACCGCGCTGAACGTTTCGGCCAACAAGGTCCGCCAGATGTTGCGCGACGGTCACCTGATCGCCGTCCGGCGCAAGGGCGACCTGTACGTCCCGGCCGCGTTCCTGGTGAAGGACGGCGTGGTCAAGGGCCTGGCGGGCACGATCACCGTGCTCGCGGATTCCGGCTTCAGCCGGACGGAGATGTTGCGCTGGCTCTTCGCCGAGGACGACACGCTGCCGGGGGCCACCCCGGTCAACGCGCTGCGCACCAGCCACGGCACCGAGGTCAAGCGGCGCGCTCAGGCGATGGCGTTCTAGTCCGCCCGGACGGTTTGACCAGTACATACGTCGCAGCCGCGAGCAGCTGACAACCCGCCGCGGCACTCAAGGCGGCGGTTACGGAGAGTGCGCTCAGCGGTCCTGCTGCCGCCGCTCCCGTCGCGAGTCCGGTGATCTTCACGCTCGCAGCCGTCGTGAAAACCTGAGCCCGGACGTCCGCGGGCGCTTCGCGATGCCGGATGGCGAAAAGCGCCGAAAGTTGTGGTCCCTCGGCGAAACCGGCGAGTACGGCCGCGGCCAGCAGGGTCACCGCGTCGTCGCCGGTCGCCGCGAGCAGAAAACTCGCGCCCAGCAGGACGGTGGTGACGAGCACGGTGCTGTCCGGCGGTGGTGGTTTGCGGGCCAGTACGGCGTTCGCGATCAGTGACGCGGCGGCCAGCACGGTGAGCAGGAGCGCGCCGAAACCCGGATTCCCCAGCCGCTGGGCGCCGAGCAGCGGATAGCAGACCAAGGCGACCCCGATCCCGACGAAGGACACCGTGGACGTCGCGGTGGCCCTCAGCAGCGAGCGGTTGCGGAAGAGGACCGCGAACCCGTCGGCGAGCCGGCGAAGGATCGGTTTCGCGGGCTTCGCTTCGACGGCGGGCAGCGACCAGGCCGCCGGGAACGCCACCGCGACCAGCGTGATCGCGACGGCGACCGCGGCCGGAGCGCCGGCGTACGCGGCCACGAGCCCGGCGAGTCCCGGCCCGGCGAGGCTCGCGGCGGTGAACGTCATCGCGTCCAGCGCGCTCGCCCTCGCCAGCGGTGTCCCGCCGCGGACATTCGGCAGCTGCGCCGTCCATCCGCCCGCCAAGGCGGGGTTGAGCAGCCCGGCCGCGACGGCCACCGCGATCGCGGCCGGGACTTCGACGAGGGCGAGCACCGCCCCGAGCCCGCCCGCGTAGGCCAGCAACGCCCACGCCAGCAGCCGACCCGGCCGGGGACTGCGGTCGAGCAGCGCGCCGAGCAGCGGCCCGCCCGCCGCGGCCGAGATCGTCAGGCCCGCGAGCAGTGCGGACCCGGTGGCTGCCGAGCCGTCGACGCTGAGCCCCAGCAAGAGCAACGCGGGTCCGGACAGCTCGTCGCCGGTCCTGGCGACCGTCGCGCCGGTCAAGTAGACGGCTAGCCTGTAACGGCTTCTCATAATCAAGACGTTACAGTGGGGTATGACTTCGGCGCAGCAGGATTTCCTACCCGGCCGTTCGGCGCGCGCGGGGGCGCAGCGGGCGGTCGACCTGCTGGCGGTCCTGCTCGTTCCGGAGCCCTCGGTTTCTGCGGTCCGGTCCGTGCTGGAGGCGCACGGCGAGACCTCTGTCGAGCTGGGGCCTTCGGATGTCGCTTCGTTGCGTGAAGCGGCTTCGGAGCTGCGTGAGGTCTTCGCGGCGCGGGACGCCGCGGAGGCGGCCGGGGTGCTGAACCGGCTGCTGGCCCGCTACGCGCACGCGCCGCGGCTGACCGACCACGACGCCGGGTTCGGCTGGCATCTGCACGTGGACGCCGCCGACGACGGACCGTGGGGCGCGTGGCTGGTGACGTCGTCCGCGCTGGTGCTGGCGGTCCTGCTGGCGGACCGTCAGGCGCCGCCGGGTGGGCTGTGTGCAGCTTCGGGCTGTGGGAAACCCTTCGCGCACTTGGGCGGAGGGAGCCCGCGCCGGTACTGCTCGACTCGGTGCGCCACTCGGGAGCGGGTCGCGGCGCACCGCCGGAAACGCTCGTGAGGGCGAGCAGAGCCAAGCGTGTCGTCCAGCCAGTCACGCCTGTCGTCCATTCAGCCGCACTGTCCGTGAAGGCCTCCTTCCCTACCTTGAGAGTAGGGAAGGAGGCCTTCACGGACTTTCGCCTCGCCCCAGAGCTCAGCCCTGCTTGTCCCGCCAAGCGATCCAGGACCGCAGCTTGTCGAGGTTGTAGTCCGGCCCGCCGGTCGCCACGGTGAACAGTGAGACACCGTGCTCCAGCAGCTTCGGACCCAGCTCCTCCGGCTCGCCTTCGACGGCGACCGAACGCTCGATCTCCTTCGGGTCCCGGCCGACGTCGGCGCAGTGCTGGTCGAGGATCTTCACCTTGCGCTCCACAACCTCCGGGTCGCCGAAGCCGTGCCAGATGTCGGCGTGCTTCGCGACCAGGCGCAGCGTCTTCTTCTCGCCGCCGCCACCGATCAGCACCGGGATGTCGCGGACCGGCTGCGGGTTCAGCTTGCCGAGCCTGCTCTCGATGCGCGGGAGCGCCTCGGCGAGGTTGTCGAGCCGCCCGCCGGCGGTGCCGAACTCGTAGCCGTACTCGTCGTAGTCCTTCTCGAACCAGCCGGAGCCGATGCCGAGGATCAGCCGTCCGTCGGAGATGTTGTCGACGGTGCGGGCCATGTCGGCGAGCAGTTCCGGGTTGCGGTAGCTGTTGCACGTCACCAGCGCGCCGATCTCGACCCGTGACGTGGACTCCGCCCAGGCGCCCAGCATGGTCCAGCACTCGTAGTGCAGGCCCTCGGGCTCGCCGTAGAGCGGGTAGAAGTGGTCCCAGTTGAAGACGATGTCCACGCCGAGGTCTTCGGCCTCCGAAGCCGCCCGGCGGATCGCCTTGTACTCGGCGTGCTGAGGCTGCAGCTGGACGCCGATCCGGATCTTCCTGTTCGAAGCAGAGGTCATGACCGAACCTTAAGCCTGGAGTTGCTCCACGTGCTCGCCAGCAGCCTCGGCAGGGCGACAGCCGCGCGACGACGGCGAGGGACGACGGCGCGGGTGTTCAGCACGTCGTAACCGAGGGCCGCGATCTCGTCGAGGATGCCTTCGTACAGCGTGAGCGCGGTCCGCACGCAGTCACGGGATTCCGGGCGCAGCAACGGGATCCCCGCTTCGGCGCGGCGGTACACCGCCCGGTTGCGCGCCACCGCGACGGCGAGCGCGCGCCGCACTCGCCGGTCCGGCAGCCCGCGCGCACGGGACCATTCGAGCAGTTCGCGGTCGACGCCGAACGCGGCCAGTTCACCGGTGGGCAGATACAGCCTTCCCCGGTCGAGGTCCTCGCCGACGTCGCGGAGGAAGTTGGTCAGCTGGAACGCCTCACCGAGCGCGGCCGCACCGGGCATCGCCTCCTCGACCGGTACCACGGTGCCGAAGACCGGCAGCATCTGCAGGCCGATCACCTCGGCCGAACCGTGGATGTACTCCTTGAGGTCGGCGTAGGTCGCGTACTCGGTGACCTTGAGGTCCATCGCCATGGACCACAGGAACGCGTCGAACAGTTCGCGGTCCAGGTCGTGGCGCCGCACCGTGTCGGCGAGCGCGGCCAGCACCGGATCGGCGGGTGTGCCGCCGTCGAAGACCTGCCCGACCATGACGGCGACGTCGTCCAGCGCGACGGCGGGATCGGTGCCGGGCGCGGGGTTGTCGACCACTTCGTCCGCCATCCGCGCGAAGCCGTACAGCGCGTGCGCGAACGGCCGCGTCCTGGCAGGCAGCAGACGGGTCGCGAGGAAGAACGTGCGGCCGTGGTGCGCGTTGATGCGGCGGCATTCGGTGTACGCGGCCCGCAACGCCGGTGCGGTGATACCCGCGGCGTCGAGTTCGCTCATCGGCCGGTGACCCTTCCCGCGGCGAGCCTGCCGGAGATCACCACCGGCGGGATGCCGACGCCCGGTGTCGTCCCGCAGCCCGCCAGTACGACGTTGTCCGCCGCCCGCACCAGGTTCCCCGGCCGGAACGGGCCGGTCTGGGCGAAGGTGTGCGCGAGCGAGAACGGGGTGCCCGCGGTGAGCCCGCGTTCCGCCCAGCCTGCCGGGGTGATCGTCTCGTCGACGGTGAAGCCGCCCGCGAAGCCGGCGAGACCGCGGTTTTCCAGTGTGCGCAGGAGTTCCGTGCGATACGCGGGCCCGACCCGGCCCCAGTCGATCTTGCCGCGGCGCAGGTTCGGTGCCGGGGCCAGCACCGAGATCACCTGGTCGCCGCCGGGGGCGAGGCCTGGTTCGGTCGCGGTCGGCCGGGTCACCAGCAGCGACGGATCGCTCATCAGCCTGCCCTCGTGGATGATCTCCGAGAACGTCTTCTCCCAGGCCTGACCGAAGAAGATGGTGTGGTGGCCCAGTTCCGGCCACGATTTCGGCGCGTGCCCGTGCAGCACGACGGCCGACGGCGAGTACCGCAGCGGCAGCGGACGACGCGGGCGTGCTCCGAGCAGCCGGTACGCGGTTCCGAGTTCGGTCGCGAGAACCACGGTGTCGCAAGGGATCCGCTCGCCCGAGCGGGTCCGTACCGCGCGCACCCGCGAGGAAACCCTTTCCAGCCAAGCGGCTTCGGTGCCGAAGCGCACCTCCGCGCCCGCGCGCTCGGCGGCGTTCGCCATCGACCGCGCGATCTCGCCCATCCCGCCCGACGGGTAGTAGACCCCGCCGACGGTGTCCATATAGGAGATGACGCCGTACGCGCCGATCGCGCGTGCCGGGTCGAGCCCCGCGTAGAGCGCCTGGAAGGAGAACAGGCGCCGCACCCGGTCGTCGTGCAGGAAACCGCCGATCTTCGGGCCGAGCCGCCCGAATCCGCCCAGCGCGGCCAGTTTCGCCAGTTCCGGGCGCACGAGATCGAACGGCGAGTCGAAGTTCGCGCCGATGAACTGATCCTTCTGCACCGCGTACAGCTCGGTCAGCCAGCGCCGCAGCCGCCGGTAGCCCTCGGCTTCGGCCGGACCGGCGGCCGCGCGGATCTCGGCCTCCATCGCCGCCGCCTCGGTGTGCACGGCGATCGTGCTGCCGTCGGCGAACCTCGCGCGGTACGCCGGGTCGAGCCGTGTCAGCGTCAGGTTGTCCGCCAGGGATTCGCCGACCGCCGAGAACGCCTCGTCGAGCAGTTCCGGCATGGTCAGCACGCTGGCGCCGGTGTCGACGGTGTTGCCGCCGAAATCCGCCTGACCGGCCCGGCCGCCGGGAGTCTTGTCCTGCTCCAGCAGGGTCACGCGGCGTCCGGCGCCGAGCAGATGCAGCGTCGCCGACAGCCCGGCGAGCCCGCCACCGATCACCACCACGTGGTCACTCGGACCGGTGACGGTGCGCATCAGTACGTCCGCTGGGTCGCCTTGACGACCAGCCCGGTCAGCGCGGCGGGAGCGGGCTCGGCCAGGTGGGCGCGGTCCAGCGCCGCCATCGCGGACTCGGTGAGCTCGTCGATGCGGCGTTCCACCGCGTCGACGGCGCCGACGTCCTGCAGTGCCTCGCGAACGGTCTCGACGGCGTCTTCGGACAGGTGCGCGTCGCCGATGGCGTCGGAAATGACCTTGGACGCGGCGTTCTTGCCCTGTTCGGCCGCGCGCTGGAGACCCAGCGCGACCAGCAGCGTCCGCTTGCCTTCGCGCAGGTCGTCGCCCGCGGGCTTGCCGGTGACCGACGGGTCGCCGAACACGCCGAGCAGGTCGTCCCGCAGCTGGAACGCCACGCCGACCTCGTCGCCGAACTCGCGCAGCGTCGCGATCAGGGCGTCGTCGGCGCCACCGAGCGCGGCACCGAGGTGCAGCGGGCGCATCACGGTGTACGCGGCCGTCTTGAGCTTGCAGATGTGCAGCGCGGCCTCGGGGGAGGCGTCGCCGGTGGCCTGGGTGCGGACGTCGAGGTACTGCCCGGCGAGCACCTCGGTGCGCATCGCGCGCCACGCGGGCCGCGCCGCCGCGAGGGCCGCGGGCGGGAGCGGGGCCTCGCCGAACATGTCGTCGGCCCAGGCCAGCGCGAGGTCGCCGACCAGGACGGCGGTCGCGAGCCCGAACGTGCTCGGCGAACCCAGCCAGCCGCTGTCGGCGTGCAGTTTGGCGCCCGCGATGTGCACCGTCGGGGAACCGCGGCGCGAATCGGAAGAGTCGATGAGGTCGTCGTGGATCAGCGCGCACGCCTGGATCAGCTCCAGGCTCGCCACCGCCTGCAGCACGCCTTCGACGTCCGGCCCCGACGGATCGCCGCCCGCGCCGCGCCAGCCCCACCAGGCGAACGTCGGGCGCAGCCGTTTGCCGCCGCCCAGCACGAACCCGGCCAGCGCGTCGATCCCGACGCCCACGGTCGGTTCGGTGCGGCGGATTTCGGCACCGGCGCGCTCGAGGAACCCGGCCAGCGCCCGCTCGACGTGGGCGGGCAGATCGGCGTCGTAGGCGGACGTGTCCATGAGCACATCCTCCGGGAAGGACACCGCCGTGACCCAGTCGGGTGCCTTCGAATGTGGCGAAACAGACGTCAGCCACGGCCCTTGTCGTAGTGCCGCTTCGCCCGCGCCCGGTTTCCGCAGTCCGACGAACTGCACCAGCGCCGCGACCTGTTACGCGTGTGGTCGGTGAAGATCCAGCCGCACCCCGGCCCCTCGCATTCCCGGATCCGTTCGAGGTCTCCGGAGCGAAGCAGGTCCTCGGCCGCCAGCGCGAGAAAGTGCGGCAGCGCGGCGCCGTCGGACAAGGGCACGGTCCACCGCAGCGGGAAGGACGGTGCGAGTTCGGCGTGCCGGTACGCCGAGAGCAGTGGCTTTCGCAGCGGTGTGACGTCCGGCGGAGCCGACACGAGCACGCGGTAGAGCGTCTCGCGGAAGGACTTCACCGCCTCCAGGACGGCCTCGGAGATCTCGATCCGTTCGGTGCCCGCGCCGACCAGGACGACCCACTCGGACAGCCTTTCCGGACTCGAAAGCCGGTCGTCCCGCCTGACCGGATCACGCCGCCAGGAAACGGTGTTGACCAGGTCCAACGGCACACTCCCGCCGATGCTGTCGTACCCGTCCCAGTGGCCGTCCATGGATCCTCCTAATGGTCAAAATCAGTTTAGCTTGTTAGGGTCGGGGGCATGACAACGCTCCGGCGGCACTATCTGGCCGGCGCCCGCGTCGGGCTCGGGCTGGGTGTCGCGACCTTCGTCCTCGGCGTCACCTTCGGCGCCTACAGTCAGACTCTGGGCTGGGGGATCGCGGCCCCGATCGTCGCTTCGATCGTCGTGTTCTCCGGCTCGGCCCAGTTCGCGATGGCCACCGCGCTCGCGGGCGGCGGCAACCTCGCCGTCGCGGTCGGCGCCGCGGCCCTGATCAACGCCCGGTTCCTGCCGATGGGCGCCGCCGTCGCCGCGGACCTGCGCGGCGGGCGGCTGCGCCGGGCGTGGGAGGGCCAGGCCGTCGTCGACGGTTCGTGGGTGGCCGCTCATCTCGGTGAAGGGCGCTTCGACCGCGAGAAACTCATCGGCTGCACGCTCGTCCAGCTGCCCGCATGGGTGCTGGGCACGGTGCTCGGGGTGCTGGCCGCGCCACCGCCGGACGTCGTCGCGCGGTTCGGGCTCGACGTCGTGTTCCCCGGCTTCTTCCTGGTCCTGCTCATCGACGAACTGCGCCGTTCGCGCCAGGCGGTCCGGACCGCGGCCCTCGCCGCCTGCCTCGCCGGGGTCCTGGTGCTGTTCGTCCCGGTCGGGCTCGCGCTGATCGGTGCCTCGGCCGCCGCGCTGCTGGGCCTGGGGGTGCGGCGATGACGCTCTGGCTCGCCATCGTCCTGGTGGCGCTGGTCAGTATCGGGTTCAAGGCGGTGGGCCCGGTCCTGCTCGGCGACCGGGAAATGCCGCCGCGCGTGGCAGGCGTGATCGCGCTGCTCGCGCCCGCGCTGCTGGCCGGTCTCGTGCTCACCGAGGTGACCGGCCCGGCCTGGTCCGGGGTCGACTGGACGCTCTGCGCGGGACTGGCCGCGATCGCGGTGACCTACGTGCTACGCGTCCCGGTGCTCGCCGCGATCCTCTGCGGCGTCGTCGTCACGGCCTTGCTGCGGTTCCTGGTCTAGCTCCAGAACGGGCCGCTCAGCCCGGCCTGGGTGAAGTACGCGGCCGCGGCGGCCGGGTCCCGGCGGGTGTAACCGTGCTCGAGCCTGCCGTCGTACCAGCCGGCCGCCAGCCGCCACAAGGTCGCCAGATCCATGACGTAACCCTTGTCCTGCCCCGTTTCCGTGAGCCATTCGTCCACACAGGACTCACCGCAGAACAGCCGCTGGTTGCCGCAGGTGTGCACGACGTCGTCCCACATCCGCGCCGCCGGGACCAGGAAATGCGCGACCAGCCCGCTCTTCGGCGGGGCCTGGTCGTTCACCATCAGGGCCTGCGGTTCGCCGCAACCCCGGCAGCGCGTGGACACCAGCACCTCGGGTTCGGCCTTGACCAGATGCGGGATCGCGAACGCGTCCCACGCGCAGCCGCCCCACCACAGCGTCCGCTCACCCATCACGGAGAACCCCAGCGGGATCGCCGCGAACGGGTGAGCCATCACGACGTGCTCGCAGTCGTCGAGCACCAGGTGCCGCTGCTCCGCGAGCCGGTGCAGCGCCTGTTTCGCCACCGCGAGCGATCCGTGGGCGGCGTCGGCCAGTTCCGGCGCCGTCGGCGGCCTCCCGTGCTCCGCGAACGCGCGGTAGACCGCGACGCGGACGTCCTCGTCCCAGCTGGTGTCGTTTTCGGCGCTCATGACGGCTCCTTGTGCTCGCCCCCGAGTCTCCCCAGGCGGGCGCCACTCGGCAACCGCTCGTGAGCGGCTGAAGCGGCACGCCCATAGCCTGAGAGGGGGCTCCCAGCAAGCGGACTTTCCCCCTTAACATGAGCGGTATGACGTCCGTGGTCGAGCGGTTGCAGGGTGATGGTCCCGTGTTCTCCATCGAGTTCTTCCCGCCTCGCGACACGGCGGACGAGGCCGTGCTGTGGAAGTCGATCCGGGAACTCGAGCCACTGGACCCGGCGTACATGTCGATCACCTACGGCGCCGGCGGCTCCAGCCGGGACGGCACGATCCGCAGCATCGCCCGCGTCGCCACCGAAACCACGCTGGTGCCGATGGCGCACCTCACCGCGGTGAACCACTCGGTCGCGGAACTGCGCAACGTCATCGGCTGGTACGCCGCCGTCGGCGTGCGGAACATCCTCGCGCTGCGGGGCGACCCGCCTGGCGACGTCTACGGCGACTGGGTCCCGCATCCGAACGGGCTCAACTACGCCGAGGAACTCGTCGAACTGGTGCGTTCCCTCGGCGACTTCTGCGTCGGCGTCTCGGCCTTCCCGTACGGCCACCCGAGGTCGGCGAACCTCGAAGCCGACACCGAGTACCTGGTGCGCAAGCTCCGCGCGGGCGCGGATTTCGCGATCGCGCAGCTGTTCTTCGAACCGGAAGACTTCCTCCGCCTGCGGGACCGGGTGGCGGCCACCGGCTGCGAGGCGCTGGTCATCCCCGGCATCATGCCGCTGACCACGCTGCGGACGCTGCACACGTCGATCAAGCTGTCCGGCGCGCCCGCCCCGCGGCGGCTGCTGGACCGGCTCGAACCGCTGGCCGATGACCCGAAGGCCTTCCGCGCGGCGGGAATCGACGCGGTCACCGAACTGTGCGAACGGCTCATCGCCGAAGGCGTCCCCGACCTGCACTTCTACACGTTCAACCGGTCCAAGGCCACGCGTGAGGTGGTCAGCAGGCTCGGCCTGGTCCCGGCTCGCGCGTAACTCCGTACCGAAGGCGCCCGCGGTCCGGGTAGCGTTCGCCGCATGGCTTCAACCGCGCAAAGTGTGCACCAGATCTGTGACCGGTACGTCGACGAGATCGCGGCGGCGGACCCCGTCGAGGCGACGATCCTCGGGGTCGCCGGGTACGACGATCAGCTGACCGACTTCTCGCCCGCCGGGCACGCGGCGCGGGCCGCGATCGCCGCCCGCGCGCTCGCCGACATCGAGGCGGCCGAACCCGCCGACGACGCGGAGCGCGCGGCCAAGGCGGTGTTCGCCGAGCGGATCGGGCTGGTGCTGGAGATCCACGAGGCGGGCCTCGACCTTTCGTCGCTGAACGTGATCGAGAGCCCGGCGCAGAACCTGCGGATGGTCTTCGACCTCATGCCCGCCGAGACCGAGTCGGACTGGGCGACGATCGCCGTCCGGATGGCGAAGCTTCCCGAGGCGCTGGGTCAGCTGAGGGCGGGGCTGCTCGCCGGTGCCGACGCGGGTCACGTCTCCGCGTTGCGCCAGGTCCGCAAGGTCGCGGAGCAGGCGGAGACCTGGGCCGGGCTCAAGGAGGACACCGGGTACTTCACCACGCTGGTCTCGGGGGCGAAGGACGTCAGCGACAGCCTTCGCACCGAACTCGGCCACGCCGCCACCATCGCGCAGGAGGCGTACGCCGAGTTCGCCGGTTTCCTCCGGGCCGAACTCGCCCCGCTGGCGCCGGTCAAGGACGCCGTCGGCGCCGAGGTGTACAAGCTGTGGTCACGGATGTTCACCGGGGCCACCCTCGACCTGGACGAGGCCTACGCCTGGGGCTGGGCCGAATTCACCCGCATCGAAACGGAGATGCGCGAGGTCGCCGGCCGGATCAAACCCGGCGCCACCCTCGCCGAGGCGGCCGCCGTCCTCGACGCCGACCCCAAGTACGTCGTCCGCGGCCGGGCGGAATTCCAGGCCTGGATGCAGAACCTGTCCGACAACGCGCTGAAGCTGCTGCGCGGCAAGCACTTCGACATCTCCGACCGGGTGATGGAGCTGGAGTGCAAGATCGCCCCGCCCGGCGGCACCGTCGGCGCGTACTACACCGGCCCGAACGAGGACTTCTCGCGGCCCGGCCGCATGTGGTGGTCGCTGCCGCAGGGCCGGGACGAGTTCACCACCTGGCGCGAGGTCAGCACCGTCTACCACGAGGGCGCGCCGGGCCATCACCTGCAGATCGCGACCGCGGTCGACCAGTCGGGCTCGCTCAACAAGTACCAGCGGATGCTGGCGTTCACCTCCGGGCACGCCGAGGGCTGGGCGCTGTACTCCGAGCGGCTGATGGAGGACCTCGGGTTCCTGTCCGACGACGGTGAACTGCTGGGCATGCTGTCCGAGCAGCTGTTCCGTGCCGCGCGCGTGATCGTCGACATCGGCATGCACCTGGAGCTGGAGATCCCGGCGGGCACCGGTTTCCACGAGGGCGAGCGGTGGACGCCCGAACTGGGCCTGGAGTTCATGCTCACCAGGACCGTCACCGACCCGGCCCACGTGCACGACGAGATCGACCGCTACCTGGGCTGGCCAGGGCAGGCGCCGTCGTACAAGCTCGGCGAACGCCTCTGGCTCACCGCACGCGACGAGGTCCGTGCCCGGCAGGGCGACGCCTTCGACATCAAGCAGTTCCACACGCGGGCCCTGGCGCTCGGCGGGATGGGCTTGGACACCCTCCGCGAAATGCTCGCGTCCCTGGACTGAAGTCCTCGTATGTCCGTGAAGGCCTCCTTGAGGGACTCAGAGTCCCTCAAGGAGGCCTTCACGGACTTCGGGCGGTATGTTCCCCTCGTGCACCGGATCTTTCTCGTCACCCCACCCCCCGCCTCCTGAGCGGGGTGTCTCCGGCCGCGCGGCGTTCCAGCCGCCCGGCCGATCCGTGCTGCACTGAAGCACCCCGCGTCGTCGACGTCCCTTCCGACCGACACAGACGCAGGAGCGTTTCCCCATGTCCGTTGCCGTACCCACGCGCGCCCGATCGTCGGCCGCGCTCGTCCTCGCCGGTGTCCTCTGGGGGACCGGCGGCCTCGCCGGATCCCTGCTCGCCTCCCGCGCGGGACTCCATCCGCTGAGCGTCGCCGCGTACCGGCTGCTCATCGGCGGCGTGATCGCCACCGGCTACCTCTGGCTCACCGGCGGCCTCCGCGGCCTTCCCCGTACTTCGGAGGTCCGCCGCCGTCTGCTGACGGTCGGCGGCCTGTTCGCGCTCTTCCAGACCAGCTATTTCGCCGCGGTCTCGCTGAGTTCCGTGAGCGTCGCGACCATGACCACCATCGGCAGCGCGCCCGTCCTGCTCGCCGTCGCGACGGCCGCCAAAACCCGCCGCCTGCCCGGAGCGCGGACGGCGGTGTCCCTGGCCGGGTCCCTTGTCGGACTCGCGTTGCTGCAAGGGACACCGGGGGAGAAGGTCAACGTCGCCGGAGTGTTCTTCGCGCTCCTCGCCGCGGCCGGATTCGCCGCGCTGACCCTGGTGACCGCGAACCGTGTCGAGGGCCTGGATCCCTTGCCCACCACGGCTTTCGGCTGCCTGATCGGCGGTGCCGCGCTCATTCCCGCCGCGTGGTGGTTCGGGATGGCCGTGCCGCTGCAGGCCGACGTGCTCGCGCTCGTCCTCTACTTCGGTGTCGTGCCCACGGCGCTGGCGTACGCGGCGTACTTTCGCGGTCTCGAAGGCGCGCATCCCGTGCTCGCGGCGCTGTCCGCCCTGCTCGAACCGTTGACGGCCGCGCTGCTGTCCACGGTCGTGCTGGGGGAACGGCTCGGCGCCGTGGGGTGGTGCGGCGCGGCGGTGCTCATCGCCGCGCTCGCCGTCGCCTACTCCAAACCCTAGAGGGGCAGTGTCCGGCCGAGGATCGCGAACGCGCGGGGATCCCCGGCGAAGTGGTAGTCCCGCAGCACATCGACGAATCCGACGCGCCGGTACAGGTTCCAGGCCCGGCTGGTGCCTTCCGGCGTGGAAAGGAGGACGTGGGCGCTGGGCACGCCGTCGAGCAGCCGTCGCAGGAGGTCCTCGCCGATCCGTTTCCCCTGGCTTCCGGGGCTGACGTGGATCTCGGTGAGCTCGAAGTAGTCGGACATCCAGTGCTCGGCGGCGGCCTGGCCGTCACGCCGGGTCAGGCCGTGGCGGACCTGCTCGTGCCACCACTGGCCGCCGCGGCCCTTGTAGCCGTAGGCGAGCCCGAGCAGGACACCGTCCGCGTCGAGCGCGGCCATGCAACGCCAGCCTTCGCGCAGCGCGTGCGTGAGCCACATCGGGGCGCGTTGTTCCGCCGTGCCCTCGGGGTAGCGCATGGCGTCGACGTAGATGGTCAGCGCCTCGGGGAGCCGGGCGCGGAACTCGTCCGCGGACAGCTGGACGTAACGAGTGCATTCCGAGGACATCGCGGTCACGGGCGCCCATCCTGCCCGTCGCCCGCGACGTCCGCGGGAGTGCCCCCGGTCAGCGCGACGAGGCCGTCGAACGTCGTGGGGTACACCGACTTCGGATGCCCGGCGGCGGCCCAGACGACGTCGTGAGCGCGTAACGCGGTGTCGACGAGAGTGGTCAACGCCTTCGGGTGACCGACCGGGGCGACGCCGCCGATGGGCTGCCCGGTGTGCGCGCGCACGAAATCCGCGTCCGCCTTGCCTATCTTGTCGGCGCCGGTCAGTGAAGCCAGTAGCCCGGTGTCGGCCCGGTGCGCGCCGGAAGTCAACACGAGCAGGGCCGTGTCCGTGTCGCCGGTGCGGCTGCGGAACACGAGGCTGTTCGCGATCGCGCCGACCTCGACACCGAGCGCTTCGGCGGCCTGCACGGCCGTGCGGACTTCGGCGGGGAGGATCCGGATCCCGTCGGCGGCGGCCTGCTGGCCCGCCTCGGCGAGTGCGGTCGCGACCTTCGCCACCGAGGGATGACCGGACTGGTCGATGGTGCTCATGAGCCTATGAGATCACGTGGCCGATCCCGTGTCCCGCACCACATGCGGCGATCACCCGGCTACGGGGTTGAAGAAATGGGCTGTTCGGGGTTACATTGGACTCGTTCGAACAGACGTTCGACATTCGGTGAGCGCGCACCGGTAGGTGCCCGGCGCGGGGGCGGGGGAAGCGCCTCGGCGCCGGGCACCGGCCGGCGCTCACGTACAGGAGGAGGGTCGTCATGTCCGTTTCGGTCGTGTCCCCCGACGAAGCCGAGAGGCCGGGGGGCACCGCGCAGCCCGCCCTGCCGATGTCGTTGCGCCCGCCGGCACCACCCGCGGCGGTCTCCTTGTACGCGCAGGCGAGGCGGGGGCTCGCCGAGGCAGAGCGGGAGGACGATCCCGCGGAGCGGTTCATCGGGGCCTATCTCGCCGCGCTGCGGGGCGCCGCGGCGGTCCTGGAGGCCCGCGGCCGGCCGCACCGGGGCCGTGCCCGGCCGGCGAGCGGCTGGGTGCTGCTCGACTCCGTCGCCCCCGAACTGAAGGAGTGGGCGGCGTTCTTCGCGGCCAACTCGGCGACACGGGCCGCCGCGCAGGCGGGCATCACCGGGAAGGTCACCGTCGAGATGGCGGACGAGCTGGTGCGGGCCGCCACCGTGTTCCTGGAACTGGTGCGACGGGTGGTGCACGGGCTGCCGATGGGTGATTCGGCGTATGTCGCCTGAGCCACCGCAGAGAGGGGGTGCCCGATGGCCGGGCAGGCCATGATCGACCAGAGCAGATTCCTGGAGGTGATCGGCGCCGAAACCGAGCTGATGGCTCAGGTGGCGCATACCGCGTCCGCCGACGCGCCGGTCCCGACCTGCCCAGGCTGGACGCTCGGCGAAGTGCTCAGGCACGTCGGCAGCGTGTACCGGGTCACCCGCCGCTGGATCACCGACGGACGCCGTCCCGAGCACTGGCAGCGCAAACCGGGGCCGCAGCAGACCCTGGAGGAGTACTTCCGCGAGGGCCGGGACGAACTGGTCGCCGAACTGTCCGCGCACGATCCGGACGAACTGGCGCCGACCTGGTGGCCGGCGGACCGCAGCTACGGGTTCTGGCGGCGGCGGATGGCGCACGAGGCGACGATCCACCGGATCGACGCGGAGAACGCGGCCGGACGGGAGGTGTCGGAGATCCCCGAAGACGTGGCGCTCGACGGCATCGACGAGGCGCTGGTGCTCTGGTTCGGCCAGCGGCTGCCGTTGCTGGGACTGTCCGGCACCAAGACCGGATCGGTCGGCGTGCGGACCGCGGGCCACACCTGGATCGCCAGAGCGGGGCCCACGGAAACGGTCGCCTGGCGATGCTCGGCCGAGGAGGCCCAGCGCGCGGACGATCTGATCACCGGGCAGCCGGACAAGATCTACCGCTGGCTCTGGGGCCGGGCGGGTCCGACGGCGGTGACGGTCAGCGGAGACCAGGACATGGCGGGACAACTCTGGGCCCTTTTGCGGCTCGCGACCCGATGACCGGTCGGTGGGGAAGCCAAACCGGTCAGCGCCAGTCGGCGGAGCTGAAGATGTGCCAGAGAAGTGACCGAACACGTGAACCCGCCCCGGCCGAAGGCCCCGCTATCGCGGTGGCAGGGCGCCCTGCTCGCTCAGCGTGACGTGCTTGACCGGCGAGCGCCCTGCCGACGTCGATCGCGGACGCGGGTTCACCTAAACGAACAAAAGTGTCGGTGGTGCCGTCTAGGTTCACCGGGGTGACAGCACGTCTGGTGAACCTGGTCTTCGACTCGGCCCTTCCCAGAGATCTGGCGGGTTTCTGGGAAGGGCTGTTCAGCTGGGACGCCCCGTTCGAACCGGCCTTCCGCTCCGAGCCGGGGGCCAAACAGGGCAAGAACCGGCTGCACCTGGATCTGGCGAGCCGATCGCCGGAACACCAGGCCGAGCTGGTGGACCGTGCGCTGTCCCTCGGCGCACGGCACACCGACGTCGGCCAGGGCCCGCCGGAGGAGAAACGGGTGCCGTGGGTGGTGCTGGCGGATCCCGAGGGCAACGAGTTCTGCGTCCTCGAGCCCCGCGAGCAGTACGCGGGCACCGGTGCGATCGCGTCGGTCGTCATCGACGCTCTCGACCCGGAGCGGCTCGCGCGGTTCTGGTCGGCCGCGCTGGGCTGGGAGATCGGCCTCCGGGAAGCGACGATCGTGGGCCTGCGGCCGCCGGACGGCCGCGGTCCGTGGGTCGAGTTCCTCGCCACGAGCGAGGAGAAACGGCGCCGGAACCGGCTGCGGTTCGAGATCGCGCCGCGTCGAGGCGGCAGCCGGGCGGCCGAGGTCCGGCGTCTGCGGGCGCTGGGCGCGACAGGGCAGAACGCCGAGGCGATGGCTGATCCGGAGGGCAACGAGTTCGGCGTGCTCACGCCCCGCTGAGTTGTTTCGTCCGGGTTGCGCCGCGGCATCGAACGCTGACCTGCGCGAAACACCCGCGCCGTTGGCAGGCAACAACCGGCCGGGACCGTGGAGGTCATGGAGACCTATCGAGTCCTTCCCGCCCCGGTCCACCTCGGTGACGAGACAGCGGCCGCGTCGGCCTGGCGGGTCCGCATCCGCGTCGACGACAGGCCCGGCACCCTGGCCAGGATCGCGATCCGGCTGGCCGACCTCGAATGCAACATCCTCGGGCTGTCGGTGCTCCCGGTCCCCGGCGGCGTGCTCGACGAGATCGTCCTGCGGCCCGCCACCGGCCTGCCGAAGCAGCTGCTCGTCGACGCGATCCGCGACGAAGGCTGCGAATGCTCCGCCGTCGTCGACGCGGATCTGGCCGAACTGGTCGATCCGGCCACCGCGACGCTCACCGCGGTCAAGAGAGCCGTCGAGGACCCCAGCGGCCTCGAGGAAGTGCTCCGCGGCGTCCTCGCGGCCGACGTCGTCACGAAGGTGCCGTCGATCGAGGCGAACCCGGCCCGGACGGAGGGCGGGCACCGGGCGGTGTTCCCGGCGGGGGACGGCACCGCGTTCGTCGCGCGCCGCCGGTGGTCGCCGTTCGTCGAACTGGAACTGAGCCGGGCGATCGCGCTCACCGGCCTGATGGCCGCGGTCCGTGACAACGTGACCGGGCCGATCGTGCTCGACCGGCCAGACGGCGCCGCGATCGTCCTGCGGAAGGGCGTCCCCGGCGACGCGGAAGCGGTGTCCGCGCTGCACCAGCGATGCTCGATGACCACGCTTTTCCACCGCTACCACACCGGGATGCGCACGGTGCCGCGTCGCTGGCTGCACCGGCTCCTGATGCCGCCGCGGGGGATCAGCCTGCTCGCGGTCTGCGGCCGGGACGTGATCGGTCTCGGCCAGCTGATCCCGTCGGCCGACGGCGGCGCGGCCGAAGTCTCGCTCCTGGTCGAGGATTCCTGGCAGCGTCAAGGCATCGGCACGGCCTTGCTGACCCGGCTGGCCGTCCTCGCCATGGCCAAGGGGGAGCGTGAACTCGCCGCTGTCTGCCTGCCCGGCGACGACTCCCTCTACCGCACCGCCACCCGCGTGGGGCTCCGCCCCGAACGCGTCACCGGCGACTCCGCCACCCTGCGCTTCGCCCTGCCCGACCCGCGCGTTTAGTCCGCTGAATGCGGTGGGTCAGCGGTTCCAGAACCAGTCTTTGCCACGGGCCTCGCCCAGCGCGCGCTTCTTGCGCTCGGGCGTGAGGCGCTGCAGGTACAGCTTGCCGTCAAGGTGGTCGATCTCGTGCTGCAGGCATTGGGCGAGCACCTCGGTGCCTTCGACCTCGACGGGCTCGTTGCGCAGGTCGACCCCGCGCACCACGGCGTGCTTCGCGCGGACGACCGGGAACCACAGCTCCGGCACGGACAGGCAGCCTTCGCCGATCTCGTGCGTCTCCTCGGACAGTGAGACGATCTCCGGATTGATCACGTACCCGCTCAGCCCGCCGACGTCGTAGCTGAACACCCGCAGGCCGACCCCGATCTGCGGTGCGGCGAGACCCGCGCGACCGGCCGGTTTCACCCCGTCCATCAGATCGGTCACCAGCGACGCGATCCTCTTGTCGAAGGTCGTGACCGGATCGCATACGGTCTTGAGCACGGGATCCCCGAAGTAGCGCAGGTCGCGCATCACCATGTTCGAACGTCCTTATCCACTGGCCTGAGCGAAGAGTCTAGGCCCGCAGCCGCAGTCCCTTGGGAGTCGCCCGGAATCCCGCCTCCTGAAGGACGGTCGAAAGCTCCGAGGTGAGCGCCACCTCACCGTCGGCCTTCTGCACCGCGAGCTGACCCAGCCAGCCTTCCCGCACCGCCGTGGACAGCGCCCGCGCGGCCGACCGCAACGTCTCCTGATCGTCGGTGAAACTCAGCAGCGACCGGCCGCCGCGTTCGACGTACATCGCGGGGACACCGTCCACGAGCACCGCCAGCGCGCCCGCTTTCCTTGCCGGACGGTGCTTCGTGTCGCCGGTCGCGGTGGGCCACGGCAACGCGGCACCGTAGGGCTGCGCGGGGTCGGCGGCGGCGAGCACGACCGCGCCCTCGGTGGTGGTGCGCTGGTTCCCGGACTGCGCGCGCAGCCTGTCGACGGCGCCCTTCGCCGCGAACTGCGCGGCACCGAGCCCTTCCACCACGTAACCCCGGACGACCTGGCCCGAATCCTCCATGCCGCGCAAAACCTTGTAGATCCCGGAAAAACCGCCCGTCACCCGCTCGGTGTCGAGCGCTCCCCTGGTGAGGACGCCGTGCCGTTCCAGGAACGCCTCTGTCCGCGCGTGCGCCCGCCTGGTCGGATCCGGTTCGCGGTCCGGGGTCAGCGCCCAGCGTCCGGCCACCGTCGGCGGCCCGGTGCGTGAGGGCATCGCCGGGCGCCCGGCCCGGAGCCGCGCGTACCGGCCGCGAGGAGCTTGCCGACGGGGCTTGTGCGCCGCGCCGGAACCGGAGACCTGTGCCCGCAGCGGGCCCAGCGTGTCCCCGGTGACCAGCCCTGCCCATACGAGATCCCACAGCGCGGCAACGACTTCGCCGTCGTTGGGCGGGGTTTCGACCAGGGGTGACGCACGCTCCACGAGCTGGCGGAAGAACTGCGCGCCACCCTCCAAAGTGGACAGGATGGCCTGATGGAGCGGGCCGGACGGCAGATCGTCTTCGAGGTCGGGAAGCAGCAGATCGGCGACGTCCGTGGGCGCGAGCGCCAGCCAGCCGTCCCCGCCGGAGAGGGAACCGCAGCCGCACCAGGTGACCTCACCCGCCGTCGTGAGTTCGTCCAGCAGTGACGGGGTGTAGCCCGGCAGCCTGCTCGGCAGGATCAGGGACTCGACAGCGCTCGCCGGCAGCGGTGCCCCGGCCAGTTGCTCGACCACGGACAGCACGTCGTCCGCCGTCGGCGCCGACCGCACTCGCGCGCCGATGCCGTGCCATGACGGCAGGAACCGGCCCAGTGCCGCCGGTTCGACCGGTTCGACCTCGGCCCGCAGCCGGGCCAGCGACGCCCTCCGGAGCCTGCGCAGCACCGACGCGTCACAGAACTCCATCCCCACGCCGTGGGTCTCCGGATGCCCGACCGGGCTCAGCTCGCCCCGGACCAGCCTGCCCTGGGCGGTCAGCCTGTCCAGCACACCGGTGACCACAGCCGTCCCGAGCCCGAAGCGCTCGGCGGCCTGGCGGGCGCTGAACGGGCCGCGGCTGCGCGAATAGCGGGAAAGCAGGTCTCCCACGGGATCCTCGACCGGCTCGGTGAACGCCTCCGGCACACCGACCGGCAGCGCCGTGCCCAGCGCGTCCCGCACCCGGCCCGCGTCCTCGATGGCGATGAAGCGTTCGCCACCGCCGATGCGCACCCGGATCACCCGCCGCGCGGCTTCCAGTTCCTCCAGCCATTCCCGCTGGATGCCCCTGGCAGCGGCTTCCTCGATCGAGAGATCCCCGAGGAACCGCAACAGATCCGCGGCCTCCTCGGCGTTGCGGGCGTGCCTGTCCGGATCGAGGCGCTGCAACGAGCGTTCGACTTCGGCGACGACCTCGGCGTCCAGCAGTTCCCGGATCGCCTCGGTGCCGAGCAGCTCGGCCAGCAGTGTCGAATCCAGCGCCAGCGCCGCCGCGCGCCGTTCCGCGAGCGGGGCGTCCGTCTCGTACAGGAACATCCCGACGTAGCCGAAGAGCAGGCTGCGCGCGAACGGGGACGCCGACGGTGTTTCGACCTCGACCAGCTTGACCTTCCGCGACCGCACGTCGGCCATCAGTTCGCGCAGCCCGCCGACGTCGTACACGTCCTGCAGTACTTCCCGCATCGCTTCCAGCACCACGGGGAACCGCTCGTACTTGGCCGCGACCGAAAGCAGTTGCGACGCGCGCTGCCGTTGCTGCCACAGCGGCGTGCGGCGGCGCGGATCCCGGCGGGGGAGCAGCAGCGACCGCGCCGCGCATTCCCGGAACCGCGCGGCGAACACCGCCGAGCCACCGACCTCGGTGACGATCAGCTGCTCGACCTCTTCCGGATCGAGCAGCACGTCCTCGACGCCGATGGTGACCTCGGCGCCGTCCATGTCCAGCGCCTCGGGCAGCCGCAGCACGATGCCGTCGTCGGAATGCGCCACCTGGGCGTCGACCCCGCGGTTCTCCCGCAGCCGGGCCGCGATCGCGAGCGCCCACGGCGCGTTGACCTGTGCCCCGAACGGCGAGTGCAGGATGACCCGCCAGTCACCCAGTTCGTCGCGGAACTTTTCCAGCAGCACGGTCTTGTCGTTGGGCACGTGCCGCGTGGCCGACTTCTGTTCTTCCAGATACGCCAGCAGGTTGTCGCACGCGTACTCGTCCAGCCCGGCGACGGCGGCGCGCTCCCTGGCCGCCGATGGCTCCGAAGTGGACAGTTCGCGGACGAACGCGCCCAGCGCCCGCCCCAGCTCCAGCGGACGGCCCGGTGCGTCGCCCTTCCAGAACGGCATCCTGGCGGGCTCACCCGGCGCGGGCACCACGATCACGCGGTCGTGGGTGATGTCGGTGACCCGCCAGGAAGAGGTGCCGAGCAGGATCGTGTCCCCGACGCGGGACTCGTAGACCATCTCCTCGTCGAGCTCGCCCACCCGCGACCCTGGTTTGTCGTCGGCTCCCGGCGTCATCACGGTGAACAGGCCACGATCGGGGATCGTGCCGCCCGAGGTCACCGCCAGCCGCTGAGAACCCGGACGGCCGTGCAGTTCGCCGCTGACCCTGTCCCAGGTGATCCGGGCGCGCAGCTCACCGAACTCCTCGCTCGGATACCGGCCGGCGAGCATGTCGAGGACGGCCAGCAGCGCGTCGTCCGGCAGGGACGCGAACGGCGCGGCGCGGCGGGCGAGGGCGGCCAGCTCGTCGACCGTCCACGATTCGAGCGCCACCATCGCCACGATCTGCTGGGCGAGCACGTCCAGCGGATTCCTCGGATACCGCACCGCTTCGATCGCCCCGGACGCCATCCGCTCCGCGACCACCGCGCAGGAGACGAGGTCGCCCCGGAACTTCGGGAACATCACCCCGCTCGACACCGCGCCGACCTGGTGCCCGGCCCGGCCGACCCGCTGCAGCCCCGAAGCGACCGTCGGCGGTGCCTCGATCTGCACGACCAGATCGACCGCGCCCATGTCGATGCCCAGTTCCAAAGAGGACGTCGCCACGACACACGCCAGCCGCCCGGACTTGAGCTCCTCTTCCACGTGCGTGCGCTGTTCACGGGACATCGACCCGTGGTGGGCCCGCGCGATCACCGGCGCCGCGCCGGTGGTGAGCCCGGACTGGCCGATCGCCTCGGCCGGATACCGCTGATCCGGCTCCAGTTCGCTCTGCTCGGCGACGAGTTCGTTGAGCCGGGCCGTCATCCGCTCGGTGAGCCGCCGCGAGTTGGCGAACACGATCGTCGACCGGTGCGCCTGGATCAGCTCGAGGACCCGCTCCTCCACCGCGGGCCAGATCGACGGCCGCCGCGGTGTGCCATCGACCTCGTCCAGCGATCCGGGGAGCCGCGCGAGGCCCGCGTCGAGGTCTTCGTTCTGCTTCGGCCCTTGTGGACCGTCGAGATTGGACATGTCCTCGACCGGGACCTCGACGCGGACCTCGATCGTCTTCGCGAGTTTCGGCTGGACGATGGTGACCGGCCTGCCACCGGCCAGGAACGACGCGACCTCGTCGATCGGCCGGACCGTCGCCGACAGCCCGATCCGCTGGGCGGGTTTCTCCAGAAGGGCGTCTAGCCGTTCGAGCGACAACGCCAGATGCGCGCCGCGTTTGCCGCCCGCGACCGCGTGGACCTCGTCGATGATCACCGTCTCCACGCCGCGCAGGGAGTCGCGCGCGGACGAGGTGAGGATGAGGAACAGCGACTCCGGCGTGGTGACCAGCACGTCCGGCGGCGTTTTGCCGAACGAGCGCCGCTCGGCGGCCGTCGTGTCACCGGTGCGCATGCCGACGCCGATGTCCGGCACCGGCAGCCCCAGCCGCCGCGACGCCTGCGAGATCCCGGCCAGCGGCGCCCGCAGGTTGCGCTGGACGTCGACCGCCAGCGCCTTCAGAGGCGATACGTAGAGGACGCGGCAGCGTTTCCGCGGTTCGGACGGCGGCGGCTCGACCGACAGCCTGTCCAGCGCCCAGAGGAACGCCGAGAGCGTCTTGCCGGAGCCTGTGGGGGCCACGACCAGCGCGTGTTCCTTCGCGTGCGCGGCACGCCACGCCCCCTCCTGCGCGCGGGTGGGCGCGGCGAAGGCCCCGGTGAACCAGTCCCTGGTCGCGGGGGAGAAGAGGTCGAGTACGTCTGCCACGCTGTCCATAGTGCGCCGGACCACCGACAGTTTCGCTCCGGGCCCTGTGACACGGGACGAGTTCGGCGGGTTCCGCACGTGCGGCGACGTCGCTCATGGGAGCATCACGCCCAGCGCGGCCGGATCGGTACTGGGGCGGCCGCCGTTCGTCTGTTGAAGGGGTATGAGCTGTGCGGATCCTGTCGGTGGACCTCGGGACGTCCAACACCGTGGCCGTCCTTTCGGCGCACGGGAGGCCGCCGCGGGTGGTCGAGGTCGACGGTTCGGCCAACATGCCGTCCGCGGTGTTCGCCACCGAGGACGGCACGATCATGGTGGGCCGGGACGCCGAGCGCCGGGCCCGGCTCGACCCGACCCGGTTCGAGCCCAACCCCAAGCGCCGCATCGACGAACAGACGCTCCTGCTGGGCACCGACGTCATCCCGGTCACCGAGGTGCTGGCCGCGATCCTGCGCCGCGTCCTCGACGAGACCACCCGTCAGCTCGGCGGCGAACTGCCCGACGAGGTCCGGCTCACCCACCCCGCGCAGTGGGGGCAGACCCGCCGCAACGTGCTGCTGTCCGCCGCCCGGCTCGCCGGGATGGGCGGCAACCTGGTGCTCGTCCCCGAGCCGGTCGCCGCGGCGGCGCATTTCGCGTCGTTCCCCGGCAAGACACTCGCGCCCGGCCAGGCGCTCGCCGTGTACGACCTCGGTGCCGGCACCTTCGACGTCGCGATCGTCGGCGCGACCCCGAACGGCGGCTTCACCGTCGTCGCCGAAGACGGCCTTCCCGACCTCGGTGGCCTCGACGTCGACCAGGCGCTGCTGGTGCACGTCGGCCGTGAGGTCTCGCACAAGGATCCCCAGCGCTGGCAGCGGGTTCTGCGGCCCGAGTCCACTCCGGACCGTCGTACGCGACGCGCGCTGCAGGAGGACGTGAAGGCCGCGAAGGAAGCCCTTTCGCGGCACCCGCAGACCGAGGTCCCGATGCCGGAGCCGTTCGAGGACGTCCTCGTCACGCGAGGCGAACTTGAAGCCCTCGTGCGGCCGTCGATGCTGCGCAGTGTCGAGCTGATGGCGCGGGTGGTCCGGTCCGCCGGGATGACCCCCGACCGGCTCGCCGGTATCTACCTCGTCGGCGGTTCGAGCAGGCTTCCGCTGGTCGGCAGCCTGATCGCGGAGAAGCTCGGCGTCGTTCCCGGCAGCCTCGACCAGCCAGAGACCGCGGTCGCCCTCGGCGCGCAGCACGTCGCCTCCGACGGCATCAGCACGCGGACGCAGGGCGTCGAAGGCCAGGTCGCGGCGGGAACGGGCGCGCATCAGGTCGGCCCCGGCGCTTCGGGCCCGTACGCGCCGCCGCAGCAGCAGGTCGCGTCGATCCCCGGTTATCAAGGCGGCCCCGGCCAGTCCGGTGGTTTCCCCCAGTCGGGTTATCCGAACAGCGGCCCGCAGCAGGTGCAGCAGCCCGCGCCGACGAACTTCCCGACGTACTCCCTCGCCGGGCAGACCGCCGGTGAGAAGGCGACGGCGAACAAGAAGAAGCCGCTCGTCATCGGCGCCATCGTGGCCGTCGTCGTGCTGATCGCCGCCGGACTCACGTACTTCCTGACGTCCTCGTCGGCGACCACCTACACGGCAGACGAGTGCAAGACACCCGCCGCGGCCGACGACAAAGGCCTCACCGGCTGCCTGCGCCAGCTCGCCGGGAAGATCGCCGACACCGGCGACTGCAAGCCGGGGATGGGCAACGGGCCGGCGAAACCGGCGGAGGACCTCGGCGTGACGTCGACCTGCTCCGCGCCGGGCCGTGCCGGGACCCAGGTGACCTACCTGCAGAGCGGTTCGGCGGAGAAACTCAAGGCCTACACCGACGGGCTGCTCAAGTCGGCGGGCGGGGACCGCACCGAGGCGAAGTGGGCGGGCAACGCCCTGGAAGGCCAGTACTCCTCGGCCGCCGGGCGGAACGCCGCCGTTCTGGTGTTCACCGTGACCGACCGGCCGCTGGTCGGCTTCATCTACCAGGTCCCGGCCGAAGGACAGACCCCGACGCCGGGCGAACTGGCCGATTACTTCGAAAAGAGCGTCCAGCCGGGCGAGTAGTCCCGTTTTATAGAGCGGTAGGGCAAAGGTCCTGTCGGATGCCAAGTCCGTGAAGGCCTCCTTCACTACCTTCAGGGTAGGGAAGGAGGCCTTCACCGCGGATCTTGTGGTCTCGTGGGCGGCGGAGTCCCGGAAGCGTTGAGAAAGCCCCTTTCGCAACCTTCAACGTTGCGGAAGTGGCTTTCGCGACACCCGAGGTCGGCGTGCGGGCGAGTGACTGAGCACGCCACCTTTGCCTTATCCCTCCAACCGCGCGTGAAAGCCCCTTCCCACGGCTCAGCTGCGGGAAGGGGGCCTTCACGCGTTTCGAGCCGGAGGCAGGGCTAGACTCCGCTCGATGCGTATCACGGTTTTCCGGCGGCTGATGGCCGACGAGTTCGGTCCTGGACGTGCGGAAACCCTGTCCAGGGATCACAGTTTCGGCGAACTCGGGGGCCGGACCGTCGAACAGGCCCTCGACGCGGGAACCTCGGCCAAGGACGTCTGGCGAGCGGTCTGCGACGCCTTCGAGATCCCGCCGGAGCGGCGCTGACCTCGGGATGAGGGCGAGCACCCTAGCGTGACGGCGTGTCGGCCACGGCCTCGAACACACGTTCGTCTATGGTGTTGTCCACAACGGGGTCAGCGATCCACAGCTTGGGCGCGAGGCCTGGAATTGTCGGTGGTCGCCCGTAGCGTCGGACCCGACAGCTCAGAACTGAACAAGCCCTACCGGCTCAACCAACGAGGTGGACTCCATGGCACCAGCAGCACCCGACAAGGACAAGGCGCTCGAACTGGCACTGGCCCAGATCGACAAGCAGTACGGCAAGGGCTCGGTCATGCGCCTCGGCGAAGAGGGCCGTGCCCCGATCGCCGTCATCCCCACCGGTGCCATCGCGCTCGACGTCGCGCTCGGGATCGGCGGCCTGCCCCGAGGCCGGGTCATCGAGATCTACGGTCCGGAATCCTCCGGTAAGACCACCGTCGCGCTGCACGCGGTCGCCAACGCGCAGAAGAACGGCGGCATCGCCGCGTTCATCGACGCGGAGCACGCGCTGGACCCGGAGTACGCCAAGAAGCTGGGCGTCGACACCGACGCGCTGCTGGTCTCCCAGCCGGACACCGGTGAGCAGGCGCTTGAGATCGCGGACATGCTGATCCGCTCCGGCGCGCTCGACATCCTGGTCATCGACTCGGTCGCCGCGCTCGTGCCGCGCGCCGAGATCGAGGGCGAGATGGGTGACAACCACGTCGGTCTGCAGGCCCGGCTGATGAGCCAGGCGCTGCGGAAGATGACCGGTGCGATGAACAACTCCGGCACCACCGCGATCTTCATCAACCAGCTGCGCGAGAAGATCGGCGTCATGTTCGGTTCCCCGGAGACCACGACCGGTGGTAAGGCGCTGAAGTTCTACGCGTCGGTCCGCCTGGACGTCCGCCGGATCGAGACGCTGAAGGACGGCGGCGAGCCCGTCGGTAACCGCACCCGTGTCAAGGTCGTGAAGAACAAGGTCGCGCCGCCCTTCAAGCAGGCCGAGTTCGACATCCTCTACGGCAAGGGTGTCTCCCGCGAGGGCTCGCTGATCGACATGGGTGTCGACCAGGGCATCCTGCGCAAGTCGGGCGCCTGGTACACCTACGAGGGCGACCAGCTGGGCCAGGGTAAGGAAAACGCCCGCAAGTTCCTGCTGGACAACCCGGACATCGCCAACGAGATCGAGAAGCGCATCAAGGAGAAGCTCGGTATCGGCGCCGTCGTCGACGCCGAAGCCGCCCCCGCGCCGGTCGACTTCTGAGTTCCAGCGCCCCGCCAGGGGTGAAGTCGCCGATCGATCGTTTCGACTGGAGTGATAGCTGAATGCGTGCGCCCAAAGTGGATCCGGCGGACCTGCCGCCGGACGAGCGGAGGAAGAAGGCCAAGGAGATCTGCTTCGATCTCCTGGCCGCGCGCCCGCGTTCCACGGATGAACTGCGTCAGGCCCTCAAGCGCAAGGGCTTCGACGAAGAGACGACGGAGACCCTGCTCGGTAAGCTGGACCAGGCAGGGCTCATCAACGACGCCGAGTTCGCCGAGATGTGGGTTCGTTCCCGTCATGCCAACATGGGGCTGGCGCGGAACGCTCTCGTGGCCGAACTCAAACGCAAAGGAATCGATGGGGATATCGCCGTCCAGGCCGCCGACGAGGTGGACCGAGAGGCAGAGGAGCAGCGCGCCCGAGAGCTGGTACGGAAGCGCCTGCGCTCCTTGGGCAACGTCGACGAGCAGACGGCGATCCGCCGCCTGCTGGGCTTCCTCGCCCGCAAGGGCTATCCCCAGGGGCTGGCCTACACCGTGATCCGCGAAGAACTCCGCGAGTTCGGTGCCGAATCGGCCCTCCTGGACGACGCCACCCTCGACTGAGCTTCCCCTTCACGCGAACTGCTCACCGGCCGAGCGGGCACCTGCCCGACGGCCGGTGTTTGCGTTCTCAAGGGGCACGGCAGCTGGGCGTAGAACCGGCGGCAGATCGCCAGACGGTGTCGCGAAAGCCACTTTCGGGACACCAGACGTCGCGAAAGTGGCTTTCGCGACACGCCTGAAGCCACGCTTGGCTTAGGTACCGAAGGTCGGACGACACACGTGACTGGATGGACGACTCGCGGTGAGACCTGGTCGCGAGCGTGTCGTCCGTCTGATCACATGTGACGTCCACTCAGTCACGCGAAAGAACTGGCTCGGCCCACCAAGCCGAGGCTCTGACCAGCGCCGATGCGAACGATCAGGAATCAAGAAGCACCGAAGGCCCGCCCGGAAATAGCGTTACCGGCATGAACTTCATCGACGCCATCACCCTCGAAGTGGCCGACACCGAGGCCGCCGGACGCTTCTACTCCACCGCCTTCGGGCTCGACAACCAGCTGCGTCTGCGTGCTTCGCAGGAGCCCTCCACCGGCTTCCGCGGCTACACCCTCTCCCTCACGGTTTCCCAGCCCGCCAACGTCGACGCGCTCGTCGACGCCGCCATCGCCGCCGGTGCGACCGTGATCAAGCCCGCCGCGAAATCGATGTGGGGTTACGGCGGCACCGTCCAGGCCCCGGACGGCGCGATCTGGAAGATCGCCACCTCGGCGAAGAAGAACACCGGCCCGGCCACTCGCGAGATCGACGACATCGTGCTGCTGCTGGGCGTCGCCGACGTGGCCGCGAGCAAGAAGTTCTACGTCGAGCACGGTCTCACCGTCGGGAAGAGCTTCGGCCGCATGTACGTCGAGTTCGAGTCCGGGTCGGACCCGGTCAAGCTGGCGCTGTACCGGCGCAAGGCCCTGGCCAAGGACGCCGGCGTGTCCCCGGAGGGCACCGGCTCGCACCGGATCGCGATCTGCGGCGCCGCCCCGTACACCGACCCGGACGGGTTCGCCTGGGAGACCGCCACCCTCGCCGCCCAGTCCTGATGTGCCACTTCCGGATGCCCCCGCTCGCCGCCTACCTCGGAGACACCGCCATGACCACCACGTACGAAGGATTCACGGCCGAAGAGAAGGCCGCGATGAAGGAACACGCCCAGGACATGAAGAAGGCCGCGCGCCGCGCTTCGACCGCGGACAAGGCAGCGGCGGCGGAGCAGGACGTGGTCGCGAAGATCGCCGAGATGACCGGCGAGGACCGGGTGCTGGCCGAACTGGTCCACTCCGTCGTGACGGCGAACGCCCCGATGCTCGCGCCGAAACTCTGGTACGGCCAGCCCGCTTACGCGCTGGACGGCAAGATCGTCTGCTTCTTCCAGGCGTCGGCCAAGTTCAAGACGCGGTACGCGACACTCGGCTTCAACGAGGCCGCCCAGCTGGACGACGGCGCGATGTGGGCGACAGCCTTCGCGCTGACCGACGCCACTCCTGCGGTGAAGAAGCGCGTCGCCGCTCTGGTGAAACAGGCCGTCAGCTGAGAGTGGCAGCCCGTTTTACCGCGTGAGTGGCCACTCGCGAGACGGCGGCGGAACCTTAGGCTCGGGTGATCACCGGGAGGACCACATGATCACCATCGAGCCACTGAAGACCGAAGACCGCGAAGCCTGGGAGAACCTGTTCCGCGCGTACATTGCCTTTTACGAACGTATTGCGCCCCAAGAGGTCTACGACCGCGCCTGGCGCGAATTCCGCACGGGGGAGCGGATGCACGCGTTCGGAGCCCATGTGGACGGCACACTCGCCGGGATCGTGCATTTCCTGGTGCATCCCAGCACTTCCGCGCTCACCGACGTCTGCTACCTGCAAGACCTGTTCACCGCGCCGGAAGCCCGCGGCAAGGGGGTCGCGCGGGCGCTGATCGAGGCAGTCGCCGACTGGGCGCGTGACCGAGGCTACGAGCGCGTTTACTGGCACACCAAGGAATCCAACGTCACCGCGCGCCGCCTGTACGACCGGGTCGCGGTCAACCGAGGGTTCATCCAGTACCAGCTCCCGCTCTGAAACTGTGAAGGCCACCTTCGCGAAGGTGGCCTTCACGAGAAGGATCAGAGCTTGGAAGCTTCGGCCGCGAAGGCCTCGATCTTCCCGAAGTCCTTGGCCGCCAAAGCGTCCTTCGGCGTCAGCCACGAACCGCCGATGCAGCCCACATTGGACAGTGCGAGGTAGTCCGGCGCGGTCTTCACGGTGATCCCGCCGGTCGGGCAGAAGCGCAGCCCCGGCAGCGGTCCGCCGATCGACTTCAGGTACGCGACGCCGCCGCTGGCCTCGGCGGGGAAGAACTTGAGGGCGGTCAGTCCGCGTTCGGCCAGCCGCATCGCCTCGGACACCGTGCTCGCACCCGGCAGGAACGGCAGGCCGGTGTCGAACGCGGCGTCCAGCACCGAGTCGGTGCAGCCCGGCGTGACCAGGAACTTCGCGCCGGCGTCGGCGGCCTGCTTGGCGTGCTCGGGCGCGGTGACGGTCCCGGCGCCGATCACGATCTCCGGGACCTCCGCGGCGATCCGTTCGATGGAGGCGAGCGCCGCCGGGGTGCGCAGGGTCAGCTCGATCACGCCGATCCCGCCCGCGAGCAGCGCCCGCGCGGTGGGCACCGCGTCGGCGGCGTCGTCGAGCACGACGACGGGCATCACGGGGGACAGGCCGAGCAGGTCGGCGCCGGTGGTCACTGGGTTACCTCCACAGGGTTCAACGTGTGCGCCGGAGCGCCGAAGTGTTCCGGCGTGAGCGGTCCGAACACGCTCGCGCCCTGATCGGCGGGACCGACCGCGCGGCGCAGCGCCGCGAACAGCTCCCGGCCGGTGCCGGTCCAGGATGCCTCCGAAGGCGGGGAGTCCACCAGTTCACGGCGGGCGAGTTCTTCGTCACCCACGAGGACGTCCAGCGTCCCGGCCCTGGCGTCGAGGCGGACGACGTCGCCGTCGGCGATCCGTGCGATCGGGCCGCCCGCGGCGGCTTCCGGGGTCACCTGGATCGCCGCCGGGATCTTGCCGGACGCACCGGACATCCGGCCGTCGGTGAGCAACGCCACCTGGTGCCCGCGGTCCATCAGCACCCCGAGCGCGGGGGTGAGCCCGTGCAGTTCCGGCATCCCGTTGGCCCGCGGGCCCTGCTGCCGGATGACCACGACGACGTCGCGGTCCAGTTCGCCCGCCTCGAAAGCGTCCTTGAAGGACTGCTGGTCGGTGAACACCCGTGCCGGGGCCTGGACGATCCGGTGTTCCGGGGCCACCGCGGACACCTTGATCACCGCGCGGCCGAGGTTGCCCGCGACCATCCGCAGCCCGCCGTCGGCGGCGAAGGGACGCCACGCCGGGCGGAGGACGTCCTCGTCGAGGCTGCGCGTCGGGACGTCCCGCCAGACCAGTTCGCCTTCGGAGAGGATCGGCTCCTGCTGGTAGCGGTGCAGCCCCGGTCCGGCGACGGTCTGGACGTCCTCGTGCAGCAGGCCCGCGTCGAGCAGGGTGCCGACCAGGAACTGGATGCCCCCGGCGGCGTGGAAGTGGTTGATGTCCGCGCTGCCGTTCGGGTACACGCGGGCCAGCAGCGGGATCACAGACGACAGGTCCGAGAAGTCGTCCCAGGTCAGCTGGATGCCCGCGGCCGCGGCGATCGCGACGAGGTGCATCGTGTGGTTGGTCGAACCGCCCGTGGCGAGCAGCGCGATGACGCCGTTGACGACGGCCTTCTCGTCGATCACCCGCGAGACCGGGGTGTATTCCTCGCCGCGCGAGAGCTTCACGACGCGGCGCCCGGCCTCTTCGGTGAGGACACGCCGCAGCGGCGAGTTCGGCTGCACGAAGCTGGCGCCCGGCAGGTGCAGGCCCATCACCTCGACGACCATCTGGTTCGAGTTGGCCGTGCCGTAGAACGTGCACGTTCCCGCCGAGTGGTACGAAGCAGCTTCGGCGTCGAGCAAGTCTTCGCGGGTCGCCTTGCCCTCGGCGTAAAGCTGGCGCACACGCGCCTTCTCCTTGTTCGGCAGGCCCGAGTTCATCGGCCCCGCGGGCACGAGGATCGCCGGGAGATGCCCGAACGACAGCGACCCGATCAGCAGGCCGGGCACGATCTTGTCGCAGACGCCGAGCAGCAGCGCCGCGTCGAACATGTCGTGGGAGAGCGCGATCGCGGTCGACATCGCGATCACCTCGCGGCTGAACAGCGACAGCTCCATCCCAGGGCGGCCCTGCGTGACCCCGTCGCACATCGCGGGCACGCCGCCGGCGAACTGGGCCACGCCACCCGCCTGGCGGACCGACCCCTTCAGCATCGCGGGGTACTCCTGCATCGGCTGGTGCGCCGAAAGCATGTCGTTGTAGGACGAGACGATCGCGACGCCCGGCGCCCGCAAGGCGCGCAGTGCCGCTTTGTCGACACCTTCCATGGCGGCGAAGCCGTGGGCGAGGTTGCTGCAGTCGAGTCCGCGCCGCACCGGCCCTTCTTCGTGGGCGGCGGAGACGCGCTCGAGGTACGCGGCGCGGGTCTCGGCGCTGCGGGCGGCGACGCGTTCGGTGACTTCGGCGATGATGGGGTGGACGTTCGGGGCGGTGCTCATTGTCCGGCTCCGGATCACTGGTCGTGGTGGTCCGCGGGACGGCAACGCTGACGCCGCTGGGTCGTGACAGTGGCCACAGTAACCCAGGGGAAAGCCCGAATCAAAATCGATACAGAAGATCGACTCGCGTGACCTCCGTCACGCCCTTAGGTTCTACTGTGCTACTTGTCACATTGCACAACGCGCGGCAGAGTCGAGATGGCGAGGATCGCTTGCCTTCGAAGGCTCAAGCGGCCAACCGAACCGACCATCGGGAGGTACCGATGTCCACCACAGAGATCGCCGAGCTTCGGCGAGCCATCGGTCAGCTGAGGCAGTGCGTCGGCGCGCTGCGGTCCCGATACGGCGACGCGTCAGCGGTGCAGCGCCTGGCGAACGACGTGGAGCGGCTCGACATCGACGCGACGGATCTGGACACGACCCCGCACGCGGTACCCGCGCAGGCGAAGGCCGCCGAACGCGTCCCCGTGCCGGATACGCCGTACGACCCGGCGCTGTGGCACGGCGCCGATGACGAAGGCGTCGGCGGCTACAAGCGCGACCAGCGGTGAGCGCCCCCGCCGGCCAGGGAGCCGGACGGGGTACGGGGGTCCGCGCACCGTCGCGGGCCCGGATCGCCGAGAAAACGCTGCGCACCGACCGGTGGTGGCTGTCCCCGCTGCTGACCGTCCTCGGCCTCTCCACCTTCATCGTCTACGCGACCATCAGGGCCTTCGTGCGCACCGCGTACTGGGTGCCCGAGTACCACTACCTGACGCCGTTCTATTCGCCCTGCGTCTCGGAATCCTGCGTCGAAGGCTCCCGGCATTTCGGGGCCTGGTTCGGCGAGCTGCCGGGTTTCATCCCGCTCGGCTTCCTCGTCCTGCCGTTCCTGCTGGGCTTCCGGCTGACCTGCTACTACTACCGCAAGGCCTACTACCGGGCCGTCTGGTTCTCGCCGCCCGCGTGCGCGGTCGCCGAGCCGCACGCGAAGTACACCGGGGAGACCCGGCTGCCGCTGATCATCCAGAACGTCCACCGCTACTTCTTCTACGTGGCCGTGGTCGTTTCGCTGATCAACACCTACGACGCGATCACCGCGTTCCACGGCATCGACGGCGGGTTCGGTTTCGGGCTCGGCAACATCGTGCTGACCGGCAACGTGATCCTGTTGTGGGCGTACACGTTGTCGTGCCACTCGTGCCGTCACGTGACCGGCGGCAGGCTCAAGCACTTCTCCAAACATCCGGTCCGCTATTGGATCTGGACCCAGATCACGAAACTCAACACCCGCCACATGGCGCTGGCGTGGACGACGCTCGGCACGCTCGTGCTGACCGATCTCTACGTGATGCTCGTGTCCAGCGGCGCGATTTCGGATCTGCGGTTCATCAACTAGCGGCGCGGGAATCTCCCGTCCCCCCGGCGACAAGCTTTCGAGGTGGCTCTTTCTATGACCGAGGTCGAACGGCTCAACTATGACGTGGTGGTGATCGGTGCCGGCGGTGCCGGTCTCCGCGCGGTCATCGAGGCCCGTGAACGCGGCTTCAGCGTCGCGGTGGTGTGCAAATCGCTGTTCGGCAAAGCGCATACGGTGATGGCCGAAGGCGGCTGCGCGGCGTCGATGGGCAACGCGAACTCGAACGACAACTGGCAGGTGCACTTCCGCGACACCATGCGCGGCGGGAAGTTCCTCAACAACTGGCGGATGGCCGAACTCCACGCCAGGGAGGCGCCGGACCGGGTCTGGGAACTGGAGACCTACGGCGCGCTGTTCGACCGCACCGCCGACGGCCGGATCAGCCAGCGCAACTTCGGCGGGCACACGTATCCGCGGCTGGCGCACGTCGGCGACCGCACCGGGCTCGAACTGATCCGCACGATGCAGCAGAAAATCGTTTCGCTGCAACAAGAAGACTTCAAGGAGACCGGCGACTACGAGGCGCGGATCAAGGTCTTCGCCGAATGCACGATCACCGAACTGCTGACCGAGGACGGCCGGATCTCGGGCGCCTTCGGGTACTGGCGCGAGAGCGGCCGGTTCATCCTGTTCGAGACACCGGCGGTGGTGCTGGCCACCGGCGGCATCGGGAAGTCGTTCAAGGTCACCTCGAACTCGTGGGAGTACACCGGTGACGGGCACGCGCTTGCGCTGCGGGCCGGGGCGACGCTCATCAACATGGAGTTCGTCCAGTTCCACCCGACGGGCATGGTCTGGCCGCCGAGTGTGAAGGGCATCCTGGTCACCGAAGGCGTCCGCGGCGACGGCGGGGTCCTCAAGAACACCGAGGACAAGCGGTTCATGTTCGAGTACGTCCCCGACGTGTTCAAGGGGCAGTACGCGGACAGCGAGGAAGAAGCCGACCGCTGGTACACCGATCAGGAGAAGAACCGGCGCACCCCGGACCTGCTGCCGCGCGACGAAGTGGCGCGCGCGATCAACTCCGAGGTCAAGGCGGGCCGGGGATCGCCGCACGGCGGGGTCTTCCTCGACATCGCCAGCAGGCTGCCCGCGGAGGAGATCCGCAAACGGCTGCCGTCGATGTACCACCAGTTCAAGGAACTCGCCGACGTCGACATCACGAAGGAACCGATGGAGGTCGGCCCGACCTGCCATTACGTGATGGGCGGGATCGAGGTCGACCCGGACACCGCGTCGTCGAGCGTGCCGGGGCTGTTCGCCGCCGGTGAGTGCTCGGGCGGGATGCACGGGTCGAACCGGCTCGGCGGCAACTCGCTTTCGGATCTGCTCGTCTTCGGCCGCCGGGCGGGTCTCGGCGCCGCGTCCTATGTCGCGGAACTGAAGGACCGCCCCAAGGTCAGTCAGTCCGATGTGGACGCTGCCGCGAAGATGGCGCTCGCGCCGTTCGACCCGCCGGGCGACGGCGTCGAGGAGAACCCGTACAGCCTGCACACCGAACTGCAGCAGTCGATGAACGACCTGGTCGGCATCATCCGCAAGTCGGAAGAGATCGAGCGGGCGCTGGAGAAGCTCGGGGAACTGCGCGAGCGGATCAAGCGGGTCACCGTCGAAGGGCACCGGCAGTTCAACCCCGGCTGGCATCTCGCCGTCGACCTGCGGAACATGCTGATGGTCAGCGAATGCGTCGCCAGGGCCGCGCTCACCAGGACCGAAAGCCGTGGCGGGCATACGCGCGACGACCATCCGGGCATGGATTCCCAGTGGCGCAACAAACTCCTGGTCTGCTCGGCCACACCGGGGGAGAACCCGGTGGTGCCGGACATCGGCATCGAGGTCAAGGCGCAGCTCCCGCTGCGGCAGGACCTGCTGGAGTTGTTCGAGCTGTCCGAGCTGGGGAAGTACTACACCGACGAAGAACTGACTTCGCACCCTGGGAGTCCGGCATGAGCTACAAGGCGAGTTTCCGGGTCTGGCGCGGCGACGCCGATTCCGGTGAGCTGCAGGACTACAGCGTCGAGGTCAACGAGGGCGAGGTCGTCCTCGACATCATCCACCGGTTGCAGGCCACCCAGGCCTCGGATCTGGCGGTGCGGTGGAACTGCAAGGCGGGTAAATGCGGTTCGTGCTCGGCGGAGATCAACGGCAAACCGCGGCTGCTGTGCATGACCCGGATGTCGACCTTCACCGAGGACGAGGTCATCACCGTGACGCCGATGCGGACGTTCCCGGTGATCCGCGACCTGGTGACCGACGTGTCGTTCAACTACACGAAGGCACGGGAGATCCCGTCGTTCACCCCGCCGCCGGAGCTGAAGCCGGGGGAGTACCGGATGCAGCAGGTCGACGTCGAGCGCTCGCAGGAGTTCCGCAAGTGCATCGAATGCTTCCTGTGCCAGAACACCTGTCACGTGGTGCGCGACCACGAGGAGAACAAGGAGGCCTTCGCCGGGCCCCGGTACCTGATGCGGATCGCCGAACTCGAAATGCACCCCCTCGACGTCGCCGACCGGCGTGACGAGGCGCAGGAGGAGCACGGGCTCGGCTACTGCAACATCACCAAGTGCTGTTCGGACGTGTGCCCGGAGGGCATCCACATCACCGACAACGCGCTGATCCCGATGAAGGAACGCGTCGCGGACCGGAAGTACGACCCCATCGTGTGGCTGGGGAACAAGCTGTTCCGGCGGGACAAGTAGCCGAAACCTCGTGAGGACGGTTCCACTGAGGGGCAAGGCGAAGCTGTCATGCTCGCTCATCGGTGTGCCGGCTTCGGGTGATGCGAAAGCCACTTTCACAACCTTCAACGTTGCGAAAGTGGCTTTCGCAACGTCGTCGGCTCACCAGCACCTCGACCCGATGCGCTCCGGCAGGACCCAACGTCGCGAAGGCCACTTTCGGGACATCAGACGTCCCGAAAGTGGCCTTCGCGATATCCGAAGCCGGCAGGCACGCGAGCGGTCGAGCACGGCACGTTTGCCTTACCCCTCAAGAGATGTCAGCCGTTGGGGTCGTAGGTGACGTCCCGTTCGGTCGAGAGCGACGCCTTCGACGGCGGTGCCGCGTTGAACGTCACCGACACCTTGACGTGCTTCGAAACGAGTGGCGCCGGATTCGGCAGATCCACGTACGTGACGGGAAAAGGCGTCTGTGTGTCGTTGATGGCGGGCTGGAACTTGCCGGACCGGATCACGGCGCCGTCCGAGGACACGGTCCAGTCCGCGTCGTAGTCGCCCCCGGTGACGGGCTGGCAGGTGTACAGCCCGCCCCATTCGATCGCGCTGCCGAGATCTCGCCCCGCGATGTTCAGCTGGCCCCAGCAGGCCGGGAAGCCGGCTTGCGCGACAGCGGGAATCGACGTCATGGCCAGGGTCGCCACACCGGCGAGCAGCCAGGTCTTCTTGTTCATGGCAAACCCCTCCCTCAGCTCCAGCAGACGACGCCTGAGTCCTGGGTCAGCGTGCCGCCGCCCGACGGGTCTCCGGCCACGCCGCTGTAGTACACGGTCGCCGAAGCGCAGTACTGGTCGAAACCGGTGGGCGGAGCGCTGGCCTGGGCGAGCATCTGGCGCGCGTTCGGCGGTCCCTTGACCAGGTGGTTGCCCGTGGTCGGGCCGACGAATTCGGTCCGGCTGCCGTTGCTCGCGATGCCGTAGAAGAGCAATTCGGTCTGGATCTGCAGGACGAGTGGCTCGTTCGCGTTGCAGCCGGAAGAAACGTTGAGCTGTTCCCAGGAACCGGACTGATCGGACGTCGTGAAACCCTGTAACCGGGCCGTGCAATTGCCCTTGCCGAATGGCGTGTCCGTGTCCGCGTAAGCCGGTGACGCCAGGAACAAAGCCGCCGATAATCCCGCGGTGGCGACGATTCCCGCCGCCTTGTGAATGGCTTTCATGAATACTTCCCTCCCCAGGGGAATCTCGACTCTCAGCCAGCGCCCCCTGCGCTTCGACAATCGATCACCAAAAACGTAGCAGTATGGTGAACAGGTTGCAACAGGCGTCTGACCAGCATGTTCGTTCGGGTGGAAAAGAAATTGACCACGATCGGGTGGTCACGGAAGATGGTCGCAGACACCCGCCGAGGAGGCCGAATGACGAACATGATGTGGCGACGCGAGTTCGCCGACGCATGTCCGGCTCGCCTCGGCATGGTGAAAAAGAACGGCTCCCCGTCGTCGTCCTAGTGCGACGTCGCAGAGGTGGAGCCGCCCTTCGGGAAACCGAACGGGCGGCTTTTTCGTGATGAACCCTTGTAGCTCAACGGAAAGAGTACGGCGCTACGAACGCCGGGGTCCAGGTTCGATTCCTGGCAGGGGTACTTCTGGAACGAAACGCCTCCGGTGCGCAGTGTGCGCCGGAGGCGTGTTCCAGGCCAAACCCCCGGCACGGCGGGGAAACCTGTTCCGTCGTACCGGTGCGGCGGTGTGGGGTCCGTGCGTTCCACACCGCCAGAACGCGCACGGTCCGGCGACCGGCCGGGATTCATAGCCCCGGCCAGCCTGGCTCGACACCAGGGTGCGCGACTCAGGACGCCTTGCGGGCGCTGTGCACGTCGCCGCTTTCGTGGCGGTGCCGCACGATGTCCTGGAAACCGTTGTCACGCAAGCTTTCCTCCAGCGAGATCCCGGTGGGCGCGACGATCACGAGCAGTCCGCCGGGTGCGAGGCTCGCCGCGACGCGGCCGAGCGGGCCGGGCGAGTCCAGAAACGCTGTCACGATGTCGAAGGTCCCCATCACCGGCAGCCGGGCGAGCTGGTGGACCTCGTAGGAGATCCCGGCCGGGTCGCGTTCCTCTTCGCGTTGCGCCACCGCGATCAGCGCCTGATCCGCGTCGACCCCGACCACCCGGCGGGCACCGTTGCCGCGGAACAGACGGGGAAAGCGGCCATCGCCGCACCCGACGACCAGGACCGCCCTGCCCGCCAGGTCCGGCAGCGCTTCGAGCAACGCCCCGGCCTGGTCCGCCATACGGACGACGCTAGCCGACCGGACCGCCGTCCCGACAGGACCAACAGGCCTATCCCGAAGTACATGAAGGCCCCCTTCCTGTGCCCAGGAGCAAGGAAGGGGGCCTTCGTGTACTTCTCCGGAGCTACAGCGCCCCGCCGCTCGCGTCGTCGCGGGTGAGGACGACATTCGCTGTCGCCGCCATGACCGGCGCGGCGCCCTTGGGCGCCTTCTTCCGCCGGGCCAGCTTGTTCTCCAGCCAGCGGGCGAACTGGGTCAGGAGCAGGTTCAGCACGATGAAGATGATCGCGACGACGATCAGCGTCGGGATCGTGTTGCTGTAGAGACCGGTGAGCGGACCGGAAGCCCGGATCAGCTCGTCGAAACCGATGGTCAGCTGACCGGCCAGCGCGGTGTCCTTCAGGATGACGACCAGCTGGCTGACCAGCGCGGGCAGCATCAGCGTGACCGCCTGCGGAAGCAGGACGTTGATCATCGTCTGGGTCTTGCGCAGGCCCAGCGCGGACGACGCCTCCGCCTGCCCCTTGGGCAGCGCCAGGATGCCCGCCCGGAACACCTCGGCCAGGACTGAACCGTTGTAGAGCACCAGACCGGTCACCGCGGCGAAAAGCGGGCGGATCTCGGAGTCGATGCCGGTGTAGTACGCGTAGAAGGCCGCGGCGAAGACCATCAGCAGCAGCACCGGGATGGCCCGGAAGAACTCGACGATCCAGCTGACCGGCAGCCGGATCCACTTGTGCTCGGACAGCCGTCCGATGCCCAGCAGCGCACCGATCGGCAGCGCGATCACGATCGAAAGCCCGGCCGCCTTCAAGGTGTTGAGCAGCCCCGGAAGGAGGAATTGTGTCCACGTCGCACCGTCGACGAAGGGCTTCCAGAGCGCGCCCGCCCACTGGCCCTTCTCGTCGAAGCCGGTGTAGACGAGGTAGACCACCAGCGCCAGGACGAGTACGAAAAGAACGCTGTAGAGCCAGTTCCGTGCCCGTGCCTTGGGACCGGGGATGTCGTACAGGACGGTCTGCGTGCTGCTCATCGCTTGACCTCGACCTTCTTGGCGACCCAGCCCAGCAGCAGGCCGAGGGGGAGGACCAGGATGACGAACCCGAGGGCGAAGATGAGGAAGACCAGGAGCAGCGAGTCGGACTCGTTCTCCACCATCGTCGACATCAGCAGCGAGGCTTCGGCGACACCGATGATCGAAGCGACCGTGGTGTTCTTCAGCAGCGCGATCATGACGTTGGTCAGCGGCGCGATCACCGACCGGAACGCCTGCGGCAGCACGATCAGCGTCAGCACCTGGAAGAAGCCGAGGCCCAGCGCGCGGGCCGCTTCGGCCTGGCCGACCGGGACGGTGTTGATGCCCGACCGCAGCGATTCACAGACGAACGTCGCCGTGTAGGCGATGAAGCCGAGGATCGCGAGCCGGAAGGCGTTGTCCTCCAACGACGTCGTCGAATCCTGCGAGGCCAGGTTGATCCCCAGCGTGGAGGACAATCCCAGCGACGTGAAGACGATGATCACCGTCAGCGGGGTGTTCCGGAAGATGTTGACGTAGGCGGTGCCGAACGCCCGCATGATCGGAACCGGGCTCACCCGCATCCCCACCAGGATCGTCCCCCAGATCAGGGAACCGATGGCGGAGAAGAAGGTCAGCTTGATCGTCATCCAGAAGGCGCCGAGCAAGTCGTAATTGGGATTGTCGAGGAAATCGAACAAGGTGCTCAACCCAGCCTCGGTATGGGAACGGTGCGCCGCGGTACACGGCGCACCGTTCGATTCCTTCAGTTCAGCGGCTCAGGGGAGCCGGGTCACGAGATGGCCGGGGGCTCCGGGATCTTGTAGCCCGACGGGCCGACGTTCTTCTCCAGAGCGGCCTTCCACGCGCCGTCCTGCTGCATCTTCTTGATCGCGTTGTTGATCGCGGTGATGCTCTCGGTGTCGTCCTTCTTCAGGCCGACGCCGTACTTCTCGTCGGTGAAGCCCTTGCCGACCAGCTTCAGCTTGCCGGGCTGCTGCGCGGCGTAGCCGGCGAGGATCACGTCATCGGTGGTCATCGCGTCGACGGTCTTGTTGAGCAGCGAGGTGACGCAGTCGGTGTACTTGCCGCGCTCTTCGAGCTGAACTTCCTTGGCGTACTTTTCCTTGACGTTCTGCGCCGGGGTGGAACCCTTGACCGAGCAGAGCTTCTTGTTGCCGGTCAGCGACTCCGGGCCGGTGATGTCGGTGGAGTCGGCGCGGACCAGCAGGTCCTGGTGGGCGATGAAGTACGGGCCCGCGAAGGACACGTCGTTCTTGCGCTTGTCGGTGATCGAGTAGGTGGCGACGATGTAGTCGACCTCACCCTTCTTGATCAGGTCCTCACGCTGCGCGGACTGCGCTTCCTTCCACGTGATCCCCGACTCTTCGACGCCGAGCTCCTTGGCGATGTACTTCGCCACGTCGACGTCGAACCCGGCATAGCTGCCGTCCTGCTGCTTCTGGCCGAGGCCCGGCTGGTCGAACTTGATGCCGATGGTCAGCTTCTTGTCGTTCTTGGCCTTCGCCACCACGTTCTTGGCGCCGCTGGAGCCGCTGCCGGCGTCGGACCCGCCGCCGCCACAGGCGGACAGGGCGAGACCGGCCGCCACGACGGCCGCGCTCATTCGCAGAACTCGGTTCAACCGCATGCTTCTCAGTTTCCTTCCGGATCTTGTCCAGCCATACCGGCCGGCGGGGAAGTCCTCAGTGGGTCAGGATCTTGCCGAGGAAGTCCTTGGCACGGTCCGTCTTCGGCTTGGTGAAGAAGTCGTCCGGGGTGGAGTCCTCGACGATCTCGCCGTCGGACATGAACACCACCCGGTTCGCCGCGCGCCGCGCGAAGCCCATCTCATGCGTGACGACGAGCATCGTCATCCCGTCCTTCGCGAGCGTGGTCATCACGTCGAGGACCTCCTGGACCATTTCCGGGTCCAGTGCCGAGGTCGGCTCGTCGAACAGCATCACCTTGGGGCGCATGGCCAGCGCGCGGGCGATCGCCACGCGCTGCTGCTGCCCGCCGGAAAGCTGCGCGGGGTACTTGTCGGCCTGGTTGGCGATGCCGACGCGTTCGAGCAGGTCCATCGCGGTCTTGCGGGCTTCGGCCGAGTTGACCTTGCGGACCTTCATCGGCGCGAGCATGACGTTCTCGAGGATCGTCTTGTGCGCGAACAGGTTGAACGACTGGAACACCATGCCGACGTCGGCGCGCAGCGCGGCCAGCGCCTTCCCTTCGGCGGGCAGCGGAACGCCGTCCACCGCGATCTCGCCGGAGTTGATGGGTTCCAGCCGGTTGATCGCCCGGCACAGCGTCGACTTGCCAGACCCGGACGGCCCGAGCACCACCACGACCTGCCCACGCGGCACCTCGAAGTTGATCTCCTTGAGCACGTGCAGGTCGCCGAAGTACTTGTTCACGGCGGCCGCCTTGATCATCGGCGCCGCCACCTCCGCGGTCATCTGGCCTCCAGGAGCGTTCGTTTGCAGGGGACTGCGGGGTCAGGCACCACGCGATGGCGGAAACCTACTCCCGTCGGACCGCTTGTAAAGACGGCTTGACCAATACTTAGGGTTTCAAGTCCGTATCGTTCTCAAGCCACCGGACGGCCCGATCCGCCACCGTCCGGCGCTGATCAGCCTAGACAAGGCAGGGGTATCCCGTAACCGGGGTCACAACAGATCTGTGACGCATCGTGACCATTACCGCGTGCGACGGGTCGCTCACAAGGCCGGGACAGGCAGCGCGAGGGGTGACTCACCCCATAGAGTCGTTCTTCAAGTCGTCGCGGTGCGGGGACGGCGTGAAAGGGAAAACACGGGTGCGGGTACTGCTGGTGGAGGACGACGACCGGGTGGCGGGCGCCCTGACGCCCGCGCTGGCGCGGCGCGGCCTGACGATCAAACGCCTGGCCTCCGGCGCCGGGGTGCTCGATCTGGTGCACGAGGTCGACGTCGTGCTGCTCGACCTGGGGCTCCCCGATATCGACGGGATCGTCCTGTGCCGCCGGATCCGCGAGGTCAGCGACGTCGCGGTGATCGTCGTTTCGGCGCGGGGCGAGGTCGACGACCGGATCCAGGGCCTGCGGTCCGGTGCCGACGACTATCTGGTGAAGCCCTACGACGTCGACGAGCTCGTCGCCAGGGTCGAGGCCGTACGTCGTCGCCGCGGTGAACGCCCGGCCGCGCCAGAACCGCCCGGCGTCATCCAGGCGGGTGATGTCTCGGTCGATATCGGGCGCCACGAGGTGCAGGTCGACGGGCAGCCGGTTTCGTTGTCCCGCAAAGAGTTCCAGGTACTCGCGCTGGTGGTCACCGCCCGCGGGGCGGTCTGCGCCCGTGACCACGTGCTGAACGAGGTCTGGGGGCATCGGGGACCGGCGGAGAGCCGCTCGCTCGACGTCCACGTCGCCACCCTGCGGACCAAACTGGGCAGGCCCGCGCTGATCGAGACCGTCCGCGGCGTCGGGTACCGCCTCGGCGGCGCCTACGGCCCGGCCGAAGAGGGCTGAGCCGGTGCGCGTCCGGCTCCAGGCGATCGTGCTGACGCTGGTCGCGGCGCTCGTGTTCGGCCTCGGCATCCCGCTCGCGCTCAGCGTGGCGGCCAGTGTGCAGCTCGACCTCTTCCTCGACCGGCTCACCGACACTTCCCGGTTCGCGTCGCTGGCCCAGCGCCCGCTGGTGGAGAACCGGCCGGACCTGATCGTGGACGAGCTCCGCCGCTACACCGAGGTCTACGGGGTGCCGGTCGCGATCGCCGACCAGGACGGCGAGGCCGTGGCCCGAGGGCCCGAGGCGGCCGCGATCGACCTCAAGGACCCCGTCATCGCCGCACATCTGCAAGAGGCGCTGGCGGGACGGCGTTCCGAGCCGGGACCGCTGCTGATGCCGTGGACCACCGAGCCGCTGGTGCTGGCCGAGCCGATCCTCATCGACGGCGAGGTGCGGGGCGCGGTGATCACCGTGTCCTCGACCGGCAAGGCCCGCACCGAACTGCTGTGGTGGTGGCTGCTCATCGCGGCGGGCGCGGTGCTGGCCTTCGGGTTCGCGCTGCTGATCGCGGTGCCGGTGGTGCGCTGGATCCTGCGCCCCGTCCGGCGGCTCGACGACGCCACCGGCGCACTGGTCGCCGCCGTGGTCAGCGGGCGCGAGGTGAAACGGGTCGAGGAATCCGGCGGGCCGCCGGAACTGCGCCAGCTCGAACGGTCCTTCGACCGGATGGCCGCCAGCGTCGACGAGGCACTGTCGGCGCAGCGCGCGTTCGTCGCCGACGCCTCCCACCAGCTGCGGAACCCGTTGACCGCGTTGAAGATCCGGCTCGGCAACCTCGACGGCCACGTCGACGACGACCTGGCCGCCGCGGACCTCGAAGCCGCCGTCGTCGACGCGCGACGGCTCAACCAGATCCTCGACGAACTCCTCTCGCTGGCCCGCGCCGAGGCCTCCGGCGGCGAGCTGGTCCCGGTCGGCCTCGACGAGGTGGTGGGCGCCAGGGTCGCCGACTGGACCGTGGTCGGCGCGGCGCGCGACATCCCGCTGGCCGCGTCCGGGCTGGGCGGCGGACTGCGGGTGCGCACCCCCGCGCGCGGGCTCGAAGTCGTGCTCGACGCGCTGCTGGACAACGCGCTCAAGTTCACCGAGCCGGGGACGGAGGTCACCGTCACCGTCGGCGTCGTGGGGGAGAAGGTCGAGATCGCCGTCCGCGACCACGGGCCCGGCCTCCGCGACGACGAACTCGAGCGCGCCGCGGACCGGTTCTGGCGCAGCACCGCACACCAGAACGTGCCCGGATCCGGCCTCGGCCTGGCGATCGTCACCGAGATCATGATCCGCTCGGACGGCTCGCTGCGGCTGAGCTCACCCGAGGGCGGCGGGCTCGAAGTGACCGTGACCCTGCCGGTCGCCGGCGGTGCTAGTCCTTGAGCGACCGGAAGTACCGCAGCGCACCGGGATGCAGCGGCAGAGGAGAGGTCTCGATGGCGGGATGGACGTCGATCGACAGCGCCGCCCCGGCCGCCTCGACCAGCTGACCCCGCGCGTCGAACAGCCCGCGCACCAGCGCCTCGGCGACGTCGTCGCGCATCGACGTGGGCACCACCAGGAAGTTCGGCAGGACGAGCGTGGTCACCGGCTGCGACAGGTTGTAGGCGGTCACCGGGATGGTCGCCGTGCGGTACACCGGGCTGCTCTCCCGCAGGGCGTCCGCCAGGTCGGTGATGTCGAGCAGCCGCAGCCCGACCGTCCGGATCCGTTCCGTGATCGACGGCGTCGGCAGGCCACCCGACCAGATGACCGCGTCGATCTGCCGGTTCTCCAGCGCGGGCAGCGCCTCGGTGAGCCCGAGGTTGCGCCGGTCGATCGCGCCGGTCAGCCCGGACGCCTTCAGCAGCTGCTTCGACAGGAACTCGACGCCCGAATCCGGCGAGCCGATCGCGACCTTGCGCCCGCGAAGCTGGGTGAACGACTGGATCGAAGAGTCGGCGCGGACGATGACGTGCAGGTAGTCGTCGTGCACACGGGCCAGCGCGGCCAGCCCGGCGGTGTTCTCGGTGGCGACGTCGGCGGCCACGAACGCGACGTCGGCCTTGCCCGCGCGCACCCGGTTGACGTTGTCCAGTGAACCCTGCGTCTCCTGGATCTCGGGCCGCCGGGTGCCCAGCTGCGAGGCCCACGCGGTGGCCAGCGCCTCGGCCAGTTTGTCGTAGACGCCGCCGTTGAGCCCCGCCGCGATCCGCACGTTCGTGTCGGACAGATCCGGTCCGCACCCGGTGACCAGGGCGCAGACCACGGCGATCACCGCCGCCAGTACGCCTGGTCTCCTCATGAGGGTCGATCGTGCCATGGAACGCCGCCCGCGTACCCTCGGAGTCGAGATGAGCGCGCGTACTTACCAGATCCGCACCTTCGGCTGCCAGATGAACGTGCATGACTCCGAACGTCTTGCCGGGCAGCTCGAGGACGCCGGCTACGTTCCGGGTGACGGCGAGGCCACACCCGACCTGATCGTGTTCAACACCTGCGCGGTGCGGGAGAACGCGGACAACAAGCTGTACGGCACCCTGGGGCACATCCGGCCGCAGAAGACCGCGAAACCGGGCATGCAGATCGCCGTCGGCGGCTGCCTCGCGCAGAAGGACCGCGGCGAGATCGTCAAGCGCGCGCCCTGGGTCGACGTCGTGTTCGGCACGCACAACATCGGCGCGCTGCCGACGCTGCTGGAACGCGCGCGGCACAACGCCGAGGCCGAGGTCGAGATCCTCGAATCGCTCGAGACCTTCCCCTCGACGCTCCCGGCGAAGCGCGACTCGGCGTACGCGGGCTGGGTGTCGATTTCGGTCGGCTGCAACAACACCTGCACCTTCTGCATCGTCCCGGCGCTGCGCGGCAAGGAACGCGACCGCCGCCCCGGCGAGATCCTGGCCGAGGTCGAGGCGCTCGTGGCCGAAGGCGTGCTCGAAGTGACCCTGCTCGGCCAGAACGTGAACTCCTACGGCGTCGAATTCGGCGACCGGCTCGCCTTCGGCAAGCTCCTGCGCGCCTGCGGTTCGGTGGAGGGCCTGGAGCGCGTCCGCTTCACTTCGCCGCATCCGGCGGCGTTCACCGAAGACGTCATCGACGCGATGGCCGAGACGCCGAACGTGTGCCACCAGCTGCACATGCCGCTGCAGTCCGGCTCGGACCGGGTGCTGCGCGAGATGAAGCGGTCCTACCGGTCGGCGCGCTACCTCAAGATCCTCGACCGCGTGCGCGAGTCGATGCCCGACGCCGCGATCACCACCGACATCATCGTCGGCTTCCCCGGCGAGACCGAGGAAGACTTCCAGGCGACGCTCGACGTCGTCGCGCAGGCGCGGTTCTCCAGCGCGTTCACCTTCCAGTACTCGATCCGGCCCGGCACGCCCGCCGCCGAGATGGACGGGCAGCTGCCGAAGGAGGTCGTGCAGGAGCGCTACGAACGGCTCGTCCAGCTGCAGAACGACATCTCCTGGGACGAGAACAAGAAGATCGTCGGACGCCGGGTCGAGCTGCTGGTCGCCTCCGGTGAGGGTCGCAAGGACACCGAGACCCAGCGGATGAGCGGCCGCGCCCGTGACGGCAGGCTCGTCCACTTCACGCCGACGGGAGCCCTGGTCGACCGCTCGGTGCGGCCGGGTGACGTCGTCGAGACCGTGGTGACCTACGGCGCCCCGCACCACCTGGTCGCCGATGGTGACCTGCTGTCGCACCGGCGCACGAAGGCGGGCGACAACTCCGAGGCCGGACTCCGGCCGAAGACCAGCGGCGTGACCTTGGGGCTGCCGAGCTTCGGCGCCCCCGCCGTCACACCGGAACCGGTGAGCGGGTGTGCACTGTGACCGAACCGAAGATCGACGAACTCGCCGCCGAGATCGACGAGGTCGGCGAGCGCGCGGCCAAGACGATCGAACTCGGCAGGCGCGGGTTCTCCATCGCCGTGCTGGTGTTCGTGCTGCTGATCGCGCAGCTGCTGCCGTGGGTCGGCGAGCACGCGGGCTGGGAGGTGCTGCTCGGCCGGGGCGGCGGGATCCCGCAGCTGTTCGCGGCGACCTCCACCGGGATCGGGGTGTTCGCCGGCGCCGTCACGCTGGTGACCCGGCGCTGGTGGCTGGCCTGGGTCTGCGCCGCGGGCGGCTGGTTCGCCTCCGTCGACGGCATGCTCGCGATCTGGTCCCAGCAGTCCTCGCACGCCACCGGCGCGGCCGGTGGCGGTCCGGGCTTCGGGATGCTCCTCGCCTGGTTCGCCACCGTCGCGCTGGCCATCTACTGGATGCGGTCCGCGTTCTCGCGCAGCTAAACGACCACGACGCCGAAGACGCTCGACGTCGCGCTGGCGTAGAGCGTGGTTTCCGGGTGGTACACCCTCAGCGTGAGTGAGGCTTTGACGCTGAAGCTCAGGCTCAGCACGAAGCTGCCGTTGGGCTTGCAGGAGCCGTTGCTCAGGTCGACCCAGACGCCCGCGACGAGCTTCTGGACGACGATGAGCTCCAGGGCGTCGGCCGCGTCCCTCCCGTCGTCGGCGACGACGTCGAGACGGCCCTTGAGCTTGGTCTCCTCGCCGACCTTGACCTTGCTCTTGTCGGCCTTCGCCTCGAGTTTGACCTTTTTCTTCTTGTGGACGCTCGTCTGCTCCGACGAGGTCGGCGACGCGGGTGCCGCGACGGCCGCCGCCGGGACGAGCCCGGCCAGGACGATCCCTGTCACCAGGACGGCGAACGTCTTGGTGATCCGTGAAATCGGCGTGTGGTTCATGACCGCAGTGGAGCACGGCTGAGCGCCGAGAGCGCCCCGATACGCACGAACGTGCGAGCCTTCGCTCCACAATGGAGTGACACGCGTGAAGGGCGAAGGTGGTGTGATGCGTGCGCTGCCGGATGTCGCGAAAGCCACTTTCGAGACGTCTGATGTCCCGAAAGTGGCTTTCGCGCCGCCGCCTGCGTTGCCGTACTGGCGTGAAGTCCCGAGCGCCACGTTCGAGACCCACCCAGATGGAGATTCGTGACCGGCACGGCCTTGATCAAGGGAGGGTCGGGGACGTTGAGTGTCCCGATTCCGGTCGGTTCGTGTGACGGGACGGACGACACGCGCACGGCCGGGCGCTTGCTGCCCAAGTACATGAAGGCCCCCTTCCTTGCGCAAGGAAGGGGGCCTTCATGCGGTTCGGGTCAGGAGTTACCGGTCCGCGATGGCCGCTTCCGCCGCTTCGAGCCACTCACGCCACTGCGCGGCCTGCTCGTCCGCCTTCTTCGCGCGGCGTTCGTCGCCTGCCGCACGGGCCTTCTCCGCCTGCGACTCGAACTGCTCGACCCGCTCGCGGAACTGCGCCGCCCTGGCCTGCGCCTCCGGGTCCGTCCGGCGCCACTTGCTGTCCTCGGCCGACTTGATCCCGTCCTGCACGGTCTTCAGGCGACCGTCCAGCTCGCGGATGCGCTCGCGCGGGACCTTGCCGATCTCGTCCCACTGCTCCTGGATCTTGCGCAGGTGCTGCTTCGCCGCGTCGAGGTTCGCCGCGGGGTCGATCTTCTCGGCCTCGACGAGCAGTTCCTCCTTTTGCTGCGCGTTGGCCGCGAACTCGGCGTCCCGCTCGGAGAACACCGAAGACCGGCGCGCGAAGAACTTGTCCTGCGCGGCGCGGAAGCGCTGCCAGAGGGCCTCGTCGCTGTCCTTGGGCGCGCGACCGGCGGCCTTCCACTCGGTCATCAGGTCCTTGTAGCGGCCCGCCGTGTCGCCCCAGTCCGACGACTCCGAGATCGCCTCGGCCTCGGCGATCAGCTCTTCCTTGCGGTTCTTGGCACCCGCGCGCTGCTTGTCGAGCTCGGCGAAGTGCGAGCCGCGGCGCCGGTTGAACGCCTCGCGGGCCTTGGAGAACCGCTTCCACAGCTCGTCGTCGGTCTTGCGGTCGACACCCTTGACGGTCTTCCACTCGTCCAGGATGGCGCGCAGCCGGTCTCCGGCGGCCTTCCACTGCGTCGACTCGGCGGCCAGCTTCTCGGCTTCGTCGGCGAGCGCCTGCTTGCGGACGACGGCGGCCGCGCGGGCCTCTTCGCGCTCCTGCTTGGCCGAGGCCAGCGCCTTCTCGGCGTGGGCGATGACCTGCTCGATGCGGCCGCTCAGCGCGGCGATGTCGCCGACGACGGCGGCTTCGGCGAGGCCGTCACGCAGCTGCGTGGCCGTCGCCAGCGCGTGCTTCGGGTCGCCCGCGCCGGACTCCAGCCGCGTCTCCAGCAGCTCGACCTCGGTGCGCAGGTCGTCGAAGCGGCGCGCGTAGTGGAGCAGACCCTCGTCCGGGCTCCCGGCCTGCCACACACCGACCGCACGCTCGCCGTCGGCCGTGGTGACGTAGACAGTTCCTTCTTCGTCGACCCTGCCCCAAGCGGACGGGCTCGGCTCGGCGGGCGGCACGGGGGGTGCGGCGTGCCCGCCACCGAGCGCGTGCGGCACGGGGTGCGGTGCCGGGGTACCGGTGGACGTGTTCTCCTGGGCCATCGCAGGCTCCTTATCGCCTGTACGCCCGCTGGTGCGGGCGCCCCGCCTAGCGGCGGGGCCGGGTAATGCGTTGCCGTCTTGCTTCGGGGGTATCAACCCCTTGCGGCATTCAAGCAGCTCAGCGTCCACCGTGGAACCAGATGAATCACCAGAGGGCAGTGATCCTACTTCCGGTGGACCCTCCGTGTCGGTCGGTTGCGGGTGGTGAAGGGCGGGGAAGGTAACGTCGGCGGCCGTGATCCGCCGTGTCGCCGTGCTCCCGCAACCCCCGCTGCTCATCCCCGAACTGGCCGCCGGAGCGGCGGACGAGTGCGCCGAGCTGCGCGAAGCCTGTCTTGCCGCCGCGAGGCGCCTGACCAGTGCTTCGCCGGACTGGGTCGTCGTCGGCGCGGCCCCTGGCGCCCCCGCCGTGCCGGAACACGCGAGCGGTTCCTTCCGGGGGTACGGCGTCGACCTCGGCGTCTCACTCAGCCGGGTGACAGCGCCCGAAACCGAGCTGCCGCTGCCCGCACTCGTGGCCGGATGGCTGCGCGAACGGGCAGACGCGTCCTCCGTCCGCGTCCACCTCGTCGACCCCGCGACCCCTCCCGGCCAGTGCGAACTGTTCGGCCGTCGGCTGGGGGAGCCCGCCGCGGTCCTCGTCCTCGGCGACGGTTCGAGCAGGCATGGGCCCCGTTCCCCCGGCGGCGAGGACGACCGGGCGGGGTTCTTCGACAACCGTGTCCGCGACGCGCTGGCCGAAGCCGACGCGCACTCTCTCGGCGGGCTCGATCCGGATTTCGCCGTGGAACTCGGGGCGGGCGGCCGCGCGCCCTGGCAGGTTCTCGCCGGGTTGGCGGCGGGCGGCGACTGGACCGCCGACGTCCTCTACTCGGCCGCGCCGTTCGGTGTCGGCTACCACGTCGCCGTCTGGGAGCAGGCGTGATCAGGCCGGTCGCGGTCGTCGGTCCCACGGCGACCGGGAAGACCGCGCTCGCCGTCGAACTCGCCCTCACCCTCGGGGGTGAGGTGGTCAACGCCGACGCGCTGCAGCTGTACCGCGGGATGGACATCGGGACGGCCAAGGCGACCGCCGAGGAGCGGCGAGGCGTGCCGCATCACCTGCTGGACGTCCTCGACGTCACCGAGACGGCGTCCGTCGCCGCGTACCAGCGCGACGCCCGCGAACGCGTCGAAGAGCTCCTCGGCGCCGGTCGTGTGCCGATCCTCACCGGCGGGTCGGGCCTCTACGTCCAAGCCGTGCTCGACGACCTCAAGTTCCCCGGCACCGATCCCGCCGTGCGCACCAGGTTGACCGCCGAAGCCGACGAGATCGGCGTCGCCGCGATGCACGCCAGGCTCACCGAACTGGACCCGATCGCCGCCACGGCCATCCTGCCGACCAATACGCGCCGGATCGTGCGGGCACTGGAAGTCATCGAGATCACCGGTGAACCGTTCTCGGCGAACCTGCCGAAACCGGGACCCGCGCGGTACGGCACGGTCCTGATCGGCATCGACCGCGAACCGGCCGAACTCGACGCCCGCGTCGACCGCCGCGTCGAGATCATGTTCGAGGCCGGACTGGTCGGCGAAGTCGAGACGCTGCTGGGGCTAGGACTCCGTGACGGGCTCACCGCGTCGAGGGCGCTGGGCTACCAGCAGGTGATCGCCGCGCTCGACGGCGACGGCGACTTCCAGGCCGCCGCCGAGGCGACCGCGCAGGCCACCCGGAGGTTCGTGCGCAGGCAACGTTCCTGGTTCCGGCGGGACAAGCGCGTCGAGTGGTTCGACGGTGGTTCGGACCGGCTGGCCGAGCGCGTCCTCGAGGTGGCGGCCCAGTAATCTGGACGCCATGGGCGGCATCGAATTCCTTAAGGGACACGGCACACAGAACGATTTCGTGCTGCTTCCCGACCCTGAAGGCCGCCTCGAGCTGACCGAGGCGCGGGTGGCGGCGCTGTGCGACCGCCAGCGTGGTCTCGGCGCCGACGGTGTGCTTCGCGTCGTGCGGTCGGCCTCGCTGGGCGTGGAGTCCGGTGGCGAATGGTTCATGGACTACCGCAACGCCGACGGATCCATCGCGGAGATGTGCGGCAACGGCGTCCGGGTCTTCGTCCGCTACCTGGTCGACACCGGTCTCGTGGCCGAGCGCGACTTCGTCATCGGCACCCGCGCCGGCGACCGGCCGGTCGAGATGCACGCGGACGGCTCGGTGACCGTGCAGATGGGACCCGCGACGATCACCGGCACCTCGGTCACCGTCGTCGCCGGGAAGCCGTTCTCCGGCGTCGCGGTGAACGTCGGCAACCCGCACCTGGTGTCGGTCGTCGAGGACGACGTCGACGAGCTCGACCTGCGCGATCAGCCCGATTTCGACTCCGACGTGTTCCCGGAGGGCGTGAACCTCGAGTTCATCAATCTCCTGGGCGACAACGCGCTGAAGATGCGCGTCCACGAACGCGGCGTCGGCGAGACACGGTCCTGCGGCACCGGCACGGTCGCCGCGGTCGCCGCCGCCCTGCACCTCGCGGGCACCGACACCGGCGAAGCGACCGTCGACATCCCCGGCGGCCGTGTGGTGGTCGAGGTGCGCCGCGGCGGATCCACGCTGACGGGACCGGCGGAGATCGTCGCCCGCGGCGAACTCGACGAAACCTGGTGGGCCGGGCTCGGCGCTTAGCCGACCGCGAGAGGCGTCTTGGGAAGGTCGCGAAGCTTCCGGATCGGGGAGAAGACGACCCACAGCAACGCGGCCGTTTCGCCGACCGCGACGAACCACAGCGTTCCCCGGATACCGATCGACCCGCCCAGCACGCCGCCGATCAGCCCGCCCAGCGGCAGCATTCCCCAGACCACGAAGCGCACGCTGGCGTTCATCCGGCCGAGCAGCCGGTCCGGGCAGACGGCCTGCCGGTACGAGACCTGCGCGACGTTGTAGACGATGATCCCGAACCCCGCGATCGCCAGCGCCGCGGGGAACAGCACGATCCGCCAGCCCGGCGCGGCGAGCGGGAGCAGCAGCTGGAACGGCCAGGTCAGCAGCGGGACGAGCCAGATCGACCGCGCCTGCCCGATCCGCCGGGTGATGGTCCTGGCGAAGAACGCCCCGACGATCCCGCCGATGCCGCCGGTCGCCAGGACGAGGCCGATGATCCCCGGTGACAGGCCCAGCTCCCGGTTCAGGAACAGGATCTCCACCGCGGTGAAGGCGCCGTTGAACAAGTTGGAGGTCGCGGTGCAGGCGACGATCGAGCGGAGCGCGGGGTCGGTGAACACGAACCGCAGTCCTTCGGCGATCTGGGGGAGCAGCCGCGTTTCCTCATGCCGCTCGGGCACCTCTTCGACGGTGCGGATCCGCAGCAGGCACAACGCGGAGGTCAGGAAGCCGAGCCCGGTCATCAGCACGGCGTTGGCCGCCCCCGCGAGCTGTACCAGCCCGCCGCCGATGCCCGGTCCGCTCAGGAACGCGACCGATTGGCTGGCCTGGAGTTTCGCGTTGCCTTCGAGAAGATGCTCCCGGCCGACCAGCGACGGCAGGTACGACTGGTAGGCGACGTCGAAGAACACCGTCGCGACCCCGACGAGCGTGGCGACCACGATCAGCTGCGTCAACGACAGCACCCCCGCCCACCAGGCGAGGGGGATGGTGAACAGCAGCACCGCGCGGACGAAGTCGGCCCGCAGCATCAGCACGCGCCGTCGCATCCGGTCCACCCACACCCCGGCTGGCAGCCCGATGATCAGGAACGCGATGGTCTCGGCCGCGGTCAGTAGTCCCATCTGGAACGGTGTCGCGGCCAGCACGGTGGCCGCGAGCAGGGGAATCACGGTGTTGCCTGCGAAGGCGCCCACCTGGCTGGCCGTGTCACCCGCCCAGAGCCGACGGAAGTCCGCGTGGAAGAAGAGAGAGTCTCTGCGCACGACGCACACCTTGGCGCGAGTGATTGGAAACTGTCAATCACTTTTGGCTTCTAGGCTGTCGCGGTGCCCACTCCACGACGCGCCGCCACCGAGGCCGAGATCACCGCCATGGCCTCCGGAATAAGGCTGCGCATCATCCGGTTGACCCACTCCGAGGCGCTGACCAACAAGGAACTCGCCGAACGGCTCGATCGCGACCCGGCGACGACACTGCACCATGTGCGCAAACTCGTCGACACGGGGTTCCTCGAAGCGCTCCCGCCGCGACGCGGCACGCGCGGTGCGAAAGAAATTCCGTATCGCTCGACCGGGTTGTCCTGGCATCTTGATTCCCGCGACAGGGGGATCGATCAGGCGATCTTCGAGGCCTATCTGGCCGAAATCGCCGATGTGGGATTCGACGAGGTGCAGCAGACGCGCATGGTCGTCCAGGTACCGGACGAGCAGATCGCCGAGTTCGAAACCCGGTTGATGGAGCTGCTCGACGACTTCATGAACCGGCCGGTCGACCCGGCCGCGAAACGCACGGCCCTCTACCTGTCGAAGTATCCCAGCAGGTAATGAATTCGGTCCCGCCGCCGAAACGTGGGACCATGGAGGCACGATGACGGAACTGACACACAACGATCTGAACGACATGGACCCTTCGACCGGCGAACTGGAGCTCGAGGACCGCGCCTCGCTCCGCCGGGTAGCGGGCCTGTCCACCGAACTCGCGGATGTCACCGAGGTCGAATACCGGCAGCTGCGCCTGGAGCGCGTCGTTCTGGTCGGTGTGTGGACCGAGGGCAGTGCCCTCCAGTCCGAGGCCTCGCTCGCCGAACTTGCCCGGCTCGCCGAAACGGCGGGCTCCGAGGTACTGGAAGGCCTGGTGCAGCGGCGGATCCGCCCGGATCCCGCCACCTACATCGGCTCGGGCAAGGTCAAGGAACTGCGCGAGATCGTCGCGGCCACCGGTGCCGACACGGTGATCTGCGACGGTGAACTCTCGCCGGGCCAGCTGCGCCAGCTGGAGGAGAAGGTCAAGGTGAAGGTCATCGACCGCACCGCCCTGATCCTCGACATCTTCGCGCAGCACGCCAGTTCCAAGGAAGGCAAGGCCCAGGTCGAACTGGCCCAGCTGCAGTACCTGATCCCGCGGCTTCGCGGGTGGGGTGCGGCGCTGTCCCGGCAGGCCGGTGGCCGGGCGGGCGGCGCCAACGGTGGTGTGGGTCTGCGCGGTCCGGGTGAGACGAAGCTCGAAACCGACCGGCGGCGGATCAACAAGCGCGTGTCGAAGCTGCGCCGCGAGATCGCCGCGATGGACACCATCCGCGAGACCAAACGGGGTCGCCGGGTGGCCAACGAGGTGCCGAGCGTCGCGATCGTCGGCTACACCAACGCCGGCAAGTCGAGCCTGCTCAACGCGCTGACCGGCGCCGGGGTGCTGGTCGAGGACGCGCTGTTCGCCACGCTGGATCCGACCACCCGCCGGGCGCAGACCCCCGACGGCCGCACCTACACGCTGACCGACACCGTCGGTTTCGTCCGGCACCTGCCGCACCAGCTGGTGGACGCGTTCCGTTCGACGCTGGAGGAGGCGGCTAGCGCCGACCTGCTCGTCCACGTCGTCGACGGTTCCGACCCGACGCCGGAAGAGCAGGTCAACGCGGTGCGCGAAGTGCTCGCCGAGATCACGAAGCGCCGTTCCGAGCCGCTCCCGCCGGAGCTGCTGGTGATCAACAAGGCCGACGCCGCCGACGAGGTGTCGCTGGCCCGGTTGCGGCACCAGATGGCCGGTTCGGTGCAGGTGTCGGCACGGGCGGGCACCGGGATCACGGAGCTGGCCGAGGTGATCGCGGACCGGCTGCCGCGGCCGGAGGTCGTGGTCGAGGCGCTGATCCCGTACTCGCGGGGTGAGCTCGTCTCGCGCGCCCACGCCGACGGCGAGGTGCTGGAAGAGGAGCACGTCGAGACCGGCACGCGGCTGCTCGTCCGTGGACGGCCGGACCTGGCCGCGGCGCTGAGCGAATTCCAGACGGACGGTTCGGCTCTGTAGCGAGTACATGAAGGCCCCTTCCTTGCGTTAGGCGCAAGGAAGGGGGCCTTCATGTACCTCAGGTGGGCAAGGGCATCGGTACTGAGCCGGTCGGGGTGGTCGTGAGTGGCGTTTCGGGTTAGGGCCATCCGTGTCTCAGGTACCTACTGGCGGGCGGTTTCGTGTGACCGGCTGGACGACACCTGTGTCCAGGTGGACGACTCACGGCGGGCACCCGGCCGCGATCGTGTCGTCCACGCAGTCACGCGTGTCGTCCGTCTGATCACACGAGCCGTCCGGCCGGTCACGCTGCGGTGAGACGTCGGTACAGCTGGTCGTGAGTGGCGATTCGGGTTGGAACACGAATCGCCACTCACGACCACCCCGACCCAAGCGTCCCTAGTAGCCACGAGTCGTTAGTGGCCGAAGTGGCCTTCGCGACATTCCGCCTCATCTCGGGCTTCGCACCGAACTGCGTGCCGCCCCGGACGTCTCCGTAGTGTGGGGCTTCAGGGGTTCCACGACACGGAGGTGGATGTGCGGGGGATTGTCGCGGCGATGGTCGTGCTGGGGGCGTTCGTCGGCGGGACGAGTCCCGCCGTGGCGCAGGAAGTACCGGCCCCGCAGCCGGTGTGCACCAACGGCGATTCCCGGCTCAGTGAGCTTTCGGGTCTCGTATCGGACGGCGAGCACCTGTACGCGCTCAACGACGGCGGCACCAAGACACAGGTTTTCGTGCTCGGCCGCGACTGCAAGGTCCAGAAGGTCATCTCGTCCTCGACGGATCCTTACGACCCCGAAGATCTCGCCCGCACCGCCGACGGCACCTTCTGGCTGTCCGACACCGGCGACAACCGCAAGCGGCGGGACACCGTCGCGCTGATCTCACTGACTCCGCAGGGCGAGGCGAAGATCCACCGGCTCACCTATCCCGACGGGCAGCACGACGTCGAGGCGCTGATCATGGACCGTTCGGGCACGCCGTACCTGATCACCAAGGACCTCTTCGGCAGCTCCAAGGTGTACCGGCCGACAGGACCGCTCGCCAGCCCCGGTCCGACGCCGTTGGAAAGTGTGGGGTCGCTGCAGATCAAGGAGACCTCTACGCCGGGCGGGCCTGCCGGGTCGATCGGCTCGATGACGGTGACCGGCGCGGCGTCGATGGCCGACCATTCGGTGGTCGCGTTGCGGACCTACACCGACGCCTATCTCTACGCCGTCCCCGACGGAGATCTGAAGAGCGCGTTGCAGCGCGAACCCGTGCGCGTGCCCCTGCCGAACGAGAAACAGGGGGAGGCGATCGCCTTCGACCCCGACGGGACCTTGTTGTCCGGCGGAGAGGGTGTCGGAGAGCAGATCCGCGCGGTGAAGGGCGCGGCGGCACTCGCCGTGGACGCGGCGAAATCCGAGGGCAGCACATCGGGCGGGACGTCCGCGGCCGGTGGCGCGGACCAGGGATCCGGTTTCCCTTATGTGCAGGTCGGTATCGCCGCGATCGTCGTGATCGGCGGCCTGCTGCTGGTCGGCAAGCTCCGCAAACGGCGCGCCTGACCGAAGCTTGCCGAGCCTGACCCTGGTCTCGTGTGACCTGGGATCCCGGCGCGCTCCGGTTTGGACTACGAGGGCTTGAACTACGAGGGCTTGGACTACAGCGGCTCCGGACTACAGCCTGCGGAGTACGGCGACGACCTTGCCGAGGATCGTGGCGTCGTCACCCGGAATGGGCTCATACGCCTCGTTGTGCGGCATCAGCCAGATGTGGCCGTCCTTGCGCTTGAACGTCTTGACCGTCGCCTCGCCGTCGATCATCGCCGCCACGATCTCGCCGGGGTCGGCCGTCGGCTGCTGGCGTACGACGACCCAGTCGCCATCGGTGATGGCGGCGTCGACCATCGAGTCACCGGTGACGCTGAGCAGGAAGAGCTCACCTTCACCGACGATCTCCCTCGGCAGCGGGAAGACGTCTTCGATCGCCTGCTCCGCCAGCACCGGTCCACCGGCCGCGATCCGGCCGACGAGCGGAACATACGCGGCCTTCGCGGCCGATTGCGGCTGTTCGACTTCGATGCCCATCGGGTTGTCGTCCGTCGTGGCGAGCACACCGACCGCACGCGGGCGGTTCGGGTCGCGTCGCAGATAACCCTTGCGCTGCAGGGCCTGCAACTGGTGCGACACCGACGAGGTGGAGGTCAGCCCGACCGCCTCACCGATCTCACGCACACTCGGCGGGTAGCCGAACCGGCTCACCCACAGTTTGATCACGTCGAGAACCTGCTGCTGACGCACGGTCAGGGTCTCGTCCACCTCGTAGACCTCGGGCAAGGCGCGCACCTTGCCCGAGCGCCTAGGCGCGTTCCCCGCCTTGCTCTCCTTAGCCACCGTCTCGCTCCTTCATCTCTGCGTCGCCTCCCAGTGCGTCCGGTTCCCCGGACCGACTTCGCGTGTCTTCGCCGGTGGCGGACGATCTTCCCGCCCACGGCACCGGCGGCGTCCGCGCAGCAGACGCCCTGGTCAACGACGTTAGCCCGCCGGGGCGACGATTTCAAACATCTGTTCGATGGACACGCCGTGTCGCTCGATTTTTGTCGGTGGAAGGTGGTACACATTCGCACGGGCGTTCGATAGAACGCGTGTTCGATCTTGACCGCCGGGTCCCGGCCCGGCGCCGAGTGCAGCAGGAGTTGCGAGGAGGTTCCCGATGTCGATTCTGGCTGATCGAGGACTGGTGCGGCCCAGTTCCCCAGGGCCCGTTCCGGCAGGGCTCACCAGGCCCGTGCGAGTGATGCGGGGCAGGCGCGCCGAACCCTTGCATCCGCCGACGAGGGCGCGGGTCGTGGCGGGCCGCCGCCCCGGCGTGGCCACTCCCGCTCCGGCGTGTCCGGCGCCCCGGCGGCTCCCGCTCCGGTGGCCGTCGCTCGTCGGGATGGCCTTGCTCATCGCCGGAGTCATCACCGGATTGGGTCTGTTCCTGGCCGGTGTTCCGGGTGCGGCGGTGCCCGAACGGACCACGACGGTGTCCGTTTCCGCGGGGGAGACGCTCGCGGATCTCGCCGCACGATTCGCGCCAGGCAGTGACACCGGCGCGGTCATCGACAAGATCAAGGAACTCAATTCCCTGGAAGGCGCCGTTGTCGTGCCCGGACTGCCGCTCACGGTCCCGGTCGCGGCAGGGGTCGCGGAGGGTGGGAGGTGATCCTGAAGCTCGCTCTCACCCGTCGTGGGTGACCTCCCCTTTCGTGTCTGATCGACCCGGCTGTCGCGCTTGCGTGCGTCTTACCTGCGATCTACTCTCCACCGCTATATGTAGTAGTTACATGGCTGTAGTTGGTCCATAGCTTGGGGTAGACTCGGTACCAGTTGTCCACAGCTGGCCGGTGTTCACCCACCGGATGTCCACAGATCGATCCACATGTCGATCTTTCCCGTCGTTGCGTGGCGACGGGGGCGGGCGTCCATTCGGGACCGGCCGGCGCGGAGGGGAAGGTGATCGGCGGATGAGGTGCCCGTTCTGCCGGCATGCGGACTCTCGGGTCGTCGACTCCCGAGAGGTGGATGAAGGTCAGGCGATCCGGCGGAGGCGCTCGTGCGCCGCTTGCGGCCGGCGCTTCACCACTTCGGAGACGATGGTGCTCGCCGTCGTCAAACGGTCCGGGGTCACCGAGCAGTTCAGCCGGGACAAGGTGGTCCGGGGGGTGCGCCGCGCCTGCCAGGGCAGGCCGGTCGACGACGACGCGCTGCAGCAGCTCGCGCAGCGGGTCGAGGAGTCGATCCGGTCGGCGGGGCTGGCGGAGATCCCGAGTCACGAGGTCGGCCTGGCGATCCTGGGTCCCCTGCGCGAACTCGACGGCGTCGCCTATCTCCGGTTCGCCAGTGTCTACCGCTCCTTCTCCTCGGTCGAGGACTTCGAGAAGGAGATCTCGGACCTCCGTGAGGCCATGGCTGCCGCACCGGACGAGAGCGATCGAGACGCGAAAGACGGCTGATGCCGCTTCCCGCGTGGGAGTGAGGGAAAGACCCATGACCGAGACCGTGGGAACAGGCAACCCGGCCACAGCGCGGACGAGTGGGAAGAAGAAGCAGCAGGCCGGTGGGCTCACCGTGCGGCGCGTCTTCACCACCGAAGGCGTCCACCCGTACGACCAGGTCACCTGGGAGCACCGGGACGTCGTGATGACGAACTGGCGCGACGGCACGGTCAACTTCGAGCAACGCGGGGTCGAGTTCCCCGACTTCTGGTCGGTCAACGCGACGAACATCGTCACCAGCAAGTACTTCCGCGGCGCCGTCGGCTCGCCTCAGCGCGAGCAGAGCCTCAAGCAGCTGATCGACCGCGTCGTCCACTCCTACGTCAACGCTGGCCGTGAACACGGCTACTTCGCGAATCCAGCCGACGCCGAGGTCTTCGAGCACGAGCTGACCTGGATGCTGCTGCACCAGGTGTTCAGCTTCAACTCCCCGGTGTGGTTCAACGTCGGCACGACATCAAAACAGCAGGTCTCGGCCTGCCAGCCGTACGACGCCTTGGTCAACACTCCCGCCGGTGCGGTCCCCATCGGGCGCATCGTCGAGCTGAACGCGGTGGGCGCGAAGGTCTACGACGCGCACGGTCTCACCAAGGTGATCGCCACGAAGGCGAACGGGGTCAAAGAGGTTCTCCGCCTCACGACGAAGTCCGGTCACCGCCTCGACGTGACGGCCGATCACCTCGTCTGGCGTTCGACCGGGAGTGGCGGTTCCTTCGTGCCCGCCGGGGAACTCCTGGTCGGGGACACTCTCGAATGGCACCGACGCGATGCCTTCGGCGAGACGGAGATCAACGAGCGGGACGTGGCCGAAGCCGCGCTCGCGGGCTGGCTGCAATCGGATGGCTTCGTCGGCCAGTACGAGGGGACGAACCGCTCGCTGACGATCGAGGCCATGACGGTCACCGACGCCGAACTCGCGTGGGTGCAGCGCGCTCTCGACCGGGTCTTTCCCGAAGTCCACCGGCACGAGCGGAAAGTCGAAACGCAGGACCCGGCACTGGACTGCCGTCGCACCCGTCTTTACGGGACCGAACTGGAATCCTTCGTGAGCGAGTGGGGTCTGCGTGCTCGCGGCGTCGACATGACGGTCCCCGAGGATCTGAACACCGCGCCGCTGCCTGTCGTGGCCGCCTATCTCCGCAGCGTCTTCCAGGCCGAAGGCTACGTGTCCGAACGTGAGAGTTCGACGCTGGTCGGGCTCGACATGATCAGCGAAGACCTCATTCGCGGGCTCCAGCACCTTCTGTCCAGGTTCGGTATCTTCGCGCGGGTCGCCCGCGAGACGGAGAAGCGGGACAACCGGCACGACCTGTGGGGAATCCGGATCCAGAACGCGGGAGATCGCCGGATCTTCGCCGACGCCATCGGTTTCCTCGACCCGGTCAAGGCCGCGAAGCTCGAGGCGTCGTTCGAGAAGCCGGGGCGTCCCGCTCTGGAGACGAAGCGGCTGCAGATCGCCGATATCGAAAGCCGCGGCGAGATGCCGGTCTTCGACATCCAGACGGAGTCCGGCGAGTACCTGTCCGGCAACCTCCGGGTGCACAACTGTTTCATCCTCGCGGTCGACGACACCATGGAGTCGATCCTCAACTGGTACCGCGAGGAGGGCCTGATCTTCAAGGGCGGCTCCGGGGCAGGCCTGAACCTCTCCCGCATCCGTTCCTCGCGTGAGCTGCTGTCCTCCGGTGGCACCGCGTCCGGCCCGGTGTCCTTCATGCGCGGCGCCGACGCCTCCGCGGGCACCATCAAGTCCGGCGGTGCCACCCGGCGCGCGGCGAAGATGGTCGTCCTCGACGTCGACCACCCGGACGTCGAGGAGTTCGTGCGGACCAAGGCCCGCGAAGAGGAGAAGATCAAGGTCCTCCGCGACGCCGGGTTCGACATGGATCTCTCCGGTTCGGACATCACCTCCGTCCAGTACCAGAACGCGAACAACTCGGTCCGCGTCTCCGACGAGTTCATGCGGGCTGTCGAGAGCGAGGGCGACTTCGGCCTGCGTGCCCGGATGACCGGTGAGGTCCTCGACCGGGTCGACGCCAAGAAGCTGTTCCGCACCATCGCGCAGGCCGCGTGGGAGTGCGCGGACCCCGGCCTGCAGTACGACGACACGATCAACGACTGGCACACCTGCCCCGAATCGGGCCGGATCACCGCGTCCAACCCGTGTTCCGAGTACATGCACCTGGACAACTCCAGCTGCAACCTCGCTTCGCTGAACCTGCTCAAGTTCGCCACCGAAGACGGCGGTTTCGACGCGCCGCTGTTCGCGAAGGCCGTCGAGCTGGTCATCACCGCGATGGACATCTCGATCTGCTTCGCCGACTTCCCGACCGAGGCGATCGGGGACACCACCCGTAAGTTCCGTCAGCTGGGCATCGGGTACGCGAACCTCGGCGCGCTGCTGATGGCGCTCGGGCACGCCTACGACTCCGACGGCGGCCGCGCGCTCGCCGCCGCGATCACGTCACTGATGACAGGCGTTTCGTACCGGCGCTCGGCCGAGCTCGCCGCGGTCGTCGGGCCGTACGAGGGCTACGCCCGCAACGCCGAGGCGCACCAGCGGGTCATGCGCAAGCACGCCGCCGCCAACGACCTGGTGCGGACCTACCACTCGAACGACGCCGCGGTTCGTGCCGTCGCGACCCAGGAATGGAAGCGTGGCATCGAACTGGGCGAGACCAGTGGCTGGCGCAACGCGCAGGCCTCGGTGCTCGCTCCCACCGGCACCATCGGCTTCATGATGGACTGCGACACGACCGGCATCGAGCCGGACTTCTCGCTGGTCAAGTTCAAGAAGCTGGTCGGCGGCGGTTCGATGCAGATCGTCAACCAGACCATCCCGCGCGCCCTGACCGCACTCGGCTACCAGGCCGAGCAGGTCGAAGCGATCGTCGAGTACATCGCCCAGCACGGCCATGTCGTCGACGCCCCCGGCCTGCGCCAGGAGCACTACGAGGTGTTCGACTGCGCGGTGGGGGAGCGGTCCATCGCGCCGATGGGGCACGTCCGGATGATGGCCGCGGTGCAGCCGTTCCTGTCCGGCGCGATCTCGAAGACGGTCAACATGCCGGAGTCGGCGACCGTCGAAGAGGTCGAGGAGATCTACTTCCAGGGCTGGAAGTACGGCCTCAAGGCGCTCGCGATCTACCGCGACAACTGCAAGGTCGGCCAGCCGCTGTCCACCGGCAAGAAGGAGAAGGCCGAGCCCGAGGCCGAAAAGGTCGTCGAGTACCGGCCGGTCCGCAAGCGCCTGCCGAAGAAGCGCCCGAGCCAGACGGTGTCGTTCACCGTCGGCGGAGCCGAGGGCTACCTGCACGCCGGTTCCTACCCGGACGACGGGCTCGGCGAGATCTTCGTGAAGCTCGGCAAGCAGGGTTCGACCCTCTCGGGCGTGATGGACGCGTTCTCGATGTCGATCTCGGTCGGCCTGCAGCACGGGATCCCGTTGGAGTTCTACGTTTCGAAGTTCTCCAACCTGCGCTTCGAGCCCGCCGGCATGACCGACGACCCGGACATCCGGATCGCCACCAGCGTCATGGACTACCTGTTCCGCAGGCTGGCGCTGGACTACCTGCCGTACGAGAAGCGTTCACAGCTCGGCATCTTCACCGCCGACGAGCGCTCGGCGCAGGTCGAGGCGACCTACGGCGCCACTCCCGCCGCGGAACCGGAGAACGTCGACATCGACGCGCTTCGGTCCACAGTGGACTCTTCCGCCGCGGCCCCCGCCAAGGTGGCGCATTCGACGGCGGAACTGGTGGAACTGAACCTCGGCACCGCCTCCGACGCGCCGCTCTGCATGACCTGCGGCACCAAGATGCGGCCCGCCGGTTCGTGCTACGCCTGCGAAGGATGCGGCGCCACCTCCGGCTGCAGCTGAATCGACAGCCTGCTTCGGCGGACGGCCGACGTCGTCCGCCGAAGCAGGCCTCGGCGAACTCGGTTGTGCGGCGGCCGGTCGAACTGCTGAACTGGTCCCGTGTTCGACGTCCGCTGGGAACGGCCGCTGCATCAAGCCGGTTCGCCGTCCGCGCTGGCGGTCACCGCGCGCCACGTGGTCGTGCACGAGCGGAGCACGAGACTGGCCGGTCTCGAACCCGCCGATGGTTCAGTGCGTTGGGACGTCGGGGTCGGGACGTGGCCACGAGACGTCGTGGTCGAAGGCCGGTACTGCCTGGTGATCCCTCAGAACGTCAGCAGGCTGCTCTGCCTGGACGTCGAAACCGGGGAAGACGTCTGGCAGGGTGAGCCGGGCTCCTTCGCGGGCCATATCGCGGCGAACGAAGACGTCGTACTCGTGGGCGGCTGGCGCGGTTACACGCCTTTGTCCGCGGTGGACCTTCATACCGGCGGCCTGCTTTGGCAGGCGAAGGATCGCGGCAGCACGGCACTTCCGGCCGCCACCGCGGCCGGGTTCCTGCTCGGCGAACCGGGTGGCGACTCCGTGCGCTTGATCGACCGGCGCGACGGACGGGAGCTGATCACGTGGTTCTTGCCGGGTCCGCTCCTCGGGCCCGACACCGGGCCCGCGTTCGTCCCGGACGGCGCGGGCGGCTTCCTCGTGCGGTGCGGCGATCGCTCGGTCGTCCGTCTCTGCCCGTCCGAGAGGAAAGCCCTGACGCTGGCCCGTGCCGAGCACGACCTGCTTCCCCGTGCCGTGGAACGGTGCGGTGGCCTGGTGTGGCTGGCCGAGCGGCGGGGTGGCTGCACGGTGGTCGACGCGTCGGACGGAACGGTGCGGTGGAGGATCGATCACGACCGGCGATTCGTGTCCTCGGTCGTGTCGGTCGACGGCGGGTTCGCGATCGCCGACGAGGGCGGGCTGCTGTTCCGGATCGACCAGGACGGCGCGGTGCGCGAGCGCGTCCGGATCACCCGGCGCATCAGGGACCTTCGCGGTCAAGCGCGGTCGGGGCTGGTCCTGCTCACAAAGGGTTCGTTGCTCGCTGTCGGGAATGGAGGCCTCGATGACCACTGACGGTGAAATCGCCGATCCGTTCGGCACGCTCAAGCAGGCGCTGTGGATCTGCGGCGGCCAGTGGGCGGGAAAGTCCACCGTCTCCCGGCTGCTGGCGCACCGCCATGGCATCACCGTCTACCACTACGACTTCCACGACGCGCGCGCCCATCAGGACCGTCGAGTGGCCCACCGCGTCGGCAACGGGTTGCCCGCCGCGGATCCCGACCCGGACACCGTCTGGGTGGACACCACGCCCGACCGGATGGCGGCCGACACGATCGCCGGGTTCCCGGCACGGTTCGAGTGGGCACTGGACGATCTGCGCGCGCTGGTCTCCGGGCGCCCGATCCTTGCCGAAGGCTGGGGACTGCGCCCGGAACTCGTCACGCCGCTGCTGGATTCGCCGCGGCGGATGATCGTCATGGTGCCCACCGACGACTTCCGCGAGCATCAGCTCCGCGTCCTGCCCCGCGCCGCCGCGGTCGTACAGCGGGTCAGCGACCCCGAGCGGGCGCAGCGCAACCGGATCGAGCGAGACCGGCTTGTCGCCGAGGACGCCGTCCGTACCGCGATAGGGCTCGGCATCCGGGTGCTGGAGATCGACGGCACACGCGACGCCGACGCGGTCGCGGACGTCGTCGCCGAGCACTTCGCTCCCTACCTGGCCTGAGCGAGATCGAGGACGAAGGTCGCCACGGCCAGCGCGAGAAAGCCGCCGGGGAAGGCGATGTTGTAGAGGACGCGGGCGCGCACGTGGGTGATGACGGCGCCGATGTAGAACAGCACGAGCCCGGCGGCCGCCGCGGTCCCGACGAACGGCATCCCGAGCAGACCGAGCAGCAGCCCGCCCGCACCGGCCGCCTTCAAGGACGCCAGCGGCGGAATCCAGGACGGGGGCACGTCGACTTCGGCGGAGTTCTTGAGCACGAACGGCACCCGCGCGAAGTCGGCGGCGGCGATCCCTGCGTTGATCACGATCGTCACGATGGCCACGGTGAGGTAGGCGGAGTTCATGCTTCCCGGACGAGGTCCGCGCCTGGAACGTGACAGCGCTCAGGAACGCCAGCGATCGAGCACGGCTTCGATGGCGGGATGGATCCTGTCGCGGGCGGCCTGCCGCTCCACACCCGCCATGAGGAGGTCGTCGTAGTCGGTGTCGAGGTGCCGGATCGAGGCGACGACGGCGAGGAACACCGCCCGTTCGGCCAGTTCCCGTCCGGCGGCGGACCGGCCCACCCGGCCGCTGCCGCGCAGGCCCGCGTGTTCGGCGATGGCGCGCGCTCGCTCCGGCGGGCAGCCGGGGAACATCTCGGTGATCGCGGTGAAGAACCGGCCGGTGAACTCGACGTCTTCCTGCGCGCGCCGCTCGCGATCACGGCCGCGGCGCCGTTCCCGGACGTCTTCGTCGGCGAGGCATTGGTCCTCGGCGCTGCGCAACGCCGCGTCCTCGACCAGGAGTCCTTGCCGCTCACTGCGTTTCCGTGACCGGTTGAACCGGGTGACGACGGCGGAAAGCCGGCTCGCCTTCTTCGCGCGCCGGGTCAGCGCGGTGTCGCCCGAAGGCAGGAAGACCAGGTGTCCGAGGTCGGCGCAGTCGAGGCAGTGCGGCTTCTCGTTCTCCAGGAAGAACAAGTCACCGGTACCGCCGCAGTCGGCGCAGATCCAGTCCTTCAGCGCCACGGACACGACGAGATCCGGCGCCTTCTTCTGCCGGGCGACGACTTGCGCCCGTTTGGCGTCGGACAGTCCCGGCATGATCCACTGCGTCTTGAACAGAGGTTCGAGTCCGACCAGCTCGCCCGACGTGGCTTTCAGCGGGGCTCGGTCGCGGGTCGCCCCGACGTGCTCGATCTCCGTGCTTTCGAGGGCCTTTCCCTTCGCCCAGCGTTGAAGCGCGTTCAGGGCGAAGGTCAGCTTCTCCGGGGGCACCGACAGCGCCGCTGTCAGCACGGGGACCCGGCCGCGGTGCCAGGCGTCGACGACGTTGTCCGTCAGCCAGCCGATCCCGGTCAGGACGTCGAGCGCGGTCACCGATTTCCGTTTGGACAGCAGCTTTTCCGCCGTCTCCACGACGCGCTGCTCCAGTTTCGCCTCACCTTGCATCGCCGGGAATCCTAGCGATCAGGCGGTTGCGTCGCGGGCGAGGGCGGGCGCCGCGCGACGTGAGCACTGGCAGGCCGTGATGAAGCTCGTCGCCCGCTGATCAGGACAACGCTCGCCGCGCCTGCTCGCTCAGTGCGTCGGTGATCCGTTCGGCGCTCAGGCCGAGTTCACCCGTCTGGTAGAGGAAGACTTCCGGGGCGAGTGGCGCCAGCAGGATGTCGGCGAGCGCGTCCGGATCCTTCGCGCCCGCCTGCTCGGCGAGGAACCGGACATGGGTGCGCCACAACCGGTACGGGCCGGTGGTGAACCGTGAGTGCCCGACCTCGGTGCCGAGGACGAGATGCGCGTGCCGGGCGAGCAGGCCGGCCATCGCCGCGTAGAACGCCGCCAGCCGCTCGGCAGGTGACGCTCCGGGGCCCAGCGGGGGAGGGCCGGTGAGCAGCCGCTCCTGCAGTTCCCGCTCGTGTTCGTCCAGCAGGGCGACGGCGATCGCCGAGCGGTCCGGATAGCGGCGGTACAGCGTGGCGCGACCCACCCCGGCGGCTTTGGCGATGTCCTCCATGGTGACCTCCGCCGCCGGACGTGCGGCGAAGAGCTCTTCGGCGGCCTTCAGGATCTTCGCGCGGTTACGGGCGGCGTCCGAGCGTTCCCGTCCAGGGCCGTTCGCGAGCAGATCTTCCGTCGGCATGTCCGCAGCCTAGGGAATATCCGGACGGGTCGTCCACTTGTACCCGGCGAAGCAAGTGGACGCCGTGTCCACTTCCTGATCCGGGAGGCCCCGATGAGCCACCTTCTCCACCTCGACTCCAGCGCCCGCAGCGCGTCCTTCTCCCGTGAGCTGAGCGCTCGCTTCGCCGACGTCTGGCGTGCTGCGCGTCCCGGCGCGGGCTACACCTACCGCGACGTGGCCGCCGCTCCGGTACCGCCGATCGGCCAGGCCTGGACCGAGATCTGCGACGCCCTCCTCGCCGCCGGGATCACCGATCCGGACGGCTACGCCTCGGTGGTGAAGACGCCGGAACAGCGCGAGGCCTGGGCGGTCATCGAGCCGCTGCTGGCCGAACTGCTCGCCGCCGACGTCGTGCTGATCGGGGCGCCGATGTACAACTTCTCGATCCCCGCGACGCTCAAGCTGTGGATCGACCAGGTGACGTTCCCGAAGATGTCCTTGGCGGGCAAGGCTTTCGTGGTCGCGGGAGCGCGCGGCGGCACGTACTTGCCGGGGACGCCGCGGGAGCCTGTCGACCATCACGAGCGCTACCTGCGCGACTTCTTCGCCGGGCATTACGACGTCCGCGACGTCACGTTCCTGCATTCCGAGCTCACGAACGCGCTCGTCGACCCGCGGCTGGGCCCGCGCGACCCCGATCGGATCGCGTCACGCGAAGAGGCGCTTCTGGCAGCTGAAAAGCTGGCCGCGAACGGAAAGGGAGCCTGATGGGCTGGGGAATCCTGCTGGCCGCCGGAGTCGTCGAGGTCGCCTGGTCGCAGAGCATCAAACCGACGGAGAACTTCACCCGGTTCTGGCCGACCGTGCTGTGCTTCGTGCTCGGCGTCGCGGCGGTCTACCTGCTGTCGAAGGCGATGGACACCCTCCCGGTGGGAACCGCGTACGCCGTGTTCACCGGCATCGGCGCGGTGGGCGCGATCGTCTTCGGCATCGTGATCCACAAGGACCCGCTCAGCTTCGGGCGGTTCGCCGCGATGGCACTGATCGTGGGAGGGGTGGTGCTGGCGAAGGTGGCGGAGTGAGCCGGGCCGGGGAAGGGGGCTTCCGGGGTAGCCCCCTTCCCCGGACGGTCAGGCGAGCTTCTCCCACAGGAATTCCAGCATCAGCGCCCATTTGAACGCCAGCTGCTCGTTGTCGGCCGCCGCGCCGTGCCCGCCCTCGATGTTCTCGTGGTAGCGCACGTCGTGACCCTGCTCCAGCAGCCGCGCGACCATCTTGCGCGCGTGCGCGGGATGCACCCGGTCGTCCCTGGTGGAGGTGACGAACAGGACCGGCGGATACCCGGCCTCGCTCCGGACGTTCTGATACGGCGAGTACTTCCCGATGAAGTCCCATTCCGCCGGGTCGTCGGGGTCGCCGTACTCGGCCATCCACGACGCCCCCGCGAGGAGCTTGTGGTAGCGCTTCATGTCCAGCAGCGGCACCTGGCTCACGATCGCGCCGAACAGGTGCGGATAGCGCGTGAGCATGACGCCCATCAGCAGCCCGCCGTTGCTGCCGCCCTGGATGCCGAGGCGGGACGGCTCGCTGATGCCGCGCTCGACGAGGTCGGCGGCGACGGCCGAGAAGTCCTCATAGACCTTGTATCGCTTGGCTTTGGTCACCGAGGTGTGCCAGTCCGGCCCGTATTCCCCGCCGCCGCGGATGTTCGCGACGACGTAGGTGCCGCCGCGTGACAGCCAGCCGCGGCCGATCACGCCGCTGTAGCCGGGGGTCAGCGAGACTTCGAAGCCGCCGTACCCGGTCAGCAGCGTCGGCCCTCCTTCGGCGCCGGAGGGGCGTACGACGAAGTACGGGATCTTCGTGCCGTCTTCGGAGGTCGCGAAGTACTGCGAGACCGTCATGCCTTCGCTGTCGAAGAACGACGGAGCGCGCTTGAGGACTTCGACGTCTTCGCCGATATGTCCGTACTTCAGCGTCGACGGCTCGGTGTAGCCGCTGGAGTCGAGCAGGTATTCGTCGCTGACGTCGGGGTCGGTTCCGGTGATCTGCGCCGTGCCCAGTTCGGGGGCGCCGGCGAGCGGCTGAGAGGCCCAGCCGTCCGAAGGCGTGAGCACCCGTAGTTCGGTCCGGACGTCGGACAGCGTCGAGAGCAGCAGGTGGTTGTGCGTCCACACCCAGTACTCCAGCGACGTGTGCGCGTCCGGGGTGAAGAGGGTCGTGAAGGTCCGCTCGCCCGCCATGAACGCGTCGAACCCGGAGGCGAGCAAGGTGCCGGCGGGGTAGGTCGTGCCTTCGACGGTCCATTCCGAACGGAGCCGGATCAGCAGCCATTCGCGGTGCGAGGATGTCTGCGCGTCTTCGGGGACCTGGATCCGCTCCAGTCCGTCAGCCGTCCGGAGATACCGTTCCGTCCGGTAGAAGTCGATCGACCGGTAGACGAAGTCGCGCTCCCAGCCCTCGGTCGGGTCGTGGTGGGCGGAGACCGAGACGTCGTCCGGTTTGCCCTCGAAGACCACCGTCGCCTCTTCGAGCGGGGTGCCGCGCCGCCATTCCTTCGCCAGCCTCGGATAGCCAGAACTGGTCAGTGTCCCGGTGCCGAAGTCGGTTCCGATGTAGACACGGTCGCGGTCGATCCAGCCGATCCGGGTCTTGGCTTCGGGCACGAAGAACCCGTCTTCGACGAAACGGCGTTCGTCGAGGTCGTACTCGCGCACCACGGTCGCGTCGGCGCCACCACGCGACAGTTCGACCAGCGCGCGGTGATAGCCCGGCCGGAGGACGGCCGCGCCCTGCCACACCCAGTTCTCGCCGTCGGCCTCGGCCAGCGCGTCGACGTCGAGCAGGAGTTCCCACTCCGGCTTGTCGCGCCGGTACTGCTCGAGAGTGGTGCGGCGCCACAGGCCGCGGGGATTGGCCGAGTCCTGCCAGAAGTTGTACAGGTATTCGCCGCGGCGCCGGATGTACGGGATCCGGTCGTCGGCGTCGAGGACCTCGCGGACCTCGTCGCGGATCCCGGCGAACCGCTCGCCGCCGGACAGTTCCGCCAGCGCCTCGGCGTTACGGGCTCGCACCCAGTCCAGCGCCTTTTCGCCGGTCACGTCTTCCAACCACAGGTACGGGTCCTCGTCGTTCATGCCGACAGTCTCGCCGGGGTTTCCGTCCCGGCGCCACCAGGTGCCCGTTTTCGGCGCGTGTCTTCGCCTGACCCCGCCCTCCTCCGTATGCTGAGAGTTCGCACGTTTGGGGGACACCATGACCGGCACCGACGAGGTACCCGGACCGTTCGCGCCCGCGCCGCCTCGTCCTGAAAGCCCCCGCAGCACCGGTACCGCGGTGGTCGGCCTGCTTATCGTCGCCGCCTTGACCACCACCGGGATGGCGATGGCGGGCGGACCCCGGAAGATCGACGGTCAAGCCTTCCCCGCGTCCGGCGCGCTCACCTCGGAAGGGGCCAAGGGTCCGGCGGGGACCGCGAAACCCGCGCCCAAGGAGGTGCGGGAACTGGAGACGAACCCGCTGCTGGCCGAGGGGATCGCCCTCGGCGCGGTCGCCTGCCGCCTGCCGGCGATCAGCCGTGACCCCGCGAAGCTGGAGACCTACTACAAGACCTTCGCCGCCTGTCTCGCCGAGGCCTGGAAACCAGCCCTGGACCAGGCGAACGAGCCCGCGTCGACGGTGACCGTGCAGGTGACGCTGCCCGAGAGCAGTGCCTGCGGCAAAGCGCCGAGCGAGGACGAGGCCGTCGCCTACTACTGCGGCGGCGACACCACGATCTACGCGCCGACGCAGTGGATGCTGAGCGACGCGGGCCTCGAACGGTCCCGTCACCTCGCGACGATGGCCCACGAGTACGGGCACCACGTCCAGCGCTCCAGCGGGATCCTGTCGGCGGCCGCGGAGAAGATGTCGTCGCCGGACGAGGACTCCCCGGCGGACAAGGAACTGGTCCGCCGCATCGAACTACAAGCGAACTGCTTCGGCGCGCTCGCCCTCTCGGCCGCCGCCGGTCGCGGTTCGATCAGCAGGTCACTGGCCGACGCGGCGCTCGCCGACTACGGCCGCGCCGACGACAGCGACACCCACGGCACCCGTCGTAACCAGCTGAAATGGGCGAAAGCCGGGTTCTCCGGGAAGACGACGTCGGCGTGCAACACCTGGGCGGCTTCGCCCGCGGACGTGAAATGACCGACGACGTGATGGCCGAGATCAACACCGGCCTCCAGCAGCACATCTCCGGTGACCGGGCGGGCGCGCGCGAGAAGTTCGCGGCCTTGTGGGAGCGGATCGGCGAGGACGGCGACCCGCTGCACCGCTGCGCCCTCGCGCACTACATGGCCGACGTCTGCGACGACCCCGCCGACGAACTCGCCTGGGATCTCCGCGCGCTCGCGGCGGCCGATTTGCTCACCGACGAACGGGCCCAGGAGTACCACGCGACTCTCGCCGTGCGCGGCTGCTACCCCTCGCTGCGCCTGAACCTCGCCGAGGATTACCGCAAACTCGGTGATCACGAGTCCGCGAAGACCCACTGGGAGCTCGGGCAGGGCACCCTCGGCGCGCTCGGCGACGACCCTTACGGCCTGGGGATCATCGAGGCGTATCGCGCGCTCGCCACCAGGCTGGATATCGAATCGGACTCTCCGGACTTTCGCGCTCGCCGGTGAGGCCATAACCTGGAGTGACTCAGGTCACCCATCCGGGAGGAGCGCGTATGCGGATTTCCGATCTGTTGCGGAACAAGGGGGCGGCCGTCGCGACCGTCTCGCCGGAGACGAACGTAACCGAACTGCTCGAAAGACTCGCGGAGCACAACGTCGGGGCGCTGGTCGTCGTCGACGACGAGGGCGAGATCGTCGGGATCGTCTCCGAACGGGACGTGGTGCGCCGGCTGAACGAACGCGGACCCCAGCTGCTCGACGGATCGGTGGCCGCGATCATGACGAAGCTGGTCGCCAGCTGCGCCCCCGAGGATTCGGTCGATCAGCTTTCGGTCCTGATGACCGAACGCCGCATCCGGCACGTCCCGGTCCTGGTCGACGGCAGGCTCGCGGGGATCGTGAGCATCGGCGACGTCGTGAAGACGCGGATGGAGCAGCTGGAGAAGAGCCAGGAACAGCTGGAGGCGTACATCTCGCAGGGCTGATCCCGGTCCGGCAAGGTCCGTTCCCCGCGAACCCGCGGGGAACGGACCTTGCATGTCGGCTACTCGCGCCACCCTGACAGCTCGACACCCTTCGCGACGTCCACCCGGTACCCGAGCGTCACGACGCCCTTCGCGCTCGGAGCGAGCGTCAGCCGCCAGGTGAACTCGCCCAGCTCGGTCCGCTCCACCGGATCCGGCGTCGTGCGGACGTCCCGGACCGTGATCGCGTCGTCACGGGAGACCGGCGCCTGGTCCAGCACGGTCACGACGGCTTCGCGCGGGCTGTGGTTGACGATCGTGGTGGTGTAGGCGGCCTCCCGCTTGCGGACGCCGGACAGCGTCGCCTTGCTCGCCGTGCGGTGCGCGAGTTCCCGTTCGACGCGGATCCGGTCGTCCACGCCGAGGGCGAGTTCGAGTTCCTCACCCGGCGCCCAGACGTCGAGCCGCGTGGTGCCGACGAACTCCGTTTCGTGGAACACCGACGCCTTCCCCGGCCGCAGCGTGTGCTCCGAGGTGTTCACCACGGTCGCCCGCAGGAACGCCTCCGGCGACACCGCCGGAGCGGTGATGTAGCCCAGTTTCGCGGTCAGGTCCAGCTGCGCGAGCGTCGTGCGGTGGCCCTGCGCTCCCGACGGCACCGCCACCGGGCGGCCGGGCCGGTAGGTGACCGCGGTGGCGCCCTGGTCGACGGACGCGGTCCGCGCCACCATGGCGGGCGCGGCGGGGGCCGCCATGGCCACCGACTCCGGGATCCCGCCGCCCGCGGGCGACGCGCTGCCGTACGCGGCGCGCGCCATCAACGGCTGGACCGGTCGCACGCGGTCGAGGAACCACGGTTCGAGCTCGGGCACCTCCACGGTGTTCGCCGGGCGCGCGGTGGACAGGGCCAGTTCGCATTCGGGCCAGTCCTCGCCGGTGTGCTGGGTGATCCGCCCATACCAGGTCACCGCGACGTCTTCCCCGCGCACGCGGACGTCGTAACCCGGTTCCCAGCCGGCGTTCGCGACCACATAGGACAGTTCGAGGCCGATTTCCGCGCCGTCCTCCTGGCTCTCCAGCTCGACCGTGACCGTCGCGCTGTCCACTTCGGACGTGCCTTGCTTCGCCTCGATGTCCCGGTCCAGCGCCTTGAGGTCGTCACGGAGCCGGGCGAGGCGGATACCGAGTTCGCGTCGCTTCCCCAGTGCTTCGGCCAATTGGACGCCGAGCGCGTCGGTGACTTCGGCGACACGGGGCGGTTCCGCCGTGCCCGCCGCGAGCGCTTTCGCGAAACTCTTTCCACTGCGGGTCGCCAGGCCGGTCAGCAGATCGACCTTCGCCGTTTCCGCGGAGACGGCGTCCGCGACCTCGTCGACCACCGCCTGATCGGTCTTGCGCCGTTCGGTCAGCGCGCGCAGGGAAGCGTCCGCGGGGGCGGGGTGGCGCTCGACGGCGACGTCGACCCCGGCGATGACCGCCGGACCGGAACCGGTGACGCGGACCGAATCGGTGTCCAGGTTCCACGGCAGGCCCGCGAAGGCGAAGCGCGTTTCCCCGTCGAGGCGTGCCGACGCCCGCCTCGTGATCCGGGCATGGTGGGGGTAGACGGTGACGGCGACGATCGGTGCTTCCACGATGCTCGGCATGCCTCCGACGTTAGTCGCTTGACACCTGTTCGGGGGGCCGGAAACCTCAGCTGGGTCTTGCCCGCCCGCCTTTGGGGGTCACGTGAGAGTCGCCAGACTCGCCGCCTTGTTCACCGCCGTCCTGGTCCTCCCGGCGACGGCGCTGCCGGCGCAAGCCGACGCGCCACCGACGCCGGTTTTCAAGGACGGCCAGGCGCAGCCGGTGTTCGACCCGGCGGACGTCATCCGGGAAAACGTCTGGGTCACCGCGCCGGTCGACAGCGACCATGACGGCAAGGACGACCTCGTGCACGCCGAGGTCGTGCGGCCCCGCGCCACCCAGCAGGGCATGAAGGTCCCGGTCGTCTACCAGGCCAGCCCGTATTACGCGGGCGGCAACGACGTCGCGAACCACAACGTCGACGTGGAGCTGTACGTACCCGGAGCCAAGCGCGCGCCCGCGGGCCCGAAGATCGCGACCAAGACCGTCGGCCCGAACCCGGCGCCGATCAACTGGGGCTACCAGAACTACTTCATCGCCCGCGGCTTCGCCGTCGTGTACGGCGAGTCGCTCGGCAGCGGCCAGTCCACCGGCTGCCCGAGCACCGGCGACGTCAACGAGACCATCGGCGCGAAGTCCATTGTGGACTGGCTGAACGGCCGCGCGACGGCTCGGGACGCGGCGGGCAAGGCCGCGGTCGCGGACTGGAGCACCGGCAAGACCGGCATGATGGGCGTCTCCTACAACGGGACCCTGCCCAACGCGGTGGCCAGCACCGGGGTCAAGGGACTGGAGACGATCGTCCCGATCGCGGCGATCTCTAGCTGGTACGACTACTACCGCAACGACGGCGCCGTCGTCGCGGCGGGCGGTTACCAGGGCGAGGACGCGGACGTGCTCGCCGACTACGTCCACACACGCCAGGATCGGGCGGTCTGCCGCCCGCTGATCGACAAGATCGCCGTCGACCAGGACCGGGTGACCGGTGACTACAGCCGCTTCTGGGACGTGCGGAACTACCGCAACGACGTCAACAAGGTGCGGGCCTCGGTGCTCGTGGTGCACGGCCTCGGCGACTGGAACGTCAAGACCGACCAGGGCACCCGCTGGTACGAAATGCTCAAGGCGCGCGGCGTCGAGCACAAGATCTGGCTGCACCAGGCCGGGCACGCCGACCCGATGAGCCTCCGTCGCGACGTCTGGCTCGTCACCCTGAACAAGTGGATGTCGCATTACCTCTACGGCATCGACAACGGTATCGAGCGCGAGCCGAAGGCCACCATCCAGCGCGAGGACAAGTCGTGGGTGGACGAGCCGGAGTGGCCGCTGCCCGGCGCCCAGGACGTGAAGCTCTACCCGTGGCCCGGTGGCTCCTCGAAGGGCAAGCTCGACACCCGCAACCCCGTGCCCGGCAAGGCCACCGTCGAGAAGCTGGCCGACGACGCGAGCAAGACCGTCGAACAGCTCGCCAACGCGGCCTCGTCGGGTAACCGGCTGCTGTACTCGACCACGGCGGCGAACCAGCCCGTCCGTCTCTCCGGCACGGTGAAGGCCGACCTTTCGCTGTCCTTCGACAAGCCGGCCGCGAACGTGACGGCGGTGCTCATCGACCGGGCCCCGAACGGGTCCGCGAAGGTGATCACCCGCGGCTGGACCGACCCGCAGAACCGGCACGACCCTGCCAAGACCGAGCCGATCACCCCTGGTGAGAACTACCGGATCGAGGTCGAACTGGTCGCGAAGGACTACCTGCTCGCGGCCGGGCACAAGATCGAGTTCCTGGTGGCCTCCAGCGACCACGACTACACGCTCCGGCCCAAGCCCGGCGCCGGTGTCTCGGTCGAGCTGAACCGGACTTCGCTGGTGCTGCCCGTGGCGGGCGGCAAGCCCGCGCTGCGCGCCGCTTTCGGCTGAGCACGTCCGCTCCGGATGCCACGTCCCGCCCTCGGGACGTGGCATCCGGCGTTTCCGGTGGAAAACGCCGACCGGACCTCGTGCTTGTATGGAAAATGTATTTCCTCCCGCTTTGCTTCGGCGCGTCCGGCTTCCCCACCCGTTGGAGGTCTCCATGTCCAGGTTGCGCCGCTTCGCAGTGCTCGCCGCGGCGGCCGTCGTCCCCGCGCTCGGCCTGACCCTCGCCGGTACGACGCAGGCGTCGGCCGCTCCGAACTTCCAGGTCCCGTTCAAATGCGGTGTCACGGTCACGGCCGCCACGTTCAGCGGGCACAGCCCGGCGAACTCGGTCGACTTCCAGAAGTCGGGGATCACCGGGATGCCGGTGCTCGCCGCGGCGGGCGGCACGGTCAGCCGGGTCGCCAACGAAGGCAGCACGAGCTACGGACGCTGGGTCGAGGTCGACCACGGTGGTGGCTGGACCACCCGGTATGCCCACCTGTCGACCCAGTCGGTCTCGGTCGGCCAGGCCGTCAGCCTCGGCAAACAGCTCGGCACGGCCGGGGCGACCGGCGGTGTGTCCGGTCCTCACCTGCACTTCGAAGAGCGGCTCAACGGAGTTGCGCAGAAGGCGAAGCTGAACGGCGTCGCGGTGCCTTACTACGCCCACACCGACTTCACCAGCAAGAACTCGTGCGGCGGGAACCCGTACGAGGCCACGGAGGTGTGCGGCAGCGGGTATTCGGTGGTCGACTCGCAGGCGCTCGCCGGTGGCTCCGGCACGGCGTACCTGCTCTACAACTCGTCGACCAAGGGCAACTGCGTGACCACGTTGAAGTCGGTTTCGCTCGGCACCGCGTCGCCGGTGTCGGCTTTCCTCGAAGTCCAGGGCTCGGCTCGCACGACCGACTCCGGCAGCTTCACCTATTACGCCGGGCCGGTGAAGAAGACGGCCGCGGCGACCTGCGTCAAGTGGGGCGGCTCGGTCGGTTCGAACGCCTACGAGAGCCCGTTCGAACACTGCGACTGATCCCGCGGGGCCGGGCACGGTAGACCACCCCACCGACAATCCGGCATCCCCTCGGCCGGTCCCGGTGACGGTTGTGCACAACGGTCCCGGCTGTCCACAGATGTGTCCCACCCCCACCCAGCGGCTCCATTCCCGCCGCAGGGTGGGGGTATGACCACAGCCACCCCGACCGGCAGGACCAAGGTCGATCTGAAGGATCCGGCGGACCTGCTCGCCGCGATCCCGTACATCCTCGGGTTCCACCCCGAGAACTCCGTCGTCGTCTTCGGGCAGAAGGGGCCGGACCGCAAAGGGCAGGGCCTCACGATGCGCGTGGACCTCCCACCACCCGCCCTGGAGAAAGACCAGGCGCGCGACCTCGCCATCCGGCTCGCCGTCACCGGCCACACCGGTGCCACGGTGGCCGTCGTCGGCGGCGGTTCCCCGAATCCGGCCGGGCGGCCACCTCGCCGCCGCTTCCTCCGGCGTCTGGAATCCTCGCTCGCCGAATACGGCATCCCGTTGCTCCACTCGCTGTGGGTGCCGTCCATCACCGAAGGCGCGCGGTGGCGGTGCTACCGCGACCAGGCCTGCGGCGGCGTCTTGCCCGACCCCGGCAAGTCGGTGGTCGCTGCCGTCATCACCAGGGAAGGCCACATCACCCGCGAGAGCAGGGCGGAGGTGGAGCGCCTTTTCGAGGCCGGTCCGCCGGAAACGCTCGCGCGCCGGGCAGACCTCCTGACCAGGCTGGCCGATCCGCCCTGGGGAAACGACGCTCCCGTCGAGGCGGGGCTCGCCGAGGTGAACGCCGCGCTGGCCCGCGTCGAGCGGGGCGACCACGCGATCACCGACGAGCAGGCCGTCCGGCTCGCGTGGGCGCTCTCCCTCGTCGAGGTCCGGGACGCCTGCCTGCTCACCGCGGTCCCCGCGGGCTCACGACTGGCGCGGGTCGCGGAAGGCCTCTGGCTGAGTCTCGCCCGCGAGTTGCCCGAACCGGAATCCGCCGAGGCGCTGTGCCTGAAGGCACACGCCGCCTACATCCGCGGTGACCTGGCCAGCGCCGGTATGGCGCTGGCCAGGGCCATCGAGGTCGATCCGGAACACCGGATGGCCGGACTGCTGACAGCCGCTCTGGACGGGATGCTGGCTCCGTCCGAAGTGGCCGGGATCGTCCTGCGGCAGCGGGCGGAAGAGCCGCCCGTGCTCGGTCTCAGACCGTCTGGCGGGACTGAGTGAACGCCCACGCGTCGGCCACGATGCCGTCGAGGTCGGTGCGCTCGGGCTTCCAGCCGAGTTCGCCGCCCGCCCGTTCGCTGGAGGCCACCAGCACCGACGGGTCGCCCGCCCGGCGCGGAGCGACCGCGGCGGGGATCTCGTGACCGGTGGTGCGGCGGCACGCCTCGATCACCTCGAGCACGGAGAAACCGGTGCCGCTGCCGAGGTTGTAGATGCGGTGCTCGCCGTCGACGGCGTGACGCAGGGCCAGCAGATGCGCGTCGGCGAGGTCGACCACGTGGATGTAGTCGCGGATGGCGGTGCCGTCCGCGGTCGGGTAGTCGTCACCGAAGATCTGGATCCGGCCGCGGTCCCCGGTGGCGACCTGGAGCACGAGGGGGATCAGGTGGGTTTCGGTGGTGTGCCGCTCACCGAAGGAGCCATAGGCGCCGGCGACGTTGAAGTAGCGCAGGCTGACGGCGGCGATGCCGTGGGCGCGCGAGAACGACGTGATCGCGTGGTCGATGGCCAGCTTCGTCGCGCCGTAGGTGTTGGTCGGCTGCGTCGGCGCCGTCTCCGGGATGGGGGAGGACTCGGGCTCGCCGTAGGTGGCCGCGGTGGAGGAGAACACCAGCCGCTTCGTGCCGTGGTCGCGCATCGCTTCGAGCAGGCGAAGCGAGGTCAGGACGTTGCCCTCCCAGTACTTCGCCGGATCCGTCATCGACTCGCCGACCAGCGACTTGGCGGCGAAGTGGAGGACACCGTCGAAGCCGTCGCCGAGAACGCGCCGGGCGACCTCGGCGGCGTCGCCTTCGATGAAGGTGGCGTCCGGGTGCACCGCGTCGGCGTGCCCGGTGGAGAGATCGTCGACCACGGTGACGTCGTGCCCGGCCTCGATGAGGCGGGCCGCGCAGACGCTGCCCACATAACCGGCTCCGCCCGTCACCATCAGCTTCAGGGTCTTGGTCGGTTCGTCGGTCACGTTCGCGCCTTTCTGCTGCGGATGCGGTCGCGGCCCAGTCTCCTCGCCCCCTGGCGCCCGGCGCGTCCGGGGGTGAGGGTCCTACGGTTCGTCGCGGCCGGCGCCGCGCGACGGCACCGCGGTGAACAGTCTGGGGTGGCGCAGATCCGCCGCTTCGTACGCGGCCTTCACCGCTCGACCCACGGTGTCCACATCGGACTCGCGGACCAGCGCGATCGCCGAGCCGCCGAAACCGCCGCCGGTCATCCGCGCGCCGAGAGCCCCGGCTTCGCGGGCCGAGTCGACGGCGAGGTCGAGTTCAGGGGTGGAGATCCGGTAGTCGTCGCGCATGCTGACGTGCGAGGCGTCCAGCTGGGGGCCGATCTCGGCGATCCGGCCGTCCCGCAGCAGAGCCACGGTGTCGAGGACCCGCTGGTTTTCCGTCACCACGTGGCGCACCAGCGGCACGAGCTCGTCCGGCAGCTTCGCGAGCGCGGCGCCGAGCCCGTCGGCGCCGATGTCCCGCAGCGCCTTCACCTCGAGCAGTTCCGCGGCGCGTTCACAGCCCCTGCGGCGTTCGCCGTAGCCGCCCTCGGCGTGCGAGTGCTTCGTGCGGGTGTCCATGATCAGGATCCGGACGCCGGATTCCTCCAGCGGGAACGGCACCTGCTCCAGCTCTCCGGAGCGGACGTCGAGGAACAGCACGTTCGATTCCGTGCAGCACAGGGACGCGGTCTGGTCGAGCAGGCCGGTCGGAGCCCCGACGAAGTCGTTCTCCGAACGCTGCACCCAGCGGGCCACTTCGTGCAGGCTCGGCGAACCCGCGCCGGTCCCCGGAGTGATACCCGCCAGCCCGAGGAGGGCGAGCGCGACAGCGCATTCGAGCGCGTGCGAAGAGGACAGCCCCGCCCCCGAGGGCACGTCCCCCGCGATCGCCAGGTCCGCGCCGGAGCCGAGGCCCTGGTCGCGCAGCACCCAGGCGACCCCCGCCGGGTACGCGGTCCACCCTTCGACGGAGCCGGGCTTCAGGTCGGCGATGGTGAGCGGGCCCGATTCCTGGACCCGGCCGTCCGAGCCGAGCGTGGCCACGGTGAGCACGCCGTCCTCGCGCGGGGCCGCCGCGGCGGCGAGCCGGTGCGGGAGGGCGAACGGCAGCACGAAACCGTCGTTGTAGTCGGTGTGCTCGCCGATCAGGTTCACCCGGCCCGGCGCCGACCAGACCCCGGCCGGAGCGCGGCCGTGGAGGGCCCGGAAGGTCGCCGCGGAGTCGGACGCGGCGCTCACCTGGCCTGCGCCAGCACGGCGTGCAGTGCCGAGGTGGCGACCTGGGCGGTGTTGCTGCCCCCGGTGACCTCGATGGTCCCGCCGGGCGCCGCCTTGCCGACCTTGACCCGGCTGCCGGGCACGATGCCGACCGACTTGAGCTCCGTCATCAGGCTCTCGTCCAGCTGGACGTGCTCGGCGATGCGGCGGATCTCGACCTCGCCGCCACCCATCCGGGCGAATTCGTCGAGCCGGATGAGGTCGGCTTCGGCCGGCGGGGCGGGATCGCCGTCGCCGAGCTTGTCCAGTCCGGGGATCGGGTTGCCGTAGGGCGAGGTGGTGGGATGGTCGAGCAGCTTGACCAGCTTGCGCTCGACGGCCTCGCTCATCACGTGTTCCCAGCGGCAGGCCTCGTTGTGGACGTGCTCCCACTCCAGGCCGATGACATCGACCAGGAGGCGCTCGGCCAGCCGGTGCTTGCGCATGACCGCGATGGCGAGCTCGCGACCGTGCTCGGTCAGCTGCAGGTGCCTGTCGTCCGCGACGACCACCAGGCCGTCACGTTCCATCCTGGCGACGGTCTGGCTCACGGTCGGGCCGCTCTGCTGCAGGCGCTCCGCGATCCGGGCCCGCAGCGGGACGACACCTTCTTCTTCGAGCTCGTAGATGGTACGCAAGTACATCTCTGTGGTGTCGATGAGATCGTTCACGCTGTCCCCTTCGTCCGCGTTGCTCATCGTAGTCGCTGGCACTGACAGCGACGCAGGCGTGGGGACAACAAGCGCCGTGGCGGGAAAAGTCCTCCCAAGCTGGGCGTGGAGCCGCGAAGCGCGGGAAGATGGCCGTATGCGCCCCATGATCACCACCAGCGAACTCGCCGCGCAGCTCTCCGGCCCGGAATCGGCACGCTCCGTAGTCCTCGACGTCCGCTGGCGGCTCGCCGGCCCGCCCGGCGCCGATTCCTACCGTGAGGCACATCTCCCTGGCGCGGTGTACGTCGATCTCGACACGGCGCTCGCCGGGGAGCCGGGTGACGGCGGCCGCCATCCGCTGCCCGAAGCCGGGACGCTGCAGCAGCACCTGCGGGCGGCGGGGGTCCGTGCCGGTCACCCGGTCGTGGTTTACGACGACTCCGACGGGTCTGTCGCGGCCAGGGCGTGGTGGCTGCTGCGCTGGGCAGGGCATACCGAGGTCGCCGTGCTGGACGGAGGGTTCGCCGCCTGGGCCGAGGAAGAGCGCCCGCTCACCGGCGAGGTCCCCTCGCCGCCGGAGGGGGACATCGTCGTCGAGCCCGGCGGAATGCCGGTGCTGGACGCGGCCGGGGCGGCCACGCTCGCCAGGGACGGGCTGCTCTTCGACGCGCGGGCTAAGCCGAGGTACGCGGGGGAGACGGAGCCGATCGATCCGCGCGCCGGGCACATCCCCGGCGCGGTCAACGCGCCTTTCTCCGGGCATCTCGCGGAGGACGGCCGCTGGCGCGACGCCTCGGAACTGGCGGAGCGGTTCGAAGGGCTCGGCGTGACGCCGGAGACACCGGTCGGTGTCTACTGTGGATCGGGCGTAACCGCCTCGTCGGTGGTGCTCGCGCTCGAGGTCTCCGGTCATCCGGCGCCCGTGGCGCTGTACACGGGTTCCTGGTCGCACTGGTCCCGCGATCCGGAGCGCCCGGTGGCCACGGGGGACCTGCCCGGCTGACGCGCGGCGTCCGGGACGGGGCAGGAGCCGCTTCCGGGCACTAGAGTCCGTGCCATGCGAGCACCGGCCGTCGTATGGGACTCCTCGCTGCTGGGTTACGACCTCGGCGGCGAGCATCCGTTCAATCCGGTGCGGCTCGAACTGACCATCCGGCTCGCCACCGAACTCGGCGTGCTCGACGGGGTCGAGCTGCTCGTCCCCGACGCCGCGGGAGAGGACGAGTTGCGCCGCGTCCACATCGGCGAGTACATCGAGGCCGTGCGGCAGGCGCCGATGACCGGCGCCGATTTCGCGCACGGGCTCGGCACCGAGGACAACCCGGTGTTCACCGGCATGCACGAGGCCTCGGCGCTGGTCGTCGGCTCGACGCTGCTGGCCGCGCGCAAGATCGCCGACGGCGAGGCGACCAGGGCGGTGAACATCGCAGGCGGGCTGCACCACGCGATGCCGGGCAAGGCGTCGGGCTTCTGTGTCTACAACGACTGCTCGGTGGCCATCTCGTGGCTGCTGGACCACGGCTTCGACCGGGTCGCCTACGTCGACACCGATGTCCACCACGGCGACGGCGTGCAGACGGCGTTCTACGAAGACCCCCGTGTGCTGACCGTTTCCCTGCACCAGCACCCGTTCACGCTGTGGCCGGGCACGGGCTACTCGGCGGAGACCGGCAAGGGCGGGGCCGAGGGCACCGCGGTCAACGTGCCGCTGCCGCCCGGCACCCGCGACGGCGGCTGGCTGCGGGCGTTCGAGGCGGTGGTGCCGTCGCTGCTGGAGCAGTTCCGGCCGCAGATCCTCGTCACCCAGTGCGGTGTCGATTCGCACGAGGAAGACCCGCTGGCGGATCTCTCGCTTTCGGTGGACGGTCATCGCGCCATCTATCGGCGGCTGAGGGAACTGTCCGAAGCTCACGCCGGTGGCCGCTGGCTCGCCGTGGGCGGCGGGGGCTACCAGCTGATCCGGGTGGTGCCGCGGTCCTGGACCCATCTGCTCGGCACCGTGCTCGACCGCGACGTCGACCCGGCGACGGCCCTGCCGCCGGACTGGGTCGCGTCGATTTCCAGGGCCGCGCCGAAGGCCGAGATCCCGCCCGGCATGTCCGACGGCCGCGAAACCGCCTTCGTCCCGTGGGGCGACGGGGCCGACGAACCGGTCGACATCGCCATCCGCGACACCCGCCGCGCGATCTTCCCGCTGCACGGCCTCGATCCGGACGATCCGAGGGACTGACATGGCCAGTGAGGACATCACCAAGCGCGACCCCTACGACTTCCCGCGCGAGTGGGAGGCCGACGTCCTGCTCTCCGACGGCGGCACGGTGCATCTGCGCCCGGTGATCCCCAGCGACGCCGACGGGCTCGTCGCCTTCCACGGGCGGTTGTCCGAACGCACCCGCTACTTCCGGTACTTCGGCGCCTATCCGCGGATCCCGCAGCGGGACCTCGAACGGTTCTCCGTCGTCGACCACCACGACAGGGTCGCTTTCGTCGCGCTGCTGGGCGACGACATCGTCGCGGTCGGCCGCTACGAAAGGCTCGAACACGGGCCGTCGGCCGAGGTCGCGTTCGTCGTCGACGACGCCCATCAGGGCCGCGGGCTCGGGTCGATCCTGCTGGAGCATCTGGCCGCCGCCGCGTCGGAATCCGGGCTGCGCCGCTTCGTCGCCGAGGTGCTCGCCGAGAACGCGGCGATGGTCCGCGTGTTCCGCGACGCGGGCTACCAGGTCAGCCGCGAGATCGAAGAAGGCGTGCTGCACCTGGAGTTCGACATCGACCCGACCGAGGAGTCGCTCGCGGTCGCCCGGTCACGGGAGCAGGCAGCCGAGGCGCGCAGCGTGCACAACCTGCTGCATCCGAAGTCGGTCGCGGTGATCGGCGCGTCCACCGATCCGACGAAGATCGGCTACGTAGCCCTCACGAACCTGCTCAGTGCCGACTTCGCCGGCACCGTCTACCCGGTCAATCCCGAGCACAAGTCCGTGCGCGGCGTGCGGGCGTATCCGTCCGTCGTGGACATTCCCGACGCCGTCGACCTGGCGCTGGTGGCCGTCCCCGCCGAGGCCGTCGAGTCCGTTTTGGACGGTGCGCTGGCCAAAGGGGTCAAGACCCTCCTGATCGTCTCGGGCGGCTTCGCCGAGGCCGGGCCGCACGGGTTGCACGCCGAGCTGAGGCTGGTCGGAGAGGCCAGAGCCCACGGCATGCGCGTCGTCGGCCCGAACGCGCTGGGCGTGCTCAACACCGACGCGTCGGTCCGGCTCAACGCGACCCTCGCGCCCCGCCTGCCCGCACGCGGCCGCACCGGGTTCTTCTGCCAGTCCGGCGCGCTGGGCACCGCGATCCTCGCCGATGCCGAAGCACGCGGCCTCGGGCTCTCCACCTTCGTCTCGGCCGGCAACCGGGCCGACGTCTCCGGCAACGACCTGCTCCAGTACTGGGAGACCGATCCGGCGACCGACCTCGTCCTGCTGTACCTCGAATCGTTCGGCAACCCGCGCAAGTTCGCCCGGCTCGCCAGGCGGCTGGCGCGGACGAAACCGGTGGTGGCGGTGAAATCCGGCAGGCACGCGGTCCGCCCGCAGCTCGCCGCGACCTCGGCGGAGGTCGACGAGTCCAGCGTCCAGGCCCTGTTCGAGCAGGCGGGAGTCGTCCGCGTCGACACGCTCGCGCAACTCTTCGACACCGCGCTGGTCTTCGCCCACCAGCCGCTGCCCGCCGGGCCGCGCATCGCGATCGTGGGCAACTCCAGCGCCATCGGGTTGCTCGCCGCCGACACCGCGCGGGCGCACGGCCTCCGGCTGACGTCCGATCCGGTCGACGTCGGGCCGCAAGCCGGTCCGGAGGAGTTCGCCGCCGCCGTGCGCGAAGCCCTCAATTCCCCGGAGACCGACGCGCTCGTCGTGGTCTTCGTGCCCCCGCTCGCGATCCCTGGCACCGCCTACGCCCGCGCGCTGCGGGAGGCCGTCGTCGAGATGGACAAGAACAAGCCGATCGTGTCGACCTTCCTCGCCGTCGAAGGCGTGCCGGACGAACTGGCCGTGCTGTCCGAGGACGGCGTGCCGACGCGGGGTTCGGTCCCGTCGTATCCCAGCCCCGAACGCGCGGTGAACGCGCTCGCGCGAGTCGTGCGGTACGCCGCCTGGCGGCAGCGGCCGCAGGGCAACCTCGTGCGGCCCGCCGGTCTGCACGCCGAACAGGCGCAGGTCATCGTCGGCGAGCTCCTGGCAGGTGAAGACGGCAAGACGACCTTGCTCTCCGATGACGACGTGGTCCGGCTCCTGGGCTGCTACGGCATCGACGTCGTCCCGTTCGAGGTCGCGACCTCCGCGGACGAGGCGGTGAAAGCCGCCGAGGACCTCGGTTTCCCGGTCACGCTCAAGGCCGTCGACGAGCGGCTGCGCGGCAGGCCGGACCTCGCCGGGGTGCGGCTCGATCTGTCCTCTTCGGACGGAGTGCGCCGGGCGTACCTCGATCTGCGGGAGATCTCCGGCGACGACGAGGTCTACGTCCAGCGGATGGCGCCCAAGGGCCTGTCGTGCGTGATCGGGCTGCAGGACGACCCGTCGTTCGGCTCGCTTGTCTCGTTCGGTCTCTCCGGCCTGGTCAGCACGCTGCTGGGGGACCGGGCCTACCGCGCCGTCCCGCTCACCGACGTCGATGCCGCCACCCTGCTGCGCGAACCGCGCACGTCGCCGCTGCTCACCGGGTACCGCGGCGACGAACCGGCGGATCTGGCCGCGCTCCAGGACATCGTGCTGCGCGTCGCCGCGCTCGCCGAGGACAACCCCGAGGTCCGCTCGATGACGCTCGACCCGATCCTGGCCTCGCCGGACGGCGCCTTCGTCGCCAACGCCCGGATCGTGCTGGGCCCGCCGCCGTCCCGTCCCGACACCGGGCCGCGACGGCTGCGGCCGATCAACGCCCCTATTTGAGGCCGGGCAGCACGACCGCGAGCACGCTCACGGCCAGCGGGGCGAGGATTCCGAACGCCGTCGTGACGGTCTTGCCCACCGTGGTGTCGGTCCCGAGGAGCTGCGCCAGCCGGGCGCGTCCGGCGAGCCACTCTTCGGTGGGCCGCGCGTCGGGCGGCACCGGGTAGAGCTCGTCGACCAGCCGCAGGCAGCGGGTCTTCCACGCGAGGAACACCGGGACGTACAACAGGAGCGAGATCGCGGTGAACAGCGCGCCGTAGAGCAGCACGCTCTCCGGCGGGAAGGACTGCTTCGGGGTGCCGGTCGCGAGGAACGCCCGCCGCTGGGCCCCGGCGTCGATGACCGCCGCCGACACGATGAGCGCCAGCGCCGTGAGACAGATCCCGTTGGCGCGCTTGCATTCGAGGAGTTCGCCGAGTACGTCGGACGCCTGCGCCCGCTCCTCGCCGTCGAGTACTCGCGAGATCCGGCGCAGCCGCGTGTGACTGAGCCACAACCCCAGCACCGAGGGTGCCGCCGCGATCAGGCCGAGGCCGAGCAGGGTCCGCGAGATCCCGATCGCGGTCGTGGGCTTGAGATCCCCGATCGGCGAACCGGTCTTCCACTGGAACGCGAACAGGATCACCGCGAAGATCGCGTACGCCAGCGCCGGTTTCCACACCGCGACACCGGCCAGACGGTGCCAGCCGGTCAAGGGGAGCGAGTGCGCGAACAGGAAGGCGATCAGCACCGACCACACCCCGAACTCCGCCGTGTCCGCCAGTGCCTTGTTGCTCCGCGAGCCGAGCACCGCCCTGGTCAGCAGGCCGAGCCCGGCGAAGGCGCCGAGGGCGAGCACGCTGATCACGAGCGGCCAGAGCCAGTGCTTCCTCAGGCGCGTCACGCCGTCAGTCTGCCGCGAACGGCGTCCGTCAGGAATCCCACTCTTGGGGCGAGCGCGCGGCGAGATCCGCGTCGTGGCCGGTGAACGTCGCTATGTCGCCCCGGATCGTGTTGTGGAACGCGACGACCCGCCCGTCACGGATGAGCTGCGTCTGCACCCCGCGTTGCTCCCCGGCGAGGTGGCCCGCCGGGATGGACAGCACGGTCTCGGTGTGCACGAGGTCGATGCCGCCGCCGAGCGGACGGCTCGACAACTGGCGGATTTTCAGCGTGCTGCCGCGGTAAATGGTGTCGAAGATCTTCTGGCTCTCCCGCGCGATGGTCGCCCGGCCGCGCTGGATCCGGCCGACGACGTCGACGAAATCCACGTCCTCGGCGAAATTCGCGGCCCACGCCTCGCCGTCACCCGCGTTCCAAGCGTGTTCCAACGCGGTGATGAGCTCCTCGGTGGTCATCGCCCTCCTCCTGTAACATCGATCCATTAGTTAGAACAACGTTCCAACTTTCTGGGAGCATACATGCCCGCGGACCTTCCCGGCATCGTCCGGTTGCGCGACCGCCGCGAGGCGCTGACGCTGCGCACGATCCTGACCGCGGCCCGCGGGCTGTTCGCCGAACGCGGGTACGCGCGGACCCCGATCCGCCTCATCGCCCAGGAAGCGGGGGTGTCCCCGCAGACCATCTACGCCCACTTCGGCTCGAAGGCCGGTGTCCTTGGCGGGCTCGTCGACCTCCTCGACGACGAGGCCGGGATTCCCGACCTCGTCGCCGAGGCGGCGCGAACCGAAGATCAGGTCGCGTTGCTCGGCCTGCTGGCCACGGTCGCCCGTCAGGTGCGGGAACGCTGTGGCGACATCGTCACGACGCTGGGCTCCGGCGCCGCCGTCGATCCCGACATCGCCGCGACACGGGCGAAAGGTGCCCGGCGTAACCGGCTGGGCGTCGAGATGGTCATCGACCGGGTCCGGAACGGCGACCGCGCCCTGGTGCCCAGGGCCGTGGACATCGCCGTCGCGCTGATGAGCGCCGACGTCCACACCAGCCTCGTCGCCGAGGCCGGGTGGAGTCACGGCGACTACGAGGCGTGGCTCAAGGACACGCTGGTCTCATCGCTGCTTCGGTGACGCAGGTTCTTGCCGAAGAACGCCGAGACCTCGGCGCGCTGCACGGCGACACTCCGCACCGGATCGATGGTGCCGACGTACGCCGCCGGGGCGTTTCCCAGTTGCGGCAACAGGGTCTGGTAGTCGGCGAAGCTGAAATGCTCGCCGTCCGGCAGCCGTGTCTCGCCGGTCCAGCCGCGCTGGTTGCGCTGGAATTCCTGCCAGGACGCGTCCGACGCGGCGCTGTGATCGCCGGAGCTCATCAGCAGGAACGGCCGATCCAGTCCTTCGTCGGCGACGCGGCCGAAGATCCGCTGAGACTGCGAGTGGGCCATGCTGCCGTCGAGGTTCGCCCCGGCGACGATGCGCCGGTCGGTCACCATCGTCTCGCCCGCGGTGAACCCGCCGGCGGAGTGGCCGAACATGCCGACCCGGTTCAGGCCGAGCGAGTCGAGGACGAACCGCGTGTCCCGGACGCGGGTGTCGATCATGCGCTTCGACACCTCGATACTCGACGGCGGCAGGGCCTTCTTCTCGACGCGGCCACCGGGGAACTCGACCGCTTCCGCCTCGTGGGTGTGGTCGATGGCCACGACGACGTAACCCTCGCTCGCCAGCTGTTCCTGCAGCGTGGTGCCGTGGGAACGCGACAGGCTGCCGCCGGGCGAATACAGCACGACAGGCCGCTTGCCGCCGATCGCGGGCGCGCCGAGCCGTGAGTTCGTGGGGAAGCGGTAGTCGAGCTGATCCGCGTCGATGCCCAGTTTGGCGGCGTCACCCTCGGCCACCGTCTTCGCGACTCCCGGAGCCATGTACAGCGCTTTCGGTTTCCCGCTCGGCAACGCCGGATAGCGCACGGTCACCATGAGTTCCCTGGTGGTGCCGGGGACCCACGGATCCTGGCGGGAGCGGTCGATCAGGTGGAGATCGGTACTGCCGACCGCGTACGAGCCCGTCGGCGCGGGCAGGCTGAAGCGGACGGGAGCCGCCGACGCCGCCGGGGCGGCAAGTGCGGCAGGCAAGGCGAGAACCGTGGCCAGTACACCGATCCTGGGTGGAATTCGTGTCATGGCAACGAAGGTAGGGAGCGATCAGGTGCCGGGGCATCGGGAAGATCACCGGTACCGACCCTGGGATCAGTGCCGGGGATACCGGAGTTCCCAGGCGGTTCCGGTTCCGTCCGCGGCCAGTTCCCGTTTGAGCACCTTGTGCGTCGCCGTCTGCGGCAGCGCATCGACCACCCGCACGAAGCGGGGCCACTGTTTCGGACCGAGATCGCCTTGCGCGGCGACGAAAGCGGCGAACTCGCCCGCGTCGACCGGCGAACGGCAGACCAGCGCGGCCATCACCTGGTCGCCCACCCGCGGATCCGGCACCGCGTACACGGCGGCTTCGCGGACGGCGGGATGGCGGAGGAGCGCGCGTTCGATCGGGGCGGTGCCGAGGTTCTCACCATCGACGCGGAGCCAGTCGCCGAGCCGCCCCGCGAAATAGCAGTAGCCGTCCGCGTCGAGGTACGCCAGGTCGCCGGTGTGGTACATCCCGTCGCGCATCCGCTCGGCCTCGGCGGCGGGATCGCCGTAGTACCCGGCGAAGAAGCCCGGCCCGCCGGTGTTGACCAGCTCGCCGACGGCCTCGGCGGCATTGAGCAGTTTCCCGGCCGCGTCGAATTCCGCCGGGGGGCAGGGTTTCCCGGTCTCCGGATCGAGGACGGCGACGCCGTCGAGCAGCCTGCCCAGTGAACCGGCCGGGGTGGTGGCGTCCCGGCCGAAGTTCACGCCGCCCTCGGTCGAGCCGAACGCGTCGACCACGTGGCAGCCGAATCGCGTGCCGAACACGGCGAGGTCGGCTTCGGCGCCCTCGTTGCCGTAGACCAGTTTCAGCGAGTTGTCCGCGTCGTCGTCCCGCTCGGGGGTGGTGAGCACGTAGGACAGCGGCTTGCCGACGTAGTTGGCGTAGGTCGCCCCGAACTTCCGGACGTCCGGAAGGAAACCGGAGGCGGAGAACCGCCGCCGCAGCGCGATCCCCGCGCCCGAAGCGAGCCCGACCGACCAGCCCGCCATGATGGCGTTGGAGTGGAACATCGGCATCGACACGTACACGGTGTCCTGTGTGGACAGACCGAACCGGTCGGCCAGCATCTCGCCGGGGAACGCGACCTTGTCGTGCGTGCACCGGACGGCTTTCGGGTCGCCGCTGGTGCCGGAGGTGAAGATCAGCATGAGCAGGTCTTCGGGTTTCGCGGCCACGGGAACGACCGTCTCCCGCGACGGTTCGAGCTCGCTCAGCGGCCGCACCGGGACACCGGCCTCGGACAGCAGCGGGAGGTACTTCTCCTCGGCGAACACCAGCTCGCAGTCGGCCAGCGCGACGTCACGCGCCAGCGCCGCGCCCCGTCGTGTCGGGTTCAGGCCGACCAGCACGTGCCCCGACAGCGCGGCACCGCCGAGCAGGAACGAGAACTCGGGGACGTTGTCGGCCAGCAGCCCGAAATGTCCGCCGGGGCGCAGGAGCCCGCTCAACGCGGCCGCGTATCCGGCGCAGGCCCGGACATGCTCGGCCCAGGACCAGCGCCGGTCTTCGAACAGCAGCCCGGTCGACTGGTCCTCCGCCCTGGCGAGCAGGAGCTCCGTGACCGTCGAGGTCATGCCGGGTCCGCGGCCAGGAGATCGCCGAGCCCCCGCAGCTGCGTGGTCGCGCCGCCCAAGGTGAACTCGAGCCGTTTCGCCGCGACGAAGTAGCGGTGCAGCGTGTGGTCGACGTCGATGCCGACCCCGCCGTGGACGTGCACGGCGGTGTGCGCGACGCGGTGACCGGCCTCCGCGGCCCAGAACTTCGCCGTCGCGACCTCTTCGGCCGCTGGAAGTCCTTCGCTCAGTCGCCAGACGGCCTGCCACAACGTCAGCCGGACGGCTTCGACGTCGACATAGGCGTCGGCGAGCCGCTGCCGCACCGCCTGGAAACTCCCGATGAGATGGTCGAACTGCTTGCGTTCCCGCGCGTACGCCGCGGTCAGCTCAAGCGCCCGTTCGACGACGCCGAGCTGCTGCGCGCAGGCACCGATCGTGCCGCGCAGCCGCAGCCATTCACCGATGTCACCCAAGGAGACGCCTGCCTTGGCGCCGGACAGTTCGACGAGCGCCGCGTCGGCGTGGTCGACGGTCCGCTGCGGCGAGACGGTCACCGCGTCCCGGTCGAGCAGGAACACCTGCCGCCCGCCGTCGATGGCGGCTTCGACGAGGAAGCCGTGCGCGAACGCGCCCGACGCCACCGCGGTCTGCGCGCCGGTCAGCCGCCAGCCGTCGCCGTCGGCCTCGGCGGTGAACCCGCACGGCACGCCGTAATCCGGCAGCGCGACCGCGAGGACGTGGTCGCCGCGCAGCACCGGCACGACCCAGCGTTCGGCCAGCTGTCCATCGCCGAATTCGGCGACCGCCGCCGCGCCCGTCACGACCGACGTCAGGTACGGCACGGGTGCGACCGCGCGGCCGATCTCGGCCAGGACGGAGCACTGCTCCAGCAGCCCGAACCCGCCGCCGCCGACCGACTGCGGCAGCGCCGCGTCGATCACCCCAGCCTGCGCGAGCGCCGTCCACAGTGGAGCGTCGAAGCCGCCGGAACCGTGCGGTCCCAGCACGTCGGGCGTGACCTTGTCCGTCAGGATCCGGCGCGTGAGCGACGCGAGATCCTGCTGCGCTTCGGTGAGCGTGAAGTCCATCGGTGTCTCTCCTAGCGCGTGACGGGCAGGCCGAGGGCGGTCGCGGCGATCATGTCCCGCTGGATCTCGTTGGTGCCGCCGCCGAAGGTCAGGATCAGGGACGAGCGGTGCAGCCGTTCGATCCGGCCGCGCAACTGGGCGCCGGGGGAGCCTTCGCGGACCACGGCGCCCGCGCCGAGGATCTCCATCATCAGCCGGTACGCCTCGGTCGCGAACTCGGTGCCGAACACCTTGGTCGCCGACGCCTCCGCCGGGCCGAGGTCGCTGCTCGCGGCCGCCCAGGCGATCCGCCAGTTCCGCAGTTTCAGGTACTCGGCGTGCGTGTGGATCCGCGCCAGGTGCAGCCGGACCCACGGCTGGTCGACGACGCGGGTGCCGTCGGGCAGCTTGGTCGTCTGCGCCCAGGTCCGCACGTCGCGCAACGCCGTCTGGATCGGCGCGGCCGAGGTCAGCGCGACCCGTTCGTGGTTGAGCTGGTTCGTGATGAGCGGCCAGCCCTCGTTCTCCCCGGCCACCCGCGAGGTCACCGGGACGCGCACGTCGTCGTAGTAGGTCGCGCTCGTGCCCGGCCCGGCGACCGTGTGCACCTTCGTCCAGGAGAAACCCGGCGCCGACGTCGGTACGATCAGCATGCTGAGGCCCTTGTGCTTGCGGGCCTCGGGGTCGGTGCGGGCGGCCAGCCAGATGTAGTCGGCGTACTCGATCAGGCTCGTCCACATCTTCTGGCCGTTGATGACGTAGTCGTCGCCGTCGCGGACCGCGCGGGTGCGCAGGGACGCCAGGTCGGTGCCCGCGCCCGGCTCGGAGTAGCCGATCGCGAAGTGCAGCTCGCCGGCGGCGATCTTCGGCAGGTAGAACGCCTTCTGTTCTTCGGTGCCGTAGCGCATGATCGTCGGCCCGACGGTGTTCACCGTGAGGAACGGGACGGGCACCCCGGCCGCGGCCGCCTCGTCGGTGAAGATGAGCTGGTCGAGCATCGGCCGGTCCTGGCCGCCGTACTCGCGGGGCCAGCCGAGCGCGAGCCAGCCCGAACCGCCGAGGTCTCGGACGATTTCCTTGTACACCAGGCCGTCACCGTATTCACCGCCGTCGCCGGCCAGCGCCTCACGGCGTTCGGGGGTCATCAGCCCGGCGAAGTACTCCCGTAGTTCCCCGGCCAGTGCCCGCTGCTCCGGCGTGTAGTCGATCCGCATCCGTCACCTCTGCCGTCGGTGCTCGTTACTGGTGCCATGGCCGCCCTCGGCGGTAAGGTAGAACCTGTTCTAGTTGTACCAGGTGTGGCGGCGAGGAGGGAATATGGAGATCGGCGTCGATCGCTCGCTGTGTGAGGCGAACGCGATCTGTGTCGGCTTCGCGCCCGAGGTCTTCGATCTCGACGATGACGAGGAGCTTGTCCTCGCGTCGGCCGAAGTTCCACAGAATCAGGTAGAACGTGTTACTCAAGCTGTGGCGAGCTGTCCGAAAAACGCGCTGCTCATACGCAGTTAGCACCGTTTATTTAGGTCTTGCATGCAGCAGTAACAGATTCTAGTCTGTCGGCAGAGGCAAGGAGGCCCGGAGTGAGTTTGGACGGCAAGACGGCCATCGTGACCGGCGCCGGCGCGGGACTCGGCCGGGCCGAGGCGCTGGCGCTGGCCGCGGCGGGGGCGTCGGTGGTGATCAACGACGTGTCGACCGCCGCCCAGGTGGTGGCCGACGAGATCGAGGCCGAAGGCGGCAAGGCGGTCGCGGTCACCGGCGACGTGTCCGAGTCCTCGACCGCGGACGCGCTGCTCACCGCCGCCGTCGACCACTTCGGCGGACTCCACATCCTGGTCAACAACGCGGGTGTCCTGCGCGACCGGATGCTGTTCTCGATGTCCGACGAGGACTGGGACACGGTACTCGGCGTGCACCTGCGCGGCCATTTCCTGCTTTCCCGCAACGCCGGGGCCTACTGGCGCGACAAGTCCAAAGTGGACGGCGCACCGGTGTACGGCCGGGTGGTCAACACCGCGTCGGAGTCGTTCCTGCTCGGCGCGCCGGGCCAGCCGAACTACGGCGCGGCCAAGGCGGGTATCGCCGCGCTCACCGTCTCCACCGCGCGCGGCCTTTCCCGCTACGGCGTCCGCGCCAACGCGATCTGCCCGCGCGCCCGCACCGCGATGACCGAAGGCGTCTTCGGCGCCGACGCGCCGGAAGGGATCGACCCGCTGTCGGTCGACCACGTCGCGCCGTTTGTGTCCTTCCTCTGCTCGCCCGAGTCCGACCGCGTCAACGGCCAGGTCTTCCTCGTCTACGGCGGGATGGTCGCGCTCATGCGGCCGCCGTCGGTGGAGCAGCGGTTCGACACCGTCAACGGGACGTGGACCCCCGAAGAGCTCGCGGGCAGCGTGGGCGGTTACTTCGCCGACCGAGATCCCGAACGCATGTTCTCCGCATCCGAAATCATGTCGCTGCCGTGAGGAGATGACGATGGGCAGGCTCGACGGCAAGGTGGCCCTGATCACCGGTGGTGCCCGCGGCCAGGGCGAGGCGGCCGCACGGCTGTTCGTCGCCGAGGGCGCGCGGGTGGTGATCGCCGACATCAACGACCTCGACGGCAAGAAACTCGCCGCGGACCTCGGCGAATCGGCCGTGTACCAGCATCTCGACGTCGGCGACGAGGCCGAGTGGGATGCCGCGATCGAGCGCACCGTCTCCGAGTTCGGCCCGCCGACGGTGCTGGTCAACAACGCAGGCATCCTGCACTTCTCGGAGCTCGGGAAGACCACGCTCGCCGACTACGAACGTGTCATGCGGGTCAACCAGATCGGGGCGTTTCTCGGGATGCGCTCGGTCGTTGAACCGATGACCGGGGCCGGAGGCGGCTCCATCGTCAACGTGTCCTCAGTGGAAGGACTCGCCGGGATGCCGTACCTCGTCGCCTACACCGCGAGCAAGTTCGCGATCCGCGGGATGACCAAGGTCGCCGCGCTCGAACTCGGTGCGAAGAACATCCGGGTCAATTCGGTTCATCCCGGCGCGATCGACACGCCGATGGTCGCCGCGGCGGCGGGCGGGCAGAAGATCGACATGTCGTGGGTGGGCAAGAAGGTCGCACTGGGACGCGTCGGGCAGCCGGAGGACATCGCGAAACTCGTCCTGTTCCTGGCCAGCGACGACAGTTCGTACAGCACGGGCTCGGAGTTCGTCGCCGACGGCGGCGCGACCGCGACGCACGCCCTCAAGATCTAGCGCGGGGGTGCCGAGAGCAAAGTGAACACCGCTAACGCAACGGTGCGTCAGCGGGTGGAGTAAGACTCGGGGCAGGCGACTGGGAGGTTCTGTGGGAGCGACGGTGTCCGTCCCCGGTACGGGTGCGCTCACACAGGTCGGCAGGCTCGCGACCCTGTCGTGGGAAGTCCTGCGGGCGATCTTCAAACGCCCGTTCCAGTTCCGCGAATGGATCCAGCAGTGCTGGTTCTTCGCCAGCGTCACCATTCTGCCGACGGCGCTGGTGGCGATCCCGTTCGGCGCGGTCATCGCCCTGCAGCTGGGTTCGCTGACCCAGCAGATCGGCGCGCAGTCGTTCACCGGCGCGGCGAGCGCGCTCGCGATCGTGCAGCAGGCGAGCCCGCTGATCACCGCTTTGCTGGTGGCGGGCGCGGGCGGCAGCGCGGTCTGCGCCGACATCGGCGCCCGCAAGATCCGCGAAGAGATCGACGCGATGGAGGTCCTCGGGGTCAACCCGATCCAGCGCCTGATCGTGCCCCGTGTCCTGGCGGCGATCGTGGTTTCGGTGCTGCTGAACGGTTTGGTCAGCGTCGTCGGGGTGCTCGGCGGCTACTTCTTCAACGTCGTCATGCAGGGCGGCACCCCTGGCGCGTACCTCGCCAGCTTCAACGCGCTCGCGCAGGTGCCGGACCTGTGGGTCAGCGAGATCAAGGCGCTCCTCTACGGTTTCGTCGCCGGGGTGGTCGCGGCCTTCCGCGGGCTGAACCCGGCGGGCGGGCCGAAGGGCGTCGGCGACGCGGTGAACCAGGCCGTGGTCATCACGTTCCTGCTGCTGTTCCTGATCAACGTCGTGCTGACCGCGATCTACCTGCGGATCGTGCCGCCGAAGGCGATGTGACATGGCAGGCGAACCCGCGGTTTCGGACCGCACGCTCGAGATCATCGCGCGTCCCGGCGCGATGCTGGAAGGCTTCGGCGGCCAGCTGTCGTTCTACTTCCGGGCACTGGCCTGGGCCCCGCGCACGATCCGGCGCTACGGCCGCGAGATCTTCCGCCTGCTGACCGAAGTCAGCTTCGGCACCGGCGCGCTCGCGGTGATCGGCGGGACGCTCGGCGTGATGATCGGGATGACGCTGTTCACCGGTCTCATCGTCGGCATGCAGGGCTACTCGGCGCTGAACCAGCTCGGCACCGCCGCGCTGACCGGGTTCATCTCCGCCTACTTCAACACCCGCGAGGTCGCGCCGCTCTCGGCGGGGCTCGCGCTCTCGGCCACCGTCGGCTGCGGGTTCACCGCGCAGCTGGGCGCGATGAAGATCTCCGAGGAGATCGACGCGCTCGAAGTGATGGGTGTGCCGAGCCTGCCGTACCTCGTGACGACACGGGTGATCGCGGGCGTCACCGCGGTCATCCCGCTCTACGCCGTCGGGCTGCTCTCGTCGTATCTCGCCTCGCGGCAGATCACCATCTGGCTCTACGGCCAGTCGGCGGGCACCTACGACCACTACTTCACGCTGTTCCTGCCGCCCGAGGACGTGCTCTGGTCGTTCCTCAAGGTGATCATCTTCAGCGTGCTCGTCATCCTTTCGCATTGCTATTACGGCTATACCGCCAGCGGTGGGCCCGCCGGGGTGGGGATCGCGGTCGGCCGCGCGGTGCGGACGTCGATCGTGCTGATCTCGGTCCTCGACTTCTTCCTCAGCCTCGCGATCTGGGGCGCCACGACGACGGTGAGGATTTCCGGGTGAACAGGGGGATTCTGCTGCGGCGGCTTCGGCACCAGGTGCTGGGGCTGGTCTTCCTCGTGGTGGTCGTGCTGTTCTTCGTCACCACCATCGCCTTCTACCAGAAGGCCTTCACCACGGTGACCCTGGTGAAACTGGAGACCGACCGCATCGGCAACCAGATGCGCGAGGGCGCGGACGTCAAGGTGCGCGGGATGGTCGTCGGCGAGGTGCGGTCGATCCAGGCCCACGGTGACCACGCGACGATGGACCTGGCGCTGCAGCCGGACAAGACGTCGGTCATCCCGTCGAACGTGTCCGCGCGGCTGCTGCCGAAGACGCTGTTCGGCGAGCGGTATGTCGCTTTGCAGATCCCCGAGCTGCAACATTCCAAAGAAGCTTCACGGCACATCGGCGAGGGCGACGTCATCCCGCAGGACCGCAGCAGCAGCGCGATCGAGCTGGAAACCGTGCTCGGCGACGTGATGCCGCTGCTGCAGGCCGTGCAGCCGGAGAAGATGGCCAGCACGCTCAACGCCGTCGCGTCCGCTTTGGACGGTCAGGGCAAACAGCTCGGTTCGACGATGGCGGGACTTTCGGACTATCTCGGGAAAGTGAACCCGTCGCTGCCCGACCTCAAGGCCGACATCTCCGGGCTGGCCGACGCCGCCAAGATCTACGACAAGGCCGCGCCGGATCTGCTGGCCGCGCTGTCGGATCTGACCACCACGAGCAAGACGCTCGTCGAGAGCCAGCGCGGTCTCGCCGACGTCTACTCGACCGTGACCGCCGCTTCGCTCGACCTGACGAGCTTCCTGAAAGTGAACCAGGACAACCTGATCCGCCTCACCACCAGCCTCCAGCCCACGCTGGACGTCCTGGCGAAGTACGCGCCGGAGTATCCGTGCCTGCTCAAGCAGCTCGCCGGATCGGTGCCGCGCGCGGAACTCGCGTTCGGCAAGGGCACCGCGCATCCCGAGGTCAGCCGGGTGACCATCGAGTTCACGCCGAGCCGCGGCAAGTACCTCCCCGGCGTCGACGAGCCCAAGTACAACGACAAACGCGGCCCGCGGTGCTATCCGGAGGTGCCGCCGCCGGGACGCTGGCCGCAGTATCCGCCGGACGGCGCGATCGACGACGGGTCGTCGAAACCCGCGCCGCCGCGTGACCCGGACGGGACCCTGCCCGCCGGCGGGAGCGCCGGTGGTTCGGTCGTGAACACACCGGACGAGCAGCGGCTGATCGACCTGCTCGTGTCGCCGGCGATGGGCACGACGCCGGACCAGGTGCCGAACTGGGGCAGCCTGCTGGTGGGGCCGCTGTACCGCGGGGCGGAGGTGGAACTGAAGTGAGCTGTGTCGTGAACCTGCGGTGGGTGGTGGGTGCCGGTTCCGTGAAGGCCTCCTTCCCTACTCTCAGGGTAGGGAAGGAGGCCTTCACGGACCGCCGCTGCGAGCTTGAGTGCCGTTGGGGCTTGCCCGGCGCACTCCACGTGTTCCGGTCACGTCGCGAAAGCCACTTTCGCGACGTCACGTGTCCCGAAAGTGGCTTTCGCGACACGCTCGTGGTGGGTCAAGCGGGTCAAGCGGGTCGTGCGGGTCGTGCGTCCGGCGGGAGGGCGGTCCGATGAGGTCCTTCGTCCCGGATCTGGTCAAGATCCTCGTCTTCGCCGTGGTCACCGTGCTGCTCACCGCGATCCTCGGCGCCACCATCGCGAACACCAACTTCGGCGACACCTCGGGCTACACGGCCAAGTTCACCGACGCGTCCGGGCTCAAGGAGGGCGACGACGTCCGCATCGTCGGCGTGAAGGTCGGGCAGGTCGGCTCGATCGAGGTCGAGGAGGGCGAGCGGAACTTCGCCCAGGTCCACTTCGACGTCCAGACCACGCACCGGCTGCCGGCGTCGGTGACCGCGACCATCAAGTACCGCAACCTGGTCGGGCAGCGCTACCTCTCGCTCGGCACGGACATCGGGGACGAGAAGTCGTTGCCGCGCGGCGGGATCATCCCGCCCGAGCGCACCAAACCGGCCCTGAACCTGACCGTCCTCTTCAACGGGTTCAAACCGCTCTTCCGCGCGCTGAACCCCGAGGACGTCAACAAGCTCTCCTACGAGATCATCCAGGTCTTCCAGGGCGAGGGCGGCACGATCACCAGCCTGCTCGCGCACACCGCGTCGGTCACGTCGGCCATCGCGGGCAAGGACAAGATCATCGGCGACGTCATCGCGAACCTCAACACCGTGCTCGGCACGGTCGAGAAGCGCTCGCCGCAGCTGGGCGAGCTGATCGACCAGACCCAGCGGCTGGTCACCGGGCTGGCCGAGCAGCGGCAGCCGATCGGGGACGCGGTCAAGGCGCTGGGCGACCTCACCGTCACCACGACGGGCCTGCTCGCCGACGCCCGGCCCGCCATCAAGGACGACGTCGTCCAGCTCGGCGCGCTGTCGCAGAACCTCGGCGATTCGGAGCAGCTGCTCGACCATCTGCTGCAGGTGCTGCCGGGCAACCTGCAGAAGTTCACCAGGACGCTGAGCTACGGCAGCTGGTTCAACTACTACCTGTGCGGGATCTCCGGCAGCATCGGCATCAAATCGCTCAACATCGAACTGCCGATCACGCCGCTGCCCGGTACGCAGCGACCGGAGAGGTGCGGGCCGTGAAGCCGCTCAAGGAACGCGACCAGGCCGTGGTGGGCGGAGTGGCGCTCATCCTGATCGTGCTGGTCACGGCGACGACGTACTTCTCCGACCGGATCCCGCTGTTCGGCAGCGGGACGACGTACTCCGCGTACTTCGGCGAGTCGGCCGGGCTGGCGCCGGACAACGAGGTCCAGGTCGCCGGGGTCAAGGTCGGCCAGGTCAGCTCGGTCGAACTGGCAGGCAAGAAGGTGCTGGTGAAGTTCCGGGTCAAGGACGTGCGGGTCGGCGACGCCACCGCGGCGTCGATCGAGATCAAGACGCTGCTCGGCGAGAAGTACCTCGCGCTGACCCCGAAAGGCAAGGCGAGCCAGGACCCGAACGCCACCATCGGGCTCGACCGCACGCGGACGCCGTTCGAACTGCAGGACGCGTTCCAGCAGCTCTCGGGCACGGTCGGCGAGATCGACACCGCGCAGCTCGCGTCCAGTTTCACCGTCCTCTCCGACGCGCTCAAGGACAGTCCCCAGTACCTGAAGGACGCGCTGGGCGGGCTTTCTTCCTTGTCCAAGACGGTTTCTTCCCGCGACGGTGACCTGAAGACGTTGCTGGCCAACACGAGCAAGGTGTCGAAGACACTGTCCGATCGCAACGCCCAGCTGAAACGGATCCTCGACGACGGCAATCTCCTGCTCGCCGAACTGCAGAACCGGAAGGACGCGATCAGCACGTTGCTCAAGGGCACCCAGCAGGTCTCCGCGCAGCTGTCCGGGCTCGTCGCCGACAACCGGCAGCAGATGAAGCCGACCCTGGAGAAGCTCGGCAAGGTCACCGACATCCTGCAGCGCAACCAGGACAACCTCGACCGCAGCCTCAAGCTGATGGCACCGTTCGCCCGCGTCGGCGCGAACGCGACCGGCAACGGGCGCTGGTTCGAGGGCTACCTGTGCGGGCTGCTGCCGCCGACGATCATCGCGGGCGCGTTCCAGGTCAACCCGGAAGGCTGCACCCCGCCGATCGCGGCGCCGAACCAGGGAGTGGGCAGGCGATGACCATCCACACGCGCACCGGACGCACGCTCTACACCTGGGTCGCGTTCGCCTGCGTCCTCGTGCTGATCGCGACCGCCGGTCTGTGGCTAGTGTTCAAAGAACCAGGCGGGACGCGGATCAGCGCCTACTTCGGCAAGACCGTGGGCCTCTACGCGGGGTCGTCGGTCCGGGTGCTCGGGGTGAAGGTCGGCGAGATCACCGGGGTCACGCCGCAGGGCGAGGCGGTCCGGGTCGACATGCGGATCGACGAAGACACCCCGGTCCCGGCCGACGCCGGAGCCGTCGTCGTCGCGCCGAGCCTGGTGAGCGACCGGTACGTCCAGCTGACCCCGGCCTACGAGAGCGGCCCCGAAATGGCCACGGACACGGTGATCGCCAAGGAGAAGACGGCGACACCGGCCGAACTCGACGACCTCTACACGAGCCTCGACAAGCTCTCGACCAGCCTGGGACCCAACGGCGCCAACAAGAACGGCGCGCTGTCGGACCTGCTCGACACCGCGGCGGCGAACCTCGACGGCAACGGGAAGAACCTCAACACCACGGTGACCCGGCTGTCCGAACTGGCCAAGACCTTGGACAGCTCCAAGGGCGACCTGTTCGGCACGATCCAGAACTTGAACTCCTTCACCGGCGCGCTGGCCGACAGTGACAAGCAGCTCAACGAGTTCTACCGCCGCGCCGCGGACGTGAGCGGGTTCCTCGCCGCGGACTCCGCAGACGTGGGGGCCGCGCTGAACTCCCTGGCGACGGCGATGGGCGACGTCGAGAAGTTCGTCGCGGAGAACAAGGATCTGCTCTCGTCCAATGTGGACAAACTGGCCGGATTGACGAAAGTGCTCGTGGACCAGCGGGCTTCGCTCGCCGAGGTGATCGATATCGCGCCGACAGGGGCGACCAACTTCATCAACTCCTACGACGCGGCGTCCGGCACGATCGCGGTGCGGGACAACCTGAACGAGCTCACGCATCCGCCGATCCTGACCGTGTGCCGCCTGATCAGCGCGAGCACGCCGAAGCCGATCCCGGACGCGCTGGGCAACATCTGCAAACAGCTCGCGCCGGTCCTCGACGGCACGCTGAAACTCCCGTCGATCCCGCAGATACTGGCGTCGCTGCAGAGCGGTGAACTGCCGCCGCTGCCGCTCCCGCTGATCGACGTCATGGCCAAGGGGCTCCCGAAATGAGGCGGCAGCGGCAGAAGATCGCGGGGGTGATGGCGGGCGTCCTGGTGCTGGCCGGGTGCAGCGACGGCGGTTTTTCGGGGCTGTACAACACACCCTTGCCGGGTGGCGCGGATCTCGGCGACCACCCGTACCGGATTTCCGCGCAGTTCTCCGACGTCCTCGACCTCGTACCGCAGGCGAGTGTGAAGGTCAACGACGTCCCGGTCGGCCGGGTCGAGAACATCGACCTCGCGCCGGACACGCGTTCGGCGTGGGTGAACATGGTCGTCAACGGCGACATCGCGCTGCCCGCGAACGCGCTCGCCGAACTCCGCCAGTCGAGCCTGCTGGGGGAGAAGTTCGTCGACCTGCACGCCCCCGAAAAGCCGCAGGGAACGCTCGCCGAGGGCGCGAAGATCCCGCTGGACCGCACGAACCGCAACCCCGAGGTCGAAGAGGTCCTCGGCGCGCTTTCCCTGCTGCTCAACGGCGGCGGGGTCGAGCAGATCCAGAAGATCAGCCACGAACTGAACGACGCGCTCACCGGCAACGAGGCCGAGGTCCGTGGGCTGCTGTCCCAAGTGGACAAGCTGGCCACCGAACTCGACGGGCACAAGGGCGAGATCCTGCGCGCCATCGACGGTATCGACAAGCTGTCGAAGACCCTGGTCGGCCAGACGCAGAACCTCACGAACGCGCTCGACAACCTCTCGCCGGGGCTCAAGATCGTGACCGAGCAACGGGATCAGCTCGTCGGCATGCTGCAGTCGCTGAACACGCTGTCCGGGGTCGCGACCGAGACGATCAACGCCAGCAAGGACTCGCTGGTGGCGAACCTCCGGGCGTTGCAGCCGACGCTGAAGAAGCTGAGCGAGGCGGGCCAGGACCTGCCGACCGCGCTGCGGATCCTGCTCACGTACCCGTTCCCGGACTACGCGGGCAACGTGATCAAGGGCGACTACGCGAACGTGGAAGCCAAGATCGACCTGAACCTGGACACCTTCCTGGAGAACATGAACAACTCGTCGCAGCCGATCATCGGACTGCCGGGGACCAAGGGCACCGGGGCGCCTGGCGCGATCCCGTTCAACAATGGCGCCGCGCCACCGGTGCTGCCGCTGCCCACCGGTGATCTCCCGCAGGCGCCCCGGACACCTCAGGCGCCCCAAGGGGACGTCCTGGGCGGCGTGCTCGGCGGGATCCTCGGGCCGATTCTGGGAGGTGGCCGGTGATCACGCGCAAGACCAAGATCCAGATGGCGGTGTTCCTCGTCATCGCGGTGGTTTCGGTCGTCTACGCGGGCGGCAAGTACGCCGGGCTGGACAGGCTCTTCGGCACCCGCGGCTACCTCGTCACCGCGCAACTCGTGGACTCCGGCGGCATCTTCGTCAACGCCGAGGTCTCCTACCGCGGCGTCGCGGTCGGCAAGGTCGCCTCGATGACACTCACCGAGCACGGGATCGACCTCGGCCTCGACATCGATCAGGGCGCGCCGAAGATCCCCGCGGACACCAAGGCCGCGGTCGCGAACCGGTCGGCGGTGGGGGAGCAGTACGTCGATCTGCTGCCCATGCACGAAAACGGGCCGTACCTGGCCGAAGGTTCCGTCATCAAACGGGACAAGACGTCGATCCCGCTCGCGCCGGACACCGTGCTGTCCAATTTGGACAAACTGGTGTCGAGCGTGAAGCCGGAATCGCTGAAGACCGTCGTCGACGAGACCTACGAGGCGTTCGCGAACGCCGGCCCGGATCTGCGGCAGCTGCTGGACAGCACCGGTTCGCTCACCGCGACCGCGACGCAGTATCTGCCCGACACCCAGGGCCTGCTGGCGAACTCACGGACGGTGCTGGACACCCAGCGGCGGCAGGCGGACAACATCACCCGGTTCTCCAGCGGGCTCAAGACGATCGCCGCACAGCTGAAGACGTCCGACCCGGATTTGCGGCGCGTGATCGACGAAGCGCCCAAGCTGAGCCGCCAGATCAGCGACGTCCTCGCGGTTTCGGGGACGGACCTCGGGGTGCTGTTCGCGAACACGCTCACCACCGCGCAGATCACGTCCGCCCGCACCGACGCGATCGAGGAACTCCTGGTCGCGTACCCGATCATCTCGGCGTTCTCGCGGTCGACGTCGCCGGACGGCACCGGGCACCTCGGCGTCGTGTTCAACTTCTTCGACCCGGTCTCGTGCACGAAGGGTTACGAGGGCACGAAACAGCGTCCGGCCAACGACACCACCGAAGCGCCGGTGAACACCCAGGCGTACTGCGCCGAGCCACCGGGAAGCCCCACAGGCGTGCGAGGCTCGCAGAACGCCCCGTACGCGGGGAAGCCGCCCGCGGTCCCGGAGAAGCCGAAGCAGACCCCTCAGGCGGCGGAATCCGCCCAGCTGCCGGGTGTGCTGAACCTGCTCACCGGATCCGTACCGGGCGGACTGGGCGCGTTGCTGGGCGGTAAGTAGTGCTCACCCGTGCCCTCACCCTGGTCGCCGCCCTGGCGGTCGTCGCGGCCGCCTGGTTCGGCTGGTCGTGGTGGAGCGCCGCCCGTGACGACGGCCTGGCACGAGGCCGGGAACGGGAGGCCGTCCTCGCCGCCGCGTCCGGCCAGCTCGAAGTGCTGAACACGATCGACTACCGCAGCGGGGCCAAGGACGTCGACCGCTGGCTCGGCGTCACCACCGGACGGCTCGGCAAGGACCTCACCGGTGACCGGCAGATCCAGATCGACCGGGCGAACACGAGCAAGACCGTCGCCACGGCGAAGCTCAAGCAGGCCGCGGTCACCGAACTCGACGCCACCGCGGGCACGGCGCGGCTGATGGCGGTGCTGGACGTGAAGGTCAGCACCGGCGGCGGATCGGCCGCGCCCAAGGTGAGCAGGCTGACCGTCGACTACCAGCGCGTCGAGGACGGCTGGAAGGTCAGCGCGGTACAGGCGGCGGGCTCGTGACCGGGCGCGTCCCGCGGCTCCTGATCGCGATCATCGTGCTGGCCACCGGCTGCGCGGTGTGGTTCGGCCTCCAGGCGTCCTTCCTGGGCTCGGACGGCAACGCGGCGCTCGTGGACCAGGCCGCCACGGCCGAGGTCGCCGACCAGGTCGGCGCCGGGGTCAAGGCCGTCTTCTCCTACGACTACAGCAACCTGGCGCGGACCGAGCGGGCCGCGGCCGACGTGCTGACCGGCGAGGCGACCGGGCAGTACCGGGACCAGTTCGCCTCGGCGCGGAAACGGGCCGAAGAGCAGAAACTGGTGCGCACGACGACGGTCCGTTCGCTCGGTGTCCGGTCCCTGCGCGGCGACCGGGCCGAAGTGCTGTTGTTCCTCGATCAGCAGACGATCGCCGCCGGCGGAGGTGCCCCGCAGTCGGCGGTCTCCCAGCTTTCGGTCACCGCGCAGCGCGTCGACGGCCGGTGGAAGATCTCGCAGCTGACCGCGCTCTGATCACGAGAGCCGTTTCATGCTCGACCCGGTGATCGCACCGCCGGAAACGGTGTAGGAACCGGAAAAGACGCGGAGCGAGCCATCGGTCTGCCGAGCCGTGAGATCGACGTACACGGTGTTCCCGCTCGTGCTCCGCACGGTGAGCGCGGCCCACGAAGTCGTCGCGTATCCGTTGCTCCAGGAGGCATAAGTGCCGCCTTTCGCCAGTCGACGGCCCCCGAGATTCCACGCGGTCAGGAAATCACGCCGGTTGATCGCGTCGTAGAAGGCGATCACCGTTTGCGCAACCGGAACCGCCGGTGCGGGATAGACCGTCTGCGTCGCGGGTGGTGCGACATAAACCGTCTGCGGCGGGGCCGCGACGGCGGGTGGCTGAATCACGATCGTGTTCGGTGGAGCGGCCACCGCGACAGCCGGAGTCGCCGTTCCCTGATTCGGTACCGCGCATGCCGCCAAGGTACCCGCGGCCATGAGTGTCACCGCGGCCCACTTCCTCGGTTCCATTTTCTCCCCTTTTCCTCGTGATACCGAGAATGCGCGAACGGCGGACTTCCCAATAGGGGATTTGGCCTCGTTACGAATGGTGAAAAACGCGCCGGAACCGTTATCCGATCTTGGGTGCGCGAGCCTAGGGCCACCCTCGTCTCACGCCGGACCGCCGCCGGGTTTAGCGTTAGGCATGACCACTGCACCTGTCGATGTCGAGAGCGCCCGCCGCGACTACGCGGCCCTCGTCGACCGTGGCCTCTCCCTGGACATCACCCGCGGCAAGCCGTCCCCCCGCCAGCTGGACCTCGCCGACGGGCTGCTCGCTCTCCCCGGAGACGTGCGCAAGGCCGAGGACGGCACGGACATCCGCAACTACGGCGGCCTCAAGGGCCTGCCCGAGCTGCGCCGCATCTTCGCCGGACCGCTGCAGGTCCCGGCCGAGCAGCTGCTGGCCGCGGGCAACTCCAGCCTGGAACTCATGCACGACTCGATCGTGCAGGCCTTCCTCAGCAAGGTCCCCGGCGCCGAGCGCCGCTGGGCCGACGAAGCGAGCGTCAAGTTCCTGTGCCCCGTGCCCGGCTACGACCGGCACTTCGCGCTCGCCGAGCGCTTCGGCATCGAACTGATCCAGGTCCCCCTCACCGAGACCGGCCCGGACATGGACGTCGTCGAGCGTCTCGTCGCCGAAGACGCCTCGGTCAAGGGCATCTGGTGCGTGCCGAAGTACAGCAACCCGACCGGCGTCACCTACAGCGACGACACCGTGCGCCGCCTGGCCGCGATGACCACGGCCGCCCCGGACTTCCGGATCTTCTGGGACAACGCCTACGCCGTGCACCACCTCACCGACGTCGAGGCGCCGCTGGCCGACCTGTTCGCGCTGGCGGGCGAGGCGGGCAACGCCGACCGTGTGCTCGTCTTCGGCTCCACTTCGAAGGTGACCTACGCCGGGGGCGGGGTCGGCTTCTTCGGCGCGTCCGAGGCCAACCTGGCCTGGTGGACCGGCCTCATCGGCAAGCGGACCATCGGCCCGGACAAGGTCAACCAGCTCCGGCACGCGCAGTTCCTGCGCGACGAGGACGGCGTCCGTGCGCACATGCGCAAGCACGCCGAGCTCATCGGGCCGAAGTTCGCGGCCGTCGACGAGATCCTGACCAAGGAACTGGGCGACTCGGGCCTCGCGTCCTGGACCAAGCCGACCGGCGGGTACTTCATCTCGCTGACCGTGCCGTCCGGGACCGCCAAGGAGGTCGTGCGGCTGGCCAAGGAGGCGGGTATCGCCCTGACCCCGGCCGGCGCGACGCACCCGTACGGCGACGACCCCGAGGACGCCGTCATCCGCATCGCGCCGACGTTCCCCGAGCTGGCCGAGGTCGAAGAGGCCATCCGCGGTCTCGCCGTCTGCGTTCGCCTCGCGGCGGCGACGAAGAGCTAGTTCGAGGTTTTCCTGGGGCGCCGAGTTACCGGCGTGCGCTCATCCGGTGGTGATGTCCGTGAAGGGCCCCTTGCCTACCTTCAGGGTAGGCAAGGGGCCCTTCACGACGTTGCCGGCCTGATCTGGACGGACTTCTGGGGCCAGGGCGCGTGTCGCGAAAGCCACTCTCGGGACATCAGACGTCCCGAAAGTGGCTTTCGCGACATGATCGCCGGGGAGCGCGCAGGTAACCCCGCCCGAATCGATCCCGGCGTCCGTCTTCGCCTGACTCCAGAGAATCTTCTCCAATCCGGGCCACGAGTGGTTCCGAACGTCCGAGTGGGTGGGTGTGCACCGCAAAGACGAGAGGAACCACTCGTGTTCGGAAAGCCCTTTGTTCGCACCCTGATATCGCGCAGTGCCGAGAACCGCACGGATCGCCGCCGGTTCTTGAAGGCCGCCGGCGCGGCGGGGCTCGGTGTCGTCGGCGCGACGTACCTCGGGGTGCAGGCCACCTCGACCGCTTCGGCGACAGGTGAAGCCGCCGCGGCCGCTCCCAGCGACTCGGCCGTGCTCAATTTCGCGCTCAACCTGGAGTACCTCGAAGCCGAGTTCTACTCCTTCGCCGTCTACGGCCACGGGTTGCCGGACGATCTCACCGGCGGCGCCGGTACCCAGGGCGGGGTGCGCGGCGGCAAGAAGGTGATGTTCCACGACAAGGCGCTGCACCAGTTCGCGAAGGAGATCGCGGGCGACGAGGTCGCGCACGTCAAGTTCCTGCGTGGCGCGCTCGGCGAGGCCGCCGTCTCCCGGCCGGAGATCGACCTCAAGGACAGCTTCACCGCCGCCGCGAAGGCGGCCGGGCTGATCAGCGGGTACCAGCAGTTCGACCCGTTCGCCCACGAGAAGAACTTCCTGCTCGCGGCGTTCCTGTTCGAGGACGTCGGCGTGACGGCGTACAAGGGCGCCGCCCCGCTGATCACCAACAAGACGTTCCTGGACGCGGCCGCCGGCATCCTGGCCGCCGAGGCGTATCACGCCGCCACCATCCGGACGTCGCTGTTCGACCGGGATCTCGGCGACGCGGCGGCCAAGATCTCCAACGCCCGCGACGCTCTCGACGGTCCCGGTGACGACGACCAGGGTGTCCTGCTCGGCAACCAGGCCAACATCGTGCCGACCGACAACAACGGGATCTGCTTCGGCCGCGGCGCCGACCGGGTGCTCAACGTCGTCTACCTGAACCCTGGCCCGGTGAAGGAAGGCGGCTTCTTCCCCAAGGGGGTCAACGGCGACATCGTCGCCAGCGGCGGCGCGTGATCCCTCTGTCGTGTCGCCGTTTCCCCGGTACCGTCGGGGCACGGCGACACGACAGGGGGTCCGCGGTGAAGGCAGTGATCATCGGCGGCGGCATCTCGGGCACGGTGACCGCGATGGCGTTGCGGCAGGCCGGGATCGAGGCGAGCGTCCACGAGGCGCATCCGTCCGGCGGTGAGGACGCGGGCGCGTTCCTGACGATCATGCACAACGGCATGGACGCGTTGCACGCGATCGGCGCCGACGGGCCGGTGGTCGACAACTCCTTCGCCGCCGCCGGGCTGGAGCTCGTCACACCGGACGGGAAGACCGTCGAGCGGCGGTCCTTCGACGTGGACGGCCTCGCCGGACCGCGCACGTTGACGCGGGCGGTTCTTTATCGCGCGCTGCAAGAGGAAGCGATCTCGCGCGGGATCACCTTCGAGCGCGGGAAGCGGCTGGTGTCCGCCTCGCCGGGGATCGCGCGGTTCGAGGACGGTTCCACCGCCGAAGGCGACATCCTGATCGGCGCCGACGGCCTGCGGTCGGTCGTCCGGAACATCATCGACCCGGCGTGCCCGCCTCCGCGCTCGACGGGTCTCGACGTCGTCTACGGCTACACGACCGACACGAGCGTCCCGCAGGCGCCGTCCCTCTATCGGATGATCCAGAGCCTGCACGCCTTCTTCGGCTACACGAGCGCCCCCGACGGCTCGACGTACTGGTTCGCGCGGCTTCCCACGGCCGAAGGAGTGTGGTCGGGCCTGTCCCCGGCCGAATGGCGCACGGCGGCTTTCGTCGCTTTCGACGGGGAACCGTTGCCCGCCGCGGAAATCATCGAGTCGACCGGCGACGAGGTCTTCGGCGGTCACTCCTACGACGTGCCTTCGACGCCGGTGTGGTTCACCGAGTCGATGGTGCTCGTGGGCGACGCGGCGCACGCGGCCTCGCCCGCCGCGGGGCAGGGCGCGTCGATGGCGCTGGAGGACAGTGTCGTGCTGGCCCAGTGCCTGCGGGATCTTCCTGACGCGCCAACGGCTTTCGCGGCCTACGAGCGGCTGCGGCGGCCGCGGGTCGAGGAGCTGGTGGCGAACAGCGCCGCGGTTTCGTCGGGGACGACGTCGGACCGGGACCGGAACTGGCTTTACCGGCACCACATCGACTGGGACGCGACGATCCCCCGCACTTAGCCACTTACTTGCGCTGCCGATGCGTCGCGTGCTTGAAGCCGGATCTCGCGTGGTTGAAGGCGGATCTCGCGTGCTTGAAGCCGTAACTCGTGAGTTCCGCCTTCAAGCACGCGAGTCACGTCTCCAAGCACGCGAGATCCGTGTTTGATCACGCGAGTTCCGCGTTCAGTCACGGCCCTAGATACATGAAGGCCCCCTTCCTGTACCTAGGCGCAAGGAAGGGGGCCTTCATGTACCGAAGGGTTACTTCTTGTACAGCGCTTCGATGTCGTTCGCGTAGTTCTTGTTCACGATGTTGCGCTTCAGCTTCAGGCTCGGCGTGATCTCCCCGCCTGCCTCGGTGAAGTCCTTCGAGAGGATCGTGAACTTCTTGATCGCCTCGGCCTGCGACACCGCGCTGTTGGCCTGGTCGACGGCTGTCTGGATCTCGGCGCGCAGCTCGGCGTCGCCTGCCAGATCGGACACGGAGGCGCCGGAAGGCTTGCCGTGCTGCGACTTCCACGACGGGAAGTACTCCTCGTCGATGGTGATCAGCGCGCCGATGAACGGCCGCTGGTCGCCGACCACCATCGCCTGGCTGACCAGCGGGCTGGCCTTGATGGTGTCTTCGAGCCCGGACGGGGCGACGTTCTTGCCGCCCGCGGTGACGATGATCTCCTTCTTTCGCCCGGTGATCTTGAGGAACCCGTCGCTGTCCAGCTCGCCGAGGTCACCGGTGTGGAACCAGCCGTCTTCCAGCGCTTCGGCGGTCGCCTCGGCGTTGTTGAAGTAGCCGCCGAACACGACGTCGCCCTTGAGCAGGATCTCGCCGTCGTCGGCGATCCGGACCGAGGTACCGGCGACCGGCCGTCCCACGGTGCCGACGCGGAACCCGTCCTGGGTGCCGACGCAGGCCGCCGCGGACGTCTCGGTCAGGCCGTAGCCCTCGAACACCGGGACGCCGATGCCGCGGAAGAAGTGCGCCAGCCGCACGCCGAGCGGGGCACCGCCGGACACCGCGGCGATACACCGGCCGCCGAGGGCCGCGCGCAGCTTGCTGAAGACGAGCTTGTCGAACAGCGCGTGCTTGACCTTGAGGCCCAGCCCGGCGCCGCCGGTGTCCTGTGCCTGGCTGTACGCGACGGCGGTGGCTTCGGCGGCGTCGAAGATCTTGCCCTTGCCGTCGCCGTGCGCCTTCTGCTTCGCGCTGTTGTAGACCTTTTCGAACACGCGCGGCACGGCGACGACGAACGTCGGCCGGAACGTGCCGAGGTCGGCGACGAGGTTCTTGACGTCCGAGGTGTGCCCGAGGGTCACCCGCGCGCTGAGCGCGGTCACCGCGATGGCGCGGGCGAGGACGTGCGCGAGCGGCAGGAACACCAGCAGCGAGTTGCCCTGCTCCATCAGCTGCGGGAACGCGGCGATGTCGGCGCGGATCTCGGAGAGGAGGTTCCGGTGGGTCAGCTCGACGCCCTTGGGGCGGCCGGTGGTGCCCGAGGTGTACACGATCGTGGCCAGGTCCCCGGCCTTCACAATGCGGCGGCGCTCGTGCAGGTCGTCGTCGCTCAGCTCGGCGCCCTGCGCGGTGAGGCGGTCGACGGCGGGCTCGGCGGCCTCGATTTGCCAGGTGTGCTCGAGCGTGTCGAGGCGTCCCTTGACGGACTCCAGCGTCGCGAGGTGCTCGTCGGTCTCGACGAACACACCCTTCGCCGCCGAGTCCGAAAGGATCCAGTGGACCTGCTCGGCCGAGGAGGTGTCGTAGATCGGGACGGTGACCGCGCCGGCGGCCCAGATCGCGAAGTCGATCAGGGTCCATTCGTAGCGGGTCTTGGACATGAGCCCGATCCGGTCGCCCGGCGCGATGCCCGCCTGTGCCATTCCCTTGGCCACGGCCAGTACCTGGGCGGCGAAATCCTTGGCGGTGACGTCCAGCCAGGTTCCGTCGACCTGGCGGCGGAAACTCACGACATCGGAGAACCGCTCGGCGTTCGCCCAGACGACGTCCGCGAGGTTCTCGTCGTCGGTCACCGGATTGGCGGCGGGGGCGCTGTATTCGCGCACGAGGAACCTCCGTGTTCGCGTGCAAAGTGGTGTGACCGGTGTTACCCGCCAGTCAACTTAGCGTGCCGTGCACCTTAAGACCATGCTGACGAATCGGCCATACCGAGGGCATGACATTCTGCCGCTTGTGAACCAGGCGCCGCCAGCTCTCGACATCGTCGACGAGACCTTCCTCGTGGTCCCGCCCTCCACCGTGGCCGCCGCTTTCGCCGATCCGCGATCTTGGTCACGTTACTGGCCGGACCTCGTTCTCGAGGTCTACACCGACCGCGGGGACGAAGGATTGCGCTGGACCGTGCGCGGTGCCTTGATCGGTACCATGGAGGTCTGGCTCGAGCCGGTGCTCGACGGCACTCTGCTGCATTACTTCCTGCGTGCCACTCCCGCCGGTCCGGACGGGGAGCCCCGCGCGCTCCAGGCTCGGGACCTGCGGCGGGAGTTCGATCGCAGGGCCCGTGCCGCCAAGGCGATCGCGCTCGGGCTCAAAGAGGTCCTGGAGGACGGGCGCGAGCCCGGAGCAGGGCCACGCGGCGACTAGGCACGGGGAAGCACGGGGGAGAACATGCGGGTTCACGTGGTGTCGGACGTGCACGGAAACGCCGACGCGCTCAAACGCGCGGGAGACGGCGCCGACGCGCTGATCGTGCTGGGCGACCTGCTGGACTTCGTCGACTACCGCGAGCACGACAAGGGCATCATGGGCGCGCTGTTCGGCGCCGAGAAGGTCGGCGAGTTCGCGAGGCTGCGGCGCGAGGGCACTCGTGATGAGACCGTTGCCTTCTCGCGATCGCTGTGGGCCACTTTGGCCGATCCGGCGGCCGCCGTCGGCGAGGCGATCCAGGACCAGTACGCCGTCCTGTTCGGCGCCCTCACCGCGCCGACGTTCGCGACTCCGGGCAACGTCGACGACCCCTCGCTGTGGCCCGAGTTCGCCGGCGACGGCATCCGGGTCCTCGACGGCGAAGTGGCCGAGTTCGGCGGGCTGCGCTTCGGGTTCATCGGCGGCGCGCTGCTCCCGCCGAACGTGGTCCCGCGCCGCAACGGCTTCTGGCGGCCGTACCTGCGCACCCGCGAGGAGTACGACACCGCGGTCGGCGCGCTGGAGAACGTCGACGTCCTGTGCACCCACGTCCCGCCCGCCGTCCCGGAACTGACCTACGACGTGATCGCGCGACGGTCCGAGATCGGGTCGGCGGCGCTGGTGGGCCTCATCCGCGAGCAGCGGCCGCGCTGGTCGGTCTTCGGGCACGTCCACCAGCCGCTGTCCGCGCGGACGAGGCTCGGCAGGACCGAATGCCGTAACGTCGGTCACTTCAAAGAGACGGCACAGCCGTACGTGCTTCGCTGGTGACGGCCGGTCCCGGCTAGAGTTCGCGTCATGGCCGAGCAGTCCACGCAATCCATCGAGGTCGACGCCGAGCCCGAGCGGGTCATGGCCGTCATCGCCGACTTTCCCGCGTACCCGGAATGGGCCAAGGCCGTCCGGGAGACCGAGGTACTCGGCGAGGACGGCGAGGGTCGCGCCAAGCAGGTGAAACTCACTCTCGACGCCGGACCGATCAAGGACGTCTACACCCTCGAGTACGACTGGGACGCCGACGGCCAGGGAGTCAGCTGGCGCCTGGTCAAGGGGCAGATGCAGAAGGCCCAGAACGGCCGTTACGCCCTCGAAGCGCTGGGCACCGGCCGCACCAAGGTGACGTATACGCTGTCCGTCGAGCTGGCGCTGCCGATGATCGGGCTGCTGCGCCGCAAGGCCGAGAAGATGGTCATGGACACCGCGCTCAAGGAGCTCAAGAAGCGCGCTGAAGCATCCTGAGTCGAAGGGTAGGCATGCGGATCCTGCTGTTCACCGGCAAGGGGGGTGTCGGCAAGACCACGCTGGCCGCGGCGACGGCGGCGGCACTGGCCGGGCGGGGCAGGAAGACACTCGTGGTCTCCACCGACCCCGCGCATTCCCTCGGTGACGCCTTCGGCCGCGTCCTCGGCGCCGAACCGTCCGAAGTGGACACGCTCCTGCACGCGGCGCAGATCGACACCCGAGGCCTCGTCGACAGCACCTGGCGCGAACTCCGGCAGGAACTGCAGAACGCGCTCGCGGGAGCGGGCCTCGACTCGCTCGACGCCGAAGAACTGACCGTCGTGCCCGGCGTCGACGAACTCCTCGCCCTCACCGAGGTCCAGCGTCTCGCCGAGCACGGTCCCTGGGAGACGGTCGTCGTCGACTGCGGGCCGACCGCGGAAACCCTGCGCCTGCTGGCCTTGCCCGAGGCCGTCTCGGGCTATCTGACGCGGGTGTTCAAACCGGGTGCGCGGCGGACGGCGGCCGCGGTGCGGCGCCTCGGCGCGCATCTGGAGTCGCTGCGCACCCTGCTGACCGATCCGGCCACCACCACCGTGCGGCTCGTGCTGACGCCGGAACGCGTCGTCGTCGCGGAAGCCCGCCGCACCCTCAGTTCCCTGGCCCTGCGCGGAATCCTGGTCGACGGCCTGATCGTCAACCGGCTGATGCCCGCGCCAGGGTTCTGGCGCGGGGCCGCGGCCTCGTGGATGCGGACCCGGCGCACGCAGCAGAACGCCGTGCTCGCCGAACTCGACGGCGCGGGCTTCGGGCCCGCGCAGGTGAAGCCCGTCGAGCATCGCGCCGTCGAGCCCGTGGGCCTCGCGGCGCTGCAGGAAATCGCGTACGAGCTCTACCAGGGTCTGGATCCCCTGGCGGGTAACGAAAAAGGTGTCACCCCGCTCTTGCAGGTGTCCGAATCGGACGGTGGGTACCGGCTGCGGATCGCCGTGCCGTTGCACCGCGATTCCGAAGTGGACCTGGCCAGAGTGGACGATGATCTCGCCGTCACCGTGGACGGTTTCCGGCGGCTGATCGCGCTGCCGGAGATGTTGCGCCCGTGCCGGATCACCGGTGCGGAATCCGACGCGCACGGCCTGGTCGTGAGCCTGGCCGGGAACCGGGGACCAGGGTGAGCGAGAACAGTGAACACACACGGACCGACGGCCTCAAGCTGGCCGAGGAGATCCGGCTGCTGGTCGAACTGGTCGTCGAGCACGCCGCGCCGTGGCTGGAGGGCCTGATCTCCGCCGGGCACGGCTGCTCGGAGCACGAGACCGGCGGCGGCTGGTGCCCGCTCTGCGCGATCGTCGAGGTCTTCCGCGGGGAGCGGCCCGAGTTCGTGGCACGCTTGATGGAGCAGGCCGCGCAGCTCGTCGCGCTGCTGCGGGCGGTGCTCGCCGACCGCTGGGAGCCCGAGGGCGGGGTGCACATGCCGGGGTTCCAGCCTGCGCGGAAGGAGCCCGCGCGGGAAGATGCGCCGGTGGGAGCTTCGCGGGTCCAGCACATCACGGTGACCAAGAGCGACGCTTGGCAGCCGGACCAGGAGAACTGAGTTGCTGACGGTAGGGGTGGACGTCGGGGGCACGAGTGTGCGCGCCGGCGTGGTGGACGAGCACGGCTCGCTGATGGACACCGCCAGGGTCGGAACCCCCGGCGAGGAGGACGCGCTCGAAGACGCCATCGCCGGGGTCATCGAGGACCTCCGCAACCGGCACGACGTCTCCGGTGTCGGGCTCGCGGTCGCGGGGTTCGTCGCCAAGGACCGGCGGACGGTGATGTTCGCGCCGCATCTGTCCTGGCGTGCCGCGCCGGTCGCCGACCGGATCGAGAAGCGCGTCGGCCTCCCGGTCACCCTCGAGCACGACGCCAACGCCGCCGCCGTCGGCGAGTACCGGTTCGGTGCCGCACGGGGTGCCCACGTCGCCGCGCTGATCGCGCTCGGCACCGGGATCGGTGCGGGACTGCTGCTCGACGGCAAGATCTACCGGGGCGCGCACGGCGTCGCGCCGGAGCTCGGGCATCTGACCGTCGTCCCCGGCGGGCGGGCCTGCCCGTGCGGGAAGTACGGCTGCTGGGAGCGGTACTGCAGCGGGACGGCGCTGGCCGCGACGGCCGTCGAGCTGCTCGCGCGGCACCCCGGCCGCTCGACCGTGCTCGCCCGCGAGACCAGGGGAGACCCCGGCTCGGTCACCGGGCGCCGCGTCGCCGGGGCGGCCCGCGACGGCGACCCGATCGCCCAGCGCGCGATGACCGAACTGGCGAAATGGCTGGCCGAGGGGCTGGCGCTGGTCGCCGACGTCTTCGATCCCGAGATCATCGTGATCGGCGGCGGGGTGTCCGAATCGGCCCCGCTGTTCCTCGACGAAGCGCGTGAGCACTACGCGGGCAAGATCACCGGCGCGGGACACCGGCCGCTGGCGAGGATCCGCACCGCGCACCATGGGGACGACACCGCCATCGTGGGCGCCGCGGCACTCGCCGTCGACACGGCGAAGGCTCCCGGCGCCGAGGTCGGTGTGACAGGCTGAAGCCGTGACCCGGCAGGACGGCAACGGCTTCGTGAAATGCGACTTCGGGCATCGTCACTGGGGTTTGCACGGCGCCGCCGGGCTGCTGCTGTCCGATCCCGCGCGCGGTGTCCTGCTGCAGCGCCGGGCGTGGTGGGTCCACCATGGACGGACCTGGGCGTTGCCAGGGGGCGCCGTCGAGGCGGGGGAGAGCGCGCGTGAGGCCGCCACCCGCGAGGCGCACGAGGAGGCCGACATCCCGCCCGGCCTGGTCCGTCCGCTGTCGGCGTCGCACGTGGACCACGGGAACTGGCGCTACACCACGATCCTGGCCGCGCCGATCGGCACGCTTTCGGCCAGGGTGAAGAGCGCGGAGAGCGCGGAACTGCGCTGGGTCCGCGCGGGAGAGGTCGCCCGGTTCCGGCTGCACCGGGATTTCGCGGTGGCGTGGCCGGGATTGAGGGAACACTTGGATCGCAGGCTGGTTTTGGTGGTCGACGGCGCGAACGTCGTCGGATCCCGGCCGGACGGCTGGTGGCGTGACCGGCGCGGCGCCGCGGAACGGTTGCGGGACAAGCTCGCGGTCCTGGCCGGGACAGGGCTCGCCGATCCGGGGCTCCCCGGCGGCGGGGAGTGGTCGTGGTGGCCGAAGATCGTGCTGGTCGTCGAGGGCAAGGCGCGCGGTGTCGCGACGGTGCCCGGCGTCGAGGTCGTCGACGCCGAGGGCGAAGGCGACGACAAGATCGTCGCGGTGGCGCGCGAGGCCCGAGAGGCCGGACCGGCCGACCACGTCGTCGTGGTGACGGCCGATCGCGAACTGCGGTCCCGTGCCGAGGCCGTGGGCGCTTCCCCCTTCGGCCCCGGCGCTCTACTGGGACACCTCGATAGCGTTTAGTCCTCTGGATGCGGTTCTTGGACGAAACGCGTGAGGGTCAGGGGCGCGGGATCGTCCCTTCCCGCATCTCCGAGATGAGCGAAGCGACGACGGCGCGCAGGCTGCCGTTGTACTGCTTCGCCACCGCGCGCTGACGCAGGTAGCTGGGCCCGTAGCGCAGGATCGTCTCGACCGACCGCAGTTCGTCGGCGCAGTCCAGGCGCCGGGCCACCGGCTCGAGCCGGTTCAGCAGTTCGTAGGTGTCTTCGGTGACGAGCCGCTCGTTGCCCGCCGCGTCGAGGATGACGATCGCGTCGACGCCGTAGCGCGCCGCTCGCCACTTGTTCTCCTGGACATGCCACGGCGGCAGCGTCGGCAGGATCTCGCCGTCGTCGAGGCGGGCGCTGAAGTCGTCGACCAGGCACTGGGTCAGCGCCGAGATCGCGCCGACCTCTTCCAGCGTCGGCAGCCCGTCGCAGACCCGCATCTCGATCGTCCCGAAATGCGGGGCGGGCCGGACGTCCCAGCGGATCTCGGAGAAGTGGTCGATCACGCCCGTGGTGAACATGTCGTCGACGTAGCTCTCCAGCTCCTCCCACTTCCGGAACTGGAACGGCAGCCCGGCGGTCGGCAGCTGCTGGAACATCAGCGCGCGGTTCGACGCGTACCCGGTGTCCTCCGCGCCCCAGTACGGCGAAGACGCCGAAAGCGCTTGCAGATGCGGCGCGTAGTTGAGCAGCGCGTCCAGGATCGGCAGGGCCTTGTCGCGGTGGTCGAGGCCGACGTGCACGTGGACGCCGTAGATCAGCATCTGCCGTCCCCACCACTGGGTCCGGTCGATGAGCTTGGCGTACCGCTCCTTGTCGGTGACCTTCTGCTGGTACCACGTCGAGAACGGATGCGACCCGGCCGAGAACAGCTCCACGCCCAGCGGGTCGAGCACCGAGTGGACGACGTCGAGCGAGGTGTTCAGATCGGCCTTGACCTCGGCGATCGTGTCGCAGATCCCGCTGATCACCTCGATGGTGTTGAGCAGCAGCTCCTGCTTGATCTTCGGGTGCTCTTCCTCGCCGTCGGGGCGGACGGCGTCGAGCACCTTCTCCGCGACGGACGAGAGTTCACCGGTCCGCCGGTCGACGAGGGCGAGTTCCCATTCCGCGCCGACCGTCGACCGGCGCGAGGAAGTGAAGTCGATCTTCATGTTCGGAATTGTCCGGTAGTTCAGACCTGTGCGCCGTTGTGCGGGTCCGCACCGGGCGGCGGCCCCTGGCGGACCCGCAGCAGGAGCAGCGCGAGCGCGGTCGCGAGGGCGAGGATGCCGAGCGGCGTGCCGAGCCGCGTGCCCATGCCGATCAGGGTGGGCGCGATCAGGAGCAGCAGGCCCAGCAAGAAGAACAGCAGGACGACGAACGCGCCCTTGCGCGGACGCGGCAGGGGAGGCGGTTCGGGCGGCACGAAGTGGCCCTCGTCGTCGCTCGATCCAGGATCGCCCTCGAAGACGGTCTTGTCCCAGGTGGTGCCGCCGCCTCGCCAGCCCGGTTCGGGATCGGCTTCCGGGGTCTCCGGCCGGGGAGTCTTCTCCGACGGCTTTTCCGCCCTCTCCACGGGTTTCCCGGCCGGTTTCTCCAGATCCTCTTCGGGGAACAGTCCGACACCCTCCGCACGGAGGTCGGCCACGATCTCGGCGAACGTCGCGTCGACGTCCTCCGGCCCGTCCTTGCCTCTGCTCATCCGGCGTCCACCTGTCCCGCCCGGCGCACGGACCGGGCGAAGTCCACCGTACGCGTGAAGATCAGGCCCGCGTCGTTGTCCTGGGTGGCGACGTGGAAACTGTTCTCCAGCACCACCTCGGTGACGTCGTCGCTGCCGATCCCGTCGAGGATCACCTGGGAGTTGACCGGTTCCACGATGTGGTCGACGGCCGAGTGGAGCAGCAGCACGGGCTGGGTCACCTTGGGCAGATCCGCGCGCGTGAGCTTCCACAGCTTCGCCAGGCTCGCCGCGGCGCGCACGGGCGTCCGCGAGTAGGCCAGCTCCGTCTCACCCGGCTTCGCGATGTCGTTGGCCACGCCCGGCACCGAAGGCAGGATCCTCGACAGGACGGGCAGCAGCTTGGCGTCCCACCGCAGCGTCAGGACCGACGGGTTCACCAGCACGATCCCGGCGATCCGGTCGCCGAACTCCTCGGCCAGCCGCAGCGTCAGCGTCCCGCCCATCGACATCCCGGCGACGAACACCGAGTCACAGGTCGAGAAGAGCGCGAGAAGCTCCTCACGGACCGCGCCGTACCAGTCCTCCCAGCCTGTCCGGTTCATGTCCTGCCACCTGGTCCCGTGTCCGGGGAGCAGCGGGCAGCGCACGGTGTAGCCCGCTTCCGCCAGATGGTCGCCCCACGGCCGCATACTCGCGGGGGTGCCGGTGAACCCGTGGCACAGCAGGAACCCTGCTTCGGTCGAACCGGTGTGAGCGAACGGTTCCGCGCCGGCGAGGACGGCCATGCGATCGCCTTCCGTGAGAGCTGGGTAGGTCTACTATGTTCGCACGAGCGGACCGGCTTGTGGGCCCCCGGCCGCTTCCGGAATCGGGCAGGATCGGGTGTGAGATCCGTCGCTGGGTGCCGGTAACCGGGTGGACTTCATTGTGCCGGGGTAGCGCGATTCGTAGTCTTGACCATCGGGCACAGGGGTTGAGCTGCTAGGAGGAGTTTTCGCAGTGCTGTACTGGCTCATGAAACACGTGTTTATCGGGCCACTGCTCAAGGCGCTGTGGCCCACCAAGGTGGTCGGTGCGGAGAACATCCCCGACGACGGTGGCGTGATCCTCGCGGGCAACCATCTGGCGGTGGCGGACTCCTTCTTCATGCCGCTGCGGGTGAAGCGCAAGGTGACCTTCCCGGCGAAATCCGAGTATTTCACCGAGAAGGGCCTCAAGGGCCTGCTGAAGAAGTGGTTCTTCACCGGCGTCGGCCAGTTCCCGATCGACCGCTCCGGCGGCAACGCGGCACAGGCCGCGCTCGACACCGCGACCCGGCTGGTCCGCGAAGGACACCTGCTCGGCATCTACCCCGAGGGCACCCGGTCCCCGGACGGCCGCCTGTACAAGGGCAAGACCGGTGTCGCGCGGATCGCGCTCGACTCCGGCGGCCTCGTGGTCCCGGTGGCCATGGTCGGCACCGACAAGGTCAACCCCATCGGCTCGAAGATGTGGTGGCCGCGCCGCCTCGAGATCCGCTTCGGCAAGCCGCTCGACTTCTCGCGCTACGAGGGTCTTGCCGGTGACCGCTTCATCGAGCGGTCCATCACCGACGAGATCATGTACGCGCTCATGGAGCTCTCCGGCCAGGAGTACGTCGACATCTACGCCGCCAAGGCGAAGGAACTGCTCGCCGCGGACGAGGCCGGGCTCCGCCCGAAGGTGCCCGCGCAGCCGTCCGCCCAGGACGTCGCCCGTATCCCGGACACCAAGGTCGGCTGAGCCCCCACTAGGGTTCTGCGGTGCGCTTTTTCTACGACACCGAATTCATTGAGGACGGCGTGACCATCGATCTGGTGTCGATCGGTGTCGTGGACGAAAGAGGCCGCGAGTTCTACGCGGTCTCGACCGATTTCGATCCCGGCAAGGCCGGCCCTTGGGTCCGCGACAACGTGCTCCCGAAACTCCCGTCGCCCGCCGACCCCGCGTGGCGCAGCCGCGAGAAGATCCGCTCGGATCTGCTCGAGTTCTTCGGCAAGCCGCCCGGCGGGATCGAACTGTGGGCCTGGTTCGCCGCCTACGACCACGTCGCGCTGGCGCAGCTGTGGGGGCCGATGCCCGCGCTGCCGCGTCAGCTGCCGCGGTTCACCCGTGACCTGCGGCAACGCTGGGAGGACGCGGGCAAGCCGAAGCTGCCGGCTGCCCCGGACGACCAGCACGACGCGCTGGCGGACGCGCGGCACAACTACCAGCGCTGGCAGATCATCGAGAGCTACTGGCACCGGTAGCGGGAAGGTCGGGACGTTGAACGTCCCCAATGCCCTCCGCTGTCACGTCGTCCAACACTGGACGTGGCCCGCACGGCCTTGATTTGCCCGGCGCAGGTTGTGAAAGCCACTTTCGCAACGTTGAAGGTTGCGAAAGTGGCTTTCACATCACGCCGCACCCCGCCCCAGCGGTCCCGCCCTAGCTGTTCCGGCGGCATCGAGCGTCGCGAAAGCCACTTTCGGGACACTGGACGTCCTGAAAGTGGCTTTCGCGACACGGCGCAGTGAGTCGTCTGAATGCCCCGGCTGCCGGACCGGTGCGACCCCGCCGCACGACCAGCTGTACCGACGTCTCACCGCAGCGTGACCGGTCGGACGGCTCGTGTGATCAGACGGACGACACGCGTGACTGCGTGGACGACACGATCGCGGCCGGGTGCCCGCCGTGTGTCGTCCATCTGGACACAGGTGTCGTCCAGCCGGTCACGTGTGTCGTCCGTCCAGTCACACGAAACCGCCCGCCAGTGAGTACCTGAGACACGGATGGCCCTAACCCGAAACGCCACTCCCGACCACCGCGGCGGGGGTGCAGCGGCGCGAGTCGACGGCTTCCGCGAGGGTGTCCAGCAGCTCGGCCGTCGTCTCCCACCCCAGGCAGGCGTCCGTGATCGACTGCCCGTAAGTCAGCGACGCGGCGGAGCCCAGCGTCAGGTCCTGGCGGCCCGCCACCAGGAAGCTCTCCAGCATCAGGCCCGCGATACCCCGCTCACCGGCGCCGATCCGCCCGGCCAGCTCCCGCACCACCGAAGCCTGCCGCACGTGGTCTTTCGCGCTGTTGCCGTGGCTCGCGTCGATGATCACGCGTTCCGGCAGCCCCGACTTCGCCAGCCGCGCCAGTGTGTCGGCCACCGTCGCGGAGTCGTAGTTCGGACCGGCGGAACTGCCGCGCAGGATGACGTGACAGTCCTCGTTCCCCGCCGTGGTGATCAGCGCGGCGAGCCCGTCGGGGTTGATGCCGGCGAACACGTGGCTCGCGGCGGCCGCGCGGGTGGCGTCGACGGCGACCTGGACATCGCCCTCGGTCGAGTTCTTGATCCCCACCGGCATCGACAGCGCGCTGCACAGCTGCCGGTGCACCTGGCTCGCCGCGGTCCGCGCGCCGATGGAACCCCAGGTCACGGTGTCGGAGATGAACTGCGGGGTGATCGGGTCGAGGAATTCGCAGCCGACCGGCAGGCCGAGCGCGGAGATGTCCAGCAGCAGTTTGCGCGCCATCCGGAGGCCGTGGTTGACCTCGTAGGTGCCGTCGAGGCCCGGATCGTTGATCAGGCCCTTCCAGCCGAGCGTGGTCCGCGGCTTCTCGAAGTAGACGCGCATGACGATGTGCAGGTCGCGGCGGTGTTCTTCGGCCTTGGCGGCGAGGCGGCGGGCGTAGTCGAGCGCGGCGTCCGCGTCGTGCACCGAGCAGGGCCCGACGACGACGAGGAGCCGGTCGTCCCGGCCGTCGAGGATGTCGACGGCCGAGGCCCGCCCGGCTAGGACGGTATCGGCGGTTTCCGCCGTCATCGGATGTTCGTGCCGCAGCATCGCGGGCGACAGCAGCGGGTTGATGGCCGCCGTGCGGTGCCCGTCGAGGGCGATCAGGGTGTCAGCGGAGGGAGACATCGCGGGTCTGGTTCCTTTCGAAAGGGATACCGACCCGCGGGACCTCGCCGAGCCGGTGTGATTCCGGCTCGGGGTGGTTCGTCAGCGCAGGTTCACGCCGCCGTGCCCACCCTGGGCCGGCTTCGTAAACCAGAAATAGCGCTGCATGACGCCAAGCTAGCACATCGCCTCGCGTGTACCGATTCCCGAGGTGGTCCGCCCTGCACCGATCCAGAGATCTGCCGCTACGCTGGCGTCGGGACATGTGACTGTCATCTCTACGGAACACAAGACGGAGGCTTCTGATGCGTGTCGGTGTGCTGACCGGCGGTGGCGACTGCCCTGGTCTCAACGCGGTGATCCGCGGTGTGGTGCGCAAGGGCATCGAGGTGCACGGCTGGGACATCGTCGGGTTCCGCAACGGCTGGAACGGTCCCCTCACCGGGGACAGCCGCCCGCTCGGCCTGAACGACGTCGAGGACATCCTCACCCGCGGTGGCACGATCCTGCGGTCGTCGCGGACCAACCCGTACAAGGTCGACGGCGGCGTCGACAAGATCAAGGCCGTGCTCGCCGAGCAGCAGGTCGACGCGCTGATCGCGATCGGCGGCGAAGACACCCTTGGCGTCGCGAAGCGGCTCACGGACGACGGCGTCGGCGTCGTCGGGGTGCCCAAGACGATCGACAACGACCTCGGCGCCACCGACTACACCTTCGGCTTCGACACGGCCGTTTCGATCGCCACCGAGGCCATCGACAGGCTGCACACGACGGCCGAGTCGCACCACCGCGCCCTGGTCGTCGAGGTCATGGGACGGCACGCGGGCTGGATCGCGCTGCACTCCGGGCTCGCCGGTGGCGCGAGCGTGATCCTGGTGCCGGAGCGGCACTTCAACGTCGACCAGGTCGTTTCGTGGGTCGAGCGCCGCTTCGAGAAGGAGTTCGCGCCGATCATCGTGGTCGCCGAGGGCGCGCTGCCCGAGGGCGGCGAGGAGAAGCTGCTGACCGGTGAGAAGGACGCCTTCGGGCACGTCCGGCTCGGCGGCATCGGCACCTGGCTCGCCGACGAGATCGCCGCCCGCACCGGCAAGGAGTCCCGTGCGGTCGTGCTCGGGCACGTCCAGCGCGGCGGCACCCCGACGGCGTACGACCGGGTGCTCGCCACCCGGTTCGGTCTCAACGCGGTCGACGCCGTGGCCGACGGCGACTTCGGCGTGATGGTCGCGCTGCGCGGCACGGACATCGTCCGCGTCAAGCTCTCCGAAGCGACCGCCGAACTGAAGACCGTCCCGGCCGAGCGGTACGAAGAGGCCGAGGTCTTCTTCGGCTGAGCTGTGTTTCAGGAGAAGGCCCCTTACTTTGTGCTGTGCTCGGGTAAGGGGCCTTCCCCTTCCTTGCGGCCCCGCCGTCACGGCGAGTTGAATCGGCCACCTGGGGGATCTGGGTGGAAGGGCGGGGTTCTCATGGCGGTAGCGGGACCGAGCAGGCGCGAGTTCCTGAGATGGCTGGCCGCGAGCGGGACCGGGGTGGCGCTCTCCGGGCTGCTGCCCGGTACGGCCGCCGCGGCCGACGGCGAGATCGTCGTCATCGCCCAGGTCACGCTGATCGACGGCACGGGTTCGGCGCCGCGGCGCGACGTTTCGGTCGTGCTCGTCGGCGACCGGATCGCCTGGGTCGGCGGTTCCGGCCAGGTCCCGGAGACCGGTGGCGCGCGGGTGATCGACGGCCGCGGCAAGTACCTCATCCCAGGGCTGTGGGACATGCACACGCACGGCGCGGACCTCGAAGAGATCGTCCCGCCGCTGCACCTGGCCCACGGTGTCACGGGCGCCCGCGAGATGTGGGGGTACGCGGAGAACCGCGCGACCCGCGACCGGATCGAACGCGGTGAGCTGCTCGGCCCGCGCATCGTGCTGGGGAGCGGGATCGTCGACGGACCGGTCACCCTCCTGGAACCGCCGGTGCTCCAGGTGTCGACGGCGGCCGAGGCCCGCGCCGCCGTCCGCGCGGAGAAGGCCGCGGGCGCCGAGTTCGTCAAGATCTACTCCTACCTCGGCCCCGACGAGGTGCGCGCGGTCGCAGACGAAACCCGTGACCTGGGACTGCGGTTCTCCGGGCACTGGCCGTACAAGCTGTCCCACTTCGAGACGAGCGATCTCGGCCTGCACAGCTTCGAGCACTTCTTCGGGGTCTCCATCCATTGCTCGTCCCGGCGGGACGAGATCCTCGCCAGGCTCAAGGCGACGCCTTACGACCCCGCGGCGCCGCGAGCCTTCTTCGACCTGGCGCGGCGGCTGGAGTTCGAGTCGGTCTCCACCTACAGCCCCGGCGCCGCGCGGGCCTACTTCGGCAGGCTGCGGCGCAACGGCACCTGGCATTCGCCGACCCTCACGATCAACCGGGTCGTCACGCAGCCCGCCGAGACCCACAAGCTGGACGCGCGGCTGAAGTACCTGCCCGCCGACATCCGGAAGAGCTGGGTCGCAGGCATCGAGCGGTTCGCGCCGAAGACCCCGGCGGAGATCGTCCTGCAGGAGCGGTACTACCAGGAGACGCTGCGGCTGGTCGGGTCCGCGCACGAAGCGGGTGTCGGGATCGTCGGCGGCACAGACTGCCTCAACCCGTACACCTTCCCCGGCAGCGGGCTGCACGAGGAGCTCGCCTTCCTGGTCGAGGCCGGGCTCTCACCGGTGCACGCGCTGAAGACCGTCACGGGCGACGCGGCGAAGTTCCTCGGCAGGGAGCGGACGTCCGGCACGATCGCGGCGGGGAAGGAGGCGGACCTCGTGCTGCTGGACGCGAACCCGGCCGCCGACATCCGCAACGTCGCGAAGATCGACCTGGTGATCACCCGCGGCCGCGTCCTCGACAAGACGGCACGGCGCCGGATGCTCGACGCCGTCGAGGTCGCCGCGAACCGGCCGGTCACGAACGCCCGGCTCCGGTCCCTCGCCCGCCGGGGATGCTGCTGCTGATCAGCCGAGCTTTTCGGCGAGTTCGAGGATGATCCCGCCGGGGCCGCGCAGGTAGCAGAGCCGGAAGCTGTTCTCGTAGTTCACGACCTCGCCCACGAGTTCGGCGCCGTGCGGCTTCACGCGGCCGAGGACGGCCTCGACGTCGTCGACCTGGAAGGCGAGGTGGCGCAGGCCCAGGGTGTTGGCCGGTGCTTGAGGGTCGCCGGGGTGGGCCTCGGGGGTGAGGTACTGGATGAGTTCGAGGCAGCCTTGACCACCGGGGACGCGCACCATCGCGATCTCCGATCTGGCCTTCTCGACCGCGGTGATGCGGTCTGCGAGCTCGCTTTCCATCGTCATCCTGCCGTCGAGTTCGAGTCCGAAATCGACGAAGAACGCGATGGCGGCCGTGAGGTCGTCGACGATGACGCCGACGTGGTCCATCCGCTGGATGCTCATGCTGTGGTCTCCCTCGCTGTGGTGCTTCCGGCCCAGGGACGGCGCCGCTTCGCCGTTCTCGACATCCTCCGCGCAATCAGATGAGCGCGAAGGTGTCCAGGAGTGACACGGCACGCGCGATGTCCTCGGTGAGCGGCCGGTCCTCGACGCTCGGGTCGAGCACGGCCGCGGCGGTCTCGTAGGCGTCCCGTGCGGGCAGGGCGACGAGTTCGGCCTTCCGCATCCGCAGTGCCCGGACGGCCGCGACCAGTTCGCACGCCAGCACCTGCTGATACGCCGCCCCGGCCGCGGTCGCCGCCCGCGCGGCCTGCGTGGAGAAGCTCGCGTGGTCCTCGATCCCGCGGGAGACGACGGCGGTGCCCAGCGTCGCCGGGAGCGCGGCCTGCCGTAGTTCGGTGAGCGCGTCGTGGGCGACGTACTCCAGGATCATCACGCCCGAGCTGCCCGACGGCCCGGCCGCGAGGAACGGCCGCAGCCCGGTGAACTCCGGTTCCACCAGGTCACCCAGCCGGGCCACCGACAGTTCGGCGACTTGGTGGACGGTCGCGCGCACCTGGTCGAGCGCCGTCGAGACGTACGCGGTGTGGAAGTGCGCGTGATGGTAAGCGTCCTGATGGACCGTCGAGATCATCGGGTTCTCGGTGCTGGCGTTGATCTCCACCGCGAGCACGTCGCGCAGGTAGTGGATCGCGTCCAGCGCGGGCCCCTGCACCTGCGGGAACGCCCGCAGCCCGAACGGGTCCTGGATCCGCCTGCCGGGTTTGGGCGTGCCCTCCATCCCGAGCAGCCGCCGCATCTCCGCCGCGCACGCGACCTGCCCGGCGTGCGGACGTGCTTCGTGCACCGGGGTCGCGTACGCCTCCGGGTTCCCGTCGAGCGCTATATAGGTCAGGGCCGCGACGACGTGGCTCGCCCGCGTCAGGGTGTCGAGCCGCATCGCCGCGAGGGTCGCTTCGGCCAGCGTCGCGGCGTTGCTGCTCATGAACGCGAGCGCGTCACCCGCCCGCACCGGCACCGGAGGCACGCCGCCGACGAGCCACGGCCGTTCGCCGGTGAGGGCGAGCGCGGTTTCGGCGAGCGGCGCGAGGTCGCCGGTGCCGATCGCGCCGAGCCGGTGCACCAGCGGCAGCGACCCGGTCCGCACCGCGGTGGCCAGTGCCCCGATCAGCTCGGGGCTGAGCCCGGCGCGGCCCGCCAGCAGCTGGTTGAGCCGGATCAGCATCATCGCCCTGGTCTGGCCGGGGGACATGACGTCACCGCTGCCGCCGGCGTGACTGCGCAGCAGCCGCAGCCCGTGATCGGGAGACTCGCCCTCGCCGACCGGGTCCTCCTTGTTGGCGCCGACGCCGGTGGTGCGCCCGTAGACGATCCGGCGTGTGCTCAGCTCCTCGGCGAGTTTCCACGCGCTTTCGGCGCCGCGCAGCGCGGCGATCGAGACGTCAATGCCCAGCGGTCCCTCGGTGCCCGCGGCGGTCACGACGTCCGCGCAGCGCAGGGTCCGGCCGTCCACCCGGATCACGGCGGCCTCCTTTCACGACCGCCCCACTATGGACGCCGTCAGCCGGACGCCGTCAGCCGGACGCCGTCAGCCGGACGGCGGCTGCCAGGGCGGGCGGTTGCCCCAGTCCCACTTCGGCATCGGCTCTTCGACGGTGACCTCGCGGCCGGGCTGCGAGAACATCACCGCGAGCCTGCTGCCCCATTCGACGTACGCGGCGAACGCGGAGCGGAACTCGGGATCGGACGGCAGACCGGCCTCGTCGGCGGCGTCGAAGAGCAGGTTCACCCAGCGGCGGCGCTGCTCTTCGGTGATGGCCCGGCCGAGATGCCGCCCGACCATGTGCCGGTGCCCGCCGTGGTCGTGGCTGTAGGTCTCCGGGCCGCCGAACACCTCGGCGAGCCAGACCGCGACGTGCTCCGGGTGGCCGGGGTCCATGTGGCGGAAGACCGGCTCCAGCACCGGGTCCTTGAGCACGTGGCCGTAGAAGACGGTGGTCAGCCGTCGCAGGGCGTCCAGCCCGCCCGCCCATTCGTACAACGTCGGCGTCTCGGTCACTCGATGTCCTCCCAGCGCGGTGATCCCCGGTCAGGCAAGGCAACACCACTGTCCCGCCGGGCGGCAACCGGCCGTTACCTATTCACTGACTGTCTTCGTCCAAGTGCTGTTCGAGCGCGTCGATCCGGCCCTCCCAGAACCGGCGGTACGGCGCGAGCCAGGCGTCGACTTCCGCGAGCGGCTCCGGGCGGAGCCGGTAGCACCGGCGCTGGGCGGCGACGCGCACGCTGACCAGACCCGCCTCGCGTAGGACACGCAGGTGTTTCGATACGGCCGGTTGGCTCAATTCGAGGACCTCGACCAGCTCGTTGACCGACCGTTCGCCGTCGCGAAGGAGGTCGAGGATGGTCCTCCGCCGCGGCTCGGCGAGGATCTCGAAAGTCTGCATCATCCGGGAAATGTGCCTTGTACGGCATATTTCCGTCAAGGAATGTTCGAAAATGTCCATCCGAAAGTCTTGGTCTGAACCATTGACGGAGTGGTCTAGTCCACTTAACTTGTGCGTGTCCCGCCGCAGTCCTCTCGTCACCGCCGGTGACCGTGAAGGGAGAACGCATGTCCCGTTTGAGCAGGCTCACCGCGATCGTGGGTGCCGCGGCCGTCGCGCTCGGCGCGCTGGCCGTCGCCGCACCGGCGCAGCAGGCGACCGCCGCTCCCGAGGCGCCGGACGCCTCGGTCGGCAAGGTCCTCGGGTACTTCGCCGAATGGGGCGTCTACCAGCGGAACTATCATGTGAAGAACATCGAGACGTCGGGTTCGGCGAGCAAGCTGACCCATATCAACTACTCGTTCGGCAACGTCACCAACGGCGGTTGCGCCCTGGGTGACGCCGAAGCCGCGACCAGCAAGTTCTACGACGCCGCCGGCAGTGTCGACGGGGTCGCCGACAGCTGGGACAACGGCGCGCTGCGCGGGAACTTCAACCAGCTCAAGAAGCTCAAGGCCAAGCACCCGGACCTCAAGGTGCTGTGGTCCTTCGGCGGCTGGACCTGGTCCGGTGGCTTCGGCGAGGCGGCGAAGAACCCCGCCAAGTTCGCCGAGTCCTGCTACAACCTCGTCAACGACCCCCGCTGGGCCGGGGTCTTCGACGGCATCGACATCGACTGGGAGTACCCGAACGCCTGCGGTCTCTCCTGTGACACCAGCGGCGCGGCCGCGATCAAGAACCTGGCGCAGGCCCTGCGGGAGAAGTTCGGCTCGAAGCTGGTCACCGCCGCGATCACCGCGGACGGTACCGACGGCGGCAAGATCGACGCCGCGGACTACGGCGGCGCGGCGCAGTACTTCGACTGGTACAACGTCATGACCTACGACTACTTCGGCGCCTGGGCCGCGCAGGGCCCGACAGCCCCGCATTCGCCGCTGAACGACTACGTGGGCATCCCGACCGCCGGCTTCCACTCCGACGCGGCGATCCAGAAGCTGAAGAGCAAGGGTGTCCCGGCGAACAAGCTGCTGCTGGGCATCGGTTTCTACGGCCGTGGCTGGACCGGCGTCACGCAGGAGGCCCCCGGCGGCACCGCGACCGGTCCGGCGGCGGGCACCGAGCCGGGCATCCAGGACTACAAGGTCCTCAAGACCACCTGCCCGGCCACCGGCACCGTGGCGGGTACCGCCTACGCCAAGTGCGGCAGCGACTGGTGGAGCTACGACACCCCGGCGACCATCGGCGGGAAGGTCGCCTACGCCAAGAACCAGGGTCTCGGCGGTGCCTTCTTCTGGGAGCTCTCCGGTGACACGGCCGACGGTGAACTGATCACCGCTCTGGCCAAGTAGCACCGAAGTACATGAAGGCCCCCTTCCTTGCGCCTAGGTACAGGAAGGGGGCCTTCATGTACCTGCCGGCGGCGAGGATTAACGTCAGCGCATGGGTTTCGAGGGTTTCGGCGAGTACGCGATCGACTTCTACGACGGTCTCGAGGCCGACAACTCCAAGTCCTACTGGGACGCGAACCTCGCCACCTACCAGGCCGACGTCCGTGCCCCGATGGAGGCCATGCTCGCGGAGCTGGTCCCGGAGTTCGGCGACGGCTTCGGCGAGGGGAAGGTCTTCCGCCCGTACCGGGACGTCCGGTTCGCCAAGGACAAGACGCCGTACAAGACCCATTGCGGCGCGGTGATCGAGCAGGGCCGCGGCGGTGGCGCGTACTACGTCGAGGTCGGCCCGGCCGGGCTGCGCGTCGGCGGCGGCTGCTTCCACTTCGAGTCCGATCAGCTGGCCCGCTTCCGCAAGGCCGTCGACACCGAACTGCGGGGCGCCGAGCTGGCCAAGATCCTCGCGAAACTGGAGAAAGCGGGCTGGGAGGTCAAGGGGGACAGGCTCAAGTCGAAGCCGCGCGGGTTCGCGGAGGATCACCCGCGGATCGACCTGCTGAGGTACCGCTCGGTGTACGCGGTCCGTGGCTGGGAGCCGGACGACGTCCTGCACGAACGTGGCGCGCTCGACAGGGTGCGCAAGGCGTGGCGGCAGGTCCGCGCGTTCAACGAGTGGGCGCGGGACCGGGTCGGGCCGAGCGAGAAGCCGCGCCGATAACCACCGAATCCGGTTCGGCGGTTGCCGTCTCCCAGGTCAACTGACACTTTTCTTGAACTTTCGGTATCGGTAAAGACGTAACACCGATGAGGGACTACGCTGTGCGAACGTGAGCCGACGCGCGAAGATCGTTTGTACCCTGGGCCCCGCGACCGCTACGCCGGAGAAGATGCGGCAACTCGTCGACGCCGGGATGGACGTCGCGAGGATGAACTTCAGTCACGGGACGCACAGCGACCACAAGCAGGTCTACGACCTCATCCGCACCGCCGCCGCCGAATCCGGCCGCGCGGTGGGCATCCTCGCCGACCTCCAGGGGCCGAAGATCCGTCTCGGCACCTTCGCGGGCGGTCCGGTCGAGTGGCACAACGGCGACATCGTGCGCATCACCGTCGAGGACGTCGCGGGCACGCACGACCGCGTCTCGACCACCTACAAGGGACTCGCCGACGACGCGAAGCCCGGCGACCGTCTCCTCGTGGACGACGGCAAGGTCGGCCTCGTGGTCAAGAAGGTCGAGGGCCCGGACGTCGTCTGCGAGGTCACCGAAGGCGGGCCCGTCAGCAACAACAAGGGTGTTTCCCTGCCCGGCATGGACGTCTCCGTGCCCGCGCTGTCCGAAAAGGACATCGAAGACCTCGAGTTCGCGCTCGAACTCGGCGTGGACTTCATCGCGCTGTCGTTCGTCCGCTCGCCCGCCGACATCGACCTGGTCCACCAGGTGATGGACCGCGTGGGCAAGGGCCGCCTCCCGGTCGTCGCGAAGATCGAGAAGCCCGAAGCGGTCTACAACCTCGAAGCCATCGTGCTGGCCTTCGACGCGGTGATGATCGCCCGCGGTGACCTGGGCGTCGAACTGCCGCTGGAGCAGGTCCCGCTGGTGCAGAAGCGCACCATCCAGATCGCCCGCGAGAACGCGAAGCCGGTCATCGTCGCGACGCAGATGCTCGAGTCGATGATCAACAGCTCCCGCCCGACCCGCGCGGAGGCCTCGGACGTCGCCAACGCGGTGCTCGACGGCGCGGACGCGCTCATGCTCTCGGGCGAGACCAGCGTCGGCCGCTACGCGATCGAAGTCGTCCAGACCATGGGCCGGATCATCGAGGCCGTCGAGACCGACTCCCCGGTCGTCCCGCCGCTGTCGCACGTCCCGCGTACCAAGCGTGGCGTGATCTCCTACGCGGCCCGTGACATCGGCGAGCGGCTGAACGCCAAGGCGCTGGTCGCGTTCACCCAGTCCGGTGACACCGTCCGGCGGCTCGCGCGGCTGCACACGCGGCTGCCGCTGCTGGCGTTCACGCCGGAGGAGAGCGTCCGCAGCCAGCTCGCGATGACCTGGGGCACTACCACCCGGATCGTGCCGAAGGTGGGCTCCACCGACCAGATGATCCAGCAGGTCGACCACGCGATGCTCGAAATGGGCAAGTACGCCAAGGGCGACCTGGTGGTCATCGTCGCCGGCTCCCCGCCGGGGACCGTCGGCTCGACCAACCTCATCCGGGTGCACCGCCTCGGCGAGGACGACCACGCCTGACGTTGTCTTGAAGTACATGAAGGCCCCCTTCCTCGCGCCTAGGTACAGGAAGGGGGCCTTCATGTACTTCGTCGCGAAGGTGGCCTTCGCGACAAACGTCCCGCCTCACCGAGGCTCCGGGCACCCGGACGGCCTAAAGTTCAGGGCATGACTGAGATGGCCAGGGAAGCCGCGGCCGGTTTCGACAGCACCGGCGGCGTCGGCGGTCAGCCGGTGCTCGACAAGCTGGTCGCCCTGCTGGACTTGGAGAAGATCGAGGAGAACATCTTCCGCGGTGTCTCGCCGGCGCATTCGCCGGTGCGGGTGTTCGGCGGGCAGGTCGCGGGGCAGGCACTGGTCGCCGCCGGCCGCACCGTCCCCGAGGAGCGGAAGGTCCACTCGCTGCACGCGTACTTCATCCGCGGCGGCGACCCGAGCGTCCCGATCGTCTACGAGGTCGACCGCATCCGCGACGGCCGCTCGTTCACCACCCGCCGCGTCGTGGGCATCCAGCACGGCAAGGCGATCTTCTCGCTGTCCGCGTCCTTCCAGAAGGACGAGGGCGGCATCGAGCATTCCGAGGGCATGCCGGACGTCCCGGACCCCGAGTCGCTCCCGACGTTGCAAGAGCGGGCCGAGGGCTACTTCATCGGCCACCACGACCGGCCGCGCCCGATCGACCTGCGCTACGTCAACGACCCGCCGTGGGTGACCAGGAAGTCCGGTGAGCTGCCCGCCCGCAACCAGGTCTGGATGCGGGCCGACGGCAAGCTCCCGGACCAGCAGCTGCTGCACGTCTGCGTCCTGACCTACGCCTCCGACATGACGCTCCTGGACTCGGTCCTCGCGCGCCACGGCGTCTACTGGGACCTCGACAAGGTGATCGGCGCGAGCCTCGACCACGCGCTGTGGTTCCACCGCCCGTTCCGGGCCGACGAATGGTTCCTCTACGACAGCGCGTCGCCGACGGCGTCGGGCGCCCGCGGTCTGGCCACCGGCCGGTTCTTCGCCGCGGACGGAACGCATATCGCCACCGTTGTGCAGGAAGGCCTTCTCCGAGTGGTGTGAACGGTGACGTTCCGCATCCGAGAAGCGCCTTGTCCACTCTTTAGAGGGAATGGCGAAATGCAATAACATCTGAGATCAGAGCATTACGGAATGGCTCGGAATAAAGGGAGGGCCGGAACCGATCGGGGGACGGCTCCGGCCCTGCACCGGGGGTGAATCCGGCTTCGACGGGTATCCTCGCGGAAGCCCATCGGTGCAGCTCGCGGCCCCGCGCCCGTGCCGCGAGCGGATCCGCCATCGCCGATGAAGGCGGGCGTACCGCGTTGCACAATGCTCAACCTACAACGGCAATCTGCAAATTGCAGGATGAAAGTCCGGGCGTGCCGGAAAAATGGACGTGTGACCATCTCACCGAATGTGTCGCGGGCTGGTTAGATGTGCTTCGGCGGGGTAACTGAACACTGTTCTCCTCGCCGCGTCGTGATCGGTGTTGCTCGGACAGCTTGTGGAGGTGCCGTGATGACGAGGGGTCAGGGACCCACTGTGCGCCGCCGGCGGCTGGCGAGCGAATTGAGGCGGTTGCGCGAAGCGGCCGACCTCACGATCGACGAGGTGAGCGAGAAACTCGAATGCTCGGCGTCGAAGGTCAGCCGCATCGAGACCGGGCACGTCGGGGTCACCCCGCGCGACGCGCGCGACATGCTCGAGCTGTACGGCATCGCGGGTGACGAGCAGGAGGCGCTCGTCCAGCTGGCCAGGGAAGCCCGCAAACGCGGCTGGTGGCACGCGTACAACGAGGTGTTCACCGGCACCTTCGTCGGTTTGGAGGCGGACGCGAGTTCGCTGCGGGCCTTCCAGGCGCTGCTGGTGCCGGGGCTCCTGCAGACCGAGCGTTACGCCAGGGCCGTGATCAGGGCGATGCGGCCCGACGCCGAGGAGGCCGAGATCCGGCGCCGGGTGGCGGCGCGGATGGCGCGGCAGGAGCTGCTGACCGACCCCTCGCCCCCGGAGTACTGGGCGGTGATGGACGAGGCCGTCCTGCATCGCACGGTCGACGGGGCCGAGGTGATGGCGGAACAGCTGTACCGGATGGTCACGATGGCCGCGCGGGCGAACGTGACCGTCCAGATCGTGCCGTTCGGCGCGGGTGCCCATCCCGGAATGGAGGGTCCGTTCCTCGTCATGGGCTTCCCCGAACTGGCCGACACCGACGTGGTCTACGTCGACAGCACCTCCACTGGGCTCTATCTGGAGGAACCCCCGGACGTCCGGCGATACGCGTTGATGTTCGACCATCTCCGTGCCGCCGCGTTGAAGCCGGACGACTCGGTCGAGCTGATCGCCGAGGCAGCCGGGAGGTTCGCCGAACAGGCGGCCCTGCCGGAGAAAGTCCCCGGAAACGAGTAAGGAGTGGGGAGCATGACGCCCAACGATGATCTTTCCCAGGCCCAGTGGTTCAAGAGCAGCCACAGTGGCGGCGGCAACGACTGCGTCGAGGTCGCCTTCACCGGTTCCGGTGCCGCCCTGAGGGATTCCAAGGATCCCGAGGGAGGTGCCTTCCGCCTGTCGCCGCACGCTTGGCGGGGGCTGCTCGGCGCGGTGCGCCCGAGTGGCCCGGCACACGACTAGAGACACTGAGATTCGACCCCTTACGCCCCCCGAGCAGGGGATGGGCCGGCGTAAGGGGTCGAATCACGTCCGGGTGTAGGTGATCACCCGATGCCTCAGGGCACCCCTCAGGACGAATCTCATCACTACCAACGAGGCAGTGAGTTCCTAAGGGGAAATGATGAACACGAACGACGCTCTGCTCACCGGAGTGCTGGCCGAAATCGAGTACCGCCGGGAGGAGCTGCAGCGAGCGGGTCGCAGCGTATGGGTCGACAGGGCCCGCCGGGCGGGCAAGCGGATCCGCGCGCACCGCGCCGAGGTCCAGGTGCCCGCTCAGCAGCGCCGCGAGGCCGGGCAGCTGCCCGCCCGCAGCGGCGAGATCACCCGGTAGAGGTCGAGTGCGATGAAGCTCTCGGCCAAAACCCAGGCGAAGTTGTCGGCCCGGTAGGCAAGAATGCACCTCGTGCCCCGTCTTGGCTCCGGAATCCCGATCGTCGCCCGCACTCAGGAGATGCGGCAGCTCCGCGCCGCCTTCGCCCGTGCAGAACGGGCCGAGGCAGGCGCGGTGCTGCTCTCCGGTGATGCCGGCGTCGGCAAGACCCGTCTCCTGACCGCGCTCGGCGAGTTCACCGCAGGCGCGGGCGCCCTGGTGCTGACAGGGCGCTGTATCGACGTCCGCGACGGCGGTCTTCCTTATCTTCCGTTCGCCGAGGCCCTGGCGCCGCTGGCGACGACGTCCGATCCCGCGGTCACCGCCGCGGTCCGGGCCCGGCCGGCGCTGGGCAGGCTGCTCCCGCAGATGCAGCAGGCGGAGGAGTACCCCGCCATCGAAGACGGTCAGCTCACCGCGAGCGAACAGGTGTCGACGCAACGGCTCGGGCCCGAACAGGACCTCGGCCAGCTCCAGCTGTTCGACGCGGTACTGGGGGTGCTGACCGTCATCGCGCAGCGCCGGCCCGTGGTGATCCTGCTGGAGGATCTGCACTGGGCCGACGGCTCGACCCGGAACCTGCTGTCCTTCCTGCTGACGAGGCTGCGCACCCAGCGGCTGCTGGTGGTGGCGAGCTATCGCGAGGAGGACGTCCACCGGCGGCATCCGCTGCGGGCCCTGCTCTCGGAGGTGGTGCGGCTCGGCGCGGTCGAACGTGTCGAGGTCAAGCCGTTCGGCGCCGAGGACGCGCGCGCGTTCGTCGAGGCACTGGCCGACGAGCCGATCGGCCAGGACCTGATCGCCGACATCGTCTCCCGGTCCGAGGGCAATCCGTTCTTCGTCGAGGAGCTGCTCGCGTCCGCGAAGGACTGCCGCGAGCTGCCCGCCGGGCTGGCCGAGGTGCTTCTCGCCCGCGTGGAGCAGCTTTCGCCGATCACCCGCCGGATCCTGCGGGTGGTCTCGGTCGCCAGGGACTCGGTGGCGCACGCCGCCCTCGCCGAGATCTCCGGGCTGGACGAACTCGAACTCGACGAGGCACTGCGCGAAGCGGTGCAGCATCACGTGCTGGTGATCGAGAACGGTTTCTACACCTTCCGCCACGCGCTGCTGCAGGAAGCGGTGTACGGCGATCTGCTGCCGGGGGAGCGGGTGCGCATGCACGCGGCCTACGCGACCCGGATCCGCACCCGGACCCAGGGCCGCGGCCAGGACGCCCGCCTCGCGCACCACAGCCTGGAGAGCAAGGATTTCGTCACCGCGCTGGCCGCGTTGCTGCGCGCGATCGTCGAGGCCGAGAAACTCGGCGCTCCCGGTGCCGCGCTGCGGCACGTCGAGCAGGCACTGTCCATTTGGGACGCCGTGCCGGAGCAGGACCGGCCCTCGGACATCGACGAGCTCAACCTGCTGCACGAGGCCTCCTATTTCGCGAGCACGTCCGGCGAGCCGGAACGGGCGGTCGCCTATTCACGGTCCGCGACCGAGGCGCTCGGCCCGGAAACCGGCAACGAGCGATCCGCCAAGGTCTGGCGGCGGCACGCGGAGGCGCTGCTTTCGGTCGACGGCACGCTGGACGAGGTCGTCGAGGCGATCGACAAGGCCTGGGAACTGGTCGAACACACCGAGGCGAGTTCCGCGCGGGCCTGGGTGCTCGCCACGAGGGCGGGGATCCTGCGGCTGATCGACAGGCACGAAGAGGCGCTGCAGTGCGCGCTGGCCGCCGTCGCCGACGCGAGGGCCGTCGGAGCGGGCGGGGCGGAGGCGGCCGCGCTGGTCTCACTCGGGACGCTGGCCGACTCGGCGGGCGACGTCGAGGAGGCGCGGGAGCGGTTGCGCCAGGCCGAGCGGAAGGCCAGGGATTCCGGCGCCCTCAACGGCGAACTGCGGGCGCTGCACTTCCTCGGGCTGAGCTACGACGACAGGGCCGAGATCGGCTCCGCGCTGAAGTACTACGCCAAGGGCATCAGCCGGGCCAAGGAGACCGGGCTGACCTGGAGTTCGTTCGGGATCGAGCTGCGGACCAAACATCTCCAGCTGCGGTACGTCAGCGGGGACTGGCCGGAAGACGACGACGCGGGCCGGGCGGCCCGTGGCGTTTCGAGCGTCGTCGCCGGGCGGTTCCTGGGCATCTGGGCGCAGTTCGTCGTCGGCCGGGGCCGGTTCGCGGACGCGGACAAGATCCTGCCCAGCCTGCGGCAGCACTGGAGCACCGACTACTCGATCGCGCTCGCGTCGGCGGACGCCGCCATCCAGCTCGCCTCGTGGCGGGGGGACCACGCGGGTGCGGTGCGGGAGGCACAGGGGCTGATCGACTGGCTCGAAAGTGTCGAGCCCGCGGTTCTCGGCGGGATCAGGATCAGCGTGCACGGTCTCGCGGCCGCCGTCGCGCAGGCCGCCGAAGCCAGGGTGCGCGGGGATCTGGCGACCGTCGAGGCCGCCGTGGCGTCGGGGGAGAAGCTGCTCGCCCACGGACGCTATTGCGCCGAACACGGCGTCCCGCGTTCGGTGACGCTGGGGCCGGAGGCGCTGGCGTGGCTCACCCGGCTTGAGGCGCTCGGCAGCTGCCTTCGCGGCGCGGGTGACCCGGCGTTGTGGGCGAAGGCGGTCGAAGCGTTCGGCTACGGCGCCGTGTACGAGCAGGCCATGTGCCGCCTGCAGCACGCGAAGGCCCTGTTCGCATCGGACGGCGACACCGCGCTCGCCGCGTCGGAACTGCTGGCCGCGCACGAGGTGGCCGATCGGCTGGGCGCCTGCCCGCTGCGCGAAGCCGTCCGGGAACTCGGTCACCGGGCACGCGTCGAGCTGCCGGGAGAGCCCGCGGCACCCCGTCGTGACGTCGTCGACCCGCTCACCGACCGCGAGCGCGACGTGCTGGAGCGCGTCGCGCTCGGCCGGACGAACCGGCAGGTCGGCGAAGAGCTGTACATCAGCGAGAAGACGGTGAGCGTCCATCTTTCGCGCGTGATGGCCAAGCTCGGTGCGAGCCGCCGGGCCGAGGCCGTCGCGATCGCCTACGACCGTGGCCTGCTGGCAGCGCCCACCTCGTCCTCCTGACGCGTTTCGTCAGCGGCGGGGGAGGCGGCGAAGCGCCTTGAGGCTCACGCTCAGGCTCTTCGCCCACAGCTTCGGGGGGATTCCGCGACCGGGGCGCAGCGGCATCCCGCGCTGCACCGCGATCGCCTGGGCCTCGGTGTACTTGAGCAGCCCTTCGACGCCGTTGCGCCGTCCGACACCGGATTCCTTCATCCCGCCCATCGGCAGCCCCACGGTCCCGAAGGTCGCTGCGAAGCCCTCGTTGACGTTGACGGTCCCCGCTTTCAGCCGCGCCGCGACCTCCCAGCCTGCCCGGCCGTTGCGCGACCAGACGCTCGCGTTCAGCCCGAACTTCGTGTCGTTCGCGCGGTCGATCGCCTCGGTGACGTCGGTGTAGCCGTAGATCGACACGACCGGCCCGAAGGTCTCCTCGGCGAACAGCTTGACGTCCTCGGTGACGTCGGTGAGCACGGTCGGCTCGTAGAACAGCGGGCCGAGGTCTGGCCGGGCCTTGCCGCCGGTGAGCACTTTCGCGCCCTTGGAGCGGGCGTCCTCGACATGCGCCGACACCGTCGCCAGCTGGTCTTCCGAGGTCAGGGAACCCATCTGTGCCTGGTAGTCCAGCGCGCCCCCGAGCCGCAGCGCGGCCGTCTTCGCGACGAAGGCCCGCGTGAACTCCTCGCGGATCGACTCGTGGACGTAGATCCGCTCGACCGAAACGCACAGCTGGCCCGCGGAGGAGAAGCACGCGGTCACCGCGCCCGCGGCGGTCTTGGCGATGTCGGCGTCGGGCAGCACGATCATCGGGTTCTTGCCGCCGAGTTCCAGCGAGTAGCTCGTCAGCCGCTCCGCCACCCTCGCGGCCAGGCCCTTGCCCGTGGGCGTGGATCCGGTGAAGCAGAGATAGTCCGACTCCTCGACCAGCGCGTCGCCGATCCGTGAACCCCGGCCGAGCACGATCTGCCATACACCGGCGGGCAGCCCGGCCTCCTCGGCGAGCTCCTGCAGCCACAGCGCCGAGAGCGCGGTCTGGTTGTCCGGTTTCTGCACGACGGCGTTGCCCGCCGCGAGCGCGGGCAGGACGTCCATCGCGGTCAGCGCGAGCGGGTAGTTCCACGGCGAGATGATCCCGACGACACCCTTGGGGTGCCGGAGCTCGCCGACCTTCGTCAGCACCGGGATCAGCCCGGCGGCGCGGCGTGGCGAAAGGATCTTCGCGCTGTGCTTGCCGTAGTAGGCGGCGACGAGCGCGGTGGCACTGACCTCGTCGAAGGCGTCCATCCGGGCCTTGCCCGCCTCGATCTGCACGAGGTCGAGCGCTTCTTCCTGACGCTTCAGGACCAGGTCGTGGAGGCGGATCAGGATGCGCTGGCGGTCTTCGACCGGCCGGTCGGCCCACGAGCGCTGCGCTTCCCGCGCCTGGCCGAACACGGCACGGACGTCGGCGTCGGTGGCCTGGGGCAGCGTCGCGATCGGCCGCCCGGTGAAGGGCGCGCGCATCTGGACCTGCGCGGAGACGGTGGTGTTCTCGCCACCCACGACCCGCCGCACGAGCCGGTCCGCCCTCGCCATGGCCGGGGCGCCGGGGACGCCGCCGATGGTGGCCGGTTCTTCGGTGTGGTGGCCCGCGCTCGCCGGTGCCGTGCTCGTCATGCCGTCTCCGTTCCATGCCGCGTGGAGCCGGGAGGCGCCACGCAGAGCCCAGGTGTTACCGACGAGTACAGCATACTGCCGGTATGGAGACTGTCCACCGCTGATGTGAATAGTTTTCACATATTGCCGGGTTGTGGCGGATTGTCGGGCGACGGGCGCAGGATGTCCTGCTGCTGCAACGCCGAGCCCGCTGGCGGCGTCGGCGGTGCGGGCGGCTCGTAGGCCTGCGGTTGCGGCGGATAGTGCTGCTGGGGGACGCCGGGCGCGTAAGGGGTGAAGGTGGCCGGGTAAGGGACCTGCCGGGGCGCCGCCGGTTCACGGCGGTTGGCCACGATCGCCAGCCCGATGGTGAGCAACGCCACGAGCCCGCCGGCGAGCAGGATCCAGAACCCGCTCCCGGTCCCGTAGCGCGAGACGAAACGGCCGGTGTCCTGCCCGAAGCTCAGGCTCGCCGAGATGTCCATGCCGAGCATCCAGACGCCGATCGCGGTCCCCGCCCCGCCGGCGACCAGCAGCGTCCTCGCCGTCGTCGCGGCGGGCGAGGTCGAACTGCGCCGGTACGAGGCGAAGCCCACCGCGGCCCCGGCGAACAGGGTCAGCGCGGCGGCGGACAGCGGGATGCCGTAGCGGGCGACATGGGTCTTGTCGTAGAACTCTTTCTCCTCCGCCGACGGTTCGATGTCGAAGCTCCGTGTCCAGCCGGTCTCGGCGAACTTCGTCACCGACTTGCCTTCGGAGAGCTGTTCGTACGTCGACTGCGGAAGAAAGGTCGCGACGAGTACCAGCAGACCGGCGAAGACGCCCATCATCGCGGCGAACAGCCGGGGGAGCCGTGAGTCGGACGGCGGCGGTGGGGCCGCGACGGGAGTTTGGACGGGCTGCATTGCGCCGAACGGGCCAGTCGGTTGGTACGGCTGCTGCTGCGGCGCGCTCATGGTCGGCTCCTCCGCCGGTTTTGTTCTCCAGCAAGGAATTCCATCACGGATCGGCCGTCGAGATAAGTGTCACCTGTGCTCTGGTCAACGGCTTTCGCGCGTGCTACGAGCGAAGGTTCTCGATGACGAACTCCGTGATCTTCTTGGCCGCACCGCAAGGGTCGTACTGCCACGGGCCCGCCTCCGCGCGTTCGTCGACGTTGGTGCCGACGTACATCAAGGTCCGTTCGTCCAGTCCGAGTGCCAGCCGGCAGGCGAGCGGTCCCTTGTCCTGACGGCCGGGCACGTTCTCCTCGGCCCAGACGACCACCACCGGATAGCCCTTGATCGTCAGCTCTTCCCATCGGTTCCCGGTGTCCTTGCCGGTCGCGTGGTCGGTGTAGAGGGTGTCGAGGGTTTCCCGCAGCGGGCTCAGCCACGAGGTCTGTACCCGGACGACCGGGCCGAAGGCGAGAACGCATTGGGTGTCACGGCCGGTGTCGCGGGCGCCGTCGCTGAAACCGATGCTTTCGACCTGTTCCACGGCGATCGCGCTGCAGGGATCGGCGATGAACTTGGCGCTGTCGAGCGGAACCGGGATGGGCGGTGCCAGGTGCATGGCCGAACCCGGCGACGGGCCCGCGGCGGGCTTGCCGCATCCGGCGGCGAGCATCGCCAGGAGAACGATCACCGCGTACCGTCGTGCCAGGTACCTCATGCCGGGTCCGCGTCGGGCTTGATCCGCCAGCGCTTCGGATCGGCGACCACCACCGTGCTCGTGCCCACGGACGGGATCTTGGGGAAGTTCCGCTCGATGACCCGGAGCTGGAACCCGGCGCCGATCAACGCCGTCATGTCGGTGAGCAGTTTGGTGAGACCGGCGTTGCAGTCCCGCCAGAACGTGGTGAACGCGGAATTGATGCCGTCGATCAGATCCTTGATCGCCACCGGGGTCAGCGGCGGGAAGACCGCCGAGCCGAGGACCACGCCGAACTTCCCGCCGAGCTGGGCGAGGGTCGAAGCGCAGTTGCCCAGCAATTCGAGCAGGTTCTTGTAGGTGTCGATGATGGTGGTGGCAAGATTCACCACGATCGTCGTCAGCGCCCCCAGCGACGCCTGCCCGGCATCGAGGGCTTTCGTCGTTTCGTCGGCGTACGCCGCGAACTGGTCGAAACCGTCGCCCTGCCAGGCTGTCCGCAACGACAGTTTCGTGTCCGTGACGCGTTCGGACGCCGTCTTGAGTTTGCTCTGCGAGGCGAAGGTGTCCGCCAGCGCCAAGGACTTCCGCAGATCGCCGAGCAGGAATTTCTTGAGATTGTCCAGGAGTTCGAGGATGCCGTCCGCGCCGATCAGGTCGGCGTAGAAGCGGACCTCCTGATCGGCCTTCCGGGGGTACAGGAGCTCGGTCGAGGTTCGGCCGGTCACCGGATTCCTCCTTCGAGCTTCTTGAGCTCGTCATAGGCGTGCCGATCGAGTCGTTCGTAGTGTTCGGCGGCGCGATGGAGGGCGGCGCTCAGTTCGCCCAGTTCGGCGGAGTTGGACACCGAGATCTCCCGGACCTGGTCCACGGCCCGGTTGTAGGCGTCGACCGTGCCCGCGCCCTGTACTCCGCGCATCAGCTGGGTGAGGGTGCCCGGCAGGCCCAGATCGGCCTGTGCCAACCGGACGTCGGCCAGATCCGTGAGCGCGAAGGCGCGGAGGAGATCCGCCGCTTGGTCGATCGCGTCCGCCGCGGCGCGCAGCTTGTCCGGATAGACGTGATAACCCTGTCCCGGCCCGGATTCGAAGGGAAGCGGCTGACTCATGCGATCCCTCCGTCCCGCTCGGCCCGCTGGATGCCCGCGAGCAGCTTCCGCGACAGGCTCGCGGCGGAGTAGGACTTCACCACCGAGGCGTTGAGGGACACGTCCACCAGTTCGCCCGCTCCGGTGGTGGTGAACGTCCCGATCTCTCCTGGCAGCTGCCACGTTCGCCGCGCCCGCGCCGCCGCCCGTGACGCGTCCTTGGCCCTCGCGACCTTCGCGTCTATTTCTTTCGCGAGGTGATAAAGATCGTCTTCGTGATTCATCGAAGTTCCTCGCTCAGGAAATCGAATTCTTCGAAACTCTCCTCGTCTTCGCGGACTTCCGGAGATCTTCGGCGCCGGTGATCCTGTTCGCCGAACACCGCCCGCATTGTGGTCAGACCTGTTTCCGCCGCCGCTCTTCTCGCCGCGTGAACGGCTTCCACCACGGCGGGTCCCGCCAGTTGCGGATGCGGCATTCCGGTCGCGTGATCCGCGAGCAACAGGCCGACCAGCCTGCCTTGACCGGTCACGACGGCCAGGGCCAGCCCGTCATGGGACCGGCCGGGAAATCTTCGCCGTGCTAATTCCGCGTCGATTTCGACGGCGCGGTGCGTGAGTTCCTCCGCGTTCCAGGACACGTCGGTATCGCCTCCCCTGCGTGACTGCCCGGATATGCAGCGTAGTAAACGCAGGTAGGGCTTGTCTTCTTTCTCATGCTTCCGTAGGTGTGGTGCCCGTGCCTTTGCGAATTCGCACTTTTCGCGGCTACGTGGCGGCGTCCTCGTAGAGCATCACCGCGACGCGCTTCCATTCGTCGAGCAATTGCCGCCGCCGGTTCGGATCGCCGCCGAGTTCGGCGTCCAGTGCCAGCCCGCGGGTGAGGTTCACGGTCAGCCAGAACAGGATCTCCGCGCGCTCCTTCGGCAGGTCCCCGGCGACCGCGGTGATGTGTTCCAGCGTCGAGCGGCCCAGTGCCTTGTCGACCGGGCGGATCGCCGCGCGGAGTTCGGGGTCGGTGCGCGCCGCGACCCACAGTTCCGTGGCCGCGGTGGACAGCGTGCCCGAGTAGCCCTCCCATAGCAGGTCGATCGCCGCCGCGACCCCCGAGGCGCCGCCGGGAAGCGCCGAGATCGAGTTCGCGAGCTGTCCGCGCAGCTTCTCCGTCAGGTGCTCGACGGCGGCCGCCATGAGTTCGGCCTTCGCGGAGAAGTGATGCTGCACGGCGCCTTTCGAGACCCCGGCGCGGGCGCAGATCTCCTGGACCGAGGTGCGCGCGTAGCCGAGGTCGACCAGGCAATCGACGGTCGCGTCGAGCAGGGCGGTGCGGGTCTGCTCCCGTCGTTCGGCCTGGGTGCGATGGGTCCTGCCGATCACGCTCACCTGATCCGACCCCCTTTACGTGCAGCTCGGTACGGATGTACATTCCGGTTGGAACTTACATCCTAAGCGTCATGTTTTCCAGGTCCGATCAGGAGGCGTAGGCCGTGCCCTTGCAGATCCAGAAGAGTTCGTGGAGCACGACGGAGCTCGAAGACCTCCGGGACCTCGCCCGGACGTTCTGCCAGAAGGAACTCGCGCCGAACCAGGAGCGCTGGGCGGCCGAGAAGAAGGTCGACCGCGAACTGTGGACGAAAGCGGGCGAGGTCGGCCTGCTGGCACTGTCCATCCCGGAGGAGTACGGCGGTGGCGGCGGCACGTTCGCCCACGAGGCCGTGCTCTACGAAGAGCAGGCACGGTCCGGCGACAGCGCCTGGGGCGTCACCGTCCACAGTGGAATCGTCGCGCACTACCTGCTGGAGTACGCCAACGAAGAGAAGAAGCGGGAGTGGCTGCCGAAGTTCGCGTCCGGTGAGATGGTCGGCGCCGTCGCGATGACCGAGCCCGGTACGGGTTCGGACCTGCAGAGCATCAAGACCCGCGCGGTGCGCGACGGCGACCACTACGTGATCAACGGCGCGAAGACGTTCATCACCAACGGTTTCCACGCCGACCTCGTCGTCGTCGCGGTGAAGACCGACCCGGACGCGGGCGCGCAGGGGGTCTCGCTGATCGCCGTCGAGACCGACACCCCCGGTTTCAGCCGTGGCCGTGTCCTCGACAAGATCGGGCTCAAGGGCCAGGACACCGCGGAGCTGAACTTCGACGACGTCCGCGTGCCCGTCGCCAACCTCCTCGGCGACCAGGAAGGCCTCGGCTTCATCCAGCTCATGCAGCAGCTGCCGCAGGAACGGCTGATCATCGCCGTCACCGCGGTCGCCGGGATGGAGGCCGCGATCGACCAGACCATCGCCTACACCAAGGACCGGCAGGCGTTCGGCCGCCCGATCTACCACTTCCAGAACACGAAGTTCAAACTCGCCGAGGCCGCCACCGAAGCCGCGGTGTCGCGCGCGTACCTCGACCAGTGCATCGAACGGCACCTGCGCAAGGAACTCGACGTGCAGGGCGCGGCGATGGCGAAGCTGTGGACCACCGAACGGGTCAACAAGGTCGTCGACGACTGCCTGCAGCTCTTCGGCGGCTACGGCTACATGTCCGAGTACCCGATCGCGCGCGCGTGGGCCGACATCCGGATCTCCCGGATCTTCGGCGGCACCAGCGAGATCATGAAGGAAATCATCTCCCGCACGCTCTGAGCGATGACCGGCGCAGAAAGGAAAGACGTGGCGAAGAAGGCCGGCCCCCTCAGCGGGCTCAAGGTCGTCGAACTGGCCGGGCTCGCCCCGGCGCCGTTCGCCTGCACGATCCTCGCCGATCTCGGTGCGGAGGTGGTCCGGATCGACCGGGCGACCCCTGGCAACGACGTCATCGGCTTCCCGAACGATCCGCTCGCCAGGGGCAGGCGGTCGATCGGGATCAACACCAAGACCCCGGAGGGGGTCGAACTGGTACTGAAACTCGCCGACGACGCCGACGTGCTCATCGAGGGTTTCCGTCCCGGCGTCGCGGAACGGATGGGCATCGGACCGGATCAGGTCCACGCCCGCAATCCGCGGCTGGTCTACGGCCGGATGACCGGCTACGGCCAGGACGGCCCGCTGGCGGCCGTCGCCGGGCACGACATCAACTACATCGGCATCTCCGGCGCGCTCGAACCCATCGGGCACGCCGGGCAGCGGCCGGTGGTGCCGCTCAACCTCGTCGGCGACTTCGGCGGCGGTGGCCTCCTGCTCGCGATGGGGGTGCTGGCGGCGCTGTTCGAACGCCAGTCCTCCGGCAAGGGGCAGGTGGTCGACGCGTCCATGGTGGACGGGGCGGCGCTGCTGACCACCAGCCTGCACGGGCTGCTGGACTCCGGGCTGTGGCCGGGCGGGCGTGGCGAGAACATGCTCGACGGCGGCGCGCCGTTCTACGACACCTACGAGACCGCCGACGGCAAGTACGTCGCCATCGGCGCGATCGAGATGCGGTTCTGGGGCGACCTGGTGAAGGTGCTCGGCCTCGATCCCGAGCAGATCCCGGTCCACGTCGACAAGAACGAGTGGCCGAAACTGCGCGAGATCGTCGCCGAAGCCGTCGCGAAGCACACTCGCGACGAACTGGTCGCGAAAGCCGAGGGCACCGACGCGTGCCTGACGGCGGTGCTTTCGCCGCGTGAAGCGCCGTCGCATCCGCACAACGTCGCGCGCGGGACGTTCGTCGACGTCGGCGGCATGATGCAGCCGGCGCCCGCGCCGAGGTTCGACCGCACCCCGGCGGCGACCCCCGAGCCGCCGCGGCCCAAGGGCGGCGACACCGCCGACGTCCTCGCGGAACTGGGCGTGGACGCCGACGGGATCGAGCGGCTCAAGGCCGCGGGCACCATCGTTTAAGGACGTTCCAGATCGGACCGCAGCATCGAATAGAGGATGTGGTCGCGCCAGGCCCCGTCCCGGAATCCGTAGCCGCGCAGCACGCCCTCCCTGGTGAAGCCCGCCTTCGCCAGGGAGCGCTGCTCGGCGGCGTTGCCCGCTTCCGTCGACGCCTCGACCCGGTTCATCTGCGTGTGGGCGAAGAGGTAGCGGACGAGCAGCCGCTGGGCCTCGGTCCCGTGGCCGTGCCCTCGGGCCTCGGGAATGAGCACGAGACCTGCGTTCCAGCAGTACGACGTCGACCCGGTCCTGGTCTTGTGCCACGAGACGAAACCGAGCCGCCGCCCGTCGAGTTCGATCATCAGCATCCCGTTGTCCGCCGCGAGCATGCCGGTCTCGGCCCAGCGTCGGCGCAGGAAATGCGGGTCGTGCCAGCCGTGCCATTCGAACTTGCCCACGGCCTGGGGATCGTTCGTGAGCGCTTCGAGCATCGGCAGGTCTTCTTCGGACACCGGTCTGAGCGCGACTCCGGTTTCGTTCATCCGACAGACATTAGGACTGTCAGGCGCCGAAGCTGCCGTGACGCCCCGCGCCGTCACTGAACCGGCTGGCGCCTTCGACGGCTTCTTCGGCGAGCCCACCGCCGGTCAGCGCACGCGAGAACTCGGCCCGCATCGCCTCCTCTTCGGTCAGCCCGAACTGGCCGTACGCGGACGCGCGGTCCGCGCGCAGGCAGGCTTGCGGGAACGCGGCCAGTTCACGCGCCAGGGCTTGCGCGGCCGCCGTCGCCTCGCCGTCGGGAACGACCCGGTTCGCCAGCCCGATCGTGAGCGCCTCGTCGGCGTCGACCGGCCTGCCGGTGAGGATCAGGTCCAGCGCCCGCGAATGCCCGATCAGCCGGGGGAGGCGCACCGTGCCGCCGTCGATCAGCGGCACTCCCCAGCGACGGCAGAACACGCCGAAGACGGCCGTACTGTCGGCGACCCGCAGGTCGCACCACAGCGCCAGCTCGAGACCGCCCGCGACGGCGTGCCCGCGGACCGCGGCGATCACCGGCTTCGACAGCGTCATCCGCGTCGGCCCCATCGGCCCGTCACGCACCGGATCGAGTGAGTTGGTGCGGTCGGTCCCGACGGCCTTCAGATCGGCTCCGGCGCAGAAGGCGTCACCCGAACCGGTGAGGACGGCGACCGCGGCCCCGTCGTCGGCGTCGAAGGCGCGGAACGCTTCCGCCAGCGCGGCCGCGGTCGGCCCGTCCACCGCGTTGCGGGCTTCGGGCCGGTTCAGCGTGATCGTCGTCACCGGTCCGTCCCGGTGGACGAGAACGTTTTCGCTCATCGATCGCTCCCTCGGGGAATCAAGGTGGGCACCAGGCCCCGAATTTCCTTAAAGTGGTGACAAAGTCCGCAGTGCGCGCGGAGTCATCGTCTGGACACTACGGTGTGATGGGATGGAGCCATGTCGCCCGGCTTGAAGAAATTCGTTGTGATCGCTGTCGTCGCGCTCGTGCTCTTCTTTCTGATCAGCAGGCCGACCCAGTCCGCCGACGCCGTCCACACCGCGCTCGGCTGGCTCCGGTCCGGTGCCGAAGCCATCGTGACGTTCGTCCGGAGCCTCTTCTCCTGATCTGCCGCCATGATCACCGGCGTCCCTCGTGGCGCCGGTGATCACCGTGCGCATTCACCAGCGATTATCACTCAGCGTCACCCGTCTCGTATTTCGGTCGAACGACTCGACCATCCGGGTGGATTGCCCCCGAAAACCCGCTGGTCGACGAATTCGTGCCCTGGAAGCTCTGGCGGAAAAGACCTCCGCGCCCCTACGGTGCTCACATTGCGTGATCGGTTGGTCCTCCAGCCGCTGGAGGCAGCCTCCTGGGGATGCGTTTCCGCAGGTGCAAGCCCCAAGCAGCGGAAACTTTCAGCCGGGCAAGTAAGTCAGGACTTGTCAGTCGGGGAATCATGAGGAGGCAGGGATGACCGGAGATCCCGGAGTCGATGCGTTGATCCGGCAGTGGGCGGCCGAGCGTGAGCAAACCCCCGAGGAGCAGGAAACGGACAGGATCGCGTCCGCGTGGCTCGCCGACGCGCCCCGTCAAGTTCCCGGTATCCCCGGTCAGCGTCAGCAGTCCGGCCAGGCGCGCTGGGCGCCGGTCGAGGCCGCGGACCCCGGCTACGTCGACGCCATGAGCAGCCGTCTGCCCGGCGTCCCGCGCGACCTGCTCGTCGAGGCCGCGGGCTGGTGGCAGATGGTCGGTGGCGTCACCGAGGCCGAAGCTTGGTGGGACGCCGGCCTCAGCCCGCTCGACCAGCGCGCCCTCGACTACCGCGCGGCCGGGCTCACGCCGTCCGACCTGGGCCGCCGTCTCGGCCCGATGACCGTCTTGCAGCACCTTCGCCGCGGCAGCGCCCCGGCCTGGTGCGTCGCGCGGCTGGCAAGGCAGCAGAAGTCCGCCTGATGAGAACTTCTCGCACGCGCGGGTGAACCGGCGTGGCAAGGGCGATCTCGGCAACCGCGTAACGCTAACCTGCGCGGGCTCGTTGTTCGAGCATCGGTCGTGATCGCCGCCCACGCTGGAGGACCCGCTTCGTGCGCACCACCCCGGAAAACGACGAGCTCGTCGAAGACCCGGCCATGCCCGCTCCGCCACGCCGCGGGGTGGGCGCCGCCGTACTCGGCAGGCTGGTGATCGTGCTGGCCGTGCTCGGCCTCGCCGGCGGCGGGATCTGGCTGGTGACCAAGGCGTCCGCCCCGGTCGCGAGCCCCACGACGATGGAGATCCCCGCGCTGCAGGTCAAGGCGGCGGACGTCAAACCCGGTTCGGTCGCCCCGGTCAACGCCACCCTCGCGGGCGGCGCCGCCCAGCAGACCGTGCCGCAGCAGGTGCAGCCCAAACCGGGCAAGGACCCGCTCGCCGCGTGGGCCGACCGGGCGGCGCAGGCCACCACCATCCCGGCCAGGGCGCTGCTCGCCTACGGCAACGCCGAACTGGCGATGCGCCAGATGCAGCCGAACTGCAAGATCTCCTGGGCCACCCTGGCTGGCATCGGCCGGATCGAGTCGAACCACGGCCAGTACGGCGGCGCCGTCCTCGGCCAGGACGGACGGCCGTCGAAGCCGATCATCGGCGTCCCGCTCGACGGGTCGCCCGGCGTGAAGGCCATCGGCGACACCGACGGCGGCCAGTTCGACGGCGACCCGGCCGTCGACCGCGCGGTCGGCCCGATGCAGTTCATCCCCAGCACCTGGCGCCGGTACGCCGCCGACGGCAACCGCGACGGCGTCGGCGACCCGCAGCAGATCGACGACGCTTCGCTGGCGGCGGCGCGCTACCTGTGCGTGAACAACCGGGACATGTCGGCCGCATCGGGGTGGTGGCAGGGGATCCTGTCGTACAACAACTCGACCGAGTACGCGCAGAAGGTCTTCGGGCTGGCGGACGACTACGCGAAGGCCGTCGCGGCCGCCAAATGACCCGGCGGCCGCGGTAAGGCAACCGCGGCGCCGCACTCGCGTGATCCACCACGGATCTCGCGTGATCAGAGACGGATCTCGCGTGATCGAGCGCCGCACAACCGAGTGCGGAGTCCAGTCACGTGAGTTCCGTGGTGAATCACGCGAGTCACGCCTTCGGTCCCGGCCGCAGGGCCCGGCGGAGCGGCCGGGACCAAGGTCCCGACCGGCCCGGTCGCCGAACTTTCGCCCCGAGCCCAGTGCTAGCGTCGATGCGTGCCCGCATCGTCCGTCGCCCTGCGCCGTCTCGGCATCGCCGGCGTCTGCCTGGCGAGCCTGGCGCTGTGCTGCGGGCTCGCCTGGTGGCAGTGGGAGCGGTTCTCCTCGGCCAGCGGGACGTTCCAGAACCTCGGTTACGTCCTGCAGTGGCCGCTGTTCGGGCTGTTCCCCGCGTTCATGTTCTGGCGGATCCGCAAACTCCGCCGCCGCGCCGCCGAGGCCGACGCCCAGGAGACGGTGGCCGAGACCGCCGTCCCCGAGGTGCCTGCGTCCCGGCAGCGGCGTGCCCCGGCGCCGCAGCCGCCCGAGGACGACGAGCTCGCCGCCTACAACCAGTACCTGCGCGAACTCAACGCCCGCGACAAGTAGTCCCCAGAGAGGTTCGAGACCCTATGACCACCCGAACTGACGACGCCGCCCCGGCCCGCCCGGTCTCGCTGGGCGGACCGCTGATCCGGTTCCGCGTCGCGGCGTACGCCACCGGTGTGGCCCTGCTCGGACTGGTCGTCGAGATGCTGCTGCAGTACGTCTTCGGCGTGGAACTGCCCCAGTTCGTGAAGATGATCCCCATGGTCCACGGCGGGCTCTACCTGATCTACCTGCTGCTCGCGGTCGACCTCGCGATCAAGGCCCGCTGGTCGATGAAGGGCACGCTGCTCGTGCTGATCGCCGGCTGCATCCCATTCTTCTCCTTCGTGATGGAGCGCAAGGTCACGCACAAGGTCCACGCGGGCGCGAAGCTCTAAGCGGTCCGGCGCCGGAAGCTCAACGCCACCAGGAACGACACCGCCGTCACCACGGCGGCGGCGGTGAAGGCCGCGGTCATCCCGTCGACCGTGGTCTCCGCCGGGCTCCCCGACGGGGTCCGCGTCACCGAGCCGAACACGGTGATCAGGATCGCCAGCCCCAGCGTCGCCCCGACCTGCTGCAACGTCTGAAGCGCGCCGCCGGCGGCACCCGCGTCGTCGGTGGGCACGGTTGCCATGATGATCACGCTGAGCGGGGAGAACGCCAGCCCCGCACCGAGGCCCATCAGCAGCATCGGCCCGAGCAGATGCGAGAAGTATCCGCTGTCCGTGGTGAGCGTGGTCAGCCAGACGACCCCGCCGGTCATCAGCGCGGTCCCGGTCATGGCGAGCGGTTTCGGCCCGAACCGGGGGAGCAGCTTCGGGATCAGCCTGCTGAGCCCGAACATGCAGGCCGCCATCGGCAGGAACGCGAAACCGGTCTCCAACGCGGCGAAACCGGCGATGTCCTGCAGGAACTGGGTCAGGAAGAAGAACATCGACATCATGGCCATCGGCCCGAGGAAGAAGTTGACGTAGGCCGCGGCCCGGTCGCGTTCGGCGAACAGGCGCAACGGGATCAGCGGTTCGCTCACCCTGGTCTCGATGGTGACGAACGCGGCCAGCATCGCCAGCCCGGCGGCGAGGGTGCCGAGGGTGATCGTGTCGCTCCAGCCGTTCGAGGCGGCATGGGTGAAGGCGAACACGAGCGAGCCGACGCCGAAGGTGCCGGTGATCGCGCCGGGAAGGTCCAGCCGGGCGCGCCGTCGCGGAGGATCGGCGACGTACCTCGAGGTGAGCAGGACGATCGCGAGTCCGAACGGGACGTTGATGTACAGCGCCGCGCGCCACGAGATCCATTCGGTGAGCAGCCCGCCGAGCAGCAGGCCGATCGCGAAACCGCCGCTGGACATCGCCGAGAACAGCGCCAGCGCGCGCACCCTGGCCTTGGCCTCGGTGAACGTGCTGGTGATCAGGGCCAGTGTGCTCGGCCCGGCGAGCGCGGCGCCGACGCCTTGCGCGACACGGGCGGCGATCAGCAGTTCCGCCGAACCGGCGAGGCCGCCGAGCAGGGACGCGGCGGTGAACACGGCCGCGCCGACGACGAACATCCGGCGGCGGCCGAACAGGTCGCCCGCCCGTCCGCCGAGCAGCAGCAAGCCGCCGAAGACGAGGCTGTACGCCGTCATCACCCAGGACAGGCCCGTGTCGGTGAAGCCGAGTTCGGACTGGATGCGGGGGAGCGCGACGTTCATCACCGTCGCGTCGAGGATGAGCATGAGCTGGCAGGTCAGGATGATCGGCAGGACCAGCGAGTGCGGAGGCGGTGGGGCCCCGGCAGTCTCGGGCCTAGGCTCGGCACGCAAGGTTCGCTCGGTCAAGGAATACTCCAAAGACGTAACGAGATGAAGCGGAGAGACTCTCCACTTGAGGTCGTGAGCGATGATATGGAGAGTGTCTCCGCTTACGCAAGTGGATTCGGAGAATGTCTCCGTTTTCGTCGCCCGAGGAGGTCAGATGGACACGGCCGATCCGGCCCGCCCCATGCGTGCGGACGCGCGGCGCAACTACGAGCGCATCGTGGCCGTGGCGAAGGAGGCGTTCACCGCCGACGGGGTCGACGTGCCCGCCGACGACATCGCCAAACGCGCCGGGGTCGGCGCGGGCACGCTGTACCGGCACTTCCCGACACGGGACAAACTGATCGAGGCCGTCTACCGCGACGAGATCGACGGGCTGGCGCAGCAGGCCTACGACCTGCTCGAAGAGCTGCCGCCGGGCAAAGCGCTCGAGACGTGGCTGGCCACGCACATCGTCTACGTGGTCGAGAAGCACGGGCTCGCGATGACGCTGAAGGCGTCCGTCGACGCCGGGTCCGAAGTCTTCGGCTGGTGCCGGGTACGGCTGCACGCCGCGGCCGACACGATCGTGAAGGCGGCTCAGGACGAAGGCACGATCCGGGCCGACGTCACCGGCCCCGACATCCTGCGGTTGGGCCACGGGGTGGGCTCGGCCGCGAGCAAGGCGTCGCCCGAGGACACGGAGCGGCTGCTCACGATCGTGCTGGACGGCCTCCGGAAGCAATGAGGCTCACTGCGGACTGGACCTTCGCACCTCGCCGCAGTACATGAAGGCCCCCTTGCTTACGCCAGGCGCAAGCAAGGGGGCCTTCATGTACTGCGAGAGCGCCCGTCAGGAGCCGATCCCCGTCAGGGACCGCACCTCCATCTCCGCGTGCTTGACCGGATCGGCCTTCGACCGGCCGACGAACGTGCCCACGATCCCGCACAGGAACGAGAACGGGATCGACACCAGGCCGGGGTTCTTCAGCGGGAACCAGTGGAAGTCGACGCTCTTGACGATCGAGTCCGCGGCCCCGGACATCACCGGCGAGAAGAACACGAGCACCAGGCTCGCGATCAGCCCGCCGTAGATGCCCCACAGGGTGCCGGTGGTGTTGAAGCGTTTCCAGAACAGCGAGTACAGCAGCGTCGAGAGGTTCGCCGACGCCGCGACCGCGAACGCCAGCGCCACCAGGAACGCGATGTTCTGGCCGTTCGCCAGGATGCCGCCCACGATCGCGAGCGCCCCGACGGCGACCGCGGTCAGCCGGGCGACCCGGACCTCCGCGGCCGGTTCCGCCTTGCCGCGTTTGAAGATGTTCGCGTAGACGTCGTGGGCGAAGGAGGCCGACGCGGTGATCGTCAGCCCGGCGACGACGGCGAGGATGGTCGCGAAGGCCACCGCCGAGACGATGCCGAGCAGCAGGGTGCCGCCGATGTTCAGCGCGAGCAGCGGCGCCGCCGAGTTCTCCCCGCCCGGCGCGTTCTTGATCGTCTCCGGGCCGACCAGCGCGGCCGCGCCGAAGCCGATGACCAGGGTGCAGAGGTAGAAGATGGTCATGCACGCGGTCGCCCACACCACCGAGCGCCGCGCCTCGCGCGAGTTCGGCACCGTGTAGAAGCGCATCAGCACGTGCGGGAGCGCGGCGGCGCCGAGGACCAGCGCGAGCGCCAGCGAGACGAAGTCGAGTTTCGTGACCTCGCTCTTGCCGTACGAGCCGCCGGGCTCCAGCAGCTCGTCGCCGAGCGGGCTGTTGTCGGCGGCGGCCGAGAGCAGGTTCGAGAAGCTGAAGCCGAACTTGCCGAACAGGAACACGGTGATCAGCGCGCCGGTCAGCAGCAGGATGGTCGCCTTGATGATCTGCACCCACGTGGTGCCCTTCATCCCGCCGACCAGCACATACAGCACCATGACGATGCCGACGACGCCGATCACCAGCGCCTGGCCGATCCCGCCGTGGATGTCGAGCAGCAGGGCGACCAGCCCGCCGGCGCCCGCCATCTGCGCGAGCATGTAGAAGAAGGAGATCACCAGTGTCGACGTCGCGGCCGCGGCGCGGACCGGTCGCTGCTTCATCCGGAAGCTCAGCACGTCGCCCATGGTGAAGCGGCCGGTGTTGCGCAGCAGTTCCGCGATCAGCAGCAGGTCGACCATCCAGGCGACGAGGAACCCGATCGAGTACAGGAAGCCGTCGTAGCCGTGGATCGCGATCGCCCCGGCGATACCGAGGAACGACGCCGCCGAGAGGAAGTCGCCCGAAAGAGCGATTCCGTTCTGCCGTCCGGTGAAGGCGCTGCCCGCCGCGTAGTAGTCCGAAGTGGACGAGTTGCGTGTACTGGCGCGATACACCACATACAGGGTGATCGCGACGAACAGCGCGAACACCGCGATGTTCAGGGCCGGGTTGTTGTCGGGGATGCTCATCGCTCACCCGCCCCGACCGAAGCCCGCAGCCGTTCGACCTGGGGATCGAGCCGCTTGTTGGCGAACTTCAGGTAGGCGATCGTGATCAGGACGGTGCTGGCGAACTGGCCGAGCCCGAGCAGGATGCCGACATTGACCTCGCCCCACACCTTCCGGCTCATGAAGTCGTGGGCGTAGGCCGCCAGCAGCACGAACGTCATGTACCAGGTGAAGAACAGCAGGCTCATCGGGAACACGAACCGCCGGAAGGTCTTGCGCAGCGCGACGAACTCCTTGCCGTGCTGGATCCGGTCGAAGTCCGGGCCGGTGCTGCGCGGCGGCGGGGTAGCGGGCTTGCGCTCGCGGGCGAACAGCGCGGGCATCTGCCCGGTGTCCTCCAGGGCGTTGCTCGCCGCGTAAGGACGCGCGACGTCGGGCATGGGTTCCTCCGGGGCTTGCTTGCATCCGTGGCGCGGTACGGGAGCGCACATACTAACTACGGCTTCACGCGCGCTGAATAGGCGACCCCGCTTCCACGACAGTGCGAGGCTATATTCCCTTTGTCATCGGAATAGTGTTCCCGTAAATCGTTTCGGCCGAAATGATCCGGCTTTATCACTCGTAATAGTGAGCACGATTGTCACGCGCGGTTGTCGCCCGAACGGCCCACTGCGGCAAACGATGGATCATGACCACGCTCTGTCCCACTTTCTGGTGACAGATCGTAGTTTCGCTTTCCGGTCGCGATGGGCTTCGATACGGTGCCCGCCGGTCCGGACCGGGGAAGACCTCCAGGCTCGGCGGGTGTCCGGAAAGAAATCACCATGTCGGGCGACATCTTGCCGACTTGAGTGTCAAGGCCACAACATCGGGCACATATTTGGGCTTGACCCACCCGTTGGGGGCACGGAAAGTAGTTCGACCGGGCTACGTGGCTACCGTCCGTAGGCTGATCGGGTGATGAGGGCACCCTGTGTATCGCCGCAAGTTGTAACCGGAATTCCCTCGTTTGTGACGCGAAGACGGATTTCGAGCCTTGTACATCGTTCGGCCGCACACTTTTCCCTGGTCAGCACGTGTGTGCCGAACGGAATTGACGGCACCCGGATTGGTGTACGATTCTTTGGCCCGACTGACCCGCAGTGATCGATTGGCAAAGAAAAGTTGATCTCGACGACCATGCACTTCGCAGGTTGCGACCTGCACGTGCAGGTGCAAGACCTCCCGAAGCGGACCGATGTTCCTGGGGACATCCGGATCGCCGGACGGGGTCCCTCGTGTCGCGATCGATCACGTGGTCAGGCCGGGGCCGAGTTCTCCGCAGGCAGGTACCTCGCGGGAACGGACGCCTCAGACCGTGCCAGGACGCCGGACAGGGAGTCACCTACGTGACCGTTGCAGGAGAAGGCCAAGTGCCGGTCGGGGAGCTGCTGGGACGCACTCCCCGGCCCTCTCGATGGGCCACCGGCTGGCGTGCGCTCGTGCGCTGGCGGGACTGGAGCCTGCCGGTGAAGCTGTCGGCGGTGACGCTGGTGCCGATCCTCATCGCGCTCGCGCTCGGCATCGCCACCATCGCGGGCCAGGTCGGCCGTTCCGACGGCTACCAGCGGCTGGACCGGCTCGTCGCGTTGAGCGGGCAGATCCGCACCCTCGCCGACGGGCTCGGCCGCGAACGCACCCAGTCCGCCGCCGGGCTGACCGCCGGCACCGTCGGCGGGACCCTCGAACTCGGCTCGGCCCGCGCCGACGTCGACACCGCCATCCCGCTTTACGGGGCCGCCGCGTCCAGGGCCGTCCAGAACGAGCCGTCGCTCAACCAGGCGCGGGACGCCGCGGCCGTCCAGCTGGACAAGCTGGCAGGCATCCGGCAGCGGGCCTCCGCCGGGCAGCTCGATCCCATCCAGGCCGTCGGCGAGTACACCGACATCACCACCGCGCTGCTCGCCCTCGACACCGCGTTGTCCGCGGGCGCCAGCGAAAACGTCCTCGGCGGCACCCCCGCCGCGCTGCACGACCTCGCCGTGATGAAGGAACAGCTGTCGCTGAGCCAGGCGCTGGTCTCCTTCGGCATCGCCCGGTCGAGCCTCGCGCCGAGCGAACTCGACCAGCTGCGCACCTCGGAACTGCGCCTGGCCGACCGGTTCACCGACTTCAAGGCCGCCGCTTCGGAACAGCAGCGCCACGAGTTCGGTTCCGCCGTCACCGACGACGCGATGGAGAACCGCGACAGGCTCGCGAAGACCGCCCTCGGCGAACAGGGCACTTCCTCCACGCAGGCGTTCCGCACGATGTCCGCGCAGGGCTGGACCGACGCCTCGACCGGTGTGATCACCAAGGTCGGGGAGGTCGCGAACAAGTTCGGCGGCGAGACGAGCGCGGTGTCGGCCGAACTGGTCGACGACGCCAGCAGCGGCGCGGGTCTGCTCGCGGTCCTGCTGTTCGGCGCGATGGTGCTCGCCGTCGCCGTCGTCTTCCTCATCACCCGCCAGTTGCTGCGCTCGCTGAAGGTGCTGCGCGCCAGCGCCCTCGACGTCGCGGAGAAACAACTGCCCGACGCGGTCCGCAACATCCAGGAGGGCCGCTCGCAGGGCACCGACGTGCAGCCGGTCCCGGTCGGCGGAGACGACGAGATCGGCGAGGTCGCCAGGGCCTTCGACAAGGTCCACCATCAGGCGCTGCGCCTGGCCACCGAGCAGGCCTCGATGCGCACCGGCTACAGCAACGTGTTCGTCAACCTCTCCCGCCGCAGCCAGAGCCTCGTGCAGCGGCAGCTGCAGCTGATCGAGCGCCTCGAGCGCGACGAAGAAGACGCCGACCAGCTCGCCACGCTGTTCCAGCTCGACCACCTCGCCACCCGCATGCGGCGCAACAACGAGAACCTGATGGTCCTCTCCGGCGCCGAGCCGGGCAGGCGGTCCGGTCAGCCGGTCTCCGCCACCGACGTGGTGCGCGCGGCGGTCTCCGAAATCGAGCAGTACCAGCGGGTCACCGTGCAGAACCCGCCGCCGGTGCGGCTGGTCGGGTACGCCGCCAACGACCTCATGCGCCTGATCGCCGAACTGCTGGACAACGCCACGGCGTTCTCCGCCCCGGAAACCCACGTGACGGTCGCGACCCGGCTCGTCGAAGACGGCTCGTTCGGCATCGACATCCTCGACAAGGGCATCGGGATGAACGAGGCCGAGGTCGCCGAGGCCAACGCCCGGCTCACCGAGGCCCCCAACGTCGACCTCACCACCTCGCGCCGGATGGGCCTGTTCGTGGTCGGGCGGCTGGCGAGCAGGCACCGCATCGGTGTCTCGCTGCACGGCGGCAAGGACATCGTCGGTGTCCGTGCCACGGTCTCGGTCCCGGCGGACCTCGTGATGGTGCCGCAGGGGGGAGATCCCGGTCCCGCCACCGGCCCGATCACCCAGCGGATCGCGCCGGTGCCGCCGCAGCAGCCGGGCGGCCTGCCCCGCCGCCAGCGGCCGACGAACGGCTCGCGGCCCGGAACGCCGAGTGTGCCCTCGCAGGGCGGCGAGCGCTGGCCGTCGGCGAACGATCTGGCGGGGCACACCAAAGCCGGGACGAACGGGCACGGCAGGCCCCAGGAGTCGCGGCCGCCGTCGAATCTGGAGATTTCGGGAACGGCGCTGTTCAGCCCGATCCCCCAGGGCGAGACGGCCCAGCCCGCCGTTCAGCCGCCGGCGCCGCAGCCCCGCCTGCCGGAGCCCGAGCCGGTCGCCGAGGAGACGGCGGAGCCCGCCGCGTCCGCTCCGGCGGAAGACGAGCTGCCCAGCGGCAAGGAACTGTTCGAGGCCAAGAACAGCACCACGCTGAGCGAATGGTGGAGCCAGGCGACCACGCCGCCCCCGGCCGCGCCGCCGCCGCCCACCGCGTCGGAGACGACGCCGATCTTCGACGAGATGCTCTCGGCGTGGTTCCGTTCGCCCGTTCCGGAAAAGCCCGCGGCCAAACCTGCGGCCAAACCCGCGGTCGAGAAGGAGGAGCCGGGGAAGAAGGAGCCCGAGGAGGCGAAGGCTCCCGAGCCCGCCGCCGAAGCCGAAACCACCGCCGAGCAGGACGCCCGCAACTGGGACTTCGCCAGCGACAAGGCTTTCCGCACGGTCCAGGAGGTCTCGCAGCACGCCCCGTCGACGTTCACCCAGGCCGGGTTGCCGCGCCGTCGCAAGGGTGAGCAGCTGCTTCCGGGCAGCGCGGCGTCGTCGGTCCCGGCCGCCGAACCCGCCACCGGTTCGGACCTGCCCGTCCGAGACCCGGCGAACGTGCGCGGCAGGCTCAGCAGCTTCCAGCAGGGTGTCCGGCGGGGTCGCAAGGAGACGGCGGACAAGGCCACCCCGGCCACCACGCAGCTCCCCGCCACTCAGCCGGAGCCCGAGCCGGTGAAGGCGGCGAAGGCAGTGGAGCCTTCGGAGACGGCCGCGCGTCCGGTGGTGCCGCCCGCCGCGTTGCCGAGCCGGAAGCCCGAGAAGAAACCGCAGGCAGCGGAACCGGTCGCTGCCGCAGAGGAGACCGACGCCTGGAACTTCGGCTCCGACGAAGGCTGGAAAGCCGCCCAAGCGGTGTCCCAGTCTGTGCCCTCGAAGATGACTTCGGCAGGATTACCCAGGCGCCGTCGCGGGGAGCAGCTGCTTCCGGGCAGCGCGGGACCCCCCGCCGGGGCGGTCACCCCCCGACCACAGCGGGACGCGCACGACGTGCGCGGTCGCCTGAGCAGTTTCCAGCAGGGCATCCAGCGCGGACGGCACCACACAGCCCAGGCGACCGAAGGCAACCACGAAACCCTGGAGGGTGAATGACCTCGCCGAACCCGGCCCAGCCCCAGCAAAACCAGTTCGGGTGGCTGGTGAACGACTTCGCCGAGCGGGTACCCGGAGTGGCGCACGCCGTGGTCGTGTCGGCGGACGGCCTCCTGCTCACCGCGTCCAGCAGGCTCCCGCTCGACCGCGCCGACCAGCTGGCCGCGGTCGCGTCCGGCCTGGTGAGCCTGACCCAGGGCGCCGCGCGCTGCTTCGAGGCGGGCGCGGTCAACGAGACCGTCGTCGAGATGGAACTCGGCATCATGGTGCTGATGTCCATAAGCGACGGTTCGTGCCTGGCCATCCTCGCCGCCCCGAACTGCGACATCGGGCAAGTCGCCTACGAGATGACCATGCTCGTCGACCGCGTCGGTCAGATCCTCACGCCGGAACTCCGCGCACAATTGCAGGGCGCCGGCGGGTCGCTGATCGGCGAACCGGTGGGATGATGTCCCGATGAGCACCGGATCCGGATCCTTCGGCGACCCGCCGGGGACGGGTGAACACCAGCCTCCGTACGCGGGGGCTGCCCATGCTGCCGGTTCACGGGACGACGGTACCTTCGCTGACGTCCTGAACGGCTTCACCCTGGATTCGGGCCGTGGTCGTCGGAAGCGCAAGAAGAACAAGCAGTCAGACGATTCCCAGGTGGGCGGAGCACACGCCGCCGGGGAACAGGCAGTCCCGCAGCCGACCGATCAAGGAGACCGCGTGACCTCACTTGCCTCTCCACCCGACAGCGGCGCAGGCGCCGTCGGGCCGAGACCAGGTGGTCTTTTCGACCCCGGTCCACCCAGTGGCGAGTTCATCATGCCCGCCGTGTTCGAGCAGGCGCCGTCGCCACTCGAAGAGACGGCGATCGTCCGCCCCTATGCTCTCACCGGTGGCCGGACCAAGGCGAACTACGCTCTCGAGCTGGAGACCCTGATCTCCACCAAGGACCATGTCGCCGCGGGTAGCCTCCCCTCGGTGGCCGCGGAGCAGATCGAGTGCGTTTCGATCATCGAGGAGTGCCGCACCCCGCGTTCGGTCGCCGAGATCGCGGCGACCTTGCGCGTACCGCTGGGTGTGGCACGCGTGCTGATCAGCGACGCGGCGGACGCGGGACTGGTCAGCGTGCACAAGACGATTTCGGGCAATGACGGCGCCGAGGCACATCTGGTGTTGATGGAAAGGGTTTTGAGTGGACTCCGTCGGCTTTAAGGCACCGCGGGACACCGCGCCCCCGACCATGACATCCGCGAAGATCGTCGTGGCGGGTGGCTTCGGTGCGGGCAAGACGACCTTCGTCGGATCGGTGTCGGAGATCGTCCCGCTCACCACCGAGGCGATGATGACCGACGCCAGTCGGGGGATCGACAACCTCGACCAGACGCCCAACAAATCGACCACCACGGTCGCGATGGACTTCGGCCGGGTTTCCCTGGACGCGGACCTGATCCTCTACCTGTTCGGCACGCCGGGGCAGCAGCGGTTCTGGTTCATGTGGGACGACCTCGTCCGCGGCGCGATCGGCGCCGTGGTGCTGGCCGACACGCGACGGCTGGCCGATTCGTTCGCGCCGATCGATTTCTTCGAGGACCGGGGCCTGCCCTACATCGTCGGGGTCAACACCTTCGACGGCATCCTCGAACACGACATCAACGACGTGCGTGAGGCGCTGTCGATCGACCCCAACATCCCGATCGTCCGTTGTGACGCGCGGGAGCGGGAGTCGACGAAGCAGACGCTCATCACGCTGGTCGAGTACGCGATGCGGCAGTGGATCGCGTTGCGAGCGAGCAACTCGAGGTGACCCCGACGGCGGCAGCGTAGGGGCTGCCGCCCCGGTTCACGCCTTTTCGTAGGTCAGCAGTACCGCGCGCCCGTCGAAAGTGCGGGTGCCGGTCAGCCGCAGGTCGGCACGGGCACCGCCCGCGAGCACCTGCTTCCCGCCGCCGAGCACGACCGGATGCACGACGACGTGGAACTCGTCGACCAGACCGTGGCGGGCGCACGCGGTGGCCAGTTCGGTCCCGCCCGTGAGCAGGAGATCCTTGCCCGGCTTCGCCTTGAGTTCGGTCATGCGCCCGGCGAGGTCGTCGTTGATGACCTCGGTGTCCCAATCCGCCTTCTCCAGTGTCCGGGAGAAGACGATCTTCGGCGTGTTCCGCCAGATCGGCGCGAAATCCAGGACATGCGGGTGGGTCGACTTCTTCTCGGCCTCCGGCCAGAACGACGCCATCATCTCCCAGACGCGCCGCCCGTAGACGAAGGTGTCGGAGCGGTCGGCCAGCTCCTTGGAGTGGCCGGACAGCTCGGGGCCCATCTCGGGCCAGTCGAACTCGCCGTCCGGGCCCTCGATGCGGCCGTCGATCGAGGTGTGGACGAAGTAGACGAGCTTGCGCATGGCCGATCCCTTTCGGTGTGGCGCCCGCTTTCGGGCGCCGGATACCTAGGGGTCGGAGCGGGCGCGCTGTTCTCGACACGCCTCGACAGCATTCAGAGGACTGGTTTGCGCGGAGGCGGGGCTCAGTACTCGTCGTGTCGCTTCCACCAGTGACCGGGGCCGTCGGTCCCGCGGCCGGACTCCTCCCACGCCTCCTGCCGCCCGAGCGGCGTCAGGTCCAGGTACCGCAGCGTCCCCACCAGCTGATCCCCGCCGCGGGCGGTGGTGAAGTACGTCCGGAACACCTCGTCGCCGTCGCGCAGGAAGACGCTGATGCCGAACCCGCCGTCGATGCCGCAGTCCGGGTTGAAGCCGTCGCCTGTCGAGACCCACGGGACAGTCCAGCCCATCCGCTCCTTGTACCGCTCGATCTCGGGCAACGTCGCCGGAGCGACCACGTACAGCGTGGTGTCGCGGGCGTGCAGGTGGGCGAGGTGGCCGATGTTGTCCACGACGATGGAGCAGCCGGGACAGCCCGCCTCCTGGCCGGGGGCGAGCATGAAGTGGTAGACGATCAGCTGGCGGCGGCCTTCGAACAGGTCCAGCAGTGAGACCGGGCCGTCCGGGCCTTCGAACTCGTACTTGCCGTCGAAGCGGACCATGGGCAGCCGCCGGCGTTCGGCGCTGATCGCGTCGGTGGCTTGGGTGAGTTCCTTTTCCTTGACCATCAAGGCGTCCCGCGCGGTCTGCCATTCTTCGCGCGACACGATTTCGGGTAGTGCGATGCTCATCGGTTCGTCTCCTGCCTGGTCAGGTGTGCGGTGAGGTCTTCGAAGGTTTCGGACCACCCGGCGCGGTGCTCGTCGCGGGAGTCCGCGGAGCGGAATTCGCCCTGGTGGAAAGTCATTCCGGTCTTGTCGCCGAGGTCGGTGAAGTCGACCGTCACCAGGGTCGCCTCCTCGGGTGAGGACACCCAGGAGAAGGTGAACACCAGCCGTTCCGGCGCGGAGATCTCGCGGTAGACCCCGGCCGCGGTGTGCTCGTCGCCTTCGAGGTTGCCGATGGTCACTCGCCAGGCGCCGCCCTCGGCGAGGTCCATCTGCACGCCGGAGGCGGTGAACCCCTTGGGGCCCATCCAGTTCGCGAACTGCTCGGGAACCGTCCACGCCTGGAACACCAGTTCGCGCGGCGCGTCGAAGACGCGGGTGATGGTCAGCTCCTTCTCACTCATCCGGCTTGCCTTTCTGGAGTTCGGTCAGGTGCTCGTCGAGACGGTCGAAACCGTCGTCCCAGAACCGGCGGTAGCGCTCGACCCAGTCCGAGATGTCGCCGAGTGGCCCCGCTTCGAGGCGGCAGGGCCGCCATTGAGCCGTCTTGCCGCGGCTGATCAGGCCCGCGCGCTCGAGGACCTTCAAGTGCTTCGAGATGGCCTGGAGGCTCACGGTGAAGGGCTCCGCCAGCTCGTTCACCGTGGCCTCCCCGCCGGACAGGCGCGCCAGGATGGCGCGGCGGGTGGGGTCCGCCAGCGCGGCGAACGTGGTGCTGAGCTGATCAGTGGTCATCTGTGCTCAATCAGTCGGTTGATTAACCTGATGGTTGAATATAGTGGCATGAGCCGGGCTGTCAAGGACGAGTGAGAGCGCCGTCACGCGAGTAGGCGGGTTTAAAATAGTCGGAAGTCCAAGTATTTTGGGGGGATGAGCAGCGACCTGCACCGGCCCGTGAACCCCGTTCGCTTCGTGACGGCGTCGAGTCTCTTCGACGGGCACGACGCGTCCATCAACATCATGCGGCGCATCCTGCAGTCGCAGGGCGCGGAGGTGGTGCACCTCGGGCACAACCGGTCGGTCGACGAGGTCGCCACCGCGGCCATCGCCGAGGACGTCCAGGGGGTGGCCATCAGCGCCTACCAGGGCGGGCACGTCGAGTACTTCAGCTACCTGGTCGAGCTGCTCGACGAACGCGGCGCGGGGCACATCAAGGTGTTCGGCGGTGGCGGTGGCGTCATCGTCCGCGAGGAGATCGACCTGCTGCACTCGCGGGGTGTCGCGCGGATCTTCTCGCCCGAGGACGGCTACGAGATGGGCCTCCCCGGCATGATCAACCTGATGATCAAGGCCTGCGACACGGACCTGTCCGCGCAGTCGCCAGGCGCGCTCGACAAACTGCTTTCGGGTGACATCCCGGCGCTGTCGCGCGTCATCACCCAGCTGCAGCGCGAGGCCCTGCCGCAGGACTGGCTCGCCAAGATCACCGAGACCGCCAAGTCGCGGACGGTGCCGGTCCTCGGCATCACCGGAACGGGTGGTTCGGGCAAGTCGTCGCTCACCGACGAGCTGATCCGCCGGTTCCGGCTGGACCAGGAGGACAAGCTCCGCATCGCCGTGCTCGCCGTCGACCCGTCGCGCCGCAAGGGCGGGGGAGCGCTGCTCGGCGACCGCATCCGGATGAACTGCCTCGACGGCAGCCCGGTCTACTTCCGCTCGCTCGCCACCCGCACCACCAGCGGCGAGATCCCCACCGGGCTCTCCGAGTCGATCCTCGCCTGCAAGGCGGCGGGCTTCGACCTCGTGATCGTCGAGACGCCGGGTATCGGCCAGGGTGACGCCGGCATCGTCGACTACGTGGACCAGTCGCTGTACGTCATGACGCCGGAGTTCGGCGCGGCGTCGCAGCTGGAGAAGATCGACATGCTCGACTTCGCCGACGCCGTCGCGATCAACAAGTTCGAGCGCCGCGGCGCCGAAGACGCCCGTCGCGACGTCGCGCGCCAGCTCGTCCGCAACCGTGAGGCGTTCAGCTCCTCGCCCGAGGACATGCCGGTCTACGGCACCAGCGCCGCGAAGTTCAACGACGACGGCGTCACCGCGCTCTACCAGCACCTGCGCGACACCCTCGCCGAGCGCGGCCTGACCGTCTCACCCGGTGTGCTCCCGAAGGTCGAGGGCAAGGTGTCGACCGACGCCAGCACGATCATCCCGGCCAACCGGACGCGCTACCTCGCGGAGATCTCCGACACCGTCCGCGGCTATCACACCAAGACCGGGCAGCAGGTCGCCGCGCTCCGCAAGCACGAACACCTCGCCGCGGCCAAGGAGGCGCTGGCCGCCGTCGACGCGAGCACCGACGCGCTCGACGGGCTGCTCGCCGCCGCCGAGTCCGATGTGGACGGTGAGTCGACAAATCTGCTGTCGCGCTTCGCCGAGCTCGCCGAGTCCTACCGCGCCGACGAGCTGGTCGTGAAGATCCGCGACAAGGAACTGCACACCCAGCTCTGGCGCGACACGCTGTCCGGCAACCGGATCCCGCGCGTGGCGCTGCCGCGCTACACCGAGTCCGGCGAGCTGCTGTCGTTCCTGCGCCGCGAGCACCTGCCCGGATACTTCCCTTACACCGCGGGCGTCTTCCCGTTCAAGCGCGAGGGTGAGGACCCGGCGCGGATGTTCGCCGGCGAGGGCGACCCGTTCCGCACCAACAAGCGTTTCAAGCTCCTGTCGGCCGACTCCGAGGCGAAGCGCCTTTCGACCGCCTTCGACTCGGTCACCCTCTACGGGCACGACCCGCACACCCGCCCCGACATCTACGGCAAGGTCGGCACCTCCGGCGTCTCCATCGCGACGCTGGAGGACATGGAGGTCCTCTACGACGGCTTCGACCTGACGTCGCCGAGCACGTCGGTGTCGATGACGATCAACGGCCCGGCGCCGACGATCCTCGCGTTCTTCCTCAACACCGCGATCGACCAGCGCGTCGAGGCGTTCAAGGCCGAGCACGGCCGCGAGCCGTCCGAAGCCGAGGCCGCCGAACTGCGCGAATGGGCGCTGCGCAACGTCCGCGGCACCGTGCAGGCGGACATCCTCAAGGAGGACCAGGGGCAGAACACCTGCATCTTCTCCACCGAGTTCAGCCTGCGCATGATGGCCGACATCCAGGAATGGTTCATCGACCACGGCGTCCGGAACTTCTACTCGGTGTCGATCTCCGGCTATCACATCGCCGAGGCCGGGGCGAACCCGATCTCACAGCTGGCGTTCACCCTGTCGAACGGGTTCACCTACGTCGAGAGCTACCTCGCGCGCGGGATGAGCATCGACGACTTCGCGCCGAACCTGTCGTTCTTCTTCTCCAACGGCATGGACGCCGAGTACTCGGTGCTGGGCCGGGTCGCGCGCCGGATCTGGGCGGTCGCGATGCGGGAGCGCTACGGCGCCAACGAGCGTTCGCAGAAGCTCAAGTACCACGTGCAGACCTCCGGCCGGTCGCTGCACGCGCAGGAGATGAGCTTCAACGACATCCGCACCACGCTGCAGGCGCTGTGCGCGCTGTACGACAACGCGAACTCCTTGCACACCAACGCCTTCGACGAGGCGATCACGACGCCGTCGGAGAGTTCGGTGCGCCGGGCGATGGCCATCCAGATGATCATCAACAAGGAATGGGGACTGTCGAAGAACGAGAACCCGTTGCAGGGCTCGTTCATCATCGACGAGCTCACGGACCTGGTCGAAGAGGCTGTCCTGCTGGAATTCGACCGGATCTCCGAGCGCGGTGGCGTCCTGGGCGCGATGGAGACCGGTTACCAGCGCGGCAAGATCCAGGACGAGTCGATCCTCTACGAACGCCAGAAGCACGACGGCACGCTGCCGATCATCGGCGTCAACACCTTCCGCAACCCGCACGGCGGCGAGAACGACGTCGAGGTCGAGCTTGCGCGGGCGACCGAGGACGAAAAGGTGTCGCAGCTGAACCGGCTGGAGGACTTCCAGCACCGGCACCACGCCGAGGCGCAGGTCGCGCTCAAGACGCTGCGCGAGGCGGCGACCCGCGGCGGCAACCTGTTCGGCGTGCTGATGGACGCGGCGCGGGTGTGCTCGCTCGGCCAGATCACCGAGGCGTTCTTCGAGGTGGGCGGGCAGTACCGGCGCAACGTCTAGCCGCCGGGAATATCGCGGGGCGTGTCCGGGTAGTTGCTGGACATGGAGATCGGAATCGCCACCTTCATCACCGATGAAGGCATCAGGCCGGACGTCCTCGCCGCCGCCGTCGAAGAGCGCGGGTTCAGCTCGCTGCACATCGCGGAGCATTCGCACATCCCGGTCAGCCGGGAAACGCCGTATCCCGGCGGCGGGGATCTGCCACGCGTGTACTACCGGACGCTGGACCCGTTCGTCGCGCTGACGGCGGCGGCCGGGGCCACGTCGAACCTGCGACTGGGCACGGGCGTCGCGCTGCTGCAGCAGCGCGACGTCATCCACACGGCGAAAGAAGTCGCCTCGCTGGACCTGGTCTCCCGTGGCCGGTTCGACTTCGGCGTCGGAGTCGGGTGGAACCGGGAGGAAATGCGCAATCACGGCACGGATCCGCGGACACGGGGCGCGCTCGTCGACGAGCAGCTCGCCGCGCTGAAGGAGATCTGGACCAAGGACGAGGCCGAGTTCCACGGCAAGCTCGTCGACTTCGACCCGATCTTCGCCTGGCCCAAGCCGGTGCAGAAGCCGCATCCGCCGATCTACATCGGTGGCGCCGGCGAGAAGGCGATGCAGCGGATCGCGAAATACGGCGACGGGTGGCTGCCGCACGCCCACACCCCGCCGGAGGAGCTTCGCCGGGCCCGTCAGTGGCTGGCAGACCAGGGCCGGACCGACCTCAAGTTCTCGGCCTTCGGTGCCACCCCGGAGGAAGGCGCGCTGGGCAGGCTGGTCGCAGGCGGCGTCGACGAGGCCACGATCTTCCTGCCGACCGAGCCCGAAGCGGCGACACTGGAGCTACTCGACCAGTACGCGAAGGTCGCCGAGAGCTTTCGAAAGGGGCAGCAGGCGTGACTGAGGTGCAAATCGGCTTGGCCGCGGCGCTGGAGCAGTTCTCTCCGCGCGAGTCGATCCGGCTGGCGGCGCTGGCCGAGCAACACGGGTTCTCCGGTCAGATGGCCGCCGACCACTTCCAGCCGTGGGTCCCTCAACAGGGTGAAGCTTCCTTCGTATGGAGCGTGCTCGCCTCGTTGGCGGAGAACACCACCGGCGACCTCGGGCCGGGCGTGACCTGCCCGTCGTTCCGGCTGCACCCGTCGATGGTCGCGCAGGCCGCGGCGACCCTGGAGGCGACGTATCCGGGCCGGACCTGGCTCGGCATCGGCTCCGGCGAGGCGCTCAACGAGCACATCATCGGCGGCTACTGGCCCGAGGCGCCCGAGCGCGTGCGGCGGATGTTCGAGGCGCTCGAGGTCATCCGGAAGCTGTTCACCGGCAAGGACGTCAAGCACAGCGGCGAGTTCTTCAAGCTGCACACCACGCGGCTGTGGACGCTGCCGGACGAGCCGCCGCCGATCTACATCGCTTCGGCGGGCCCGTACACCTCGCGCAAGACCGGTGAGCTGGCGGACGGGCTGATCACGCCCGGCGCGTCGATCGAGAAGCTGGCGGGGATCCTCGACAACTTCGGCACCGGCGCGCGCAAGGCGGGCAAGGACCCGGACTCGATGCCGAAGCTGCTCCAGGTGCACCTGTCGTGGGCCGAGGACGACGAGACGGCGTGGGCCAACGCGATGGACCAGTGGCCCAACGGCGGCATGAAGTTCCCGAAGGCCGACATCCGCTCGCCGTTCGACTTCGCGCAGATGGCGAAGCTGGTGCGGCGCGAGGACTTCGAGGGCCGCATGGTCGTCTCGTCCGACCCGGACGTGCACCGCGCCGCGCTGCAGAAGTACGTCGACGCCGGCTTCAACCGGATCTACGTCCACAACGTGGGGCGGAACCAGGACGAGTTCATCGAGACCTTCGGCCGGGACGTGCTGCCGAAGCTGACGGCTTGACGAAGCCGAAGGGCGCTTTCCCGCATCCGATGCGGGGAAAGCGCCCTTCACCCGTCTCGGCACTGTCCTGAAGGCCCCTTTGAGACCTTCAACGTCTCAAAGGGGCCTTCAGGACACGCGGCTGGGCTGTGAGTGGTAAGGCTGGTTAACGGAACCGGATGTCAGACGTTCTTGTCCAGCAGCAGGTGCACCGAGAGTTCCAGCCGGTTCGCGACGTCGGCGGCCGAAGCGCGCCGTGTCACCCAGGCGACCAGGTTCGCCATCCAGACGTCGGCGATGACGTGGAAGATGTCGCGGTCGGCCTCGGTCGGGTCCTCGATGCCCATGGCCTTGGCGAACATGTTCTCCATCAGCCGTCCGACCTGCTCGACCTCGGCGGCCGCGGTGGTGTCGGCGAACATGAACGCGCGGACCATGGCCTCGGTGAGGTGCGGGTCCCGCTGCATCAGCCGGGTGTTGCGGCCGAGGACGACCATGAGCCGCTCGCTCGGGGTGTCGCCGGGGATGGTCGCGCGGTCGAGTTTCTCCTGCGCGCGTTCGAATTCCCTGGCCAGCCCGGAAACCAGCAGATGGATTTTCGAGGGGAAGTAGCGGTACAGCGTGCCGAGCGCGACGTCCGCCTTCTCGGCGACCGCCCGCATCTGGACGGCGTCGTACCCGCCCTTCGCGGCGAGGGTGAGGGTCGCGTCGATGATGCGACGCCGCCGGTCACGTTGTGCCGCGGAGCCGAGTTCCTCGCCGCCCAGCGCGGAGAGACCGTTGCCGCTTCGCGCCTTCGCGCTCGTGGGTGCCTTGGCCTTCCCTGGCATCGCCACGTCCCCCTTCATCGAACCGATCTTCGGAACTTGTTCCACTTTCCCCGCGTAGCGTACCTAAGCGGACGAACTGTTCAAGACGTGACCCACTGGGCAAGAAACTGTAACACGTTCTACACTCACGGGTAGGTCCGGCGAGGAGGTCTCACCCGTGTCGATCGCGCTCACCGAGGAACAAGCGGCGCTGGCCGCGTCGATCCGTGCTTGGGCGGCTTCCGCCCGGCCCGTCGACGCCGTCCGGAGCGGCCGGGTCACCGAACCGCCACCAGGACTGGCGGAACTCGGGTTGTTCGGCGTGGCGATTCCCGAAGACGTCGGCGGCGCGGGCGGCACACTCGCCGATCTGGCCGCCGGGCTCGCCGAAGCGGCCGAAGCGCTCGTGCCCGGTCCTGTCCTCGGGACGGCCTTGGGCGGCGCGCTGCTCGCGACGGTTCCTCAAGCCGTCAAGGAGATCCTGCCCGGTCTCGCGGACGGGACCGAACGGCTGGCGGTGGTGCTCGGCCGGGATTTCCGTATCGCGGATTCAGTGGTCGACGGCGAATCGGGGCCGGCACTCGACGTTCACCCGTCGGCGTGGTCGTTGGTCTCCGACGGCGAGGTCTCCGCGCTCATTCCACCTGGGACGTCCGGAGTGGACATCGAGGAGTGCGAACCGTTCGACGTCTCCCGGCCGGTCGGCCGCGTCCGGTGCGCGAGTGTGCGGCCCGAGGCGGTTTTCGACGCTCTTCCCGTGGATGCCTACGCGGCCACGCTCGGTGCCGCCGAGGCGGCGGGGATCGCCCGGTGGTGTCTTCGGACCGCCGTCGAGTACGCGAAGGTGCGAGAGCAGTTCGGCCGTCCCATCGGGTCGTTCCAGGCGATCAAGCATCTGTGCGCGGAAATGCTCTGCCGGGCCGAAGCCACCGACGCGCTCGCATGGGACGCGGCGAGGGCGGCCGAAGACCCGGCGCAGCATGCCCTCGCAGCCGCGACGGCGGCGTCATACGCCCTTGACGCGGCAGTAGAGAACGCGAAGGACTGCATCCAGGTCCTCGGTGGCATCGGCTTCACCTGGGAGCACGACGCGCACTTCTACCTGCGCCGCGCCGTGGCCCTGCGCCAGTGGCTCGGGGGTTCCGCCCGCTGGCGCCGCCGTGCCGCCGATCTCGCGCTGCGCGGTGACCGCCGGACGTTGCGCGTCGAGGTCGGCGAAGACGCCGGACTCCGTGACCTGGTCGGGGAAATCGCCGCCCTGCCCGAACCGGGACGGCGGGTCGCGCTGGCCGATTCGGGGCTGCTGGCCCCGCACTGGCCCGCGCCGTACGGCCGGGGCGCCACCGCCGCCGAGCAACTGCGGATCGACGCCGCCCTCCACGGTGCCGGCGTCCGCCGCCCGGATCTGGTCATCGGCGCCTGGGCGGTGCCGACGCTGCTGGAACACGGCTCCGACGCCCAGCGCGAACGGTTCGCCGCCGCCACTTTGCGCGGCGAGATCACCTGGTGCCAGCTGTTCAGCGAGCCCGAGGCGGGCTCCGATCTCGCGTCGCTCCGCACGACGGCCCGGCGCGCCGACGGCGGCTGGCTGCTGAACGGCCAGAAGGTGTGGACCTCGCTCGCGCGCGAAGCCGATTGGGCGATCTGCCTGGCGCGCACCGACCCGGACGCGCCGAAACACAAGGGGATCACCTACTTCCTCGTCGACATGACCGCCGCCGGGATCAGCACGCGGCCGCTGCGCGAGATCACCGGCGACGCCGTCTTCAACGAGGTGTTCCTCGACGACGTCTTCGTCCCGGACGACATGGTGGTCGGGGAGGTCGACGGCGGCTGGCGGCTCGCTCGGACGACGCTGGCGAACGAACGCGTCGCACTCGGCAGCGGGTCCGCGGTGGGGGAGGGCGTCGAGAACCTGCTCGCCACCCTGGGCGAGGGCGCGGACCTGGAGAAAGTCGGCGCGCTGATCGCCGACGGGAGCGCGTGTTCGGTCCTGGACCTGCGGGCGACGCTGCGGCGGCTCGACGGTCAGGATCCGGGCGCCGAGTCGAGCGTGCGCAAGCTCCTGGGCGTCCGGCATCGGCAGGCGGTGGCGGAATTCGCGCTGGAGGCGCTCGGGGAAGAGGCCCTCGTGGGCGGTGATCCCGCGCAGCACGAGTTCCTGCTGACCCGGTGTCTCAGTATCGCGGGCGGCACGACTCAGGTGCTGCTGTCCTTGACGGCTGAACGGCTGCTGGGGCTTCCACGGTCCTGAAAGTTCCTGTCATCGCATCGCGAGGTGCCGTGACCGGTCATTTCACGGCTCGTGGTGTGGTGAACGGACCGTTCACCACACCGCTGCCCGACGGCTGTCGGTCCCGTGCTCTAGCGTGCGGGTCGTGGAGTTCGGCACAGGAACCCAAGCCACCTTCGTCCCCTCGGATCCCCCGCGGGACGGCGTGCTGGCGCTCTGGGGAGACGGCGTAGCGGGTGACACCGCGATCGAACTCGTGCTGCCGGTCGGAAAGGTCTTCCGGCGCACGAAGGTCGACGCGGCGCTCGTCCCGTTGTCACGCGTGATTCCCCGGCTGCTGACCGCCGAGGGCGACCTGAGCCCGGCCATCGCGGCGTGGTCGGCCGTCGCCGAAGCCGGGGTGAACCTCATCGCCCGCGGCAGGCTGCTGCCCGCGGCCTCACCCGGCGGGGTGGATTCGTGGCGGGTCGGCCCGCTCGACGTCGCCGACGAGGAGATGCTGCGCGGTCTCGCCGCCGCGCTGCCACCCGAGGCGCACGCGCTGCCGTTGTCCGGGCTGAAACGGATCCGGCTGCACTCACCGGAGTCGTTGATCAGGGCGTTCTGGGACGCGACGGCGGACGTGCTGGTCCGCACGCCCGCCGCGAGGGTCGCGGCGGGTGGTCCGGCGTTCGCCTCGGCCGAGCCGACGCTGGTCGGGCCGGACGGTGCCGCCTGGCTCGCGGAACTGAGCGCGCGGCAGGCGCAGGGCGCGCATCTCGTGCTGCGCATGGAGGTGCACGAACCCGAAGATCCCGAAGGCGAGCCCGCGTTCGCCGCCGTCGTCGCCGTGCGGAGTACGGCCGATCCGAGCCTCATCGTCGAGGCGGAGACCTTGTGGGACGCGCCGGAAGCCGTGCTGGAACGGCTGGGCGAGCAGGTCGAGACACAGTTGCTGCTCGGTCTGCGCCGCGGTGCCAGGGCGTGGGCGCCGCTCGGGCGCATCCTCCAGTCGGCCGCGCCGACCGAGCTGGCACTGGACTACGACGAGGTCGTCGACCTGCTGACCCACGGGGACGCGGCGCTCGGCGGCGCCGGCATCGAGGTGCAGTGGCCGAAAGACCTCTTCTCGGGCGAACTCAAGGCCAAGGCGAGCGCGACGCAGGCACCCGGCAGCGTCACCGGGCCCCAGTTCACGCTCAAGAGCCTGTTGCAGTTCCGCTGGCGGCTGAGCCTCGGGGACGAGGAACTCACCGACGCCGAGGTCACCGCGCTCGCGGAGGCGAAACGGCCACTGGTGCGGCTGCGCGGCAAATGGGTCAAGGTCGACGCACGGCTGATCGCCAAGGTGCGCGCGCATCGCACGAAGAAACTGTCCGGGGCAGAGGCGCTCGCCGCGGCGCTCACCGGCGAACTGGAACTGGACGGCGAGAAGGTCGAGTTCACCGCCCCGTCGGCGCTGACGGGGCTGCTGGAGAGAATCCGCGAAAGCGCCGGGGAACCGATCGAGCAGCCCGCGGAACTGAAGGCCACCCTGCGGCCGTATCAGAAGGCGGGGCTCGCCTGGCTGGCGACGATGACCGGACTCGGCCTCGGCGCCTGCCTCGCCGACGACATGGGGCTCGGCAAGACGATCCAGCTCATCTCCCTGCATCTGCACCGCCGCCCGCGCGGGGAGGGGCCCACGCTCGTCCTGTGCCCGACGTCGTTGCTGGGCAACTGGGAACGCGAATTCGCCCGGTTCGCGCCGGACATCCCGGTGCGAAGGTTCCACGGCGGCGGGCGGAATCTCGACGAGGTCGCGCCGGACGAGGTCGTGCTCGCCACGTACGGCGTGCTCCGCCGGGATCGCGAGACACTGTCCGAAGTGGACTGGGGGATGATCGCCGCCGACGAGGCGCAACACGTCAAGAACCCGCTTTCGGTCACCGCCAAGGAACTGCGGAAGATCCCGGCCGCCGCCAAGGTCGCCCTGACCGGGACGCCGATGGAGAACCGGCTCACCGAGCTGTGGTCCATTGTGGACTGGACGACGCCCGGCCTGCTCGGCTCCCTCGACGGGTTCCGTCGCAAGGTCGCCCGCCCGATCGAACGCGACCGGGATGCCGCCGCGACCGAACGGCTGGCCGCGACCGTGCGGCCGTTCCTGTTGCGCCGCAAGAAGACCGACCCGGACATCGCCCCCGAACTCCCGCGCAAGACCGAGACCGACCGGTTCGTCCCGCTCACCGCCGAGCAGACGACGCTGTACGAGGCCGTCGTCCGGGAGAACCTCGCGATGATCCGCGAGCTGGACGGGGCGGCCCGGCGCGGCCAGGTGCTCAAGCTGCTCACCGAACTCAAGCAGATCTGCAACCATCCGGCGCAGTACCTCAAGGAACCAGGGGTGCTGCACGGCCGGTCCGGCAAACTCGCCGCGTTCGAGGAACTGCTCGACGTCATCCTCGACGAGGGCGACAGTGTGCTCGTGTTCAGCCAGTACGTCCAGCTGTGCCGCCTGCTGGAGAAACGCCTGGCCGAACGCGGGCTGCCGACGATGCTGCTGTCCGGGTCGAGCACGCCCAAAGCCCGTGAAGAGATGGTCGCCCGCTTCCAGGCCGGCGAAGTGCCGGTGTTCTTGCTGTCACTGAAGGCGGGCGGCGTCGGGCTCAACCTGACCAAGGCCACCCACGTGATCCACTACGACCGCTGGTGGAATCCGGCCGTCGAGGACCAGGCCACCGACCGCGCGTACCGGATCGGGCAGGACAGGCCGGTCCAGGTGCACCGGCTGATCGCCGAAGGCACCCTGGAAGAGCGCATCGCCACGGTCCTGGAGACCAAACGCGGGCTGGCCGACGCGGTCATCGGCGCCGGCGAGAACTGGATCACCGAACTGTCCGACGACGAACTCGCCGACCTCGTCCGGCTCGGGGAGACCTGATGCCGGGCGCGACCGGGCGGAAACGGCGCACCTTCGGCAACACCTGGTGGGGCACGGCATGGGTCGAGGCGCTGGAAGAGCGCGCCAAGCTCGACCCGAACCGGCTGCCGCGCGGCCGGACGTACGCGCGCAAAGGCACGGTCAGCAAACTCGCCGTCGGCGCGGGGGAGGTGACAGCCTGGGTGCAGGGCAGCCGGGCGGTGCCGTACCGGGTGACCATCCAGATGCAGGCGTTCACCGACGCGCAGTGGGAGAGCCTGCTCGGCATGGTCGGCTCCCGTCTCGGGCACGTCGCCGCCCTGCTCGACGGCGAACTGCCCGGCGAGGTGGCCGAGGACGCGCGGGCGGCGGGCGCGGACCTGCTCCCCGGTCCCGGCGATCTCCGCCCGAAGTGTTCGTGTCCCGACAGCGCGAATCCGTGCAAACACGTCGCCGCGGTGTACTACCTGGTCGCGGACGAGGTCGACGCCGATCCGTTCGTGCTGTTCCTGTTGCGGGGCAGGCCGAGGGAGGCCGTGCTCGCGGAACTGCGGTCCCGCCGCGCTCCCGCGAGCAAGCCGGGTAAACGGGTGCGTGCTCCCGCCGCGCCCGGAGTGGATCCGAAACGGGCCTACGCCCGGCGGATCGCCGCGCTGCCACCGAGGCTGGCCGTCCCCGGCACGGTCGGGCCGCCCGCTGTCCTCGACGTCGACCCGCCGCACCGCACCGGCTGGAGCAGTGACACGTTCGCGGAGCTGGCGGCCGACGCCGCCGCGAGGGCCTGGGAACTGCTGGTCATGGGGCCCGAGCGGGCAGCGGAGCTGTCCTTCGAGGAGGACCTCGCGCGCCGGGCTGCCGCAGGCGATCCCGGCGAACTCGCCGAGGCCGCGGACGTCCCGCTGCGAGACCTGGCCGCCTGGGCGCAAGCCTGGCGTGAGGCGGGCAGGGGCGGGATGGCCGTGGTCCGGGAGGTCTGGCGGCCGTCGCAGGCGCCGCTCGCTCAAGCCAAGGCGGACCTCGCCGAATCGGGGTTGCCGGGAACGCCGAAGACCTGGCGGAACCGGATCACCCAGGGCGACCTGCAACTGCGCTACGGCCGCGACGAACGCTGGTACCGCTTCGTCCGCGACGGCGAGGGCTGGCGCGTCGACGGCCCGGCGTCGTCGCGGCCGACGGACGTGATCTACCCGCCCTGACCTCGCGCCTCGTGAGTGGCAAGGCCGCTTGTCACTCACGTTGACCTGGGCAAACGCGGTGTCGCGAAAGCCACTTTCGAGACATCAGGTGTCCCGAAAGTGGCTTTCGCGACACCTCCAGGTCGCCTTCTCTTGAGGGTAAGGCGAAAGTGCGTCTTGTCTGGGCTCAAGGTGAGCGATGGCGTAACTCGCGTGACTGGATGCCGCACTCGGGTGTGCGGCGCCTAGGGCGTGTCCTGTAAGTGATCTAGCTGGGGTTCGGTTGGATTGCGGTCGTGGTTGGTCGTGGTGAGTTGACGGATAAGGCATGGGCGGTGATCGAGCCGTTGCTGCCGCCTCAGCAAGGTGGTGGGCGGCGGTGGCGGGATCATCGCCAGGTCATCAACGCGATCCTGTGGAAGTTGCGCACTGGAGCGCCCTGGCGTGACCTGCCTGATCGTTACGGGCCTTGGAAGACGGCGCATGAACGGCTGCGGTTGTGGACCAAGGACGGCACCTGGGACCGGATTCTCGACCGGGTGATCGTCAAGGACGACGCCGTCGGCGACCTCGAGTGGATCGTTTCCGTCGACTCGAGCGTGGTTCGGGCGCATCAGCATTCCGCCGGCGCCCGGAAAAAGGGGGACGCAGCGACGGAATCGAAGCCCTCGCCCTCGATGGGGAAGGACTCGGGCGGTCCCGTGGCGGGCTGAGCACCAAGATCCATCTCGCCGTCGACGGACGAGGCCTGCCGATGCGGTTCCTGCTCACCCCCGGCCAAGCCGGAGACAACCCGGAGCTGGTTCCGCTGCTGGACGGCATCACCGTCGCCCGGATCGGTCCCGGCCGGCCACGCTGCCGACCGGAGACGGTGATCGCGGACAAGGCGTATTCGCATCCGTCAACCCGCCGGGCGATGCGAGACCGGCGGATCAGGTTCGTCAGTCCGGAACGGGACGACCAGGTCGCCCGCCGCGCAGCCAAAGGCCGCAGCGGCGGGCGACCACCAGCGTTCGACGCCGAGGTCTATAAGCAGCGCAACGTGGTCGAACGGTGCTTCAACCGGCTCAAACAGTTCCGCGACCTGGCCACCCGCTACGCCAAACGCGCCGCCTACTACCAGGCCGAACTCACCATCGCCGCGATCATGCTCTGGCTCCAATGACTTACAGGACACGCCCTAGTCGCGTGAGTGCGGTGCCGGGCTGGACCGCCGCCAGGTGCGGTAGCTCCATTCCAGGAACCGTTCCACCCCGCGGACCACGTGTGCGCTGCGGATCGAGGGGAAGACGTCGAAGGCGTGCTGCGCGCCGGAGATCTCCGCGTACGCGACCTCTCGCTGGGACTTCTCGCGCAGGCGCCGCACGAACTCGCGGGCTTCGCCCACCGGGACCAGCGAGTCGTGGACGCCGTGGACGACGAAGAACGGCGGCGCGTCCTCGGTGATGCGGTCCAGTGGTGACGCGGCGATGTAGTCGTCGAGGAAGTTCACCGGATCCCGGTCCGCCTCGAAGACGTGCCGGGCGATCAGCGTCTTCAGCCGGGTCTGGCTGGAGCGCCGCCCGCTGGTCGCGGCGAAGTCGTACACGCCGTAGTGCGGGGCGCACGCCTGGATGCTCGTGTCCGCCTCGGTGAAGCCGGGCTGCAGTGCCGGGTCGTTCGCGGTCAGTGCCAGGAGCGACGCGAGATGCCCGCCCGCCGAACCACCGGTGACGGCGACGAACGACGGGTCGCCGCCGTAGGATCCGGCGTTGTCCCGGATCCAGGCCAGCGCGCGTTTCGCCGCGACGATATGGGCGGGCCAGCGGGCGGCGGGGGAGAGCGGGTAGTTGATCGCGATGCAGATCCAGCCGCGTTTGGCCATGTGCAGCATCAGCGGCAGGCCCTGCTGGTCCTTGTTGCCGATCACCCACGCGCCGCCGTGCACCTGCAGCAGGATCGGCGCGCCGGTGACCGGTTCGCGCGGGGCGTAGACGTCGAGGAGGAACCGCTTCCCGCCGGGCGCGTAGGCGACATTCCGTGTCCGCCGGACCCCTGGTTCGCGCATGCGGAACGGCATCGCCAGCTGGCCCCACGGGGTCGCGAGATCGGTCGGGCTCGGCGGGTGATCGAGTTCGTCGGAGTAGGTCTTGCCGATACCTTCGGCCAGCGCCGTCTCGATCTCGCCGCGGGCTCGCTGGGACTGCGCGATCAGCGTGCCGAGACCGGCCGCCGACGCGGTCGCGAGAGCGAGACCGGCCTTGCTCGACCCGCCCCGGTGCCGCGCGACGTGCGCCGCCGCGTCGGCCGCGGTGAGCGCGAGCAGGTGCGGGGCGAGTTCCCCGGTGAGCCAGCCCGCGAAGAACGCCGGGACCGCCGTCCGGGCACCTCTCGGCGGCTTCAGCGCGTTCGCGGTGAGCGCGAGCTGGAGTGCCTGGCGGACGACGAAACTCGGCTGCATGGGCACCGATCCTACCGCCGGGTGACCGCGTAGAACCGGTTGCAAAGTTCACTTAAGGTGATTCTCATGCAGAGACTGAGTGGTCTGGACGCGAGTTTCCTCTACCTGGAGACACCGGCCCAGGTCCTGCACGTCTGCGGGCTGCTCACCCTCGACGGTTCGACCATGCCCGGCGGCTACGACTTCGAGCGCTTCAAGGAGAAACTGGCCGAACGGGTCCAGCTGATCCCGGCATTCCGGCGCAAGCTGCACAATCCACTCTGGAATCTCACGCATCCGGTCTGGGTCGAGGACGAGGACTTCGACCTCGAAGCCCACGTTCACCGGATCGGCGTACCCGCACCCGGTGACCGGCGGGAACTGGCCGAACTCTGCGCCCACATCGTGGGACAGCGGCTGGACCGCGCGCAGCCGCTGTGGCAGTTGCACGTCATCGAAGGCCTGGCGAGCGGCGAGATCGCGGTCCTGCTGAAGATGCACCACGCCAGTGTCGACGGGGTCAGCGGCGCGAACCTGATCACCTATCTCGCCGGTCTCGAACCGGACGCCCCGCCGCCGGAGATCGCGCGCGACGATCGCCGCAACGCGGGTGTCCCCGGCAGGCGCGCGCTGTTCGGCGCGGGGCTGACGTCGTTCGTGAAACGGCCGGCCGAGGTGGTGAAACTGCTGCCGGACCTGCTCGGACTCGTGCCGAAATGGCTGGGCAAAGCGTTGCAGGGCAAGGGGATGCCGGTGCCGTTCACGGCGCCGCGCACGTCGTTCAACGGGACGATCACCGCGCACCGCAGCGTCGCCTACACCTCCCTCGACCTCGATGAGGTCAAACGGATCAAGAACGCCTTCGGGGTGACCGTCAACGACGTCGTCCTCGCCGTCGTTTCCGGCGCGCTGCGCCGGTTCCTGCGCGATCGCGGCGAACTGCCGGAAGACCCGCTGGTGGCGACCGTGCCGGTGTCGGTGCACGAACGCACCGAACGCGACCACGGCAGCAACAAGGTCTCGGCGTTCTTCGCCTCGCTGCCCACCCATCTGGAGGATCCCGCCGCCCGCGTGTTCATGCTCGCGGAGTCGAACCGGCACTCCAAGGACCACCACCACGACATTCACGCCGACATGCTCGGAGACTGGGCCCAGTTCTCGGCGGCGACCATGTTCGGTCTCGCGGTGCGCGCGTATTCCGCGCTGCGCCTGGCCGAACGGCATCCGGTGGTGCACAACCTGGTGGTGTCCAATGTGCCCGGTCCGCCGATGCCGCTGTACCTGCTGGGCTGCCGGATCACCGGGCTCCACCCGCTCGGACCTGTGTTCCACGGCGCCGGGCTCAACGTCACCGTGCTGTCGAACGCGGGGCGCGTCGACGTCGGCCTGCTCGGCGCCCGCGAACTCACCGGGGACCTGTGGCCGCTCGCGGACCACTTCCCGGACGCTCTCGAGGAACTGCTCGAAGCCACCTCCTAGATCCCCCTTGCCGTACGGGCGCCTTCCGGTTAAGACTAGAACAGGTTTCAGTATTGTGCCCGTTCGCCCCGGTGAGGAGCCAGTGTGGACTTCCAGTTCGACGAGACGCAGACCGAGGTCACCGCGCTGACCGCGCGCGTGCTCGGGAAGGAGCGCGACCCCGGCGGCACGTGGCGCGCGCTCGCCGACGCCGGTCTGCTCGCGCTGGCGCTGCCCGCCGAACTCGGCGGTGACGGCCTCGGCGTCGCCGAAGTCGCCTTGGTGCTGACCGAACTCGGCCGCGTCGCCTCGCCGACGCCTGCGCTGGCGTCGCTGGCCTTCGGTGTCCTGCCGGTGACGGCGCTCGGCGGCCCGGATCAGCGTGCGGCGCTGCTGCCGCCGGTCGCCGCGGGCGAATCCGTGCTCACCGCCGCGCTGCACGAACCTTCCGCGCCGTTCACCACCCGGCCCGCGACCGCCGCGGAATCGGCCGGGGACTGGCGGCTGAGCGGGGTCAAGGTCGGCGTGCCGTTCGCGGCGGAGGCCACCCGGATCCTGACGCCCGTCTCGCTGCCCGGCGGCACCGGTGTCTTCCTGATCGATCCCCGTGCCGACGGCGTGACACTGACCCCGACGAGAACTTCCTCCGGCACACCGGACTACACGATGACGCTGGATTCGGTGACCGTCACCGACACCGACCTCCTGAACGGGCACGGTCCGGGCGAGTCGATCGCGACCCTGCACCGGTTCGCGCTCGCGGGCAGCGTGGCTTTCGGTGACGGGCTGCTCGCCGGCGCGCTCGCGCTGACCACCAAGCACGTCGGCGAACGCGAGCAGTTCGGGCGGCCGCTGGCGGCGTTCCAGGCGGTGGCGCAACAGATCGCGGACGTCTACGTCGCTTCGAGAACGGTCCAGCTGGCCGCGCGTTCGGCGGTCTGGCGGCTCGCGGCCGGGCTCGACGCCGAGGCGGAGCTCGACATCGCGGCGTACTGGCTGGCGGAGGAGGCGCCCGAGGCGCTGGCCGTCTGCCATCACCTGCACGGCGGGGTCGGGGTGGACGAAACCTATCCACTGCACCGGTTCTCGTCGGCGGTCAAGGATCTGGGACGAACGCTCGGCGGCGCCTCGCATCGGCTGGCCGCCTTGGGCGAACTGGTGGCGGGGTGAAGATGCTGATCGAACTGACCACGGCGCAACACCAGCTGCGCGCCGAACTGCGAAAGTACTTCGCCGGTTTGGTGAGCGCCGACGAGCGGCGCGCGATGCTGCGGGAGCGGCACGGACCGGTGTACCGCGAGATCGTGCGGCGGATGGGCCGTGACGGCTGGCTCGGCGTCGGCTGGCCGGAACAGTACGGCGGCCGGGGTTTCGGCGAGATCGAGCAACACCTCTTCGTCGACGAAGCCGCCCGTGCCGACGTCCAGCTGCCGTCGGTGACCCTGCAGACCGTCGGGCCCACGTTGCAGGCGTTCGGCACCGAGGAACAGAAATCGCTGTTCCTGCCCAAGATCCTCGCGGGCGAGGTGCACTTCGCCATCGGCTACACCGAGCCCGACGCGGGAACGGACCTCGCGTCGCTGCGGACCACCGCCGTACGCGAGGGCGACGAGTACGTCGTCAACGGCCAGAAGACCTTCACCACCGGCGGGCACGACGCCGACTACCTCTGGCTCGCCGTCCGGACCACGCCGGACGCGCCGAAACACAAGGGGATCTCGATCCTCATCGTGGACACACGGGATCCCGGCTACTCGTGGACGCCCATCATCACCTGCGACGGCGCGCACCACGTGAACGCCACCTACTACTCGGACGTCCGCGTGCCCGCGAACATGCTGGTGGGCAAGGAGAACGAGGGCTGGCGGCTGATCACCACCCAGCTGAACCACGAACGCGTCATGCTCGGCCCGGCCGGGCGGATCGGCGGTCTCCACGACCGCGTCCGCGACTGGGCGGCGTCGAGGAAGGCGCCGGACGGCACACCGCTGCTCCAGCTGCCCGACGTCCGCGGCGTGCTCGCGGAAGCCCTGGCGGCCGCCAGGGTCAACGAACTGCTGAACTGGCAGGTCGCGGCGTCGTCGGCGACCGGACCGGTGGCGGTGGCCGACGCTTCGGCCACCAAGATCTTCGGTTCCGAACGCATCCAGCGGCTGGCCAGGGGACTGGAGGAGATCGTGGCGCGACACGGCGATCAGGCCGACGCCGAAACCGAGGACCTGGCGCGATGGCTGGACGTGGTGGCCAAACGCAATCTGGTGCTGACCTTCGGCGGCGGCGTCAACGAGATCCAGCGCGAGCTGATCGCGACCGCCGGACTCGGCCTGCCGAGGGTGCCGCGATGAGCATCCAGGAAGCCGCCGAACGCATCGCCGCACAAGGGGAATCCGAGCCGAGGGCCGCCCGTGACGCGGTCAACCAGGCGATGGTGAACAACTGGGTCGAAGCCATCGGCGACCGCAACCCGGTGTACGTCGACGAAGAGTTCGCCGCCCAGAGTGTCCACAAGGGACTCGTCGCGCCACCCGCGATGGCGCAGGTGTGGACGATGGGCGGGCTGCACTGGACCAGGGCGTCGGACGATCCGCTCGGCGCGATGATGGAGGTCCTCGACGAAGCCGGGTTCACCTCGGTCGTCGCGACCAACTCCGAGCAGAACTACTTCCGGTATCTGCGCCACGGTGAGCGGGTCGAGGCGACCGCGAAACTCGAAAGCGTCGTCGGCCCGAAACGCACCGCGCTGGGCGAAGGCTGGTTCGTGACCACGAAAACCACCTGGTACGTCGGTGACGAGGCTGTCGCGGACATGGTGTTCCGGGTGCTGAAGTTCCGCCCGCCGGGCGCCGAACCCGCCAAGCAGACGGCCCCGGTCCTGCGGCCGGTGATCAGCAAGGACACCGAGTTCTTCTGGGCCGGTCTGCGCGAAGGGGAGCTGCGGATCCAGCGCTGGGGCGAGACCCTGCGGCATCCGCCGGGTCCCATGCCGCCGGACGGCGACCTCGACGCCAAACCGGACTACGTCGTCGCGTGCGGACGCGGCACGGTCTACAGCTACGTGGTCCACCACCATCCGAAGGTGCCCGGCAAGGATGTGCCGTTCGTGGTCGCGCTCGTCGAACTGGAGGAGGGCGTCCGGGTGATGGGCGAGCTGCTCGGCGCCGACCCCGAGTCCGTCCACATCGGACTATCCGTGGAAGCGGCCTTCGTGAAGATCGACGAGGAACTGACGTTGCCCGCTTGGAGGGTCGCGCGATGAAAGACTGTTCGGTCGGCACCGAGCTGCCGCCGCTGACGATCGAGGCCACCCCGACCTTCGTGGTGAGCACCGCGCTGGCGACACGGGATTTCCAGGATGTCCACCATGACCGCGATGCCGCCGTGCGGCGCGGGTCGAAGGACATCTTCCTCAACATCCTCACCGACACCGGCCTGGTGCAGCGGTTCGTCACCGACTGGGCGGGACCGGAGGCGTTCGTGCGGTCGATCAAGATCCGGCTCGGTGTGCCCTGCTACGCCGGTGACACTCTGACTTTCACCGGCCGGGTGACGGAACGCGACGGTGACGACGTGGTGATCGCGGTGTCCGGAGTGGACGGTCTCGGCGAACATGTGGTGGGCACCGTGGCGATCACGCTGGGAGGCGAGTGATGACCCTGTCCGGACGGGCGGCGATCGCCGGGATCGGCGCGACGGAGTTCTCCAAGGATTCGGGGCGCAGCGAGCTTCGTTTGGCGGCGGAGGCGGTCTCGGCGGCGCTGGCCGACGCGGGCCTTGAAGCGTCCGATGTGGACGGTCTGGTGTCGTTCACCATGGACGGCAACAGCGAGATCGCCGTGGCGCGGGAACTCGGCATCCCCGAACTCAAGTTCTTCAGCCGGATCCACTACGGCGGCGGCGCGGCGGCGGCGACCGTGCAGCAGGCCGCGATGGCCGTCGCGACCGGCGTCGCGGACGTCGTCGTCGCGTACCGGGCTTTCAACGAACGGTCCGGGATGCGGTTCGGGCAGGTGTCCTCGGCCGCGGCGGGACAGGTGAACTCCTCCGGCGTCGACAACGCGTTCCATTACCCGATGGGGATCGCGACGCCCGCCGCGACCGTCGCCATGCTCGCCCGGCGCTACATGCACGAGTACGGCGCGACCAGCGAGGACTTCGGCCGGGTGGCCGTCATCGACCGCGCCCGCGCGGCGACGAACCCGAAGGCCTGGTTCTACGGCAAGCCGATCACGCTCGAAGAGCATCAGGCGTCCCGCTGGGTCGCCGAACCGCTGCACCTGCTGGACTGCTGTCAGGAGAGCGACGGCGGGGTCGCCCTGGTGATCACCAGCGCCGAACGGGCGCGCGACCTGCCGCACCGGCCCGCCGTGATCGCGGCGGCCGCGCAGGGGAGTGGTCCGGACCAGTACGTGATGACCAGCTACTACCGCGACGATCTCCCGGCGCTGCCCGAGATGGGCGTCGTGGGGCGGCAGCTGTGGGAGCAGTCCGGGCTCGGGCCCGGTGACATGGATCTCGCCGTGCTGTACGACCACTTCACCCCTTATGTCCTGATGCAGCTTGAGGAACTCGGCTTCTGCGGGAAGGGCGAGGCCAAGGACTTCATCGGCGGTGGCACCCTGGAACTCGACGGGAAACTCCCGCTCAACCCGCACGGCGGGCAGCTGGGGGAGGCCTACATCCACGGGATGAACGGGATCGCCGAAGGGGTCCGGCAGTTGCGGGGCGACGCCGTCAACCAGGTCGACGGGGCCGCGCGGGTGCTCGTGACCGCCGGAACCGGCGTACCTACGAGCGGACTGGTCTTGACCGCGGGCTGAGATCACCTCAATGCCCGCTGGTGTACTAGTGCGCCACCTGAGACGGTGAGAGGCATACCGGCCAGGAGGTGACATGTCTGGACCACTCGTCGTCGCGTGGGCCCTGACCGCGGTGTTCGCCGCGCTGGTCCTGCCGTGCGTGCTGAGACTCGTCCGGCTGGACTACGGCCGCCATGGCGCGGCCGTCCGCAACGGAGATCTGGCCGAACTGCTGCTCGTCGTCGGCATGGTCGCGATGCTGTCCCCGGTCGGCGGCCCCATTCCCGCCGCGGGCTGGCAGGCGGTACTCGCCCTGACGGCGGGCTGGTTCGCCGTCTCGTGGTGGAAGGGACGGCGGTCCGGGCACGCCTCCTGCGGGCATCACGCGGTCTCCGCCACCGCGATGCTGTTCATGGTGACGTTCATGCCGCACAGCGAGGTCTCGCACGGTCCGTGGCTGGTGATGTCCGGCCCCGGCGGCGTTTCGGCGCTGTGGCTTTCGCTGGTCTTCGGTGCGGTGGCCGCGTATTTCGCGGTGGACGCGGTGCGCGCCGGTGTCCTGGCGGCGCGGGGAACCGCGGGCGAGGGTCAGGTCTCGCGCCGCGTGTGCCGGGTGATCATGGGCGCCGGGATGGGCTACATGCTCATCGGCGCGGCCCTCTGACGGGCACTCAGAGGACTAAACGCGCCGTGTGTGGCGTCCCGCATGTTGCGAAAGCCACTTTCGAGACACTCAACGTTGCGAAAGTGGCTTTCACAACGTCCGCGACAGACTAGGCCGGATGTAGCGAAGGCCTCCTTGCCTACCCTGAAGGTAGTGAAGGAGGCCTTCACTACATGGGCTGGCGTGCACGGGGTGAGCCAGACCAAGGAGGCGTGTCGCGAAAGCCACTTTCGAGACACCAGGCGTCGCGAAAGTGGCTTTCGCGACACGTGCGCCCGGCAGCTCAGGCGGCGATCCGGCGCACGACCCCGTCCTCGGCGCTGCCCGCGTCCGGCAGGTCCTCGGCCGGGTTGTCCGCGGCCCACTTGCCCGCGTCGGCGATGTCCTTGTCGAGCGCGGTGATCAGCGCCTCCGACGACGGGTACGCCTTCTGCTCCCGCAGGTGGTGCCCGAGCCACACGGTCAGCACCTCGCCGTAGAGGTCGCCGCTGAAGTCCAGCAGATGCGCCTCGACGAGCCGGTAGCCGTCCGCGCCGTAGTACGTCGGCCGCCTGCCGACCGAGACCGCGGCCGCGATCCGCGTGCCGTCGGCGCGTTCGGCCCAGCCCGCCCACACTCCGTCGCCGACCTGGCCGTCCTGGTCGCGCAGCGCGATGTTGGCGGTCGGGAAGCCCAGTTCCCTGCCCCGCTGATCGCCCTTCTCCACCTGGCCACGGACCACGAAGTACTCCGCCGTCATGCCGCCCCCGTCCTCGCTGTCACGAAAGCCATGAATACCACGCCTCGCAGCGGAGGTCGACCGCCGTCCACGCGGCGAGAGCCGTCCATTGTGTACTGAATCACGTGGTGAACCCGCGTCCGCGATCGACGTCGGCAGGACGCTGCCTGGTCATCTACGTCACGATGCCCGTACAGGGCGTCCTGCCACCGCGATAGCGGGGCCTTCGGCCGGGGCGGGTTCAGGCATGGCGTCCTTTGCCGGGGCACCTCTCAGCTCCGCCACCTGGCGCGGTCACGTAGTGACGAGCCGGTATCCCAGGTCGAGTTCCGTCCGGCCCAGCAGGCCGACGTGATGCCGGTGCCAGTGCCCGTCGGCGAGGTCGGCGCGCAACCGGCCGACGGCGTCGGCGACGACGTTCTGGTCCAGCAGCGCCACACCGGACATCCCCGCGCGCACCCGCTCGGACAGGTAGGCCTCCGGCCTGCGCCAATACGCGCCGAGGAACCCGTCGACGCAGTCCGAGGGCACCGGAAGGGGTGCCACCGTCGGCGTCTCGCCCGCCGCGCTCAGTTCCTCGACGATCCTGTCGAGGCAGGCGAGCCGGCTCTCGTGCTCGGCGATCTCCGGCAGGTAGTCCCGCACCAGCCAGAACCGCGCGAACACCGCCTGGTCCCAGGTCACGATCACCTGGCGGCGCGACACCCGCCGCAACTCGGCCAGCCCGGCGGTCACGTCCGTCCAGTGGTGCACGGTGAGCACCGCCAGGGCGGCGTCGAAGGCACCGTCGGGGAAGGGCAGTCCTTCCGCGCAGGCCTGGACGGCGGCGGCCGCGGTGGCCGGACGCTGCGCGATCATCCGCGAAGACGGCTCGACGGCGACCACGTCGCGATCACCCGGCTCGTAGGAACCGGCTCCGGCGCCGACGTTGACCACCGAGCGCGCGTCGCCGAGAGCGGCTGTCACGGCGGCCGCGATCCGGGGGTCCGGACGTCTTGATCGCGCGTAGTCCCGGCCGAGTTCGGCATAGGGGTCCGAGATCAAGGGGCGCACCCGGCCGAGTCTAGCCAGACCCGCTACCAGCGGGAACGATGATTCAGTCTGTCGTGGTCAAGAAAGTGTCGGAAAGAACGGGAGCCTCGTCCCGATCCGGCGCCGTCGTCGTGATCAGCAGCCCGGCGGGCTCACGCCAAACGCGGGTCCGCAGCGGCTCGCCGGGGAAGACGACGCCGGCGAACTTGGCCGAGAACGACGCGACGCGGGAGGTGTCGCCGTCGAGGAACTCGTCGGTGACGGCCTTCGCGATGACGCCGTAAGTGCACAGGCCGTGCAGGATCGGCTTGTCGAACCCGGACGCCGCGGCGAACGCGGGATCGGCGTGCAGGGGATTGCGGTCCCCGCAGAGCCGGTAGAGCAGCGCCTGCTGCGGCAACGTCGGGGTGTCGATGACCGCGTCCGGCTCCCGCGACGGGAGCTCGACGCGATCGGACGGGCCGCGTTCGCCGCCGAAACCCCCTTCGCCACGGGCGAAAATACTCGACCGCAGTGTCCACAGTGGAGTTCCGCCGGAGTCGGTGGCGACCGTCTCGTTCACGATCACGGCCGCCTTGCCCTTGTCGAAGACGTCGACGATCCGCGTCCGCGCCACGGCCTTGCCCGACGTCGGGATCGGCCGGTGCGCGATGACCTCCTGCTTGCCGTGCAGCACCTTCCCGAGGTCGACCTCGACGCCGGGGAAGGAGACCGCGGGTGGTTCGAACACGCGCAGGTTCGCCGCCACGGTGGCGAACGTCGGCAGTACCTGGAGGCCGTCCTCGTAGGTGTAGCGCAGCTCCCGCGGGCTCATCGGATCCGATCCGGCGCCCAGGGCCAGGTGGTAGAGCTGCACGTCCGACGCGGTCCAGGCGAAGCTCACCTCGCCGAGGTCGGCGCCGATCGCGACCGAAGGATCGATGGGCACGGGAGAACTCCTACTCGTAGGTGACGGTGACCTCGTCGGTCAGCGGCAGGGACTGGCACGCCAGCACGATGCCTTCGGCGATGTCGTCGCCGTCGAGGACCTCGTTGTGCAGCATCTTCACCTCGCCGGAGGTGATCCGGCAGGCGCAGGCGCTGCACTGGCCCTCGCGGCAGGAATACGGCGCGTCGAAACCCTTTTCCAGCAACAGGTCCAGCAGTTTCGTCCGGCGCGGCCAGTCGAGCTTCCTGGTCTCGCCGTCGAGAGTGACTTCGACCGCCGCAGGGCTCTCGGCCTCTTCGACGGCGACGGGCTCGGCCACCTCGAACGGATTCCCGCCGAGGGACAGGAACCGCTCCAGGTGGATGCGTTTGCGCGGCAGCCCGAGCTCCTTGAGTACCGTGCGCGCGGCGTCCATGAACGGACCAGGGCCGCAGATGAACGCCTCGTGCGCGGTGTACGGCGACACCAGCGCGCGCAGATGCGCCTCGGTCGGCAGCCCTTGCAGGCTCTCCAGCCAGTGCAGCACGACCAGCCGGTCCGCGTGCTTCGTGGCGAGGTCCGTGAGTTCCTTCGCGAAGATGACCGACGCTTCGTCGCGATTGGCGTAGAGCAGGACCACCCTGCCGGTCCCGTGCTCCAGCGCGGACTTGAGGATCGACATCACCGGCGTGATGCCGCTGCCACCCGCGAGCAGCAGGAAGTCCTCGTCGAGCGACGCGGGACTGAATACCCCGGCCGGCGGCAGGACCTGGACCTCCTGGCCCGCCTGGAGGTTGTCGCAGAGCCAGTTCGAGCCGTAGCCGTCGGCGGTGCGTTTGACGGTGACCTGGACGCGGTTCTCGTGTGGCGCGCTGGAGAGCGAGTAGCAGCGGGCCACCGATCCGGTCCGCTCGCTCGGCACCCGGACGGTGAGGAACTGCCCTGGCGTGTATGCGAAAACGGAGGCGTGCTCGGCCGGGATCTCGAACACGATCGAGCGCGCGTCGGCGGTCTCGGTGATCACCTCGGCCACGGTCACGGTGACGGGACCGCTCATTCGGGCACCTCCAGCAGGCCGTCCTTCAAGGCGATCTCGATGCTTTCGCTGAGATTGCCGCAGGTGTCGAGCAACGCCGTCTGCGCTCCGGCGGCCTTCTGCTCCGCGAACACCGGGCAGCTCCGTGACGCGTCGCTCGTCCACTGGATGCTGGTGTGCTGCATGCTGTTCTTCTTGACCAGCACGCACGTCCCGCACGAGCGGCAGTTCAGCGGCCGCAGCCCGGCGGTGAGGAACTCGACGGTTTCGGGCTTCACACCCCGGCCTCTTCCGCCTGCTGCCTCGCCAGGTTGTCGGCCACCTCCGCCGCCCAGACCTCGTTGGCGCGGCTGGTGTCCACTTCGAACTCGAAGCGCTGGGTCATGTCCTCGGTGACGTCGGCGGCGTCCACATAGAACTGGTCGTACCAGCGACGCAGCTGGTAGACCGGCCCGTCCTCTTCGCACAGCAACGGGTTGTCGATCCGGGTCTTGTTGCGCCAGATCTCCACGTCCTGCAGGAAGCCGACGCCGATGCCCTTGGCGAACTTGCCGGCGATCTTGTCCGCGTGCTCGTCGGAGACGCCCTCGAACTTCTTCACGCTCACGCCCCACTGCAGCACGAACGAGTTCTCGGTGACCGGGTAGTGGCAGTTGATCAGCACGTTCTCGATCTCGAAACCCTGGTATGTGTTGAGCAGCTTGTTGATCATGTACGAGGGCCCGAAGTACGACGCCTCCGACCGCAGCAGGTTCTCCTCGCCGCCGTAGTTGGACGCCATTCCCTTGTCCGGGCGGCCCTTCGTGTTCAGGTACTGGGTGGCGACATGCCCCTCGAACACGTTCTTGAAGTAGGTCGGGAAGGCGTAGTGGATGTAGAAGAAGTGCGCCATGTCGACCATGTTGTCGATGATCTCGCGGCAGTTGGAGCCCTCGATCAGCACCGAGTCCCAGGTCCAGTTGCTCCACTCGCCGGTGAACACGCCCTCGATCCGCGGGATGACGACGTCCTCGGGCGGCGGGTTGCCCTCCGGGTCGTGCCAGACGAACAGCTGCTTGTTCTCCTCCAGCACCTGCCACGTCTTCGTCCGCGCGCGCAGCGGAACCCGCTTGGCGTAGGGGATCGAGACGCATTTGCCGTTGCCGTTCCAGCGCCAGTCGTGGAACGGGCAGGCGATCTCGTCGCCCTTGACCTCGCCCTGGGTGAGGTCGCCGCCCATATGGCGGCAGTACCCGTCGAGCACGTTCAGCTTGCCGGACGAATCGGCGAAGACCACCAGTTTCGTCCCGAACGCCGTGATGGCGTGCGGCTTCCCGTCCCGGAACGACTCGGCCAGGCCGAGACAGTGCCAGCCGCGCGCGAACCGCGAAGGGAGCGCGCCCGCGTCGATCTGCCGTACGGATTCCGTCGTCATCGGCTGCCTCCCGTTTGACCGTGATCTTGCTTCGCGAGGTGCTCGGCCGCAAGGTAGCCGAACACCATCGCCGGGCCGATCGTCGCGCCGGGGCCGGCGTAGGTGCGGCCCATCACCGCCGCGCTCGTGTTGCCCGCCGCGTAAAGTCCGTCGATCACCGAACCGTCTTCGCGCAGGACACGCGCGTGCGGATCGGTCCGCAAACCGCCCTTGGTGCCCAGGTCGCCGGGCACGATCTTCACCGCGTAGTACGGCGCGACGTCCAGCGGGCCCAGGCTCGGGTTGGGCTTGTTCCGCGGGTCGCCGTAGTAGTGGTCGTACGCGCTGCGCCCGCGGTGGAAGTCCTCGTCCACGCCGCTCTTCGCGAAGCCGTTGAACCGCCGCACGGTGTTCTCCAGCGCTTCGGCCGGGACCTCGATCCGCTCGGCGAGTTTCGCGATCGTGCTCGCTTTGACCGCGATGCCCGCTTTGAACCACCGGCCGGGTAGTGGCTGGCGCGGGCCGAGGCCGGTGAACATGTACCGGTTGCGGTTGCGCTGGTCGAACACCAGCCAGGTCGGGATGTTCTCGCCGGGTCCGTCACCTTCGCCGTACATCGCGTGTACTGCCTCGACATAGGGCGCAGACTCGTTGACGAAGCGCTCGCCCCGCGTGTTGACCATCAGGCAGCCCGGCCGCGACCGCTCGGCGAGCGCGAACCACGGGCCGCCGGTCAGCGGGATGGACGGGCCCCACCAGGCGTCGTCCATCAGGTCGACGGCCGCGCCGAGTTTGAGCCCGGCGTCGATGGCGTCGCCGGTGTTGGCCTCGGCGCCGACGGTCCAGTCCGTGCCGATGGGCGCCCGCTGGTACTTGACCCGCATCTCTTCGTTGCGCTCGAACCCGCCCGCGCCGAGGACGACGCCGAGCCGCGCGCGGATCAGCTTCTCCTCGCCCTCGTGGCGGACGACGACGCCGACCACGCGATCGCCCTCGACCTTCAGGTCCACGAGCGGCGTGTTCAGCCAGACCGGGACATCCGCCCGCCGCAAACCCTCACGCAGCCCGGCCGCAAGCGCTTGCCCCATGGAAAGAAGCCGCTGACGGCGGATCCGGCCGACCAGCCAGCGGCCACCGAGACCGAGGACGCGGAGGATGCCGCGCGGGTGCCGGGCGAGCAGGCTCAGCCACCGGTAGTCCGCCTGGGTGATCGGGACGCCCAGCGGGGGAGCGCTGTACGGCGGCTCCAGATTCGCCAGCTCCGGCCCGAGCAGGTTGCCGTCGAACGCGGCCGGTTCGACCGACCGTCCACCGGGCCGCCCGCCAGGAGCCTCCGGGTGGTAGTCCGAGTAACCGCGGACCCAGCGGAAACGCAGCGGCGTCTTGTCGCAGACGAAGGACAAGACCTCGGGACCGCGGTCGAGGAAGGCCGACCGGAGTTCCGCCGGGACGACGTCACCGACGATCGACTCGAGGTATTCGTGCGCCCGCTCCGGGGGTTCGGAGATCCCGGCGGCACGCAGCGCGTGGTTGCCAGGGATCCAGACGCCGCCGCCGGACCGCGCGGTCGAGCCGCCGAAGTGGGCGGCCTTCTCCACGACCAGGACGTCGAGCCCCCGATGGGCCGCGGACAGTGCGGCGGTCATCCCGGCGGCACCACTGCCCGCCACGATCACGTCGTAGTCCATACGCCCCTCACCTGAAACACGTTGTAGGAAGCATGTGGCAGCATCTGCGCTGCTCCAGTCACCATAGACGAGAACGTGTTCTAGTTCTAGGGTGGGGTCATGGACTCCCTCGTCGCGGATGTGGTGATCGTGGGCTTCGGGGCGGCCGGCGCCTGTGCGGCGATCGAAGCCGCCGACGCCGGGGCCAAGGTGCTCATCCTGGAGCGGTTTTCCGGCGGTGGCGCGAGCGCCGTCAGTGGAGGTGTCGTCTACGCCGGCGGCGGGTCGGCGCAGCAGCGGGACGCGGGCGTCGACGACAGTGTCGACGCGATGTACGACTACCTGCGGCTCGAGGTCGGCGACGTCGTTTCCGAGGAGACCCTGCGGCGGTTCTGCGCGGGGAGTACGGAGATGATCTCCTGGCTGGAGGGCAACGGCGTGCCCTTCGAGGGCAGTCTCTGTCCCTATAAGACGTCGTATCCGAGCGACAAGCACTATCTGTACTACTCGGGCAGCGAGGCGGCGGGCGGCTTCCGTGATGCGGCCAAGCCCGCGCCGCGCGGGCATCGGGTCAAAGGTCCGGGGACCTCCGGCAAGCTGCTGATGAAACGACTGGCCGAGGCGGTCCGGCGGCGCGGCATCCAGGTGCTGCCGCAGACTGCGGCTCGAAATCTGATCGTGGACACCGACGGGAGCGTGACCGGTGTCGTCGTGTCCACCCTGCGGGACGCGCCCGCGCGTGTGCGGGCGACGCATCGGAAGCTGGCCGCGTACGCCGCGAAGCCGGGGATCTACGTGCCATCGTTGCGGAAGTCGCTGCATCGGCGGGTGGAGCGCATCGAACGTCGCTACGGCCGTGAGCTGCGGATTTCCGCCTCGCGCGGGGTTGTGCTCGCGGCGGGCGGGTTCATCGCGAACCGCGAGATGGTGCGTGAGCACGCTCCCGCGTATCGCGGAGGCCTGGCGCTCGGGACCTCCGCCGACGACGGATCCGGGATCCGGATGGGGGTCGAGGCGGGCGGGGCCACCGCGGAACTCGGGCGGATCTCCGCCTGGCGGTTCATCACCCCGCCGTCGGCGTTCCTCGGCGGCCTGCTCGTGAGCAAGACGGGCGGCCGGATCATCGACGAATCCCGGTACGGCGCGGCCGTCGGCGAACGCATGATCACCGAACACGAAGGGCGCGGCTGGCTGCTGGTCGACGACGCCATCGTCGGTGAGGTGCGCCGTGACGCGCGGAAGCAAAGTCAATGGTTCCAAGGACTTCAGGTGCGCTACCTGCTGCGGCAACGCGTCGTCGCGGGCTCGCTCGAAGACGTCGCGCGCAAGGCCGGGGTGGATCCCGCCGGGCTGGCCGCCAGTGTCGAAGCCTCGCGCTCGGGTGCGGATCCGATGGGCAAACCCCCGGAATTCGCGCGTCCGCTGGATCAGGCGCCGTACTCGCTGATCGACGTCTCGATCAAGCCGAACCTGGGCTACCCGTGCCCGATGCTGACGCTGGGCGGCCTGGTCGTGGACGAGGAGACCGGCGCGGTTCGTTCTGGCGCGGGTGTCCCGATCCGCGGTCTGTACGCGGCGGGCCGGACCGCGGTGGGAATCTGTTCTAGGTCCTATGTGAGCGGTCTGTCGCTGGCCGACTGCGTGTTTTCCGGGCGGCGTGCGGGAGCGCACAGTGCCCTCGACCGGGGATCGGTCGACAAAAACGAGAACGTGTTCTAGTCTTGGATCCGGTTCACGGAGTACGGCGAGAGAGGGAACGCATATGAGCGAGCACGCCGCGCAGGACGTGATCGCGGGGATCCGGGAGCTGCTGCCGGTCCTGCGGGAACGCGCGCAGGAGGCGGAGGACGCCAGGCGCGTTCCCGAGGCATCCGTCAAATCCTTGCAGGAGACCGGATTCTTCAAACTCCTGCAGCCGAAGACCTTCGGTGGTCTCGAAGCCGACCCGGTCAGCTTCTACACCGCGGTCAAACTCGTCGCGAGCGCGTGCGGGTCCACGGGCTGGGTCGCCTCCATCCTCGGCGTCCACCCGTGGCACCTCGGCCTGTTCGAGGCGCAGGCGCAGCAGGACGTCTGGGGCGACGACGTCGATGTCCGGATCTCCTCGTCGTACGCGCCGATGGGCAAGGCGGACGTCGTCGACGGCGGCTACCGGCTCAGCGGGCGCTGGAGTTTCTCCTCCGGCTGCGACCACGCGACCTGGGTGCTGCTGGGCGGGCCGGTGTTCTCCGGCGGCAAGCCCGTCGACTTCTGCACCTACCTGGTGCCGATCTCCGACTACACGATCGAAGACGTCTGGGACACCGTGGGCCTGCGCGGCACCGGGTCCAACGACATCATCGTGAACGACGTCTTCGTCCCGAAACACCGCGCGCTCAGCTTCATCGCGACGTCGAAGTGCAAGACGCCGGGCCAGGAGATCAACCCCGGTCCGCTGTACAAGATGCCCTACGGTTCGGTGCATCCGAGCACGATCACCGCGCCGATCATCGGGATGGCGCAGGGTGCCTACGACGCGCACGTCGAGTATCAGGGCAAGCGGGTCCGCGCGGCGTACGCTGGTGAGCAGTCCAAAGAGGACCCGTTCGCCAAGGTGCGGATCGCCGAGGCGGCGAGCGAGATCGACGCGGCCTGGCTTCAGCTGACGCACAACATCGACGAGCTGTACCAGCTGGCGTGCCAGGGCGAGAAGCTGCCGTTCCCCACGCGGTTGCGGGTCCGTCGTGACCAGGTCCGCGGTACCGAGCGCGCGATCTTCGCGATCGACAGGCTCTTCGAGAACTCCGGTGGCCGTGCTCTGAAGGCCGGGACGCCGATCCAGCGCTTCTGGCGTGACGCCCACGCCGGCCGGGTGCACGCGGCGAACGACGCCGAGCGCGCGTACGTCATGTTCGGAACCGGCGCCTTCGGGCTGCCCGTCGAGAATGCGATGGTCTGATGACCGAAGGCAAGTACGTCACTGTCCAAGGTGGACTGAAGCTGCATTACCACGAAGCGGGCGTCGGGCATCCGGAGACGGTGATCCTCCTGCACGGCGGTGGTCCGGGCGCGTCGGCGTGGAGCAACTTCGGCCGTAACCTGCCGGTGTTCGGCAAGAACTACCGGACCTTGGCGATCGACCAGCCCGGTTTCGGTCGCTCGGACAAGCCGACCGAGCATCCGCAGTACTTCCGCCACAGTGCGGACGCCGTCGTCGGGCTGATGGACGAACTCGGCATCGAGCGGGCTCATTTCGTCGGCAACTCGCTCGGCGGCGGGGCTTCCGTGCGGCTCGCGCTCAACCATCCGAAACGCGCCGGACGGCTGGTCTTGATGGGGCCGGGTGGGCTGAGCGTCAATCTGTTCGCGCCCGATCCGACCGAGGGCATCAAGAACCTGGGCCGGTTCAGCGCCCCGCCGGGGCCGAGCCGCGAGAAGCTCGAAGCCTTCCTGCGGATCATGGTGCACGACCAGTCGCTGATCACCGAGGAACTGATCGACGAGCGGTTCGCCGTCGCGAGCGCGCCGGAGTCGCTCGCCGCGATGAAGGCGATGGGCAAGTCGTTCGCCCAGCCCGAAACCTACGAGGAGGGCATGCTCTGGCGTGAGGCGCATCGTCTCCGTCAGCGGGTGCTGCTCATCTGGGGGCGGGAGGACCGGGTCAACCCGATCGACGGAGCGCTCCTCGCGCTCAAGACGATCCCGCGTGCCCAGCTGCACGTGTTCGGCGGCTGCGGGCACTGGGCGCAGCTGGAGAAGTTCGACGAGTTCAACCGGCTGGCACTCGACTTCCTGGGAGCCTCCTGATGGGTATCCGTTCGCTCGCCTACCTGCGCATCGAAGCCACCGACATGGCCGCGTGGCGCGAATACGGGCTGAAGGTCCTCGGCATGGTCGAGGGTTCCGGCACGAATCCGGAAGCGCTCTACCTGCGCATGGACGATTTCCCGGCGCGGCTGGTGATCTTCCCCGGTGAACACGACAGGCTCGCCGTGGCGGGCTGGGAGGTCGCCACCGCCGGCGAACTCGACGAGATCCGGGACTCGCTGGACGCGCACTCCGTGCCGTACAAAGAAGGCACGCCGGATCAGCTGGCGGATCGCCGGGTCGACGGCCTGGTGTCCTTTGAGGACCCTTCCGGCAACACGCTCGAAGTATTCCACGGCGTCGCGCTGCAGCACCGGCGCGTGGTGAGTCCGTACGGCCACAAGTTCGTGACCGGTGAGCAAGGCCTCGGACACGTCGTACTGTCCACTCACGACGATGACGCGTCCCTGCGCTTCTATCGTGACGTGCTCGGGTTCCGGTTGCGGGACTCGATGAAACTGCCGCCGCAGATGGTCGGCAGGCCCGCCGACGGAGCGCCCGCGTGGCTGCGGTTCTTCGGCTGCAACCCGCGTCACCACAGCCTCGCGTTCCTCCCGATGCCGACCCCGAGCGGCATCGTGCATCTCATGGTCGAAGTGGAGAACACCGACGACGTCGGCCTCTGCCTCGACCGGGCCATCCGCCGGAAGGTGCCGATGTCGGCCACCCTCGGGCGGCACGTCAACGATCTGATGCTCTCGTTCTACATGAAGACCCCCGGCGGATTCGACGTCGAATACGGCTGCGAGGGAAGGCAAGTGGACGACGAGAGCTGGATCGCCCGAGAGAGTACGGCGGTTTCGTTGTGGGGACACGACTTTTCAGTCGGCGCCCGTCCGCCGGGTCAGTCGTGACCCCGGTGACGGAAGTCAGTTCTGACAGCGCTGCGGAGATCGATCCGGCACGGTTCCGCTCGGTGCTCGGGCACTTCTGCACCGGTGTCGCGGTGGTGACCGGGCACGACGGTACGGCGCCGGTGGGCTTCGCGTGCCAGTCGTTCGCGGCGCTCTCCCTCGATCCGCCGCTGGTGCTTTTCTGCCCCGCCAAGACTTCCCGGACATGGGCGGTCCTCGCCGAGTCCGGGCGGTTCGCCGTCAACGTGCTCGCCGAACATCAGGAGGACGTCAGCGCGGTGTTCGGCGCACGGGGCGCGGACAAGTTCGCGTCGGTCGACTGGGCGCCCGCTCCGTCCGGATCTCCTTTGCTGGCAGGGGCTTTGACATGGATCGACTGCACGCTCGAAGCCGTCCACGAAGCGGGTGATCACTACGTCATCGTCGGCAGGGTGACCGCGCTCGGGGAACCTTCCGACGATCGGCCGCTGCTGTTCCACCGCGGGCGGTACACGGTGACCGAACCGGTGACGGACGCGCTCGCCGCGTTGATGCCTTGGCCGCGTCCTGATGATTGGCTGTAAACGGATAACTGTATAAACGGATAAATGTAAAGCTGTCCTTTCCGGTGGCTTCCGCTTAGCGTTTTCGGCGGAAGCTCACCAAGGAATGGGGACAGCAACGTGAATTCTCGCAGACTGGCCGGAATCGGGTTGGCCGCCGCCGTCGTCACGGTCTTGGCAGGCGTGACGCCGGCGCAGGCCGCCGAGGGCGCGATCGTCGGCGCCGGTGCCGACGGCGCCATCGCCGACAGCTACATCGTCGTGCTCAAGGATGGTTCCACCGCCGACAAGCCTTCGCTGGCAAGCAAGTTCGGCGGCACCATCGGACGGCAGTACGCGCAGGGCATCAGCGGTTTCTCGGTGGCGCTGGGCGAGCGGCAGGCCAAGCGCCTCGCGGCCGACCCGGCTGTCGCCTTCGTGGAGCAGAACAAGGTGCTGCACGCCGAGGAGACGCAGACGAATCCGCCCTCCTGGGGGCTCGACCGCATCGATCAGCGGAACCTTCCGCTGGACAACAAGTACACTTACTCGACGACCGCTTCGAATGTGAACGTGTACGTTCTCGACACCGGGATCCGCGCCACGCACACCGATTTCGGCGGCCGGGTGAAGCAGGGCTACGATTTCGTCGACAATGACACGAACGCGGACGACGGTTATGGCCACGGCACGCATGTCGCGGCCACCATCGCCGGCGCGAAATACGGTGTCGCCAAGGGTGCTTCGCTGTATCCGGTGCGGGTCCTCGGTTCCGACGGCAGCGGTACGACCGCGGGCGTGATCTCCGGCGTCGACTGGATCACCAAGAACGCCAAGAAGCCCGCCGTGGCCAACGCCAGCCTCGGTGGTGGCGCGTCGACGGCGCTGGACACCGCGGTGCGGAACTCCATCAAGGCGGGGGTCACCTGGACGATCGCCGCCGGTAATTCCAACGTGAACGCCGCCAACACCTCGCCCGCCAGGGTCACCGAGGCGTTGACGGTCGCCGCGTCGGACCGCACCGACCGCCGCGCTTCCTTCTCCAACTACGGTTCCGTCGTCGACCTGTTCGCGCCGGGCGTCTCGATCACCTCGGCCTGGAAGGACAACGACACCGCCACCTACACCGGTGACGGCACCTCGTTCGCCGCTCCGCACGTCGCCGGTGCCGCCGCGCTGTACCTGTCTTCGCACACCGGCGCCACGGCGGCGCAGGTCGCTCAGGCGCTGATCAGCGCCTCGACTCCGGGGAAGGTCACCAACCCCGGTAGCGGCAGCCCGAACCGCACGCTCTACGTCGGGTAGGTTCCCTCGGTGGTGGCTCGGTCCCGGCGTTGTGCCGGGACCGAGCTTTTCCGTCCGCGTGGCCGGGGCGGGCCGAGCAGGGAACGCAACGCCAGCGGCGGCAGGGACAACAGCTGTTCGAGTTCGACGAGCGCCCGGAGGGATTCCGGGCGTTCCGGTCTGCGTCTGCCGGACTGCCAATGGCTCAGCGTCGGCACACTGATGGAGACGCCTCGGAGTTCGAGGCGGTGGCGGATCCGGTCCAGCGGGAGCCCGCTGGCCGTGATCGCCGCGCGCAGGGCCCGCGGGAACGGTTCGGGATGCAGGGTGGCGCCGGGGAAGATCTTGGAGGGCGTCATGCACTGAACGTAAGAAGCCGTATCTGGAGTGTCAACGACGTCCGGCGGCAGTCCCAGCCGGTGAACCCTCCGAAAGTCGGATCGGCTCACCCGCTTCGTGCAGGCTGCGCAACGCGAGCCGGTACGACTCGATCAGCCCCGTCTCGTGATACGGGACGCCGATTTCCGCGCAGTATCCTTGGACGATGGGCCTGGCGCGGCGAAGATGCGGCGAAGGCATGCTCGGGAACAAATGGTGCTCGATCTGGTAGTTGAGCCCGCCGAGCGCGACGTCGACGAACCTGCCGCCGCGGACGTTGCGGGACGTGAGCACCTGCTTGCGGAGGAAGTCGAGTTCGGTGTCGCCGGACAGGATCGGCATGCCCTTGTGGTTGGGCGCGAAGATCGATCCCATGTAGACACCCCACAGTGCTTTGTGGACGATGAAGAACACGAGCGCCTTGCCAGGGGAGAGAACGGAGAGCAGCGCGCTGAAGTAGAACGCGAAATGCGCCAGCAGCAAGGCCGCTTCGAGCCCGCGTCGCCGGAGGCCCGGCTTGGAAACCGCGCGAATGCCGGAGAAGTGCAGGTTCAGGCCTTCGAGGGTGAGCAACGGGAAGAACAGGAACGCCTGATAGCGGCCGATGAATCGCGGGAGTCCCTTGCTGGCCCTCGCCTGCTCCTTCGACCACACCAGGATGTCCGGATCGACGTCGGGATCGAGGTCCTCGTGGTTCGGGTTCGCGTGGTGACGGGTGTGCTTGTCCATCCACCACCCGTAACTCATGCCCACACCGAGATTGCCCGCGATCCGGCCGGCGATCTCGCTCGGACGGCGGGTCCGGAACACCTGGCGGTGCGCGAGATCGTGCGACAGCAACGCGATCTGGCCGAACATCACCGCCTGGAAGACGGCGATCCCCAGCTGCCACCAGGAATCCCCGATCGCGAAGAAGGCGACCCAGCCGGAGACGAAGAGGGTGGCGACCAGGCCGATGCGGAAGACGTAGTAGCCGGGGCGGCGGTCGAGGAGGCCCGCTTCGCTGACGCGGCGGGACAGGCGGGCGAAATCGCTGCCTGTGCGGAGGTTTGCGGTCACCGTTGTGAGTCTGGTTCGGGGGCGGGGCGGGGTGAATGCGGTGCGCCGGTGGGTTGGTGCGGGGGTTGGCCCTACCCTGAGGGCGGGACAGGGGAGTGATGCGCTGGGGTGCGTTCCCGTCGCTTCGAGCGGGTATGGGACAAGGCCCTCGGTGGGCAGGAGGGCTGAGTGTGGGCGCAGAGCTTGCCCTCGACCGCGCTGGAGGTTCTACCGTCTGCACGGTGTGCGGGTTCCGCGCAGAAGTACCCGGAGGAGACAGGGCATGACGACTCGGCAGATGTCCGACGGTGAGCTGGCCGGGCAACCGGCCGCGTATTGGACCGGTGTCGCCTACGAGGCGCTCATCGCGTACACCCGTGCCCGACAGGCCGAAAAGGGCTACACCCAGCCCCAGTTCTGGCTGCTGCGCAATCTGTCGGCGAACGACATCTCGCCCGACGGCCAGGGGATGACCTTGGCAGAACTGCGAGAGGCGATGGTCTCCTACATCCGTCCCGAGGACGATCTGGCGGCGGAGGCTGAAGTGCTCGTGGAGCGTGGCTGGCTGACCCGTGGCACCGGGAACCGGCTGTGGCTCACCGAGGAGGGGGAGCAGGCTCGCGTCGACCTCGCACGCAACGCCCCTGCGATTCGTGCCGCCCTGCACGAGGGTATCGACGATGCGGACTACGTGACGACAGTGAAGGTGCTCCAGCGGCTGATCCGCAATGCGGGTGCTTAGTGTCGGCTTCGGAAGTCCTTCGGGGGTTGACTTGAGTACTCGTCTTGCGGAGTCCGGGTAGCGGAGCAGACGTGCCACCGGTGTCCTTGCGCATGACGCCGGCGTGGCCCATCGGTGGCCAGCCGGGAGATCCGGATGTGGACCTGGTCCGTGGCAGCGGATGTGCCCCATTTCCGTCTGCGGCTTCCGGGCTGGTCGGCCGCTGCGGGTCAGCCGCGCACCGCAGCCATGCACTCGTCGTACAGGTCCATGATGTCGCCCTTGCCGTCGTTGGCGACCCACGTCATTGATGCGGCATCCAGGCATGCGAACGCCGTCGCGATCACCGCGCGGACCCTCGGATCCGTCCTGCCGGCAGCAGCGTCCATACGCGACTCGATGAGTGGCAGCAGGTCCTCTTGGAACCGTAGTCGCTTTTCGAGCAAACCGGCACGCAGCGAGGCGGTGTTATGCACGAGACGGAACCTCTCCAGGGCCTGTTCGCGGCTGTCATGCAAGGCCAGTACGGCGGCAACCCCTGCGCGCAGGGCCTCCCAGACACCGGCTTCGGCGGGCTGTTCGCTGATCGTGTCCGTCAGGACTTGCCCGAACCGGGTCTGGTCGCCGCCGAGAAGGTCCTCCTTGGTGCCGAAGTAGCGGAAGAGGGTGCGCTGGGAGACGCCGGCCTCTCGGGCGATCTGGGCGATGGTTGTCTCGTCGTAGCCCTGCTCGGCGAATAGGCGCAGAGCCGTCTCGAGGATCTCTTGGGAGGCCAGCTGCCGTGTCCGGTCCCACAGCGTCGTCGGTGCGCCCGTCGCTGTCTTGGCTTCCTGCTTCATGCCACCAGATTAGCTCGGCACTGCCAGACCGACACTCACATCATACTTGGCAGCGACTGCCAATCTGGCGTACGCTACCAATGGTGGTCCTCGTGGCACGGCCCCGTCGCCCTATGGGTCGGAACCGCTTATCCCTTACGTCCCAGGAACACGCAAAGGAACGCACCATGTCTGCACCTGCAGCTTTGATCACCGGTGGAACCAGCGGCATCGGCAAGGCGACCGCTGAACTGCTCCACTCCCGCGGCTATCGCGTCATGGTCACCGGCGTCGGCAATGTCGCCAACGCCGGACTTCCCGAAGACGTCGTGATCGTCCGGGCCGACGCACGGTCCCTGCCGGATATCGACCAGGCGATGGACCAGGCGCGCCGGCAATTCGGCTCCCTCGACCTGCTCTTCCTCAACGCGGGCATCTCCCGTCCCGGCTCGATCGAGTCGACCGACGAAGACGCCTTCGATGCCCTGTTCGACATCAACGTCAAGGGCAACTTCTTCACCCTGCAAAGGGCGCTCCCGCTCCTCAACGCGGGCGCCTCGGTCGTGTTCACCGTGGGCGCCGGTGAAGGGCTCGGGGCCGCGATGACGGCCGCCAAGGGGGCTCTGCTGCCCCTCATGCGGTCCCTCGCGCTCGAACTCGCCCCCCCCGCCGCATCCGCGTCAACGCCGTCAGCCCTGGAATGATCAACACCCCTGCCTACGGCAAGATGGGCGTCTCCCAGGAAATGATCGACTCCTGGACTCGTGACGTCCCGCTCGGCCGCGTTGGCGCTCCCGCCGACATCGCCGAAGCCGTGGCGTTCCTCGCCTCGGACGCCGCCGGCTACATCACCGGCGACAACCTCACCGTCTCCGGCGGCATCGGTGTTCACTCCAACGCCTGACGAGTAATGTGGCTCTGACCTGGAAGGTTCACCGGGCCCGATGCTCAGGCCGCGGCGCTGGCGAGCCGACGGCCCGTGTGCTCCGCCGTGCCCTTGGAACTGACCGCTGCCGAGCGCCACTGGCTCAAGAAGATGGCCTACGGCCACAAGACTCCGCACCAGGCACGCCGGCGGGCGACGATCGTGCTTCTGGCAGCACTTTCCGAGCGGGGTGCCGTCGAAGATGTGCGCGTACAGGTCCAGGACCCCCGCTGTCGCTGCCATCCCACCCTGGCCTACCTGGCCGCCTACGACATCCAACGGGCCGAGGTCTTCGGCCGCTGCGAACAGAGCACAGGCATCGTGCCGTTCATGGGACTGGTCGAGCAGGTAATGGGCAACGAACCCTACGCCAGTGCGAAACAGGTCTTCTCCATCGTCCAGCGCAGGGTCGTCTCACCCAAACGACTTCACAGACCTCGACGAGGTCCGAAACCGGCTCCGGGCATTCGAAGACCGCTACAACGCCACAGCACAGCCGTTCCAGTGGAGGTTCACCACTTCCGACCTGGACGATCTGCTGGCCGGGCTCGACCGGCATACTGCCGATCACCCAGAAGAATTCTCCGTTGCCATGGCAGCGTGATCAACCCCCGAAGGACATTCGGGGCTGACCACTTAGCCGGCCAGGACGTGGGCTTCCTGAGTGTCAGTCTCATTCGTGGCGCTCGAACGCATGTTCGAGTATGATCATGGTCATGACCACAACTCTTGCTTTCAATCCGAAAGCCGCTCACCTTCTCGATGCCGCCAACGCCGAAGAAGTTTCGCTTCGGCAGGCGCAGGGTCGTCAGGTGCGGTACATAGCCGAGTTCGCCGCGGTGGGTGGTTCGCGAAGATCGGTGACCGAGGAGCTCGCCTTGTGCTTCTCGGTCTCTCGCAATCAAGCCTTCCTGCTGGTCGAAACCTCCTGCGCGCTCGTGGCGCGCTTGCCGAACACGTTGGCGGCGCTGGAGAAAGGTGATATCGACCTGTACAAGGCGTCGAAGGTCAGTCAGCTGACCCGTGAGGTCTCGGACGAGATCGCCGCGCAGGTGGACGCGTTCATGGCCGGACGGCTCGCCAAGCGTGATGCCAGGGCGATCGGCAGATCGGTGAGCGGCGCGGTGCAGAAGTTCGACCGGGCGGGTTACCAGGCGCGGGCGGAAAAGAAACGCGCGCAACGGCATATTTCGTTGCACCACGAAGACGAGACGATGTCCACCCTTTCCGGCCATTTGCCGTCCGAGGTGGCGAGTTCGATTTACGCGTCGATGAGCCGCGCCGCACGGGCGCGCCGGGCGCAGGACAAAACCCGGACCCTGGATCAGCATCGCGCGGACATTTTCGCCGAACGGCTGCTGGCCGAGGACGGTCACGGCAAGCCTCGCGCGCATATCCATGTGTACGTCGACTTCCTGACCCTGGCCGGTGCTCGCGACGATCCCGCGACCTTGGCCGGGTACGGGCCCATCCCCGACTGGCTCGTACGAGAGATCGCCTCCGACCCCGGCTCGACCTGGTCACGGTTGATCACCGACCCCGCGACCGGGCAACTCTTGGAAGCCGGTGCAGAGCAGTATCGCTCCCCGGCTTCGCTGGCCCGGTTCATCAAAGCTCGGGACCGGGAATGCACTCATCCCGGCTGTCACCGTCCCGCCGAGTTCTCCGAGATCGACCACATCATCGCCTGGGCCCGTGACGGCAAGACCAATCACCATAACTGTCACGGCGCCTGCACGATCCACAATCTGCTCAAGGAAGAGCCCGGCTGGTCCGTGGTGCCCACCGGCAATGGCGGCATGACCATCACCACCCCGTCCGGACGTACCTACGACGCGGCACCGGAACCGCTCCACGACCCGCGGCCCGAGCCGGAGGACGACGCCCCGCCCTGCTGACCGGCACGAACGTCCTCGCAGCCGGCAGGACGCGCGCCACCGGGTCGCTTGGAACCCGTGCGCCGGTGCGGTCGTGAGAGATGTCGTGTTCTGCCGATGCCATGTTTCAGGACACTGTGAGCAGGACCGCGTGCAGGACACCGCGTGCAGGACACCGTTCTTTCCGGAAAGCCTGTGGCGAGGGCACAGCGGGGATCCGCTCCCCGCGCCACCCGCCTCTCGCCATCACCGTCCACTTCGGGCGCGGTGATGGCGGAGACGGTGCCGACCTGACGCGAACGGTCCTCTGCCGGATCCGGCGTGATCATCGACGGACCCCGCGATAGCAAGTCCCACCCGCCTGTTCGAGTACGCATGCTCTTCGTCCTACGCATGCTCTTCGTCCTACGCATGCTCTTCGTCCTACGCAGACTCTTCGTCCTACGCCGACGCTCCGGCAGCCGCCTCCCTCGCCGCATCGAAAGGAGCCCGATCGAACACGATCCGCAATTCCACGATCCTCCCGTCCCGAACGGTCACCAGCTCGGCTCCGGGAGCGCTCGCCACCGGCAGGGTCGCCGTGTCGTACATCAGCAGCGCCTTCGTTTCGTCGCCGAACGCGGAAAGCAGCGTGGACCCGGTCAGGATCCCGGTGAACGGGCCCATGAACCCGCGAAACGCCTCCGCGCCGGAGAGCTGCCCGCCGGGTGTGTGGCAGACGATGTCGTCGGCGACGTAGGTCATCGCCTTCTCGAAGTCCTTGCCGGTCCACGCCCGGTGGTAGGAGAGCGCGACGTCCAAAGCCGGACTGGTCATGATGGTTCCTTTCGTCGATGCTTCACTCCGTCAGACACCACCGCCGCCCGGAACGGAACGGTGCGCCACGAAGTGACAGGATCGGCTCGTGAGGACATCGGACGAGCAGGACTTTCGGGAGCTCGCCGCCACCTACCGGCACGAGCTGCACCTGCACTGTTACCGGATCCTCGGCTCCCTCACCGAGGCCGAGGACGCGGTTCAGGAGACGCTCTTGGCCGCCTGGCGGGGCCTGGACGGTTTCGAGGGACGCTCGTCGCTGCGCACCTGGCTGTACCGCATCGCCACCAACCGCTGCCTCAACGCCCTGCGGGACGCGGGCCGCCGCCGGCCACCCGAGCCGGTGCCGCCGTTCGACCCGCCGGAGCCCAGCCGCCGCGGCGAGGTGACCTGGCTACAGCCGTACCCGGACGAGCTCCTCGAATGTGTCGCCGACAGCGACCCCGGCCCCGAAGCGCGCTACACCGCCAGGGAGGCGATCGAACTCGCCTTCGTCACCGGCCTCCAGCTCCTGCCACCGAGGCAGGCAGCCGCGCTGGTCCTGCGGGACGTCCTGTGCTTCCCGGCCGGTGAGGTCGCGAGCATGCTCGGCACTACCGAGACGGCGGTCAAAGGCGTCCTTCAGCGTGCCCGAGCCTCGCTCGACAAGCATCGCGGCGGCACCGGGCACCGGCCCTCATCTCATGAACGCGAGCTGACCAGGCGGTTCGCCGACGCCTTCACCGCGGGTGACCTTGACGGCGTCCTCAGCCTGCTCACCGACGACGCCTGGCTCACCATGCCGCCCGCGCCGCACGAGTACCACGGCCTCGAAGCGATCGCCGGCTTCCTCCGCGTCTCCATGGCGGTTCCGGTTCCCGAAGGCTTCACGATGACGCCGACGCGGGCCAACAACCAGCCCGCGTTCCTGTGCCACCACGGCGAGATACCCGCCGGGCTCATGGTCCTCACGATCGACGGCGACCGGGTCCGGGCCGTCACCCGGTTCCTGGATCAGAAGTAGCTCGCCAGCCGGTCACAGAGCGCGTCGATGTCCATGACCGGCGCACCGCTCCACGAAGGACCGGCCATCCACCCGATCTCCGAGGGGGTTCCTCGATGCCGCGCGAAAACGTGCTGATGGAAATGCGCGACAGTCCGTCCGGCGATGGCGGAGAACACGTGCTCCGGAGCCAGCTCCGCCCGCAGGCCGCGTGCCGCGCACCAAGCAGCCCGTGAAACCGCCGTGACCTCGTCCTGGGTCAGCTCGTCCAGCGCGGCCACGTGCCGCCGGGTTTCCACGAACAGATACCCGGCGAACCCGCCAGGGCGGTGCGACACAATGACCAGTTCGTCCGCCCGGACGACCGGTCCCACGAGCGTGCCGTCGCCACGATGCTTGGCGCAGATCGCGCAGTCCACCGGCTCACGATATCGGCGGGCGCACCCGCCCCAGGTGGTCACCGGGCGAGCCGAAGAGCTGCGCAGCTCCGTGCGCCCGCTTGAAGTAGCGGTGCGCCGGATGTTCCCAGGTGATCGCGATCCCGCCGTGCAGCTGGATCATCTCGCCCGCCACCGCCGCCAGCGCCTCCGAACAGTGGACCTTCGCCACCGCGGCCAGCCTGCTCGACTCCGGAGCCGCGTAGGCCGCCGAGCGCGCGGTTTCCACCAGGACGTGAAGATCGGCCATCCGGTGCTTCAGCGCCTGGAAGCCGCCGATCGGCCTGCCGAACTGGTGACGTTGCTTGCTGTACTCCACCGTCAGCTCGAAAGCGCGCGCCGCGGCCCCGGCCTGCTCGGCGGCCAGGACGGCGCACGCGACGTCTCGCAGCGCGCCGAGGTCGACGGGGCCGAGCAGCCGGGCCGGATCACGGTCGAAGGTCACACGCGCCAGCCGCCGCGTTTCGTCCATCGCAGGGGTGCGCAGCGGCCGCGCGCCGGTGACCTCGTACAGCGAGCCATCGGCCACCACCAGGAGGATCTCGGCCTCGTCACCGTGGAGGACATAGTGCGCCTCACCCGTCACGGCGGAGTCGGCGACACGGCAGGCCGGCGCGTCCCAACGGCCCTCGGCGTCGGTCCATGCCACCGCGCCGATGGCACCTTCGGCGAGGCGGGGGAGCAGCCGCTCGCAAGCCTCGTCGTCGCCGGTGGCCAGGACCGCGTGCACGGCGAGCACGGCCGAACCGAGGAACGGGACATCGGCGAGGACTCTGCCCAGTTCCTCCGCGACCACCTGCAGTTCCGCCGTCCCGGCGCCGAGCCCGCCGAACCGTTCGGGAACGGCCAACGCCGCCACGCCGATCTGTTCGCACAGCTCAGGCCAGGGATCCGCTTCCCGGTCCAGCAGTTTCCGGACGCTGTCCCGCAGCGCGTCCTGCTCGGCGGTGAACGTCATGACAGCACCCGGTCCCGGTGGAACCGGGGCGTGCCCCAAGCGCCGACCAGCGCGCGGACCCTGGTCAGCCGCAGACCGAGCGCGTGTTCCGCGGTGTAGCCGATCGCGCCGTGCACCTGCAGCCCGGTCCGGGCGGCGAGATGCGCGGCGTCACCGCACGCCACCTTGGCCGCCGAGACGTCGCGCGGATCCAGGGTGACGGCCGCGCCGAACAGCAGCGGTTCGGCCAGCGCGAGCCCGGTCGCGACGTCGGCGAGCAGATGCTTGACCGCCTGGTACCCGCCGATCTCCCGGCCGTACTGCTTGCGTTGCGCGGCGTACGCGACCGACGTGTCGAGCAGCCAGCGTCCCGCGCCGAGAAGATGCGCGGCGGTGGCCAGGCAGCCCAGCTCGAAAGCACGGCCCGCGTCGAGTGCCGTGCCGAGGTCGTCTCCCGCCACCGGCCGGAACAGCCGCCGGGAACCGTCCACAGAGGACAAAAGATCGCCGGGAGTGAACGCACGCAGCCTGCCGTTCTCGACGGCGATACGCGCGTCGGCGACGTCGGAATCCAAGGCGTACGGCACATGGGGGGCGAAAGCGACCGACGCCAGCGTCTCGCCGGACGCGACCGAGGTCAGCAGCTCGTCGTCCAGTAACGACGGCAGCATGGCCACCGTGTCGGTCCACGGGCCGGGCACGCAGTGGTACCCGAGCCGTTCGAAGCCGACGGCCAGGTCGACCGGCGTCGCCCCGAGCCCGTCGTACTTCTCGGGGACGGCCAGCGCGGTCACCCCGAGCTCCGCCAGCCGCCGCCAGATCTTGAGACCGGGGCCGTGATCACCCGCCGCCCAGGACCGGTTGGCTGTGTCGGCGTCCATATCGGACAGCAGATCGTGCAGGCTCGAGGAGAACTGCTCCTGTTCAACGGAAAGCGCGAACCTCATCGGGCCCCCTTCGGCAGGCCGAGCAGTCGTTCGGCGACGATGGACCGCTGGATCTGGTCGGTCCCGCCGTAGATCGGGCCCGCCAGGGAGAACAGCCAGCCGTCGCTCCAGCGGCCCCGCAGCTCGGCGTCCGGGCCGAGTACGTCGAGTGCGGTCTCGTGCAGGGCGACGTCGAGATGGGACCAGAACAGCTTGTTGACACTCGATTCCGGCCCGAGCTCGGCGCCGCCCGCGAGCCGGGTGACCGTGCCGAGGGTGTACAGCTGGTAGGCCCGCGCACCGATCCACGCGTCGGCGACCCTGTCGGCGGTGTGCGCGGGGCGCCCGGCGTCGTTCCAGAGCGAGACCAGCCTGTCCGCCGCGGCGAGGAACCGGCCGGGACTGCGCAAGGACAGGCCGCGTTCGTTGTTCGCCGTCGTCATCGCGACCCGCCAGCCCTCACCGGGCGCGCCGATCACGTCCTCGTCGGGGACGAAGACGTCGTCGAAGAAGATCTCCGCGAACCCCGGTTCACCGTCCAGCTGGGGGATCGGCCGGACGGTGACACCCTCGGACCGCAGATCCGCCATCAGATAGGTGAGACCTTTGTGCCGCACCGACTCCGGATCACTGCGGAACAGGCCGAACGCCCGGTCGGCGAACGTCGCCCGTGAACTCCAGGTCTTCTGCCCGCTGACCCGCCAGCCGCCGTCGCAGCGGGTCGCGGTGCTCCGGAGAGCCGCGATGTCGCTGCCCGCTTCGGGTTCCGACCAGGCCTGAGCCCAGACCTCTTCCGAACGCGCCATTTTCGGCAGGATGCGCCGTTGCTGCTCCTCCGTGCCATGGGAGAACAGTGTGGGCGCGAGCATGAAGATGCCGTTCTGGTTGACCCGCAGCGGCGCTCCCGCCGCGTAGTACTCCTCCTCGAACAGCACCCACTCCAGGAGGCTCGCGTCCCGGCCGCCGAATTCGCGTGGCCAGGAGACGACCGACCACCGGGCGTCGGCCAACCGGGATTCCCACTCGCGGTGCTGCGCGAATCCTTCGGCGGTGTCGAACGACTTCAGCGGCTCGGCGGGAACGTTCGCGGCGAGCCAGGCGCGGGCTTCGTCGCGGAAGGCGAGCGTGCGCTCGTCGAGATCGAGATCCATCACGAGGTCCTGTTCGCGTCACGCATCGAGCGCGCGTCCTGCCCGCCCAGCGAATCCCCGCCGGACATTTCGGCGTTGTGCGCGTGCGCGAAATGATGCAGCCCGAACACGGAGTCCATTCCGGACCGCAGGCCCATCAGGTCTTCGGCCTGGTTGACGGCCTTCTTGGCGAGCGCGAGCCCCATCCGCGGCATCACCGCGATCTTCTCCGCCAGCGCCATGGTCTCGGTTTCGAGGTCGGCGCGGGGGACGACGCGGTTCAGCATGCCCCATTCCTTGGCCTGCTGCGCCGTGAAGCGCTCACCGGTGAACAGCACTTCCTTGGCCGCGCGCGGACCGAGGACCCAGGGGTGCGCGAAGTACTCGACACCGGGAATCCCCATGCGCACCACTGGATCGGCGAAGAACGCGTCATCGGAGGCGACGATCATGTCGCACACCCACGCCAGCATCAGCGCGCCCGCGATGCACGCGCCCTGCACACTCGCGATGGTCGGCTTCGGGATCTCACGCCATCGGCGGCACATGCCGAGATAGACCTCGGACTCGCGGGCGAACCGCTGGTCACCGCCCTCGGCGCCGACGTGATCCCACCAGAGGACCGCTTTGCGCTCGAAGGAGACGTCCACGTCGCGTTCCGGCGTCCCGATGTCGTGCCCGGCGGAGAAATGCTTGCCTGCCCCGGCCAGCACGATCACCTTGACCTCGGGATCGTCGACGGCACGGCCGAACGCGGCGTCGAGCGCGTAGGTCATCGCCGAGTTCTGCGCGTTCCGGTACTCCGGCCGGTTCATCGTGACGACGGCCACCGGCCCGCGTCGCTCGTACTCGACGGTCATCCGTTTTCCTCCCGCAACACGCGTTTCAGCACCTTCCCCGACAGATTTCGCGGAAGCTCCGCAACGAAGTCGACAAATCGAGGAATCTTGTAGTTGGCCAATTCGGCCTTGCAATACGCCAGTACGTCCTCTGTGGACAGTTCCGCTCCGGGGCGCGTCCGGACGAAGGCCTTGCCGACCTCGCCGAGCCGCTCGTCCGGCACGCCGACGACGGCGGACTCCGCGACGCCGTCCAGCCTGCTCAGCACCTGCTCGATCTCGGCAGGGTAGACGTTGAACCCGCCGCAGACGTACATGTCCTTGATCCGGTCGACGATCTTCAGATAGCCGCGTTCGTTCAGCACGCCGACATCGCCGGTGTGCAACCACCCGTCGGCATCGACGGCCTTCGCGGTGGCCTCGGGATCGTCGAGATAGCCGAGCATCACGTTCGGTCCGCGCAGCAGGACTTCGTCGTGCTCGCCGAGCTTCACCTCGAAGCCCGCCGTCGCGCGGCCGCAGTAGTTCGCCACCAGTTCGGCGTCGTCCTCGGGACGGGACATCGTGGCCACCACGGCTTCGGTGAGGCCGTACGCGGTGAGGACGGTGTCGAGGCTCAGTTCCTTCCGCATCCGTTCCACGAGCGTGACCGGCACGGTGGCGGCCCCGGTGACGGCGAGCCGCAGGCTGGACAGGTCGTGGTCCGCGCGTTCGGGCGCGTCCAGCAGCACCTGGTAGATCGTCGGCGCGCCGGGGAGCACGGTGATCCGCTCGGATTCGATGAGCCGCAGGGTTTCGCGGACGTCGAAGGTGCGCTGCGGCAGCATCGTCGCACCGCGCAGCACCGCGGCGACGATCCCCGCCTTGTACCCGAAGCTGTGGAAGAACGGGTTGATCACGAGGTAGCGGTCTTCCGCGGTGAGGCCACCGCAGTCCGCCCAGGCCTCGGCGACGCTCAGTACCTGCCGGTGGCTGCTCATCGCGCCCTTGCTGCGGCCGGTGGTCCCGGAGGTGAACAGGATGTCACTGACGTCGCCTGGCTCCACGCGGCTGACGAAATCGCTGTCGAGGCCGGCGAGCACTTCCCATTCCGCGACGCCGTCCACCGGGTCTTCGGTGCCTTCGACGGGGATCCGCAGCACCGTGCGGGGCAGGGAGGTGCCGAGGTCGGCCAGCCTGTCCGTACCGAGGAACGTGCCGGTGATCGCCAGCGCGGAAACCTCCGCGCGCTCGAGGACGTCGATGGTCTCGCGAGCGGTGAACCGGGTGTTCACCGGGATGAGCGTCGCGCCGGCGTACAGCGCGCCGAGCCCGGCGACGACCCAGTGCCAGGTGTTGGGGGAGCAGATCGCGACCCGTTCGTGGCCCTCGAAGAACCGTGCCGCCTGCCGCGCCCGCCGCGCGAGTTCGGCATAGGTGAGCCGGACTTCGCCGTCGACGAGTGCTTCTCGTGCGGCGAAGCGTTCCGCGGCCTCGTCGAGCGCCGCCGGGATGGTTCCCTCACTCATCGAATCTCCCTAGCAAGTGCTTGGTAGGGTAGCCTACGCAGCAGGCTCTGGTTTGGCTAGAGGAGGCATGTGTGGCTCAGGACGGTTTCCGCGACCGTGTGCGCACCTGGCTGGCGGACAATCTGCCGCCGGAACTGCGCGGTTTGGGCGGTCCGGGACGTGAACACGAGGCCTTCGACGAACGGGTGGAGTGGGAACGGCGGCTCGCCGCGGCGGGCTGGACCTGCGTCGGCTGGCCGTCCGAGCACGGCGGTCAGGGCGCGACGCTGGATCAACAGGTCGTCTTCCACGAGGAATACGCGCGAGCGGGCGCGCCGGCGCGGGTGAGTCACCTGGCACAGGAACTCCTGGGGCCCACCTTGATCGCGTTCGGCACGCCGGAGCAACGGGAACGGTTCCTCCCGCCGATCGTGGCCGTCGAGGAACTGTGGTGCCAGGGCTATTCCGAACCCGGCGCCGGATCCGATCTCGCCGCGGTGTCGACCACCGCGACCCTCGAAGGCGACGAGTGGGTGCTGCACGGCCAGAAGGTGTGGACGTCGCTCGCGCACGTGGCCGACTGGTGTTTCGTCCTCGCCAGGACCGAACCCGGCTCGAAACGCCACAAAGGACTGTCCTATTTGCTCGTTCCGATGCGGCAACCGGGGGTCGAGGTCCGCCCGATCCGGCAGCTCACCGGGACGTCGGAGTTCAACGAAGTCTTCTTCGACGGCGCCCGCACGGCGAAGGACCTCGTCGTCGGCGAACCCGGTGAAGGCTGGCGGGTGGCCATGGGCACCCTCGCGTTCGAACGCGGTGTCGCGACGCTCGGGCAGCAGGTCGGCTTCCGTCGGGAACTCGAAGAACTGACCAGGATCGCGCCGGACGACCCGGTGATCGCGGAGCGGATCGACCGCGCGTGGGTCGGCTTGGAGGTCATGCGGGCGCAGGCGATCCGCACCCTGGGCGACTCGTCACCCGGCGTGGCCGAAGTGTCCAAACTGGTCTGGGCGAACTGGCACCGGGACCTCGGCGAGCTGGCGATGCTCGTCCGCGGCGCGCGGGGCATGCTCGCGGAAGACGGGCTCGACGCCTGGCAGAGCCTCTTCCTCTTCACCAGGGCCGACACGATTTACGGCGGCTCCAACGAGATCCAGCGCAATGTCGTCGCCGAGCGCGTGCTCGGCCTGCCGAGAGAGGTGCGACCGTGATTCCGGTGCCGAAGTACCCCGAGGGGGCGAATCTCCTGCGGGACAAGGTGGTCGTGGTGACGGCGGCGGCCGGAACCGGGATCGGTTCCGCGGTGGCGAAGCGCGCGCTGGAGGAAGGCGCCCGCGTCGTGATCAGCGACTGGCATGAGCGGCGGCTCGGGGAGAAGGCGGCCGAACTAGGTGACGTCCACGCCATTCCCTGTGACGTCACGCAAGAAGACCAAGTGCGGGCGCTCATCGACGGAGCCGCCGCGCACTACGGCCGGATCGACGTGCTCGTCAACAACGCCGGCCTCGGCGGCACGAAGTCCATTGTGGACATGGCCGACGAAGAGTGGTCGCGGGTCATCGACGTGACCCTCAACGGCACCTTCCGCGCGACGAGGGCCGCGGTGAACCGGTTCATCGCGCAGGGCGGCGGCGGGGTCATCGTCAACAACGCCTCGGTGATCGGCTGGCGTGCGCAGGCCGGACAGGCGCACTACGCGGCGGCGAAGGCGGGCGTCATGGCGCTCACCCGCTGCGCGGCCGTCGACGTCGCCGAGCACGGCATCCGGGTTAACGCCGTCGCGCCGAGCCTGGCGATGCATCCGTTCCTGGCCAAGGTGACCAGCGAGGAACTGCTCACCGAACTCACCGCCCGCGAGGTCTCGGGGAGGGCGGCGGAACCCTGGGAAGTGGCGAATGTGATGGTGTTCCTCGCCAGTGAGTACTCGTCGTACCTCACCGGCGAGGTCTTGTCCGTGAGTTCCCAGCATGCGTGAGGTAGCAATGAAAGCCAGTCCAGGGTCCCGCCGCGCCGAACTGCTCGCCCTCGCGGCGAAGCTGTTCGCCGAGCGCGGGTACGTCTCCACCACCGTGCGGGACATCGCGGACGCGGCGGGCATCCTTTCGGGCAGCCTCTACCACCATTTCGACTCGAAGGAGTCGATGGCCGACGAGATCCTCACCGTGTTCCTCGACGAACTCTTCGGCGCCTACGCCGAGATCGTCGCGGAAGGCCGAGGCCCGCGGGAGACGCTCGAAGCCGTCGTCGTGGCGTCGTTCGAGTCCATTCACCGGCGGCCCGCCGAGGTGGCGATCTACCAGTCCGAAGCGAAGCACCTGATGCAGTTGCCGCGGTTCGGCTACCTCACCGACCGCAACACCGAGTTCCGCAAACTGTGGAACGGGATCCTCACCGACGGCATCGCGGCCGGTGTGTTCCGCGAGGACCTCGACGTCGAACTCACCTACCGGTTCATCCGCGACACCGTCTGGGTGGCGGTGCGCTGGTACAACCCCGACGGATCGCTGAGCGCGGACGACGTCGCGCAGCAGTACCTCGGGATCCTGCTGGACGGCATTGCAACCAAAAGGAGGCGGCGTGGCTGAGGCGTATGTACTTGACGCGGTCCGGACCCCCGTCGGCAAACGCGGGGGATCGCTCAGCGGCGTCCATTCCGCGGATCTCGGCGCCCACGTCATCCAGGCCGTCGTCGAACGATCGGGGGTCGACGCGGACCTGGTCGACGACGTCATCCTGGGCTGCACCGACACGCTCGGACCGCAGTCGGGGAACATCGCGCGGACGGCGTGGCTCGCGGCGGGATTCGGGCATCACGTGCCCGGTGTGACGGTCGACCGGCAGTGCGGTTCGAGCCAGCAGGCCGTGCACTTCGCCGCGCAGGCGGTGCTGTCCGGGACGATGGACCTCGTGCTCGCCGGCGGCGTGCAGAACATGAGCGCTATCCCGATCAGCGCGGCGATGCTCGCCGGGCGCGAGTACGGCTTCGAGGACCCGTTCTCCGGTTCGAAGGGCTGGCAGGAGCGGTACGGCAGCGTCGAGGTTTCGCAGTTCCGCAGCGCCGACATGATCGCCGAGCACTGGGACCTGACCCGCGAGGCGATGGAGGAATTCGCCTTCCGCAGTCATCAGCGCGCGATCGCGGCCATCGACGAAGGCCGGTTCGCCGCCGAGATCACGCCGTTCGCCGGTGTCGGCCTGGACGAAGGGCCCAGGCGGGACACCACGCTGGAACGGATGGCCGGGCTGAAGCCGCTGAGCGAGGGTTCGCGCATTACCGCGGCCGTGGCCAGCCAGATCTCGGACGGCGCCAGCGCGACCCTCATCGCGTCGGAGAAGTTCGTCGAGGAACACGGCCTCACCCCGCGCGCCAGGATCCACCATCTTTCGGTGCGGGCGGCGGATCCGGTGTGGATGCTGACCGGGCCGATCCCGGCGACCGCGCACGCGCTGCGGAAGACCGGGCTGAGCATCGAGGACATCGACCTGTTCGAGGTCAACGAGGCGTTCGCGAGTGTCGTCCTGGCGTGGATCGAGGAGACGGGCGCCGATCCGGACCGGGTCAACGTCAACGGCGGTGGGATCGCGCTCGGTCACCCCATCGGGGCGACCGGGACGAAACTGTTCGCGACCCTGCTGCACGAACTCGAACGCCGCGGCGGACGCTACGGGCTGCAGACGATGTGCGAGGGCGGCGGGACGGCGAACGTCACGATCATCGAGCGGCTTTGACGCTCCACGTGGCGAGCGCCAACGCGCTGAAGGCCGCGCCGAGCAGGCAGACGCCGGTCCAGCCCGCGATCGCGTAGACGGCCGTCGAGCCGATGGCTCCCACGCCGCTGCCGACGGAGTAGAAGATCATGTACCCGCCGATCAGCCTGCTGCCGGCGTCCGGCCGGAGCGGGTAGATCAGCGTCTGGCTCGTGACGTGCACGGCCTGGACGGCCAGATCGAGCAGGATCGCGCCCGCCGCCAGGGCCCACAGTGACACGCGCGTGAAACCCAGCGGCAGCCACGAGAGCAGGAGCAGACCGAGCGCGAGCCCGGTCGTCCACTGTGCGCGGCCGCGGTCCGCGAGCCGTCCGGCGGGCGCCGCCGCCAGCGCGCCCGCCGCCCCGGCCAGCCCGAACGCGCCGATGGCGGTATGCGACAGGCCGTCCTCGCTGAGCGGCAAGGCGACCGAGCTCCAGAGGGTGCCGAAAGCGGCGAAGATCAGCAGCGCGAGCGTTCCGCGCGTCCGGAAGACCGGTTCCCGGACGAAAAGCGCCAGGGTGGAACGCAGCAGCCGCCGGTAGCCCATGCCGTTTCCGGTCGAGGAGGGCAGCACGCGGTACAGCACGATCGCGATCAGCACGGTCACCCCGGCGGACACCACGTACACCGCGCGCCAGCCGGCGAGGTCGGCCAGCGTCCCGGACACCGTGCGCGCGAGCAGGATCCCGAGGACGACGCCGGTCGTCACGAGGCCGACCACGCGCCCGCGCCCGGCCGGGTCCGCCAGCGAGGCCGCGAACGCGACCAGCAGCTGCGTGACCACCGCGAGCACGCCGATCGCCGCCATCCCGGCGAGCAGTACGACCTCGTTCGTAGCGGTCGCGGCCACCAGTTCGGCCACCGCGAGCAGGGTCAGCAGCCCGACGACGAGCCGCCGCCGGTCGAGCAGGTCGCCGAGCGGGACCAGCAGGAACAGGCCCAGGCCGTAGCCGAGCTGGGTGAGCGTGACGATGCCGCCCACGGTCGACGCGGCGATCCCGAGGTCGGCGCCCATGGTGACGAGCAGGGGCTGGGCGAAGTAGATCGTGGCGACGGCCGTCCCGGCGGCCACGGCGAACAACAGGACGACTCCGGATCGCACACATCCTCCAAGTGGTTTCAACTTGCTACCACTGGGACGGTAGAACAGTCCGGTTGTAAGATGCAACCATGGTGAAGCGGACGACGTTCGACGAAGCTCCGTGCCCGGTGGCGCGCTCGCTCGACACGATCGGCGACTGGTGGTCACTCCTGATCGTGCGCGACGCCTTCGACGGCGTCCGCCGCTTCGGTGAGTTCCAGCGCGGTCTCGGCGTCGCGAAGAACATCCTGTCCGCCCGGCTGCGGGCACTCGTCGGGCACGGGGTGCTCGACGTGGTCCCGGCTTCGGACGGGAGCACCTACAGCGAGTACGTCCTGACGGCGAAGGGGCGCGACCTGTTCCCGGTGATCGTCGCGCTGCGGCAGTGGGGCGAGGCGCACTTCTTCGCCGAGGGCGAACCGCGGTCGGAACTGGTGGACCGCGACGGCGGGCGCCCGCTGCGGGCGCTGGAGGTCCACGCCTCGGACGGGCGTCTCGTCGGCCCGGACGACACGGTGGTGGTGAAGGCACCGGTCTCGTGAGTGGCGAGCGTCTGTGCCGGGCGAACGCCCCTGCGCCCTGGCCGCTACCTCGGCGGGCGGTGTCGTGAAAGCCACTTTCAGGGCATCAGGTGTCCCGAAAGTGGCTTTCGCGACACCCGGAGCCGGCCCGGTGCGGTGACGTGGGAAAGCAGTGCCGCGGGAAACCGGTGCCGCGGGAAGCAGTGCCGCGGGAAAGCAGTGCCGCGAAAGCCACTTTCGCAACGTTGAAGGTTGCGAAAGTGGCTTTCGCAACGCGTTCCGCCGCGTGCGCTCGACGCGCAGGGAGCCGTCCGCGCGCGCGATGCGGTGAAGTCCACCCGCACTCACGTGATGCGACACCGCACTCACGTGATCAGAGACGGAACTCGCGTGATCAGAAGCCGCACACCCGAGTGCGGCATCCCGTCACGCGAGTTCCGCCCTCGATCACGCGAGTCACGTCCCTGATCACGCGAGTGACGAGTTCATCGATCGGGGCCCTCCCAGGTGAGTCAAGCCTGGAAGGGCCCCGACCGGATACGGGGAGCCAGAAGGGCGGTATCCGACGGAGCCCGAATCACCGTCGGACCCGGATCCTCCCGGCGTCCCCAGGGGGTGGCGGTGGGCGCGGAGGCCCAGCTGCCCACCGCCACCTGAGGGGACCGCGGCCGCCGCGCGCGGCCCCGGTCCGTTCGCGATCCCGTGTCACCCGGCGGGAACGCGAGCCCAGGGCATCTCCTCCTGCGCGGGTACGGCCGCGGTCGGGGTGTCGGACAGGAAGTCCCGTTCGAACGGGGCGAGGACGTCCTCCCCGATCGGCGTCGACTCCGCCGCGGCGAACGAAGGCCCGGCGACGGCGGGAGCGGGGAACACCGGCTCGGGCACCGGCAGCCGCCGGTCGAGTTCGGCGGTCCAGTGGATCATCGCCTTCGGCCGATCCCAGCCCGCCGCGCCGACGAGCCTGCCTTCGCGCACGAAACCGGTGACCCCGTCGGAAAGTTCGATCGTGTCCTTGCCCAGCGACGGCATCCCGACGGTCTGCAGTCGCGTGTCGTACAACGACGACCAGGCGCGGGGGAGCGGCGTGTACGGTCGCGCGCTGCCCCGGCCCAGCATCAGGCTTTCCGCCGCCGCCCGCCCGGATTCGACACCGTTCATCCAGTGCTCGACGCGGCGCGGGGTCTCGTCGATCCGCAGGTTCGGCCACTTCGCGACGTCGCCGGCGACCACGACGTCTTCCGCCCCGACGGCGAACAGCGTCGCCTCGCACAGGACGCCGTCGTCGATGGTCAGCTCCGAGCCGCGCAGCCAGTCCACGGCCGGCACGCTGCCGATCGAGAGCACGACACAACTGGCCACCAGGAACTGGTTGTTGGTCAGGTGCAGCCCGACCGTCTCCTTGGTGCTGATCCAGTTCCGCACCTCGGTGTTCATCGCCAGCTTCGCGCGATGGTGCTGGTGTTCCTTGGCGAGCGCCGACGCGATCCGCTCCCCGAAGCGGTGCAAGGGCGCCTTCGCGTGGCCGATGAGCGTGACGTCGCGGCCCAGGTACCGCATCGACGCGGCGAACTCGTTCCCGATCAGGCCGCTGCCGATCACCACGACGGACTTGTTGCTGTTCCCCAAAGCCCGCCGGACGGCCAGTGAATCCTCCACGGTGCGCAGCACCCGGACACGGGGGTCGTGGCGCGGAGAGCCGGGGAGATGCCGGGGATAGACGCCGGTCGCGACGATGAGGCCGTCGTACCAAAGGGATTCCCCGCCCGGCAGGTGGACCGTGCGTTCCTTCGTGTCGAGCCAGGTCGCGCGGGTGCCGAGCCGCCAGTGGACGTCCAGGTCCAGATACGGCTCCAGGCTCGCGGCCACCGGTTTCACCCCGCCGGTGACGAGCTCCTTCGACACCATCGGCCGGTGGTAGGGCTTCCGCGGTTCGTCGCCGACCAGCACGATCTCGCCGTCGAAACCGAGTTCCCGCAGGCGTTCCGCGGAACGGAGCCCGGCGACACCCGCGCCGACGACGACGATCCGGTCTCCGTCACTCATCGTCGTACGCTCCTTCTCCCTTGACTCTGATGGCTTGTTTCGGGCAGAGCCTCGCCGCGGAGATGGCCTGGTCCAAACCGTCCCGGCCGACCATCCGGCGGATGCGGAGCTTGCCGTCCGGCCCGATCTTGAACGTGGCAGGCGCCTCCATCTCGCAGAAGCCGAAGATCTCGCACCGCTCGTTGTCGACGCTGACGCGAGTGCCGCGCCGTACGTTTCCGAAGATCATTTTTCTCTTTCCTCCAAGTCGTTCCGCGCGGCCGTCAGACCAGTTCCTCGACCAGGCCCAGCCGTTCCAGGTACCGGGTGGGGGTGAACCGCAGCGCGGTCAGCAGGACCGCGGGGACCAGCAGCGTGATCCCGCCGAACCACAGGAGGCCGAGATGCCCGTTGGCCATGGCGCCGAAGAACGAATGCAGCGCCGTGATCGCGACCGCCGGATAGGCGAGCCGGTGGATCCACAGAAAGCGCCGGTAGGAGCTGAACCGGCTGATCCCGCCGGTCAGCGCGACGGCGATCATCACCTCGAGCCCGATGACGCCCAGTTCGTGCCGCGCGAGCGTGCCCGGCAGCAGCGGGACCGAGATCTGCGCCAGGGTGAATCCGTCGGGCAGGAACAGGAACGACATCGCGTGCACGACACCGAACGACAGCGCCAGGATGCCGAGCACCATATGCGAGTTGCGCAATGCCTTCCGCCCGGTCAGCGACTTGATCCAGCCGGTCGCGGTGAACACGCCCCAGCACAGGGTCAGGCACATGAAGCCGTAAGAGATCCGGGCGGAGGTCTGCGCCATCCCCTTGATTCCGGGGTCGGTGTCCGTTTTCTGGGTCAGGACGAGCACCACCTCGGACCACTGGTCATACATGGATCTCTCCTGGGGCACTGGGAACCGGTTCCGGTTCGGCGGCGGCCGCGCGTTTGCGGGTCCGGGTGTTCTTGCTGCGCAGGGTCCGGATGGCGAAGAACAGCCCGCCACCGAGCGCCACCGCGAGCAGCAGGCCGAGGGCGAGGTCGCCGAAACCGACGTCCGTCGCCGCGTTGGCCGTGTTCGACTGCGGCACCGGGGCTTCCGGCATCAGCGAATGGTCGACGACGCCAGTGCTCTCCAGCAGGGTCATGTGGCGCAGCACGGCCTGGTTGGCCGTGGTGGCGTAGTCACGCACGACGTCGTTGCGGGTACCGGCCCTGACCTGGGCGATGAGGGGGAACAGCACGCCGTGCGCGTACCGGAGCCGGTTCGCGAAGATCCGGTCGAACTCGCTGTCGTCGCGGGCGGCCTTCATCTCGCCGAGCCACGCTGCCTGCTGATCCGACGGCTCGGTCGGCAGGGTGATGCCGAACCGGTCGGCGATGGAATGCGTCGCGGTGTCGAGCCTGCCGTGGTCGATCATCAGCGTCCGGCCGACTTCGCGGACCCGTTTGCTCTTCCCGCGTTCCTGCGCCCACATCCCGGCTGGCATTTCCCACAGCCCGGCCAGTTTGACGTTGACGATCAGGTTCTTGTCCGCCGCGGACAGCTGCTGGGCGTGCGCGGCGCCGACGGGGCCGAACAGGGTCGCCGCGGCCGTGAGCAGCAGGACGAGCAGCGAGCGGGAGAGTCTGGGGAGGTCAGATGCCGAGGTCATCGGCCTGCCAGGTGTCCGCGGTGAGCAGCACTTTCGTGCCGTCCGGTTTGGCCGGGAACCACGCGTTGTCGGCACCCTGCCCGCCGGTGTTGCCGGGCATCGCGTCCTTGGCGTTGCGGTAGAGCGGCCAGCCCGCGAGCGTGATCTGCTCGGTGCCGTCGTCCCTGGTCACGGTGCCGACCAGGGCGCGATCGATCCCGGTCACCACGAGATCGCCGCCTGCCTTGGCGGGAATCCAGGTGCGCGAACAGGTTTCGGCGCAGTTCGACTTGGGCGGGTTGACCGTGTCCTTGTCGTAGCGGTAAAGCGTGAAGCCGTTCGTGTCGGTGACGATCGGTCCGAGGTCGAACAGGATCGCCGCCGTGACACCGGGGGCCGGTTCGGCCGCCGGGTCGGGCATGCCGGGGATCCGGGCGGCTCCGGCGGCGGGAGCCGCGCCCGGAGAGCCGTTCGGTCCCGCGGTACCGGTGGTGCAGGCCGAGGTCAGCGCGATCGCGGACAGGGTCAGGGTCAAAGGTATGACCGAGCGTGACACGGGGTTCACGGAAATCCTCCTGTCGGGGCCAGAGGAGTGTGCGCAGGCAGGTTTAAGTACACTGTGGACAGTCATGATCCACAGTGGATTCGGCGATGCGGGGGACAGCGCCGGGTCGGGGTCTTCGGTAGTGGATACGGTCACGAGTCGGGAACGGTTCAAAAAACTTTCACCGCGCGAAGAAACCGGTACCGAACGGTTTTGGTACTGGACTTATCGCCCCTGAGCCCACAAAGATGTGCCGCGTGGGACGCCACTCTCGGATACTGCAGCCAATTGTCGATCATGACCCCGTGTCGAACGGGCATGACGACCTCATCAGGGCGTTGTACCAGGAGTTCGGGTCGAGCCTGATGGCGTTCGTGCTGAAGCTGACCGGTCACGATCGTCAGTGGGCCGAGGACGTGGTACAGGAAACGCTCATCAAGGCGTGGCGCAACGCAGGCAAGCTCGACCGGCAGCCGGAGATGCTGCGCGCCTGGCTGTTCACCGTGGCCAGGCGCATCGTCATCGACGGCTGGCGGAGCCGGAGCGCCCGTCCTCAAGAGGTGGAGGAACTGGAGTCGGATTCGATCGGAGTACCGGACGAATCGGAGAAGACGCTCGCGGCCATGATCGTTTACGAGGCCCTGCGCAATCTTTCCCCGGAACAACGTGAGGCCGTCCAGCAGACCTACTTGCGTGACCGCACCGTGAACGAGGTCGCGGCGACGCTCGGGGTTCCGCCGGGTACGGTGAAATCGCGGATCCACCACGCTGTGCGCGCGCTGCGCAGGGCGTTGCAGGAGCGGGGGTGAGCGAGGTGTCCGGAGCGCCGCACACGGATATCGCCGCCTACGTGCTCGGCGTCCTCGGCGAGGAGGATCACGCCGGATTCGAAGCGCATCTGCTGGAGTGTCCCGAGTGTCAGGTCGAGCTGGTGGAGATGTACCACCTGCCCGACATCCTGGACATGGTCAAGAAGAGCTGGCCGGACCCGCCGGTGAAGGGGCCGGGGCCGCGGGTGCTGCGGATGCTGCTCGCGGACGCCGCCAAGGCGAACCGTCGTCGCAAGATCGTCCGGCTCGCGACGGCCGCCGCCGTACTCGTGCTCGTCGTCGGCGGACCGCTCGTCGTTCTCTCGGTCACGAACCGTGAACCGGTTGTCACGCAGGCCGCGCCCTCGATCGTCACGTCGGTGGTGTCCTCTCCGTCGCCGTCCAGGGAGGTGGGCCCGGAAGGCGGCGCCGCCCCGTTCGGCTGGTCCGAGGCGGGCAACGCGGTCGCCGCGGAGGTCACGGTCCAGGAGAAGGAGTGGGGCAGCGCGGTCGAACTCGAACTGCGCGGCCTCATCGGGCCGATGACCTGCCAGCTCTTCGCCTACTCCCACGGTGGAGAGGCCTACGTCGTCAACAACTGGACCGTGCCGTCCAAAGGGTACGGCGTCCCCGGTTCGCCGGACCCCCTCGTCATCACCGGTTCGACGGCGTTGCGGAAAGCCGACATCGAACGTTTCGAGGTCCACAAGCAGGACGGCACGGTGCTGGCCGTCGTGCGCCGATAGCGCTTTCTCGATCTTTTTTTGAACCGCTCGCGGTTCGGAACCGTATCTACCGTTAGCCGGACCGGAATTCGGAAAGGCGCGGAAGCAAGCACTGTCGACTGTGGACGATGAGCACCGGCGAACAGGAGGAAGATACTCCGGCCCGGCGGGTCCCCCCTACACCTCACCCACCCGCCGGGCCGGCCCTACCCGAACAGATCGACACAACTGAAGAACGCTCCGCAAGCGTCCACCCGCCCTGTCGGCGGCTTCCCGAGTGAAGCCCGCCGGCAGGGCTCTTTTCGGTAGGTTGGCGGCATGGGTGAGCAAAAGGACCGCATGCTGAGCGGCGAGCTGTACCGGGACAACGACCCCGAACTGGTCGCGGACCGCAGGCGCGCACAGGCCCTTGTGGACCGCTTCAACGGCACAGGCGCCGAGGAGACCGGTGAGCGGGACACGGTTTTGCGCGAGCTGCTGGGAAACCTCGGTGAAGGTTCCTGGATCATGCCGCGGTTCCAGTGCGACTACGGCTATCTGATCGAGATCGGTGCCAACAGTTTCCTCAACTACGACGCGATCCTCCTCGACTGCGCCCCGATCAAGATCGGCTCGGACTGCTCGATCGGCCCGCGCTGTCAGCTGCTGACCGCGCTGCATCCCATGGAGGACCACGAGCTGCGGCGGCAGCGCTGGGAGTCGGCCGCGCCGATCACCATCGGGGACAACGTCTGGTTCGGCGGCGGCGTCATCGTCTGTGCCGGGGTGACCATCGGGGACGACACCGTGGTGGGCGCGGGCAGCGTCGTCACCCGCGATCTGCCGTCGAAGGTGTTCGCCGCGGGCAATCCGGCCCGCGTCATCCGGGAACTCTAGCGGTCCACCGGCGTGATCTTGGTGCGCCTGCTGTGCTCGAACACCATGGAGGTGCGCACGTCGGCGACCTCCGCGCGTTCGGTCAGCTTGTCGATCACGAAGGCGTAGAGGGCGTCGTTGTCGGGGACCGCGACATGCAGGATGAAGTCCTCGGTCCCGGTGGTCACGTAGAGCCCGACGAGGTCGGGCAGCGCGTTGACCCAGTTCCGGAAGCCTTCGATGTTCCGCCGCGAGGGCGGGCGCACCCGCACCGCGATGAGCGCCTGCACCCCGCGGCCGATCGACGGCAGATCCACGTCCAGCAGCGCGCCGCGGATCACGCCGCGTTCCCGCAGGGCGCGGGTGCGGTCCAGCGCGGTGGTCGGCGAAACCCCCACCGCGGCGGCCACCTCACGGTTGGTCTTCCGTGCGTCCGACTGCAATTGCGCCAGGATCGCCTTATCAAGTTCGTCCAACCGTGCCATCTCAGACCTCTTGCCGTATTAAGTACGAACACAGTGGACTCTACTCGTATGTCCTCTTAGCTTGGCGTTGTTCATCCGTTGATGTGAGCAGGAGACCAGCTGAATGTCCGAGTACGGTACGGCCATCGGGTTCGCGCCCGACGAGATCGACTTCACCGCGTCCACCCGATCGGCCAGGCTGAAGTGGGTCATCGTGGTCAACAGCGAGCTGCCGCCGGGGCGCGCGGTCAACGCGGCGGTCTGCACCGCCGTCGCCACCACGAAGGCCGTGACCGGTCTTCTCGGTGACGAGGCTGTCGACGCCGGCGGCGAGCACTACACGGGCTTGCCGTGGGTCGGTTGCTCGATCCTGTCGGCCGACGCCGGGAAGCTGCGGGCCATCCGCGCCAAGGCCGCCGCCTCGCCGGGATGCCATGTCGCCGACATGCCCGCGGTCGCCCAGCAGATCCGGGTCTACACCGATTTCCTCGCGACGATGAAGGAGATCCCGACCGGGGAGATGGACTTCTGCGCGATCGGCATCGTCGGGCCGCGCAACCGGATCGACAAGCTGGTCGGGAAACTGCCCCTGATGGCGTGACCCTCAGCCTTCGAGGAGGTCCCGCAGCGCTTCGGTGAACTGGGCCGGGTTCCGCTGCGGCGCCAGATGCGCCCCCGGTACCTCCGTGAACGGCAATCCCAGCTCCAGCGCGAGGATCTTCGCGGGCTGGTAGTGGTAGTGCCCGCGGCTGCCGACGCCTGCGACGGGAAAGATCTCGGTACTGGCCCTCCGAAGCGCCCGCAGATCGGGAAGGTAGTCGAGAATCTCGGCCAGCTCGCGGGCGAACAGCCGCTTCCACTCCTCCTCGTTCGGCAGCCGGATCGCGCGCAGTTCGGGCAGCGCGGCGCCGGCGATCCCGTCGGTGAACCGCTTGAACGCCCCCATCAGGTCACCCGCCTGCGCGAGCCGGACCTGTGCGTTGGCCTCGTCGAGCCAGCCGAGCGCGTCCGGGAGCAGCTGGATGGCGGGCGGTTCGTGCGCGACCAGGACACTCGCCGCGTCCGGGTAGCGGGCGACGAGGTCGAGGCCGATCAGGGCGCCCGCGCTGGTCCCGAACACGCTCGCGGGCCCGCCGCCGACGTGCTGGAGGACGGCGTGGGCGTCGTCGGCCTGCTTCGGCACGCTGACCGGGCCGGTGCTGGTGTCGGTACTGCGGAAGTGCCCGCGCCGGTCGTAGGTGACGACGGTGTAGTCGACGGCGAGCAGCTTCGTCATCGCCCGGAAGGTGTCCGCCGAGCCCAGCCCACCGGCGATCAGGAGCAGAAGCGGCCCTTCGCCGGTACTGCGGACGTACAGCTCGCCGTCCTCGACCGGACAACGACTCTCCGAGATCATGGCCGAAGTCAAGCACAGCTCGCCCGGTCCCTCACTCGGAGGCCAGCCGCCGCAGGATCCCGGTGGCGTCGGCCACGATCGTCTCGATCAGCTCGCCGACCGCGGGCAGGTCGTCCAGCAGGCCGACGACCTGCCCGGACGCCAGCACCCCGGCGCTCCGATCGCCCTCGACCAGCCCGGCGCGCAGCAGCATCGGCGTGTTGGCGGCCATCAGCACCTGCGACCACGTCCGGTCGCCGCTCCGTCGCATCCGCAGCCCCTCGGTGGCCAGCGAGCGCCACGACAGTCCGCTCAGCTTCCGGAACTTCGCGGCGTTGCGGACCGACCTGGCGAGCCCGCTCACCGGACCGGCGGACTCGAGCGCGTCGACGAGCTCCGTCCGCAGGACGCGATGCGGCATCCCGTCCACCTTGCGGGTGACGACGGTGCCGTTGAGGTCGCGGGCGAGGTAGGCCTGCTTGATCTCCTCGGGGACGGTGCTTTCCTTCGTCAGGAGGAATCGGGTGCCCATCGCGACACCGGCCGCCCCGTAGGCGAGCGCGGCGGCCAGCCCCCGGCCGTCGAAGAAGCCGCCCGCCGCGACCACCGGGATGTCGACGGCGTCCAGCACCGACGGCAGCAGCAGTGTCGTCGCGACCCCGCCGGTGTGCCCGCCGCCCTCGCCGCCCTGCACGATGACGGCGTCGGCACCCCAGCCCGCGACCTTCTCCGCGTGCCTGGCCGCGCCGACCGAGGGGACGACGAGGACGCCGTTGTCCTTCAGCCGCGCGATCATGTCCTTCTTCGGCGCGAGCGCGAAGGAAGCGACCTTGACTTCCTCGGCGATGAGCAGCTCGACCCGGCGCGCGGCGTCTTCGGCGTCCGCGCGGAGATTGACCCCGAACGGCCGCGACGTGCGGCTCTTGACCTCCTTGATCGCCGCCGCCAGCTCGTCGTAGGTCATCGTCGCGGACGCGAGGATGCCGAGACCGCCCGCTTCCGCCGTCGCCGACACCAGCCGCGGCCCGGCGACCCAGCCCATGCCGGTCTGCACGACCGGATACCGGATGCCCGCCAGTTCGGTCAGCGCGGTCCTCACGACGGGACTTCCTTGTCCCGCAAGGACTTTGGATCCAGGCTGGTCCGGATCAGGAGTAGTTCGGATTCGGTCGGCAGCCGGGATTCCGTGACGCCGTCGGTGATCAGCGGGAACGACGTCGCCTCGACGACCTCGTCCACGGAAACCCCCGGATGCACGGAAAGCAGCCGCGGCGCGTGGTCTTCGCCGCCGAAGTCCAGGACACCGAGGTTGGTGACGACACGGTGGACGTCGTGATGCCGCAGGCCGGCCTCGCGCGCCCTGGCGTAGCCGACGCCGGACACGATGTCGACCTGCTCGACGAAGACCCGCTTGCCGTGCCGCGGCACCCAGTAGCTCGTGCGGTGGTTGGCCGTGTTGCCCGGCCCGCCGCGCACTCCGAGAAGTTGTTTCTTGGGGCGGGAATGCCCGCCGATCGCCGAGATGTTCTGGTTGCCCTCACCGTCGATCTGGTTGGCGCCCATCACCACGTGGCGTTTCCCGCGCGGCACCACGGTGTCGAGGACCTTGCGGAACGGCTGCCAGCCTTCGATGACGGCGTCGGAGGTCATCAGGTACGCCTCGCCGTCGGACAGCACGAGGTCCGGTTCGAAGGTCAGCCTGGCGAGCCGGGCGCCCAGCGACGGGATGAAACCCATGGGGCTGACCACGATCTCGCCGTCACCGCGGAACAACTCGGCGCAGGCGACGACCGCCACTTCGGCACGACTGATGTCACTCACGCTGACTCCCCGAATTCGGCGACGGCCTTCTGGTACTGCGCTTCGTCCCCGGACAGGAACCTGTCGACGAATCCAGGCCACGCGTCGAGATCCTTGGCGGACTCGGCGTAGTGCCGCTGAAAACGTTCGTCGCGCCCGTAGTCCGGGACGGCGGTGGTGAAATGCGCGCCGTTCGGCGTTTCGGCGACCCCGGTGACGAGCATCCGGCTCAGCAGCAGGCTCTGCACCGGCCCCGCTTCGGCGAGTTCCGCCGTCTCCACGATCTTTTCCGTTGACACGTAACACTTGTCGGCGGCGAGCGCGAACAGTTCGTCGAAGTACGGATCCGGGCCGAGGTACTGCGCGTTGCCCCGCGCGTCGGCGCGGTTGAGGTGGACGAAGGCCGCGTCGAGCTTGAGCGCGGGCACCGCCAGCAACTCCTCGGCGTCGTCATACGGCGATCGGACGATCCGCAGCGACGAGTTCAGGTCCATGACGCCCGAGCCGAGGCCCGCGCGCGTCGGCAGGAACGGAAGTCGTTGCGCGGCGGCGGAAAGGCCGGTCCCGAAAACGCCTTCGTCGTACTCCGTGACGGTGATCGACCCGGATTCCCGCGCACGGGAGAACCACGGGTCGAACGGGATCGTGTCCAGGGTGACGAAGCCGAAGACGAGGTGCTTGATCTTGCCCGCCGACGCCAGCAGCCCGACGTCCGGACCGCCGTAGGAGACCACGGTGAGATCCTTGACCGGCGAGCGCAGGATCGCGCGCACCAGCGCCATGGGCTTGCGCCGGGAGCCCCAGCCGCCGATCCCGATGGTCATGCCGTCCCTGAGTTCGCCGACTATCTCGTCCGGCGTCATCCGCTTGTCGGCCATCACTTCCCCTTACCGTCCAGGAACTCCTGGCGCGCGCCGTCCGAGACGCCCGCCAGGTTGAGTTCGAAGGTGAATCCCTGTTCGAAGCGGTAGCTGCGGTGCACGGGCTGGACGTCGATGCCGTTGATGGCCTGTTTCGCGGCGCGGATCACGCGGGTGTCCTTGGCCGCGATCTGCCGGGCGACGCCGAGCGCGGTCTCGTCGAGTTCGTCCCGCGGGACCACGGCGTAGACCGAACCGTGGTGGTGCAGCTGAGCCGCGGTGATCGTCGAAGCCGTGTAGTACAGGGCCCGCATCAGATGCTGGGGGACCAGCCGCGCGAGATGGGTCGCCGCGCCCAGTGCGCCGCGATCGACCTCGGGCAGCCCGAAGGTCGCGTCCTCGCTGGCGACCACGACGTCCGCGTTGCCGACCAGGCCGACCCCACCACCGAGGCAGAAGCCCTGCACCGCGGCGATCACCGGGACCGCGCAGTCGTAAACGGCGGAGAACGCCGCCGCGCAGCCCTCGTTCGCGCCGATCAGCGCGCCGTACCCCGGATCGCGCTGGATCTCCTTGATGTCGACCCCGGCGTTGAACCCCCGGCCCTCCGCGCGCAGCACCACGACATGCGTCGCGGGATCCCGCCCGGCGTCGGTGACGGCGGACGCGAGGGCGAACCATCCCTTCACGCTCAGCGCGTTCACCGGGGGCGCGTCGACCGTGACCACGGCGATGCCGGGCTCCGGTGAGTGGGTGGAAACGGTCATCGGGCACCCTCCACAGCTACCAAACCTAGCACTTGCTTGGTACGTTAGCAGGACGTCCGGCTCGGGTACAGCGACCGTGAAGGAGGACCGGCATGACACTCGAACTCCGGCTCGACGGTGCCGTGGTGCTGGTGACCGGTGGGGTACGCGGCGTCGGGGCCGGTGTCACCAGGGCGTTTCTGCGCGCCGGCGCCGAAGTCGTCACCTGCGCCCGCACCGAACCCGAGCGTCCCGTGTGCGCCGAAGGCAGGGCGTCGACGTTCATCTCCTGCGACGTCCGCGACGCCGGAGAGGTCGACGCGCTCTTCGAGGAGATCGTCCGGCGGCACGGCAGGCTCGACGTCGTGGTGAACAACGCGGGCGGCGCGCCGTACGCCGAGGTGGCGGACGCGTCGCCGCGGTTCCACGAAAAGATCGTCGCGCTGAACCTGCTGGCCCCGCTGACCGTCGCCCGCGCGGCGAACGCGCTCATGCAGCGTCAGGACGGTGGCGGGGTCATCGTGAACATCAGCAGTGTCAGCGCGACGAGACCGTCGCCGGGGACGGCGTCCTACGGCGCGGCGAAAGCGGGCCTGGACAACCTGACCGCGACGCTCGCCGTCGAGTGGGCGCCGAAGGTGCGGGTCAACGCGCTCGATGTCGGCATGGTGCGGACCGAACACTCGCATCTGCACTACGGCGACGAGGCGGGGATCGCGGCCGTGGGCGCGACAGTCCCGTTAGGACGGTTGGCCGAACCGGACGAGATCGGCTCCTGCGCGGTGTTCCTGGCGTCTCCTCTGGCCTCCTATGTCAGTGGTGCCTGCCTGACCGTGCACGGCGGGGGAGAGCTGCCTGCTTTCCTCGCCGCCTCCAATTCCCAGCCAAAAGAACGAAAGGAGCCGGTGTGAGCGGGATCGCCGACGGCCGGATCGTGGTGGTGACCGGTGCCGGTCGAGGCATCGGGCGGGCGCACGCGCTCGCGTTCGCGGCCGAGGGCGCGCGGGTGGTGGTGAACGACCTCGGCGCCGGGATCGACGGCAGCGGCGGATCGGCGGGCCCGGCGCAGGACGTCGTCGACGAGATCGAGGCGCTCGGCGGCAAGGCGGTGGCGAACACCGACGACATCGCGTCCTGGGACGGCGCCGCGGCGCTGGTGCGGACCGCCGTCGAAACCTTCGGCGGGCTGGACGTCCTGGTGAACAACGCCGGATTCCTGCGCGACCGGATGCTGGTCAACCTCGGCGAGGACGAATGGGACGCCGTCATCCGCGTCCACCTGAAGGGACACTTCGCGCCGACACGGCACGCCGCCGAATACTGGCGAACCGAGGCGAAGGCGGGCCGGAAGCGGGCCGCACGGGTGATCAACACGAGCTCCGGCGCTGGCCTGCTCGGCAGCGTCGGGCAGGGGAACTACGCGGCCGCGAAGTCCGGGATCCTCGGGCTCACGCTGGTCGCGGCGACCGAATTCGCGCGCTACGGCGTCACCGTGAACGCGATCGCCCCGGCCGCCCGCACCCGGATGACCGAAGAGGCGTTCGCCGACGACATGGCCGCCCCGGAGGCCGGTTTCGACGCCATGGCCCCGGAAAACGTGTCGCCGCTGGTGGTGTGGCTCGGCAGCGAGGAGTCGTCCGGGGTGACCGGGCGGGTGTTCGAGGTCGACGGCGGGCGCGTGTCGATCGCGCAGGGCTGGCGGCACGGCGCGGTGCGGGACAAAGGTTCCCGGTGGGCCCCCGCCGAACTCGGCCCGGTGGTGGCCGACTTGCTGGCGGAGGCCCCGGTACCTGAAAGTGTTTACGGGGCTTAGGTTTTACGACTAGCCTCGAGGGCTCAGGCGTCCCGCGTCAGGTCCAGGATCTCGGCCCACGGCTGGAACCCGCCCGACTTGTAGGTCGTCACAGCGGCGACGTTGGAGCTGGGCGTGTTCACGATCGCGCTCGACGAGCCGAGCTCCTGGAGCGCGGCCTCCGCGGCGACGGTGATCGCCCGGCCGTAGCCGTGGCCACGCTGGTCCCGGTGCACGCCCATCGGTTCGAGCAACCCCGGCTTGCCGGGACCGGCCGACCACACGGCCACCGCCGCGACGGCGGCACCTCGGTCGTCATAGCCGAGCAGGCACCGGGCATCGGCGTAAGCCGCCCCGGTCGCCATCGTCCGCCACTTCTCGGCGGTGAACGTCGAGCCGGTGAACGACGCCCCGATGACTTCGGCCCACACGGCCGCCAGATCTGCGCCGACCGCCTCGATCCGCAGGTCCGGGGCCTTCACCGGCTCGGCGAGGTCGAGGCTCAACGGCGTCCACGGCTCCTCGTCGTCGATACGCCAGCCATGTCCAGGCAGCACGTCTCGGAGCAGCGCGTCCATCGGAGCCTCGACGGAGACACTCCCCTCGGGCAGGACACCGCGGTCCGGCGTGGCCACGTCTTCGGCCACTCGCCGCGCCAGTTCCTCGTCCCGGCGGACGTCCGGCGCGGTCGTGAACCGCAGGAGGTCGGCTCCGTCCAGGAACCCGACGGCGAGGATCCGGCCGTCCCGGCGCCAGATCCGGACGGCCGCGGCCGTCTCCTCCGCTCCCTTGCGCCAGAACCAGCCGAGGTCACCGGGATGCAGTTGCCACGCCACTCCGTCGGACTGCCAGTCCCGCAGCGCGGCCACAGCCTCGCGCAGCCCATCGATTCCCGGCTTCTCCACGATGATCGCCATGCCCGTGATCACACACCACCCGGCGCGGAGTCGCATCCGGTTTTCGGCGAGACCAGGATGGGGGACGTGACGTCACTTCAGCGCCGCCTCTGGGAGGCGGTCGAGCCACTGCACGCCGTCGTCTACTTCGCGCCGGAAACGGCGGCCGCGGCGAAGGCGGTGGGCCTGCCGAGCTGGTGGATGGGGTATTTCGCCGGACGGGTCGCGCCGCTCGGGCCGCTGCCGGAACCACCGGTGACCGCGATGCTCTTCGGATTCGCCCCGCGGATGGTCGCGCGATCCCTGCCCGATGCGTGGAAATACGCCCAGCCCGCCGTCGTGCTCCAGAGCCGGATGGAGGCCGTCGAGGCGGCTCTGAAGCGGATCCTGCCCGAGGAAGCACCTTTCGGCGAGCTGGCCGACCTGCTCGAACAGGCCGTCACCGGTTGCGATCACGCGGCCAGGCCCCTCGCCGCCGCCTGGTCCACGGTCACCCGGCCCGCCTCGCCGATCGGCCGGATCTGGCTCGCGGCGACGGTGCTGCGCGAGCATCGCGGGGACGGGCACGTCCTCTCCGCCGTCGCCGCCGGGCTGCGCGGGCTCGACACGACGCTGACCCACATCGGCAGCGGGGCGGTGACGCGCGAGGTCGTCCAGATCAACCGCGGCTGGTCCGACGATGACTGGGACGAGAGCGTCGCACGGCTGACCGAACGGGGCATCCTCGACGGCGACCTGACCCTCACCGACGCGGGAATCGTTCTGCGCCAACGGATCGAGGACGACACCGATCGTCTCGCCACCGGCCCCCTCGAAGCACTCGGCGAGGACGGCGTCGCCGAGATCCGGCGGATCGCCGTCTCGGTGAGCCGCCGGATCTTCGACGCCGGGGCGATCCCGCTGCCGAATCCGATGGGTGCACCACGCCCCTGACAGCCCTGACCCCTCCAAACTGTCGGACCCCGGTGGGACGCTGTCTCCATGGCGACGTGGCGGCAGTTCAGTGAAGAGGCACCCGCGCTGGCGGGGAAGATCAAGGAGCGGTTCACCGCGGCGAAGTCGCATGTGCTGGCGACGGTCCGGCGGGACGGCTCGCCCCGTGTCAGTGGCAGTGAGGTCGATTTCCGTGAACAGGACCTGCTGATCGGTTCGATGATCAACGCGATGAAGGCGAAAGACCTGCAACGTGACGGCAGATTCGCGATCCACGCCGCCTCGGCGATCGACGAGGGCGGCGCGGACGCGAAGGTGTCGGGAAAGGCCGTCGAGATCACAGATCCGGCGGAGATCGCCCGCCTGCAGGGCGACGACGGGGAGGCTCACGTCTTCCGGCTCGACCTCACCGAGGTGGTGCTGACCTGGGTCGAGGGCAACACGATCTATTTCGACTTCTGGAAGGAGGGGCAGGGGAGCAAACGGCTCGCGAGACCGGACAACGGTCCGGTGGTCGAGGTCGCCTTGGGTGGGTGAGTGGCGATTCGGGTTCTTGAGCCGAAGGTGTCTGGCCGGGCTGCCGGCGAGGACTGTTCGGGTGATCGCTACCCACTGCCGGGCGGGTGGCCCTGTCGGGAAGCGTTGTGAAAGCCACTTTCGCAACGCTGAAGGTTGCGAAAGTGGCTTTCATGACACCGGGTCCGCGTCGGTACAGGTGGTCGTCCCAACGGCCACCTCGTGCCCATGTCGCGAAAGCCACTTTCGAGACGTCAGACGTCCCGAAAGTGGCTTTCACAACACCTCAGCCACCCGACCCACCCACGCCACCTCTCGGTTACCCGGCCCCTCAAGCGATCCGTTCGATGATGGTGCCGGTGGAAAGCGCGCCGCCGGCGCACATCGTCACCAGCGCGGTGCTCGCGTCGCGGCGTTCCAGTTCGTGCAGCGCCGTGGTCAGCAGGCGGGCGCCGGTGCTGCCGACGGGATGCCCGAGCGCGATCGCGCCACCGTTCACGTTGACCTTGTCCTCGTCGGGCCGGTGCACCCGTTGCCACGACAGCACGACCGAAGCGAACGCCTCGTTGACTTCGAACAGGTCGAGGTCGCCGATCGTCATGCCCGCCTTGGCCAGGACACGTTCGGTCGCCTGCACGGGGCCGTCGAGGTGGTAGTACGGCTCCGCGCCGACCAAGGCCTGCGAGACGATCCGCGCCCGCGGCTTGAGGCCCAGTGCCTTGGCCCGGTCCGAGTCCATCAGGAGGAGCGCGGCCGCGCCGTCGGAGATCTGCGAGGACGTCCCCGCGGTGTGCACGCCGCCTTCGAGGACGGGCTTGAGCTTGGCGAGGCCTTCGACGGTCGTCTCGCGCAGGCCCTGGTCGCGGGTCACCAGTCGCGTCTCGCCGGTCGGCTTGCCGTCCTCGCCGAGGACGGGAGCCTTCACCGCGACGACCTCGCGGTCGAAGTGCCCCGCCGCCCACGCGGCGGCGGCCTTGGCCTGCGACGCCGTCCCGAACCGGTCGACGTCGTCGCGGGTGATCCCGCGGCGTTCGGCGATCCGTTCGGCCGCGCCGTACTGGTTCGGCATGTCGATCGACCACGATTCCGGCCGTGGCGTGCCGATGCTCTCACCGCGGTTCGCGCCGAGCGGGACCCGGCTCATCGCCTCGACGCCGCAGGAGATGCCCGCGTCGATCGCGCCTGCCGCGATGAGCCCGGCGATCAGGTGCGTCGCCTGCTGCGCGGAGCCGCATTGGGCGTCGATTGTGGTCGCGCCCGTGGTCTCGGGGAGCCCGGCGTGCAGCCACGCCGTCCGCGTGACGTTGCCCGCCTGCTCACCAGCCTGGGTCACGGCGCCGCCGATCGCCTGTTCGACCAGCGCGGGAGCCAGCCCCGCGCGTTCGAGCAGGGCGCGCTGCGCCGCGCCGAGGATCTCGGCGGCGTGCAGGCCTGCCAAGTGGCCCTTGCGCTTGCCGACAGGGGTGCGGACCGCCTCGACGATCACCGGACTACCCACGTTCGCCTCCTGGGAAACACTGTTCACTGCCTGAAAAAGTAGAACACGTTCTTGATTTGGGCAAGTAGCCCCAGGAGCGACCTCATTTTGATCACTGGTCGCGGTTGCCGCTTCTTGCTGGGATTCCCTGATCCGACTCGGTTCAGTTAACAGGTTTCACTAAAACTCTTCACGTGACGGACGCCATATGCTTCAATCTGGCCTAGAACGTGTTTCATTGGCGAACCGCGTAGGAGGTAGCCCGTGGCCGCTCCCCTGATCCCCGCCGGTTTCGATTTCACCGATCCGGATCTTTACGCCACCAGACTGCCTCTGGCGGAGTTCGCGGAACTCCGCCGTACGGCACCGGTCTGGTGGAACCCGCAGCCGCACAACACCGCGGGCTTCCGCGATGACGGTTACTGGGTGGTCAGCCGGCTCGAGGATGTCAAGGCGGTGTCGAGGGACAGCGAGCTGTTCTCCTCGCGGGAGAAGACCGCGATCATCCGGTTCGACGAGCACATGACCGACGACAGCCTCGAAGCCAACCGGCTGGTCCTGCTCAACATGGACGCCCCGCAGCACACGAAGCTGCGGCGGATCGTTTCGAAGGGCTTCACGCCGAGGTCGATCGCGAAGCTCGAAGACACCCTGCGCGACCGCGCGGAGCGGATCGTCAGCGAGGCCAAGAAAAAGGGCTCCGGCGACTTCGTTGTCGACGTCGCGTGCGAACTTCCCTTGCAGGCCATCGCCGAACTGCTCGGCATCCCGCAGGAAGACCGGCTGAAGATCTTCGACTGGTCCAACCAGATGGTCTCCTACGACGACCCCGAGTACGAGGTCGAGCCGCTCGCCGCGTCCGCGGAGATCGTCGGCTACGCCTGGAACATGGCCGAAGAACGGCGCAAGTGCCCGATGGACGACATCGTCACGAAGCTGGTGCAGGCCGACGTCGACGGCGAATCGCTGGCGTCCGACGAGTTCGGGTTCTTCGTCATCCTGCTCGCCGTCGCGGGCAACGAGACGACGCGCAACGCGATCACCCACGGCATGAAGGCCTTCCTGGACCACCCCGACCAGTGGGAGCTGTACAAGAAGGAGCGGCCGAAGACCGCGCCGGACGAGATCGTCCGCTGGGCCACCCCGGTGGTCGCCTTCCAGCGCACCGCGACCAGGGACACCGAACTCGGCGGGCAGCAGATCCGCAAGGGCGACCGGGTCGGGATGTTCTACAGCTCCGCGAACTTCGACCCGGATCACTTCGACCAGCCGGAGAAGTTCGACATCCTCCGCGAGGACAACCCGCACGTCGGCTTCGGCGGCACGGGCTCGCACTACTGCATCGGCGCCAACCTCGCGCGGCTGGAGATCGACCTGATCTTCAACGCCATCGCCGACGTCATGCCGAACATCAGCGAGGTCTCCGCGCCGGACCGGCTCCGGTCGAGCTGGCTCAACGGGATCAAGCACTACCAGGTCAACTACGGCTGATTGATCACGAACAGCGTGGGGCACCATGGGGCCATGGGTCCCCACGTGCAGGTCGACGTCGAAATGTCCTTCCGGGTCACGAAACCCGGCCCCGCCGCGTTCGTGGTCGCGTTCGCAGGCGGGGCCGGCCAGGAGGAGTTCGCCTATCCCGCGCCGCCGCGCCAGGTGGCGTTCGAACACCGGACCCGCGCCCAGGTCCTCGACCTTCCGGAAGGCGAGCACGTCGTGCGGTACCGGGCCGAGCGCGCGCTCGGGCCCGTCGAAGGCGAGCCGGTCACCCTCGACGATCTGATCCGCTACACCCGGCCCAGCCGGTACTGCCCCTCGGACCGGATGGGCGGGCTCGCGCTGTCGCGATTCGGTCACCTGCCCGGTGCGCGCAGCCAGGTCGAGGCGATCGTCCGGCATGTGCGCGAGCACCTGTCCTATGTGGTCGGTGCCGGTTCCCCGGCCGACGACGCCGTGGACACCTACCTCGCCGGGGAAGGGGTTTGCCGCGATTACGCGCACGTCTGCATCGCGCTGTGCCGGGTGATCGACATCCCCGCCCGGTTCGCCGCGGTCTACGCGCCCGGACTGTCCCCAATGGACTTCCACGCCGTGTTCGAGGCCGCGATCGACGGCCGCTGGTACGTGTTCGACGCGACTGGTCTCGCGCCGAGGCAGAGCCTGTGCCGGATCGCGACCGGGCGGGACGCCGCCGACACCGCGTTCCTCTCCACCCTCGGCTGTGAACTGGACTTTCTCGGCAACACCGTGCTGGCGACGGCGGGCCCGTCGCTGCCGGAGGACGACGGATCGGAGCTGATCGCGCTCGCGTGATCGCGTGTTGCCCCCGAGCCGTGACCTGCCTGAGGTAGACATTGGCGTGTGAGGGAGAAGGAAGCACCGACGAAATGGAAGCGGCTGCGCGCCCGCTACCGCTGGCTGGACCACGTGGCGCGGGCGGTGAACCGCTATATCGAGTACGGCGGGTACCACTACGTCGCGTCGATCACCTACTTCAGCCTGTTCTCCTTGGTGCCCATTCTCATGGTCGCGGTGTCGGTGGCGGGCTTCGTGCTGGCGAGCCAGCCGCAGCTGATCGAATCGATGCTGAACGCGATCACCGGCACGCTGCCCGGCGGCCTTGGCGACAAAGCGGGTGACCTGCTCACCGGATTCGTCGAGCAGCGCACCAGCGTCGGGCTCATCGGTCTGATCATCGGGTTGTATTCCGGCTGGAACTGGATGAACGCGTTGCGGGACGCGCTCACCGCGCTGTGGGGCCAGAACCGGTCGGATCTCCCGTTGCTGCGCACGATCGCCGCGGACCTGCTCGCGCTGCTCGGCCTCGCGAGCGCGCTGCTGGTCTCCTTCGCGATCACCATCTCCGGGTCCGCGCTCGGCCGCTATCTGCTGGGCCTGGCGGGGGTGGACGACACCGCCTGGGGGCACAACGTGCTGTCGGCGATCTCGATCCCGCTGGCCCTGCTGGCGAACTGGCTCGTGTTCCTCTGGGTGCTCACCCGGCTGCCGCGGAAACCGGTCGGGGTCCGCAGCGCGATGCGCGGCGCGGTCGCGCTCGCCGTGGGTTTCGAACTGCTGAAGCAGGCCGGTGGGATCTACCTGCGGTTGATCGGGAACTCGCCGACCGGGGTCGCGTTCGGTTCCATCATCGGCCTGATCTTCTTCATCTCACTGGTGGCGCGGATGCTGGTGTTCGTCACGGCATGGACGGCGACGGCGCGCGACGCCCCGCCGGATCCGGTCAAGCCGCCGCCTCCCGTGGTGGTCCGGCCGGTCGTGGAGCAGCCCGACCGGCACGGTCTCAAGCCGGTGCTGGTCGGCGCGGTGACCGGAGTGGTCGCGACGCTGGCCGCGCAACGCCTCCGGCCCCGCCGCCGTCCCTAGCTCGGCTTGGCCGAACCCACCACCCACATCGAGAAGAACTGCGAACCGCCGCCGTAGGCGTGCCCGAGCGCGATCCGCGCGCCGTCGACCTGGTAGTCCCCGGCCCGGCCCATCACCTGCTTGGCCGCTTCGGAGAACCGGAGCATCCCGGACGCGCCGATCGGGTTCGACGACAGCACGCCGCCCGACGGGTTGACCGGAAGCCGTCCGCCGAGCGCGGTCTCACCCGCCTCGGTGAGTTTCCAGCCCTGGCCCTCGTCGGTGAAGCCCAGGTTCTCCAGCCACATCGGCTCGAACCACGAGAACGGCACGTAGATCTCGGCTGCGTCCACTTCGGACAGTGGGTCGGTGATGCCCGCGTCGCGCCACAACGCGGCGGCCGCGTCGCGTCCCGCCTGCGGGTTGACCTGGTCGCGGCCGGCGAACGTGGTCGGCTCGGTGCGCATCGCGGTCGCGTGGATCCACGCCGCGCCACCGTCGACGGCGTCGCCCGCCGCCTCGTCGCCGATCACCATCGCGCACGCGCCGTCCGAGGAAGGGCACGTTTCGTCGTAGCGGATCGGGTCCCACAGCATCTGCGACGCCTGCACCGACTCCACCGTGATGTCGGACTGCCGCAGATGCGCGTACGGGTTGAGGGCGCCGTTGCGCCGGTCCTTGGCCGCGACGATCGCGCCGATGTGATCGGGCGCGCCGGACCGCCGGATGTAGGAGCGCACGTGCGGCGCGAAATAGCCACCCGCGCCCGCGCCCACCGGCATCTGGAACGGCGGCAGGATCGACAGGCCCCACATCGCGTTCGACTCGGACTGCTTCTCGAAGGCCACCGTGAGGACGCGTTTGTGCACCCCGGACTGGACCAGCGAAGCCGCCACGAGCGCCGTCGATCCGCCGACCGAACCCGCGGTGTGCACGCGCAGCAACGGTTTCCCGTTCGCGCCGAGCGAGTCGGCGAGGAACAGTTCGGGCATCATCACGCCCTCGAACAGGTCCGGCGCCTTGCCGAGGACGACGGCGTCGATGTCGTCCCAGCCGGTCTGCGCGTCGAGCATCGCCCGGTCGATGGCCTCCCGGAGCAGGCCCGGCATGGACACGTCGGTGCGTTTGGCCTTGTGGTGGGTCTGGCCGGTTCCCAGTACGGCCGCGAGGTGCTTCACGAGAGGACCTCCAAGGTCGCGACCAGGTTCTGCTGGAGGACGGGGCCGCTGGTCGCGTGGGCGAGGGTCTTGCGCGCGCTGCCGTCGAGGATGCGGTTCGCCGCCTCGCCGATCCGCGCCAGCCCCGCCGAGAACATCGGATTGCCGGTCAGGACCCCGCCGGAGGGGTTGATCCGCACCTGGTCGCCGAGGCCCAGCGCGTCGCGCAGGATCAGTTCCTGATGTGTGAACGGGGCGTGCAGTTCGGCGACCTCGACGCCGTCGAGGTCCAGTGCGCGGCCGGCGGCCACCGTGGACGGTGACCGGGTGAGATCCCGCACGCCGAGCGCGGGGGAGTCGACCCGGTGCTCGATCCCGGTGATCACGGCGGGACTGTCGACGAGGTCCGCCGCCCGCTCGGCCGAGGCGAGCACGAGGACGGCGGCGCCGTCGGTGACGGGCGCGATGTCGTGGGCCCGCAAGGGATCCGCGAAGTACGGCGCGTCGAGGAGCTCGGCGACCTCGACCGTTCCGGAGAACTGGGCGGCGGGATTCCCGGCGGCGTCGGCACGGCTGCGCGCGGCGACCTCGGCGAGGTCCTTTTCCGACCACAGCCCCGCTTCGAGCCCCAGCCTCGCCTGGATCCCGGCGACGCTCACCGAATCCGGCCACAGCGGCGCGACGACGTACGGGTCCATCTGCAGGGCCAGCACGCGCCGCAGCTGCCCGGCGGAGGACTTGCCGAAGCCGTAGACGAGCGCGGTCTCGACCTCGCCCATCCGTATCTTGAGCCAGGCCTCGTAGAGCGCCCAGGCGGCGTCCATCTCGACGTGCGACTCGTGGATCGGCGGGAAGGCGCCGATGGCGTCGACCGCGGCGATGAACGAGAACGCGCGGCCGGCGAGGTAGTCCGAGGAACCCGAGCACCAGAACCCGATGTCCTCTTTGGACAGACCGGTTCGCTCGAAGACCTCGGCGAAGATCGGCACCAGCATTTCCACGCCGTTGGTGGTGCCCGGAGTACTGCGGACGTTGGGGGCCTGCGCGAAGCCCACGACTGCTACATCTGGCACGGTGTCCTCACAGATGGTGGGCGAAGGATTCGTACGGCGCGTCGGGCTCGCCGGTCGGTTCGAAATGGCCGATGTTCTCCAGCGACGTCCACCATTCGTCCCGCGGCCTCCAGGCGGCGCGCACGCGCATGCCCATCCGGACGTCGGCGGCGTCGCAGCCGAGGACGAGGTGCAGGAACGCGATGTCCGCGCCGTCGAGCAGGATGTACGCGGCCACGTACGGCGGTTTGATCTTCTGGCCGAGGAACGGCACGTTCACGATGCAGAACGTGGTGACGATGCCGGTGTCGGGCAGCTCGACCTCGTCGGTGGTCGGCACGCCGTCGGTCGGGCAGGCGCCGCGCGGCGGGATGTAGACCTTCTCGCACGACGGGCAGCGCTGGCCGATCAGCTTCCCCTCGGCGAGCCCGCGCAGGTACCGGCTTTCCTCCGGTGACGCGGAATGCTCGTAGCGCAGGTGGATCGGCGTGATCACCACGCTGACGGGCGCGTCCTCCTCGCGTTTCGCGATCGGGGGAGGCGCCTCGGTGGGTTCGGTGTCGGGGCCGTCGGCGGGGACGAAGTAGGCGATGTCCCGGATGTGACCGACGGTCTCCTCCGCCCACCGGATGCGCACGCGCTGTCCGGTGTGGACCTTCGAAGGGTCGCCGGCGTCGACGGCGTGCAGGATCGAGGTGTCGGCGCCGTCGAGTTTGACCAGCGCCCACGTGAACGGCCGCGACAACGGCTGGCCGTCGACCGGTTCGGCGATCCAGGACCAGGAGACGATCTCGCCCTCGGAGGCCACCGGGACGAATTCCGACAGCGCCTCGGCGGTCACGGGATCGTATTCCAGCGGTGGCACGTGGACGCGGCCGTCGCTGCCCCGGACGCCTTCGACACGGCGCTCGCGCAGGGCGTTGACGAACCGGCCGAGTACCGGGCCGACCGAACGCGTGTAGTCGAAGCCCACGTTGAGCGGGGCCGACAGCGGGAGTTCAGGTGCGCTCACCGCTTGAGTGAAACACGTTCTCGATTTGACGGCAAGATCGGTCATCTGGGCCCGCCTGGTGGTTGCCCTTGAGTGGAACGCGTTCTAGATTCGCGGGTATGTCGACTGCCACCGGGACCCTTGGGGTCTGGAACATCGCCGCGCAGGAACCGGAGCGGGTCGCGCTCGTCGATCCGGACGGCCGCTCGATCGGCTACGGGGACCTCGCCGCGAAAGCGAACGCGTACGCCCGAGGACTGCGGGCCCTCGGGCTGGAGGCCGGGGACGTGGTCGTCGTCCTGCAGCCCAACGGCGACGAACTCGTGGCGGCCTACTTCGCCGCCATCCAGACCGGTCTGTACATCGTCGTCGTCAACTGGCACCTGGTCGGACCGGAGGTCGCCTACATCCTGTCCGACAGCGGCGCCAAGGCGTTCCTCGCGCACGAACGGTTCGCCGACGTCGCGATCGCCGCCGCCGACGAGGCCGGGATCCCCGAACGCGGGCGGTTCGCCGTCGGTGACGTCGAGGGGTTCCGCCGGATCGAGGAACTCGGTTCCGGTGAGGGCGACGGCCGTCCGGAGGGGCGCACGGCGGGCTCGCCGATGCTCTACACCTCGGGGACCACGGGGCGGCCCAAGGGCGTCCGCCGTCCGCTGACCGGCGCCGACCCCGACGCGGTTCCGGCCGCGTCCACGTGGTTCTTCGGCGTCTTCGGGCTGGCGCCGCACGACGATCACGTGCACCTGTGCGGGTCGCCGCTCTATCACACGGCCGTGCTCAACTTCGTCGCGATTTCCCTGCAACTGGGGCATACGGCGGTGCTGATGGACCGCTGGGACGCCGAGGACATGCTGAGGCTGATCGACCGGCACCGCGTCACGCACAGCCACATGGTCCCGACGCAGTTCCGGCGGCTGCTCGGGCTGCCGGACGACGTCCGCGCGGCCTACGACATGAGCTCCCTGCGCGTGATGATCCACGGCGCCGCGCCGTGCCCGCTGGAGGTCAAACGCCGGATGCTGGACTGGTGGGGCCCGGTCGTCACCGAGTACTACGCGGCCACCGAAGGCGGCGGCACGGCGATCTCGGGGGAGGACTGGCTGAAGAAACCGGGTTCGGTGGGGCTGCCGTGGCCGGGTTCGACGATCAAGATCCTCGACGACGAGGGCGCGGAACTGCCCGCAGGCGAGACCGGCACGGTGTACATGAAGATGGGCGACTCGAAGTTCGAGTACCACAAGGACCGGGTCAAGACGGACAAAGCGCGGGTCGGGGACCTGTTCACCCTCGGCGACGTCGGGCATCTCGACGAGGACGGCTACCTCTTCCTGCACGACCGCAAGGCGGATCTGATCATCTCGGGCGGGGTCAACGTCTACCCGGCGGAGATCGAGGGTGAGCTGGTGATGCACCCGAAGATCGCCGACATCGCGGTGTTCGGCGTCCCCCACGAGGACTGGGGCGAGGCGATCAAGGCCGTGGTCCAGCCCGCGGACGGGGTCGAGCCCTCCGACGAGCTGACCGCGGAGATCCTCGAGTACGCGGCGTCCAGGCTGGCGAAGTTCAAGCTCCCGCGTTCCGTCGACTACTTGCCCGAACTCCCGCGCGACCCGAACGGGAAGCTCTACAAGCGCAAGCTCCGCGACCCCTACTGGGAGGGCCACCGCGTCCCGTAACCCGGAATTCGCGTGATCAGACCCGTGACTCGCGTGCTTGAACCCGGAACACGTGAGTTCCGGGTTCAAGCACGCGAGTCACGGCCTCAAGCACGCGAGTTCGGGGTCAGTGGCCCCGGAAGACGGGCTTGCGCTTCTCGGCGAAGGCGCGAGGGCCCTCCTTCGCGTCTTCGCTCGCGAAGACCTCGATGCCGTACTGGGCATCGAGCTTGAAGGCTTCTTCCTCGTGCATGCTTTCGGTGTCGCGCATCGTCTTGAGGATCGCGCGGACGGCGAGGGGCCCGTTCGCGGCGATCAGGCCTGCCAGTTCCAGCGCCTTGTCCAGCGCCGTCCCGTCCGGGACGACGTGCCCGATCAGGCCGATCTCCAGCGCCTCGGCCGCCTTGATGTGCCGTCCGGTCAGCAGCAGGTCGGCGGCGACGGTGTACGGGATCTGGCGGGGGAGCCGCACGGCCGAACCGCCCATCGGGAAGAGGCTCCACCGGGCCTCGGACACCCCGAACTTCGCGCTCTCGCCCGCGACGCGGATGTCCGTGCCTTGCAGGATCTCCGTCCCGCCCGCGATCGCCGGGCCTTCGACGGCCGCGATCAACGGCTTCGTCAGCCGCCGCCCCTTCAGCAGGCCCTCGATCTTGCTCGGATCGAACGTGCCCTTCTCGAACGAGTCGGACGGTGAGTTCTTCGACATCGACTTCAGGTCCGCGCCCGCGCAGAACGCGCCGCCCGCGCCGGTGAGCACGCAGCACCGGATGTCGTCGTCCTCGTCGACCCGGTTCCACGCCTCGACCATGATCCCGAGCATCTCGCCGCTGAGCGCGTTGCGGGCCTCGGGCCGGTTCATCGTGACCACGAGGGTGTGTTCGATCTTTTCCACCAGCGCGTGCGGTTCGCCCACCAGAGCCTCCGTCGAAAGAGCGGCCATTGCCCGGAACGATAACATGTTCTAATTTGGGGGCGTGGCACTCAACATCGCGGATCTACTCGAGCACGCCGTCGACGCCGTGCCGGAGCGCATCGCGGTCGTCTGCGGCGATCGGCGGGTCACCTTCGCCGAACTGGAAGAGCGCGCCAACCGGCTGGCGCACCACCTCTCCGCACACGGCGTGGGACCTGGCTCCCACATCGGTGTCTATTCCCGGAACTCGATCGAGGCCCTGGAATCGATGATCGCCGCGTACAAGCTGCGCGCGATCGCGGTCAACGTCAACTACCGGTACGTCCACGGCGAACTGCGGTACCTGTTCGACAACGCCGACCTCGTGGCGCTGGTCCACGAACGCGCGTATGCGGACAAGGTGGCCGCCGTCCTCCCGGAGGCGCCGAAACTGAAACACGTTGTCGTTGTCGAAGACGGAAGCGACGGCGACTACTCGTCTTATGGCGGCGTGGACTACGAAGCCGCGCTCGCCGAAGGCTCGCCCGAGCGTGACTTCGCCGAGCGCAGCGCCGACGATCTCTACATCCTCTACACCGGCGGGACCACCGGGTACCCCAAGGGCGTCCTGTGGCGCCACGAGGACATCTGGCGCGCGCTCGGCGGCGGCATCAACTTCGTCACCGGCGAGTACGTCCCGGACGAATGGGCGCTCGCCGAACAGGGCAAGTCCGGCAGCCTGGTCCGGCTCCCCGCCGCGCCGCTGATCCACGGCGCCGCGCAGTGGGCCGCGTTCGGCGCGCTGTTCACCGGCAGCCCGGTGGTGTTCGTGCCGCGGTTCGACGCGCACGAGGTCTGGAAAGCCGTACAGGACAACAAGGTCCAGGTGCTCACCATCGTCGGCGACGCGATGGCGCGGCCGCTGATCGACGCCTACCGCGAGGGCGACTACGACGCGTCGTCGATCGTCGCGGTGTCGAGTCACGCCGCCCTGTTCTCCCAGTCGGTGAAGCAGGAATTCCTGGCGCTGCTCCCGCACGTGGTGATCACCGACGCGATCGGATCGTCCGAAAGCGGGTTCACCGGCATCGGCATGGTCAGCAAGGACAGCGATCATTCGGCCGGGCCGCGGGTCAACTTCGGCAAGGACGCGATCCTGGTGGACGACGACGGCGCGCTCGTCGAGCCGAAACCGGGCGCGATCGGGCTGATCGCGCGACGCGGGCACGTCCCGCTCGGGTACTACAAGGATCCCGCGAAGACCGAGAAGATCTTCGTCGAGATCGACGGCAAGCGGTACGTCGTCCCCGGCGACTACGCGCGCTACGAAGAAGACCTCACGGTGACGCTGCTCGGCCGGGGATCGCAGTGTGTGAACACCGGCGGCGAAAAGGTGTACCCGGAAGAAGTCGAGGGCGCGCTGAAATCGCATCCGGACGTCTTCGACGCGCTCGTCATCGGCATCCCCGACGACCGGCTCGGCCAGCGCGTGGCCGCGGTGATCCAGCCGAGGGCAGGCAAGGAACTGGACTTCACCGCGCTCGAAGCGCATGTGCGGACCGAGATCGCCGGGTACAAGGTGCCGCGCAGCCTCTGGCTCGCCGAGGAGATCGGCCGGTCGCCCAGCGGGAAACCGGACTATCCCTGGGCACAGCGCTACGCCGCCGAGCACGAGCCCGTCACCATCCAACCGGCGTAAAAGGAGTTTCATGCGGACGTCTCTGTGTGACCGGCTCGGGATCGACCTGCCGATCGTCGGGTTCACCCCGTCCGAACACGTCGCCGCGGCGATCAGCCGGGCGGGCGGAATGGGCGTGCTCGGTTGCGTGCGGTTCAACGACGCCGCCGAACTCGACTCCGTCCTGTCCTGGATGGACGAGAACACCGACGGCAAACCGTACGGCGTCGACATCGTGATGCCCGCGAAGATCCCGGCCGAAGGGACGTCGATCGATCTCGCGAAGTACATCCCGCAGGGGCATCGCGACTTCGTGGAGCGGACGCTGCGCGATCTCGCGGTGCCGCCGCTGCCGGATGACACCGACGAGCGCGCGGGCGTGCTGGGCTGGCTGCATTCGGTGGCCCGGTCGCATGTCGAGGTCGCGCTGAAGCACCCCATCCGGTTGATCGCCAACGCCCTGGGGTCACCGCCGGTGGACGTCATCGAACAGTGTCACGCGAAAGGCGTGCCGGTCGCGGCACTGGCAGGCAAGGCCGAGCACGCCGTCCGGCATGTCGACAACGGCGTCGACATCGTTGTGGCGCAAGGGTATGAGGCGGGCGGGCACACCGGCGAGATCGCGTCGATGGTCCTGCTGCCCGAGGTGGCCGACGCCGTCGGCGACCGTGTTCCGGTGCTCGCCGCCGGCGGGATCGGCTCGGGAAGGCAGGTCGCGGCGGCGCTCGCGCTGGGCGCGTCCGGGGTGTGGATGGGCTCTTTCTGGCTCGCCACCGAGGAATACCTCCAGACCATGGGGGAATCCGAGGCGATGCAACGCGCGCTGGTCGCGGCGGGCTCGTCCGACACCGTCCGTACCCGGATCTACACCGGCAAACCGGCGCGGCTGCTCAAAACGCGGTGGACCGAGGCGTGGGCCGCGCCCGACGCGCCCGAACCGCTGCCGATGCCGCTGCAGAACCTGCTGGTTTCCCACGCGCACAACCGGATCCACCACGCGGCGGACCCGAGTGTCGTCTCGATGCCGGTGGGGCAGATCGTCGGGCGGATGGACCGGGTGCGTCCGGTCGCCGACGTGATCGCGGAACTCGTCTCGGGATACGAAGAGGCACTGTCGCGTTTGGACAAGACCCGCTGACGCGGGCCGGGCGGGTGAAAGTCCCTTTCACCTCTGCTCTGCCGGGTCGTGTCGCCTGAGAGGTGATGTGAAAGCCACTTTCGCAACCTTGAACGTTGCTAAAGTGGCTTTCGCGACACCTTCCAGCACGCTCGCAGGTGAGCCGAAGGGGACTTTCCCAGCGTGCGATGCGAAAGAAGAAGGTCCCCTTCACCACGTCGTTGTGGTGAAGGGGACCTTCAGCGCATGCCGTGCGACGAAAACTACAACCCGGCGGCCGCGTTCTTGATCGCGGTCGCGAAGGTGCTCACCTCGGCGTAGACGCCGGGAGCGTGCGCCCGCGCGCAGCCTTCGCCCCAGCTGACGATGCCGACCTGGATCCAGGCGTTGGCGCTGTCGCGACGGAACATCGGGCCGCCCGAGTCACCCTGGCAGGTGTCGACACCGCCGGAGTTGACGTTGCCCGCGCAGATCTCGGCGTTGTCGATCAGGTCGGCGTAGCTGCCGCCCTGCGCCTTGCAGGTCGCGTCGGAGACGAACGGGACGCTGGCCTTGAGCAGGTAGCGCTGCTGCGCCCCGCCTTCGGACGCGGCGCCCCAGCCCGCGACGGTGAACGTGCCGCTGTTGTAGGCCGCCGTGGTGGCGATCGGCAGCGTCGCGATCCCGGTGACCGGGCTCGCGAGCTTGATCAGGGCCCAGTCACCGCCGGTGGCGGTGGGGTAGGTCGGCGACCGGTGCACGTAGGTCGACTTGACCTTCTTGGCCGAGCCGCTCTGCAGGTCCACCACGCCGAGGGTGGCGGTGATGCTCGTGTTGGCCCCGGTGCGCGACACACAGTGCGCGGCCGTCAGCACGATCTGCGAGGTGTAGAGCGCACCACCGCAGCCCATGGAAAGCCTGACCATCCAAGGGAATTCGCCCTGAGCGGCGCGAGTTCCACCGACCACGTCGGTGGACGGCGGCTGCGCGGCGGCGGCGGGCGGGGCCGTGGCGAGGGCCGCCAGGGTTCCGGCCGCCGCGACGGCGATCAGGGTCTTTTTGAGCAGGCTGAACCGACGCTTGATGTCCAAGGGTTCATTCCTTCCGGCTGTCCACAGTGGAGGCAGGGAGACTGACTGCGGCTATCTGACTACAGCAGGTGCGCATACGCCCGGACAACCGACTTTCTTCGGATCTTTCGGTCGATGGTGGTGATTAACGGACGTTCGCGGTGAATTGCCGACGAATGGCGTAGCCCAGAGCGCCTAGCGCCAATACTCCGCAACCGGTGAGCACCGAAACCGCCGGAAGGCTGAATGCGAGCACGCCGCACCCGAGCAGGCCGAGAGCAGGGATCACCCGACCTTTGGGGAGGGTGAGCGCGCTGGCGTTCGCCACGGCGTAATAGGCGAGCACAGCGAAGGACGAGAAGCCGATCGCGCCGCGGAGATCGAGAGTGCTCGCGAGCAGGGCGACGACGACGCCGACGGCCACCTCTGCCCGGTGCGGCACGCCGAAGCGAGGATGCACCGCGCTCAGGGCGCGGGGAAGGTGCCCGTCGCGCGCCATGGCCAGCGTGGTCCGTGAGACACCCAGCACGAGCGCGAGCAGTGAGCCCAGCGCGGCGAGCACGGCGCCCGCCCGCACCGCGGGAGTGAGCCACGACCAGGACGACCGCTCGACCCCCTCCGCGATCGGGTCCGGGCTGCGGCCCAGCAGCTCCGGCCCGAGCTGGTACAGCAGGACGAAGGCGAGCACGGCGTAGACGACCAGCGCCAGCCCGAGCGCGATCGGCACCGCGCGGGGGATGGTGCGCGCCGGATCGCGGACCTCCTCGCCCAGCGTCGCGATCCGCGCGTAGCCCGCGAACGCGAAGAACAGCAGACCGGCTGCCTCGAGCACCCCGCCGACACCGGGGGTGATCACCGTGCCCGCGGTCGGCCGCGAGGTGCCGCCGAGGAGCATCGCGGCCACCGCGAGCGCCAGGATCGTCAGCGTGACGGACACGATCACCCTGGTCGCGAACGCCGAGCGCTGGACACCGCGATAGGTCAGCCCGGTCAGCGCCGCCACGACGGCCACCGCGAACACGCTCCGCCACGGCTGCCCGAGACCGGGAGCGGCGTAGGTGACGACGGTCAGGGTCATCGCCGCGCAGCTGGCCGTCTTCCCGACCACGAACCCCCAGCCCGCCAGGTGACCCCAGAACTCGCCGAGCCGTTCGCGGCCGTAGACGTAGGTCCCGCCGGAAGCGGGGTACAGCGCGGCCAGCCGGGCCGAGGACGTCGCGTTGCAGTAGGCGATCACGGCCGCGACGGCGAGCCCGGCCGGGAGCCACGCCCCCGCGGCGCGGGCGGCCGGGGCGAACGCGACGAAGACGCCCGCCCCGATCATCGAGCCGAGTCCGATGAAGACCGCGTCGCGGGTGCCGATCCGCCGAATGAGGGTGCCCTTTTCGTCCACGAGTGTGAGCGTGGCATGAACACTTCGTTCGGGTCAGTACAGGCGCGGTGGAATCGGCCTAGGATCTCGGATTGTGAAAGCGCGTTCGCCCAGAGTTCATCCGCCCGCCGAAGGCCCGGTCCGGGACGGAATTCCCGAGCACGGCCGTATTCCACGCTATTACGCGGTCAAAGTCGATCTGCTCGACGTGATCTCCGAATTAGGGCAGGGAGCGGTACTTCCCACCGAAAGGGAACTGTCCGAACGATTCGAGGTTTCCCGCGCGACGGTCCGCCAGGCCGTCGGCGAACTCGTGCTCGAAGGGCGGCTCAGCAGGAGGCAGGGGAGCGGCACGTACGTCGCGGGCCCCAAGCTCGTCCAGCCGCTCGCCTTGGTGAGTTACACCGAAGGACTCAGGAGGCAGGGCATTCAGCCGGGCCGGAATCTGATCTCGCTGGAACGGCGGGACGCGGGTCCGTCGCTGGCTTCGGAACTGGAAATAGATCCCGACGACGACGTCATCCACATCGAGCGGGTCCTGCTCGCCGACGACGAGCGGGTCGGGCTGGAATCGACCTATCTCACCGCCGCGCGTTTCCCGACCCTCATGGATGTGTTCGATCCCACACAGTCGCTCTACGCCTGTTTGCGGGAAAGGCTCGGCGTGGTCTTCGACGGCGCGGAGGAGCGGGTCGAGACCGTGCTCGCCACGCCGCGGGAGGCGCTGCTGATCGGCACGAACCCGGCGCTGCCGATGCTGTTGATGCACCGGACGTCCTGGGGCCCGGACGGGATTCCGTTCGAGCGCGTCCGGTCGCTGTTCCGGGGCGACAGGCTCTCCTTCGAAACCCGCCTCGGCCGGGTGGAGTGATCCCTTACCGCATTTAGTCCTCTGGATGCGGTGGTTGCAGGTTCAACGACCGCAAGCAGAGGGCGAAACGCGGGGCTTAATGTAACGCAAAGATAACAGGTCTGGTCCACATTTCGGAGGTCCTTCACCTGGGGTTAGCGCGACGGTCACGGAGCGTTGGTGCGCGCAGGCGAGCGTCTGCGGTGTGCGAATCCTCATCATCGGCGGCGGAGTGCTCGGCACTCAGCACGCCTGGCAGGCCGTCGAACGCGGCCACGACGTCGTCCAGATCGAACGCGAACCCGAGGCCCGTGGCGCGTCCGTGCGCAACTTCGGGCTGGTCTGGGTCGGTGGCCGCGCCAGTGGCCCCGAACTGGAGACGGCCGCGCGGGCACGGGTCCTGTGGGAGCGCATCGGCGAACGCGTCGAGGGGATCGGCTTCCGGCCGAACGGCTCTCTCACCGTCGTCCGCACGGAGGCCGAACTCGCCGTCGCCGAGGCCGCGGCCGCGACCACGGAGGACCGCGGCTTCAAGCTGCTCACCGCCGCCGAGACCCGTGAGCTGAACCCGGCCCTGCGCGGCGACTTCCTCGGCGCGCTCTGGTGCGATCGCGACGCCGCCGTCGAACCGCGCGTCGCCCAGCCCGCCCTGCGTGCCGAACTGGCGAAATCGGGTCGCTACACCTGGGTGCCCGGCCGCGAGATCCGCGACCTGACCGATCGCGGCGTCGTCGACGACACGGGCGAAACCCACGAAGGCGACGTCGTCGTGCTGTGCACCGGTGCCTGGACCGGCGGCCTGGTCAAGGAACTCGCCGGACCGACCCCGGTCCGCCGGGTGCGGCTGCAGATGGCCCAGACCGAGCCGCTCGGCGAAACCCTCACCACCACGGTCGCCGACGCGGACAGCTTCCGCTACTACCCGGCGTACCGCGGCGAGGCGCTCGACGGCCTCAACGCGGGCCAGCCGCAGGGCGAGATCGCCGCGGTCAACAAGATGCAGCTGCTCATGGTCCAGCGCCTCGACGGCTCGCTGACCATCGGCGACACCCACGAGTACGACGAGCCGTTCTCCTTCGACACCACCGAAGACCCGTACGACCACCTGGCCGAGGTCGCCGGGGCGCTGCTCGGACGGCCGCTCCCGCGCATCGCCCGCCGCTGGGCCGGGGTCTACGCCCAGACCACCGACACCTCCCTGATCGTCCACCGCGCCCGCGTCGCGGACAACGCCTGGCTCGTCACCGGGCCGGGCGGCCGGGGCATGACCTGTTCCCCCGCCATCGCCGAAGACACCGCCGAGGAGCTTTCATGGTGAACACCGAACTCGTCGTCCTGGACATGGCCGGCACCACCGTCGCCGACGACGGCCTGGTGATCCGCGCCTTCACCGCCGCGATCGCCGCCGTCGGAGTGTCCGAAGAGGACAACCGGTACGCCGGAATGGTCGACTACGTCGTCGAAACCATGGGCCAGTCCAAGATCGTCGTCTTCCGCGCCTTGCTCGACGGGGACGAGGAACGAGCCCAGCGCGCGAACACCGCCTTCCAGGACGCCTACGGAAAACTCGTCGCCGACGGCCACTGCGAACCGATCCCCGGTGCCGAGGAAACGATCCAGCAGCTGCGCGCCCAAGGGGTGAAGGTCGCCCTCACCACCGGTTTCGCCGCGAGCACCCAGAACGCGATCCTGGACGCGCTGGGCTGGCACGGCCTCGCCGACACCGTGCTGGCGCCGGGCGAGGGTGTCCGCGGCCGCCCGTTCCCCGACCTCGTCCTCACCGCCGCGCTGCGGCTCGAAATCACCGACGTCCGACGGATCGCCGTCGCCGGTGACACCCCTTCCGACGTCCAGACCGGGCTCTCCGCAGGGGCGTCGATCGTCGCCGGGGTGCTCACCGGATCGGCGAAGAAGCCGGAACTCGACGCCGCCGGCGCCACCCACGTCCTCGAATCCGTCCGCGACCTCCCCGCCCTGCTGTCCTAAAAGGAGCTTTGACGACATGAAGAAACTCGCGGCCGCCGCCCTCGCCGGGCTGCTCACTCTCACCCTGGCCGCCTGTGGCGGTACCGCCGGCGGCGCGTCCGGCGACCAGACCGTCACGCTGTACACAGTGGACGGTCTCGAAGACTGGTACGCCCAGCGTATCGAGGAGTTCAAGGCCAAGACCGGCATCACCGTCCAGGCCGTGACCGCGGGCTCTGGCGAGGTCGCTTCGCGGGTGGAGAAGGAGAAGGCCAACACCCAGGCCGACATCCTGGTCACCCTCCCGCCGTTCATCCAGCGGGCCGCGTCGCAGGGCCTGCTCGCCACCACGGCACCGGCCGGGATCGACCAGGTCCCCGCCGGGCAGAAGGACGGCCAGGGCCGCTACTTCGCCGTCATGAACAACTACCTCAGCTTCATCCGCAACCCGCAGGCCACGCCCAAGACCTGGGACGACCTCCTCGCCCCGGCGCTCAAGGGCAAGCTCCAGTACTCCACCCCCGGCGAGGCGGGCGACGGCACCGCGGTCCTGCTGCAGCTCCAGCACGTCCTCGGCGACCAGGGCGCGCTCGACTACCTCGCGAAGCTCGAAGCCAACAACGTCGGCCCGTCGTCCTCCACCGGCAAGCTCCAGCCGAAGGTGGCCAAAGCCGAGATCCTGGTGGCCAACGGCGACGTGCAGATGAACCTCGCCTCGATCGAGAAGAGCGGTGGCTTCGAAATCTTCTTCCCGGCCGACGCGCAGGGCAAGCGGTCCACCTTCGCCCTCCCGTACTACGCGGGTCTCGTGAACAACGCCCCGCACGCCGAGAACGCCAAGAAGTTCCTGGACTTCCTGCTCTCGCCCGAGGTGCAGGGCAAGGCCGTCGACGCCTTCGGTGCCCCGTCGCGGACCGACGTCACCCCGTCCGGCCCGCGCGCGGACAAGGTGAAGGCCGCCCTCGACGGCGTCGAGATCTGGCAGCCCGACTGGAACGCCGTCCTCGCGAAGCTCGACGCCGACCTCGTCGCGTACAAGAAGGCCGTGGGCCGATGACCCCGGCGGTCGAGTTCCGCGGGGTGTCCGTCCGCTTCGGCCGGACGACCGCCCTCTCGCCACTGGATCTCACCGTGGCGAGAGGGGAGACCCTGGCCATGCTCGGGCCGTCCGGTTCCGGCAAGTCGACGGCCCTGAAGGCGCTCGCGGGCTTCGTCGTGCCGAGCACCGGCCGGGTCTTGCTCGACGGCGAGGACGTCACCGAGTTGCCGCCGCACCGCCGCGGGCTCGGCGTGGTCGTCCAGAGCTACGCGCTGTTCCCGCACATGCGGGTCGAGGCCAACGTCGCTTTCGGCCTCAAAGCAAGGAAAACGCCGCGAGCGGAGACGGCGAGCCGGGTCACCGAAGCGCTGGAGCTGGTCGGGATGGGCAAGTACGCCCGTCGCTACCCGCGTGAACTCTCCGGTGGCCAGCAGCAGCGCGTCGCGCTCGCACGGGCACTGGCGATCCGGCCGCGCGTGCTGCTGCTGGACGAGCCACTGTCCGCTTTGGACGCCGCCCTGCGCGAGGACATGGTCGCGGAACTGCTGCGGCTGCGCGCCGAACTTCCCGACACCACACTGATCTACGTCACCCACGACCAGGGCGAGGCGCTCGCGCTGGCCGACCGGATCGCCGTCATGCGTGACTCGAAACTGGTCGAACTCGGGCCGAGCCGCGAGCTCTACCAGCGTCCCTCGACGGAGTTCACCGCGAGCTTCCTCGGCGCGTCCAACCTCATCCCGGTGGAACTGATCCAGCCCGACGGCACCAGGGTCCGGCTCGGTGACCGTGAACTGGCCGCCGACCCGTCCGGGACGTTCCGGGCGGGGCAGTCCGTGGCACTCGGTGTCCGGCCGCACCGGGTCGGGGTCACCGCGGTGGACGCCCCCGGCGCGCTGCCCGCCGTGCTGCGCGGTGTCCAGTGGCGCGGAACGGGTTTCCGGCTCGACCTGGAGCTGGCGCACGACGGCGGCGAGGTCCGCGCCGAGGTGCCGGACGTCGAAGGGCTGCCCGGCGTGGGGGAGCGGGTCGGAGTGTCCATTCCGGACGGTTGCCCGCTGGTGGGTGTCGGATGACCGGCCTCGCCTTGGCCGCGGCGACGGCACCGGCGCGGCGGCGGGAGAAACAGCCCGGCCGTGGCTGGCTCCTGCTGCCGCCGGTGCTCGTCCTGCTCGGCTTCTTCGGCTACCCGCTCGTGCTGGTCGTCCTGCAGTCCCTGGAGTCGAAGACCGGCGAATTCGGTCTTTCGGTGTGGCTGGACGTCCTGGGCTCGGCGGAATTCCGGGACGCGGCTTGGAAGACCGTCGCACTCGCGCTCGGCGCCACCGCGGGCTGCGTCGTGCTCGGGACGTTCCTCGCGCTCGTGATCGCTTTCGTGCCGTTCCCCGGCGCGCGGACGCTTTCGCGGCTGGTGGACACCGTGCTCGCGTTCCCGTCGTTCCTCATCGCGCTCGCGTTCACCTTCATCTACGGCAGCGCGGGCATCCTGGGCGCGGGCGGATTCCTGTACTCGCCGTTTGGGATCCTCCTGGCGGAGATCACCTTCTACACGCCGTTCGTGCTGCGGCCGGCGCTCGCCGCGTTCGGTCAGGTGTCGTCGGCGCAGATGGAGGTCGCGGCCAGCCTCGGCGCGAAACCCGGCCGGGTGCTGCGTCAGGTGATCCTGCCGGAGGCCTTGCCGTCGCTGGCTTCCGGTGCCTGCCTGACCATGCTGCTGGCGATGAACGAGTTCGGCATCGTGCTGTTCCTCGGTGCCAAGGACGTCACGACACTGCCGATGCTGGTCTACGGCAAGGGAATCGTCACGTTCGACTTCCCGCAGGCGTGTGTCATCGCGGTGGTCAACGTCGTGTTCTCCCTCGCCCTGTACGGAATCTACCGGCGACTGACGAACGGAGGCCGTCGTGCTGCTGTGGACGAAACGTAGCCGTTTCCTGCTGTGGGCGGTGTTCGCGGTGCTGTTCACCGCGATCGTGCTGGCGCCGCTGCTGATGATCGTGCTGGCCTCGGTCGCCGGGAACTGGACGGGGTTGCTGCCCGGCGCGCTCACCGGCTCGCATTTCGCGCAGGCGTTCTCCGGTGAGACGTTCGCGAGTCTTTCGGTGAGCATCCAGACCGGGGTCATCGCGTCGATGGTCTCGGTGCTGCTGGGAACCTGGGCCGCGCTCGCCGCGCCCGCCGCCGGGCCGCGCGTGCGGAAGGCCGTCGACACCCTGTTCCACCTGCCGATCGCGGTGCCGTCGGTGGTGCTGGGACTGGCGCTGCTGGTCGCGTTCAGCCGTCCGCCGCTGGCCTTCAACGGCACACGCTGGATCGTGCTGCTGGGACACGTGATGATCCTGCTGCCGTTCTCCTTCAGCACCGTCTCCGCCGCGATCGCGCGGATGGACCCGCTGCTGGCGCAGGCCGCGGCGAGCCTCGGCGCGGGGCCGGTCCGGGTGCTGCTGCGGGTGCGGCTGCCGGTCCTGCTGCCGTCGATCTCGGCGTCGGCGAGTCTCGCGCTGGCGATGTCGATGGGCGAACTGGGCGCGACGATGATGCTGTACCCGCCGGACTGGCGCACCCTTCCCGCGAGCATCTTCGCGCTCACGGACCGGGGTCAGGTGTTCCTGGCGTCGGCGAGCACGGTGCTGCTGCTGGCCGTCACCCTCGCCGGGGTGGTGATCCTCGGACTGGCCCGCGGGCGGGCCGCCCAGCGTTGAACGACACAGCGTTGATGCAACCGTTCACCGGGCTCGTTCCGTCTTGCCGCCATGAAGAACGCAGCGAAGACGCTGGGCGCGGGGCTCGTGCTCGCCGCCCTGGCCGCCTGCGGCGCGGGCGGCCAGGGCGCACCGGCGAACACGAGCACCCCACCGGTCGTCACCACACCCTCGGATCTGCCCACCTCGCTCCCGGCCAGCCCGCCGGTCGCGAAACCGCCGATGTCGCGGCCGACCGTCGGCCCGCCGCCGATGGACAAGATGCTGCCGCCGGGCCAGGTCGACGCGAAAGTGCCCGCGCAGGTCAGCGCGGAGAACGGCGGCCTGAACGTGCACATCGAACTGAGCGGCTGCGACGAGGCGACGGCGAACCTCGCCGATCAGAACCCGCGACAGGTCGTGGTCAAGGTGAAGATCGACCACGGCAAACCGGGCCAGATGTGCCCGCAGGTCATCCGCTACGCCGTCCTGCCGGTGAAACTCGCCGAGCCGCTCGGCTCGCGGACCGTCGTCCTGGAAGCGGGTTGAGATCATGTGCAACCCCACGGCCGTCCCGTTCCGTCCTAGCCGCATGAGGTACTTAACGAATGTCATCGGCCTTGGCCTGATCGTCGTTGCGGTATCCGCTTGCGGGGCGCAGAACCAGGCAGCGGAACCCGCGGCCGGACCCGGTAGCGGCACCCTGAGTACCGTGCCGCCGTCGCCGACCGTGCCGCCGTCTTCTTCGGCGCCGTCCGTGCCGGGCAGCCTGCCAGGGCAGCCGGGCGCGCCGCGGCAGGAGGTCCCGGAGGGCAGCGCCAAGCTGCCGGACAAGCAGCTCGACGCGTCGGCGCTGCCGGCGGACTACCCGCGCGAGGTGTACACCAGCAACGGCGGGACGATCCTGAACGTCCGCGGCCAGGAAGGTGGCTGCGGGCACGCGACGGCGGAGGCCGCGCAGCAGGACGGGACCAGGGTCACCGTCAACCTGACCGAACTGAAGGGCCAGACGGGCCAGATGTGCACCATGGACATCCGGCATCCGGTGATCTCGGTGGCGCTTTCGGCGCCGCTGGGTGAGCGGACCGTCGTGCTGAAGCAGATGCGGTAACGGCAGAAGTCCGTGAAGGCCTCCTTGAGGGACTCAGAGTCCCTCAAGGAGGCCTTCGCGGACCAAGGAACTAGCGGAAGCTGATCTGCAGCACCGGTTCCGAAGTGGCCTCGAAGAAGTCGTTGCCCTTGTCGTCGATGACGATGAACGCGGGGAAGTCCTCGACCTCGATCTTCCAGACCGCTTCCATCCCCAGTTCGGCGTACTCGAGCACGTCGACCTTCTTGATGCAGTCCTGCGCGAGCCGCGCGGCCGGGCCGCCGATCGAGCCGAGGTAGAACCCGCCGTGCTCGTTGCACGCGGCGGTCACCTTCTTGGACCGGTTGCCCTTCGCCAGCATCACCAGCGAGCCGCCGGCGGCCTGGAACTGCTCGACGTAGGAGTCCATGCGGCCCGCGGTGGTCGGCCCGAAGGAACCCGACGCGTAGCCCTCGGGCGTCTTCGCGGGGCCCGCGTAGTACACGGGGTGGTCGCGAAGGTACTGAGGCATCTCTTCACCGGCGTCGAGCCGCTCGGCGATCTTCGCGTGCGCGATATCGCGGGCGACGACGAGCGGGCCGGTCAGCGACAGGCGCGTCTTCACCGGAAGCTGCGAGAGCTGGGCGCGGATTTCGGTCATCGGGCGGTTCAGGTCGACGGTCACCACCTCGTCGGACAGGTCGTCTTCGGTGACGTCCGGCAGGAACCGGGCCGGGTCGCGTTCCAGTTGCTCCAGGAACACGCCGTCGGCGGTGATCTTCGCCTTCGCCTGGCGGTCGGCCGAGCACGAGACGGCCACCCCGACCGGGCAGGACGCGCCGTGCCGCGGCAGGCGGATCACGCGGACGTCGTGGCAGAAGTACTTGCCGCCGAACTGCGCGCCGATGCCGAACTGGCGCGTCATCTCCAGCACCTGCTGTTCGAGATCGACGTCGCGGAAACCGTGACCCAGTTCGGATCCCTCGGTCGGGAGGTCGTCGAGATAGCGGGCGGAGGCCAGCTTCGCGACCTTCAGGTTGAACTCCGCCGACGTGCCGCCGACGACGATCGCGAGGTGGTACGGCGGGCACGCGGCGGTGCCGAGGCTGCGCAGCTTCTCGTCGAGGAACTTCGCGAGCCGCTTCGGGTTCAGGACCGCTTTCGTTTCCTGATAGAGGAAAGTCTTGTTCGCGCTGCCGCCGCCCTTGGCCATGAACAGGAATTCGTAGCTGGGGTCGCCTTGACCGTCTTTGTGATAAAGCTCGATCTGCGCGGGCAGGTTGGTCCCGGTATTCCGCTCATCCCAGAAATTCACCGGCGCCATCTGCGAATAGCGCAGATTCAGCTCCTGATAGGCGTCGAAAACACCTCGCGACAGCGCGCGCTCGTCGTCAGCGCCGGTGAGCACGCCTTCGCCGCGTTTGCCGATCACGATCGCTGTGCCGGTGTCCTGGCACATCGGGAGGACGCCGCCGGCGGAGATCGCCGCGTTGCGCAGCAGGTCCATCGCGACGAACCGGTCGTTGCCGCTGGCCTCGGGGTCGTCGACGATCGCCCGCAGCTGAGCGAGGTGTGACGTGCGCAACAGGTGCTGGATGTCGGTGATCGCGGTCTTGGCGAGCTTGGTCAGCGCCTCGGGCTCGACCTTGAGGAACTTCCGGCCCGCGGCCTTTACGACCTCGACACCTTCGGTGCCGAGAAGCCGGTATTCGGTGCGGGTGTCCTTGGCGAGCGGAAGGACTTCGGTGTGCTGGAACGTGGTGGGCGCCACTTCGCGGGCTCCTTTGCCGGCATCGGGAACCTGCTCACGGTACCGACAAAGAATTCGGGAGGCCGGGCCCACCCCGACGGACCCGACCTCCCGTGGAAAGCGATCCGGGCGCGAACGCCCGACCGCGAAGACTTTCGACCTGCTCGACGGTCTCGTGACGCAGGTCATAAGTCAACGCTGCCGAACGGGTGTTGCTTTTTCCGCGCCGAAAGGCTCAGTGAGGATTACGAAGCGTAGGCGCGCAGGCGGTCTGCCCGCTCACCCTGACGAAGCTTCGACATGACCTCTCGCTCGATCTGCCGAACGCGCTCACGCGACAGCCCGAAGTGCTTGCCGATCTGGTCGAGCGTGCGCGGCTGGCCGTCGTCGAGGCCGTAGCGCAGGCGGATCACCTGGGACTCCCTGTCGTCCAGCGTCGCGAGCACGCGGCGCAGATCGTCCTGGAGCAGACCGGAGATCACGGCGCTCTCGGCGTCGGTCGCCTCGGAGTCCTCGATGAAGTCACCGAGCGGGGCGTCCTCCTCGGTGCCGACCGGCATGTCGAGGCTCACCGGGTCACGCGAGTGGTCGAGCAGATCGGAGATCTTGTGCGCCGGAATGCCCGATTCCGCGGACAGTTCCTCGTGGGTGGCGTCCCGGCCGAGCTGCTGGTGCAGGTCCCGCTTGATGCGGGCCAGCTTGTTCACCTGTTCCACCAGGTGGACCGGCAGCCGGATGGTGCGTCCCTGGTCGGCCATCCCCCTGGTGATGGCCTGGCGGATCCACCAGGTGGCGTAGGTCGAGAACTTGAACCCCTTGGAGTAATCGAACTTCTCCACCGCGCGGATCAGACCCAGGTTCCCCTCCTGGATCAGGTCGAGCAGCGGCATCCCCCGGCCGGTGTAGCGCTTCGCGAGCGAGACCACGAGGCGGAGGTTGGCCTCCAGCAGGTGGTTCTTCGCGACGTGGCCGTCACGCACGAGCGCGGACATCTCCGAGCGCCGCTTCGGCGTGAGGCTTTCGGCCGTGTCCAGCATGTGCTGGGCGAACACGCCGGCTTCGATGCGCTTGGCCAGCTCGACCTCGTCGGCGGCGGACAGCAGCGCCGTCTTGCCGATTCCGTTGAGGTACACGCGAACGAGGTCCGCGGCGGGGCTCTGTGCGTCGAGGTCGGCATCGGTGAGCACCCCCGTGCTCACCGTGCTCACCGGCTCCTGGGTGGATTGCGCCGGGATACGGCGCTCGCGAATCCCGCGCGCTTCGCGTTCGAGAGTCTGGACTGACATTCTGCCTCCCCGGTCACGGGCTGAACGTGCTGCGGTTGTCCGCCGGATCCGCCTCGGCGTAGCAAGCCCTGTGGAAAACCCGCTACTCCTCGTCGGCCCAGCTTGGCTGGACACTCTGCTCAACGCCGGGAGGTCCGAAAACGTTCCCGGCCGCTATAGGAGAGACGGGCGGCTGACCTGGGACGTTGCTCGACCAACCCTGAGCTTTTCCTGAGAATGACCGCGCGCGGGAGAAACCGGGTGGTCTAGACCTCTATCAGGAGGGTGAACGGACCGTCGTTCACGCTCCGGACCGCCATCATGGCCCCGAACCGGCCGGTCTCGACCCGCGCGCCGCGTTCGCGCAAGGCGTCGACGACGGCGGTCACGAGCGGTTCGGCGATTTCCGGGCGCGCGGCCGCCGTCCACGACGGACGGCGGCCTTTGCGGGTGTCCCCGTAGAGGGTGAACTGGCTGACGACGAGCAGGGGGGCACCGGTGGTGGCGCAGGACTCTTCGTCGCGAAGTATGCGAGCTTCGTGCAGTTTGCGTGCCATCGTGACTGCCTTCGACACGTCGTCGTCGACGTGGATTCCCAGCAGTACCAGCAAACCCGGCTCGTCGATGGCGCCCGTCACCTCGTCGCCGACGGTCACGCTCGCTTCCATGACCCGCGCCACCACCGCCCGCATCAGGCGGCGGGGAGGAGCATGCCGTGCCGGACCAGTTCCCGCACGACGGGCAGCGCGGCTTCGGCCAGTTCCTCCGGTTCGAGGCCCTGAGCGGCCGCCAGGAGCACGATCAGGTCCTCCAGCGGCAGCGCGCCCCGGCAGCCCGCGAGCAGCCGGGTGGCGAGTTCGTCGACCTCGTGCGACCAGCCCGGCCCGTCGGTGCGGTGCAGCCGCTGGACGGTCGTGGCCCAGCCCTCCTCGCCCGGTTCGGCGACGCTCTCGAGAAGGACACTTTCCGGGACCCGGAACCGGACATCGAGGAGGGATTCGCCGTTGGCGCGCAGCCATTCCACCCGATCCAGCCAGTTCGCCGCCTCGGCGCCCAGCGGGTCGTCGTAGGCCTGACGCAGGTCCTCGCACACGATCGTCGGTGTCGCGCCGTCCGCCCGGCGGAGGGTGACGAAGCCGAAACCGATGCCCTGGACGTTGTTTTCGGCGAACCAGTCGAGCCAGTCGCCGGATTTCGCGCGGCCTTCGGGGGAGCGGGGGTCGATGCCCGCGTCGCGCAGCCACGTGCCGACGTACAGGCCCGGATCCGCGATGTCCCGCTGGACGAACCACGCGTCGGTCTCCGCGGGCAGCCAGCGGGTCACCCGATCGCCCCAGTCCTCGCCCTCGACGTGCAGCCAGGACGCCAGGAGCTGGCCGCTGCCGCCTTCGTTGAGGAAGCCGGGAAGCTGCCGCACGACGAGCGCGCTGGCGTCGTCACCGGCGAGACCGGAGTCGCGGTAGGTGTAGTCGACCCGCGGCGGGCCGACCACGAACGGCGGATTGCAGACGATCCGGTCGAACCGGCGCCGCGCGACCGGCGCGAACCATTCGCCCCGCACGAGTTCGACGTCCAGCTCGTTGAGCCGGAAGGTGGCCGCGGCCAGCGCCAGCGCCCGCGCCGAGACGTCGGTCGCGGTGACCTTCTTCGCGTGCCGGGTGGCGTGCAGCGCCTGGACGCCGTTGCCGGTGCCGACGTCGAGCAGGGTGCCGACCTCGCGGCGGCTGGTGGCCCGGATCAGGCTGAGCGAGGCGTGCCCGACGCCGAGCACGTGGTCCTCGGGCACGGTCGTGCCCAGGATGTCGGCGTCGAGGTCGGCGACGACCCACCACGAGCCTTCGTCGTCTCCGTGCGGACGGACGTCGAGGCCCGCCCGGTAGCCGTCGGCGGCGGGCACGAGCAGCGTGGCGGCGACAGCGTCGTCAAGGGACAGCGGCGCGAAAGCGGCCTCGACATCCTTCTCCGCTTCGGTCGAGCCAAGGAGGAACAACCGGATCAGCGTGCCGAGGTCGCCGGAGTCGCGGGTCGCGCGATAAGCGAGTTCGGGTTCGCCGCGCCCGAGGGCGGAGTGCGCCGATCCGAGAGTGTCGACCACGCCGTCGGCGTCGTAACCCGTCCGGCGGAAGGCGTCCCGCAGCCTCGCGCAGACGTCGTCGGACAGGTCGGGGAGGGCGGCTGATGTGCTCACGGTGGGTAATACTGCCAGGATGTGGTCGTGAGCCTCGAAAGTGTCCTGGCACCGCTGAAGGCGGCGCTGCCCGGATTGGAAGACCTGTACATCGACCTCCACCGGCACCCGGAGCTGTCGTTCGCCGAAACCCGCACCGCCGCCGAACTGGCGCGGCGCCTGGAGGCCGACGGTTATGAGGTGCACACCGGCATCGGGCGCACCGGTGTCCTCGGCGTGCTGCGCAACGGGCCCGGCCCGAAGGTGATGCTGCGCGCCGACATCGACGCGCTTCCGGTCGAGGAGAAGACCGGCCTGCCGTACGCGAGCACCGCGCGCGGGGTCGACGCCGACGGCCGTGACGTCCCGGTCATGCACGCCTGCGGCCACGACATGCACGCCACCTGGCTCTCCGGCGCCGCCTCGCTGCTCGCGTCCGGACGTGCGCACTGGTCCGGCACGCTGATGGTCGTGTTCCAGCCGGGCGAGGAGGCGGGCGACGGCGCCGTCGGCATGGTCCGGGACGGGGTCTTCGGGCCCGCCGGCCAACCCGACGTCGTCCTCGGCCAGCACGTCGTCCCCGGTCCCGCGGGCTGGGTGCTGACCAGGCCCGGCGTGATCATGGCGGCCACCGACGCGCTGCGCATCACCCTGCACGGCCGGGGCGGGCACGGCTCGCGCCCCGAGACGACGGTGGATCCCGCCGTGCTCGCCGCGTCCGTCGTGCTCAAGCTGCAGACCATCGTGTCGCGGGAGATCTCGGCGACCGAATCCGCGGTGGTGACCGTCGGCTCGCTGCACGTCGGCTCCGCGCACAACATCATCGCCGACCACGCCGTCCTCGAGGTCAACATCCGGTCGTTCGACCAGGCCGTGCGGGAGAAGGTCGTCGCGGCCGTCGAACGGATCGTCCACGGCGAGGCCGCCACCGCGGGCGCGCCGAAACCGCCGGAGATCGAGCGGATCGGCACGTTCCCGGTCACCGAGAACGACGATGCGGCCACCGAAGACCTCACCGCCGCCTTCCTCGGCCACTTCGGCGAGGGCCGCGTCATGCCCGCGCCGCTGGTCACCGGCAGCGAGGACTTCAGCGAGTTCGGCCGCGCGGCCGGGGTGCCGTCGGTGTTCTGGCTGGTCGGCGGGCTGGACGCGGACAAGGTGATCGCCGCGATGACCGCCGGGCGGTTCGAGCAGGACATCCCTTCGAACCACTCGCCGCTCTTCGCGCCGATCCCGCATCCGACGCTCTCGGCCGGCGTCGAGACACTCGTGGTCGCGGCCCTGCACCGGTTCACCCACCCAGGTATCGGATGAGCGCGGGGAGTGGGAGCATGGAAGCCGGAGGTGGTGCTGTGAACGCGCCCGCCCACGGTCCCGAACCGAGGGAACCCGCTCCGGTGCTGATCACCGAAGCCGCCCCGTCCTACGAAGAGCAGCTCGCCAAACGCAAGCGGAAGTACATCATCATGATGTCGTTCCGCATCCCGTGCCTCATCCTCGCCGGGATCTTCTACCAGACCTGGTGGCTCGCGCTGGCGCTGATCGCGATCTCGATCCCGTTGCCCTGGATCGCCGTCCTGGTGGCCAACGACCGGCCGCCGCGCAAGAGCGAGACGGTCAACCGCTACCAGGCCGAGCCGACCCGCATCGAAGGCACCACGCATCGCGTCATCGACGGTGGCTGACGCGTTTCGCGCGTGCACCACGCGAGTCCGTGAAGGACTCCTTGAGGGACTCAGAGTCCCTCAAGGAGTCCTTCACGGACTTAAGCCATGGGGCTAAGGCTGCGGGGTTAAGGCTGCGGGCCGACCTTCGCGACCGCGCGGGCGCCGAGGCGGGTACCGGCCCGAAGGACCTCCACGGTGGACTCGCCGCGCAGCCACGCCGCCAGCACCCCGGCGTCGAAGGCGTCCCCCGCGCCGGTGGAGTCGACGCAGTCCGCGGGCTGCGCTGGCACCGAGGTGATGGTGCCGCTCGCGTCCACCCAGCTGGCGCCGTCGAGTCCGGCGGTGACCACGACCTCGCCGACGTAGTCCAGCAGTTCCTTCGCCGCCTCGGGATCGCTCGACCCGGTCAGCGCGACCAGTTCGCTCGTGTTCGGCATCAGCAGGTCGACGCCGCGCACGTCGTCGAGGAAGGCTGCCGGATCGGTCATCAGCGTCGCCGCCTGCGGGTCGACCGACGTCGTCAGCCCTGCCTTCTTCGCCGCCGCCAGCGAGGCGAGCGCCGCGGGCCGCGAAGACGGGTACAGCAGGACGTAGCCCGAGAGGTGCAGGTGACTCGCTCCGCTCAGCGCCTGCTCGGTGATGTCCTCGGGAGCGAACTTCGCGTTCGCGCCGCGGTCGGCGAGCATGCTCCGCTCACCGGCGCCGTCGACGAGCACCACGACGCAGAACGTCGGGTCCTCGGGGTCCACGGCGAACTCGCAGCGCACCCCGGCCGCCTCCAGTTCGCTCTTCACCATGCGGCCGCCGGAATCGTCGCCGATCCGCGCGATCAGCGTGGTCTCCGCCTCCTCGGCCCGCAGCCACAGCGCGGTGTTCGCGCCCGCGCCACCACTGGTGAAGTGGACCTTCGCGCGGATGTCACCGCCGTGCGGGATGGGGCCTTCGTGCCGCGCGACCACGTCGAGGCCGACGTCACCGACGACGACAATGCCACCGCTGCCACCGCCGCTCATGCCGCGTTCCCGGCGAGCGCGACGGCCACCTCGGTGGCCAGTTCCGCGTTGGACAGCACCAGCGCCTCGTTCGCGTCGAGGCTCACGCCGCCGCTCGCGGTGTGGAAATGCTCCAGCAGCACCGGTGTGACGTCCTTGCCGTGCACCCCTTGCGATTTCAAGAGTTCCAGTCCTTCGGCGAGTAGCCGGTCGTGCAGTTCTTTGTCCATTTCGGACGCTTCGGGGATCGGGTTCGCCAGTAGCACCCCGGACTCCGCGTGCGCGCGGTGCGCCGCGATGACGGCGGCGGCCTGCGCGGCGTCGTCGACCCGCCACGGCACCTCGAACCCGGACGAGCGGAGGTAGAACGCGGGGAACTCGCCGGTGCGGTAGCCCAGCACAGGCACCGAGTTGGTCTCCAGCAGCTCCAGCGTCGCGGCGATGTCGAGCACCGACTTCACCCCGGAGCAGACGACCGTGGTCGGCACCTTCGCGAGTACGCCCAGATCCGCCGAGACGTCCCAGCTCAGCGCCGCGCCCTGATGCACGCCGCCCAGCCCGCCGGTGGCGAACATGCCGATCCCGGCCGCGGCGGCCAGTGCCGCGGTGCTCGCGACCGTCGTCGCCCCGGAGCGGCCGAGGCCGACGGCCGGGCCGATGTCGCGCAGGGAGAGCTTGTCCAGGTCCGCGCCGGGCGCGCAGACACGTTCCAGCTGCTCGCCGGTGAGGCCGATCAGCGGGACGCCGTCGAGCACGGCGATGGTCGCGGGGACGGCGCCGCCGTCGCGCACGACCTTCTCCAGCCGTCGCGCGACGTCGAGGTTGCGGCCGGGCGGGAGACCGTGGGAGAGGATGGTGCTCTCCAGCGCGACGACGGGATCACCGGCGGCGAGGGCGGAGGCGACCTCTTCGTGAAGGGACAGTTGCGGAGTCACGGACGAACATCATCGGTGATGTGGGTCCGCGTCACGCCAGCGGGTCAGTTCGTTCGCCAGGTTCTCGCGTGCCTTGCTCTCCCAGCGTGCCCGCGCGATGTCGCTGCGATACAGCCGAGGCCGGGCCAGCAGGTTCTCCAGCACGCTCGCACGGCCCGTGCGCCAGTCTTCGTCGGAGTAGATCGAGTACTCCTCCCGGACACCGTTCGCGTACTCGGCGTAGCTCGACGGCGGGGAGCCGAGGATCGCGAGATCGGCGTCGAGCAAGGCGGTGGCGAGGAGGTCGTCGTCCGGGGCTGAGTGGTGGATGGTGCTCAGGACCAGGTCCTCCGCGCGGGTGACTTCGGCCGCCGGGACCCGTGCGTTGGTGAGCTCCTCGCGGGTCCAGGCCGCGCTGGCCTGCTCGTCCTCGCCGGGGCGGGCGTCGTAGACGACGTCGTGCGTCCAGGCGGCGATGGCGACGAGGGCACGCTCCCGTGAGCTCAGGCCGAAGGCGACGGCGAGGGCCCCGCTGTCGCGGGCGACGGCCGTGACGTGCCGCAGATCGTGATAGCGGCGATGCGGCTCGGCGTAGCGGGTCTGGAGGTCGTTCCACGCGACGGCGGCGATCCGGTGGTCGCCACCGAGCCGGGTGATCGCGGTCGGCCAGTCCATCAGTCGAAGATCCCGCGCGACTTGGCGACCTCGTGCAGCCAGCCTTCGAGCTGCGGCTCCCAGCCGACCCGGTCCAGCGCGGCGTGGTCGACCTTGAACAGGCCGAGGAACTCCTGGCCGCGTCCGCCGAAGCCGCCGCTCTTGGACACGCGGACCCGCTTGGTCACCTCCAGCACGACCTGCGTCTCCGACGACGAGGACAGGAAGGTCACCGCCACGGAGGTGAAGGCGGGCGCGAACCGCGGCGAGGGGGTGAAGCGGATCTCCTGGAAGAACGGGAGCTGCTGCGTCGCACCGTTGATCCGGCCGCGTTCCAGTACGGCCTCCCGGAAGACGAAGCCGATCCGGCTGAAGGCGTCCAGTATCCGTTTCTGCGCGGGCAGCGGCTCGATCGCGGCGCCGTCGACGTCGACCGGGTCGGTGACGGAGTTCGCGATGTCGAGGCTGGTCTGCAGGCCGACGGCCATCCCGTGCAGCGGCTTGCCGAAGACGCTGGAGATCGGCGTCTCCCACGGCAGGGCGACCTCGAACGGGATCCGGACCTGCTGGCCCGGTCCGATCCGCTCGCTGCCCGCCAGCTGCTGGGTGCCGAATTCGAGGTCCTCGACGCCGGGTTCGCGCTCGTCCGGCGTCTGGACACGGGCGAGCAGCTTCACCGAGAGACCGTTGATCTCTTGATCGACTTCACCGCCGAGCAGCAGGACCTCGCCGCGCAGGGGTCTGCCGGGGAACACCGTGCGGTCGAGCAGCCGGGCGTCGATCTTCGCCCCGCCCGAACCGAATGTCGCGAGCACCTTCTGGAACATGGGCGAGATCCTGCCAGGTCGCCGGTGTGCGCAGGAGGATTTGGGGCATTATGGAGGGGTGAGTACACAGACCCTTCCGAAGCCGGATACCCGTCCCGAGGGCACCGACGGCACCGATGACGACGCGCCGAAGATGTTCCACTACGTGCGCAAGAACAAGATCGCCGAAAGCGCGGTCATGGGCACGCACGTGGTGGCGCTGTGCGGCGAGGTCTTCCCGGTGACGAAGTCGGCGAAGCCCGGTTCGCCGGTCTGCCCGGACTGCAAGAAGATCTACGACGGTCTCAAGCCCGGCGACTGACACCTGACCGTCCGGTGTCCGAAACCGGACAAAATCTGAAAATCCTTCACATGGTGGCTGCCCGTCCCGGTCTTCGCTGGTAATCAGTACCCGCCAGCGAAACCCCGCCGGGACGGAGCCTTCATGCGTAGAACCGGGATCGTGCTCGCCATCGCCGCGTTGGTCGCGGTGTTCTCACCCGCCGCCGCCCAAGCCGTCACAGGCTGGACCACGGTCGGTTCGGACAACGCCCGCCCGCTCGACGAGGGCCAGGGCCTGGCCACCATCGAACGGCCTTCCGGGACGATCTACCGCTACACCGGGATCACCACCGTTCCCGTGGACCTCTCCTCGAAGGGCTGGAGCCACGTCGGCGACCCTGGCTCGGCCCAGGGCTGGTACGTCGAGCCGTACCAGCGTGACGACAGGGGAGAGAAACTCTTCCGCGTCGAGTCGCCCGACGGGAAATGGGCGAACTACAAACACGCGCTGGAGTCGTGGGAAGCGAACAACAACTCGTTCGCCGCCGTGACGCCCGACGCACGCTGGATGGTGGCGGGCGAGTGGGGCACCATGGACCGGCTCCTCGTGCACCCGATGCCCGGCGTCGCGCACACGGACCCGTCGGCGAACCTGCCGTACTCGTCCGCGATCCGGCTCGACAAGCCGGTGCGGGACATCCAGGGCTGCGACTTCGTCACCGCGACGCGCCTGCTGTGCTCGTCCGACGACCCCGAAGGCTCGCTGTTCGGGACCACCAAGCCGCTGCTGCAGGTGGATCTCTCCGGCGCGCTGTCCGGTTCGGACGTGACCGGGCGGGTGACCTCGCTGGGGCAGCTGCCGCTGAAGAGCACCTGCAGCGGGAACTTCGAGACCGAGGGCATCGACGTCGCCGCCGACGGGACGCTGCGGGTCGTCGTGCTGTCGCCTTCGTGGTGCGTGGCCTTCGACAGCAAGACCTGGCGGTTCCGGAAAGCGTGAGCCGCGCTGGTTCTCGTGAGTAGTGCGCGGCCTCCCGGTACCGGATCTTGGTCAGCGTCGAGAGCGCATGTCTCAAGGGGCCCCTTCAGGACGTTGAGCGTCCTGAAGGGGCCCCTTGAGACACCCTGGACCCCGTCCGGCGATGAGCATGCTGAAGGGGACTTTCCGCTCAACACACGAGCGGAAAGTCCCCTTCACCTCAGGTCTTGCGGTCTTCGGTGGCGACAGAGCCTCGGAAACGTCGCGAAAGCCACTTTCGGGACATCAGACGTCCCGAAAGTGGCTTTCGCGACACCCGAAGTCGGCAGGTGGGTGAGCGAAGCAGCACGCCACACTTGCCTTACCCCTCAATAGAACCGTCCCTCACCACTCGCCCGCCGGGCTAAACGCGAAGCGGCGAAAGGCACGCCGGGCGTCCCACCGGCCCGGCGTGCCTTCCTTCCCCGCCTCCAGGTCTACGCGGTCGGCTCCGGCGTCAGCGTCTCGGAGGCCGGCGCTTCCGAAGGAGACCGGCGGGCCGCCTTCTTCGCGCGACGCTTCTCTTTCCGCGTCTCGACGATCGTGTACAGCGTCGGCACCAGGATCAGCGTCAGCAGGGTCGAGCTGACCAGCCCGCCGACGACCACGATCGCCAGCGGCTGCCCGATGAACCCGCCCTGGCCGGTCAGGCCGAGCGCCATCGGGATCAGCGCGAAGATGGTCGCCGCCGCGGTCATCAGGATCGGCCGCAGCCGTCGCCTGCCGCCTTCGACGACGGCGTCGGTGATGCTCATCCCCGAGGCCCGGTACTGGTTGATCAGGTCGATCAGCACGATCGCGTTGGTCACCACGATGCCGACGAGCATCAGCATCCCGATCAGCGCGGGCAGGCCCAGCGCGGTCCCGGTGGCCAGCAGCAGCCCGATCGCGCCGGTCGCCGCGAACGGGATCGACACCAGCAGGATCAGCGGCTGGATCAGGCTGCGGAACGTCGCCACCATGATCAGGTACACGATCGCGACCGCGGCCAGCAGCGCGAGGAACAGGTTCCCGAAGGCCTCCTGCTGGTCCTCGCTGACGCCGCCGAGCTTGTACGCCGCACCGCCGGTGAGGGTCAGGCCGTCCAATTTGGACTGGATGGCCTTCGTGGTGGCGGCCAGGTCCGCGCCGGTGTTCTTGGCGGTGACCGTGGTGCTCAGCTCGCCCGAGGTGCGGTGCACCGCGGCCGGTCCGTCCACTGTGGACACGTTTGCGACCGAGTCCAGCCGGACGACGCCGGTCGCGCTCGGGATCGGCAGCGCCTTGACCGCGTCCACCGACACCGGGGCCGAACCCGCCCGCAGCACGATGTCCGTGCGCTGACCGTCCACCGGCAGCTGGGTCACCGTGCGGCCGGCGATGGCCTGGTTCGCGATCTGGCCGATTGTGGTCGCCGACAGCCCGCTCGCGGCGGCCTTGGCGGCGTCGACCTCGACCTGCACGCGCGGTGAACCCTGCGCGAGGTCACTGGTCACCTCGGTCAGGCCCGGCACCCCGGACAGGGCCTGGCGGATCTGCTCGGCGGCCGGTTTCAGCGCACCCTCGTTCGGTGCGGTGACGGTGATCGAGACCTGGTCCGAGTTGAACCCGCCCGCTTCCGCGCCGATCTTGACCTCGCCGAGTTCCGGTTTGGCCAGCTTGCCCCGCAGCCGATCCGAGAGCGCGTCGAGGTCGGTGTCCTTGGCGACGGTGACCTGGATGCTGGTCGCCGTCCCGCCACCGCCGAAGAAGCTGCCCCCGCCGATGCTGACCTGGTAGGTCTCGACGGCCGGTTCGGCGGCGAGCGCCTGCTCCACCGCGCCGGCGGCCTTCTCCTTGGCCTCCGGACTGGTGCCGGGCGGGAGCTTCTGCGACAGGCTCAGCGTCGTCGAGCCGGACTGGTCGAGGAAGTTCGTGTTCAGCTGCGACGCCAGCCCGACCGTGCCGCCGAAGATGATCAGCGCCAGCAGCACCACGGTGACGCGGCGCCGGGTGGCGAACCGGATCACCGGCACGTACCCGCGCTGCAGCGGCCCGCGGCGCTCCTTGTCCTCGGCCGCCTGCCGCGTGAGCTCGGCCTCGTGCTCGTTCGCCGGGGTCTTGGGCGGCTTGAGGAACCAGTACGCCATCACCGGCACGATCGTCAGTGAGACCAGCAGCGACGCCAGCAGCGCCACGGTGACCGTGATCGCGAACGGCGAGAACAACTCGCCGACGAACCCGCCCACGAAGGCGATCGGCAGGAACACCGCGACGGTGGTGAGGGTGGACGAGGTCACGGCTCCCGCCACCTCGCGCACCCCGTCGAGGACGGCGCGCTGCTTCTCCTCGCCGTACGCCAGATGCCGTTTGATGTTCTCCAGCACCACGATCGAGTCGTCGACCACCCGCCCGATGGCGATGGTGAGCGCGCCGAGGGTGAGCAGGTTCAGCGACAGGTCGCCGGTCCACAGCGCCAGCAGCGCCACGACCACCGAGAGCGGGATCGACACCGCCGTCACGAGCGTGGACCGCAGCGACATCAGGAACAGCAGGATCACGATGACCGCGAACGCCAGCCCCAGCAGTCCTTCGGTGGTCAGGCCGCTGATCGCGTCCTTGACCGGGGTGCCCTGGTCGAACACGACGCTCATCTCGGCGCCGATCTTCTTCGACAGCTCCGGCAGCTTGTCCCGCACCGATTCCGAGATCGCGACCGCGTTCCCGTTCTCCACCATGGTGATCGACAGGCCGAGGCTCGGTTTGCCGTTGGTGCGCGTGATCGACGTCGGCGGCGCGAACCCGGCCTGGACGTCCGCGACGTCGCCGAGCTGCACCGGCTTGGGTGCGCCGGAGCGCGATCCAGGGGTGGCCGACGGCGTCAGGTAGAGGTTCTTGATCGTGTCCACTGTGGTCGGTCCGCCGCCGACCTGGACGGTGAGCGTCTTGTCGCCCTCGGTCAGCGTCCCGGCGGGGACCGCGGCACCGGCGGTCTGCAGCGTGGTGGCGATCGACGACGGGTCGACGCCCGCCGCGGCCAGCTTCGCGTAGTCCAGCGCGATGGTGACCCGCGGCTGCCGCGCGCCGGTCACGTCGACGTCGCGGACACCGTCGATCTTGCGCAGCTCCGGCGCGACCTCCCCGGTCAGCGCGGGCGCGAGCGCCTGCGGGTCACCGGTGGTCCCGGCGGCGAGCAGCACGACCGGGAGGTCGTCGGTGGAGCCCGCCGAAACCGACGGTTCGCTGTTCTGCGGCAGCCGCGCCTTGAGCCCGTCGACGACGCGCTGGATCTGCCCGACGGCCGCGTCGATGTCGGTGCCGAACTCGAACTGCGCGGTGATCCGCGAAAGCCCCTCGGCCGACGTCGAGTTCAGCTCTTCGAGCCCCTTCAGGCCCTGAAGGCCGCCTTCGAGCGGCTCGGTGACCTGGCGGTCGACCGCGTCCGGTGACGCGCCCGCGTACGGCGTGATGATCTGCGCCTGCGGGAATTGCAGTGACGGGAACAGCTGCTGCTTCAGCTGCGGCAGGGCGAAGGCGCCGAAGCCGATCACCACCAGGGCGAGCAGCCCGATGAGACTTCGGTTGCGCAGGCTCAGTCTGGCCAGCGTGGACATGACGGGATCCCCCAGAAAGACAACTCGGGAACGTGCGGATTACCGCGAGCTTTTCATGGTGGGGGGTGGACTGGATTCACACCACGGGTGGAATCGGAGTACGACTTCGGGATGAGTCGGTGCTCCGACCGGCCTCAATTTCGCCGTTCTGTCACCTGATCGGTTTCGCTCTGCGTTTCTTCGTTCACCGATTGTTCCGACGCGTGTTCGGCGTCACTTTCGGGAGAATCGCCGTTCTGGCGGGGACGGCGGAGCGGGACGGTGGTCCGTTCCCACAGTTTGCGGCCCTCTTCGGCGCGGATCCGCTCGCCCGCGCGTTCCATTTCCAGCCGCCGCCATTTCCGGCGCTGGCGTTTCGTCGCCTTGGCGGGCCACAGTTCCTGGATCGCGCTGTTGAAGTAGGCGCCGCCGACCACCGCGAGCCCGATGAAGAACATCAACAGCAGGAACGCGATCGGCGCGGCGAGCGCGCCGTAGGTGTAGCCGGTCTTGGTGATCCAGTTCAGGTAGATCCGCAGCCCGATGCTGGAGAGCAGGAAGACGACCATGGCGAGCATCGCGCCCGGCAGCCCGCGATGCCACGGCAGCCTGCGCGGCAGGGCCAGCTTGTACAGCGTCGTCAGCGCCCACACGATCATCACGGCCAGCACCGGGTAGTACAGCGTGCCGACCCAGTACGACACCGTGTCGCGCCAGTTGGCCGGGAAGAACTGGGGGAGCAGATCCGGCCCGATCGCCAGCAGCGGCAGCCCGACCACCAGGATGACCAGCCCGGCCAGGTACAGCAGCAGCGCGAAGATCCGCTGCCAGACGTCGTTGCGGACGCCGTACTGGTCGTGCGCCACGGTGATCGCGTCGACGAACGACGACATCGCCGACGAACCCGCCCACAGTGAGATCAGGAAGCCGACGGAGACGATCTCGCCCTTGCCGACGAACAGGATGCTGTTGACCGTCGGCTCGATGATGTCGTGGACGGCGTTGTCGCTGAAGATCGTCTTGCTGAAGGTGATGATCCGGTCGTGGACCGCGGTCACGACCTCCTGGCCGAACCAGTCGCCGACGAAGCCGAGACAGCCGAGGAGACCCAGCAGCAGCGGCGGCAGCGACAGCGTCTGCCAGAACGCGGCCTCGGCGGCCTCGGAGAAGATGTTGCCTTCCCACGCCTTGTTGAGCGTGCGGCTGAGCAGGCGCAACGGGCCCTTGCGGACCTTCACGGCCTCGGCGGCCGGTTCGTTCCGGCCGTTCTCCTCGCTCATGCAGCTCCTCCGCCGGCGCCGGGCGCCCTTGACGGTGTCCAGCATGGTCCATGCTGCGGCATTCGGCTCGCCACCCCTGGGTTTTCGGGTGAGTAACCCGACAACGGGGGTGGCGCTTCCGGCGTTCCACGAGACCGGCAGGTAGGCTCTTCGGAGTGCCCTCACCTCAGGCGCCGGCGTCGCGGCCGGATACCCAAGTGGGGGTTTTCGCTTGTGACAGGGCGATTGACCAGGGGTTTCGGTGAGGGAGGAGGGGAACCGCATGGCGGAAACGGTTGAACGCGATCGAGGCGAGCTGGGCGCGCCTCCCGCGGCGAAGGACAGCACCGCCCGCCCGCTGCGTGCCTGGCAGCGCCGCGCGCTGACGAAGTACCTGACGAAGAAACCGCAGGACTTCCTGGCCGTCGCGACGCCGGGCGCGGGCAAGACGGTGTTCGGGCTCCGGATCGCCGCCGAGCTGCTGAGCGACCGGACCATCGAGAAGATCACCATCGTCGCGCCGACGGAGCACCTGAAGCACCAGTGGGCCGCCTCGGCGGCGGCCGCGGGGATCGCGATCGACTCGAACTTCCGCAACGGCGCCGGCGCGACCTCCCGCGACTACCAAGGTGTCGCGGTGACCTATGCGCAGGTCGCGGCGCATCCGACGCTGCACCGCGTGCGCACCGAGAACCGCAAGACCCTGGTTATCCTCGACGAGATCCACCACGGCGGTGACGCGAAGTCCTGGGGCGACGCGATCCGCGAGGCGTTCACGCCCGCCGTCCGCCGTCTCGCGCTGACCGGGACGCCGTTCCGCAGCGACGACTCGCAGATCCCGTTCGTCACCTACGAGCCCGACGGTTCGGGCTTCCAGCGCAGCAAGTCCGACCATTCCTACGGTTACGCCGACGCGCTCGCCGACGGCGTGGTCCGGCCGGTCGTCTTCCTCGCCTACTCCGGTGAGGCCTCCTGGCGCACGAGCGCGGGGGAGGAGTTCACCGCGAGGCTCGGCGAGCCGCTGACGGCCGAGCAGAACGCGCGGGCCTGGCGCACCGCGCTCGACCCGGCGGGCGAGTGGGTCCCGGCGGTGCTGCAGGCCGCGGACACGCGCCTCGCGCAGCTTCGCGCGAACGGCATCCCGGACGCCGGCGGCCTGGTGATCGCCACCGACCAGGACTCCGCGCGCGCCTACGCCAAGATCCTGGAGCGGCTCTCCGGCCAGACCCCGACGGTCGTCCTCTCCGACGATCCCAAGGCGTCCGGGCGGATCAAGGAGTTCTCCGATTCGACCGACCGCTGGCTGGTCGCGGTCCGGATGGTGTCCGAGGGCGTCGACGTCCCGCGCCTGGCCGTCGGCGTCTACGCCACGAGCGCGTCGACGCCGCTGTTCTTCGCGCAGGCCATCGGCCGCTACGTGCGTTCGCGCAAACCCGGCGAGACGGCTTCGGTCTTCCTGCCGAGCGTGCCGGTGCTGCTGGAACTGGCCAGCGAGCTGGAAGCGCAGCGTGACCACGTCCTCGGCAAACCGCACCGCGAGAAGGACGGCTGGGAGGACGAACTCCTCGCCCAGGCCAACCGCACCGAGGACGAGCCGGGCGAGGAGGAGAAGGCGTTCACCTCGCTGGGCGCCTCCGCCGAGCTCGACCAGGTCATCTACGACGGCAACTCCTTCGGCACCGCGGTGTTCTCCGGTTCCGACGAGGAGCAGGAGTACCTCGGCCTGCCGGGGCTGCTCGAACCGGACCAGGTCCGCGCCCTGCTGCGGAAGCGGCAGGAGGAGCAGCTCTCCGACGAGAAGCGGCGCAAGCCCAAGGCCGAAGAGGCGGCGCCGGTCGTACGGTCGCAGTCGGTCAGCGAGCGGCTCGGCGCCCTGCGCAAGGAGCTGAACGCGCTGGTGGGCGTGATCCATCACCGGACGAGGAAACCGCACGGCGCGATCCACAACGAGCTGCGCCGGATCTGCGGCGGGCCGCCGACCGCGATGGCGACGGTGGAACAGCTCGAAGAGCGCATCGTCACCCTCCGCACCTGGTAACCGCCCCGTACCGAACGCTATGAACGGCCCGTTCATTGCATGGGCGCGGTGAGAGTCGGGGGCGTGAGTGTCTTGAGTGCGGACTGCTGGACCCGGACGACACACGTGTATGGATGGACGACACGCGTGACTGGATGGACGACACACGTGTTCAGGCGGACGACTCGCGGCGGACCCGGCCGCACACCGTGTCGTCCGTCCAAGCACGCGTGTCGTCCGTCGGATCACGCGTGTCGTCCATCCAGCCACGCGTGACCGTCAGTTCGGTTCAGAAGTCGTCGACGAACGCCCGGTCACCCTCCGCACCTGGTGACCGTGCGTCTCGCCTTCGCGCCCGTGCAAGGAACGGACCGTTCATTGCGGTCCCGGACCGAGAAGCCGAGCTGCACCGATCACGCTGAGTGAGTGGTGGCGGTCACACCGTCAGCGGACCTAGACTTCATACGCCTTGCTACGGCCACGTTGCCAAACCGTGTCCATTTGATGAGGCTTAATCGATTCAGCTGTCTTCCGTGAAACACGTTCGGCGGCATATGTTGTCGCCCACAACATATGCGCGATGGTGCGACCGGTCCCTCAGGATCGCCGCCCGCGAGCAAGATCCGGAAGGAACGAGGATGCGCAGCAGAACCCTTACCCTCCTCGCCGCGACGGTGGGCGCCGGCCTGGTGCTCTCCGCCTGCGGCGCCAACACCGCCGACTCGAGCGGCAGCGGCAACTCCTCGCAGTCCGCGCCCGCCCCCGGCGGTGCCGCCGCCGGTGGCAAGGTCGGTGTCATCCTGCCGGAGACCGCCACCTCCGCGCGCTGGGAGTCCTTCGACAAGCCGTTCCTGACCAAGGCGCTCAAGGACGCGGGCTTCGACGCCGACGTCCAGAACGCGCAGGGCGACGTCCAGAAGTTCACCACGCTGGCCGACGGCATGATCGCGCAGAACGTCAAGGTCCTGATCATCGCCGCCATCAACGGCGAGGTCGGCGCGGCGGTCGCCCGCAAGGCGCAGGCCGCGGGCATCCCGACGATCGACTACGACCGCCTGAACCTCGGCGGCAGCTCCGACTACTACGTCTCGTTCGACAACGAGAAGGTCGGCCAGCTGCAGGGCCAGGGCCTCGCCGACGCGCTGAAGGACAAGAAGGGCGCCGAGGTCGTCATGATCGAGGGTGCCCCGACCGACAACAACGCGACCCTGTTCGCCAACGGCCAGAAGTCCGTCCTGCAGCCGAAGTTCGCCAGCAACGACCTCAAGCTCGTGCGCGAACAGGCCATCGACAACTGGGACAACCAGAAGGGCGGTCAGACCTTCGAGCAGATCCTGACCGACAACAAGGGCAAGGTCGACGGCGTCGTCGCCGCGAACGACGGTCTCGCCGGCGCGGTCATCACCGTGCTGAAGAAGAACGGCCTCAACGGCAAGGTCCCGGTCACCGGCCAGGACGCCACCGCGGACGGCCTCATGGCGATCCTGCGCGGCGACCAGTACATGACGGTCTTCAAGCCCATCAAGGAAGAGGCCGAGGCCGCGGCGAAGCTCGCCGTCCTGCTGGCCAAGGGCGACAAGGCGGGCGCCGACGCGCTGGCCACCGGCAAGGCGAAGGACCCGAAGGGCAACCGCGAGGTCAAGTCCGTGCTCCTCGAGCCGAAGCTGACCACCAAGGACGGTGTCAAGGAGGTCGTGACGCAGGGCTACGTCAAGGCCGCCGAGATCTGCGGCGGCGACCTGGCCGCGGCGTGCACGCAGCTCGGTATCTCCTGACCCGTCAAACCCAGACCACCGGGCCGGGGCGCACTCGGACACAGCGCGCTCCGGCCCGGTACCCAGCCGGGAGAACCCCATGAGTGAACCCATCCTCGAACTGAAGCAGCTGAACAAGAGCTTCGGGCCGGTCCACGTCCTCCACGACGTGGACTTCAACGTGCGCGCCGGCGAGGTCACCGCGCTGGTCGGCGACAACGGTGCCGGCAAGTCCACTTTGGTCAAGTCGATCGCCGGCATCCACGGCTACGACTCGGGCACGGTGACGTTCCAGGGCAAGCCGGTGAACATCCACGGCCCGCGCGACGCCGCGGACCTGGGCATCGAGGTCGTCTACCAGGACCTCGCGCTGGCCGAGAACCTCGACATCGTGCAGAACATGTTCCTCGGCCGGGAACGCGGCAGCAAATGGCTGCTCGACGAGGCCAGCATGGAGAAGGCCGCCCGCGAGACGCTCGCCTCGCTCTCGGTCCGCACCGTGAAGTCCGTCCGCACGCCCGTTTCGGCCCTCTCCGGCGGGCAGCGGCAGACCGTCGCGATCGCCAAATCCGTGCTGTGGGACTCGAAGGTCGTCCTGCTCGACGAGCCGACCGCCGCGCTCGGTGTCGCGCAGACCCGTCAGGTGCTCGACCTCGTCCGCCGCCTCGCGGAGCAGGGCCTCGGTGTGGTGCTGATCAGCCACAACATGGCCGACGTCTTCGAGGTCGCCGACCGCATCGCGGTGCTCTACCTCGGCCGTCTCGTCGCCGAGGTGCACACCAAGGACGTCACCCACGGCCAGGTCGTGGAACTGATCACCGCGGGCCGCTCCGGCGACCTCGGCCTTGCCCGCCCCGAAGCCGCCGTCCTCTAGTACGAGGCGAGAAAGAACCGGAAATGACTGAGACACCTGCAAAGCCCGCTTCGCCGGAAGGGGGCAAGTCCGCGGCCGCCGCGCTGAACCCGTCGGCGGCCATCACGGACTTCGGCATCGACACGACATCGATGTCAACGCGCGAAGCCGTCGGTGACTACTTCTCCCGGCTCAAAGCGGGACAGCTGGGCTCGCTCCCGGCGCTGCTCGGCCTGCTCGTGCTGGTGATCGTGTTCGCCTCGCTGTCGGACACTTTCCTGACGATGAACAACATCGCGAACCTGATGGCGCAGGGCGCCGGCAAGGCGATCATCGCGATGGGCATCGTGTTCGTGCTGCTGCTCGGCGAGATCGACCTGTCCGCGGGTACCGCGTCCGGGGTCACCGCCGCGGTGCTGGCGATGCATTACGTCCGCAACGGGAACCTGCTGGGCGGTATGGGGAACGGCGTGTTCATCACGTTCCTCGTGGTGCTCGCGATCGCCGGTCTGCTCGGCGTGATCCTGCGGATCTGGGCGGGTGTCGGGTTCGCCGTGCTCGCGATCGCGCTCGTGCTCTCGGGAACCGCGGCCAACCCGTGGATCGAGATCCTGCTCGCGATCAGCGTCGGTGGCGCGATCGGTGTCCTGACCGGGTTCCTCGTCTCCAAGATCGGCATGCCCTCGTTCGTCGTGACGCTGGCGCTCTTCCTTGCCTGGCAAGGGGTCATCCTCCAGTTCATCGGTGAGGGCGGCACGCTCGGCATCAGCACCTCGGACGTGCTGTTCAAGGTCGCCAACGGCAATCTGTCCACTTTGGGCAGCTGGATCCTCTTCCTGGTCTTCGCGGGCGGTTTCGCCGCGGTGTCACTGGGCCAGCATTTCTCGCGGCTCAAGCGCGGACTGGTCACCCAGCCGACGCCGATGGTGCTGTTCAAGGTCGGCGCGATCGGCGTGGTCGCCGCGATCGCGACGTACCTGCTGACGCTGAACCGCGCGCCCAACCCGAACATCGTGATCTCGGGTGTCCCGTACGTCGTGCCGATCGTGCTCGCGCTGCTGGTGCTCGGTACCTACGTGCTCAACCGCACGCAGTACGGCCGCCACATCTACGCCGTCGGTGGCAACCGCGAGGCGGCCCGCCGCGCCGGTATCAACGTCGAGAAGATCCGTGCGTCGGTGTTCGTCATCTGCTCGGCGGTGGCGGCGGTCGGCGCGATCGTCTACTCGTCGAAGGTCGGTTCGGTCGACCCGCAGGCCGGTGGCCTCAACACGCTGCTGTTCGCGGTCGGTGCCGCCGTCATCGGTGGTACGTCGCTGTTCGGCGGCAAGGGGCGGGTCGTCGACGCGGTGATCGGTGGTCTCGTGCTCGCGGTCGTCGAGAACGCGCTGGGCCTGCTCAAGCAGTCGGCGGCGGTGGTCAACATCGTCACCGGTCTGGTGCTGCTGCTCGCGGCAACGGTGGACGCGCTGTCCCGGCGCCGCGCGGCTGCGTCGCCGCGCTGAGTCCGCATGGAATGATGAAGTCCGTGACCAGCACACCCGTTGCACGACCAGACGAGGTGCGCAGGCACAACCGCACGACCCTGCTCCGGTTGCTGCACGTCAGCGGCCCGAGCACCAGGGCGACCCTGGCCACCTCGCTGGGGCTCAACCGCAGCACCATCAAGACCCTCGTCGACGGCCTCGCGGAAGCGGGGGTCGTCGAGGAGCGGGTCCCGAGGCCGGGACGAGGGGCGGGCCGCCCCTCGCTCCTGGTCCTGCCGCAGCCGCACGCGGCGGTGGTGCTCGCGGTCGACCTCCAGGTCGAACACGTGGCGATCGCGCTGGTCGGGTTCGGCGGCCAGATCCTCGGGCGCAACAGCTGGAACCTCCGCGGCCGGATGCGGGAGGCCGACGAGGTGATCACGCACGTGATCGAGTCGACCACCGTGCTGGCGGGCGATCTCGGCGTGCAGCCGATCGCCGTGGGGGTGTCCGTGCCCGGCGTCGTCCGCCGGGCGGACGGGCACGTCCACGAGGCGCCCAACCTGCGCTGGACCGACGTGGCGCTCGGGGAACGGCTCGGCGGTGTGCTGCGCGTTCCCGTCCTGGTCGGCAACGACGCCGAACTCGGCGCCATCGCCGAACACCTGCGCGGTGCCGCGCGGGGCTCCTCCGACGCCGTGTACGTCTCCGCCGACGTCGGTGTCGGGGGAGGGATCATCGCGGACGGCTCGTCGCTGCGTGGCGGTGCGGGCTATGTCGGCGAGATCGGGCACATGGCGATCCGGCCGGGCGGCCGTCCCTGCTACTGCGGGTCCAGCGGCTGCTGGGAGACCGAGGTCGGCGAAGCGGCGTTGTGCCGCGCGCTCGACCTGCCCGAGGACACCCCGCGCGGGGCGATCCTGTTCGAGCTGCGTGAGCTGGGCCGCGACCCCCGCGCGGCCGAGGAACGGCTCTCGGAGTTCGCGGAATGGCTGACGCTGGGCCTGGTGAACGTGGTCAACCTGCTCGGCCCGCAGCTGGTCGTGCTGGGCGACCTGCTCACCGTGCTGCCCGATTCGGTCGTGCGGACGGTGGCGGCCGAGGTCCGGCGGCGGAGTCTCGTCAGCCGCGCCGTCGGCGGGACTCAGATCGTGAGCTCGGCGCTCGGCGCGGACGTGAAGCTGCTGGGCGCGGCCGAGGCGGCGTTCGAAATGATCCTGGACACCGTCTAGGTCTTCACCAGACCCGAGAGCAGGGCCACCAGAGCGGCGAGGGACTTCTCCTTCGCCGCTTCGGGGTCTTCGGCGTGCGCGATCATCAGCGCGGCCTCCGCGCAGGCGCTCAGCACCAGCTGCGCCAGTTCCGGGATCGGCCCGTCGATCAGCCGCCCTTCCGCGGCGACGGACTCCAGGAACTCCGTGATCAGGCCCAGTCCGTACCGGTTCTCCAGCTCGCGCCATTCCGGCCAGCCGAGGACGGAGATGGCGTCGGTGAGCGAGATCCGCACCACCTCGGGCCGCAGGCACAGGTCCAGGAAGTGGCCCAGCGCGCCGATGGCCGCCGACCACGGATCGTCCACCGACCGCGCGAACGCCTTGAGCTCCTCGGTGATCTCCGTTTCGATCTGCTCGATCACCGCGCGGAACAGGCCCTGTTTGTCCCCGAAGTGGTGGTACAGCGCGCCACGGGTGACGCCTGCCGCCCGGACGATCTCGTCGGCGGGCACGGCGGCGTAACCGGGGTCGGCGAACAGCTTCCGCGCCGCGGTGATCAACGCGGTCTGCGTCGACCGCGATCGTTCGGTCTGGCTACGTCGTGGCGTGGGCACGCAGGAATTCCACCACCAGGTCGCTCAGCCGCTCCGGCTGGTCCTCCGGCACGAACGTGTACGAGTCCTCGATCGTCTTCAGTTCGGCGTTCGGCAGGACCCCGGCGAGCTTGCGGCCCAGCCACAGCGGGAAGTGCCTGTCCTCGGGCGCCCAGACCAGCAGCACCGGCTTCCCGAACGCGGGGAGGCGCTCGGCCGCGGTCAGCGTGTAGCGCTTGTCGACGCTCGCCATGAAGCGGCACAGATCGTCGCGGATCTCCGGGCTCCGGCGGCTGGGCAGCAGGTACGCGTCAAGGACGTGGTCCGGGACCGGACGTTTGGTCAGCCAGAGGAAGTCCGTCGTCTTCAGCAGCCACCGCCAGCGCAACGCCTGGACCACCACCTGCGTGCCGCCGGGGATCCGCGCCAGCGGGCCCAGCGCCGAGAACGCCGGCGGCAGGAAGTGGTCGAAGCAGTCCGACGGGGTCAGCACGACCCGGCCCACCCGCTCCGGGGCCGTGGTCATGAGCAGCTGCGTGAGCGCGCCGCCGGTGTCGTTCGCGATCAGGGTGACGTCGGTCAGGTCGAGCAGTTCGAGGAACCGCGCGATGAGCGCGGCGCCCCCCGGCGGGGTCAGGTCGGCGCCGGGGACCGGGATCTCGTGCGAGCCCAGCGGCCAGTCCGGGGTCAGGCAGCGGAAGCCCGCGTCGGCGACCGCGGGGGCCACCTTGCGCCAGAGCAGGCCGTTGGTCAGCAGTCCGTGCACGAAGACCACGGGCGGGCCCTCGCCGAGGTCGCGGTAGCGGATGCGGGCGCCGTCGAGGTCCACCTCGTGCGTCTCGCCAAGGATGTCAGTCGTCATGGCCACTAACATACATGCAGTCCGTATGTTTTCGAGAGCGAAAAACAGGGCGGCCGGCTCTCTCCCTGGGGAGTAGCCGGCCGCCGGGTGGTCGTGGACTGGTGGACTACCGCTGAATGTCCGCGGACATTTCTTTGAGCTTCGTTTCGTGTGCGCGGGCGTGGTGACCACAGAAGAGCAACTCGCCACCGGTGCTGAGAATGGCTCGAACCTGGGCTGCAGCTCCACACCGGTCGCATCGGTCGGCAGCGGTCAGTTCGGGGCGGGTGAGCGTCGGTGAAGTCATTGGAGTCTCCCTCCGTCCCGGCACCGGTGACCCGGTGCCATCGATCCAGCTACGACCACTTCGGCACTGATGCCGGAAACGTTCGTTCCCGGCCCCGCCGTGTTCGTGCTTCCACTCTTCCAGACGTTTGGCGGCCCGCAAGTGTTCCCGTGCGGGTGTCTCATTTGTCACTGGTAATTACCTCGGATGTCGTAGCGTAATCACGCAACGTAGGAGAAGACTCCCCGCCGAACCGCCTTTTCCCACGTCAGGCACCATGCGAGGGTGGCTATCGCAGTCGTCCGGAACCGCCTCCCGAGCCTGCCGGCACCGATCTTGTTCGTTCTCAGCGGAATTTCGATGTACGCGGGCGCGGCCATCGCCGTAGGTCTCTTTTCGGTCGCCTCCCCCGCGGGGGTGGCCTGGCTTCGCTGTCTCGGCGCGGCGGTGATCCTCCTCGCGTGGCGCAGGCCACCCCGCTCGGCGTGGACCGGGCGCACGTTCCTGCTCGCGGGCACTTTCGGGATCGTCACCGCCGGGATGAACGTGCTCTTCTACGAGGCGATCGCGCGGCTGCCCCTCGGTACCGCGGTCGCCCTCGAGTTCGCCGGGCCCGTGGTGGTGGCGGCGTTCGGTTCGCGGACCCGGCGTGACGTCTTCGCGCTGCTGCTGGTGGCGGCCGGGGTGCTCGCCATCGCGGACGTCCGGCTCGAAGGCAGCCTGCTCGGCGTGCTTTTCGCACTGGCCGCGGCGGCCGCCTGGGCCGGGTACATCCTGCTCGGGAAGCGGGTCGCGGACGGCGGGAACGGCATCGACGGGCTGGCCGTCGGGTTCGCCGTCGGCACCGTGGTGCTGTCGCCGCTGGCCTTCAGCGTCGGCGCGGTGTGGGGTTCGCCACGTCTGCTGCTGCTCGGCGCCGGAGTGAGTGTGCTCGCGACCGTCGTGCCGTACGCACTCGATCAGGTGGTCCTGCGCAAGGCGGGGCAGACGCGGTTCGCGCTGTTGCTCGCGTTGCTGCCGGTCACGGCCGGGGTGATCGGGTTCCTCTGGCTCGGGCAGGTCCCGGCCCTGCCCGAGGCGCTCGGCACGCTGGCCGTCGTCGCCGGGGTGGCGCTGCGCTCTCCGGTGAAACGTGATGACTCGGCGCCCCTCTGAACGGGATACTGACCAGCCTGTGGCGCTTCGAGCACCGGGAGGACACGTGGCCGAGATCCGGCGGGCCAGTACCGTCGAAGAGGTCGTCGCCGCCGAGCACCTGTTCGACGGGCCCGCGCGGCCTGCGGCGTCCGCGAAGTTCCTCGAGGGGGAGGAGAACCACCTCCTGATCGCCTACGAGGACGGCGAACCCGCGGGGATGATCACCGGCACCGAGGTGACGCATCCGGACAGGGGCACCGAGATGTTCCTCAACGAACTCGACGTCAGCCCGGACTACCAGCGGCGCGGGATCGGCCGCGATCTGGTCGACGCGCTGGCCGGGATCGCGCGGGAGCGCGGCTGCAGCGGGATGTGGGTCGGCGTCGAAACGGACAACGACGCCGCGCTGGCCACCTACGCCGCGGCCGGGGCGGCGAACGAGGGCCCGTTCATCATGCAGTCGTGGACGTTCGAAGACTGATGTCGTCCGGAATCGACGGCGACCGGACGGGTCTGTCCGGTCGCCGCTGGCTGCCCGGCGGCGAGCATCTCGTCGCCGTCGCGCGGGCCGAACTCCCGCAGCAGGACGGGCTCGCCGGGCCGTTCACGGCGCTGGCCGCCCTGCGCGCGGCGGGGTTCGACGTCGCCGGTCAGGACGAGGTCGCGGCACTGGCGGGCGCCACGCCGGAGGGTCTGTCGCGGGCGATCGGGACGCTGTCGGGCGGACGGCTCGTGGCGGTGCCCGCGACCGGTGAGTGGGCGCCGCAGTCGTTGTTCATGCTCCTGGCCGCGCTGTGGCCGCTGCCGAGGGTCGCGGTGATCGCGGAGGTCGACCCGGCCGAGTTCGGCGCGCACGACACACCAGAGCGTGCGCTGCTCGACTACCTCGACACCGGTATCCCGCCGCTGTGGTCGTCCCGCTGGCGGCCGGCCGAGACGCAATTCGTTCTGGTGGCCGGGATGCGGATCGGCACCGAGGGAACTCTGGTGTCCATTATGGATAGTCGGCACGGACTGCACGACCAGCCGGTGGAATGGCTGGCCGCGGCGCTGAAGCGGATGCTGGTCGTGGTGGACGACGGCGACACCGAGTCCGCCGTCGCCGCGATCACGACGGCCGGTCTGTGGAGCTGAGGCCGTCCTTCGCGAAGCGGGAATGCTTACGGCCGTAGAAGACGTAGATCAGCAGACCGAGCAGCAGCCACGCGGCGAACCTCAGCCACGTCATCACGTCCAGGTTGAGCATCAGATAGAAGCACGCCAGCGCCGCCACGATGGGCAGGTACGGCGAGAACGGCACGGTGAACGGGCGCTCCAGATCCGGACGGCGCTTGCGCAGCACCGGGACGGCCACCGCGACGATGATCATCGCCGACAGTGCGCCGATGCTGACCATGTCGGCGAGTTCGGAGATCGGCACGAACGCGGCCAGCACCGCGATCAGCACGGCACCGGCGATGGTCATCCGGTGCGGAGTGCCCCAGCGCGGATGCGCGGTACCGAACTTCTTCGGCAGCAGGCCGTCGCGGCCCATCGCGAACCCGATCCGGCCGATCGTCACCAGTTCCACCATCATCACCGACGTCAGCCCGGTGACCGCGCCGAGCGAGATCAGCGCGCCCACCCAGTGCTGCCCGACCCGGTCGAAGGCGTCGGCGAGCGGGGCGCCCGTGTCGATCTCGGCGAACGGCACCATCCCGGTCAGCACCAGCGAGACCCCGATGTAGAGCAGCGCGCAGACACCGAGCGCGCCGAGGATGCCGACCCGCAGATCGCGTTTCGGGTTCACGGTCTCCTCGCCGAGGTTGGCGAGCGCTTCGAAACCGGTGTAGGCGAAGAAGACGACGGCGGCGGCCGTCACCATCCCGGCGATGCCGTAGACGGATTGTTCGAGTCCGAGCGCGGCTTGCACGATCGGCTGGTGCAGGGTTCCGGCCGTCTCGGTCGGCGGCTGGGCGGGCGGGATGAACGGAGTGAGGTTCTCGCCGCGGATGTAGAACACGCCGACCGCGAGGATCAGCACGCATACCGCGACCTTGACCAGCACGAGCAGATTCGTCACCCGCGCCGACTCCTTGATCCCGATGACGGCGATCACGGTCAGCACGGCGATGATCGCGACCGCGCCTATGTTCACCTTCGCGTCTTCGCCGAACCACTCGGGGGAGAGCCCCATCAGATTCGCGAGATAGCCGGACCAGCCGCGCGACACGACGGCCGCGCCGAGCGCGAACTCCAGCAGCAGATCCCAGCCGATGATCCAGGCGAAGGTCTCGCCGAGGGTGGCGAAAGCGTAGGTGTACGCGCTGCCCGCCGTCGGCACGCTGGAGGCGAGTTCGGCGTAACAGAGGGCGGCCATCCCGGCCACGACGGCGCCGAGCACGAACGACAGCGTGACCGACGGGCCCGCGTGGGACTTCGCCTCGACACCGGCGAGGGTGAAGATCCCGGTGCCGATGATGATGCCGACCCCGAACCCGATCAGGTCGCGCGCTTTGAGGCGGCGTTTCAGCTCACCCGAGTCCTGCCGTTTCAGGACCTCGTCCACGTCCAGAGTTCGCCGCATGAAGGCTCACGCTAGAAGATCGCCGCCCACCTCGCAGATCGGTGGGACTTCAGTCCGTCCAGGACGGGGTGGGCTCAAGACCCACCCCGGTCCAGCGCGCTCCGGCAGTGCCGGGTGTCGCGAAAGCCACTTTCGAGACACTGGACGTCCCGAAAGTGGCTTTCGCGACACCCGGAACCGGCAAACGTGCCGGCAGCCGAGCGCGAAAGCCTGCGGGATGGGGTTGTGAAAGCCACTTTCGCAACCTCGGCTTCCGGTCGCACGAAGGGAGTTCAGCCCTCCAGGACGACGCCGTTCTCCTGCGCCAGGATCGCCGCCTGCACCCGCGACCGCAGTTCCAGTTTCGTCAGCACCCGCGAGACGTGCGTCTTCACCGTGGTCTCGCCGATGTGCAGCCGCGTGCCGATCTGCGCGTTGGACAGTCCGCCGCCCAGGCACGCCAGCACTTCGCGTTCGCGTTCGGTCAGGTCGTCGAGCCCGTCGGGGACGAGGGAGGGTTCGCGGGTCCCCGCGGCGAACGCGGCGATCAGTTTCCGCGTGACCTGCGGCGCGAGCACCCCTTCGCCTGCCGCGACCAGTTTCACCGCCTCGATCAGCCGTGACGCTTCCACCGACTTCAACAGGAACCCGGCCGCGCCCGCCCGCAGCGCGGCGTGGACGTACTCGTCGAGGTCGAAGGTGGTCAGCACGAGGACTTCGCACAGACCCTCCGCGATCAGTTCCCGTGTCGCCGCGATGCCGTCGACGCCGGGCATCCGGACGTCCATCAGCACGACGTCCGGCTTCAGCGCCTTCGCCTGGCGGACGGCGGTGGCGCCGTCCGCGGCCTCGCCGATCACCTCGATGCCCTCGGCGTTGCCGAGGATCATCATCAACCCGGCACGGATCGCGCCGTGGTCGTCGGCGACCAGCACTTTGATGTTCCCGTCGCTCAAGACCCCTCCAGAGGCAGTTCGGCGCGGACCAGCCAGCCACCGCCGGACGGCCCGGCGGCGAGAGTGCCGCCCACCGCGGCGGCGCGTTCCCGCATGTTCAGCAGGCCGAGTCCGGTCCCGCCGTCGTCACCCGAGCCGGAGCCGGGACGAAGATCGTTGCGTACTTCGACGGTGAGTATGCCTCCGCCGGCACGGATGTCGAGTACGGCCCGGCCGCCCGCGGCGTGTTTGGCCGCGTTGGTGAGCGCCTCCTGCGCGATCCGGTACGCGGTCAGGTCGACCGCGGCGGGCAGGTCGCCGGACCGGTCCGGCACGGAACCGATCTCGACCTCCAGCCCGCTCGCCCGCGCCGATTCGACCAGTTTGGACAGTTCGGCGAGCCGGGCGGGCGCGGTCGGTTCGATCTCGGCGTCCCCTGTGGAGGGATCCGCGCGCAGCAGCCCGATCATCGCGCGCATCTCGTCCAGCGCGCTCACACTGTTCTCCCGCACCGATTCCAGGACCTTCCTGGACAGTTGCGGGTCGGCGGTGGCCATCGACAACGCGGCCTCGGACTGGATCGCGATCGCCGAAAGATGCCCGGCGATGACGTCGTGCAGATCCCGCGCCATCTTCGAGCGTTCCCCCGACACGGCGGCCTTCCGGTCCAGTTCGCCGATCGTGGCCAGCTGCACCGCGTTCGCCCGCTCGCTGTCGGCGATGTCCCGCTGCTGGCGCACGTTGGCCGCCCACCACACCGGGGTGACCAGGAACGGCAGGAGGGCGAACGCGGCCAGCACCGCCGTGCGCCACTGGTCGGCGAAGATGAGCGCCACGCAGACCACCGCGATGGTCCCGATCGCGGCGACGCCGATCATCAGCCTGCTGGTGCGCCGCGAACCGTAGAGCGTCGTCGCGTAGAGGAAGTCGGTGAAGACGATGAGGATCGGGAGCGAGGGGCCGAACGTGATGTCCACGGCGAGCACGGCCAGCGCGCAGAGCAGCGCCAGCGGGACCTTGCGGCGCAGCATCTCCAGCCCGCACAGCACGGTCAGCTCGGTCAGCCGGATCCACAGCGGCGTGTCGTCGCGGCCTGCCAGCAGTACCTGCATCCCGCTCACGTAGACCAGCACGCCGAGGACCCACGTGCCGAAGGCGATGACGAGGTCCTGTTTCCATTCGGCGAGGTGGTTCAGGCGCGGGACGAACGTGGGCACCGCCCCATCCCAGCACACCCGGACGCGCGGCGGGGTCCTACTAACTGATGACGGTGATCTCGGTCCGTACGCCGACGCGACGAGGCGCCGGAGTGGGCGAGGCTTACCCGGTGAACAAGATCTGGGACTTCATCGCGGAAAACCCCATGGCGGCCGTGGTCGCCGGCGGGGAGATCGGCTTCTGGGTCGCCATCGTCGCCGGCCTCGTGGCCCGTTACCTGCTCAAGCTGAAGCGGACGAGTGTCCTGCTGCTGCTCCTGACCCCGGTGATCGACCTGGTCGTCCTGGTCGCGACGGTCATCGACCTGCGCAACGGCGCCACGGCGAACTTCGTGCACGGCCTCGCCGCGGTGTACCTGGGCTTCAGCGTGGTGTTCGGCCACTCGATGATCAAGTGGGCCGACGCGCGCTTCGCTCACCGGTTCGCGGGCGGGCCGCCACCGCCGCCCAAGCCGACGGGACGGGCGAAGCTGCGCGCCGAATGGCGTGACTGGTTCAAATGCGTGCTGGCCTGCGGGCTCGCCGCCGGCGTGCTGCTCCTGCTGATCTTCATGGTCGGTGACACCGAACAGGTCGCGCCGCTGTGGGACTGGCTGCCGAGGATGGGGGTCGTGACGGCCATCTGGTTCGCCACCGGACCGCTGTGGCAGGAGTTCTCCAAGAACGACGACCGGGTCAAGGAAGGAGCGCGACGATGATCGAACTGCTGGGAATCCTCCTGCTGGTGCAGGGCGGGGGCGGGCTGATCAACCGGCTGCTGGGCAGCAGCGAACCGAGCTGGTTCGTCCAGCTGCACGTGCTCCCGCCGGGGATGCACGTGATCGCGAGCGCGCTGATGGTGGCCGCGGGCGTCGGGCTGCTGTTCGCCGAACGCTCCCGCAAGCAGCGCCGCCGGTCAGAGTGACACGAGCACCTGCAGGATCCCGAGGACGATGGTGACGACCGTCAGCACGACGGTCACCACGGTGAGCCGCGTGACCCGCGAGCTCACCGTGTTCTCGTAGGCGTACCTGGTCTCTTCGTCCATCGCCTCGGCCTGGCGGTCGAGCTGGGCGATGATCCGCTCCACGCCCATGCTGGTGACCAGGCGGCGCTCCAGAGAATCGACCTCGGGCGGCAGTACGGAATGCAGCATTTCGAGGATGTCGTCGAGTGAGCCCCGGAGCAGCCGGGTGCGGCTCGTGGAGTTCTTCATCGACACCAGCCACTGGTCGGCCAGTGCCATCCGGATCAGGACCCGTTCGAGGATGAAGAGCATCCCGTGGTCGAGCCCGCCGATGTCACTGTCGATGCCGAAGTACGGTTCGGCGGCGCCGAACGGGCCGCTCATCAGCTCGCCCTGCTGCTCGACGTAGTCGGCGTCCTTGCTGTTGAGGCAGACGATCCCGCCCGCCATCGTGTAGGCGGCGACGAAGGAGCGCGTGCCCCACGACGGGCCGAGCGCCTCCCTGGCGACTTCGCGGGGCACGAACCGCCAGCCCTCGTCGCTGGTCGCCATGCCGTAGTACGGCCGGGGATCGGCGGCGACCCGCTGGGCGGGCGGGTGCCCGTCGTGGGACCGCAGTTCGACGCACCAGCCCTTGCGGCCGAGCCCTTCGGTCAGGCCGCAGCCCCTGGTCAGGTCCTCGAAAATGTGGGTGACGGCCTTGAGGAGCGAGGGGAAGGTCTTCTCGCCGTAGCCGCCGTGCAGCCCGTTCGTCCCGCTGGTCGTCTCGCGGCCCTGAAGGCTCTGCAGGACGGCGATGGCGAGATCGAATTCGGCCGCGCCGCCCGCTGCCGGTCCGGTGATCGTGGTGGCGAGGACGAGCGTCATCGCGTGATAGGCCGGATGCCAGGTGACGACGAGTTCGCACGGCAGGCTGACCGCGCCGACGCGGATCGACAACCGGGAACCACCGGTGCGCTTGCGCAGCACCCGGCGCCGTGGCGGGGTCGTGTAGCTGGCGAGGAAGTTCTCCGCGGCCGTCCATTCCTCGCCGAGTTTCCCGTCGAGGTGGGCCAGCAGCCCGCGGTCCCGGCCGCCGTCCAGTACCTTCTCCGCCTCCTGCCCGGACAGCGGGACCGCCCAGGCGAAGGTGAGGAGGACCGCGGTCATGCGCGGCGCAGCAGGGTGATCAGGTCCCGGCCGAGGTGACGGCGCAGCGGGCCGGAGGCGTTGACCAGTTCGTCGCGGTCGATGTGCTCGTCGGCGGGGCCGAGATCGTCAAGGACGTGGTACGTCCACTCCCACTCGGTGCGCCAGCCCGCTTCGGCGGCTTCGGCGGCGACCTCCGCCGGGTCCAGGTAGCGGACCGGGAGCACCGGGCCGCCGTCGCGTAGCGCTTTGTCGAACGTTTCGCGTGACACGCGGCGGGAGCGGACCTCGCCGCCGTCGTCGACGCTGTCGAGGCTGAACGCGCCCCGCCCGATCGGCGACCGGCTGTGGGCCAGCACCAGGACGCCGCCGGGCGCGGTGATCCCGGCAAGCCGCCGCAGGATCGGCGCCACGTCCGGCGTCGGCACGTGCTGGACGACGTGACTGCACAGCACGAGGTCGTACGGTCCGCCGTCCAGTTCGGTGATCGGCGAGACGGTGAAGGAGAACTCGGTGTCCTCGACGGCGGTCTCGCGGGCCTTGGCCAGCCTGTCCGGGTCGGGGTCCGCGGCGGTGACGTCCGCGGAGAACCGGGCGAGCCAGGGGAGGAGGCGGCCTTCGCCGCAGCCCGCGTCGAGTGCCTTGACCTTCTCGCGCGGGCCGAGGATCGCGGTGAGCTGTCCGGCGACCTTGCCGAGAGCGCGGTCTTCGCTGGCCGTCCAGTAGCCGTCGTAGGGCTCGTGCCGTCGGATGAACATCCCGGTGACGTGGTCGCCGGTGTCCGGGTAGCGATAGCTCTCGGTCAGCACAGTCGCGAATATAGCCCGGATTCGCGGGTTCTCCGGTGCTCCGCTCGGGGATTACCATGAGTCATGGCCATCGGGCCGGTCGCGCTGTACACCGTTGTCGCCGTGGCGCCGTCGGTGCTCTTCTGGTGCGCGCTGAAGGTGCCCGCCGTCCTGCGCCGATGGCGCCGCCGCCGCGAACCGGAGATGCCCGCCGGGCCGCCCATCGAGAAGCTCGCCGCCGACCTGCGCCGGGTGCACCGGCTGCTGGCGGAACTGCCTTCCGGCGCTTCCGCGGTCAAGCGGCACGGCACCAGGCAGGCGTACGACGCGCTGCTCGTCCAGGCCTGCCGGGAGGTCGAAGTCGACCATCGGCTGGACGAACTGCCGGAGGGTTTCGACCGCGGGATCGAACGGCTGCGCGTCGAGGAATCCTTGGCCGAGCGTGGAGTTTCCGTGTCCTGACAAGGTTTGTATCGAACTTATGCGCGCGGCGGGGAACCTCGCGGGCATGAAGAGGCTGGGACTGCTCGCTTCGCTGCTGCTGGTGTTCGCCCTCATCCCCGGAGTCGCCTCCGCCGCGGCCGCCTTCCCCCGGATGGACGCGGCCACGGTCGACGGCTTCCGCTGGACGTCCGGGACGACCTTCGACGTCTACGGCGCGCGGATCGCCGCACTGGAGAAGAAGCTCCCGGCGCGTGGCCTGCCGGAGATCCTGTCGACGGCGAACCGGAAGGCGCGGCCGCTGTGCCACGGCACGTATCTCGCGGCGGCGCTGAAACCGGCGGGATTCTGCTGGGAGGACGCCAATGACGACAAGACCAACGACTGGATCCCGCAGGGACTGACCGGGTCCGGCGACGCCGACGCGGCGACCGGGAAGGTCGGCGGCAAACGGGTCGTCGCGACGTCGTGGCACACCCCCGGCGACACCATGGTCCGGCTGTCCTTTGTGGACGCGACCGGGCTGGGCTACCGGCACGTGCTGCTCGTCGAGCCGACGTCGGACGACAACTTCGCCGTCGTGCAGGGACACGGGCACGGCATGACCTGGATCGGGAACCGGCTGTTCGTCGCGACCACCGGCGGTGTGGTGCGGGTCTTCGACACGACGCATTTCTGGAAGGTCGACGACAGCTCCGGCGTCGTCGGGAAGGGCCCGGACGGCAAGTACCACGCGGCGTTCTACGACTACGCCATGCCGCAGATCGGCGCGTACTGGTACCCCGGCGGCGGGTCCTGCACCAACGCGCCGGGGCCGCGGCCGTGCCTGTCGACGATGTCCTTCGACCACGGTGACGGCTCGATCGTGACTTCCGAGCACATTTCCAACGCGGCCGGGAGCCGGGTGCTGCGCTGGCCCTTCGACCGCGCGACCGGCCTGCCCAAGGTGTCGGCCGACGGGACCGTGCACGCGAAGGAAGGGTTCGTGTCGCCGGTGTGGGGCATGCAGGGAGCGGTGGCGCGCAACGGATACTTCGTGATGACCGGGGTGTGCCCCGAGTACGCCGGGGTGGCGGGCGACCACCCGTCGTGCCTGCACGGCGGGGTCGGCGGCACCTCGACGTCGCGGCTGAGCGGCCAGGCGCCGGTGAACTCGCAGAACCTGTCGTACTGGCCCGCGACGGGGGAGCTGTGGCTGATGAACGAGCAGCTCCGGGAACGGGTGACCGTGCACGTCCCCTGGACCACCTTGACCGGCCGCGCGTGATCGGAGCCGTGACTCGCGTGCTTGAAGGCGGAACTCGTGTGATCAGAGGCGGAACTCGCGTGACTGGCTGCCGCACACCCGAGTTCCGTCTCCAAGCACGCGAGTTACGTGCCTGATCACGCGAGTCGCGGGAGTCAGGGGGCGAAGTCCCAGCGGGTGGCGCCGTGCGGTTCGGCGCCCGCGACGCCGATGGCGCGGTGCAGGGTGAGGCGGTACAGGTGCCAGGGCGGCGGGCCCGCGCTGGGCGCGCTGAAAGGAGCCGTGAGCGCGTCACCCTCCACCGTCGCGGGCCAGCCGCCGGTCCGGTAGACCGCCGCCACCTTCTCCAGGGTCGCGGCGTCGGTGACGCGGTGCGCCTCGCCCTCCAGCGTGAGGTCGATACCCCGTAGCCGCACCGAAACGGCGCACGCCGGGTTCACCGCCAGGTTCCGGGAGCGTCGGGTGCCGGGCCCGCCCTTGAAATACAGGGCGCCGTCCACCCAGACCGCCCCGACACCCGCCGAGTGCGGACGACCGTCGGGTCGCACGGTCGTCACGAAGAAGGTCAGGTCGGCGGTCGGCGTGTCCTCGGCGAGGATGTCGCGCGGGCGGCTCCACGGCAGTTCCGCGGAGCCGTAACGGTCGAGGTTCTTGGTCGCGTGAGGTTTCGTCATACCCACGCGTCGAACGGGAAGGCCGCGTTTCGACACCGGACGCAGAAAACCCCGCCACCGAAAGGGTGACGGGGTCTTTCGCGAACTAAAACTCAGTCCAGGTAGTCGCGCAGCACTTGCGAACGCGACGGGTGACGCAGCTTCGACATCGTCTTCGACTCGATCTGCCGGATGCGCTCACGGGTCACCCCGTACACCTGGCCGATCTCGTCGAGCGTGCGCGGCTGGCCGTCGGTGAGGCCGAACCGCAGCCGCACCACTCCCGCCTCACGTTCGGACAGGGTCTGCAGCACCGACTGGAGCTGGTCCTGCAGCAGCGTGAACGACACCGCGTCGACCGCGACGACGGCCTCGGAGTCCTCGATGAAGTCACCGAGCTGCGAGTCGCCCTCGTCGCCGATGGTCTGGTCGAGCGAGATCGGCTCGCGGGCGTACTGCTGGATCTCGAGGACCTTCTCCGGGGAGATGTCCATTTCCTTCGCGAGCTCTTCGGGAGTGGGCTCGCGACCGAGGTCCTGCAACAGCTCACGCTGTATACGGCCGAGCTTGTTGATGACCTCGACCATGTGCACCGGGATACGGATGGTGCGGGCCTGGTCGGCCATCGCGCGGGTGATCGCCTGCCGGATCCACCAGGTGGCGTACGTGGAGAACTTGTAGCCCTTGGTGTAGTCGAACTTCTCGACCGCGCGGATCAGACCGAGGTTGCCTTCCTGGATCAGGTCCAGGAACGCCATGCCACGGCCGGTGTAGCGCTTGGCCAGCGAGACCACGAGCCGGAGGTTCGCCTCCAGGAGGTGGTTCTTCGCCCGCTCACCGTCGCGCACGATCCACTTGAGGTCGCGCCGCATCTGGGTGACGAGCTTCTCGCCCTCCTCCTCGGCGTTGCGGACGCGTTCGGCGGCGTAGAGCCCGGCCTCGATGCGCTTGGCGAGCTCCACCTCCTCCTCGGCGTTCAGCAGGGCGACCTTGCCGATCTGCTTGAGGTACGCGCGGACCGAGTCGGCCGAAGCGGTGAGCTCGGCGTCCTTGCGGGCCTGGCGCAGCGCCTCGGACTCTTCCTCGTCCCAGACGAAGTCCGGGTTGTCGGAGGTCTTTCCGGCGTTCTTGTCGGTCGACGTGCGGCGTCCGCGGGCGGGCGTCTCTTCGACGTCCTCCTCGGACTCCGCGTCCTCTTCCGTCTCCTCGGTGACCGTCGCGTCGACGACGTCCACCTCGACCTCTTCGAGGTCCGATAGATCCGGGGTTTCGAGGTCGGCTTCGTCGAGCTCGCCGGGACCGTCTTCCGGGTCGCCGTCTTCGGTCTTGGCACCCTTGGTGGTGGGTTTCTTGGCCGGAGCCTTCTTCGCCGGGGCCTTCTTCGCGCCTGCCGCCTTGGCGGCGGTCTTGCGCGCAGCGGGCTTCGCCTCGCCGGTGGCTGCCTCGTCGGCCGGCTCGCCGGTTGCGGTCGCTGTCTTCGTCCCGCTTCGGGTTGCGGTTCTTGCGGCTGCCACTTACGCCCTTTCGCAGCGGTCGATCATGACGAGCCGAGGCGTGATGGTCTCGGCTGCCTCAAACTTCGGGGAACACCCTCGGCCTGCGGTTTCCCTCGTTCTCGTGGGTGCCGCCGCCGTGGGCCGTGTTCCATTGTAACGACGATACGTGACAGCGTCGCGGCGCGGACCACCACCCGGCGGGCGCGACACGCCGTCCGACCCGCCGAAGTGACATCCATGGCGCGGATGTCAACCCGGTCGCGTCAGTGCTCGATGCCCTCCGCGGCGGCGGCCGCCGCGCCGACGATGCCCGCGTTGTTCTGCAAGGACGCGACGAGCACCGGCGTGCGGATCTCCAGCAGCGGGACCCACTTGTGCGACTTCTTGCTGACGCCGCCGCCGACGATGAACAGATCCGGCCAGATCAGGTTTTCCAGCACGGAGAGATACCTGTTCACCCGTTCCGCCCATTGGGGATACGAGAGTTCCTCGTTGTCCTTCACCGACGCGGCGGCTTTCTTCTCCGCGTCGAACCCGTCGACCTCGATGTGGCCGAACTCGGTGTTGGGCACGAGTTTGCCGTCCTGGAAGACCGCGCTGCCGATGCCGGTGCCGAAGGTCAGCAGCGCCGTCACGCCGCGCCGCGCGACCGGGTCGCCCCAGCGGATCTCGGCCATTCCGGCGGCGTCCGCGTCGTTGAGCATCGCGATCTGGTCCACGCCGCGGCCGAGCCGTTTGGCGAACAGGGCGTCGGCGTCGGTGCCGATCCACTTGCGGTCGATGTTGGCCGCGGTGTGCGCGACCCCCTTCTTGACGACCGCGGGCAGGGTGACCCCCACCGGGCCGTCCCAGCCCGCCTGGCCGGTGATCTCCGCGACCACGTCCGCCACCGCCTCGGGCGTCGACGGCTTCGGCGTGTCGATCCGGATCCGGTCGCCGATCAGCTGTCCCTGCATCAGGTCGACCAGCGCCCCCTTGATCCCGCTGCCGCCGATGTCGATACCGAAACCTCGGGTCGCCTCCACCACGGACGTGGTCCCTTCTCGCACGATTCAGAAGCCTGCCTCGGAGACTTTAACCGGATGTGGTGACATGGCGGACGTGGGAGTTGACGAGACGTTGCTGAAGAGTGTCGCCGAGCGTGTCGCGGGCGAGGCCGCCGAGCTGGTCCACGAGGCCTGGACCGGGATGAACGCGGGCCGCGAGGTGCGGGTGGACACCAAGTCCGCCGACACCGACGTGGTGACCGCGGTGGACCACGAGTCGGAACGGCTGGTGCGCGCCCGGCTCGCGGAGCTCCGGCCGGACGACGCCGTGCTGGGCGAGGAGGGCGGCGGGAGCGCCGGTGACGGGGTGACCTGGGTGGTCGACCCGATCGACGGGACGGTGAACTTCCTGTACGGGCTGCCGTGGTTCGCCGTGTCGGTGGCCGCGCAGGTCGGCGGGGTGTCGGTGGCGGGCGCCGTCGTCGAACCGGTCAGCGGACGCCGCTGGAGCGCCGCGCGCGGGCAGGGCGCGTTCCTCGACGGGCGGCGGCTGTCGGTCAACGCCCCCGAACGGCTCGACCTGACCCTCGTCGGCACCGGGTTCGCCTACAAGGTGGAACGGCGGGCGAAACAGGCCCGGTTCGTCGCCGGACTGGCGACCAGGGTGCGGGACGTCCGGCGCAACGGGGCCGCCTCACTGGACCTGTGCGCGGTCGCGGCGGGCTGGCTGGACGCCTACGTCGAGCACGGCCTCGGACAGTGGGACTGGGCCGCAGGCGCGCTCATCGCCGCCGAAGCGGGAGCACTGGTGTCGCTGCCGGGGGAGGACATCGAACTCGGGCCGGACGCGACCTTCGCGGTGGCGCCGTCGATCGCGGCTCCGCTGCGTCAGGCGCTCATCGACTCGGGAGCGGCCTCCATCTGAGGATCAGCAGGGCGCTTCGCGGGCGGCCTTCAGCAGTGCCTGGTCGATGACCGGGGCACCGCCGCCCGCGGACTGCTCGCCGCCGCCGCTGCCCTGCTGCGCCTTCGACCACTGGGTGAGCTGCTCGAGGACCTTGCGGGCCTCCGTCTTCGGGCGGATGTCGCCGAGCAGGGTGCCGGTGGTGAGCGTGACCGAAGCGTCCTTGCGGTTGTCCTTGACCAGTTCGGCGCATGGGATCACGAGGCTCAGCGTGCGGGCCGCGGCCGCGCCGTTCTCTCCGAAGCGGATCTGGCCGCGGCACTTGGCTTCCGCGTTCTTGTAGGCCGGGTCGCTGGCGGGTTCGAGAATCTGGGTGAAGCCCAGCTCCCGGAGCGTGTTGGTGGCGATGCCGCCCTGGCCGCGGACCTGGGAGCCGTTGAGCACCTGGACGGCGACCTTGTCCGGCGGCACCGGCGCGCGGTCGTCGAGACCGTCGTGCGCCAGCGGCGTGTAGGTGACACCTTGCTGCGGGACGGGCGGCGGATCGCAGCGGACCTTGGCGTCGACGTCGGCGCCGCTCGCCACGACGTTCACCCAGACGATCACCGCGCCGAGCGCCAGCACCCCGATCACGATGAGAGCGGGCAGCGGCTTGTGCTTGCGATACGGCCTCGCCCCGCGGTCCCCGATGCCGTTCCCCGACGCCACCTGCCAGTCCCTTCCCCAAAGCCCGGATCCCCGGACGGTGCGTTATCTCACCGTCGTGTCCGATCAGCCTATGCGTTGCGGCGGAGGCGATCGGCGCGGGCCTCCGGATAGCACCACGTGATGGCCACTCCGGGCAAGCGGCCGGGCCCAAGGGGTGAGGTACCCGACGTGGGGGCAACCCATTCGGACGACAGGCGTCTTGACAGCAGGGTTCCCCCTGTTGGGTGACGTAATCGCAGCTATGTCTGACTCGTTGCAGAGCCGGTATCGACGTGAGCTACCCTTCGCGGGCTCAGGCGGCAGTAAGAGGCGCAAAAGAGAGACCTCGCTCACTGCCCAGCCGGGCACAAACAGGGGCGCTGGGACGTTAACCAGCGGCACGAAGGACTCACGAGCCGCGCGCTCGCGGGTCCGGGCCATCTGACATCGAAAGCATCGCAGGGGTGAGGGACTAATGGCGACCGACTACGACGCTCCGCGCCGCAGCGAAGCCGACGAGCTGGCCGAAGACTCGTTGGAAGAGCTGAAGGCACGGCGCAACGAAAACCAGTCCGGCGTCGTGGACGTCGACGAGGACGCGACCGCCGAAAACTTCGAACTGCCGGGCGCGGACCTCTCCGGACTTTCCGGTGAGGACCTGACCGTGAAGGTCGTGCCCAAGCAGGCCGACGAGTTCACCTGCTCCGTCTGCTTCCTGGTGCATCACCGCAGCAGGCTGGCCGAGGAGAGTGGCGGACGGCTCATCTGCCGCGACTGCGCCTGAGCCTACGGGCACAGGGGACGGCGCGACAGGGGTTTCGGGGACTGAACAGGAATAAGGGGGCCGGCCACAGTGGCCGGCCCCCTTTCCGTCGTCCAGGGCTTGTCGTCTAGGGCTTGGAGGCGGGCTGACGGAGCAGCGCCGCCACCTTCTCCGGATGCCGGGTGCTGAACAGCCAGTACGGCGTCGGGTCCTCCGGGTCGGTGAGCCAGACCCGCACCACCGGGCCGACCCAGCCCCGGTGCAGCACGAAGGCGGCCGGATCGGCGTCGCGGCCGAGCGCCTTGCGCTTCGCTTCCTTGTCGATGACCTCGACGTCGCCGACGAACTTCACCGGCAGATGCGCGTCGCGCAGCCACAGCTCCGGCTCGGCGCCACCGGTCACCCGGACACGGGACCGGCCGAGGGAGACCATCAGCGCGATCACCGCGGGGATCAGCACCACGTACGGCAGCCAGCCGCGGAGACCCGGATAGCCCATGTCGATCTCCGCCGACAGCAGCCCACCGCCCAGCAGCGGCAGCGGCCAGCCCCACCACGGGACGTAGAGCCGCTCTGAATGCTTGACGGCGGCGCCTTCGGCCGTGTTCACGCTTTCACCCACGTGTTCAGGGTAGTCTCGCCGCCCGTGTCCACCGTTCAGGTACTGCTTTCCCGGATCGATCCATCGGTCCCCCTCCCCGCCTACGCGCGCCCCGGCGACGCGGGCGCAGACCTCGTCACCACTTCGGATCTCGTCCTCGCGCCCGGCGAACGCGGCGTGGTCGGGACAGGCGTCGCGATCGCGCTGCCGCCCGGCTACGCGGGCTTCGTCCATCCGCGCTCGGGTCTCGCGGCCCGTGTCGGCCTCTCGGTCGTCAACACCCCTGGCACGATCGATTCCGGGTACCGCGGTGAGATCCGCGTCTGCCTGATCAACCATGATCTCTCCGAGAAGGTCGTGCTCACCCGCGGCGACCGGATCGCGCAGCTGGTCGTGCAACGGGTCGAACAGGCCGAGTTCGTCGAGGTCGCCGAACTCGAGTCGTCCGAGCGCGGCGAGGGAGGGTATGGCTCCACGGGCGGACACGCCACACTGGGAGCCGGAGCCAGGGAAGGAACGGAGAACTAGTGGGGATTTTCGGACGCAAGCGCGAGGCCAAGCCGAGCGGACGGCACGCCGCGCCCGAGGTCGAGGAGCGCACCGGGGACGACGGCGCCGAGGAGATCGAGCCGCAGCTGTCGGAGACCGCGGACGGCCCGTTCGACCTCGCCGACGCGCCCGAGGACGGCATCCCGCGGATCGACCTCGGTTCGGTGAAGGTGCCGGTGCCCGACGGTTCCCAGGTCCAGGTAGAGATGGACCCCGACAGTGGCGGCGTCCGCGCGGTGCACGTCGTCACGGAACAGGGCCAGATCACCGTCAGCGGCTACGCGGCGCCCCGGTCCGGCGGCCTGTGGAAGGACGTCAGCACCGAGCTCACCGAGCAGCTGCGGGCCGACGGCGCCAAGGTCTCGGTCGGCATGGGGGAGTGGGGACTGGAGCTGTCCGCGATCGTCGGCGACGTCGCGTTGCGGTTCGTCGGGGTCGACGGCCCGCGCTGGATGCTCCGCGGCGTCATCGCCGGGCCGCAGTCGCAGGCGTCGCAGGCGCCCGCGGTGCTGCGCGAGATCGTGCGGCACACCATCGTCGACCGCGGTGACGCGCCGATGCCGGTCCGCACCCCGCTGACGATCACGCTGCCCGACGCCGTCGCGCAGCACATCGCGGAGCAGCAGGGCTAAAGAGCCCGCAGCCAGGCCAGCACGGTCGCCCGGCCCAGGGATTCCCGGTCCGCGCCGAGGGCGGTGAGCGTCGACTCGCCGACCTCGGCGCGGGGCAGGGCGGCCGCCCACGCGCGGGCGACCTCCGCCGGGTGGATCGGATCGTCCGCACACGCGCCGATCCCCGCGGGCACGTCGAGCCCCGCGAGGTCCTCCAGCGCCGGGGCGGGACGGGACGCGGCCGTGCGCAGACTCGCCGCCAGTCCGTCGCCGTGCCGTCGCCACGCCCGGCCGAGTTCGGCCGAAAGCCACTCGGGGACGCCGTCCGACGATTTCGCCAGCGCCCCGTCGACCCCGTTTTCGGCCACCAGATCCGCTGACAGCCGCGCGGCGAGCGACGCGGGTGCTCGCCCGGCCGGGCCGTTCCAGGCCGGGAGCGCGGCCAGCAGGCCCGTGCAGCGGCCGGGATTGCGTGACGCCCACTCCGCCGAGAGGTGCGCGCCGAACGAGATGCCGCCGACGAGCAGCGGACCGTGCTCGCCGGACAGCCTGTCCAGCTCTTCGAGGAAGCCGTCCGCGAGCCGGTCTCCCGGAGGCGGCGGCGGGGCGAGCAACCGGATGCCGAGTGCCCGCAGCGGGCCGGAGAACACGCTGCGCACGAACACTTCGTCGGACCCGGTGCCGGGGAGTACTACTGCCGTCGTAGGCGGAATAGCGGAGGTCACGTTGCGATCTTCTCCCAAACAGGTTGTCCTGGTCCGGACACAGTTACGCTGGATCACGCACGGGCCGTTCAGTCGGGGGCCCCGGAGCACAGGAGCACCGTTATGCCCGCCAAAGACGGCGGCTACTTCAGCCGGTTGGTTCGCAAGCTGACCAGCGACGTCGAGGATCTCGACGCCGACGACCTGTCCGAAAAGTCCGAGGCGGGCGGCGCGCAGCGCGCCTGCGACTGCCGGTCGGGCGAAGAGGTGACGGTGCTCGGCAGACTCCGCAGCGTGGAGCTCTGCCCGACCAACGAAGCGGCGACACTGCAGGCCGAGCTGTTCGACGGCACCCAGGGTGTGACGCTAATCTGGCTCGGACGCCGCCGGATCCCCGGAATCGAACCCGGACGAACCATCAAGGTGCGCGGCCGGATGGCCGAACGTGATGGTCAGAAGGTGCTTTACAACCCCTATTACGAACTTCAGAGCCCTGTGAGTTGATCCCGCATCGTGACTGAACCCGCCGGCGGCGAACAGAAGAAGACCGGGGAACCGGACGAGGACAAGCCGCAGCCCACCCTGCTGGAACAGATGGGCGGGCTGTCGGGACTTTTCTACTCCTCGCTGCCGGTCATCGTGTTCGTGATCGCGAACGCCATCTTCGGACTGACGGTCGGCATCTGGGCCGCGGTCGGCAGCGCGGTGGCGATCACCGTGCTGCGGGTCGTGCGCAAGGAGCCGCTGCAGCCCGCCATCTCCGGATTCTTCGGCGTGGCGATCGCGGCGTTCATCGCCTACCGGACAGGCTCGGCCAAGGGCTTCTTCCTGTTCGGCATCTGGACGAGCCTGGTCTACTTCGGCGTCTTCGTGCTGTCGATCGTCGTGCGCTGGCCGCTCGCCGGTGTGGTGTGGAACGCGCTCAACGGCAGCGGCCAGGCCTGGCGCAAGGACAAGAAGTCGCTGGTCGCCTATTCGATCGCGACCGGCGCCATGGCGCTGATCTTCGGCGCCCGGTTCATCGTGCAGCGCTGGCTCTACGACGAGGACTCCACCGGCTGGCTGGCCTTCGCGAAGATCGCGATGGGCTACCCGCTGTACGCGCTCGGCCTGCTCACCGTCGTCTGGGCGGTGCGCCGATCGGACAAGCACCTCAAGGCCCTCGCGGAAGAGGCGCCCGCCGAGGAGACCGACGAAGAGGCCGAGGCACGCCTGCGCGCGAAGTACGCGCAGGCGCCCGTCACGGAGAACCAGTAACCCCCGCTTCTAATATCCCAGCGCGGTCCGGATCTCCGGCTCCACGTCCGACGTCGCCACGAACAGCAGCTCGTCACCCGGCTCCAGCGGGTCCTCGGGCTGCGGCACGATCACCCGGTCACCGCGCAGGATCGTCACCAGCGCCGCGTCCCTCGGCAGGTTGATCTCGCTGACGGCCTTGCCCGCCAGCGGGGTCTCCTCCGGGAGGGTGAGTTCGACGAGGTTGGCCTGGCTCTGCCGGAACGTCATCAGCCGCACCAGATCGCCGACGCTCACCGCCTCCTCGACCATCGCCGCGAGCATCCGCGGGGTCGACACGGCGACGTCGACGCCCCAGGCGTCGTTGAACAGCCACTCGTTGGCCGGGTTGTTCACCCGCGCCACCACCCGGCGCACCGCGAACTCGGTCTTCGCCAGCAGCGACACCACCAGGTTCGCCTTGTCGTCGCCGGTCGCGGCGATCACGACGTCGCACTGCTCGATCCCGGACTCCTCCAGGATCGACACCTCGCACGCGTCGCCGAGCACCCAGTCCGCCTGCTCCACGGTGTGCGGCTCGAACTGGTCGGCCTCGCGTTCGATGAGCATCACCTGGTGGCGCCCGTCGATCAGCTCCGCGGCGATCGACCGGCCCACCGCGCCGGCCCCGGCAATCGCGACCCGCATCAGTTCTCCTCTTCCGGTTCGCGAGCGGCGACGCTGGTCACGTCGCTGACAGTGCCTGATTTCGCGGCGACGTACACGACGTCGTCCGCCTGGATCACGGCCTTGGTGTCGGGCAGGACCGCGGTGCCGAACCGCATGATGAACGCGACCCGCGCGCCGGTGGTGTCCTGCAGGTCGCGCACGCTGTGCCCGACCCAGCTCTCGTGCAACGGGAGCTGCAGGAGCGCCACGCTGCCCGAGGGGTCCCGCCACTCCGAGGCGACGCCGTCGGGCAGCAGGGTGCGCAGGAACCGGTCGGTCGTCCACGGCACGGTCGCCACGGTCGGGATGCCGAGCCGTTCGTAGACCGCCGCGCGCTTGTGGTCGTAGATCCTGGCGACGACCTTGTCGATGCCGAAGTTCTCCCTGGCCACCCGCGCCGAGATGATGTTGGAGTTGTCGCCGCTGGACACCGCCGCGAAGGCACCCGCGCGTTCGATCCCGGCCTCGATCAGCACCTGCCGGTCGAATCCGACGCCGACCACCTGCTGACCGTGGAAGTCACTGCCGAGCCGCCGGAACGCCTGCCTGCTCTTGTCGATGACGGCGACGTCGTGCCCCAGCCGCTCCAGCGCCGCGGCCAGGGATGCGCCGACCCGGCCGCATCCCATGATCACCACGTGCACGCCCTGCCTCCTTAGTTTTCGGACGTTCACCCGTCCGCAGGTACCCAGACATACCAGCGCCGAACCTACCGTGGGGGTCGCCCGTTAGTCTTCTGCGGTGTCGAAGTTCCCGACCGTATTGAAGCGGCTCGTCCTCGGACGTCCATTCCGGAGTGACCGCCTCTCGCATACGCTGCTGCCGAAGCGCATCGCGCTGCCGATTTTCGCGTCCGACGCGTTGTCGAGCGTCGCCTACGCGCCTGAGGAAATCTTTCTGACCCTCAGCGTCGCGGGCTTGTCCGCGTACGCGTTCGCGCCGTGGATCGGCGTCGCCGTCGCGCTCGTCATGCTGGTCGTCGTCGCGTCGTACCGGCAGAACGTGCACGCCTATCCCAGCGGCGGCGGTGACTACGAAGTCGCCAACACCAACCTCGGCGGCAAATTCGGGCTCACCGTTGCCAGTGCGCTGCTGGTGGATTACGTGCTCACCGTGGCGGTTTCGACGTCGTCCGGCGTGGCGAACATCGGTTCGGCCATCCCGTGGGTGTCGCAGCACAAGGTGATCGTCGCGGTCGTCATCGTGGTCGTGCTGACCGCGCTGAACCTGCGCGGAGTGCGCGAATCGGGCAAAACCTTCGCCATCCCGGTCTACGGGTTCATCCTCGGCATTCTCGGCATGGTGATCTGGGGGCTGATCGAGGCGGCGTCCGGCGCCGACATGCGTGCCGAAAGCTCCACCTTCGAATTGCACGAAGAAGCCTCTTTGACCGGTTTCGCGTTCTTCTTCCTGCTCCTGCGGACCTTTTCCTCCGGTGCCGCGGCGCTGACCGGGGTCGAGGCGATCAGCAACGGAGTCCCCGCGTTCCAGAAGCCGAAATCGAAGAACGCGGCCACCACGCTGCTGATGATGGGCGTGCTCGCGGTGACGATGCTGGTCGGCATCATCACGCTGGCGATCATCACCGACGTCAAATTCGCCGAGCATCCGGAAACCCAGCTCACGGGCACCCCGGCGGGCTACGAGCAGAAGACGATCGTCGCGCAGATCGCGCAGGCGGTGTTCGCCGACTTCACCCCGGCGTTCTACTACATCTCCTTCGTCACCGGCATCATCCTGCTGCTGGCCGCGAACACCGCGTTCAACGGCTTCCCGGTGCTCGGTTCGATCCTCGCGCAGGATCGCTACCTGCCGCGTCAGCTGCACACGCGGGGCGACAGGCTGGCGTTCTCCAACGGCATCCTGTTCCTCGCCGCGTTCGCCCTGGTGCTGATCATCGCGTTCGACGCCGAGGTCACGAAGCTCATCCAGCTCTACATCGTGGGGGTGTTCGTCTCCTTCACGATCAGCCAGGCCGGCATGATCCGGCATTGGAATCGCTTGCTGGCCAGGGAAACCGACCCGACTGTGCGGCGCCGGATGCGGCGTTCGCAGACGGTCAACGCCGTCGGCCTCACCATGACCGGCACCGTGCTGGTCATCGTGCTGATCACGAAGTTCCTGCTCGGCGCCTGGATCGCGATCGCGGCGATGGTGGCGATCTACATCCTGATGACGGCGATCCGGAAGCATTACGACCGGGTCGCCGAGGAATTGCGCGAGATGGAGCGGAAGCCCGCCGTATTGCCTTCCCGCAACCACGCGATCGTGCTGATTTCGAAACTGCACCTGCCGACCTTGCGGGCGCTTTCCTACGCCAAGGCCGTGCGGCCCGACGTCCTCGAAGCCGTCACCGTGAACGTCGACGACATGGAGACGCGCAAACTCGTCCAGGACTGGGACGACCACAATTTCAAGGTGCCGCTGAAGGTGATCGAGTCGCCGTATCGCGAGATCACCAAGCCCGTGCTGGACTACGTGAAACGTGTCCGCGGCGACAATCCGCGCAACGTGGTGACCGTGTTCATCCCCGAGTACGTGGTCGGGCACTGGTGGGAGCAGGTCCTGCACAACCAGAGCGCGCTGCGGCTCAAGGGACGGCTCCTGTTCCAGCCCGGTGTCATGGTGACCAGCGTGCCGTGGCAGCTCGAATCGTCGGAAAAGGCGATCAAACGCGACCGGAAGGCGCGTCCGGCGGCAGGCGACGTGCGGCGCGGATTCTCCCCGGTGGCCAAGCAACCCGAGAAAGCGAAGGACAAAGCAGAATGAGTGTGGACGCGTCGACCGGCACATGGCTCGGACGGACGATCGAGCTGGAGGTCGGCGCGGTGGCGCACGGCGGGCACTGCGTCGCGCGGGCGGAGGGCCGGGTCGTGTTCGTGCGGCACGCGCTGCCCGGCGAGCGGGTCCTGGCCTCGGTCACCGAGGACAAGGGCGGCTCGTTCTGCCGCGCCGACGCGATCGAGGTCCTGCAAGCGTCCCCGGAACGGGTGGAACCGCCGTGCGCGCTCGCGGCGCCGGGGGAGTGCGGCGGCTGCGACTGGCAGCACGCCGCCCCCGGATATCAGCGTGAACTCAAGGCCGCGGTGGTCATGGAGCAGCTGAAGAGGCTGGCCGGAATCGAACGCGAGGTCGTCGTCGAGGCGCTCGACGGCGGGCCGCTGGACTGGCGCAGCCGCGTCCGGCTCGTCGCGGGCAAGGACGGCCGCGCGGGTTTCCGGGCGCACCACAGTCACCGCGTGATCGCGGTCGACGACTGCCCGATCACCGTCCCCGGCGCGCTCGACGACGTCGTGTCGCGGAACTGGCGGCCCGGCAGCGAAATCGAGGTCACCAAGGACGGCGAAGGCCACGTGCACCTGCGCGATCTGTCGACGGTCCACGGGAAGACCAAGTCGCGGCAGCTCGCGGGCGGTCTCGCCGTCCAGCACGCCGCCGGCCGCGACTGGCGCATGGACGCCCACGGCTTCTGGCAGGTCCACCCGGCCGCCGCGGACACGCTCGCCGCCGTCGTCGCGGAGTGGGCCGAGGCGCCGCGTGGCGGCGTGGCGTGGGACCTCTACGCCGGTGTCGGTCTCTTCGCGTCCGTGCTCGCTTCGCAGGTCGGCCCGCGCGGCCGCGTCCTGGCCGTCGAATCCGGCCGCCGCGCCGTGTCGGACGGCGAGGAGAACCTGGCCGACCTCCCGCAGGTCCGCTGGCGCTCCGGCCGCGTCGAGCACCTGCTGGCAGACGCCCCGAAACCGGTCGACGTCGTCGTCCTCGACCCGCCCCGCAAGGGCGCCGGGAAGGCCGTCGTCGAGTCCATTGTGGATGGATCGCCGGACCGGATCGTCTACGTGGCGTGCGACCCGGCGGCGCTGGCCAGGGACATCGCGCTGTTCGCCGGGCACGGATACGGTTTGGTCGATCTGCGTGCTTTCGACGCTTTCCCGATGACTCAGCACGTCGAATGTGTTGCATTGTTGCAATAACGGTGTATTTGTAGACCGTCGGAATGGATTGGCTTCGTTCGGCTTGTCCAGGTGCCGGAGTGCTCGCTAACTTGAGTTTCGTGTTCATCGGATAACGCGGGTGCCGCGAACACTTTCCTGAGGGCGTGGAATTCTTTTTACCTTGGTGTGTTCCAAGGTCTGTTTCGCGACCCTTGACGGGCTTTCGACGCGAATGGGTTTCGGATTATGGACTATCTTACTTCGGTATGCGGAGATTGTGACGGCAAAGGCTGTGTCGGTTGCGACGGACATGGCACGATCACCATCGTGGAGGACTGAGCGAGTGCTTCCGTCGATGCTTCCTCCCGGTGTCACGGCGCAGGAAATCAGTTATCGGAACGGCCGGAAACAGGTCATCTACACGGCGCCGTACCAATCCGAAGGGCCGGTGCTCGTACGGGACGTGATGGGCAGGCAAGCCTGGATGTTCATGTACGCCCATTTCGTCTTCACCTGGGTGGAAGGCGCGGTCCGGGTTCAGGTCAGCCACGGAACGCTGAACGGGCCGAAAATGCCACTGTGGTCGGGAATCAGGATTCCCGCTTATTGGTCGGGGCCCGCGCTGGCCGAGTTCGGGCAGGCGTGGGCGCTGGACCAGATAGCGGGAAATCGCGGCACTCCGGCCGTCATCCGGGAATCGGTTCCCTGAGCTGGCGGGTGCGGAGTTGTCGAGGGGCATGCCGAGGGGCCCGTCGCCGGTGTGGCTGGCGGGCTCCTCGGTGATGCGGGGGTCAGGTGACGTGGTGGAGGGTGTTGCGCCGGGGATGTCGCAAGGGGTCGAGGTATTGGGGTGGTAGGAATTCGGGTATGCCGTCTCCGGCGATCCGGACCTGCCAGTCGCCGTGGTGGATCAGCCGGTGGTGAAACGAGCAGAGCAGGACGAGGTTGCGGAGGTCGGTGGGTCCGCCGTCTGCCCAGTGCTGAATATGGTGTGCGTGACAGTGTTTCGGCGCCCGGTGGCAGCCGGGGAACGCGCAGCCGCCGTCGCGGATGTTGAGTGCTCGGCGTTGGCCGGGGGTGACGAAGCGTCGCATCCGCCCGACGTCGAGGGGTTCACCGGCGGTGCTGAGGACGGCGGGGATCATGAGGCAGTCGCAGGCCATCAGGCGGGCTTCGCGGGCGGTGATGGTGCCGACGAAGTCCAGGCACGCGGTCCCGAGCCCGGTTTTCAGGGCGTCGAGGCCGACGGTGACGTGCACCAGCGTGCGGTAGCCGGCAGTGCCGGGCTGGTCGGGGCAGGCGGTGGCGAGGTCGAGGACGTCGGCCCAGGCATCGCCGTAGCGTTGGGGCATGGTCCGGTGGTCGGCCTGGCCGGACTCATCGACCGGCCGCCGTGCCCCATGGGCGTCCAGGATGGCCGCGGTGCGGGCCCCGGTCTCGGGGTCCAGCAGACCGGAGAGTTTCCAGAACCCGTCTCCGCGGCGCTCGACGAACACCTCCCGCCGTGGCGGGGCGGGTTCGGGGTCCTTCGGTTCGTTCCCGTCGGGGTCCAGGTGCGCGAGAAGGTTCGCGCCGGCTTCGGCGAGTTCTCTGGGTCCGGCGTGGCGGGCAAGGCCGGCGAGGATCTTGTCCGCGCCCTCCCGCTCACCGGCGGGGATTTTCCGGAGGATGTCCAGGATGAGGTCGATGTGCTGGTCCCCGATCGCGCCGTCCTCGGCCGCGGCGGCGGTCGCGGGCGCGAACACCGCCGTCTCGCCACCGGCCACGGGGGCGGGGTTCAGGGCCAGGGCCCGGTTCACCGTGTCCCGCGCGTCACCCAGCGAAATCCGGGCGATCTCGGCGAACCACGAGGCCGCGTTCCCGTGACCGAACAGGTCTTCCGCGCCCCGTGTCTCGACCTCCGCCAGATACATCCCCAGGCAGGCGGACGCGACCCGGATCACCTGCACCAGATGCGTCGCGCCATGGGCAAGCTCCAGCTTGCCGGCACGCCACAGCTCCTGCGGCAGTTCGGGAATGAGAGTCTCGGACACCCCTCCACAATACCGAAATACGACCATTAAGTGTTCGTAATTTTAAGCGACAACGCTCATTGCATATTGACCACTGAAGGGTGAAACCGCACTACAAGGCCGGCAACGCAGAGCGCATGGATTTGGCCAGGAATTCATACAGGGCCGCGTGACCGGTCCGGTCGCGACGGGGTGTGTGGAAATAGGGACGTTGAATGTCCCTATTTCCACACACCTCTCACCGGTTAAGGCCTGGTCTCAAAACTTGAGGGTGTCACCGCGTAACCTGCCGGTCCTGGTCCCAGCTCGGATGCGGTTCCGGGCACGCCGCGTGGCGGCGGTTACGTGAGTGGCAGGACGCCGCGTGTGGGACCGGCTGCATCGACGCGGTGTCGGTGCGGTCGAAAAGGGGGCGAGCTGACCGGGGTAAAGCCGGCTCCGAGTACCACGTTCTGTGCGACGCGAACGGGCTACCGCTGCACATCATGGTGTCGGCGGCAAACACCCACGACAGCATGATGTTCGAGCCGCTGCTGGACACGAACCCGACCGTGCGCGGCCACCACGGCCGGGTCCGCTGGGTCGTCGAATGCACCATCTCCTGGCTGCTGCGGTTCAACCGCCTCGGGCTGCGCTACGACCGGACCGAACGCGCCACTCTGGCCTGCACCGTGATCAACGTCCGCCGACTCATGAAGATCGAGCCCTGCGACCAGGTCTAACGCATCCATTCACTCGTTTGGGAGCTTCTGAGCGCGGAGCAGGGGCCCCCGTCACCACGAGGGAGATCGATCTCCTGGAGGAGGCTGCGGCCGCGTTGATGACGGCACCATCGACGGGGATGAACGAGCACTCCCGCCGGGAAGTGATCAGCCATCGGTGGGGCCGTCTCTTCAGAGGCGTTCGATGCGGTCGGCCTGCGGGCCCCGGTCGCTCTGACGCACCGTGTACCGGACCCGGTCACCTTTCTGCAGCGGCTCCGACCCCATGATCACGGACACGTGGGCGAAGAGATCGTCGCCGCCTGCGTCCGGGGTGATGAAGCCGAAGCCGCGGTCGTCGTCGTAGCGCGCGACGACACCCTCGCCGCCGCGTACGGGCACGTCCCGCGCCGCCGGCCCTGCGGCCGCGGCAGGTGCCGACCGCTGCGGCGCCGCCTGGGGCTCGGCGCCCCGGACCAGGTGCACGTCGCGGGCCTGCGGGCCCTTGTCTCCACTGGTCACCTCGTAGGCGACGCGGTCGCCCTCCGCGAGCCACGTCAGCCCCTCGGCCAGGGCACGGGCGTGCACGAAGACGTCCCCGGCGCCGGAGTCGGGGTTGATGAAGCCGAAGCCCTTGTCCTCGTCGTACCAGGCCACCGTGCCGTCGGCACCGTCCGCGCTACCGGCCGCAGCGGGTGAGCCTGCCCCTGCTCCCAGCGGGATCACGTGCCCGGCCTGCGGGCCGCGCTCGCCTTCGACGATCAGGAAGGCCACCCGCTGCCCCTCGGTGACCACGCCGCCGGTCACGATGGCGGAGCTGTGCACGAAGATGTCGGCGCCGCCGCCGTCCGGCGACGCGAAGCCGTACCCCTTGCCCGGCTCGTACCAGTTGACGGTGCCGAGCAGGCCCACGGCGCTGCCGGTGGCCGCATCGGCGGTGACGCGAACGCGCAGCGCCTGGGGCCCGCGGTCGTTCTCGCCGACCTCGAACACGACGGCCTGGCCCTCGCGGAGCATTTTCGCGCCGCTGTCCCCGACGATCTCGGAGGCGTGCACGAACACGTCCGGCGAGCCGTCCTCGGGCGCGAGGAAGCCGAAACCTCGTTCGGCGTCGAACCAACGGACGGTCCCTTGCGGCATCAAAGACTCCAGGTCGAGAGGGCGGGCAATGGCCCCCAGTCTCCCTGACAGACCTCCGGTCCGTCGGGCCGGGCCCACCGGCGGGCGGTGCGGAGCCAGGGGCGGGCCGTTGGTTCACCTAGCGACACGCCGAGTTTTGAGACCAGGTCCAAGCGTGAAGGTGAAGTCGCCAGAGACCTTTCCGCTCAACCGCACCGCCGAAACGACCTTCCCTTCCGCGAGGAGGCTCTCGACCTCGGCCCGCGAAAGACCGCACCCTTCGGCGATCAGCCGCACCGGCCGGACCGGGATCCGCGCCGCGAAGTGAACCGAGACTTCGAGCGGGTCCCCGAGAACCGACCCGCCGGTGTCGAGACGCCAGGCGCCGCCCCAATCGAGGGCGACGTGGTTACGGCGAAGCACGGTCGGATCGGCGAGGAGTTCCGCCGCCAGTCCGGGGTCGTTCTCGTGCAGCCGGTTCAGCAGTTCAGGTCGCACGGAGCGCACGTTGACCCGCTCCAGGATCGCGAGTTTCGCGGTGTTCCCGCATCCGGTGCAGAGCACGAGGAGCCAGGCGTCGAGGAGCTTGTGGTTGGCGTTGACCCGGAATTTGCCGTTCGCCCGGAATCGTCCGGAGGCGCAGGCAGGGCACCGGCGCAGGACCATAGGCAGGCAGGTGGGTTCGACCACCCAGGTTTCGAGCACAGGAATACACCCGTTTCAGTGAGAAGTCCGCAGCAAAAGGACGCGCGGCGCGCAGGCGCGACACGCGACGAGTCGGGGGTCTCACAGGGTGTACAACGGCAGGCCTTCGGCTGGACGACGTGGTCCGGCAGCACGGTAATGGCATCCCAGCGGCCGTTCCACTGGCTTTCGGGCAAAGCGAAGGCCCCCTGACCGAAGCCAGGGGGCCTTCAGGACGAAGCTAAGCGCGCGCGTCCTCCTTCAGCATGTCCGCGCACTTCTCGCCGATCGCCATCGTCGTGATGCACGGGTTCACCGCGACCAGGAACGGCATCGCCGAACCGTCGGCGACCCGCAGGCCTTCGACGCCGCGTACCCGCAGCCGGGAGTCCAGCACGGCCAGCGGATCGTCGTCGCCGCCCATTTTCGCGGTGCACGAGGGGTGATAGACCGTGTTGTGCGTCTTGCGCAGGTAGTCCGCGATCTCGTCGTCGGTCTTGACGTCCCGGCCGGGCGCCAGTTCCGTGCCCGCCCATTCGTCCAGCGCGGGCTGTTCGGCGATCTTGCGGGCCAGTTTGATGCCGTGGGTCATCACGCGCATGTCGTGCTCGTCGCTGAAGTAGCGCGGATCCACCTTCGGTTTGTCCCGGTAGTCACGGCTGCGCAGCCGCACGGTGCCGGTGGACCGCGACCGCGTGACGTTCGGCGTCAGGCAGAAGCCGTTCTCCGTCGTCGGGTAGCCGTGCCGCAGGGTGTTCATGTCGAACGGCACGGAACCGTAGTGGAACATCAGGTCCGGCCGGTCGAGGCCGTCCTCCGTGGTGGTGAAGATGCCGATTTCCCACCATTGCGTGGATTCGGTGGTCATCGGCTGCAGCGCGTCCCACTGGATGACGCCTTCCGGGTGATCCTGCAGGTTCTCGCCGACGCCGGGGGAGTCCACCAGGACGTCCACGCCGACCTCGCGCAGCTGCGCTGCCGGGCCGATTCCGGACAGCATCAGGAGTTTCGGCGTGTCGATCGCGCCCGAGGACAGGATGACCTCGCGACGCGTGCGCAACTGGACCCCGTGGATCAGGTCGTCGGCGAGGTATTCCGCGCCGGTGCAGCGTTTGCCGTCGAACAGCAGCCGCTTGACCCTCGCGCCGGTGATGATCTCCAGGTTCGGCCGCTTGCCGATGATCGGGTGCAGATAGGACACCGACGCCGACGAGCGCGTGCCGTCCTCGCGCGCGTTGATCTGAAACCAGTTCGCGCCGTGCGTCACGGTCTTGCCGGAGTTGAACTCCGTCCGCGGGATACCCGCCTGCTCGCACGCCTGCAGCAGCGCGACGCCGGTCGGGTCGTTCGGCGGCACCGAGCGGATGGTCACCGGACCCGAGCGGCCGTGGTGGTCGCCGGGGCCGTCGTTGGTCTCAAGACGTTTGTACAGCGGGAAGATGTCCTGGGCCGACCAGCCGGGCAAGCCGAGCGACGACCATTCGTCGAGGTCTTCCGCGGGCGCCCAGAACGCGATGCACGAGTTGTGCGACGAGCAGCCGCCGAGCACCCGCGCGCGGGCGTGACGCAGGAAGGAGTTGCCGGATTCCTGCGGTTCGACCAGGTAGTCCCAGTCGTAGCCGGATTCCAGCAGGCCCATCCATTTGGTCAGTTCCAGCACCGCCGGATCGTCCACATCGGACGGCCCGGCTTCCAGGAGGGCCACGGTGACGTCCGGGTCTTCCGAGAGTCTCGCCGCGACCACCGAACCCGCCGTCCCGCCGCCGACGACGATGTAGTCGAACTCTCCGGTCACTGTGCTGCCTCCTCGGGATGTGCTTCCGCGGCGTGATCGGCCAGGACGCCGCTCTTGTGCCGCAGGACGAACCAGTAATACGCGAAACCGACGACCGCCACCGCGCCGACGAACAGCACGGCCCCCCATTCGAGGTACCAGTGATACGGCTCGGTGGCGTTGTAGACCTCGCGCCGCGGCCACGCCAGGTTCACCACGATCGCGCCACCCCACAGCACGCCGACGATGTTGACCGGAAGCCCCAGTTTGCCGAGGGAGAAGTACTTGGCGCCCTCGACCTTCGGCGGCGGCCACTGCCCGCGGAGACGCTTGATGAGCATCGGGATGGTGACCAGCAGGTACGCCAGGTAGATCATGATGATGCCGATGCTGGTGATCACCGTGAAGATCTGCGGCTGGCCGACGTTGACCACCAGGATCAGCACCGCGATGATCCCGGACACGATCGCGGGGACCACCGGCGTCTTCGTCTTCGGCGAGACCCGCGCCAGATGCTTGCCCGCGGGCAGGTTGTTGTCGCGGCCCATCGCGAACATCATCCGGATCGAGGCCGACTGCACGGCCAGGTTGCATACGGTGATCGCGATGACCACGGCCAGCAGGAAGATCGTGCCGACGGTGCTGCCGAGCACGTCGAGGACGATGAACTGCAGGCCGCCGGTGGAGATCTGCGGGTCGTTGATGTCGCCGACGGCCATCAGCGCCAGCAGCAGGATGAGCCCGCCGATGACGAACGACGCGATCAGCGCGCGCAGGATCGCCTTGGGCGCGTTCTTGCGCGGGTCGTGGCTCTCCTCGCCGAGCGAGCTGGCGGTGTCGAAGCCGTACATGACGTAGGTCGACGCGAGCGAGGCGACCAGGAACGCCCCGAAGTAGCCCCAGGGCTGGTCGGCGCCGGTGTTGTTGGTCTGCATCACGACGTCGGGGCCGCGCGTGATGTTCACCGCGAGCGCCACGATCAGCAGGACCGCGGCGACCAGTTCGATGAACACCCCGGCGCTGTTGATCCGCGCCATCAGCTTCACGCCCCAGGCGTTCACCAGCGTGGTGAACAGGATCAGGGCGGTGCCGAGGATGACCGCGTTCACCGCGCTGTCGCCGGAGAAGGAGAAGAACGACGAGATCTGGGGGAGCGTGATCTGATACGCCAGCGCCACGGCCGCGATGCTGACGATCGACGCGGTGAGCATCATCCAGCCCGCCAGCCACGCCACGTGCGGGCTGCCGAGCCGTTTCGACCAGTTGTAGATCGAACCGGCGACGGGGTAGTGCGCGGCCAGTTCGGCGAAGGACAGCGCGACCATCAGCTGGCCGACGAACACCATCGGCCACGACCACCAGTAGGCGGGCCCGCCGAAGCTGAAGCCGAAGTAGAACAGCTGGAAGGTGCCGGTCAGGATCGAGATGTAGCTGATCCCGGCGGCGAAGGTGTGGAAGTTGCCGAGTGTTCTTTCGAGTTCCTGTTTGTAGCCGAAACCGGCCAGGCCGTCATCGGAAGGAGTGCTCATCGGCAGTTTCCCGTCTTTAGTCGGATGCTGCGGGCTCCCCGGAGAACCAGCGCTGTGGTGCGGGCCGAAGGTTCTGATAGATGTGCTTCGCCTCGACGTATTCGGCGAGTCCGGTCGGGCCGAGCTCACGCCCGAAGCCGGACTGCTTGTAGCCGCCCCATTCCGCCTGCGGCAGATACGGGTGGAAGTCGTTGATCCAGATCGTGCCGTGCCGCAGCCGGTTCGCGACCCGCTGCGCGCGGGAGGCGTCCGACGTGAACACCGCGCCCGCGAGGCCGTAGTGCGTGTCGTTGGCGATGCGGACGGCGTCGTCCTCGTCGGTGAAGGTCTCGACGGTGAGCACCGGGCCGAACGATTCGTCGACGACGGCGCTGCTGCCCTGCTTCACGTTGTCGAGGATGGTCGGCAGGTAGTAGTGCCCCTTGGCGAGTCCGCCATCGTCCGGGCGTTTGCCGCCGGTGCGCAGGACGGCGCCCTCTTCCAGGGCCCTCGCGACGTAACGTTCGATCTTTTCCAGATGGGCCGCCGAGATCAACGGACCGGTTTCAGCCTTCGGGTCGAAAGGTCCACCCAGTCGGATCAATTCGGCGCGCCGGACGAGTTCGTCGACGAACTTCCCGTGCCACTTCTCCTGGACGATCAGGCGTGCGCCCGCCGAACAGACCTGCCCGGAGTGCAGGAACACCGCGGTCAGCGCGTAGTCGACGGCGGTGTCGAAGTCCGAGTCGGCGAAGACGACGTTCGGGTTCTTGCCGCCCAGTTCCAGCGCGACCTTCTTGATCGTGGCGGCGGCGGAGGCGGCGATGACCTTCCCGGTCACGAGGCCGCCGGTGAAGGAGACGAGGTCGACGTCCGGATGCTCGGACAGCGGCGCCCCGGCCTGCGCGCCGGCGCCGAGCACCAGGTTCGCGACCCCGGCGGGGAGCCCGGCCTCGGTCAGCAGCTTCATCAGCATGATCGAGGTGTGCGGGGTCAGTTCGCTGGGCTTGAGGACGAAGGTGTTGCCCGCCGCGAGCGCGGGGGCGACCTTCCAGATGGTCTGCAGCAGCGGGTAGTTCCACGGCGTGATCAGCCCGCAGACGCCGACCGGCTCGTGCACGATGCGGCTGAACGCGTCCGGGTTACCGGTGTCGACCACGCGGCCCGCGTCGTTCGCGGCGAGTTTGCCGAAGTAGCGCAGGCACGCGGCGATGTCGGCCATGTCGTACTCGCTCTCGACCAGCCGTTTCCCGGTGTCGAGCGACTCGGCACGCGCGAAGGCCGCGGCGTCACGATCGAGCAGGTCGGCGGCCTTCAGCAGCAGGTCACCGCGTTCGGGAGCGGGCGTGGCGGGCCACGGACCGGTGTCGAACGCCTTCCTCGCGGCGGCGATGGCCGCTTCGGTGTCTTCACGGGTGCCTTCGGCGACCTCCGCGACCAACGACCCGTCCGCGGGGCAGCGGATCTCCCGGCGACCACCGCCGACCGCGTCGACCCATTCGCCACCGATGAAAAAGTCCGCCATCAAGCCCTCCGAACCGGCTCCTGCTCAACCGTCGATCAGCGATTATCGCGGGCACCCGACGTGACCGCTACTTGGCAAAAGAGACCATGTTCACACCGTCGGGTGTGGTGTGGTGATTTTCTGACATGTGACCCGTGACGCGGGGGACGGAAGACTCTCAGCCGCCCTCCGTAGACTGGCCGGAACGGCGGAAGAGGAACCAGGCGAGGTGGGAGAGTGACGTTGCTCGAGTCCGTGCACGGGCCGGCCGACTTGAAGCGGATGGACCAGGGACAGCTCGGCGAGCTGGCCGCGGAGATCCGGGACTTCCTCGTCGAAAAGGTGCGGCTCGCCGGTGGTCACCTCGGCCCGAACCTCGGGGTGGTCGAGCTGACGATGGCGCTGCACCGGGTCTTCGACTCGCCGAGCGACGCCATCGTGTGGGACGTCGGCCACCAGGCGTACGTGCACAAGATCGTCACCGGCCGTCATGACGGCTTCGACAAGCTGCGCCAGCTCGGCGGCCTCACCGGCTACCCGGCGCGCGGCGAGAGCGAGCACGACCTCGTCGAGAACAGCCATGCGTCGACCGCGCTGTCCTATGTGGACGGTCTGGCGAAGGCGTTCGAACTCGGCGGTGGCGGCAGGCACGCGATCGCGGTCGTCGGCGACGGCGCGCTGACCGGCGGCATGTGCTGGGAGGCGCTCAACAACATCGCCGCGAACCCGCGCCGCCCGGTCGTCATCGTCATCAACGACAACGGCCGCTCGTACTCGCCGACCATCGGCGGCGTCGCGGACCACCTCGCGTCGCTGCGGCTCAAGCCGGGCTACGAGCGCGTTCTGGACCGCGGCAAGGAAATGCTGCGGCACACGCCCATCGTCGGCAAGCCGATCTACGCGGCGCTGCACGCGGCGAAGGCCGGGCTCAAGGACGCGCTGAGCCCGCAGATGATGTTCTCCGACCTCGGCCTGAAGTACCTCGGCCCGGTCGACGGGCACGACCTCGTGGCGCTGGAGAAGGCGTTCCAGAGCGCCCGCGACTTCGGCGGCGCGGTCATCGTGCACGTGGTCACCGAGAAGGGGCACGGTTACGAGCCCGCGGTGACGAATCAGGCCGACCAGATGCACCAGACCGATCCGATCGACCCGGAAACCGGCCTGCCGCCGGTCAAGGGCCCGAGCTGGACCGGGGTGTTCGCCGACGAACTGGTCAAGATCGGCGCGGACCGCGAGGACGTCGTCGCGATCACCGCCGCCATGCTGCGTTCGACAGGGCTGCACAAGTTCGCCGAGGCGTATCCCGATCGCTGGTACGACGTCGGTATCGCCGAACAGCACGCGGTGACCTCGGCCGCCGGTCTCGCGATGGGCGGGAAGCACCCCGTCGTCGCCGTCTACTCGACGTTCCTGAACCGGGCTTTCGATCAGCTCCTGATGGACGTCGCGCTGCACCGTCAGCCGGTGACGCTGGTACTGGACCGCGCCGGGATCACCGGACCGGACGGGCCGAGTCACCACGGCATGTGGGACCTGTCGCTGCTGGGCATGGTGCCGGGCATGCGGGTCGCCGCGCCGCGCGACGCGGGCACACTGCGCGAGGAACTGCGGGAGGCTGTCGCGGTGGAGGACGGGCCGACGGCGCTGCGGTTCTCCAAGGGCGGTGTCATCGACTCCGTGCCCGCCGTGGAACGCGTCGGCGTGGTGGACGTGCTGCGCAAGCCGACCGGTGACGCCGACGTCCTGCTCGTCGCGGTGGGCGCGTTCGCGATGCTCGGGCTCGCCGCCGCGGACCGGCTGGCCGACCAGGGCATCGGCGTGACCGTGGTGGACCCGCGCTGGGTCGTCCCGGCGCCCGCCGAACTGGTCGCGCTGGCCGAGCAGCACAAGCTCGTCGTGACCGTCGAGGACAGCGGGCGGCACGGTGGTTTCGGCTCCGCGCTGTCGGCGTTGTTCCGCGACGCCGAATGCGACGTCCCGCTGCGGGATCTCGCGGTGCCGCAGGTGTTCCACGACCACGGTTCGCGCGAAGAGGTGCTGGCCCGGATCGGGCTGACCGCGCAGGACGTGGCGCGGCGGGTGACCGAGTGGTCGGCGAAGCTGTCCAGCGGGACGCCGGCGCCGGAGGACACGCGCCGCTGATTCTGGTCGCGGTTGGCCACGCGTCCGCCGCGTGTCGTCCCCTGCCGTCACGTGAGTCCGCAGCCGTGGTGTCCCGAAAGCCACTTTCGGGACGCCTGGTGTCCCGAAAGTGGCTTTCGCGACACCACGGCCCAGCCTCACTCAGCACGAGGGGTCAGCCGGGTGGGGCTGTGAGCGAACCAGAGTGCACGGTGTCTTGAAGGCCCCCTTTGAGACGTTGAGCGTCCTCAAGGGGGCCTTCAAGACACCGGGACCACTTTCGTTGCCCGAGACCGTGATGACCTGTCGGAGGCGATGCGACACGCGGCTTACGCGACCATCAGGGCGGCAATCTGCCGCCATGGGGATTTCGCAGCGGCAGATCGCTCGGGCAAACCGCATGAGCCAAGCTACGGTGAGCCGAATTCTTGCTCGGCAAGCCCAGGCGGGCGAGCCCGGCTAGCTGACAAGTGCGATGAAAAGTCCTTCAGCACCCGCTAGGCGCGCCAGACGGTGCCGCGCCGCTCGTACTCCAGCACGACTTCGGCCCGCTGAGCCGCCTTCGCGCCCAGGAAGCGCTCCACGAGCCAGAGCGAAACCTCCAGCCCCGCGGTGATCCCGCCGCCGGTGATCAGGTCGCCGTCGTCGACGACACGCGCGTCGATCACCTTCGCGCCCTGCGCGGCCAGATCCGCCTTCGCGCCGTTGTGCGTCGTCGCGTTGCGGCCCTTCGTGAGGCCCGCCGCGGACAGCACCATCGTCCCGGTGCAGATCCCGACCGGCAGCGCCCGCGACGCGGCGAGACGGCGCAGGAAACCCTTGTCCGCGTTGAGCCGGTGCACACCGGGGCCGTTCCGATCGGTGTAGCCGCCGCCCGGCACCACCAGGACGTCGCAGGGCGACCAGGCTCGCGGGACTTCGACGGTCGTGCCGTAGGTGCAGCGCACCGGACCCGGCCGTACGGCCACGAGCGAAGAGACCACGGCGCCGCCGGTGAGTTTCCCGGCCAGCCCGAGTACTTCGACGGGCGCGACGAAGTCCTGTTCTTCCACGCCGTCGTACATCAGGATCTGCACCCGCAACGGGGTGGCGGCGGACGCGGCGGGCGCGGTGACGCCCGCCAGACCGGCGGACAAGGCTGAAGCACGCAGAAAAGTTCGACGCTGCAAGACGACCTCCCAGGTGATGTACCCAGTGGTCGCGCGAAAAGGCCCTCAGGTTCCCGTGAGCCGGGCGACCGAGCGGACGACGAGGTCACGGGTCGCGGCGGGGGAGGAGAATCCCAGGATCGACAGGTGCACGACGAGGCTCAGCAGTTCCTCGGCGTCGAAGTGGTCCGGCACGGAACCCGAACGCTGCGCGGCCTGGATCGCGGCGACCTTGTCCGCGTGCGCCCGCACCTCGGCCTCCGGGGCGGCGTCGAAGCCGTTCTCCAGCCGCAGCCAGCCCATGAGGCGGAGGACTTCGGGGTGTTCGAGGTACCGGTCGAACAGCCGCCCCGCGTAGCCGGGCAGGTCGTCGGGGGTGATCGGGACCGCCTTGATCGCCGCGTCGACCTGCTCCTGCACGACCGTCTCGAATAGGTACTCCTTGCTGCAGAAATAGGCGTAGATCAGCGCCTTGTTGGCGCCGGCGTTCTTCGCGATGCGGTCCACCCGCGCGCCCGCGATGCCGTACGTCGCGAACTCGGTCGTCGCCGCGTTCAGCAGCTTCCGCTTGGTCGCTTCCTTGTCCCTGACCATGTGACCCAGTCTAACTAACTGGTTGGTTGACAGCCAGTCCGGGCGCGTGGCACGCTGAGTTGGCAACCAACCAGTTAGTTAGGAGCGGGACATGAAGGTCGCACTGGTCACGGGCGCTTCCGCGGGAATCGGCGAAGCCACGGCCCTCGCGCTGCGGGACGCGGGCTACACGGTCTACGGCGCCGCGAGGCGCGTCGAGCGGATGGCGGGGCTCGCCGAACGCGGGGTCAAAGTCCTCGAGATGGACGTCACCGACGACGCGTCGATGGTCGCGGGCATCGAGCGGATCATCGAGGAGTCCGGCCGCATCGACGTCCTGGTCAACAATGCGGGTTATGGCTCGTATGGCGCCTTCGAGGACGTGCCGCTCTCGGAGGGGAAGTACCAGTTCGAGGTCAACCTGTTCGGTCTCGCGCGGCTCGTCCAGCTGACCACGCCGCACATGCGAGCCCAGGGCTCCGGCAAGATCGTGAACGTCTCGTCGATCGGCGGCAAGATCTACGAACCGCTCGGCGGCTGGTACCACTCGACCAAGTTCGCGGTCGAGGGCCTGAGCGACTCACTGCGGCTGGAACTCAAGCCGTTCGGCATCGACGTCGTGGTGATCGAGCCCGGCGCCATCAAGACCGAGTGGGGCGGCATTGCCGTCGAGAACCTGCTCAAGACCTCGGGCGACACTGCTTACGCGTCGCAGGCGAAGGCGCTGGCGAAGCTCTTCGGGCAGGCCGCGCGCGGCTCCCATCCGAAGGTGATCGCGGACGTCGTCCTGAAGGCTGTCCGGGCCCGGCGCCCGAAGACCCGCTACGCCGCGGGTCTCGGGGCGAAGCCGATCCTGTTCGTGCGCCGGGTGCTCCCGGACCGCGCCTTCGACGCGTTGTTCCTCGGGGCGCTGCGCCGCTTCGCCTAGACCGCGACGGGTTCCGCGTACGCGTAAACCTCTTGTGGCTCGGGGAAGAGCTTGACCAGCACCGGGTACGCGATCGCCGCCGTGCACAGCGTCACCACCATGCTGATGTCGACGCCGCCCGCGATGTCCTTGAACGGCCCAGCGATCATCGGGGTGTTGGCGGTCAGCAGGCCCAGCGTCGTCGCCGGGATCCACGCCGCCATCGCGCGCCAGTTCACGCCGCGGGTGAACCAGTAGCGCCCGCCCTTGCGGCCCTGGTTGAACACCTGGAGGTCGTCCGGGTCGTAGAACCCGCGCCGCAGCACGAACCCGATCATCATGATCACCATCCACGGCGAAGTGCACAGCACGATCAGCGTGGCGAAGGCGTTGATGCTGGAGACCATGTCCAGCACGAAGTTGCCGACGAAGATGAACACCACACTGAGCGAGCCGATCAGCAGCGTCGCCTGGACCCGGCTCAGCTTCACGAAGATCGAACTGAAGTCCAGCCCGGTCCCGTAGAGCGACGTCGTGCCCGTCGACAGCCCGCCGATCAGCGCGACCACGATCAGCGGGATCGCGTACCAGAGTGGGGAGATCGCGGTCAGGCCGGTGATGTAGTCGGCCGGATCCGCGACCAGGGTCGCGGTGGCGATGCCGAACCCGAACGGCAGCAACGTCGCCACCTGCGCCAGGAACGGCGCCGCCAGCAGGGAACGGCGGCTGTGGCGCGCGGGGATGTAGCGCGTCCAGTCGCCGAGGAAGGCGCCGAACGAGATCGGGTTCGCCATCGTGGTGAGCGCGGCGAGGATCCAGGTCGGCCAGAAGTCGCCGAGCGCGTAGGTGCCGGTGCCGGCGAAACCGGGGTCGAACGTGCCGCCGTAGGCGATGATCCCGAGCAGCATGATCGCCGTGCCCAGCACCACGGCGACCCGGTTCACCAGCAGCATGAACCGGTAGCCGTAGATGCACACCACCAGCGTCGCGATCGCGATGACGCCGTACGCGACACCGCGGAGCACTTCGCCGCCGTCGAAACCGAAAAGCCGTTGTGCCGCACCGGCGACGGCGTCGCCGCTCACCCAGACCGAGATGGCGAAGAAGGTGATCGCCGTCAGCAGGGAGAGGAAGGAGCCGACACAGCGGCCGACGACGCCGAAGTGCGCGCCGGAGGAGACCGCGTTGTTGGTCCGGGTGAGCGGGCCGAACAGCGACATCGGCGAGAGCACCAGCGCGCCGACGACCACGCCCGCGACCGTCGCCGCCACGGCCGCCCGGAAGCTCAGGCCGAAGGCGATCGGGAGGGTCCCGAGGATGATGGTGGCGAAGGTGTTCGCGCCGCCGAACGCCATGCGGAACAGGTCGCGCGGACGCGAAGTCTGTTCCTCGGGCGGGATCGGCGCGATGCCGTGCTGCTCGACTTCGGTGACCTTGTCACCCATGGGGACCTCCGGCTAAAAGCTTCAGGCGAAGCGGGTCATGACGTGCTTGACGCGGGTGTACTCGGCGAAGGAGTAGGACGAGAGGTCCTTCCCGTGGCCCGAGTGCCCGAAGCCGCCATGGGGCATTTCCGAGACCAGCGGCCCGTGGGTGTTGACCCAGACGCAGCCGAAGTCGAGTTCGCCCGAAACGCGGGTCGCGCGTGACAGGTCGTGGGTCCAGATCGACGACGCCAGCCCGTACGGGACGCCGTTGGCCAGGCGCACCGCCTCGTCCTCGTCCACAAAGGACTGGACGGTGACGACCGGGCCGAAGACCTCCTCCTGCACGATCTCGTCGTCCTGCTTCAGGCCCGAGATGACGGTGGGGGAGAAGAAGAACCCGCGGTCGCCGGCGGGGGTGCCGCCGGTCTCCACGCGGGCGTGCGACGGCAGCCGTTCGACGAGCCCGCGGACCCGGCCGAACTGTGCCTCGCTGTTGAGCGGGCCGAAGTCCGCGCCGGGCTTCTGCGCGGCGGCGGCCTTGGTCAGCTCCGTGACGAACTCGTCGTGGATCGCCGCGTCCACCAGCACCCGGCTGCCCGCGGTGCAGTCCTGCCCGGCGTTGTAGAACGCCGCGCCGACGATGCCCTCGGCCGCCTCGGCGAGGTTCACGTCGCCGAACACCAGCAGTGGCGCGTTCCCGCCGAGCTCCAGATGCGTGCGCTTGAGGTCGGCCGCCGCGACGGTGGCGACGTCGATGCCGGCGCGGGTCGACCCGGTGATCGACACCAGTTCGGTGATCGGGTGTTTCACCAGCGCGCGGCCGGTGTCGCGGTCGCCGCACAGCACGTTGAAAGCGCCCTGCGGCAGGAATTCCGCCGCGACCTTCGCCAGCAGGATGGCCGTCGACGGCGTGGTCTCCGCGGGCTTCAGCACGACGGTGTTGCCCGCCGCCAGCGCCGGGGCGATCTTCCAGACCCCCATCATCAGCGGGTAGTTCCACGGCGCGATCTGCGCGCAGACGCCGACCGGTTCACGGCGGATCGCCGACGTGTGTCCCTCCAGGTACTCGCCGGACGCGGTGCCTTCGAGCTGCCGCGCCGCGCCCGCGAAGAACCGCAGCGCGCTGACACACTCCGGGATCTCCTCCTCCAGCACGACGGCCCGGATCTTGCCGGTCTCGCGGATTTCGGCTTCGGCGAACTCGTCCGCGCGCGCCTCCACGGCGTCGGCGATCTTCAGCAGCGCGAGCTGACGCTGGGCCGGAGTGCTCTTGCGCCATACCTTGAACGCGCGTTCGGCGGCCTCCAGTGCGGCGTCCACATCGGACTGCTCGGACAGCACGCTGGTGCCGAAGACCTCGCCGGTGGCGGGATCCACCAGATCGAGGGTTCCCGAGCCCGCCGCCGAAACCTCGGCGCCGTCGACGAAATTCAGGACCTGAGTCATTTCTTCTCCAGGTGGGTCGGCTCGAACATCTTGAGCAGAGCAGGAAGGACGACCACCGACGGGCCGGGCGTGCCCAGCGCGTCGGCCAGGTCCTTCCCGACGGTGTCCAAAGAGGACACGGTGGCACTGACGCCGAAAGACTTGGCCAGCGCGGCGAAATCGGGCCGTGCGAGCTCGGTGGCGGTGGACTGGCCGAAGGCGCCGGTCAGGTACTCGCGCAGGATGCCGTAACCGCCGTCGTCGATCACGAGCCACGTGACGTCCAGCCCGTGCTGGACCGCCGTGGCCAGTTCCGCGACGCCGTACATCGCGCCGCCGTCGCCGGACACCGCGAGCGTCGGGCCGCCGGTCGCCGCGGCGCCGCCGAGCGCGCCGGGCAGGCCGTAGCCGAGCCCGCCCGCGCCCTGCGCGGTGTGGATCGGCGCGCCATCGGGGTTCCACGCCGACCAGGCCCAGTAGGCCGCGATCGTCATGTCCCAGAACGTCTGTGTGCCTTCGGGCACCGCCGCGCGGATGTCGTCGATGAGCTTGCGCTCGACTTCGAGGGGCTGGCTGTCAAGGCGTTCGCGCACCTTGGCCAGCAGATCCGCCACGGCTGCTTCGGCCACGCCGTCGGCCTGGCGGAACGGCACCTGCTCCAGAAGCGCCTGCAGGGCGAGCCGGACGTCGGCGTGGATGCCCAGCGCCGGGTAGTTCGACTCCAGCTTCCCGAGATCGGCCTCGACCTGGATCAGCCTGCCGCGCGGGGCGAATTCGCGGTAGTTGCTGGACAGCTCGCCGAGCCCGGAACCCAGCACCAGCAGCACATCCGCGTCCGACAGGAACTCGGTGCTGTGCCAGTCTTCGAGCCAGGACTGCCCGGACAGTTCGTGGTCCCAGCCGAAGACGCCCTTGCCGCCGAACGTCGACAGCACCGGCGCGCGCAAGGCCTCCGCGAGCGCCTTCAGCTCGGCCCGCGCGCCCGAGCGCAGGGCGCCGCCACCGGCGAGGATCACCGGCTTCTTCGCCGCGCCAAGGAGATTCGCGGCTTCGGTGACGAGTTCCGGCAACGGCGCGAGCGGCGCGGGCTGCGCCGTAACCGAGGTGATTCGCGGCAGCTCGGTCCGCGCCAGCAGGATGTCCTGCGGGATCTCGACCCAGACCGGGCCGTACGGCGCTGTCGCCGCCGATTCCCACGCCTCGCGCAGCGCCGTCGGGATCTGGCTGACGGTGCGCACCACGTGCACCGACTTCACCACATCGCGGAAACTGGCCTGCTGATCGGGCAGTTCGTGCAGGTACCCGTGCCGTCCGCCGCCGAGCCCGGCGACCGGGATCTGGCTGGAGATCCCGAGCACCGGGACCGACGCCGCACGGGATTCCTGCAACGAAGCCAAAGTCAGCAGCGCGCCGGGACCGGTCGACACGATCATCGGTGTCACCGGGACCGGGCCCTCGGGGTCCGCCGCGAGCCGGGCACGGGCGTGCCCGTCGGCCGCGAACGCCAGGTTGTTCTCCACCCGCGAGCTGATGACGCGCAGGTCGTCCGTGCGCCGCAGCGCTTCGAACAGGCCGAGCGCGTGCTGGCCCGGCAGGCCGAACACGGTGTCCGCGCCGAGCGCGTGGAGGGTTTCGACGACTACGTCGCCGCCTATCCGTTCAGTGCTGGTCATGCGCCCTTCCCCAAACTGAGCAGGCTCACCAGGTCGTAGGCGACGTGGGAAGCCGCGATGGCGGTGATCTCGGCATGATCGTAAGCCGGGGCCAGTTCGACGACATCCGCTCCGATGAGGTTGCAGTCGCGCAGCCCACGCAGGATCTCCAGCAGTTCGCGGCTGGTCATCCCGCCCGCTTCGGGGGTGCCGGTGCCCGGCGCGTGGGCCGGGTCGAGCACGTCGATGTCGACCGAGATGTAGAGCGGGCGGCCGCCGATGCGCTGGCGCAGCGCGTCGACGGTCTCGGCGACCCCGCGGCGCATGACGTCGCCGGAGGTGACGATGCCGAATCCGAGGCGGCGGTCCTCTTCCAGATCCCGCTTGCCGTACAGCGGGCCGCGCGTGCCGACGTGGGACAGCGCTTCGGTGTCGAGGAGGCCTTCCTCGGACGCCCGCCGGAACGGGGTGCCGTGCGTGTACGGCTCGCCGAAGTAGGTGTCCCAGGTGTCGAGGTGCGCGTCGAAATGCAGCAGTGCCACCGGTCCGTGCTTCTTCGCCGCCGCCCGCAGCAGCGGCAGCGCGATCGTGTGGTCGCCGCCGACGGTCACCAGCCGCGTCCCGCCCGCGGTCAGCGCCTCGGCCTCGTCCTGCAGGGTCTCGATCGCCTCGCCGATGTTGAACGGGTTGAGCGCGATGTCGCCGGCGTCGACCACCTGCGTTTCGGCGAACGGCGAAACGTCGAGTTCCGGGTGATACGGGCGAAGGAGACGGCTGGCCTCACGGAGCGCGGCGGGGCCGAACCGCGCGCCGGGGCGGTAGGACACCCCGGCGTCGAACGGCACCCCGACGACGGCGACGTCGGCGCGCTCGACCTGATCGAGCCGCGGCAGCCTCGCGAAGGTCGCGAAACCGGCGAACCGGGGCACCCTCGAAGAGTCGACGGGTCCGATCGGGCTTTGCTCAGCCACGGTATCTCCTTGGTGTGAAGGGGTTTCAGGACTGCGAAGAAGCGAGTTTCGCCTCTTCTTCTTCGGCGGCCGCGCTGCCGTTCAGGCGGCGGGTCCACACGGTGAGGATTTCGTCCGAGGTGCGCGGGGTGAGGAAGCTGACCACCAGGTACACCGCCAGGCTCGAGCCGAGGCCCCAGTAGATCGGGCTGTTGGCCTCGACGCCGTCGACGAACATGAACGTGATGACCACGACGGTACCGACGACCATCGACGCGAGCGCGCCCTGACGGGTGCCGCGCTTCCAGGCCAGCCCGCCGATGATCGCGACCAGCAGGCCGCCGACGAGGATGTCGTAGGCGATGGTCAGCGCGTTGACGACGTCGTCCACGACCATGGCGATGCCGATCGCGACCAGGCCGAGGATCAGGGTGGTGACGCGGTTCCTCGCGACCTCGTTGACGGCCTTCTTGAGGCCCAGCTTGGAAAGCAGGTCCGAGGTGCTGACCGTGGAGCAGGCGATGAGCGCACCGCTCGCGGTCGACATCATCGCCGACAGCGCCGCCGCGAGCACCAGGCCGCGGATCCCGGCGGGCAGCTGCTCCTCGACGATGGTCGCGAACGCGTCCTGCGCGCTGGCGAGATTCGGGTACAGCGCCTTGGCCGCGGTGCCGATCAGCGCGCCGGCGAGGCCGTAGACCAGGCAGTAGACGCCGGAGATCACGCCGCCGCCGGTCGCGATGCCCGGCGTGCGCGCGGTGAACACGCGCTGCCAGATGTCCTGGCCGATCAGCAGCCCGAAGCTGTAGATGAGGAAGTAGGTGAAGATCGTGTCGCCGCCGATGGCGGTCAGCTCGAAGTAGCTCTCGTCGAGCCGCGCGGCCATCCCGTCGAAACCACCGGCCGACACGATCGAGACCGGCAGCAGGATCAGCAGGATGCCGATGGTCTTGATGACGAACTGGACGATGTCGGTCAGCGTGATCGACCACATGCCGCCGAGCACCGAGTAGAGCACCACGATCGACCCGCCGATGGCGATACCCGCCCAGCTCGGGACGTTGAAGAGGACCTTGAAGATGGTGGCGAACGCCAGCGTCGAGGTGACGGTCAGCATCAGCGTGTAGCCCCACATGACGACGCCGGAGATGGCGCTGGTGGAGCCGCCGTAGCGCAGGTCGAGCATCTCGCCGACGGTGTAGACGCGCAGTTTCACCAGCCGCCGCGCGAACAGCGTGTGCAGGACCAGGATGCCGACGCCGATCGCGATCACGAGCCAGGCGCCGGAGATGCCGTAGGTGTAGCCGAGCTTCACCCCGCCGACCGTCGAAGCGCCGCCGAGGACGACCGCGGACATCGTGCCCGAGTACATGAACCAGCCGAGGCGACGGCCCGCGACCAGGTAGTCGGATTTGGTCTTGGCGAGCCGCAGACCGAACCAGCCGACCCCGAGCATGCCCGCTATGTAGAGCGCGATCACCGCGTAATCACCGGCCACGGTGTCCTCCTTGCTTCGGCGCTGTTCGCGTTGTTCGGGTCACCGTAGGTTCGTTCGCACCTTGAACGACATGGGATGATCCAGCCAAAGTCTCGCTTGAATGAGGATGGAATGACCCAAACCCGCGATCCGCTCGACTCGGAAGTGAATGTCCCGTTACGGGCCGTGGTCGGCAACCCGGAACTGGCACTCGACCCGGTCGTGGAGTCCCTGCGGCCGGGCGCGCTCGACGCGCCGGTCCGCTGGGCGCACGTCAGTGAGCTGCGGGATCCCGCGCCGTACTTGCTCGGGGCGGAACTGCTGCTCACCGCCGGGGTGAACCTGCCCGTCGAGCCGTCCGAGATCGATCGGTACGTCCGGCGGCTGGCCGACAGCGGGATCTCCGCGCTGGGGTTCGGGCTCACCCCCGGCACTCACGAGACGCTGCCGCCGCCGCTGCGGGAGGCGTGCGTCCGGCACGGGCTCCCGCTGCTGATCGTCCGGCCGCGGACGCCGTTCCTGGCGATCAGCCGGGCGGTGTCGGTCGCGCTCGCGGAGGCCGGGCAGCGGGAACAGCGGCGGATCGCGGTCGCGCGCGAGGCGCTGACCAGGGCCGCCGGTGACGGGCTCGGCGAACTGGCGAGCGCGCTGGCCGGACGGCTGCGGGCGTGGGTGGCGCTGGTCGGTGTCGGCGACGTCCTCGCCGCCGACCACGGCGCGCCGTCACCGCTGCCCGCCGAGGTCCGGGAACTGGTCACCACGCTGCGGGCAGGCCGGGGGATCCGCAGCGCGACGACGGAACTGGCCGACGGCACGCACGTCGTCGCGCAACCGGTGTACCCGCAGGCGACGGCGTCGCATCTGGTCGTGGTCGGCCGCGTCGCGCGGTTCGACGGCGCGGACCGCGCGATCCTTTCGGTCGGGGCGGCGCTGCTCGGGCTGGCGGGCCGCGCGGGTTCGGACGCGGCGGGACTGGGCGCCACCGCCACGGCGTTGCTGCTGGGGGAGACCGGCGCGGTCGGCGGGGAGGAACGCCGTCTGGTCGCCGGGATCGCCTACCGGCGCGGCCCGAGCGAGGCCGCCGCGCGCTACGACTGGCTGCGCGCCCGGCTCGACACCCCGCTCGTGCGGCTGCTGCCCGGACCGCGGTTCACCGCGATCGTCCGCGAGGCTCCGGAGATCGGCGACCTCGACCGGCTCCGCGCCGACGGCTGGCTCGCGGTCGTCGGCTCACCCGTGCCACCCGATCGGCTGCCCGAGGCGGCGGGCGAAGTCGAGTTGCTGCTGGCGCGGGCCGGCGCGCTGGGACGGCCGGTGGTGGCGGAAGGCTCTTCAGGGCTGGACGCGCTGATCGCACCGGACGCGGCGGCCGGGTTCGCCGCCCAGGAGCTGGCGCCGCTGCGCGAACTCGACCGGAAGGGTGACCGGGAACTGGTCGAGACGCTGCGGATCTGGCTCGCGCACCACGGCGGCTGGGACCGGACGGCCGCCGAACTGGGCGTGCACCGCAACAGTGTCCGGCACCGGATCGGGCAGATCGAACGAGCGCTGGGGGTGGAGCTGGCGGATCCGGAGATCCGGATGCGGCTGTGGTTCGCGTTGCGCTGGTCGTGAGTGGCGAGTGGCGTTCTAACGGACCGGTATTTGGTTACCTGCTGGGTCCGTCACGTCGTCTGCCGCTGGACGTGACGGGACGGCCTTGATCAGTCCGGCACGGGTTGTGAAAGCCACTTTCGCAACCTTCAACGTTGCGAAAGTGGCTTTCACAACACGAGCACCCCGACCCTGCGGTCCCGGCGGTATCGAGCGTCGCGAAAGCCACTTTCGGGACACTCGACGTCCTGAAAGTGGCTTTCGCGACACGGCGCAGTGCGTCCCCTGAATGCCTCGGCCACTCACGACCAGCTGTACCGACGCGATACTCCGATCAGGTCACTCTCAGGAAGGTGTGGCAACGTAGTGTCGTGCGGATTCTGGTAGTCGAAGACGAAGAACCCCTCGCCGACGCGATCGCACGCGGCCTGCGGCGCGAGGGGATGGCGGTGGACATCGCGCTCACCGGTGACGACGGGCACGAGAAAGCCGCCGTCACCCGGTACGACGTGGTGCTGCTCGACCGCGACCTGCCCGGTATGTCCGGTGACGACCTGTGCCGCGAAATCGTCGCGTCCGGCGAACTGACCCGCGTGCTGATGCTCACCGCGAGCAGTTCCGTTTCGGACCGCGTCGACGGGCTTTCCCTCGGCGCCGACGACTATCTCGCCAAGCCGTTCGCCTTCCCCGAACTCGTCGCGCGGGTGCGCGCACTGGGCCGTCGCGCGACCCCGGCCGCGCCGCCGCTGCTGACTTCGGGCGACGTCGAGCTGGACCCGGCGAGGCGGACCGTCCGTCGCGCGAGCGGTCCCGTCGAGCTGACCCGCAAGGAGTTCGGCGTGCTGGAGGTGCTGCTGTCGGCCGCAGGTTCGGTGGTCAGCAGCGAGGAATTGCTCGAACGCGTGTGGGACGAGAACGCCGACCCGTTCACCACCACCGTCCGGGTCACCGTGATGACGCTGCGGAAGAAGCTCGGCGAGCCGGGGATCATCGAAACCGTCGTCGGCTCCGGTTACCGGGTGCCGGAGCAGGGGACCGCGCGCGGGTGAACCTGACCGGTGCCCGCAGCCTGCGCGCGCGGGTCACGTTGCTCGCGACCGGGCTGGTGGCGCTGGTCAGCGTCCTGTTGCTCTGGCTGACCTGGAACCTCGTCGGGGACGCCGTTTCCGCCGTTCCGCAGCTGCCGCCCGGCACCACGGTGCGGGTCGACGGTGTCGACGTCGACGCCTCCGCCGTCACCGAGCATCTGCGGGTGTACGCCAGGAACCGGGTGCTGTTGTTCGGCGCGGTCGCGTTCTGTTTCGTCGTGCTGGCGGCGGGGATCCTCGCGTGGACGTTCACCGCGCGGGTCCTGCAGCCGCTGCGCGAGATCACCGGGACCGCCCGGCGCCTGTCGATCGAATCGATGGGGGAGCGGATCGGCGAGGTCCGCACCAAGGACGAACTCGCCGAACTGGCCGAGACCTTCGACGACATGCTGGACAGGCTGCAGGCCGCGTTCGACGCGCAACGGCATTTCGTCGCGAACGCCAGCCACGAACTGCGGACGCCGCTCGCGGTCATCCGCACCGAACTCGACGTCACCCTTGCCGACGAGCAGGCCGACGAAGCCGAACTGCGGCGGATGGCGGCCGTGGTCCGTGACGCGACCGAACGGGCCGAGCGGCTGGTCGGTTCGCTGCTGCTGCTCGCGCGCACGGACGGCGCGGGCCTGGTGGCCAGGGAACCCGTCGATCTCGCGGTGATCGTCGCGAGCGCGTGGCGCGCGGTGCGGACGGAAGCGGAGAAACGCGGCCTCCGTGTCGAATTCGCGACCGCGGGGGCGCCGACGTTCGGCGATCCCGCGCTGCTGGAGCGGATCGCGGGCAACCTGCTGGAGAACGCCGTGCGGCACAACGTCGACGGCGGCTGGCTGGACGTCGTCACCCAGGCCGGTCCACAGTGGTCGGTGCTGCGGGTGCGGTCGTCCGGCGGGCTGCTCGACCCGGCGGCCGTCCCCGAACTGTTCGAACCGTTCCGCCGCGCAGGGGTGGCCAGGACCGCCCGCACCGGCGCCGGGCTGGGACTCTCGATCGTGCGGGCCGCCGTCCAGGCCCACAGTGGCACGGTGTCGGCGGAACCCGTTGTGGGCGGCGGCCTTTCGGTGACCGTGCACCTCCCCGCGCTGCCCTGAGTTACGGTGCAAGGATGGTGACCGATATTCGGCTGAACAACGGAACGTCTCTGCCCCAGCTCGGGTTCGGGGTGTACAAGATCGGCGATGACGAGGTCGTCGGCGCGGTCCGCACCGCCATCGAGGCGGGTTATCGCGCCATCGACACGGCGACCCTCTACGCCAACGAACGCGGCGTCGGCGAGGCCGTCCGCACCAGCGGGCTGCCGCGTGAGGACCTGTTCGTCACCACGAAACTGTGGAACACCGAACACGGCTACGACTCGGCGTTGCGCGCCTTCGACACCAGCATGGGCGAACTCGGCCTCGAGTACGTCGACCTGTACCTCATCCACTGGCCGCTGCCGTCGCAGGACAAGTACGTGAAAACGTGGCGGGCACTGGAAAAGATCGCCTCAGACGGCCGCGCGAAGGCCATCGGTGTCTCGAACTTCCAGATCCCGCACCTGGAACGGCTGATCGAGGAGACCGGGACCGTCCCCGCCGTGAACCAGATCGAATGCCACCCGTGGCTGCAACAGCCGCTGCTGCGGGAGTTCCACGACAAGCACGGGATCGTCACCGAGGCGTGGGGTCCGCTGGCACGCGGCGGGGACCTGCTCGCCGACGAGAAGATCCGCACGATCGCGGAGAAGCACGGCAAGACCCCGGCGCAGGTCGTGCTGCGCTGGCATATCGAGATGAACCACCTGGTGATCCCGAAGTCCGTCACGCCGGAGCGGATCAAGGCGAACATGGACGTCTTCGACTTCGCCCTCGACGCGCACGACGGCGCCGCGATCGCGACGCTGGAGCAGGGGAAGCGACTGGGCCCGGACCCGGACACTCTCGGCTCGTAAGCCGTGTCGTCCATCCAGTCACGCGTGACGTCCGTCTGATCACGCGCGACGTCCGATCAGTCACGCGAAACCACCCGGCTCGGTCCAGATGGCCGTGAGCGGCGATGCCGGCCGGCAGCCGGCCGAAGGCGCGACTCGCGTGATCAGAGACGGAACGCGCGTGTTCGCCGCCTTGCCGGAACAGGCCGTCTTGTCCTGGCCCAGGTGACCGGGTTCGTGAGTGGCTAGGACGGTTAGAACCGGCCTAGCCACTCACGAGGCCCGAGGGTTACCGCACGTCCACGAAGATCGGGTTCCCGTACAGCCACAGGTCTTCGAACGGGTTCGACTGCCCGATCACGTCGGCGCTCGGCTCGATCCCGCCCGCCACGTGCTTCTTGCCGTCCGTCCCGCGCGTCCGCACGTAGAACGGCTCGCGCACGTTGCGGAAGGTGTGCCGGAAGGCGACCCGCCGCCCCGGCGTCCACCGCGGTTCGAAGGACCGCACCACGCGCGTGCCAGGGGCGGTCTGCGTGTCACGGTCGGCGGCCGGGCCGGTCACCGGTCCCGAAACGAGGTCGAGCCGCGCGAGCCGCGGGATCGTGCCGCCGCCGTTGGGGCGGGCCGCCAGCTTCGCCGAGACGACGACCGTGACGTCGTCGCCGCGCCGGACCCGGAGCCTGCCGCCCATCGTGGCCGAGCTCCAGCCGCTGTACGCGCCGAACTCCAGCTCCTGCGCGAGCCCGCCGTGCACCACCCAGACACGTCCCGCACGCAGGCCTTCCAGCACGCCTTCGTGGCTCCGGCGGGTCACGCCGACAACGGTCCGGCTGAACTCCGCGGGTGCGAAGTCCGCGTACGGGGGCAGAGTCTGCGGGACGCCGGTGTCGATCGGGTCCGGGTACGCGCCGTGCTCGTCGTAGTAGCCGTCGGGGACACCGGGCCGGACGAAGGTGGAGCCACGGTTGTAGTGCGAGTCGGAGTTGCTGGTGATCCACCACGGCTTTCCTTCGGCCAGCAGCGAATCCCACAGGCCGCCGACGGTCGCGGTGCTCCAGTCGAACCCGCCGTAGGTGCGGTAGGCCGGCTCCGGGAAGCCCGGCCACGAGTTCGAACCGGGGGAGTTGCCGTAGCCGCCGCGCGCGCCACCGCCGCTCCCGAGCGGCTTGGGGAAGCCGTCGGCCTGCGCTCCCGGCGCGCCTTCCATGCCGATGACGATGCCGGGCGCGGCGTCGCGCAGCGCGCGGATCTCGTGCGGGGCGACCCGGCCGTTGCGCAGCGGATGATTGATCACCACCACCGGCGCGTGGATCCGGCGGGCCCGCTCTTCGGCGGCCAGCCAGCGGATCGCCTTGACGGCCAGCGCCTCGTTGTCCGGGGTGCCCGGTTCGGTCCCGGTCAGCCGCCAGTCGAAGGCGCGCTCGAACTCACGCAGTTTCGCGGCCTGGTCCGCGCCCGCCTGGAAGAACAGCGTCGCGTGCTCGGCACCCGGCACGTTCCACTCCATGCCTTGCCACAGCAGGAGATCGGGGTGCTCGCGCTGCGCGGCCCTGATCGCGGCGTTCGTGCGCTCCACCGACGACTTCTCGTGCGACGCGTGGCCGTGGTCGGTGATCACCGCCCACTCCGCCCCGTGCCGCCGGGCGCCGTCGGCGATTCCGTCCACTGTGTACATCGCGTCGTAGGAGTACTGCGTGTGGATGTGGTGATCGCCCACCAGCCACCGGTAGCGGTCCCGGCCGAAGAGCCAGGAGAGGTCGATGCCGAGGTCGAGGTTCAGATCGAGGGCTTCCGCCGGGGCGGTGGCGGCGAGCGGCGCACCGGCAGCCGCCGCGGACACGAGGCCCGCGCGTTTGAGGAATCCGCGGCGGTCCACGCCCGGTTTTTCGCTGTTCACCGGCGGCACGCTAAAGAGCCTCGCTGAACGGGCGGTGTCCGGACGGCCAACGATCAGCGCTGTGTGACGATCGTCCCTGTGGAGGAAGACGTGAGCGGACCCCAGGCGTCCAACCGGTTGCTCTGAGTACTCGGCGCCGTCGCCGCGGGACATGGTGCCCGCGCCGCTGGGCAAGCGGGAACTCTGCGGGATCCAGCTGGTCGTCTACATCGAGACCGACGAAGGAATGACCCTCGCCGCGCAGGCTCTCCGGGACGACCCGAAGGCCCGCCGTGTGCTGACCGAAACCAAGGCGGAGGCGTACGAGCGCTTCAAGAAGATCTTCGCGGACCGGCCGGAACTGGTGAAGCTGGTGCATCTCGTGCCCGTCGCGGGAACCGATCCCGAAGCGTGGGCGACGAGCTGCGGCAGCGATTCCCCGAGTCGAAGAAGGTCGACATCCTCGACCCCGCGGGGGTCGCGGCCAAGATGAAGACCACGCCCCCGCCCTGTCCGCCTTCCGGGGAACGCTGACAGCCCGTCTCCCAGGGGGATGGCCGGGGAGACGAACTTTTCCCGTACCAGGCCAAGGATTTCACGAAAACGCAGCCGATCGCCACAAAACTCACGAAAAGCGCAGAAAGCCACCGCCTGCGATCAGCGGATCGCCGACGGTGGCCTTCTGTCTTGGCTCAGGAGAGCGGCACGCTCGCCACACCCGCGGCCAGGAACGGCTTGCCGTTGACCTTTTCGGACACGCCCGCCCGGTCCAGGTACGGCGTGATGCCGCCCAGCCAGAACGGCCAGCCCGCACCGAGGATCAGGCACAGGTCGATGTCCTGCGCCTCGGCCACCACGCCCTCGTCGAGCATGATCCGGATCTCCTCGGCGATCGCCGCCAGCGCGCGATCACGCACCTGCTCGGACGTCGACGGCGAGTCGCCGCGCTGCCAGAGCTCGTCGACCTCGGGGTCGACGGTGGCGTTGCCCTGAGCGTCCCACTGCCAGACGCCCTTCTTGCCCGCCTTGACGAAGCGGTCGAGGTTCTCGCTGACGGTGAACCGGTCCGGGAACGCCCCGTGCAGGGTTTCCCCGACGTGCAGGGCGATCGCCGGGCCGACCAGCTGCATCAGCGTCAGCGGGGTCATCGGCAGGCCCAGCGGTTCCAGCGCCTTGTCCGCGACCTCGAACGGCGTGCCCTCGTCGACGGTCACCAGCACCTCGCCGAGGAAACGCAGCAGGAGCCGGTTGACCACGAACGCGGACGCGTCCTTCACCAGCACGCTCGACTTCTTGAGCTGCTTGCCGACCGCGAACGCGGTGGCCAGCGCGGCGTCGTCGGTCTTCTCCGCGCGGACGATCTCCAGCAGCGGCATCACCGCGACCGGGTTGAAGAAGTGGAACCCGACCACGCGCTCCGGGTGCTTGAGTTCCGAAGCCATCGCGGTGATCGACAGCGACGAGGTGTTCGTCGCCAGGATCGCCTCGGGGGACACGTACTGCTCCAGGTCGGCGAACACCTTCTGCTTGACGCCCAGTTCCTCGAACACCGCTTCGATCACGAAGTCGGCGTCGGCGAACGCGGCCTTGTCGAGCGATCCGGTGACGAGCGCCTTCAGCCGGTTCGCGCCGTCCGGCGAAACCCGCTTCTTGGCCAGCAGCTTGTCGATCTCACCGTGCACATAGGACACACCCTTGTCGACCCGCTCCTGGTCGACGTCGGTGAGCACCACAGGCACCTTGAGACGGCGGACGAACAGCAGCGCCATCTGGCTGGCCATCAGGCCCGCGCCGACGACGCCGACCTTGTTCACCTTGCGCGCCAGCGCCTTGTCCGGCGCGCCCGCCGGCCGCTTGGCGCGCTTGTTGACCAGGTTGAACGAGTACAGCCCGGCGCGCAGCGTGTCGTCCATGAGCAGTTCGGCGAGCCCGTCGGTCTCGGCCGCGTAGCCGCGGTCGAGGTCGTTCTCACGGGCCAGCTCCAGCAGCTCGACGGCCTTGGTCGCGCCGGGGGACGCGCCCTTCGTCCGGCCGTCCACGATGGCCTTGGCGCGGCCGATCGCGGCGTCCCAGCCCGCGCCGCGGTCGATCTCGCGGCGGGCGGGGGTGATCTCGCCGTTGACGACCTTCGCCAGCCACAGCAGGGACTGTTCGAGGTAGTCGGCCGAACCGAAGACCTCGTCGACGATGCCGAGCTCGGCCGCCTGCGCGACCTTCAGCATCTTGTTCTGTGCCAGCGCGTTCTCGATGATCACGGTGACCGCGGCGTCCGGGCCGATCAGGTTCGGCAGCAGCTGCGTGCCGCCCCAGCCGGGGAACAGGCCGAGGAAGACCTCGGGGAACGCGATCGCGGGGGTGTTCTCCGAAAGCGTCCGGTAGTGGCAGGAGAGCGCGAGTTCGAGCCCGCCGCCCATCACCGCGCCGTTGATGAACCCGAAGGTCGGGATCTCGGTCTCGGTGAGGCGGCGGAACACGTCGTGCCCGGTCTGCGCGATTTCCCGCGCCAGCGCCGGATCCGCGACCGCTTCGACGCCGGAAAGGTCGGCACCGACGGCGAAGATGAACGGCTTGCCGATGACCGCGATCGCCGCGGGCTCGGCCGCGAAGGCGGTGTCGATCGCGGCGTTGAGGCTCACCAGGCCCTGCGGGCCGAAGGTGTTCGGCCGGGTGTGGTCGTGGCCGTTGTCCAGGGTGATCAGCGCGACCGGCTTGTCCAGCCCCGGAACCTTCACCAACCGCGTGACGGCGTTGGTGACGACCTCGTCGGGGAAGGCGGCTTTCGCCTGCTCAGCGGTGAAAGTCATTACTTCGCCCCCTCGGAGTAGGCCGGGTTCTCCCAGATGACCGTGCCGCCCATGCCGATGCCGATGCACATGGTGGTCAGGCCGTAGCGCACGTCGGGGCGCTCGGCGAACTGGCGCGAAAGCTGTGTCATCAGCCGGACACCGGACGACGCGAGCGGGTGGCCGCACGCGATCGCGCCACCCCACTGGTTGACGCGCGGGTCGTCGTCGGCGATGCCGAAGTGGTCGAGGAACGCGAGCACCTGGACGGCGAACGCCTCGTTGATCTCGAACAGGCCGATGTCGTCGATCGACAGGCCGGTGCGCTTGAACAGCTTCTCGGTGGCGGGCACCGGGCCGATGCCCATGACCTCCGGCTCGACGCCGGCGAAGGAGTAGCCCACCAGGCGCATGCCGATCGGCAGGCCGAGTTCGCGGGCGGTGTCCTCGTCGGCGAGCAGCGCCGCGGTGGCGCCGTCGTTGAGACCGGCCGCGTTGCCCGCGGTGATCCGGCCGTGCGGGCGGAACGGCGTCTTCAGCCCGGCGAGCGTCTCGAGCGTGGTGCCAGGGCGCGGCGGCTCGTCTTCGGTCGCGAGGCCCCAGCCCAGTTCCTTCGAACGGGTGGCGACCGGGACCAGCTCGGGGCCGATCTTGCCGGTCTTCACGGCCTCGGCGTACTTTTCCTGGCTGCGCGCGGCGAAGGCGTCGGTGCGCTGCTTGGTGATCGCCGGGAACCGGTCGTGCAGGTTCTCCGCGGTCTGGCCCATCACGAGCGCCGTCGGGTCGACGAGCTTGTCGGCGATGATGCGCGGGTTCGGGTCGACGCCCTCGCCCATCGGGTGGCGGCCCATGTGCTCGACGCCGCCGGCGATGGCGATGTCGTAGGCGCCGAAGCCGATCCCGCTCGCGGTCGTGGTGACCGCGGTCATCGCGCCCGCGCACATCCGGTCCAGCGCGAAACCGGGCACCGACTTCGGCAGGCCCGCCAGCAGCGCCGCGGTCCGGCCGATCGTCAGGCCCTGGTCCCCGATCTGGGTGGTGGCGGCGATCGCCACCTCGTCGACGCGCTCGGGCGGCAGCTCGGGATGCCTTCGCAGCAGTTCACGGATGGCGTTGACGACGAGGTCGTCGGCACGGGTGCCGGCGTAGATGCCCTTGTCGCCTGCCTTGCCGAAGGGCGTTCGCACCCCTTCGACGAAGGCGACATTGCGTACCGACCGCGCGTTCGGCGCGAGCGGTGTTGCTCCTGCGGCCACGAATGCTCCTGAAGTAGAGGTAGTCCTGACCGCACCCTAACCCCGGTTACCCGTCGGTAACCAGGAAGGTGGCCCGGTCGAGTGGGGGAAGGCACACTCACGGGTTGATCCACCTCGGCCGCTTGGCCGATCCGGCGGGCGTGGGGAAGTTGCTATGTTCGAAGTGATCAGGGGGAGGGATCACGATGACAAGGCCGGGGCTTGCCGTCACCCGCCGAGCGCTGCTGGGGATGGCGGTGCTCGTGCCGCTGGCCGCCTGCACCCGAGGAGCGCCACCCGCGCCGTCGTCCGTTCCCGCGCCGCCACCACCGCCGCCTTCACCCACGCGGCAGTTCCACGACCGGTTGCTGGCGCTGGAGAAGAAGTTCGACGCCAGGCTCGGCGTGTACGCGCTCGACACCGCGGGCGGCGGCACGGTCGAGCATCGCGCGGACGAGCGGTTCGCGTTCTGCTCGACGTTCAAAGGGGTCGCGGCGGCCGCCGTCCTGCAGCGCAATCCGCTGTCGCACCTGGAAACCCGGATCAGCTATTCACGGGACGACCTGATGAAGCACGCTCCGGTCACCGGGCAGCACGTGGCCACCGGGATGACGATCCGCCAGCTGTGCGACGCCGCCATCCGGTTCAGCGACGGCACGGCGGGCAACCTGCTGCTGCGGGACCTGGGCGGTCCCGCCGAACTGACGGCGTTCACGCGCGGCCTCGGTGACACCGTCACGCGGATGGACCGGATCGAACCGCTGATCACCGAAGCCACCCCAGGGGATCCACGCGACACCACGACACCGCGGGCGTTCGGCACCGACTACCAGCGGATCCTGCTGGGCGACACGCTGGAGACCGACAAACGCGACTTCCTCCGCGACCTGCTCCAGCGCAACGCAACCGGCGCCGAGCGGATCCGTGCGGGCTTGCCGCCCGGCTGGACCATCGCCGACAAGACCGGGACCGGGGACTACGGAACGCTGAACGACATCGCCGTCGTGTGGCCGCCTGGCAAGCCGCCGATCGTCATGGCCGTCATGTCCAGCAAGGCGGCCAAAGACGCTCCTTACGACCAGGCGCTGCTCGCGGAGACCGCGAAGTACGTCGTCGAGAAACTCGCGTGATCAGACGCGGATCTCGCGTGCTTGGAGCCGGAACTCACGTGCTTGCGCGAGTCTCGGGCTAGTTGCCGGTGGCGCTGGGCAGCCGGGGCGGGCAGCCGCCGGTGGCCCAGGCCGGGTCGTACTCGAAGTGCCATTTCTCGTTGTCGTAGCGACGGCACCAGCCGAGCGCGCCACCGTTCTTGTCCACCCAGGCCGCCGAATTCTGCGGCTGGATGTCGACGGCGATTCCCTTGACGTGCATGGACGTCTCCGGCTGCAGCGCCCACTTCTTGGCCTGCTCCACCGAGCCGAACCGCTGGACGGCCTTGTCGAACTCCTGCTGCTGCTGGCTCCGGCTGCGCTTGCCGTCGTTCACGCACAGTTCGACGTTCTGGGCTTTGGCCTTGGCGCGCAGGGTGTTCCACGCTTCGATCACGTCCGGGCGCATCCCGGAGGTCGCCTCGTCGACGTACCGTTTGTCGACGGCGCACGTCGGGCCGGTGTCAGGTCCGGGGACTTCTTCGAGGATCGCGAGCGGGTGCCCGCTCACCTGCTTGACGGCGAAGCCTGTGGCGCCCAGCGACACCATCGCGATCCCGACGAGGCCCAGCGCCACGAGCACGCTGATCGCGGTCCTGCGGCTGGAGGAGGATGTGGTGGACACCACTCCGAAGCTACCTCGCGCCCGGCGGGCCGCCAGGGTTTGTGACCTTCTTCCCAGAATGCCCCGGTATGCCAACCAAACCGGAAACGCCCTGGTCCGGCCGGTCCGTGAAGGACTCCTTGAGGGACTCAGAGTCCCTCAAGGAGTCCTTCACGGACTTCAGGCAGGTGAGTGGCTCAGGTACCCGAGCCAGCCGCCGTGCCGAGTGATGTCCTCGGCGCCGGTGACCGCGGCCGGTTCACAGACGAACCCGGACACCTCGCTCCCGTCGGCCAGCCGCACCTTCCCGATCGCCAGCGGCGCGGGGACCCCGGCCACGAACGCCCCGAACCCCGCGAGCGGCAGGTCCCAGACCTCGGCCTCGATCGCCGCGCCTGCCGAAGCGACCCGGACGAGGCCGGGTTTCGGCGGCACGGTGTCCAGCGCGTAGAGCCGGTACTCGGCCGCCGTCGGCCCCGCGGAAACGAACCGGCCGCCCCGCGAGGTCAGCTCGTGGTTCAGCGGCTGCCCGCGCAGATGGGCGCCGACGACCGCGATCCGCGTCTGCGGCGGTACCAGGCGGGCGACGTCGGCGAGGATCCGGTCGGCGTACGCGGCCCCGACCAGCATCACCCCGAACGGCAGCCCGCCGACCGTTCCGGACGGCACGGCCAGCGACGACAGGCCCAGCAGGTTCGTCGAGTTCGTGAACCGGCCCAGCCGGGCGTTCACGCCCAGCGGATCGGCCTGGACCTCGGCGATCGTCGGATGCTCCGTCGTCGTGGGCAGCAGGAGGCAGTCCACGGAGGACAGAACGGCGGACGCTTCCCGCGAAAGGCCGTCGAGTGTCGCGAGGTCGGTGAACACCCGGTGTGCCGGGATGTCCTTGGCCGCGCCGATGATCTGCCGCACGGCCGGATCGACAGCGTCCGGACGCGCGTCGACGAACTCGCCGACCGCCGAATACCGCTCCGCCACGAAAGCGCCCTCGTACAGCAGGCGCGCCGCGGCCAGGAACGCCGATATGTCGACAGGGACCAGCTCCGCGCCCGCGTCACGGAAGTCGCGAGCCGCGGCGGAGAACGCCTCGGCCCACCCTTCCTGAAGCGGGCCGAGCTCCTGAGGCACACCGATCCGGAAAGGACGGTGCACGACCGGAAGGTCACGGGGCTCGCTCAGGCAGGCGAACGCCGCCGTCGCCTCGTCGACCGTCCGCGCGAACACGGTCACGCAGTCGATGCTCGCGCACGCGGGCACGACGCCGGTCGTCGGCAGCAGCCCCCGCGTCGGCTTCAGCCCGACGATCCCGTTGAACGCCGCCGGGACCCGGCCGGAGCCCGCGGTGTCGGTGCCCAGCGCGAGATCCGCGATCCCGAGCGCCACGGCGACCGCCGACCCCGAACTCGACCCGCCCGAAACGTACGCCGGGTCGATCGCGTTCCGCACCGCGCCGTGCGGGCTGCGCGTGCCGACCAGTCCCGTCGCGAACTGGTCCAGATTGGTCGTGCCCAGGATCAGCGCCCCGGCCGCCCGCAGCCGCGCCACCACCGGCGCGTCCTCGTCCGGCAGGTAGGCGTACTCGGGGCACGCCGCCGTCGTCGGCAGCCCGGCGACGTCGATGTTGCCCTTGACCGCGGCCAGTTTCCCGTACAGCGGCAGGGATTCCCCGGCGGCCCGGCGCGCCTCCAGCTTCTCCGCGTCGGCGAGCACGTCCGCCTCGGGACGCAGATCGATCCAGATCTCGGGCCGGTCGACCCGCGCGATCCGGTGGTACGCGGCGCGCACCCGCTCCAGCACACTCATCCCGCGCTCCTTCCCAGAACCGCCAGCGGGGTGCCGGGGGCGACCTGATCGCCGGGCGAGACGAGCACTTCGACGACCTCCCCGGCGGCGGGCGCGGGGATCCGCGCCTCGGTCTTCATCGCTTCGAGGATCACCAGCGTCTCCTCGGCGCCGACCTTCTTGCCCGGCTCGACGTCCACCCGCCACACGGTCGCGGCGAACGGCGCCTCGACGACGTGCCCGCCGGGCGGGGCGACGACCTTCTTGGTCGGAACCTTCGCGCCGACCGGTTCGGGGCGAGGGTCGAACTCACCCGCCGCGGCCCACGCCTGCCGCTCCGCCTCGAACGCCGTGCTCTGCTTCTCCCGGAAAGCGGCGATGTCGGCGGCGTTGTCGGCCAGGAACCGCTCGTGGTCGGCCAGCGCGAACTCGCCGTCGGTGATGTCGAGTTCCAGTTCCCCGGCCGAGCTCTGCGCTCGCAGGTCCAGGAGCTCCTCGGCGGTGACGGGATACCACGAGATCCGGTCGAAGAACCGCAGCAGCCACGGCGAACCCGGCTCGAAGGAGCCGCGTTGCCGCCAGCCGCTCCACACCTGCACGGTCCGCCCGACGAACTGGTACCCGCCGGGGCCTTCCATCCCGTAGATGCACAGGTACGAGCCGCCGATGCCGACCGAGTTCTCCGCCGTCCACGTGCGCGCCGGGTTGTACTTCGTGGTGACCAGCCGGTGCCGCGGGTCCAGCGGGGTGGCCACCGGCGCGCCGAGGTAGACGTCGCCGAGGCCGAGCACCAGGTACTCCGCGTCGAACACCGTGCGATAGACGTCGTCCACACTGGACAGACCGTTCACCCGCCGGATGAACTCGATGTTCCACGGGCACCACGGCGCGTCGTCGCGCACGCCGGCCATGTACCGCTCGATCGCCTCGCGTGTCGCCGGGTCGTCCCACGACAACGGCATCCGCACGGTGCGGCTCGGCACCACGAGATCGGCGGTGCGCGGCAGATCGTGCTCCACCTCCTGGACGAGCCCGAGCAGTTTCGGGACCGGCAGGACGTCCGGGTCGACATGGACCTGCAGCGAGCGGATGCCCGGCGTCAGGTCGACGACACCGCCGAGACCTTCCGCGCCCAGCCTGTCGGCGAGGGCGTGGACCCGCATCCGCAGGGCCAGGTCGAGTTTCATCGGCCCGTACTCGATCAGCAGGTTGTCGTCGCCGCTGCGCCGGTAGGTGACCTCGGGGTTCTCGTCCGATGTGGACAGGCGGCCGAGGATCCCGCCGTCGTCGATCGGCTTCCGGGTCGCCTTGACCGCCGAGTTCGGCGAGGTGCGCAGCGAGCCGGCGTGCTCGGTGGTGATCGGCACGAACCGCACGGTGTCACCCGGCCGCAGCTGGCCGAGCTTCCAGCGCTGCGGTGTCACCACGGTCGCCGGGCAGACGAAACCGCCGAGGCTCGGCCCGTCCGGGCCCAGCAGGATCGGCAGGTCGCCGGTGTAGTCCACGGCGCCGATCGCGTACGGCGTGTCGTGGATGTTCGACGGGTGCAGCCCCGCCTCGCCGCCGTCCTCCCGCGCCCAGCGTGGCCGGGGCCCGACGAGCCGGACGCCGGTCCGCGCGGAGTTGAAGTGCACCTCCCAGTCGGTGGCGTAGAACGTCTCGACGTCGTCCGGGGTGAAGAACTCCGGCGCCGCGTGCGGTCCTTCGGACGCACCGATCTCCCAGTGCGTCGCGAACACCGGACGGTCGGCCTCGGGAACCGGGCCCGCGACGGCGTTCTCCGGAACCGGTCCGGGGGAGAGGACGTCACCGGTCGCCAGCGCGCGGCCGCCGTGCCCGCCGAAACCGCCGAGCGTGAACGTCGCCGCGCTGCCGAGGAAGTCCGGTACGTCGATCCCGCCGCGGACGAGGACGTACGCGCGGAGCCCGGCGGTACCGGTGCCGACGTCGAGCACGCCGCCTGCCGGGACTTCGACCGGCGTCCACTGGGGAACGTCGTGCCCGTCCAGGGTGACCGGGGACGGCGACCCCGTGACGCAAACGATTGCGTCGTGGGTGAACCGCAGCGATACACCGTCCACAGTGCACTCAAGACCCGGCGCGCCCTCGGGATTGCCCAGCGCGCGGTTGCCCAGGCGCAGCGACAGATCGTCCATCGGCCCGTTCGGCGGGACCCCCACGTGCCAGAACCCCAGCCGCCCCGGCCAGTCCTGGACGGTGGTCATGGTGCCGCCCCGCCGGACCTCGATCCGCGGTTCGGGATCGGTGATCTCGTCGAGCGTCGCGGTGTCGTGCGTGACGTCGCCGAGTCGCTGGTCCGCGGCGACCGCGCGCAGCTGCCCGAGGTTCGTGCGCACGCCGTCCACCCGGCTTTCGCCGAGCGCGGCACCCAGCGCGGCCAGCGCCTCGGCGCGGTCCGCGCCGACGGTGATCACCTTGGCGAGCAGGGGGTCGTAATGCGTCGTCACCTTCGCGCCGGCTTCGACCCAGGTGTCGACCCTGACCCCTTCGGGGAAGTCGGCGCGGGTCAGCAGCCCCGCGCTCGGCCGGTGCCCGGCGGCCGGGTCCTCGGCGTAGACCCGTGCTTCGACGGCGTGCCCGCGCGGTTCCGGCGTGGTGGCGAACATCCCGGTGTCGCCGTCGGCGAGCCGGAGCATCCACGAGACCAGATCGATGCGATAGACCGCTTCGGTGACCGGATGCTCGACCTGCAGCCGCGTGTTCACTTCGAGGAACGCGGCCTCTTCGCGAACCGGGTCGTAGATGAACTCGACCGTCCCGGCCGACCGGTAGCGCACCGAAGCGCAGAGACCGACGGCGGCCGAGACCAGTTTTTCGCGCACGGCTTCGGGAAGACCAGGGGCGGGGCACTCTTCGAGCACCTTCTGGTTGCGCCGCTGCAGCGTGCAGTCCCGCGTGCCCAGCGCCAGCACCGCACCCGCGCCGTCGCCGAACACCTGGACCTCGACGTGCCTCGCGTGGGTCACGAGCCGTTCGAGGAACACGCCCGAGGTCGAGAAGCTCTTGGCGGCGATGCTCTGCACCGCGTCCCAGGCTTCGCGGAGTTCTTCGGCGGACGTGCAGGCACGCATGCCGATCCCGCCGCCACCGCCGGTGGCCTTGAGCATCACCGGGTAGCCGATCCCGGCCGCCGCGGCTTCGGCGTCGGCGAGGGTGTCCAGCAGGCCGGTGCCCGGCAGCAGCGGGACACCGGCTTCGACGGCCTTGTCGCGGGCGGTGTGCTTGCTGCCGAAGACTTCGAGGTGGTCCGCCGTGGGACCGGCGAACCGGATCCCGGCGGCTTCCACCGCCTTCGCGAAGGCCGCGTCCTCGGACAGGAATCCGTAGCCGGGGTGGATCGTGTCCGCCCCCGTCTTCAGCGCGGCTTCGATGACGGCGTCGCCGAGGAGATAACTCTCCCTCGACGGCGCCGGGCCGAGCCGGACGGCTTCGTCGGCAAGCCGTACGTGCGCGGCCGTGCGGTCGGCGTCGGAATAGACGGCGACCGTCGGAATGCCCATCTCCCTTGCCGTCCGGATGATCCGGACCGCGATTTCCCCCCGGTTGGCGACGAGCAGTTTCACGCGTCACCGCCGGTGACGACCATGCGGACGGCGGTCGGGTCGAAACCGTTGCACGGGTTGTTGATCTGCGGGCAGTTCGACACCAGCACCAGGACGTCGGTCTCGGCGCGCAGTTTCACTTCCATTCCGGGCGCGGAGATGCCGTCGACGATGCCGAGCGTGCCGTCCTGTTCGACCGGGACGTTCATGTACCAGTTGACGTTGCTGACCAGGTCCCGTTTGCCGAGGCCCCATTTCGCGCCTTCGGTCAGGAAGTTCTCGACGCAGGCGTGCTGGTACCGCGTGTGCTGGCCGTAGCGGAGGCTGTTGGACTCCTTGCTGCACGCGCCGCCGATCGTGTCGTGCCGCCCGCAGGTGTCCGCGACGACGGTCAGCAACGGGTCGCCCTCCCCGGTGCGCAGCACACTGCCGGTGGTGAGGAAGATGTTGCGCTGCGCGGAGATCGTGGTCGCCGCGCTGTACCTCTTCGCCGGGTCGGCGGCGTCGTAGCAGAGGAAGTCGACGGCCTGGTTGCCGCCGAGGTCGATGATCGCGAGTGTCTCGCCCTTGCGGAGAACGGTGGAGTACGGCGCCCGTGCGGCGACCTCGGTATCGGAGATGATGGTCATGCCTGGCTCCTGGCGGTGAGGTAGTCGGCGGTGTTCTCGAAGGCGCGCTGGGCTTCGGGCGACGCTGTCCACTCAGGACTGTCCGGTGTGGACGGCTCGCTTCGCTGGGCGAGGACGCGCAGCGGGGTGACCGTGTAGTCCGGGCGCGGGTCGAGCGGATGCGCCACGTTGGCGATCAGGACGACGACCGGGAGTTCGGTGCGCAGGACGACGGACTTGCCCGGCCCGGCCGAACCGGTGAACGTCAGCCCGCCGTCGGTCTCGACGTGGACGCCCTGGAAGAAGGACAGGCTCGGCGGCAGATCGCGAGGGAAGAGGCCGTGTTTGGCGGCGGCCAGGGTGAACAGCGCGTTTCCCGAAGGCGAGCCGCCCTGAGGGCTGCCGTCGCCGTAGCGTTCGCTGTTCCCGTCCACAGTGGACGTTCCGCAGAGGGCGTCGTGCTTGCCGCTCTCGTCGGTGACGACGGTCGCGAGAACACGGGCCTGGTCCGAAAGCAGCGCGATGGCTTCGCCGAGATAGGCGTTCCACTGGACCTTCACCGTGTCCGCGACGTTCAGCCGCTCCCACGGCTGATCGGCGTTGAACAGCAGCAGATGCGCGCAGGCGTCGCCCTCGACGTCGGTCAGCCGCAGTTCGGTGCCGCGGGCGAGGACCTTGTGGGTGTAGCCGCCGCCGGCGACGGTCTCGGCCCAGACCAGTTTCGCCGGGTCGATCCCGGACGGCGGATCCGGCCAGGTGGACGCCGGGATGGCGGGCATCGCTTCGGTCACCGTGCCTGCCTGGGCGCGGGCGTGGTCGCGAGCGCCGTACGTGGTCGATGTCGTGCTCATGGAACCTTCCTTCAGGTCGCGGGGACGGGAACCGTGCTGAGCGCGGAGCGGCGGCGCCAGCAGAGATAGCCGGTGAGCAGCGCGGCGCCGACGAACTCGATCGGGAACAACAGGACCCAGACGGAGCCGGTGCCCGCCAGGTCGTAGATGTCGGCTCGTGGCCAGGCGATGTTGACGATCATCATCGCGCCGTACCCTACTGCCGCCACGTTGACCGGAATAGCCCATCGCCCCAGGGAGAAATGGCCGGGTTCCGCGGTGAAACGGCCTTGCCGCCGCCGGATCAACAGCGGTCCGGTCACCAGGAGATAGGCGAGGTAGACCACGACCACCGAGGTGCCGGTGATGGTGCTGAAGATGGTCGGATTGCCGAGATTCAGCAGCAGGAGCCCGATCGCGAGCACCCCGGACAGCACGGCGGGCGCGATCGGGGTGCCGGTGCGGGCGTTGACCGCGGAAAGGCGGTTGGCGCCGGGCAGGGCGCCGTCGCGGGCCATCGCGTAGATCAACCGGACCGTGCCGGTCTGGATGGTCAGGGTGCAGACCACGACCGCGATCGCGACGTCGGCGAGGAAGACCCGGCCGAGCGTGTCACCGAAGACCGCCGTGATCACGTACGGCAGGCCTTTCCCGGCCAGTTGCCCGTCGGTCAGGCTCGGCGCGGCCATCAGGGCGGTGATGACGACGGCGAGCCCGCCGACCCCGGAGACCAACAGCGCGCGGAGCACGGCGCGAGGTGCGGTGCGGCGCGCGTTCTTGGTCTCTTCGGCGACGGAGGCGGCCGTGTCGAAGCCGTACAGGACGTACGCGGCCATCAGCGCCGAAGCGAGGACGCCACCGACGCCGGGGCTTTCGCCCGCAGGCTGGAGCACGACCTGCGGACCGCGGACCGCGAACAGCGCGAGACCGATGATCAGCACGAGGACGCCGGCGAGTTCGGCGGCGACCCCGATGTCGTTGATCCGCGCCATGAGCCGCACGCCGCCCGCGTTGATCGCGGTGGTGACGATGATCAGCAGGGTGCCGAGCAGGACGGCGTTGCTGGCGCCGGTCGGCGAGGTGATCGCCGGATCCCCGCCGACGAGCTGGAAACCGCTCCAGACCGACGGGAGGACGACCTGCAGCGCGATCGCCGCACCGGCCAGCGCGACGACGCAGCCCACCAGCATCATCCAGCCGGCGAGCCATCCCGCGAATCCGGGGGAGAGGTGTTTCGCCCACTGGTAAACCGATCCTGCCAGCGGGAATCGGGCGGCGAGTTCGGCGAAGTTGAGCGCGACGAGCAATTGCCCGGCGATCACCAGCGGCCATGTCCAGAAGAAGAGGGTGTCGCCGAAGGAATAGCCGAAGGCGAACAGCTGGAACACCGTGGTCAGGATGGAAACGAAGGAGAAACCGGCGGCGAAGGCGGAGAAACCGCCCAGCGTCCGGCGTAGTTCTTGACGGTACCCGAAGGCGGAAAGGTCTTCGGAGGGCATTTGCGAGGGCTCCTGTCTGGAGGGCCGAATTTCGATCGGCTGACCGAAATTAAGCGCATGCGGGATCCTTCCGATCTCCGCCGGGTAAGCGCGGTGTTAACAGATACCGGATTGGGTAACCTGGGCCGACCACCGGACGTAACAAAGATCTTCCCGGAGAAATGGCAGGATCGGATAGATGACAAAAACGACCGGGGTGGGCAGGCCGAGAGCCAGCGGCGCCGCGGCGAGCAAGCGGGAAGCGCGGCTCGCCGTATTGGACGCCGCGGGGGAGCTGTTCACCGGCGCCGGATACGCGGCGACCACCACCCGAGCCATCGCCGAACGCGCGGGACTGCGCCAGGCGTCGCTCTACTACCACTTTCCGTCCAAAGAGGACATTCTTGCGGCGCTGCTGGAGGACACCGTCCGGCCGTCACTGGACGTCGCGGGCGGCCTGTCGGCCCAGCTCGCGCCGGTCGGCACGCGGCTGTGGGCGCTCGCCTACGCGGACATCCATCTGCTCGGCAGCGCGCGGCACAACCTCGGCGCCCTGTACCTGCTGCCGGAGATCTCCTCGCCGAGGCTGGCGCGATTCCGGGCCGAGCGGGCGGAACTCAAACGCGTCTACGGCTCGCTCGTCGCGGCGGCCGGGGTCCCTGGGGACCTCCTCGGCATCCGGACCGACCTCGTGTTCGGGCTCGTCGAGAGCATCGCGATCGTCCGGCGCGACCAGCCGGAGCTGGACGTCGAGGCGCACGCCGTCGAGGGTGCCGACAGCGTGCTGAGGCTCGCCGGTCTCGGGGAACCGGATGCCGAACTGCGCGACTCCGCGCGGGTGCTGCTGGAGGACTGACGCCGGGCAAGCCGAGATGGCGCTCTCGCGTGATCAGATGGACGACTCTGTTCGTGAGCGTGTCGTCCGTCTGATCACACGTGCCGTCCATCTGATCACGCGAAACGGTCGGATCGGTACGGGTGATCGTGATCCGGTCAGGCGGCCGCGGTGGCGTGGAGCGCTTTGCTCAGCGCCGCCACGGTCAGCTCGATCTGCCACGGCCGGGCCCCGGCGTCGCGGAGGACCTGGGCGACGCTGTCCTCGCTCAGATCCGCGGGCGGACGCCAGCAGGTGCGGCGCACCAGTTCCGGCAGCAGCAGGTTCTCCACCGGCAGCCGCCGGTCCTCCGCGATCGCGGCCAGCGCCGCGCGGGCGGCCGAGAGCCGGGCGGCGGCGTCGGGGTCCTTGTCCGACCAGCGGTTCACCGGCGGCGGGCCGTCGGTCTGCTGCGCGGGGGTGGGCAGTTCGTCGGCGGGGAGCGCGCGGGCGGCCTGCAGATGCCGCAGCCAGCTCGCGGTGTACTTGCGCTGGACCCGGCCGCTGAACACGGGCAGTGCCTGCAGCTGCTCGACGGTCTTCGGGTCCGCGGTGACGGCGTTGATGATCGCGCTGTCGGGCAGGATCCGGCTCGGCGCGCGGTCGCGTTTGCGGGCGAGTTCGTCCCGCGCCTGCCACAGTTCGCGGACGGCGGCGAGACCGCGGGCGCTCCGGATCTTGTGCACCCCGGACGTCCGGCGCCACGGCTCGGCCCGCGGGGCGGGCGGCGGAGCGGTGCGGACGGCCTCGAATTCCTGCTGAGCCCATTCGAGCTTGCCTTGGCCTGCCAAGTCGGCTTCGAGCTTCTCGCGCAGTTCGTTGAGCAGCTCGACGTCGAGGGCGGCGTAGTTCAGCCAGTCGACGGGAAGCGGGCGCTTCGACCAGTCGGCGGCACTGTGCCCCTTCTCCAGCTGGTAGCCGAGGAGGAGTTCGACGAGGGTGCCGAGGGCGACCCGTTCGTATCCGGCGAGCCGTCCGGCGAGTTCGGTGTCGAACAGGCTCTTCGGGTGCAGGTCGAGTTCGGCGAGGCACGGCAGGTCCTGAGAGGCCGCGTGCAACACCCATTCGGCGCCGTTGAGCACTTCCGCGAGGGGTTCGAGCTGTCCCTCGAGCGGAATGGGGTCGATGAGGAAGGAGCCGGCACCTTCGCGGCGCAGCTGCACGAGATAGGCCTTCGGCCAGTATCGGTAGCCGGACGCGCGTTCGGTGTCCACGGCGATGGCCCCGCTGCCACCCGCGATCTTCGCGCAGGCTTCAGCGAGGGCTGTCGCGTCGGCGATCACCGGCGGAGTGCCCTCGGCGGGCTCACGCAGCAGAACCGGTCCACCGGTGTCATCGGTGCCGGTCTTCGGGTCTGCCTGTGAATCTCCGGGGTGGTCGCCTTCCATAGGTGAAGACCCTACGGGACGAGCGGGCCGCGCCTGGTCCGCCCGCCCCGCAGGGCAGTTCGCCTTTGTCAGCGGATCACGCCGGCACGCATCGCCAGCGCCACCATCTGAGCCCGGTCACCCGTGCCGAGCTTGCGCCCGATGCGGGAGAGGTGGGATTTCACGGTGAGAGCGGAGAGGCTGAGTTCCTCACCGATCTCCTTGTTGCTCTGGCCGTCGGCGACGAGCTGCAGCACCTCGACCTCGCGCGCCGAAAGCTCGCGCGGGGTGTTGTCGGTGCCGGCTACCCGTGTGCCGGTGGCCAGGACCGGTGCGACGCTCGGGTCCGCGTAGACGCCGCCCTCGAGCACCCTGCGGACGCCGTCGGTCACTACGACCGGCGATGCCGACTTGAGCAGGTATGCCTGGGCGCCGGCCTGGAACGCCGACCTGACCGCGTACGGGTCGTCTGATGAAGCGAGCACCACTACTCGAGGCCAGCCGTGGCTACGGAGTTCCGTAACCAGCTCGATGCCGCTGCCATCCGGCAGTCCGAGATCGAGGATCGCCAGATCACAAGGCCCGGTGGCCTGTGCTCGCGCCCTCGCCTCGGCCACCGTGGCGGCCTCGTGGACGGTGCCCGCACCCATCTGTGCGAGTCTTGCTGAGATTGCCTCCCTCAACAGTGGGTGGTCATCGACCACCAACACGGAAAAAAGCTCTTCCCGCGGGTGCGGAACCATGCTCGCCGGCAATGAACCGGCTGGCGTGGATCGGACGGCCTGAGAAATGCCGACGGTAGCCACGTCACTACCTCCCTGGAGTCGGTCGTGCCCCCCGACCGGCACCGGGACTTTCGGCCGTTTAGCCGCGCCAGCTTTAGACCGAAAGTGGTGTCGTCGATGGCACTGTAGCCGTCCTGAGGCCTTCACGGGGGGATCGAATGGGTATCTATCTCAAACGAGTAGTTACTCAGGGAGTTCGTTGTAACACGATCGGGCTAGTACACAGCAGGTGGCTAACGCATCGCCGAAAGAACACGATGCACTGGGGTTACCGGGGTCCATCCGACTGTGCAGATGGGTCGTGCACCTGCCGGTGCCTCTGCTCGGGAGCCTTGGAGGACAGTGTGTCCGAGGCCGGAAACCGCCTCCGGCATGGGGCTTGATCAACTTCGCGGAGGGTCATGATCGCTTCGCTGGGTGACCGTGATGGTAACGCTCCGGAGGCGTTTCGAGGTGTCCTCGGGGGTGTTTTCGGTCGACTTGATCTTGTTGCGGACGGTGACGATGCGCCTAGCACGAACGGGGTGGTCCAGACCTCTGTGCGGACGGCTCCGCGCAGGTGGGAGCTGGTCTAGTCCAGATGGCCCTGAAGCGCCCTTCGGTGGCGTACGGGTGCTCTCAGGGGCCCGCGAATGGGGTAAGCGAAGGCGCTCCTGGTCGCTTCGCGGCGTCTCCGCGTCCGGGGTGGCGATCCGTGAAGGCCTCCTTGCCTACCTTGAGGGTAGGGAAGGAGGCCTTCACGGATCCGAGGGCGGGAGCAAGGGACCTTTAGTATCGGCAGCATTCCTAGCGGTGCTAGATGGCCGGAAATCGCAAGATAACCCGAATGCTATGTCTCGATTGGTGGGATTCCGGCGTGTCGAGACGGGGCTACCAGTCCGTGAAGGCCTCCTTGAGGGACTCTGAGTCCCTCAAGGAGGCCTTCACGGACTTGCGAGAGCGAGTCAGGAGGACTGGCGCTGCTCGAAGAGTGTCACGCCGACCGGCGGAAGCCCGACGACGCTCGCCATCACCTGGCAGAAGGCCTGCCCGTGCGGCCGCAGCGCGGCGTCGGTCGGCGTCCAGGACGCCCGCAGTTCCAGATCATCGGTGCGGGAGGGGCCGGAGATGTCACCGAAGCGGGCCGACGACGTCTCGGTGACCGTGCCGCCCAGCGCCGTCCACTCCGCACCCGAGCTCTCCAGTGCGTCGGTCAGCCACGACCAGCCGACGGCGGGAAGGAAGGGATCGGTCGCCAGTTCCCGGTCGAGTTCCGCGCGGACGTACATGACCAGCCGCAGGACCCCGTCCCAGCCTTCCTGGCCTTCCGGATCGTGCAGCAGCACCAGCCGCCCCGACGCCAGTACGTCCGCCGGACCTTCCACCTCACAGCTGACCGCGTAGGACCACGGCGCCAGACGCTGCGGCGGGCGCATCGTCTCCAGCTGGACTTCGGGGCGGGGCCGGACCGATTGCAACGCCGCGACGGCTTCACGGAAGAGATCGGGTACTGACGTCATCGCGGTCACCAACCGACTGTAAGACGCGATCGTCCGGTTCGGGGCGCAGGCGCGCCGAGAGTAAGGGCTCCGAGCGCTCATGGCACCATGAACCGTGATGTCTCCTTCACCTGCTTCTCCCGCGCAGACCGTCCCCGCGGCCCGTCGTGCCCTGCCCGGCGCGCCGTTCCTGGCCGCCGCGCGCGGCGAGCGCCCCGGCCGCACCCCCGTGTGGTTCATGCGCCAGGCCGGTCGCTCGCTGCCCGAGTACCGGGCGCTGCGCGAGGGCACCTCGATGTTCGAGGCGTGCTTCGACCCCGAGATGCTCGCCGAGATCACCCTCCAGCCGATCCGCCGTCACGGCGTCGACGCGGCCATCCTCTTCAGTGACATCGTCGTGCCGCTCAAGGCGGCGGGCCTCGACATCGACATCGTCGCGGGCACCGGCCCGGTCGTCGCCGAGCCGATCCGCGACGCCGCGGGCGTGCGCGCGCTGCCGGTGCTGGACCCGGAGCAGGTGGAACGGGTCGCCGACGGCGTCCGGCTGCTGGTCGGGTCGCTGGGCGAGACACCGCTGATCGGTTTCGCGGGCGCGCCGTTCACCCTGGCCTCCTATCTCATCGAGGGCGGGCCGAGCCGCAACCACGAGCACACCAAGGCGCTCATGCACTCCGAACCGGCGCTGTGGCACGAGCTGGCCGGGCGACTGGCGGACATGGCGATCACCTTCCTGTCCGCGCAGCTCGACGCCGGAGCCGACGCGATCCAGCTGTTCGACTCGTGGGCGGGCGCGCTGTCGGAGCGGGACTACCGCGAGTTCGTCCTGCCGCATTCGGCGAAGGTGCTGGACGCGGTCGCGGGCTACGGCGTGCCGCGGATCCACTTCGGCGTCGGCACCGGCGAGCTGCTGGTGGCCATGCGCGACGCGGGCGCCGACGTGGTCGGCGTCGACTGGCGCATCCCGCTCGACGAGGCCGTCCGGCGGCTCGGCGGCGGGGTCGTGCAGGGCAACCTCGACCCGGCGCTGCTGCACGCGTCCTGGCCGGTGCTCGAAGCGGAGGTCCGGCGGATCCTCGCCGAAGGCCGCGCGGCCGACGGCCACATCTTCAACCTCGGCCACGGGGTGCTGCCCGGCGTCGACCCGGACGTCCTGACGCGCGTGGTCGGGCTGGTGCACGAGATCCAGCAGTGAAGACGGTCGCCGTCGTCGGTGGCGGTATCTCCGGACTGACCGCGGCGTACCGGCTGCGGACGCTGCTCGGTGAAGACGCCCGGATCGTCGTCTTCGAGGCGACGGAGTCCCTCGGCGGGAAACTCCGCACGATCGAACTCGCCGGTGAACGCTACGACGTCGGCGCCGAGGCGTTCCTCGCCCGCCGCCCCGAAGCCCTCGCCCTGGTGCGCGAGGCCGGGCTGGGCGAAAGCCTCGTCCACCCCACCAAGGCCCGCGCGAAGATCCACGCCGGCGGATCCGTGCTCGGCCTGCCGCCGGGCACGGTCATGGGCGTTCCCGCCTCGGCAGGCGCGGTCGCCGGGGTGCTGTCGGAAAAGGGCCGCGCCCTGGTCGAGGCCGAGTCCTCGCTGCCGCCGGTGGAGCTGCCCGCCGGTGACGTGCCCCTCGGCCCGCTGCTGCGCGAGCGCTTCGGCGACGAACTCGTGGACCGGCTCGTCGACCCGCTGCTGGGCGGGGTCTATGCCGGGGGAGCGGACGGCCTCGGGCTGCGCGCGACGATGCCCGGTCTCGCCTCCGCGGTGGACCGCGGCGCGCGTTCGCTCACCGAAGGCGCAGCTTCGCTCATGCCCGCGTCCCCGAGCACAGCTCCGGTTTTCGGCACCCTGCTGGGCGGCCTCGGCACGCTGATCGCGCGGCTCGCGGAGCTGTCGCGCGCCGAGATCCGGACCGGGACCACGGTGACGGCGCTCGAGCGCACCGCCACCGGCTGGAAGGTCGACGACCTCGAAGCCGACTCGGTCCTTCTCGCCGTCCCGGCGCCTTCGGCACGACGGCTGCTCGACGGCGTCGCGGGTGTCGCGTCGTCGGCGTTCGCCGAGGTCGAACTCGCGTCGATGGCGGTGGTCGCGCTCGCGCTCCCGCCGGGTACCGCACTGCCGGAGTCGTCCGGCGTGCTGATCGGCGCGGGTGAACGCGACGAGGCGGGCGAGCCGTTCGCCGCCAAGGCGTTCACCTTCTCCTCCCGCAAGTGGGCGCAGTACGGCGACGGCCCGGTGCTGGTCCGCGGCTCGGTCGGCCGCTTCGGCGAACCGGGCGCGCTGCACGCGGACGACGACGAACTCGTGCGCGTGGTCCGCGACGATCTCGCCCGGCTGAGCGGGATCACCGCGGAGCCGATCGAGACACTGGTGACCCGGTGGGGCGGCGGGCTCCCGCAGTACGGCACCGGTCACCTCGAACGTGTCGAGCGGATCGAACGCGCCGTCGCGGAGGTCCCCGGTCTCGCCGTGGCGGGCGCGGCGCTGCACGGCGTCGGGCTCCCGGCCTGCATCGCGACCGCGGACGCGGCCGCCCGCCGCATCGCCGGGATCACACCGACCCACGAGGGCTCCTGAGCGCGGGCAGTGCCAAGATGGCGGTATGGCGCGGCTGAACTACAACGAGCTCAACGACACCATCCGCTACACCGCCTGGTCGGTCTTCCGGGCCGAGCAGGGCAAGCTCGGTGAGGACCGCGCGAAGGCGACCGCGGAGACCACCGACTACCTCGACTCCCTGGAGGCCAAGGGCGTCGTCGTCCGCGGTCTCTACGACCTGTCGGGGCTGCGGGCCGACGCCGATTACATGGTCTGGTGGCACGCCGAGGAGATCGAGCAGGTCCAGGCGGCCTACAGCGGTTTCCGGCACACCCCGCTCGGCCGCGCCTCGGCGCCGGTCTGGAGCCAGGTCGCGCTGCACCGCCCGGCCGAGTTCAACAAGAGCCACATCCCGGCGTTCCTCGCCGGTGAAGAGGCCCGCAAGTTCATTTGCGTCTATCCGTTCGTGCGCTCTTACGAGTGGTACCTGCTGCCGGACGACGAGCGCCGCAAGATGCTCGCCGACCACGGCAAGGAGGCCCGCGACTACCCGGACGTCCGCGCCAACACGGTCGCGTCGTTCGCGCTGGGCGACTACGAGTGGATCCTGGCCTTCGAGGCCGACGAACTGCACCGCATCGTCGACCTGATGCGGCACCTGCGCGGCACCGAGGCCCGCCTCCACGTGCGCGAGGAGATCCCGTTCTACACCGGGACCAAGGTGGAACCCGCCGAGTTGATCGCCCTCCTGCCCTAGTGAAGGCCTCAGTGGACACCCGCGTCTGGACCACGCTCACCGGTGACAAGCTCGCCGAGGACGCCGTCGAGGTCACCGGCCCCGAGTCCGTGCTGCCAGGGACCTTCCGGGTCGAGGAGGCGGCGACGACGAGTATCGCCGTCGCGACGCTGGCCGCCGGGGAACTGTTGCGGCTGCGGGGAATCGAGCCCGGCAAGGTCTCGGTCGACACCCGGCACGCCGCGGCGTCGTTCCACAGTGAGCAGTACCTGCGCGTCGACGGGGAGCCGGTGCCGTTCAGCGCGCCGCTGTCCGGCGACTACCGCGCCAACGACGGCTGGGTGCGGCTGCACTGCAACTACCCGCGCCATGTCTCCGCCGTGTGCTGGGGTCTCGGCGTGCCCGCGACCCGTGCGGCGTTCGAGAAGGTCGTGGCGGCCAAGTCGAAGTTCGAGGTCGAGTCGGCGGTGGTCGGCGCCGGTGGTGCCGCCGCGGTGTTGCGCAGCCGCGAGGAATGGCTGGCGCACAAGCAAGGACAGGCCTCCAGCGCGCTGCCGGTCGCCGAGATCCGGTCGCTCGGGACGTCGGAACCGGTGCGGCTGTTCGACTCCGACCGGCCGCTGGGCGGGGTGCGGATCCTGGATCTGACCCACGTCATCGCCGGGCCGGTCGCGGGCCGCGTGCTCGCCGCGCACGGCGCCACCGTCATGCACATCGGGTCGGCGCAGCTGCCGACCGTGCCGCCGCTGGCCGTCGACACCGGGATGGGCAAGCTCTCGGCGTACGTCGATCTGGAGACCGAGGCCGGGCGCTCGCGGCTGCGCAAGCTGATCGCGCGTGCCGATGTCGTGCTCCAGGGTTTCCGGCCGGGATCGCTGGTGGCCAAGGGTTTCTCGCCGGAGGCGATCGCCGGGCTCCGGCCGGGGATCGTGGTCGCGGACCTGTCGGCCTACGGCTGGGAAGGGCCGTGGGCGCGCAGGCGCGGGTTCGACAGTCTCGTGCAGATGGCGTCGGGGATCGCCGACGAAGGCGGCAAGACCGCCGGGCTCGACGGTCCGGGACCGCTTCCGGTGCAGGCGCTCGACCACGCGACCGGCTGGCTCACCGCGGCGGCGATCATGACCGCCGTCCGCCAGGCGGCCACCGAAGGCGGCAGCCGGCACGTCCGCACGTCGCTCGCCGGAACGGGGGAGTGGCTGAACTCCTTGGGGCGCAAGGAAGCCGGGCCAGCCGGCTTCGACGGCGCCGAGTTCCTGGAGGACGCCGACAGTCCGCTCGGACGGCTCACCCGCGTCAAGATGGCGGGCACGCTGCCCGGCTCGAATCCCTTCTGGGTGGAAGGGACGCGCGTCCCCGGAAGCGACCGCGCGGTCTGGTAGCCGCTTCATCGGATTTTCATCTTCCCGACCTAACTTCGTCGGTATGAGACGAAAGACTGCGAAGCTGACTTTGATCGCGGCGTCCGCGCTGGTTCTGTGCGCGTGCGGGGTCGACGGGAAGATCGGCGACTACGGCGACACGACGGTCTACTCGGAGCCGAAACCCAACTCGAACGGCGGGGTGAGCAACGACCCGGTGGGCACCCTGACCACCTTGTCCAAGGTGACCGTTTCCTGCTACACGAAGGTCAACGGGTTCGGGTTCTACAAGATCTCGTACTCGGGCGGCTCGGGCTACATCGACGACTCGACCTCGATCATGAGCGACGACGGCGAAGTCCGCCCCGCCAAGGTGCCCAAGTGCTGAGCCCGCGCTTCGGTTTCGGGACCTCGCCGCGTTCGACGAGCCACGTGCCGAAAGCGTCCGCGTAGGCCCGCGCGCGGATGGAGTCGGTCTTCGGGTGCGTTGTGGAGTACTCGCGGAACAGTGCGGCGAACCGGTCGCCGAGGGCCTCGGCGAGGTCCGGCCGCAGGTACGCGGCCAGCCTGCTTTGCTTGTTCCGCAACACGTTCGCCTCGATGCGGAGCCTGTCCGCGTCGAACCCCGCCGGGGCGTCACCGCCGGCGAGGAGCGCCTTGAGCAGCTCCGCCTGCTGCCCGGCGAGCCGCTCGCGGGGCGAAGTCACGGCGAGACCGCTTCCCGGAGCGCGGCCAGTTCGGCCGCGAGTTCCGCGTCGGGCGGGTAGTCGTCGTCGCGTTCCAGCAGGACACCCGGCGGCTCGGTACGCCGCCGCAGTTCGCGCAGCAGGTCCAGCACTTCCGGGACCACCGGATGGGCGTGCGTGTCGTGGTAGACGCCGTCGCGTTCGACGCCGCCGGCCATATGCGCGTACGCCAGCCGCTCCCACGGGATCTCGTCGAGGAACCGCTCGGGATCGGTGCCGAGGTTGCGGGCGTTGGCGTACAGGTTGGCGACGTCGATGATCAGCAGGCAGCCGGTCCGGTCGGTCAGCTCCCGCAGGAATTCCGACTCGGTGAACTCGGCGTCCGGCCATTCCAGCACTGCCGCGATGTTCTCCAGCGCGAACGGGACCTCCACGATGGACTGGGTCAGTTTGACGTTGTCCACCAGGACGTCGAGCGCTTCCCGTGTACGGGGGAGCGGCATCAGGTGCCCCGAGTCGAGGCCGCCCGCGCGCACGAAGCACACGTGATCGCTCGCCATCGGCGCGCCGAGCTCACGGGTGACCTCCGCGAGATGCTCGACGCGCGTGGTGTCCAGCGGCTCGGCCCCGCCCAGCGACAGCGAGACCGCGTGCGGCAGGACCGGCATTCCCTTGTCGCGCAAGGCGATCAACGTCTCCGGAAGATGCCCGGTGTGCAGGTTCTCGGCGACGACCTCGACCCAGTCGACGCCGGGCAGCCGCGCGATCGACAGGTCCAGCTCGTGCCGCCAGCCGATCCCGATCCCGAGGCGGCCGGGTCCGTCAGCCACCGCAGCCGCCGCCACCGCAGGAACTGCCGCCGCCGCACGAGGAGGAGCTTCCGCTGCTGCACGAGGAGCCGGTGCTGCAGGTGCTGCCACCGGACGAACCACCGCCGCCGAAAGCGCTGGGCATCGGAGGCGGGATCAGCGCCGCGCTCAGTTCTTCGTCCGGGTAGAAGGCGAGCCCGCCGAGCGCGACGGCCGCGGCCGCGCCGCCCAGCAGGAAGCCGGGACCCACGCCGCCCACGGCAGGCTGGTTGGGGATCCCGCGCTTGCGTTCCCGCGCCACCGCGCTGTTGGCGCTCCCGAGGATCCGGTTGCCCTCACTGGTCGGGCGCGGCCCGGTCGTCTTGTTCTTGACGGACCGGGCGATCAGCGTCGCGATCCCGGCCGCGATCAGCAGGGGGACCAGGAAGCCGACCGCGTGGCTCGTGGCGAGCCCGGCGAACAGCCGCACCACGCCGAGGACGAACACGGCGACGTACAGGAAGAAAACGACCTGGCGGATACGCGGCGCCTGGTTGACGACCACAAGCCCCCGCACCTCCAGATCCTTGGCGAGCGCCTGCATCGGCCCGGACATCCGCAGCCGGTCGCGAATCCCGCGGGTCGTGGCGTTGTAGCCCGGCCTGGCGCCCTTGGCGACGGCCCTTTCGATCGGGTCGGCTGGCACGGCTCCGGCCAGCTGAAGCTGCTTCGAGCTGCTGACCCGCAAGATCCCGCGCTCGACCAGCGCCGCGATGGCCGTGTCGACCACCCGGTCCGGGCCGCCCGCCAGGTACGCGAGCTCGTACACCGTCGGCTGCGGCCCGCTCACGGCGGCGCGCGGCGCCTTGCGTCCCAGCTTGACCGCGATCGTCCACAGGAGACCGACGACCAGCGGAACCACCAGCAGGACTGCGTAGATCGCCAGGAAAGCCGGTCCGGGGATGCCCCAGGTGTCTTTCATCGCACGGGCCTTTCACGAGCAGGTGCACTTACCGTAGTCGGACGCTTTTCCGCCCGGTCGTGGTTCCCTGATTCGAACAGCCGGCGTGGACTCGCACGACGGCAGTTGGGCCGTCAGCCGCCCGGCACTGCGTTGTCCTGTGTGAACGCGCCGGGGACGGAGGTGGTTCGCCCGGCTTGGTCACGACTCGGGAACGAGCCTCGGCGAGCCGTCCACAGCATGCGCTGACGCGCCGTCACGGTGCCGGAGGGGCGAGCCGGACAGCACCTATACTCGGCCGAGACCGACGCTGCCTTCCCCGCCGCCGCGGTCTCGGAACGGCACGAGGAGAAGCAGTGGAACGACGCACCTTCGCAGACTTGTTCAGTGGCGGGGGCGGGATGAGCCATGGGTTCTTCGCTCGTGGCTACGAAGTCGTCGGTGCTGTCGACGCCCAGGTGGGCAAGCCCAGCAGCGGCAAGGGGACACTCGAGTGCAACGCGACTTTCGAGGCCAACATGGGTGTCGCCCCCTATGACCTCGACCTCGGCGACGTGACCGGTGCCGAGCTCGATGACCTGCTCGAACCCACTCTGCGGGGACGGAACCTGGATGTCCTCAGCGCATGCCCTCCTTGTACCGGCTTCTCACGGGCCAACCCGAACAACCATCTGGTGGATGACCCTCGTAACTCGCTCATCTATCGCGTAGCCGACCACGTCGCCGTCCTGCAGCCGAAGATGGTCGTGATGGAGAACGCGAGGGAGCTCCTCCAGGGCAACTTCAGGGCGCACTTCCTGGAGTTCCGTCACCGGATCGAGAGCTTGGGCTACCAGGTCTACTCGGGCGTGCACATGCTGTCCCGGTTCGGGGTGCCTCAGAAGCGCGAGCGCTCACTCGTCATCGCGGTCCGCGGCGACCACGAGCTTCGTACCCTCGACGATCTCTGGGACGGGATGACTCTCGCTCCCGAGGCTGCGACCGTACGCCGGGCCATCGGGCATCTTCGCCCTGTTGCGGCAGGCGAAGCCGATCCCTTGGACCCGATGCACTTCAGCCCGGCCACGGGGACGGAAGCCACCCGACGGCGCCTTCACGCGATGCCCCACGACGGCGGCTCCTGGGCGGACCTGCGTTTCCGGGAGGACGCGGACGAGCTTTTGACGCCCGCGATGCAGCGCAGTGTGGCGGCTGGAAAATTGGGCTCTTATCCCGACATCTACGGGCGGATGTGGTGGGATCGCCCGGCCCCGACGATCAAGCGCGAGTGCTCGCATTTCGGCAACGGGCGCTATACCCACCCCGAGCAGGACAGGCTCTGCACCGTGCGGGAAATGGCACTGCTGACCGGCTTCCCCGACTCCTACGAGTTCAGGGCGCGAGCAACGTCGAACATGTACCGCCACATCGGTGACGCGGTGCCGCCGATCGTGTCCTACCAGCTTGCCGCCGTCGCGGACTGGATCCTCACCGGAGACCGTCCCGAACTCAAGGATGCCCTGCTGTCCGGAACTCACCTGACAGCAGCCGACCTCGTTCCCGCAAAGGATCAGCTGCTGCTCGACGTGACGCCCTAGTCGTCGAGGGGCAGGACAGGCACGGTCCATTGGGCATGGGTCATGCACTGGCTCACTTGGATATTGCGCAGCGTGACCTTCTCGACGCTTCCATCCAGGCTGACGGTAAAGGCGGGCTTGCCTTCGTAGAACACCTGCGCGCGGCTCGAACCAGCTCCGGTACGAGGTGAGAAATCTCTTTCGGTGAGCTGCGTGGCAGCCATGAGCATCGCGTGCGGGATCTCGACGAGGTCGTAGCGGACCGCTTCGTGATTCTGGACGTAGAAGCCTCGAAGCGTGAGCACACGGTCGTACTCGCTCAAGTGGCGTTCTATGCGAGCTGGAGCTTCGCGTGCGAAGTCCTCTTGTGTGACACAGTCCCGAATCCAGCGCGCTTCGGAGAACTTGGAGATGGTGATGAGATCCTGGCTCATGTTCGCGGCTCCCTCTGTCTTGAGGGACCACCTCACGCCGTCGACCACCACGTCGGCGCCTTGGAAGGTGTGGGCAACGGTCTTCTCGGCTCGCCGGTTCGCGAACCTCGACGCTGCTTTGAACGCGAACTCGAAAGAGGTCTTGTTGAACTTCTCCTCTGACGTCGCGTGGTGAAGCTGCAGGCGGTTCACCATGGAACTGCCGAAGCCGTCGGTCACGAGATCGCTGTCGGGATGCTCCCACGTGTCGGCTTTCCGGCCGAAGGCGTCCGCCATCTCGCAGAGGAGGTCTACCTGCGCGTCGTCAAGATCCCGCACGGCAGCCATGAGCCACTCAACGCTCATGCGATAGAAGGGGAATCGGCGATCAGCATGCTGTCGAGACTACTGAGGAGACTCAGCGGCCGCAGCAAGATAGGCAAGTTCACCGCCTAGCCTGCCGAACAGTCCACGACGGCCGTTAGACCGTCAGGGGGTTTGCCGACGGCGACCTGGGCTCTGTCACGGGCGGAAGGGGGCGTCAGGGTCAGGAGCCGCGCCAGCCGCCGATCCGGATGAGCGCCGAGACTGCCCAGCGCCACCGCGCCCGCCGCACCGGTGACGAGACTCGGATCCTTTCTCGCCAGGAAAAGCATCCGTTCGCCCGCCTTGGTCGCCCACACCTCGCGCCGCGTGACGGCGTGCCAAGCCCGTCGCCAGTGGACCGCCGGTAAGATCAGGCCGCCGGCCAGGAGTTCCGCGCGCAGCGCGCGCATCGGCTCCGACTCGCGTAAGACTTCGCGCACCCGCGCTATGCGTACCTTGGGCAAGGACTCCACAGCCGCCAGCACGAACGGATCGGCGGGCTTCGCGGAGGTCCGGCGCAGCACACCGGAACTGCCGAGCCGGGCCGCTTTCCGTTCGAGGGCTCCCGCGACGGCGGTGTCCGTGACCCGGTCGGGGCCACCGGCGAGGTAAGCGACGTGGTAGATCGTTTCGAGCCGGTTCATCCGCCGCACCCTCCTCCTCCTCCTCCGCCGCCGCAGGAAGAGCCGCCGCCACAGGAGGACCCTCCACCGCCGCACGAGGAGCCGACGGCGTAGGACGCGCCTCCGCCGCAGGTACTCGCCGTGCCCGCGAACAACCTGGCCCTCGTGCCGCCGGTCTTGATCAGCGTGATCGCGACGACCTGGTCGGGGAAGGCCCGCAGCCCGTTGAGGGCGACCTGCCCGGTCGTGGTGCGTGCCAGGTCTCGGTCCCAATCGCCGTACCGGAGCGCGAGCGTGCCCGCGCCGGTCGCGCGGCCGGACCTGTCCGGCCATAGCCGCCACACGGTCACGCCGAGTGCGCCGAGGACGCCGAGGATCAGGAAGACGAGGATGGTGTGCGCCCGCTCCAGCGGTATGGCGTTCGCCAGCCGCGCGATGCCCAGCGCGAGGACGGCCACGTAGAGGGCAAGAGCGAGCAGCCAGCCCGTCCGTCGCCGGTTTTCGGCGACGAACAGGTCCTTCCGCTCCAGGTCGGCGCGCAGCTCCAGGACGACGCCGTGCCGCGCCATCCGGGAGCGCAGTTCACGCAGGCCGATCCCGTTGCCGTGCACGAGCGAGACGACGGCGCGCTCGAAGGGATCGGCCGGAGCAGGCCTGACCGGGTGCAGGATCCCCCGGCTGTCGGGCCGGAGTGAGTGCCGTTCGAGCAGACCGGCGACGGCGGTGTCGGTGACGCGTTCCGCGCCGTCCGCCAGCGCGGCCAGGTGGTAGAGACCGGGCACCTTCCTGGCACCGGTGTCGCGGCGCAGCCACAGCTCGTTCGCCGCGGCGAGTGCCAGCGGCAATACGGCGCAGACACCGTAGATCCAGGCGAAAGCCGGTCCGGGGATTCCCCAGGGTTCGTTCATGAAGCACCGCCCTCCCCGACGCTGTTCCAGTTCTAGGAGAACGCGTGGAGGGGGGCGGTGGTTCGCTCGGTTCGGTTACGACTCGGACTCGGGAACGAGCTTCAGCGAGATCGAGTTGATGCAGTACCGCTGATCCGTCGGCGTGGCATAGCCCTCGCCTTCGAAGACGTGCCCGAGGTGGCTGTGGCACGACTTGCACAGCACCTCGATCCGGCGCATCCCCATCGCGGTGTCCTCGCGGAGGAGGACGGCGTCGGTGTCGGCCGGGTCGTAGAACGACGGCCAGCCGCAATGGCTCTCGAACTTCGTGTCGCTGCGGAACAACTCGGCGCCACAGGCGCGGCACTGGTAGACACCGGTGGTCTTCTCATCGGTGTACTCCCCGGTGAAGGGGCGCTCGGTGCCCGCCTGGCGGAGCACGGCGTACTCGTCGGGGCTGAGCTGCTCCCGCCATTCCTGCTCGGACTTGACCACGCGCGGCGTGGCTCCGACAACGGGTTTCATACCTTTCACTGGTTCCACGTTACCCCGCGAGCCACGCGATGGCCCGGCCGATGATGTCCCATGCGGTGACCATCACGCCGAGCACGATGAGGACCACGACCAGCGCCGAAACCCACCAGCGCAGACCGCCGAGCCGGTTGCTGGAGTCGGCGAAATCGGAGACACCGTCGATGCAGGCTTCCACGGTGAAGTTCGGGCCGCAGCGTTCGATGCGGTCCAGATGCTCGGCGAAGGCACGGGCTTCGGGGTCGTACGGGTCGAGGCCTACCAGGTCCTCGTCGAAACGAGGATTCTGGCCAGGTCCGAAAGGTCCGCTATCGGCCATACCGGCAACAGTAAGCCACGAGCGGCGATTGGCCTACCACCAGCGAGGCGGGTCTCACCACCGCCACGCTGCGTCAGTTGCCGAGTACTCGCGTGTCGGCGTCGATGTAGTACTGCCCGCCGACCTGGACGACGCGCAGCGCGGGACGCGGGCCGTTGTTGACCGTCACGTTCATGTCGATCGAACCGTCGGCGTTCCCGCCGCCGCTGTCCGCATGCGCCTGCTTGGAACCGGTGACCTTGTGCGTGGTCCAGTACTCGGTGAAAGCCTGCTCCGAGCCGTACACGGCCTTCGCGGCGTCAGTGAGCTTGTTCCAGCTCTCGGACGTCCCGATCTTGTCGGTGTCGAAGAAGCCAAGGACGAACTGACCGACACCGGTGAAGTTCGTGACCTTCTCGCTCTCGGTCTTGCCCAGTCCCGCCGGCGCGGGGCGCGACGAAGACGGAGCACTCGACTTGGGCGCCGACGTGCCGGGCTGCGGGTTCGCGCCGGCGTTGTCGCCGCCCTGGTTGCCGCTCGTCCCGTTGCTCGAGTTCAGCACCAGGAACACGATCACGGCGATCACCACGACCGCCGCACCGGAGCCCGCGAACAGGACCGCCTTGCGCTTGGCGTCGGGGCTCTTGGCCGGGGACGGCCGCATCGGGGCGGCCGCGGACGGCGGCGGGGTCACCGCGGCGACCGGTCGCGGCGGCGTGTTCGGCGGGGCCGCCTGCGAGCGCATCGGGATGAACGCGGCCGTCGGCGTGTGCTGTTTGACCGGAGGGGGCGGGGGAGGCGCGGCGGCCGACTGGGCGGGCTTGTCGGTCCGCTGCCACGGCGGCCGGTCACCGCTCGGGATGCCGTGTCCAGGGGTGTCGAGGGCGGCAGGCTGTCTGCCGCCGCCCGCTCCGAAGAGCCGCGGCGACGCCGCCATGCCCGAGCCGGATTCGTTCGCCGCCAGCGCGGCGAGGCGCTCCCGTGCTTCGGCCATGGTCGGGCGCTCGGCAGGCTCGGTGCGCAGGAGGCTCATCAGCAGCGCCGTCGCGGCGCCCGCCTGCTGCGGCGGGTTGATCTGGCCGTTCGCGGCCGCGTACAGCAGCGCGAGCTGGTTGGAGCTGTTCCCGTACGGAGTCTGGCCCTCGATCGCCTGGTACAGCGTCGCGCCTAGAGCGAAGACGTCGGAGCTGGGCACCGGGTCCGAGCCGCGCGCCAGCTCGGGTGCGAGGTAGGCGGGGGTGCCGCCGATCAGGCCGGTCTGGGTGAGCGTCATGTCGCCCGCCGCGCGCGAGATCCCGAAGTCGGTGATCTTCGCGGTGCCGGACTCGTCGATCAGGATGTTGCCGGGTTTGACGTCGCGGTGCACGATCCCGGCGCGGTGCGCGGCGACCAGCGCCGACGCGACCTGCTCGCCGATCTTCGCGACGCGCCCCAGCGGCAGCGTCCCCTCGTCGGAGATGATCGCCGACAGGCTCGGGCCGTTCAGGTACTCCATCACCAGGCAGGGGTCGCCGCCGTCCTCGGCGATGTCGAACACCACGATTGCGTTCGGATGCTGGAACCGGGCCGCGTTCTTCGCCTCGCGCATGGCGCGCTGGCGCATGTTGTCGCGTTCGGCCTCGGAGACACCGGGCTGCGGGAGGATCTGCTTGACCGCCACCGAGCGCTCGAGGCGGACATCGATGGCGCGCCAGACCACCCCCATGGCACCGCTACCAATTTGTTCGACCAGGCGATAGTGCCCAGCGATCAGCTGACCGGTGTCGATGGCGATTGCTCCTGACACATTCTTTGACGAACACATCCCGTGTGATGGTGGCGCTGCGCGGCCTGAAAGGTCCCGCGCACCCGATCGAGTGTAGCGGGCGGCGGTTTCGGCTCCCCGTCAGCTCGCCGGTGCGGAGGCGGGCAATTCTTCCTCGCCACTCGTTTCGGGCACCGGAGCGGTCTTCCGCCGGAAGACCCTGACCAGCCCGATGGCCCCGGCGACGGCGAACACGGCGTAACAGATCAGCAGGGCCGGAGGGGTTTCCCCGGTCAGCGCGTCGCCGAGGACGACGACCGCGACCGTGCCCGGCAGGCTGCCGAGCGCGGTCCCGATCAGATACGGGGCGAAACGGACCGATGACACTCCGCACAGGTAACTGAACGGAGCGAACGGGACCATCGGGATCAGCCGTAAGGAGGTGATCGCCAGGACTCCGCCGTCCGAAAGCCGGTCGTTCACCGCGCGGACCTTGGCGCGGTGCAGGTGCCGGGTCACCAGATCGCGGCCGAGTGCCCTCGAAAGGGCGAACGAGAGCCCCGAGGCGACCGTGGTCGCCAGGATGCCGACGACGATGCCCGTCGTCGCGCCGAGCAGTAGCCCGCCTGCCAGATTGAACACGGTGCGTGGGATCGGTGCCACGGTCAGTACCGAATAGAGCAGGAAGAACACCAGCGGCGTGGCCGGCCCGGTTTCGGCCGCCCAGGCCCGCATCCCGGCCGGGCTCGGGATCGGCAGCAGGACCGCGGCCGTCACGAAGAGGGCGAGCACGGTGAGCGCGAGGATTAATTTGGTACGGCCGGACACTGCGTCCACCGTACGGTATTCGCCGTGGTCGACACCGAGGCGTTGCGGACGCAGCCCGAACTCACCGGCGAGAACGTCGTGCTCACGCAGCTCGACGAGACGTACTTCGAGACCGGCTGGGAAGCCTTGCGGGAACCGGAAAGCCGCAGGCTGACCGGTACGCACACCGACTTCACCGAAGAACAGGTCAAGACCTGGCTGGCCGGACGGCCGGGCCTGGACGATCGCGCGGACTACGCGATCGTGCGCAAGTCCGATCGCGCGCACGTCGGCGATCTCGCGCTCACCGACCTCGACAAGGACAACCGCTCCGGCGCGTTCCGCATCGCGCTGAACGGCCCGGAGTTCTACGGCAAGGGCTACGGCACCGAGGCGACCAAGCTGCTGCTGGGCTACGCGTTCGACGTCGTCGGCCTGCACCGCGTCTCGCTGGAGGTCTTCGACTTCAACCCGCGGGCACGGCGCGCCTACGAGAAGGCCGGTTTCGTTCGCGAGGGACTTCAGCGGGAGGCGCTCTGGTGGGACGGCGAGTGGCATGACGTCATCACTATGGCAATCCTGAAGAACGATCCGCGGCCCTGAGCGGCGCCGGACTGGCTACGGTGGGCGCATGCCCAAGAACGGTGAGCCGATCGAGGTCGAGGCAGGCGAGCGCAAGGTCCGGGTGTCCAGCCCGGACAAGGTGTACTTCCCGGCCCGCGGGATCACGAAGCGCCAGGTCGTGGCGCACTACGTCGCGGTCGGCGAGCCGTTGCTGCGCGCGATCGGGGAGCGGCCGACGACGCTGAAGCGCTACGTCGACGGCGTCGAGGGCGACTGGTTCTACGCCAAGCGCGTGCCGAAGGGCGCCCCGGACTGGGTGGAGACCGCGAAGATCACCTTCCCGTCGGGCCGGACCGCCGAGGAGGTCTGCCCGACCGAGCCCGCCGTGTTCGCCTGGGCGGCGAATCTGGGCACCTTCGACTTCCACCCGTGGCCCGTGCGGCGGCCCGACGTCGACCACCCCGACGAACTCCGCATCGACGTCGACCCGCCCGACGAGGCCGGGTTCTCCGACGCGGTCGAGGTCGCCGGTGTGGTGCGCGAGGTCCTCGACTCGGCGGGGCTCGTCGGCTACCCGAAGACCTCGGGCGGCCGCGGCGTGCACGTCCTGGTGCGGATCCGGCCGGAGTGGGACTTCATCGACGTCCGCCACGCGGTGATCGCGCTGGGCCGCGAGGTCGAGCGCCGGATCCCGGAGAAGGCGACCATCGCATGGTGGAAGGAAGAGCGCGGCGGCCGGGTCTTCATCGACTACAACCAGGCCGCGCGCGACCGCACGGTGGCGTCGGCGTGGTCGGTGCGCGGCACCTCGCGCGCGACGGTGTCGACCCCGCTGACCTGGGACCTGCTCACCGAGGTCGACCCGGACGACTTCGACGTCCTGACCGCGGGCGCCTTCTACACCGAGCGCGGCGACCTGCACGCGCCGATGGACGAGCGGGCATTCGGCATCGAGACCCTGCTGGAGTGGTACGCGCGGGACGAACGCGACCACGGCCTCGGCGAGATGCCGTATCCGCCGGATTACCCGAAGATGCCCGGCGAACCCAAACGCGTCCAGCCCAGCAAAGCCCGCGACGACACCTAACCCCCTGCCCCCGCGCGGATGTCCCGAGCGCCACGCTGGAGACGTTGAGCGTCCCGTGCGTGGCGCTCGGGACTTCAGGCCCGGCCGACGCGGGACAGGGAACGGTCGGCGACGGTCAGCGCGAGGAACAGCACGCTGACCACGAGCATGAACGCGGCCAGGTGGTGCAGTCCGCCGCTGTCGGCACGCTGGCCGAAGAAGGCGCCGTTGGCCGCGGACGCGACGATGGCGCCGAGATAGCCGAAGGTGCGCAGCAGCCCGGCCGACGAGCCCATGCGTTCCGCGTGCGCCTGGTGATACACGGAGTTCTGCAGCGCGAGGTTGTTCAACCCCTGCGGGACGCCGAGGACGACCACGACCGCCAGCAGCATCCACACCGGGCTGCCGTCGTTCAGGAGCAGCAGCAGGGCGCAGGCGGCGACCTGCCCGAGCGAGCCGATCAGGAGCTTGCCGCGGACGGCTTTGCTGCGCCCGGTGACGGTGGAGGCGATGATCCCGACGCCGAACAGGGGAAGCAGCACCAGCCCGGCTTCCGACGCGGACAGCCCGTGACCCTGCTCCATCCACTGCGTGTAGCCGTAAAGGAAGGCGTAGCTGACGACGAAGCTGAGGAGGGCCCGGCCGTAGGTGGCCAGCAGCGGCAGGTTGCCGCCGAGCAGGCGCACGTCGATGAACGGCTGCCCGGCCCGCAGTTCGCGCCAGGTGAACCCGGCGCCCGCCGCGACGGTCACGGCGAGCAGCCACCAGTCGCCGCCCCGCAGGTCCATCAGGAACAGCAGCAGGCAGACGAGCGCCGCGGCGAACAGTGCCATGCCGGGCAGGTCCAGTTCGCGCACCAGGCCGCCGCGGCGGGTGGCCGGTGTCGCGGGGAGACGGCGGAAGCCGAGGTACAGCCCGGCCAGGGCCAGCGGGATGTTGATCGCCAGCGTCGCGCGCCAGCCACCGATCCCGATCAGCAGGCCGCCGAGGCTGGGCCCCACGACCGCGATGGTCTGCGTGGTGATGGCGAGCGCGGTGAGGACCCCGGCGGGGCTGTCCTTCCCGGTGCGCCGTGCCTCGCCGCGGATGAGGTGCATCGCCGCCGGATAGCCGGCGCAGGTGCCGAAACCGAGGAGCACACGGGACGCGACGAGCGCGCCGAAGCTGGGGGCGAGCAGGCCGGCGACACCGGCGATCCCGGTCAGTGCCGCCCCGGCCAGGAACAGGCGGCGGGGACCGAAGAGGTCGATGAGCCGTCCCACCACCGGCTGGCCGATCGCGGTGGCCAGATACAGGGCGGAGACCAGCCACGCCGTCTCGGCGGGCGGCGCCCCGAAGGCCACGCCGATCGGCACTAGGGAGACCGAGATGATCGACGAGTTGACCGGGTTGAGGGCCGCTCCCAGCATCATCGGGGGCAGGAGCCGCCGGTCGAAGCCCGTTTCCGTGGCGGTGCTCATCGCCGTACGACCCGTTCCAGCAGCGCCGCCGCTTCGATCAGCGTGCGGCGTTCCGCCTCGGTGCATTGCGTCTGGAGGACCTGGGCGAGCCAGCCTTCCCCGGCGCGACGGCGCTCTTCGAGGAAGGCGCGACCGCTGCCGGTGACGAAGACCAGCTGACGCCGTCCGTCCTCGGGATCCGGGCGGCGGGCGGCCAGCCCTCGTTCCACCAGGACGCCGACGGTGGTGGCGATCGATTGGTGGCGGATGCCTTCCAGCGCGGCCAGGTCGCTGACCGACGCTTCGCCGTCCTTGTCGAGCCGGCTGAGCACGGACGTCTGGGACGGCGTGAGGTCACCGCTGCCGTAGTTCTCCCGCAGGCGGCGCCGCAGCCTGCTGAAGGCGACGCGGATGTCGTGGGCCGCGCGGGCGCTGGACGCGTTCTCGGTCATGATCGCAGGCTAACTTCCGCAGTTCAAACTGCGCAACTTTGCCTGCGTATCTAGCCGTGCGTGAACTCGCAGCCCGCGACCTGCACGTACTCGCCCTTACGCGCGGTGAACCGGGCGGCGCCGGTGGTCAGCTGGTCGGCGACGATCTTCGACGCGCCGCCCGTCCGCAGCCTCGCCCAGTAGCAGTGCCCGTTGCCGCCCGGCGCCGGTCCGGGGGAGCGGTACGAGCCCGCTTCGACCTCGGTGCCGACCAGGTACGTCCCGTCGGCGAACCGGTCCGCCGGGGTGGCGACGGCGGCACGTCCCGAAGTGACCGGGGGCGCCGGGACCGTCACGGTCGGCGCGGGCGCGGCTTCGGCCGTGACGGTCACCGTCGCGGGTGCCGCCGGCGCGGCGAGGGCTCTCGGATACGTGGCCGCCACCACACCGGCGCCCGCGCCCAAGGTGAGTGCGACGGCGAGCCCGGCCACGAGCGGGAACGCATTTCGTGACGACGCGTGCGGTTTCGGTGACCAATTCGTGCTCGTCATCCATCTCTTCTTCGTTTTGCTCGCGGAGTGATTGCGCTTTCGTGTCGATCTAGAAACCTGTTACCGCTCCGCGGCGGGCCGATACGAGACTGTGTGACGCGTGGGACCTTGTCGTAACGCAGGGCTTCCTGCCAGCGACAGTCCCAACCGGACACTTAGGCTGGGGGAGACGAAGGAGTACCCGTGGACGACCTGATCGCCTTTCTCGCCGCGCGGGTGGGGCAACGCCAGGCGTTGATCATGCAGGCGGTCAAGAAAACCGAGATCAGCGAATCGCTCAATCGTGGTGAGACCAAGGTCGTCATCGAAAAGAAGATCCGTTCGCTGAACGACGTCGAACTCGACGCGGTCAATCAGATGATCAACGAGATCGAGGCGACGCGGCGGCTGCTGCAGGCGCACCGCACCACGGTCTCGGAGAAGGTCCCCGGATTCCCCTTGTACGGCAACGAGTACTGGTGTGAGACCTGCCATGTGCCCGCCGACGAGGCCGGCACGAACTGGTGCCTGACCCTGCGGCTGCTGGCGCTGCCGTTCGCCGAGCACGCGGACTACAGCGAGCGCTGGCGCCCCTGAGCGGGGAATGCCCGCCGGGTCCTGGCGCGTTGAGCCGAAGGTGATCAGGCTTTCGGTACTGGACCGGTCCCCGACCCGCCGCGGCGGTGACGCGCCCCGCGCCCTGCGGGAAACGGTCGCGTTCGCGCGGGACATCGAAGCGCTGGGTTACCACCGGTTCTGGGTGTCCGAACATCACAGCGTGCCCGGCGTCGCCGGATCGGCGCCCACGGTGCTGGCGGCCGCCGTCGCCTCGGCGACCGAGCGGATCCGTGTCGGCACCGGTGGCGTGATGCTGCCGAACCACCGGCCGCTGGTGGTCGCGGAACAGTTCGGCGTCCTCGAGTCGCTCTTCCCCGGCCGGATCGACATGGGGCTGGGCCGGTCGGTCGGGTTCACCGGCGGCGTCCGGCAGGCACTGGGGCACGAGAAGGACGACGCCGACCGCTTCGGCGACCAGGTCCGGGAACTGCTCGGCTTCCTCGCGGGCGACCAGACCGGGTATCCGGGCGTGCACGCCATTCCCGCGGAAGGTCTTCGCGTGCCCACGTTCCTGCTGGCCACCGGCGCCGGCGCGCGGCTGGCCGCGGAACTCGGGCTGCCGCTGGTGATCGCGCCGGTCCGGGGCGAGGGGCCGCTGCTCGAAGCCATCGACGGCTATCGCTCCGGCTTCCGGCCCTCCGCGCAGGCTTCGCGGCCGTACGTCGTGGTGTCCACGGCGATCGCGGTCGCCGAGACGGCCGGACAGGCCCGGCGGTTGCTGATCCCCGAGGCGTGGTCGACGGTCTACTCGCGCACGCACGGCGTCTTCCCGCCGCTTTCGCCGGTGGAGGAGATCCTCGACGGCGGGCTTTCGGAACGCGATCAGGAACGGCTGGACCGCGCGCTCGACGGCCAGATCGCGGGCACCCCGGCCGAAGTGGCCGACAGGCTGGCCACGCTCGTCGCCACCACCGGCGCCGATGAGATCCTGGTGACCACCAGCACTTTCGACCAGGCCGAGCGGCTGGACTCCTATCGGGGGCTGGCCGAGATCGCCGGACTTCGCAGCCTCGCGCCGGTGTCGTGACCTTTGCTAGGGTCACGGTCATGACTGCCGGGTCGGCCTCGTGCCGTGAGCGGACGGGTTCCCCGGCCGCCGCTTGATCTCCGGGCGGGCCCGCAGCCCGCCTCCGCGTCTGTGTCCCTGTGTTTGCGGACCATGCGCGGAGAGGAGGTGAATCGCATGTCCCCCAACGAAAACTGGCGTGAGTTCGTCGTCGCGAACGCCGATGGCGGCGTCCTGGCCGGTGTCGTCACGCGGGTGCTGCCGTTCGGCGCGTTCGTCGAAGTGGGCCAAGGGATGGAAGGGCTGCTGCCGACCGTCGGCGGAACCGGCCCGCTCACCGCCGGTGCGGCCGTGGCCGTGCGGCTGGACAAGCTGGACGTCCAGAACCGGCGGTTCAGCCTGACCCTGGCCTGAGTTTTCCCTAGAGACGCAACAGAAGCTGGGTGAGGACGCGCTGCGCGGGGTCGTCGAGGTCGATCCCCGACACCTCGCCGGCGCGCCGCACCCGGTAGCGCACCGTGTTCGGATGGATGTTCAGCTCGCGCGCGGCGCGCCGGACGTCGCCGAAAGCGTCGAGGTAGGCGAGCACGGCGGGCACCAGGATGCCGCCGTGCTCGGCGTCGTGCGCGACGAGCGCGGTCAGCCGGGGATCCCGGATCCTCGGCTGCTCACCGAGGAACGCGAGGACCTCCGAGAGCAGGACCTCGGCGCGGACGTCGGCCAGCGAGGCGACGTCCGCTGTCCCGTGCCCGCGCGCCATCGTCGCCAGCACGCGGTCCGCGTCGCCCCGCGAGGCCGCCGCGTCGGAGAGACGCGGCACGACACCGCCCAGCGCCGCGCGCACCCGGACGTCGAGATGCCGTTGTGCGGTGCCGACGATTTCCTTGGCCAGTGCCAGGATCCGTGTCTCGGCGTGTTCGGGGAGGTCGGGAAGGAGCGCGTAGACCCGGCCGCCGATCACGCTCACCAGCGCGCTCCGCCGGTACGCGGCGGTGTGCACGGTGATCAGGTGCACCAGTTCCGCGCGCCGCAGCTGCCTGTCGGTCGCCGCGCGGTCGCGGGGGAGCGAGAACGTCAGCACCATGGCCGGTTTCCCCGGATCCGCGCCGATGTCGTCGGCGACGGATTCGACGTCGAGACGGCCGTCGAGCAGCCCCGCCAGCAGGTCCTCGCGCAACCGGAGTTCCGGGCTGGGCAGGGTCCGGTGCCGGATCAGCTGGGGCGCGAGCGCCCGGCTCGCGCCGAGCAACGCGACTTCCGCGCTTTCGGTGAGCGGATGCGTGCCCTCCTGGACCCAGATCGTGCCCAGCGGCTGCGATCCGGCGTGGATCCCGGCCGCGATCCGCCGCCGGATGCCGAGATCGGGCCGCTCGTCGATGCGGACGATGCCTTCCCCGGCGCGAAGCCGCTGGTAAACGCCCCACTCGCGCAGCATCGCGAGGTACCGTTCCGGGCCTTCGCGGCCGAGGATCGAGAGCCTGCGGAGTTCGTCCACCTCGTCGCCCGCCCGCGAATAGGCCAGCACGCGGCTCGCGGTGTCCTCGATGCTGACCAGGCCGCCGGTGAGGGTCGCGATGGTCTGCGCGAGCGAGAACAGATCGCCCAGTACCTCGCCGCTGTCCGCCTCGCCACCCGCGCGCGCCGCGTCGACGACGCCCCTGGCCAGCGCCTCGACCTGTTCCCAGCGGGCCTCGTGGCCGACCTCGATCAGCGCGATCCCCGAGTCCGTCGCGACGTTCACCACGGGCGAGCCGCTCTTGACCGCGACGGCGGCCGCGCCGGAGCGTCCCGCGGCCCGGATCGCCCCGGCGGCCGACCGGCCGCGGGCGCCGATCACCAGAACGAGATCCCCCGGATGGGCGTCCGGCGGATCCTCCGGATCGTGGATGACCACATCCGCCACTTCGACGCCCAGTCCGCCGGGCGCCGCGAGCACTCTGACCAGCGGTTCCCCGAGCGTGGCGAGGACATGCCGCAGGGATGCGCCGGTCGTCGTATCCGTAGTCAGGTCATCACCGAATTAAGCCGATCGGACAAGATGGTCACCCTGATTCTAGCCAGTCGGACAAGCCGCGAGGGAGTCGTCCGGTCTACCGTTCGGGGTGAGACCCCTATCCGGCGACGTGAAGTCAGGAGCAGTCAGTGGACGCCGTGACCCAGACCCCCGCCCCGAAGAACGAGCCGGTGCTGAACTACGCACCGGGCAGCGCCGAGCGCGCTGAACTCGAGGGCGCGCTCAAACTGCTGGGTGACGCCGACCCCATCGACATCACCGCGACGATCGGTGGTGAGCAGCGCAAGGGCGGCGGCGAGAAGATCGAGGTCGTCCAGCCGCACAACCACAAGGCGGTGCTGGGCGTCATCCACAGCGCGACCGCGCAGGACACGCACGACGCGATCGCCGCGGCCAAGGCCGCCGCTCCCGGCTGGCGCGCGCTGTCCTACGACGACCGCGCCGCGATCATCCTGCGTGCCGCCGACCTGCTGGCGGGCCCGTGGCGCGCCAAGCTGAACGCCGCCACCATGCTCGGCCAGTCGAAGACCGCCTTCCAGGCCGAGATCGACTCCGCCTGCGAGCTGATCGACTTCTGGCGGTTCAACGTCGCCTTCGGCCGTCAGATCCTCGCCGAGCAGCCGGTCAGCTCGCCCGGCATCTGGAACCGGATGGAGCACCGCCCGCTCGAGGGTTTCGTGTACGCCATCACCCCGTTCAACTTCACCGCGATCTCCGGCAACCTGCCGACCGCGCCCGCGCTGATGGGCAACGTCGTGCTGTGGAAGCCGTCGCCGACGCAGAGCTACGCCGCGCACCTGCTGATGCGCCTGCTCGAAGAGGCCGGTATGCCGCCGGGCGTGATCAACCTGCTGCCGGGTGACGGCAAGGCCGTCTCCGACGTGGCATTGACCCACCGCGACCTGGCCGGGATCCACTTCACCGGCTCCACCGCGACCTTCCAGCACCTGTGGGCCACCGTCGGCGCCAACATCTCCGGCTACCGCACGTACCCGCGCCTGGTCGGCGAGACCGGCGGCAAGGACTTCGTGCTCGCGCACTCCTCGGCCGACGTCGACATCCTGCGCACCGCGCTGATCCGCGGCGCCTTCGAATACCAGGGCCAGAAGTGCTCGGCCGCGTCCCGCGCCTACGTCCCGCGTTCGCTCTGGGCGGGCCTGAAGGACAAGCTGGTCTCCGAGACCGAGGCCATCACCTACGGCGACGTCAACGACCTGAGCAACTTCGGTGGCGCCGTGATCGACCGCCGCGCCTTCGACAAGCACGCCGCCGTGTTGAAGAGCGCCGCCGAGGACGCCGAGGTCGAGGTCATCGCCGGTGGCACCGCGGACGACAGCGTCGGCTACTTCGTGCGCCCGACGATCCTCGTCTCGGACAACCCGGAGCACGAGATCTTCCGCACCGAGTACTTCGGCCCGATCCTCTCGATCCACGTCTACGACGACAGCACCGACGCCGGCTTCGACAACGTGCTGAAGCTGGTCGACGAGACCGCCGACTACGCGCTCACCGGCGCGGTCATCGCCAACGACCGCACGGCCGTCGCGAAGGCGTCCGAGGCGCTGCGCTTCGCCGCGGGCAACTTCTACGTCAACGACAAGCCGACCGGCGCGGTCGTCGGCCAGCAGCCGTTCGGCGGCGCCCGCGCGTCGGGCACCAACGACAAGGCCGGTTCGGTGCTCAACCTGCTCCGCTGGACGAGCCCGCGCTCGATCAAGGAGACGTTCGTTCCGCCCACCAGCGTCCGTTACCCCCACCAGGGCTGAGAACCAGGAGTTCGTGATGTTGCGTGCCCCGTTGCTCGCCGCCGCCCGATCCCGGCGGATGCGCAAGCTGGTCGAGGTTGTCCCCGCCACCCGATCGGTGGTGAGCCGGTTCGTCGCCGGTTCGAAGACGCCCGACGCCGCACGGGTGGTCCGCGAGCTGGCCGACGACGGCCTCCGGGTCACCCTCGACCACCTCGGCGAGGACACCACCGACGCCGAACAGGCCGCGACGACCGTCCGCGCCTACGAGGAACTGCTGACCGCGCTGGCGGCCGACGGCCTCGCGTTCGGCGCGGACGTCTCGGTGAAGCTGTCCGCGGTCGGCCAGTTCCTGCCCGCCGACGGCGAGAAGGTCGCGCTGGAGAACGCCCGCAAGATCTGCGCGGCGGCGGAAGCGGTCGGTGCCACGGTCACCCTCGACATGGAGGACCACACCACCACCGACTCGACGCTGGGCATCCTGCGGGAACTGCGCACCGAGTACCCGTGGGTCGGCGCGGTGCTGCAGGCCTACCTGCGGCGCACCGAACAGGACTGCCGCGAACTCTCCGGCGAGGGCTCCCGCGTCCGGCTGTGCAAGGGCGCGTACGCCGAACCCGAAGAGGTCGCGTTCCAGGACAAGTCCGAAGTGGACAAGTCCTACGTCCGCTGCCTGAAGATCCTCATGCGGGGCAAGGGTTATCCGATGGTCGCCTCGCACGACCCGCGGATGATCGCGATCGCGGAGAAGATCGCCATGGACGCGGACCGCAAGGCGGACGACCACGAATTCCAGATGCTGTACGGGATCCGTCCCGAAGAGCAGCGCCGGATCGCGGGTGACGGCAAGACGATGCGCGTCTACGTCCCCTACGGCGACGAATGGTACGGCTATTTCATGCGCAGGCTGGCGGAACGCCCGGCGAACCTGGCGTTCTTCCTGCGCGGACTCGCCACCAAGGGCTGACCCGGCTCCCGGTGGCACAGTTCCGCTGAAGTACAAAGGGGCCCTGCCCGGCGAAATCCGCCGGGCAGGGCCCCTTTCTTCCCCTGAATCAGGCTTCTTGGGCCTCTTCCTTGAGCTTGTCCATGTCGATGTCGCGCGCCTGCTGGATGAGGTCTTCGAGCGTCTTCTCCGGGAGCGCGCCCGGCTGCGCGTAGATGACCGTCTTGTCGCGGATCACCGCGAGCGTGGGGATCGAACGCACGTCGAAGGCGGCCGCCAGCTGCTGCTCGGCCTCGGTGTCGACACTCGCGAACACGATGTCGTCGTGGTTGCCCGACACCTTTTCGTAGGTCGGCGCGAACTGACGGCATGGCATGCACCAGCCCGCCCAGAAGTCGATGATCACGAAGTCGTTCTCGGATACGACCTGGTCGAAGTTCGCGGCGGTCAGCTCCACAGTGCTCATGCCCGGCGTAACGAATCGGGTGCTACGCACATTCCCGCGAGTGCGCGTAGCGTCTCGGATGGAGCAATCCAGAAGGAGGTCCGTATGGCCGACGGGGACATTCTCAGCCGGATCGACGAGCTGGTCAGCGAGGAGCACGAACTCCGTTCGCGGGCGATCGGCACCGGGCTCAGCTCGGAAGACCGGTCCCGGCTCGCGGGTGTGGAGCAGCAGCTGGACCAGTGCTGGGACCTGCTGCGGCAGCGGCGGGCCCGCGTCGAGTTCGACGAGGACCCGGACAGGGCTTCGGCGCGGCCGATCTCCGAGGTGGAGTCCTACCGGCAGTAGCCCTTCGCGCCCGGCACCGCACTCACGTGATCAGCCCCGGAACTCACGTGATCAGAGACGTGACTCGCGTGATCAGACGCGTGTCGCGCCCAATCACGTGAGTTCCGTGTTCGAGCACGCCAGTTCGGAGTTCGAGCACACGAGTCACGAGGTCGAGGCGGCTCAGGCCGGGCAGAGGGTGCCGTCGACGGGGACCTTCCCGTCGATCAGGAACGCCCGCGTCGCGTCGGCGACGCAGGGGGACAGGCTGAGCGCGCCGTGCCCGGCGCCCTGCCAGGTGATCGTCACCGCGCTCGGCATCTGGTCGGCGGCCCGGCCGGTGCCGTGCTCGGGCGTGACCGGGTCGGTCGCGGTACCCGCGACGAGGATCGGCGGGGCACCGGGGGCGCCGGCGGGCGGGAGCGGTTCGCGGCGCACAGGCCACGGGCTGCACCACGCCAGCTGCTGCGCGGCGAACACCCCGAACTGCGGGTACTTGTCGCGCAGGGTCGTGGTCACGCGCGTGAGTTCTTCGGCCGAGAGCCGGGTCGCGCTGTCGTTGCACTTGGTCGCGAGCGTGCCGTCCAGCCGCGACGGCCGTGCCCGTGAGTCCTTCAGCACCGGTTCGGCGAACGCCGCCAGCGGGGTGACGTCGCCGGTCTGCGCGGACTTGAGCGCTTCGGCGAGTTCCACCCAGCGCGAGCGTTGCGCGAGGCCGGAATAGACGGCGTACAGCGCGATCCCCGGTGTGATCTCCGCGCCGTCGGCGGTCATCGCGGAGGCGGAGCGGAGGCGGTCCGCGACGGCGGTCACGGCCGATCGGGCGTCGCCGATCGGGCAGCCCCTGGCGATGCACTCGGCGCCGAAAGCGTCGAGGGTGGCCTGTGCGCTCGCGGCGACGGATTCCTGGACGGCCGTTCCGTCGGGGGCCGGGTCGGGCAGGCCGTCGAGCATCATGCGGCCGACCTGAGCGGGGAACCGCACGGCGTATTCGGCGAGGACCTTCGATCCGTCACCGCGCCCCAGCGCGTGCAGCTTGTCCATCCCCAGCTGCTGACGGAGTTCTTCGAGGTCGCCCGCCGCCCGCCAGCTGTCCATCGCGACCTGCGAATCGTCCAGTTCGATGGCGCACTGCTGACCCGCCTTGCGCGCCGCGTCGACCACTCCTTCGAGGTCGACGGCGGCGGGGTCGCCGCCGAGCAGGTCGGTGCGGATCTCCGCCGGGACGCACTGCACCGGCGCGGACGTCCCCGTCCCGCGGCGATCCACGCCGATCAGGGAGAACTTCTGCAGGAACTCGGGCGGCAGGGTCGCGGCCAGCCGCGCGGCGTAGAGCGACCCCGGCTCACCGTCGACGTCGTTGACCACGACGAGCGGGATCGGCCCGCCCCCGGTCCTGACCACCGAAAGCCGCGAGAGCCCGCGGCCGGGCAGGTCCGGCGCGTCGAGGGTGGTGGGCACCCTGGCGCAGGAGAACTTCAGCGTGTCCGGGACGGACGGCTGACCCAGCCGCTGCCGGGTCGCCTCGTCGCAGTCGTCCCATTTGATCGACGGCGACTGCGGTTCGGCGAGTGGCGGCAGCGGTACCGGCTGCGCCGCCGCCGAGGAGCCGGGGTCGGGTTTGCCGTCGTTGTCGATCACCGCCGGTCGTACCGACGGTCCGGCCGTGCAGCCCGCGAGCACGGCCGTGACCAGGGTCGTCATCAGGATCAGCCGTGGCCTGCGGCGGACGGTGCTGGCGGGGCGCACGGGCTGGTCCTCACTTTCCGGGCATGACAAAAGCTCAGTGGAGAGCTTCGCAGGTGACGTGTCAGACTCCGGTTAGCGGGTGCGTTTCACCTCGCCGCGGAACACCGCGTCCAGGTCGTAGCGGGCGACCTCGTCGAGCTGGGCGTAGGTGCAGGAGTCCGGCTCGCGGTCGGGACGCCAGCGCTTGAACTGCGCGGTGTGGCGGAACCGCGACGGATATCCGCCCTCGGTGTGCTCGTAGCCGACCTCGACGACCTTCTCCAGCTTCAGCGGCACCCACGGGGCTTCCTTGGACTTCCACCGGGTGATCCCGCCGGGGATCCGCTGGTGCTCCCGCACGTTGTCGCCCAGCCAGGGGTGGTCGGCCCCGTCGGTGATCAGCGGCGCCAGCTCCTCGGCCAGTTCACGCCGCCGGGTGACCGGGAACGAGCCGACGACACCGGGGTGGTGCAGCACGCCGTCCTCGTCGTAGAGCCCGAGGAGGAACGAGCCGACCATCTCGCCCGCTTCGCCGTCGACGTGCCAGCGCAGCCCCGCGAGCACGCAGTCGGCGGTGCGCGAGTGCTTGTACTTCAGCAGCACCCGTTTGCCGGGCGTGTACGGCTCGTCGAGCGGTTTGCCGATGACGCCGTCGAGCCCGGCGCCCTCGAACAGCTCGAACCAATGGCGCGCGATCGCCGGATCCGCGGTGGCCGGGGTCAGGTGGATGCCGTCCGAGGCCAGTTTCTCCAGCCGTTCCCGCCGCTTCGACGTCGGTTCGTCCAGATAGGACTCGTCGCCGAGCGCCAGCAGGTCGAACGCGACGAACTCCGCCGGGGTCTGTTCCGCCAGCAGCTTGATCCGGCTTTCGGCGGGATGGATCCGGTCGGTCAGCGCGTCGAAGTCCAGCTTCCCGTCCCGGCCGACCACCAGTTCGCCGTCGAGCACGATCCGTTCGGGCAGCGTCGCCTTCAGCCGCTCGATGACCTCGGGGAAGTACCGGTTGAGCGGCTTCTCCGACCGCGACTGCAGGGTCAGTTCGTCGCCGTCGCGGAAGACCAGGCAGCGGTACCCGTCCCATTTCGGCTCGAACAACAGCCCGCCGGAGTCGGGGATCGCCTTCGCCGGTTTGGCGAGCATCGGTTTGACCGGCGGCGTCAAGGGAAGCGACATGACGGCCATTCTTGCCGCAAGGACGCGGTCAGCGCACCCGTTGCGGTGCTGCCGTGTCGAGTTCGATCCGGACCGCGGTGGGGAGCACGTCGACCCCGAGCGATTCCCGCGCCCTGGCCAGCACGGTGAGATCGAGCTGCTCCCAGATCCGTTTCAGGTCGGTGCCCTCGCTCAGCCAGAGCGTGACCCGCAGTGCCGGGTTCTCCTTGTCGCCGACCGCGCGGACACGGGCACGGCCGACGCCGTCGATCGTCTCGGCGTCGATGCGGACGGCCTCGGAGATGGCCGAGGAGGTCACCACGAGGTCGTCGCCGAGTTCGAGGTCCGGGCGGCCTTCCGGGCGCAGCGACCGGAAGAACCACCACAGGCCCAGCCACAGCAGGAGGACACCGAGCACGAGCGCGCCGATCCGGGCGGCGAGCGCGTTCCTGGCGAGCCAGTCGAGTGCGATCGGGTCCATGAGCGCGCGGCCGGCGCGATACGTGCCGAGCCAGCCGGCGCCGACCACGAGGACCGCGGCCCCGCCGAGCAGCGCGAGGAGTCCGATGAGGACGGTCAGCGTCCGTTCGGTGCCGGTGGACCGGCCGAGTGCCTTGGCGGAGACCGAACGGGTCATCGGCGGTCCTTCGGGGAGTCGACGACGACGGACACCTTCGGCCGCCGCACCAGGGGGACGTCGTCGAGCAGGCCGGAGACCGTCTCCAGCAGCCGCGGCCGCAGCTCGCCTTCGGTTTCCATCCTGCTCGTCGCACGGACACGGATCTTCTTGCCGGTGGCGGTGACCTTCGCGCCCGCGACGTTGTCCTGCGCGCGCACGGTCACCCCGACCAGCCTCGCCAGCGAACGCGGCGACGTGGTCACGCTGACCTCGTTCGCCGGATCGGTCAGCCGGATGGCGCGCCGCCCGGCCGAGGCCGACGCCAGGATCAGCAGCAGCCCGACGACCGCGACGGCGATCGCGAGGTACCGGACCTCGCCGGTTTTCCAGGTCAGCTCGGCGAGCCTGTCACGCCAGCCGTCCCACGGGACGAACAGCGGCCCCCGCCCCGGCCGCCACCAGCCCCAGCCGACCTCCAGGGCCAGCAGGACCCCGGCGGCGGCCAGCGCCAGCCCGATCAGGGCGGACAGCAGGCGGACGAACAAACGCATACCGGTTGCTCCTTCTAGCGGACGCGGGGCGCGATGTCGGGCAGGAGCGCGGAGACCGTCACCGAGATGTCCCGGACCTGGTACGAGGTGATCCGCTCGACCTCCTCGGTGACCTGGGCGCGCAGATCGCCGACTATCCGGCGCACCGGCGCCGGATAGTGCAAAGCCACGTCGAGCACGAGGTCGACGTCGTTGCCTTCACCACCGACCTTCGCGCTCGCGCCGTGTGTTCCCAGCCCGAGTCCGGCGATCCGCCGCTCGGCGCGCGTGATCCCGTCGACCTGGTCCGCGGCGTGCTGCGCGATCTTGCGGACCACGGACGGCGCGATGGTGAGGGTGCCGCGATCGTCAGGGCTGCCGGGTTCGGGCGGGAGGGTCATTTGTCGCGGCCCCGGCCGAACAGATCGCCGAGGTCGAGTTCGCCGTCGAGCACGCGGCCGAGGACGAGGCCGATGACGCCGACGGCCAGTGTCACCAGGAACGCGGTGAAGCCCTGGGTCGCGGCGAGGCCGAGGATGAGGCCGGCGAGCAGGCCGGTCTGGGTCCCGTTCATCACTCGACCCGCGAGGTCTCGGTCTCGCCGCCGTTCTCGTCGGGCAGGTGGATGTCGTTGACCGCGATGTTGACCTCGATCACCTCGAGGCCGGTGATCTGCTCGACCTGGCCGATCACGTTGCGGCGTACCGCGCGGGCGACGTCGACGATGCGCGCGCCGTACTCGACGACCACGTCGAGGTCGATCGCCGCCTGCTTCTCGCCGACCTCGACCGAGACACCGGACGTGGTGACCGTGCCGGAACCGGGGATGCGCTCGCGGATCGCGCCGAAGGCCCGCGAGACCCCGCCGCCCAGCGCGTGGATCCCGGTGACCTCACGGGTGGCGAGACCGGCCACCTTCTGCACCACCACCGACGAGATCGTGGTCTTGCCGGCGGCTCCTTCCTCGTTGAGGGACGACCCCGACCCAGCCCCCAGCGAGGGGGTGTCGGGCTTGCTCGCGCTCGGCTGCGCCATGAAGTTCGCTCCTTCTCGCACCGGTGCCGCGCGACCTGCGCGCGCGGCGGTCCCTACGCTCTCACCGACCAGGACACGCGCGCATGCCGAGTCGTCACGCGATGTCCCCCGGATGGGGTAATCAGGTCCGGGGTTCACCTCGCTGAGGTGGTGGCGAGCGATCACCAAGTCCGTGAAGGGCTCCTTGAGGGACTCTGAGTCCCTCAAGGAGCCCTTCACGGACCGGGCGCCGGGGGAGCGCTGGGGGACTGGGGTCAGTCGGGGTGGACGTCGACGACGTGGACGTTGATCGCGGGCGGGGCCGATCCGAGCTGCCCGGTCAGCGCCACGCTGACGCGGTGCCGCAGCAGTTGCGCGGCCGCCGCTTCGACGCCGAACCGGACCGTCACCAGCACCTGGAGCACGTCGTCCTCGAGAGCGACGGCCGAGACGTGCACGCCACCGAGGTCACGGCCGATCTCGGCGGCGAGCCTTCTGGTCATCAGCACCAGCGCCCGTTCCGACACCTGGGTCTTCCCGCCCGCCGAGGGCAGGTCGAGCGGCGCGGTGGTGTGCCTGCCGCGGACACCGCCGACCGAGCGGAGCACTCGCTCGACGAGTCCTGGCGGCGTCGGCACCGGACGGCTCGCGGCGATGCGCACCTGTTCCCACCGCGGGTCGTCGCGCGGATCCTCGCTCATCACCGTTCCCGTGGTCGGAAGTTGTCGCCGAGTTTCGCCAGCAGCGCCACCCTCGCGCGGTACAGGCGAGCGCGCAGGGCGGGCACGCTGACCTCCAGCACCTCGGCCACCTCGTCGTAGGTCAACCCTTCGAATTCTCGCAGAATCAGCGGGATCCGCTGGCCGACGTCGAGTTCTGCGATCGCGCGCAGCACCGTGCCGACCTGCTCGGCGCTCACCACGTGCCCCTCCGGACCAGGCACGACACCCGCGTCGCCCTCGTCGAGCGGCACGGTCGGTTTCCGCCGCCGGACCTGCCCGAGCGCGCCGTTCGTCGTCACCCGGTACAGCCAGGTGGACACCGCGGACTCGAACCGGAACCCCGGCAGCGCGCGCCACGCGGACAGCCAGGCCTCCTGGACGACGTCCTCGGCCTCCGACGCGCTGCCGGTGATCCGCAGCGCCACGCGGTACATCCTGGCCGTGTGCCGCCGCACCAAGGTGTCGAAGGCAGCGTCGTCCCCGGCGGCGGCCCGTGCCGCCAGCTCCTCGTCCGGAACCGGCGCGGGCTCGGTCACCCGCCCTCCCGGCGGCGGTAGCGCAGCATGGTGAAGCCGTCTTCGAAGAGCACGGACGCGAGGTCCATCCGCCGCGGTTCCGGGGCAGGGCGGCCGTCGGCGATCCGGCGTTCGCCCGCGCCGGCCAGCAGCGGGGCGACGGTCAGGCACAACTGGTCGACGAGGTCGGCCGCGATCAGGTCGGCGAACAGCGCGGGCCCGCCCTCGCAGTCGACGCGGCGCAGCCCGCGCCCGGCCAGCAGCGCGAGCGCGCGGCGGAGGTCGACGTCGTCGGTCCCGGCGACGAGCACCTCGGCGCCCGCGCGTTCCAGCGCGGCCCGCGGCGCCTTCTCGGTGGTGATGACGATCGGCGGGACCTTGGTGTCGGTGAACAACGGGCCCGCCGGGTCGAGTTCACCGGAACGGGTCACCACCGCGATCGGGGGTACTTCCGACAGCCCGAGCGAGACCCGGCGGGCGGCGCGCTCGGGCGTGATCCGCGCGCCGCGGTAGCCCTCGGTCCGTGCCGTGCCGGCGCCGACCAGGATCACGTCGGAAAGCAGCCGTCCGGTCAGGAAGATCCGCTTGTCCGCGGGATGCGAGAGGCCCTCGGACAGCTGGTCGACCGCCACGGCGCCGTCGGCGGAGCTCACGAAGTTGACCTGGACCCAGGGACGGCTCATGTCGTCGGGGTACCCATAAAGCCGTTCGAGGTCGGCATCGGAGACGGGTTCCGCCGGTGTCGTTGGCCACAAAAGCTGCACGTGACCATCCCAGCACGGGCCCCACGGAACCGCTGAGCGGGGGATACGCCCGGTCAGGGAGAGTGAACGGCCCACCCCGGAGCCGTTACTCTCGGCGAATGCCCGCCCGCCTGATCGATCGCCGTCCGGAGCTTTCCGCCGACGAGCTGATCACCGCGCTCGTCCCGCCGCCCCGGTTCGACGCGGTCCGGTTCTCCACCTACGTGCCCAATCCGGACGAGCCGAGCCAGGCCGAGGCGGTCGTCGACTGCGGCGCGTTCGCGAAGCGCGTGGCGGAGGCCGCGAACCGGAAGCCGAAGTCGAAGCTGCGCGCGCTGTTCGGTGGCGGGGACGAGGAGCCGTCCGGGCCGAGGGGGCTCTACCTCGACGGCGGCTTCGGCGTCGGCAAGACGCACTTGCTCGCCTCGACGTGGCACGAGACGCCGTCGCCCAAGGCTTACGGCACGTTCGTGGAGCTGACCCATCTCGTCGGCGCGCTGGGATTCGCGGAGGCGGTGCGGAGGCTTTCCGAACACCGGTTCCTGGCGATCGACGAGTTCGAACTCGACGACCCCGGTGACACCATGCTCGTCACCCGGCTGCTGCAGGAGCTGATCGCGGCCGGGGTCTTCGTGGCGGCGACCTCCAACACGCTGCCGGACAAACTCGGCGAGGGCCGGTTCGCCGCCGCGGACTTCCTGCGCGAGATCCAGTCGCTTTCGGCCCGGTTCGGCGTCTGCCGCGTCGACGGCCCGGACTACCGCCACCGCGGCCTGCCGGACGCGCCGCCACCCGCGAGCCTCCAGGAGCTGGAAGCCTCCGCCGCCGCGCATCCCGAGTCCACTGTGGACGATTTCGACGCGCTGTGCGACCACCTCGGCGGGCTGCACCCTTCGCGCTACGGCAGGCTTCTCGACGGCGTGACCCGTGTGCATCTGCGCGACATCCACCCGGTTCCCGACCAGAACGTCGGACTGCGGATGGTCGCCTTCGCCGACCGGCTCTACGACCGCGCGATCCCGCTGGTGGTCTCGGGTGAGCCGGTGCCGCTGCTGTTCACCGAAGAGATGGTGAACGGCGGCTACCGCAAGAAGTACCTGCGCGCTGTCAGCCGGTTGACGGCACTGGCTCGCGACGCCGTGCAGCCCAGCTGAACAGCGCCCAGGTGGCGCAGACGGTCGCGATGGCGAACAGCGTGCCGCCCACGACGTCGGTGAGGTAGTGGTAGCCGAGGCCGATCATGCCGATCGTGACACTGCAGAGCACCACCGCGCCCACGATCGAGATGACGGCCGTCGCGATCCCTGGGCGGGCGAGCAGGACGAGCACGGTCAGCACCGCGACCAGCGCGACGGTGTGCCCGCTGGGATAGGCGAGGTAGGTGTTCTTCCAGCGGCCGAAGAGCGGTTTGAGCAGCCAGGCGTTCGCGAGGATCGCGACGAGCGGGCCCACGACGGTGAGCGCCGCTTCGAGCCGCCGTCCGCCTGCCAGGCAAAGGACGGCGGCGAGGGCCGCGACCGGGATCAGGACGTAGGCCTCGGTCGGCAGCACGAGCAGCCCGAGAAGGCCGGTGTCCCGGCCGAAGGCATGGTCCACCCACTTGACGGCGAGTTCGTCGGGAGTGGAGAGGCCTTCGCCGGAGACCAGCACCCCGAGCACGACCATGATCACCGCGCAGGTCGCCGCCACGAGCCCGTATGGCGCTCTTCCGCTCATACGGCGAGATTACGTGACGTCCGACCGGTCACCATGCGGGACAGGCTTGCAGAAGGGGGTTTTCGACGCTGATCACGCCGGCCAGGGGCTGCGCGGACGACGTCCTGGACTTGCGTGGGCACGTGAAGGCGTGACTCGCGTGATCAGAGACGTGACTCGCGTGATCAAACTCCGATCTCGCGTGATCGGCGCAGCGCCGGTTTGATCGCCGGCAGGCTCCGCCGCGGGGCCCGATATCCGCGGCAAGCAGGTGACTGATTGCGAGGGTCAGAGGGCGGCGAAGGTCTCGTGGTCGGCTTCGGTCTGGTCCGCGTACCGCACCGCGTACGCCCCGATGGCCTCGTCGAGGTCTTCGTCGTCCTCGAAGTACCCCGCCAGCAGCCGCGGATGCAGTGACCGCGCGTGTGCCCGCGCCAGCAGCGCGCCCGCCAGCCTGCCGTAGTCGTCGAGGTGGTCCTTCTTCAGCTCCGCCGGATCGATGTCGCCCTTGAGGTTGCGGAACTGCCGCACGATGTACGGCACGCCGTCGATGGTGGTCCAGCCGAGCAGGATGTCCGTCTCGGCCTGGACGAGCCGCGCGCCTTCGACGATCCGGCGGCCCTCGTGCTCCGGTGCGGCCAGGCCGAGGAACGGCGCGAGCGCCGACGGGTTGGCCTGTTTCACCTGCAGCACAAGGTCTTCGCCGCTGTTGCCGTGCAGGAGCGCGACATAGCTCCGCAGCCCGACACTGCCGGTGCCGACCACCCGGAAGGCCACATCGGACACCCGGTACCGCGAGAGCAGCGTCCGCCGCGACTCGCGCAGGGTGTCCACATAGGACACCAGCCCGGTGACGACGGCTTCCGCCGTCGCGTCGTCGACGTGCGTGAGCACCGGCGGGTCCTCGACGAACCGGTGCCGCTCGAGGCCGGTCTCGTGGTCGTCGATGCGCCGGGTCCACTTCGCGGTGACCTTGGCGCTGGTGTTCTTCCGCGCCTTCTCGGCCGCTTCCTCGAAATCGTCGATCAGGTCGTGCGCGCGGACCTTGCTCAGCACCGAAGCGTCCGGCAGCGCGTTCCACGACCGCAGGAACGGCAGCTCCGCCAGCCCCCGGATGGTGCGCCGGTACGACTTCACCGCGTCTTCGGCGGCCTCACGGCAGCCCGAATCGCCGATGCCACCCTCGCGTCCGGCCAGCACGAGACTCGCCGCGAGCCGTTTGAGGTCCCACTCCCACGGGCCCGGCACGGATTCGTCGAAGTCGTTGATGTCCATGACGATCCCGCCCTCGGGCGTGCCGTACAGGCCGAAATTCGCCGCGTGCGCGTCCCCGCACAGCTGCGCAGTCAGCCCGGACACCGGGGAACCCGCCAGATCGGCGGCCATCAGCCCGGCGGCCCCGCGGTAGAAGGTGAACGGCGACGCGAGCATGCGCTCGCGCCGCAGTTCCACCAGCTCCGGCAGGCGGCCTTCGTTGGTCCGTGCGAAGAACTCCGCCACGCCGGGACGGCCGTCGCCCGCCGCCGCGTGATCGTGCGCGGACGACGGCGCCTTGTCCCGTAATGCCTTGCCCCTCGCGAACCAGTCCTCCGGCGTCACCGTCTCGGTGCCGACCAGCGGCCGCTCCACCCACTCCCGCGCGTCTCCCATGGACAGCCAACGTACCGGCCGCCCGAAAGGTTCACCGGGTCTTGACGACCTCCGTGATCGCGTCGATACCCCGGTCGAGTTCCTCGCGGCTGATCACCAGCGGCGGCGCGATCCGCAGCGTGTGGTCGTGCGTCTCCTTGCACAGCACGCCGCGTTCGGCCAGCGCGGTGGACGCCTCCCGGCCGGTCGGCCCGCCGGGCGCGATGTCGATGCCTGCCCAGAGCCCGCGCCCGCGGACCTCGGCCAGCCCGTTCCCGACCAGTTCGCCGAGCCGGGAGTGCAGGTGGGCGCCCAGCTCCCGCGAGCGCTCCTGGAACTCGCCGGTCTTCAGCAGCCCGACCACGGCCCGGCCGATCGCGCAGGCGACCGGGTTCCCGCCGAAGGTGGAGCCGTGCTCGCCCGGCCGCAGCACGCCGAGCACGTCCTTGCCGCCGACCACGGCCGAGACCGGCATGATCCCGCCGCCGAGCGCCTTGCCCAGGGTGTAGACGTCGGCGCGGACGCCTTCGTGGTCGAGCGCGAGGACGGTGCCGGTGCGGGCGAGACCGGACTGGATCTCGTCGGCGATCAGCAGGACGTTGTGCTCGTCGCACAGCCGCCGTGCCTCGGCGAAGTAGCCGGCGGGCGGCACGATCACGCCCGCCTCGCCCTGCACCGGCTCCAGCAGGATCGCGGCGGTGCGCTCGGTGATGGCGTCGCGCAGCGCTTCGGCGTCGCCGTATTTGACGGTGACGAAGCCCGGCGTGAACGGGCCGAAGTCGGCGCGCGCCGTCTCGTCGGTGGAGAAGGACACGATGGTGGTCGTGCGGCCGTGGAAGTTCGAGCCCGCGACGACGATCTCGGCGGTCCCGTCGGGGACCCCCTTGACCCGGTACGCCCACTTGCGGGCGATCTTCACCGCGGATTCGACGGCTTCGGCGCCGGAGTTCATCGGCAGGGTCATCTCGGTGCCGGTCAGCTCGGCGAGCTCCCGGCAGAACAGGCCGAGCTGGTCGTGGTGGAAGGCGCGCGAGGTCAGCGTCACCCGGCCGAACTGCTCGACCGCGGCGGCGATGAGGCCGGGGTGGCGGTGCCCGAAGTTCAGCGCCGAGTAGCCGGAGAGGAAATCGAGGTAGGTCTTGCCCTCCACGTCGGTGACCGAAGCACCCTCGGCGGTGGCGATCACCACGGGCAGGGGGTGATAGTTGTGCGTGCTCCACTGCTCGTCGAGCGCGATGAAGTCGGCGGTCGTCATGCGTTCAGGTTAGATGCCTACCCAGCTGCTTTCATCCGGGAAACGTTGCTTTGACCCGTTGTTCGTTGCGTATCGACTCCTTCGGGTGGCGAAATCATGCAGGCGAGTACTTGATCACCGGAGGCGCGCGGCCCGGACCGCGGTTATCGTCGCCGGATGGCGAAAAAGGACACCGGCTCCGTTCGGGACGCGCTGCGGATCGGCAAGGGAACCGAGCGGCACGACCCCGGCACGTTCCCGATCGGACCGAAGAAGAAGCCCAAGGCGCTCGAAGAACTCGCCGACGCCGGGGCGAAGCTCGCGAAGCTGCAGGAGGCCCTCTACGCCGAGGGCGTCGGCGGCGGGAACCGCAGTCTCCTGCTGGTCCTGCAGGGGATGGACACCTCCGGCAAGGGCGGCACGGTGGGCCACGTCCTCGGCCTGGTCAACCCGATGGGCGTGCGGTACGCGGGATTCAAGAAGCCGACCGCCGCGGAGGCACGCCACCACTACCTGTGGCGGATCCGCAAGCAGCTCCCCGTGCCGGGACAGGTCGGCGTCTTCGACCGCTCCCACTACGAGGACATCCTGGTCCCGCGCGTGCAGAAGCTGGTGCCCGCCGCGGAATGGCGCAAGCGCTACGCCGAGATCAACGGGTTCGAGCAGGAACTCGCCGAGGCGGGAACGACGATCGTGAAGGTCTTCCTCGACATCTCGCCCGAGGAGCAGCTGAAGCGGCTCAAGGCGAGGCTGGAGACCCCGGCGAAGTGGTGGAAGTACAACCCCGCCGACCTCGACGCGCGTGCCCAGTGGGACGACTACCAAAAGGCCTACGCCGACGTCTTCGCCAAGACCTCGACGGAGACGGCGCCCTGGTACGCCGTTCCCGCCGACCACAAGTGGTATCGCAACTACCTGGTCGCGCGGCTGCTGATCGAGGCGATCGAGGAGATGGACCCGAAGTTCCCGCCCGCCGACTTCGACCCTGAGACGGAGCTGAAGAAGCTGGAAGGCGTTGGCGTCCCCGCTTGATCGTCTGAGAGAGTGCGGGACGTGACCGACACCAGCCTCGAGGATCTCCCGTTCCTCCGCCGTCAGGCCCGTACTCAGCGCTTCACCCTCGGCGCGCCGAAAGAGTTCAAAGTCGCCCCGGACGGCTCGCGCGTCCTGTTCCTGAGGACCGAGTCCGGCACCGACGCCCGGCACAGCCTGTGGGCGTTCGACGTCGCGTCGGGCGAGGAGACGAAGCTGGTCGACGCGGCCGAACTGCTGCCCGGTGAAGAGGATCTGCCGCCCGAGGAGCGTGCCCGCCGCGAGCGCAGCCGGGAGACGGGCGGCGGCGTGGTCGGCTACGCGGTCGACGACGCCTTCACCGTCGCCGCGTTCTCGCTCTCGGGCAAGCTCCACACCCTCGACCTGGTCACCGGCGAGGTGTCCGTGCTGGTCGACGGCTCGGTCGTGGACCCGCGGCCCAGCCCGGACGGCGCTCACGTCGCCTACGTCCGGGACCGGCGCCTGCGGGTGATCGAGCGGGCGACCGGCGCGGACCGCGTGCTCGTCGAGGAAGACGGCGAGGACATCGCCTGGGGGCTCGCGGAGTTCATCGCGGCCGAGGAGATGGGCCGCACTCGTGGTTACTGGTGGGCCCCGGACGGGAAGAGCCTGCTGGTCGAACGCTCCGACCGGGCGGCCGTGCCGCGCTGGACGATCGCCGATCCGGCCAATCCGCAGTCGGCGGCCAACGTCGTCGCGTATCCGGCGGCGGGGACGGCGAACGCGGACGTGACGCTGGCGATCCTCGGCCTCGACGGTTCCCGCGTCGACGTCGCGAAGACCGACTGGGAGTACCTCGCCGCGGTGCACTGGTCGGCGGCGGGCAAGCCGCTGCTGTCCGTGCAGTCGCGTGACCAGCGCACCCTGGATATCCAGGCGGTCGACCCGGCGGACGGTTCGGTCGAGGTGCTGCACACCGAGACCGACGAGCACTGGGTCGAACTCGCCGCGGGCGTCCCGGCGTGGACCGCCGACGGCCGGCTGGTGCGCGAGAGCGCCGCCGACGGTGACCACCGGCTGATCGTCGACGGGGCCGCGGTCACCCCGTCCGGACTGCAGGTGCGGTCGATCCTGCACGTCGGCGACGAGGTGCTGTTCAGCGCGTCCGAAGCCGATCCGACGCAGATCCACGTTTTCCGCACCGAAGGCGGCGAACTCCGCCGCCTGTCCACTGAGGACGGTGTGCACGTCGGCTCCGGGAACGCCTCGCTGACCGTGCTTTCGTCGTGGAGCCTGGAACGCAGCGGCCCGGTGGTGACCCTCGTCTCCGGCGAGAAGACGGTGGCGCGCATCGGTTCGTACACCGTGGACCCCGACGTGGTGCCGAACCTGACCTGGCTGACGCTGGGGGAGCGGGGCCTGCGCGCCGCGCTCGTGCTGCCGACCGGGTACGAGGAGAGCGAGGGCAAGCTCCCCGTGCTGCTCGACCCGTACGGCGGCCCGCACGCCCAGCGTGTCCTGCAGACCCGCAACGCCTTCCTGACCCCGCAGTGGCTGGCGGACCAGGGCTTCGCGGTGTTGGTCGCCGACGGTCGCGGGACACCCGGCCGGGGTTCGGGCTGGGAGAAGGAGATCGCGGGCAAACTCGCCGACGTCACCCTCGCCGACCAGGTCGACGCCTTGCACGCGGCGGCCGCGCTGCATCCGGAACTGGACCTGGAACGGGTCGCGATCCGCGGCTGGTCCTACGGCGGTTACCTGTCCGCGCTGGCCGTGCTGCGCCGCCCCGACGTCTTCCAAGCCGGTGTCGCCGGTGCCCCGGTGACCGACTGGTCCCTCTACGACACGCACTACACCGAGCGCTACCTCGGGCTTCCGCAGAAGGACGCGGCTTCGTACGAGCACAACTCGCTGATCGCCGGAGCCGGTGATCTCTCGCGGGCACTGCTGATCGTCCACGGACTGGCCGACGACAACGTTTTCGTCGCCCACTCGTTGCGCCTTTCGTCGGCACTGCTGGCCAAGGGGCGCGCGCACGTGTTCCTGCCGCTGGCAGGCGCGACGCATATGACGCCGCAAGCCGAAGAGGTCGCGGAGAACCTGATGCGCACGCAGGTGGACTGGATCGTGCGCGAGCTGTCCGGTGGCGCGGCCAAGAGCGAGGAGAACGCATGAAACGGTGGGGCATCACCATTCCGCTGACCGGGGTACCGCTCGCGGCGCACAAGGAGATGGTGCAGGAGCTGCCGGATCTCGGCTACACCGACGCGTGGTCGGCCGAGACGGCGGGCAACGACGCCTTCACCCCGCTGGTGCTGGCCTCGCAGTGGGCGCCGCAGCTGCGGCTGGGCACCGCGATCGTGCCGGTGTACACGCGCGGACCCGGTCTGCTGGCGATGAGTGCGGCCACGGTCGCGGAACTGGCGCCCGGCCGGTTCGTGCTCGGCATCGGCGCGTCGTCGCCGGTGATCGTGAAGAACTGGAACGCCGCCGAGTTCGAAGCCCCCTTCGCCCGTTCGCGGGACACGCTGCGGTTCCTGCGGTCGGCGCTGGCGGGGGAGAAGGTCACCGAGACCTACGAATCCTTCTCCGTCAGCAAGTTCCGGCTGGAACGGCCCGCCGACCCGCCGCCGTCGATCATGCTCGCCGCCCTGCGACCGGGGATGCTGCGGCTGGCCGCGAAGGAGGCCGACGGCGCCATCACCAACTGGCTCGCCGCCTCCGACGTGCCGAAGGTCCGGGCCGAGATCGGCCCGGACACCGAACTCGCCGCGCGGATCTTCGTCTGCCCCACCGAGGACAAGGCCGCCGCGCGCGGGCTCGGCCGGATGCTCATCTCGAGCTATCTGACCGTGCCGGTGTACGCGGCGTTCCACGAATGGCTGGGCCGCGGCGAGGCGCTCGCGCCGATGCGCGAGGCGTGGGCCGCCGGCGACCGGCAGAAGGCGAACCAGGTCATCCCGGACGAGGTCGTCGACGACCTGATCGTCCACGGCAGCCTGGATTCCTGCCGTGAGCAGGTGCAGTCCTATGTGGACAACGGGCTGACGACGCCGATCATCGCCCTGCTGCCGACGGGTGAGGATCCGTTCGCGCAGGTGCGGGGCCTCGCTCCGCGCTGACGCCTCGTGAGTGGCAAGGATGGGTCCAACCGTCCTTGCCACTCACGAGCCACTTGACCTGAGGCCTGCGTGCCCTGGCGGTCATGTCGCGAAAGCCACTTTCGGGACATCAGACGTCGCGAAAGTGGCTTTCGCGACACGTGGCCGCGTCTGGGCCGCCGTCCGGGCTGGGCAGTCACTCGGCGGTCATGAGTGATCAGTGTCGTTAGAACGGAGGCCTACGCCGTCCTGAACATCTCCTCGTAGCGGGACACCATCATGTGCGACCCCTTGATCTGCGAGGTCGTCGCCGCGTCCAGGATCCCGGCCTCCTCGGCGTAGGTCGCGCCCCCGGAAGGCCCGAGCGGCAGCGAGATCATCGGCCCGCCAGGGGTGTGGGTCCGCAGTGCGCCGCCCTCGATCAGCGCGCGGATGTTGGCCACGACGACCTCCGCGTGGTCGCCTGCCACCTTCGCCAGTTTCCCTTCCGGCAGCGCGGTGATGTCGCCGAGCGCGAACACCCGCGGCTGACCGGGGAGCCGCAGGTCGGCGTTCACCTCCACCCGGCCGTCCGGCCGCCGGGCAGAGGCGAGGGAGCCGTCGAGGTACGCGGTGTGCGGCGCGCCGCCGTAGCACTGGAACCACAGGTCCGCGGTCACCTCGCCGCCATCGGTGAGCGCCGAGGTGAACGTCTTCGCCTGCCCCGGTTCCGAGACCGGCGGTTCGGTCAGCGACGTGCCGAGCACGAGTTCGACGCCCAGTCCGTCGAGCTGGCGGCGGATCTCCGCGCGGAATTCCTCCGGGAAACCGGGCAGGATCTCCTTCGCCGGGTCGACGATCGTCACGGCCTTCTCCGGCCATACCGCCTTGATCTCGCCCGCCAGTTCGAGGCCCACCGGGCCGGCACCGAGCAGCAGGACCTTCTCCGCGCCCGCGAGTTCTTCCCTGGTGGCGCGGATCTTCGCCTTCGCCGAAGCACTGTCCTGGAAATCGATCTTCGCCGGGAACGGGTACGCCGCGCCGGTCGCCAGCACGACGTAGTCCGGCGTGAGCCGCTCACCCGAAGCGAGCATGACGCCGCCCTGGTCCACGCTCACCGCGCTGTCGCGCAACACCCGGCCCCGCTCGAGAAGCCGGGCGTACGGGTAGAAGAGCCGATCCGTCCACTCAGGATCGACGAGTCCGCGCAACGCGGCGACGTGGTGGACGAAATCCTCGCGCGGCTCGACGAGGACGACGTCGGTGAACGAGTCCAGTTCCTTGGCGACGGTGATGCCGCCGTATCCCCCGCCGATGACGGCCACGGTCGTACTCATGGGAGCCCCCTAGTTCGTAGTACGTAATGTTTGTACTGCGAACTACAGTAGTTCGTACTCCCAACCATCGTCAAGTAGACTGCGGCTATGACCACGGCCGAAGACCTCGGATTCGCGACGGCACTGGTGCGGCTCTCGCATCTGGTGCAGCGGGCTTTCATCGACGTCGGCCGGTCTCACGACCTCACGCCGCAGCAGGCGCAGCTGCTCTGCGTGCTGGCGCAGGGGGAGACAGGCGTCGGGATGACCGACCTCGGCCGGCTGCTGAACCTGGAGAAGTCCAGTGTCACCGGCCTGGTGGACCGGGTGCAGCGGCGCGCGCTCGTCGAGCGGGTCGCGGATTCCGGTGATCGCCGCGCGCTCAAGATCACGCTGACGGAAGAGGGACTCCGGCTCGCGAACGCCGCTCACGAAGGCGTCGTCGACAAGATCGAGGAGATGGCGGCGGGACTCCCGGCCGAACAGCGTGAGGCGATCGCGGCGGCCGCGGTGCGGATGGCGCCCGAAGACTGATTCAGGGCCAGACGGCGGCGGCGAGCAGGAGGCCCGCCGCCGCGGCGCCGATCCCGGCGGCCATCGTGACACCGGCGTTCAGCACGGCACGCGCCTTCGTCTTCTCGGTGAACAGGCGCAGCGTTTCGTAGCCGAAGGTCGAGAACGTCGTGAGCCCGCCGCAGAACCCGACGGCCAGCAGGGAGCGGATCCCGTCCGGCTGGCCGCCGTGCAGCGCCCAGCCGGTGAGGACCCCGAGGATCGCCGAGCCCGCGATGTTGACCGTCAGCGTGCCCCACGGGAAGGTGTCGCCCCGCCGCGCCCGCACCCGCAGGTCGGTCAGGAACCGCAGGATCGCGCCGAGACCGCCGCCGAGTGCGACGAAAAGAACGGTCATTTCTTCACCGCACGGGTGATCTCGTGCCCGGCGTAGACCGCTACCAGTGCGGCGACCACCGTGCCGAAGGCGTACGCCAACCCGGTGAACGGACGCCCGTTCGTCACGAGATCGAGTGTGTCCGTCGCATAGGTCGAAAACGTGGTGTAACCGCCGAGGATCCCGACTCCGAGGAACGGCCGCAGCAGCCGGTGCGGGTCCGCCGCCGCGGTCAGCAACGCCATCAGGACACCGATCAGCAGGCAGCCGGAAATGTTGGTGACGAAGGTCGAAAGCGCGAACTGGCCACGGGAATGGGGGAGCGCGACGGACAGTCCGTAGCGCGCCAGGCTGCCCAGCGCGCCACCCGCGCCGACGGCCGCGAGCACGTCCCATCGCGGGCGCTGGATGGATGCCGGTTCAGCCATGGACGGCAGCTTAGAACCGCTGTCCGGGTGAACTCGCGCCGCGGTGTCGAAGATCGCTCACCAGGCCGTTTTTCCCTGCTGGACAGTGAATTTTCTCGAAACGTGTCGTAGGCTTGGCGGCGCTCCAGGCCGAATTTCGGTCCGTCCGCTCGTCTGAGAAAAGGTGGCAGGATGGCACAGGAACAGTCAGGTACGCAGGCTCCCGACAGCGGTTTGCTGCTGGAGGTCGAGAAGATCCCGACCGCGGTCGACCGCGGGAAGGCCAACGGCGCGGCCGCCGACAACGACGGCAACGACGGCTGAGTGCCCGAAACGCCGACACTGGCTGACCTCGTGGCTCCGCTCGGGGTCAGCCAGTTCTTCCAAGAAGTCCAGGGCGAGACCTATCGCCGTTTCGAGGGCCCCGCGGGCCGGTTCGCCGACCTGTTGCCGTGGCCGGCGCTGAACGCGATCCTCCGGCAGCATCGCCTGGAGTTCCCGCGGCTGCGCCTCGCTCTCGACGGCACCCCGGTGCCGATGGAGAGCTACACCGATCTCGTCCCCACCCGCCGCAGCGGCACCGTCCCCCGCCTGCGGTCCGCTCCGTTCACGGAGCACCTCCGCGACGGCGCGACGGTGGTGCTCGACGCCATCCAGGAACTCAGCGACCCGATCGGTGACCTCGCCAGGGGGCTCGAACACGACCTCCGCGAGAGCGTCCAGGTCAACCTGTACGCGGGCTGGGGCGTCACTCACGGTTTCGACGTGCACTGGGACGATCACGACGCGTTCATCATCCAGGTCGCGGGCCGCAAACGCTGGCGGATGCACGGCCCGACCAGGCCCGCTCCGCTGCATCGCGATGTCGAACAGCCCGAGCGGCCCGGTGAACCGATCGACGACTTCATCCTCGAAGACGGCGACGTCCTCTACGTTCCCCGCGGGCACTGGCACGACGTCACCGCGGTGGGGGAGATGTCGCTGCACCTCACCCTCGGGTTCAGCCCGGCCACCGGGATCGACCTGGTGTCCTGGCTCGCCGACAAGCTGCGGGCGAGCACCGTGTTCCGCCGGGATCTCCCGAGATCCGGGACGGAGGAGGAGCGCGCCGACCGCGCCGCCGCCCTGCGCGCGGAACTGGAAGCCGCGCTGACCACCGACGTCGTCGACAGGTTCCTGGCCGAGCGCGACTCGGCGGCCCCGGCGCATCCGCGCGTCGGGCTGCCGTGGGCGGCGACCTCCGGCCTGCTGCCCGACGGCGACGAGACCGAGGTCCGGTTCCTCGTCCCGAGGGCGGTGCTCGAAGAAGACGACGGCCGGGTGACGCTGCTCGCGGACGGCAGACGGTTCGTTTTCGCGGCTGCCGCGGCGCCGGTGCTGAAGACACTGCTCGACGGCACGCCGCAGGCGGTCAAGCGACTCGCCGAGGTGTCCGAACTCGATCGGGGGACCGTGCGGGCCTTCCTCGGTGAGCTCACCACGCAGGGACTTCTCTCGATCGGCTGAATCTCACAGAAGAGGACAAGTGTGAAGGGAGCTCGGACGGGGTAAGCTAAGGCATGCCTAAGGTCAAGTCCGGAGGGGTCAGGCGATGACCGCTCAGCTCTCGGACACCGACGCTCCGCCCGCAGCGTTGCCGGGCTGCGCGACCGTCGCGCGCATGCTCGGCGCGAGTCCAGCCGGCACCGCGGCGGACATGCGCTGCTGGCTGCTCATCGAGCAGCCGGGCCCCTGGCCAGCGGATGCGCTGGAAAACGTCCTCGACGAGGCGTTCCCCGCCGAGCGGCGCGAGCTGCTCGAGAACTTGAGACGGTCTCACGGGCTCCGCCCGCTGCTGATCCGTCGTCCCGGCAAGCATCAGCGAGACCCGGATCGCCGCCGTTCCGTGTACGTCGGCGGGGGCGAACCGGGCAACCGCTGGCTGGAACGCCTGGAGATCCGCGACCTGAGTGATCTGGCCGAGCTGGACCTCGACCTGATCGTGGACGGCGTCGGCGGGCTCGGCGAGCGAGTGGACGGGCCGCTGTTCCTGGTCTGCACGCACGGCACCAAGGACATGTGCTGCGCGGTGCTCGGCCGCCCGCTGGCCTCGGCGCTCAACACCAATCACCCCGGTCGCTCCTGGGAGGTCAGCCACGTCGGCGGCGACCGCTGGGCGGGCAATCTCCTCGTGGTCCCCGACGGTTTCCTGCACGGCCAGCTCAACCCGGCCGAGGCGGCACTGGTCGCCAAGGCGGCCCTGCGCGGGCAGGTCGAACCGGAGCAGCTCCGCGGCCGGACGTCCGCCCGGACGGCGTGGGCGCAGTTCGCGGAGATCGCGATCCGGCGGCGGCTCGATCTGTCCGGTTTGGACGACGTGCTCGCCGTCCAGGAGGAGCCGCTGCTCGAACCCGACGCGCGGGTGGTCACCGTGCGCGGCGGCGAAGACTTCTACGCGGTGACAGTGCGGCGCCGGTCGGCGACGCCGCGCGGGGAGAGCCGGTGCGCGGGACTGATCCAGCCTGCCGGCTACGTGGCGGAGGGCATCGAAAGGCGGTAGGAACGCGGCGAAGATCACCCGCGTTCGAACACCTGTTTGACACCTGTCTAGAACATGTGTTCGACTGGGCTGGTGCGATGGGATCGACAGCGGGCGGACGGCGGCGAGCCGGTACTGCCCGGATTGGACGGGTTGCTGCGTTCGGTGCGCACGCCCGAATTCGACGGCGTCACCTTTCACGAGGTGCACGCCAAATCCGTGCTGAACAAGGTGTCCGAGGGATCGGGTGTCCCGTTCGGATGGACGGTGAACCCGTACCGCGGCTGCTCGCACGCGTGTACGTACTGCCTCGAAGGCGGCACGCCGGTCCTGATGGCCGACGGCCGGACGAAGCCACTGGCGGACCTGGCGCCCGGCGACGCGATCTACGGGACACGCGGCCGCGGCGCGGGGCGGCGCCTGGTGCCGACGGAGGTGCTGGCGCACTGGTCGACGCTGAAACCGGCGTACCGCGTGACCCTCGACGACGGAACGTCCATCGTGGCCAGTGGCGACCACCGGTTCCTGACCGGCCGTGGGTGGAAACACGTCACCGGCACCCGGTTCGGCGCGGCGCAGCGGCCGCATCTGGTCGGCGGCACCGAGCTCGTCGGCGTCGGGAAGCTTGTCCGCACCCCGGACGACACCCTCGGCTACCGCGCCGGATTCCTCTGCGGGATGTTGCGCTCCGGCGGTTTCTCGGCCGAAAAGGACGCCGCGGACCGCGCGCTCGGGTACCTCCCCGACTTCGGCGCGTCGGTCGGCTTCGTGCAGGTGCCGCCGTCGCCGGATTCCCATTGGCAGCGCGGGTTCCTGGCGGGACTGTTCGACCTCGCCGGGAGTTACCGGCATGGCGCGCTCCGGGTCACCCATGACGAGCAGGACATCGTCTCGACCTTCTGTGCCGCCCTCGACAACTTCGGCTTCCGTTACGTCAAAACCGAAAACGTCAAGTTCCGTCCGTTGTGGACGGTGCAACTGCTCGGCGGGCCGTCGGAAGAGCTGCGGTTCTTTCACCTCGCCGACCCGGCCGTCGGCTGGAAACGGTCGCTCGACGGTCTCGCCATCGGCCGGACCAGGCGGAAGGTGTCGTCGATCGAAGCGCTCGGCATCGAGCTGCCGCTGTTCGACATCACCACCGGGACCGGTGACTTCATCGCCGACGGCATGGTCACGCACAACTGTTTCGCGCGGAACACCCACACGTACCTGGATTTCGACGCCGGCCGTGACTTCGACACGCAGGTGATCGTGAAGGTCAACGCGCCCGAGGTGCTGGCCGCGCAGCTGCGGCGCCCGAGCTGGACCCGTGAACACGTCGCGATGGGCACGAACACCGATCCCTATCAGCGCGCCGAAGGCCGCTACGGGCTGATGCCGCGCATCATCACCGCGCTCGCGGATTCGGGTACGCCGCTGTCCATCCTGACCAAGGGGACCATGCTGGCCAGGGACCTGCCGTTGCTGGAGTCGGTGTCGAAGGACGTGCCCGCCGGGCTGGCGATCTCGCTCGCGCTGCTGGACGAGGGCCTGCAACGCCGCCTCGAACCGGGCACACCGAGCCCGCGGGCGAGGCTCGACCTGATCCGCAAGGCGCGGGACGCCGGGCTCCCGTGTTCGGTACTGGTCGCCCCGGTGCTGCCGTACCTGACCGACTCGGTGGACGCGCTCGACGCCCTCTTCGCGCGGCTGGCCGAGGCAGGCGCCACCAGGGTCACCGTCCTCCCGTTGCATCTGCGGCCGGGCGCGCGGGAATGGTTCGCGCGCTGGCTCGGCCGGGAACATCCGGAACTCGTGCCGAAATACCGGGAGCTGTACTCGCGCGGCGCCTATCTCCCGAAGTCCTATCGGGAGCGGCTGGGAGCCCGTGTCGGCCCGTTGTTGCGCCGTCACGGTTTCGGTTCCCGTGCCGATGACGCGGAACGAATGCAGGTGACGATGCCCGTGCAGCGCTCGGAAGAGGTGGTGCCTGCCGCGGAACAGCTCAAGCTGTTGTGAGGCGCCGGTCCGGCGGGTCGTGAGCATGTCCCGAGCGCCACGCCTGGGACGCTCAACGTCTCGAACGTGGCGCTCGGGACGCGGCGAGTTACTTTTGCCTTGTTCGACCGAAAGATCGACTCTTTTCGCGCAACGCGGAAAACCTCTGCCCGGTGCGCGGCACGTAATGTGAATCTTCTTACCCCACAACGGATTCGGCCGTTCGGCGCAGTCACTTGGCGGAAATCCTTTTCGTGCTTAATCTCAAGGGGAGGAAGGCGAGGAGGTGCCTGTTGACCACCCGTACGGATCGCACCGCCGCTGTCCGCATCGCCTGGGCCGCGACCAAGCTGACCAAAGCGGGCCGGCACCCCATCGCCATCGGCAGGCTCGCCGCCACCGTCGGCATGGACCCCGCCGAGGCACACCGGCTGATGGACCTGATGGGCTTCGTCATCCGTGACGGCCTGGTCGTGATGGACCGCGGTTCCCGGTCCGGCCAGTCCAGGGACGGCTCCGACCGGTACCGGGTGGACCTGTTCCTGCTGGCCGTCGCCACCGGCGAACCCGTGCACGCGGACGCGGTCTGCCCGGCGACCGGGGCACGCGTGCGGGTGCACTTCACCCGCGCGCACGTCTTGAGCGTCGACCCGCCGCACGCCGTCGTCGCCGCGTCACGGCTGTCCGATATCGATCTCACCGTCGGCCAGGACTACGTCGAGGCGCTGGTCTGTACCCAGTTATTCGCCTCGCGGGAGGCGGCCGCGGGCTGGCTGCTGGACAACATCGACGGCCGGGTCCTGTCCGTGCCCGACTACCTGGCCCATACGCGGCGGATGGCCGCGGCACTGGAGGCCTGGCCGACGATCTGAGAACACCTGGTCGCGAGGCATCCGGGGCGATTCGTTAGCCTTTGACGTCGGCGCAGAGCAGTCGAACCGCAGCGCCGTCGAATCGCAGATACGTGATGCCGAAGGAGAGCACCCGCAGTGCTTCGCACCCACAAAGCCGGCACCTTGCGTGCCGAGCACGCCGGTCAGACGGTCACCCTCACCGGATGGGTGGCCCGGCGGCGCGATCACGGCGGCGTCATCTTCATCGATCTGCGTGACGTCAGCGGCGTGAGCCAGGTCGTCTTCCGCGAAGGCGAGATGGCCGAGCGCGCCCACCTGCTGCGCTCCGAGTACTGCGTCCGCATCGTCGGCGAGGTTTCGAAGCGGCCCGAGGGCAACGCCAACACCGAGATCCCCACCGGCGAGATCGAGGTGCTGGTCACCGAGCTCGAGGTGCTGTCCGAGGCCGCCGTGCTGCCGTTCCCGATCGACGACCGGGTCGACGTCGGCGAAGAGGTGCGCCTCAAGCACCGCTACCTCGACCTGCGCCGCAGCGGCCCCGCCGCCGCGATGCGCCTGCGCAGCGAGGTCAACCGTGCCGCCCGTGAGGTGCTGCACGCGCAGGAGTTCGTCGAGGTCGAGACCCCGACCATGACCCGCTCCACCCCCGAGGGCGCCCGCGACTTCGTGGTCCCGGCCCGGCTCAAGCCCGGCTCCTGGTACGCGCTCCCGCAGTCGCCGCAGCTGTTCAAGCAGCTGCTCATGGTCGGCGGGCTCGAGCGGTACTACCAGATCGCGCGCTGCTACCGGGACGAAGACTTCCGCGCCGACCGGCAGCCGGAGTTCACCCAGCTCGACATCGAGATGAGCTTCGTCGAGCAGGACGACGTCATCGCCCTCGGCGAGGACATCGTGACCGCGCTGTGGAAGCTGATCGGCGCCGAGATCCCCCGGCCGTTCCGGCGCATCACCTACGCCGAGGCGATGGAGAAGTACGGCTCGGACAAGCCGGACCTGCGCTTCGACCTCGAACTCACCGACATGACGGCCTTCTTCGCCGATACCCCGTTCCGCGTGTTCCAGGCGCCGTACGTCGGCGCCGTCGTGATGGCGGGCGGGGCCGACCAGCCGCGCCGCACCCTCGACGCCTGGCAGGACTTCGCCAAACAGCGCGGGCACCGCGGTCTCGCGTACATCCTGGTCAACGAGGACGGCACGCTCGGCGGGCCGGTCGCGAAGAACCTGTCGGAGAAGGAGCGCGAGACGGTCGCGGACGCCGTCGGCGCCAAGCCCGGTGACTGTGTCTTCTTCGCCGCCGGCAAGCCCGCCGACGCGCGGGCGCTGCTCGGCGCCACCCGGCTGGAGATCGGCAGCCGTCTCGGCCTGATCGACGAGAACGCCTGGTCGTTCGTCTGGGTCGTCGACTTCCCGATGTTCATCTCGGCCGACGAGTCCGACGACGTCGCGGTCGGCGGCGGCAAGTGGAAGGCGCTGCACCACGCCTTCACCTCGCCCACCCCAGAGTGGATCGGCAAACTCGCCGACGACCCCGGCAACGCGCTGGCCTACGCCTACGACATCGTCTGCAACGGCAACGAGATCGGCGGCGGCTCGATCCGTATCCACCAGCAGGAACTGCAGAAGCAGGTCTTCGAGCTGATGGGCCTCGGCGAGGAGGAGGCGCAGGAGAAGTTCGGCTTCCTGCTCGACGCCTTCGCCTTCGGACCGCCGCCGCACGGCGGTATCGCGTTCGGCTGGGACCGGATCGTCATGCTGCTGGCCAAGGCCGACTCGCTGCGTGACGTCATCGCGTTCCCGAAGACCGGCGGCGGGTTCGACCCGCTGACCTCGGCCCCGGCGCCGATCACGCCGGAGCAGCGCAAGGAGGCGGGCATCGACGCCAAGCCCGCGCCGCCCGCCAAGAACTGATGCTCCATCTCAGGGCCGTGTGCCCGCCGGACCGGACCGACGAAGCGATCCGGATCCTGCGGGCACACGCCGGGACCGCGCACCTCGTCGTGCATCACGGGGTGGCGGTCGCGCCCGAGGGCGACCTGGTCGAGGCGGACATCGCCCGTGAGGCGGCGGACGAGATCATCGAGTCGCTCTGCGGGCTCGATCTCGACCACACCGGCGGGATCACCCTGGAAGCTCTCGACACCGCGGTGTCCGACGCCGCGGACAAGGCCGAAGAGCAGGCGCCGGGTGAAGCCGCGGACGCGGTGGTGTGGCAGGAACTCGTCGGCCGGTCCGGCGAGGAGTCCCGGCTGACCTGGACGTTTCAGGCATTCCTGACCATCGCGTGCCTGCTGGCCTCGGTCGGCGTCATCACGAACTCGGCCGTCACCATCGTCGGCGCGATGGTCGTGGGGCCGGAATTCGGCCCGCTGGCGGCGATGGCGGTCGGCCTGGTGCTGCGCCGCCGGGATCTCGTGCGACAGGGAGGGGCCGCGCTGCTCGGCGGCTTCCCGATCGCGATGGTGATCACCCTCGGTGTGGTGCTGGTGGGCAACGCCACCGGAGTGCTCGAGGTCAGCAAGCTCGCGGACAACCACGAGGTCGATTTCGTTTACCAGGTGGGAATCGCGTCCCTGATCGTGGCACTGCTCGCCGGCGCGGCGGGAATGCTTTCCATGACCTCGGCCAAATCGGCCGCGCTCGTGGGCGTCTTCATCTCGGTGACGACGGTGCCCGCGGCCGGGTACGCGGTGGTCGCCGGGGTTGCCGGTCAGTGGGACCGGTGCCTGTATTCGACCGGCCAGCTGCTGGTCAATCTCATCGGAATCGTTGCAGCTGCGGCCATTGTGCTGACATTGCGCCGTCGTGGGCAACGATCGAGGGTGACGGAACGTCCGCTTTCACGCGGGTGAGTCCGGATCGCGCCAGTGCGCGCGGTTGCCCGGATCTCAGTGGTCATGGTTGCTCAGTCACGAGTAGGGTCGGTGGTAATGACAGTCGATACCTCCTCTGCCGACGATTCGACCGTCGGAGCTGGAGCCGAAACCCTCGCCGTCGCGGCCGCGGTCGCCGCCGGCGAGTCGGTCCTTTCGCGCCGCTTCGGCAGCGCGATCACCCTCGTCGCCCCGGAAGATCTCGCCGGCAGCGGCCCGGCGACGGTCGTGCGGGCGAGAGTGGCGTCGTCGCCGTTCGCGCTGCCGCGCACCCTCGTCATCAAGCACTACCCCGATCCACCGGAACCGGGACGGCCCGATCCGTTCGCGCAGGAGGCGGTCAGCTACCAGCTTTTCACCGCGCTCGCGCCGGAGGACCGGATGTGCCCGGAGCTGCTGGCCCACGACGGCCGGGACAGGGTCCTGGTGATCGAGGACCTCGGCGGCGTCCCGACACTGCACGACAAGCTCCACGCCCGTGACGCGCGCGGCGCCGAACGAGCGCTCCTGTCCTGGGCCCGGTCACTGGGCAGGCTGCACGCGAGCACCGCGAGCCGCGAGCCCGATTTCAACGCGCTGCTGCGCCGCCTGGGCGGCCCGGTCAAGAACGAGGACGCGCCGCTGCCCGCGGTCTGCGCGCAACTGCCGGGGCTGCTGGAGGAACTGCTCGACGTCGAGACGCCGGAGCCGGTGCAGCGGCGGGTCATGGAGGTCGCAGAGCGGGCGGGCTCGCCGTCCTACCGCGCGTTCAGCCCGGTCGATCTCAGCCCGGACAACAACCTCGTGACCAGCGGCGGAGTGCGATTCCTCGACTTCGAACGCGGCCGGGTGCGCAGCACCCTGATGGACGCGGCGTACCTGCGGCTCCCGTTCGCGTCGAGCGCGGACGCCCTGGCGCTGCCGCCGGGGATGAGCGAGGCGATGATCGCCGCCTGGCGGGCCGAGGTCGTCTCGGTCTGGCCCGCGCTCGAGGACGAAGACGCGCTGGCCGAGCACCTGATGGACGGTCAGCTGCTCTTGCTGTGGATCATCACCTGGGAGATCCTCCCGGAGCTGGACCTGGACCGGCACGCCACGCCGATCAGCCGGGAGGCCGCGCTGGTCACCTGGTGGCGGGAACTGGCCAAGCACTCGCTGCGCGCCCGGCTGACGGACATCTCCGAGCACGCCACCCGTGTCGCCGCGGCGCTCGGGGCCAGGCTGGGGCCGCACGCCGACCTCGCCTTCTATCCCGCTTTCCGGTAGTTTTCGCTCGCCTGTCCTCGCCGCGTTACCCAGGCATCACCGCAGGTAAGTCTGCGTGGCCGATGGTGGCAACCGTGACCGTGATCAGTGTCGAAGTCACTCCGAGTCCCGAACCTCTCCTTCCACCTGCCCCGGCCGTACCCCGGTCCGCTCGCAGACTGGTCGTGCTCGGCGATTCCACGGCCGTCGGCCTGGGTGACCCGTTGCCGGACCGGGGCGGCTGGCGCGGGGTCGGCCCGCTCGTCGCCGAGGCGCTGGGCGTCGAGCCGGACGGCTACCTGAACCCGTCGTTCACCGGAGCGCGAATGGGGTGCGTGCTGACGAAGCAGCTTCCCGCGGCCGTGGCGCACCGCCCGGACGTCGCGCTGGTCGTGGCGGGGATGAACGACACGCTGCGTCCCGATTTCAGCGCCGACAAGATCGCCGCGGACCTCACCGAGGTGATCCGTTCACTGGCCGCCGTCGGCACCACCGTGGTGCCGGTGCGCTACCACGACCACGGCAAGGTGTTCCGCCTCCCGCAGTCGTTGCGGCGGGCGCTGAGCGAGCGGGTGGCCGAGCTGAACGCCGCCATCGACGGTGTCGTCGAGCGCGAGGGCGTGCCGTGTCTCGACCTCGAACTGCTGCCGGGCGCCTACGACCTCACCGCGTGGAGCGTCGACCGGCTGCACCCGTCGGAACTCGGGCACCGGATGCTGGCGACCGGGTTCACCGAACGGCTCGCCGAGGCCGGGTTCGCGGTACCGCTGCCGGTCAGCCTGACCTGCTCGGGAGGGGTGGAGCCGAGCACCGCCGGGCACCTCGGCTGGCTGGTGCTCAAGGGTGTCCCGTGGGTGTGGCGGCGGGGCCGCGAGTTCGTGCCGTACGCGGCCGTGATCATGTGGCACTCGTTCCGGGAGCGGCTGCGCTGACCTGTGGCCGGAACCGTCGGTGGCAACGGCTAACGTCGACACCGTGGCACAGGACGAACTCTTCACCGTGAACCCCGACCTCGGGCCGCCTCCGGAGCAGGCCGAGCCGAGGGAGGTCGCCGTACCCGCAGGGGCGCCGCTGGCCGTGCGGATGCGGCCGCGGTCGCTCGGCGAGGTCGTCGGCCAGCAGCACCTGCTGCGCGAGGGCGCGCCGCTGCGGCGGCTCGTCGAAGGCGCGGCGCCCGCTTCCGTGCTGCTCTACGGCCCGCCGGGAACGGGCAAGACGACCTTGGCGAACCTCGTCTCGGCCGCGACCGGACGCCGGTTCGTGGCGATGTCGGCGCTGTCGGCCGGGGTGAAGGAGGTGCGCGGGGTCATCGAGGAAGCCCGCCGCCGCCGGAACTACAACGCCGAGAACACCGTCCTGTTCATCGACGAGGTCCACCGGTTCTCCAAGACCCAGCAGGACGCCCTGCTCGGCGCCGTCGAAGACCGGACGGTGCTGCTGGTGGCGGCCACCACGGAGAACCCGTCGTTCTCCGTGGTCTCGCCGCTGCTTTCGCGGTCGCTGGTGCTGCAGCTGCGGCCGCTGACCGACGCCGACATCGTCTCGCTGATCGAACGCGCGATGACCGACGAACGCGGTCTCGGCGGCGAACTCACCCTGACCGAGGACGCGCGGGCGCATCTCGTGCGGCTGGCCTCCGGTGACGCGCGGCGCGCGCTGACCGCGCTGGAAGCGGCCGCGGACGCGGCGAGCGCGACAGAGGCCAAGACGATCGACCTCGCCATCGTCGAGTCCACAGTGGACAAGGCGGCGGTGCGGTACGACCGGGACGGCGATCAGCACTACGACGTCATCAGCGCGTTCATCAAATCGATCCGCGGCTCCGATGTGGACGCCGCGCTGCACTATCTGGCGCGGATGATCGAAGCGGGGGAGGATCCGCGGTTCCTGGCCCGCCGCCTGGTCGTGCACGCGAGCGAGGACATCGGCATGGCCGATCCGACGGCGCTGCAGTCGGCCGTCGCGGCGGCGCACGCGGTGCAGTTCATCGGGATGCCGGAAGGGCGTCTCGCGCTGGCGCAGGCGACCGTGCACCTGGCGACGGCGCCGAAGTCGAACGCCGTCATCACCGGGATCGACGCCGCGCTGTCCGATGTCCGGTCCGGACGGATCGGGACGGTGCCGCCGCATCTGCGGGACGGGCACTACGCGGGAGCGGAGAAGCTCGGCAACGCGAAGGGGTACCGGTACCCGCACAACGTGCCGGAAGGTGTTCTGGCACAACAGTATCCGCCGGACGAGCTGATCGGGCGGGACTACTACGAGCCGACGCAGCGCGGGGCGGAACGGACGTTGCACGAGCGGGTGCCGAAGCTGCGGCGCACCATCCGGGGCGAACGTTAGTTCCGCATTCGGAGCAGTACCGGGAAAATCGGTAACGTTCGTCGATCATGGGGCTATATGCTTCTGTGGCTGGGGGATCACCGGGTTGTCGTGCTGTGTGGGATTCCCCGTGCTCGACCACGATGGCGAGCAGAACAAGAGTGACAACCTTCACCTATGGCAAACTGGGGAAATTCCAGCGTTCGCAAGGTCATGTCATCCTCCGTCGCGGTTCTCGCCGCGGTCACCGTGGTGACCGGGGTCCTCACGCCGTCGGTGGCGAGCGCCGCTCCGGCCACGGCCTCGGCCGCCGTGGCACAGACGCCGGAAGAGGTGCGCACCAACGCCGCCGCCGTCGTCGGCCTCACGGTCACTCCGCAGCTCTTGCGGCTCAGTGAACGCGACTTCGTCTACGAGATCTACAAGGCCGCGAAGCTGCAAGGCGAGATCGCGCGGGAAGTCCAGTTCGAGGCGCTCGACGCCTACAACAGTGGCAGGACGTCGTCGTTCCTCACGACCTGGATCTACGAGGCGCATCAGCGGGATCTGGACCGTGAAGCGGTCTACCAGGCCCGGCGCGCGGAGCGGCAGCCCGCCGCCACACTGCTCGGTTTCGAGCTGACGTCGATCATGCTCGCCCAGGAAGACGGGAACTTCGTCTTCGCGTTGTGGGAGCGGGCAGCCAAGGGATCGTTCGTGAAGGCGGCCGCGGCGGCCGCTACCCGCGGAGCGCCGGCGGAGCAGAAGGACTTCATCGTCCGCGGCATCTTCGTCGAGCACCAGCGTGATGTGGACGCCGCGAAGGAAGCGGCCGAGAAGGAAGCCGCGGAAAAGAAGCTCCGCGACGCACGGGTGAAGGCCGCGGCCGTCGTCGGGATGGATCCGGCACTGGCCGCGCAGCTGACGGACGAGTACTTCGTCCAGCACATCTGGTCCCGTGACCAGGCGCCTCGGGACTCCGAGGTGTGGTACGAGGCTTACCACAGCCGGACGCCGGAGCAGTGGCGGGCGTTCATCGACACCGGCATCTTCGAGGCCGCGGCCAAGGACAAGGTGAACACCATCAAGGTGCGCGCCGCCGCCGTCGTCGGCATCGACGCCGCCTACGCCAAGTACCTCGGGGAAGGTCCCTTGGTCCGCGAGATCTGGACCAGGTCGACTCCCGGCACTCAGGTCCAGGCGGCCGCCTATCGTGCCCTGCAAAGCGAATCCCCGGCTCAGTGGCGAACCTTCCTGGAAACGGAGATCTTCGCCGCGGCCGAGGCGGACAAGCACTGAAGCTCATTGGTAGGTAGTCCGTGAAGGCCTCCTTGAGGGACTCTGAGTCCCTCAAGGAGGCCTTCACGGACTTAAAGAGTGCTTGGGTACTCCTTGAGGCCGCCCTGGGCAACTGGACCGCTCGCGTTCGCTTCACCGTCGGCAAAGCGGCATCCGGATGAGCGAGTATCGCGCGCATGGAAATCCCCAGGGTCGGTGTTCCCGACGCGCTGGCCTCGCGCCTCACGATGGCCGAGCAGCACGAGTACCTGAGCCGCCGCACGATGCTCAAAGGAGCCGGGGTCGCCCTCGCGGCGGGCCCGCTTCTCCTGCAGGGCACCGCGTACGCCGACGGCGACAAGGTCGTCCCGGCGGGGCGGCATCTGGCGTTCGGCCGGAACCCGCGGACGTCGATGCGGGTCGCGTGGCAGGTGCCGGCGCCGGTGCGGAAGCCGTTCCTGCGCATCGCCGACGGTCACGGTGGCTGGAGCCACCGGATCCCGGCCGAGGTCCGCGCGCTGCATTCCGAGGTCGCGGGGGTCATCGCGCCGTACGACCAGTACTACCTGCACGCCGAGGCCGATCACCTCTGGCCCGGCCGCACCTACCGGTACGCCGTCGGGCACGAGGGCTTCGATCCGGCCTCGGGTGACGGTGGTCCCGCCGCGATCTCGACGTTCACCACCGCGCCCGCGCGGGGCATCCCGGCGGACAAGTTCACCTTCACCGCGTTCGGCGACCAAGGTGTGTCGACGACGGCGCTCGCGCAGGACGGCGCCGTCGCGCGACAGGACCCGCGTTTCCATCTGCTGGCAGGCGATATCGCGTACGCCGATCCGAGTGGCGCGGGCAAGCCGCCCGGCAGTAAGCCCGACGCGGATCACGACCTGTTCGACCCCAAGGTCTGGGACGCCTACTACCGCCAGATCGAGGGTGTCGCGGCGTCGGTGCCGTGGATGGTCACCACCGGCAACCACGACATGGAAGCCCTCTACTCGCCGGACGGCTACGGTGGCCAGCTCAAACGCTGGGATTTCCCCGGCGGCGGCCCGCACGACTGCCCCAGCGTGTACTCGTTCATCTACGGCAACGTCGGGGTGATCTCGCTCGACGCCAACGACGTCTCGTACGAGATCCCCGCCAACCTCGGCTACTCGAACGGCTCCCAGACGGCCTGGCTCAAGCGGCGCCTGCGCTATCTGCGATCGCAGCCGGACGTCGACTTCGTCGTGGTGTTCTTCCACCACTGTGCCTACTCGACGACCAACCAGCACGCGTCCGAGGGCGGCGTCCGCGAGCAGTGGGTCCCGCTGTTCGACGAGTTCCAGGTCGACCTCGTGATCAACGGGCACAACCACATCTACGAACGCACCGACGCCCTGCGCGGCGGCAAGGTGACCCGCGAGGTCAAGATCGGTGACACCGTCGAGCCGGATCGTGACGGCACCGTCTACGCGACCTGCGGTGGTGGCGGGAGGAGCCTCTACAGCTTCCCGGTGCCCGACACGTTCGCGGGGGAGTTCCAGTCGTATCACTGGGTCAAGGGCGGCGGGAAGGTGACCGAGACGGTGCCGTGGTCGCGCGTGCGCTACACCGGTTACTCCTTCCTCGCGATCGACGTCGAGCCCGCCTGGTTCGGCCGCCGCACGACGCTGACCGTGCGGACGCTGCGCAACGACGGCGCCGAGATCGACCGGTTCACCCTGCGCCGCACGGCCGGACTCCACCGCTCGCGGTACGCGGCGGCTTCCGCCCTCGGCGCGGATCCGGGCGACGTATAACGACCTACACGGTTCCGCATGGTGGGACTCGTGTCATATCGTGGACCGGAGACCTAAAGTCCGGGACATGTCGCCGAGAACCCTCCTGCGGGCCGTCATGGCCATTTCCGCCGTCGCGCTCCTCGCCGCGTGCAACGCCTCGGCCAAGGACCCGGCCGCGCGGAACGCCGCCGGGCCCGCGCTGGTCCTGATCACGCCCAGCCCGGTCGGGGTCAACGACTTCCTCAAACTCGCCGTCCAGGGCATCGAGGATTCGGCCAAGAAGCACAACGGGACGCAGAAGGTGTTCCAGAGCACCGATCCGGCGTCTATCCAGCAGAACCTCTCGGCCGCGGTGCGCGAGAAGCCCGCCGTCGCCGTCGCCGTCGGCTTCAACTTCGCCGACGCGATCGCGGCCGAGGCCGAGCGCAATCCCGAGCAGAAGTTCCTGTTCGTCGACTCCTGCACCACCAAGCCCTTCCCGAACGTCACCTGCGCGGTGTTCCGCGAGCACGAAGGCAGCTACCTCGCCGGTGCCGAAGCCGGGCTGCTGAGCAAGACCGGCAAGGTCGGCGCGGTCGTCGTACTCGACGCGCCCCAGTTCCACCGGTACTCGATCCCGTTCGGGCAGGGCGCGGCGAAGGCCAAGCCCGGCACCACGCTGGCCCCGCTGTTCATCGGCGGCGCGAACCCGTTCAACGACCCGGCGCGCGCGAAGGCGCTGGCCGGCACGCTGGCCGGTCAGGGCGTCGACCAGGTCATGGGCGCGGCCTCCGCGGCGGGCAACCTCGGCGTGTTCGAGGCGGCCAAACAAGGCGGGTTCTTCGCGTTCGGCGTCGACGCCAACCAGTGCCCGGCCAGCCCCGGACAGGTCGTGGACAACGTCGTCAAACGCACGAACGTCGTCATCGGCGACGGGGTCGACGCGATCCTCGGCGGCAAGACCGGCGAGACGAAGTCCTACGGTGTCAAGGAAAGGGGCATCTCCCTGACCGGGCTGGAGCCCGACGCCCCGACGTCGCAGTGCGTCGTCGCGAGCCACCCCGACGTGCTGGCCAAGGTCGGCGAACTGCGGGACCAGATCATCTCGGGCGCGATCGTCGTCGATGACCCGGCCAAATCCTGACGCGGTCTCACTCCGGGGGATCGTCAAGCGGTTCCCCGGAGTGCTCGCGAACGACCACGTGGACCTCGCCGTCGGCAGGGGCGAGATCCACGCCCTGATGGGCGAGAACGGCGCGGGCAAGTCGACGCTCATGTCCGTGCTCTACGGTCTGCACCGGCCCGACGAGGGTACGATCTCCTTGCACGGCAAGGAAGTCTCCTTCGGCTCGCCCGCGCAGGCGATCGACGCCGGTGTCGGCATGGTGCAGCAGGGGTTCGCGCTGTTCGGCGAACTCACCGTCACCGAGAACGTCGTGTTCGGCAGCGAACCGACCCGCCGCGGCCTGCTGGACCGCAAGGCGGCGACGGCCCGCGTCACCGAACTGATCGAACGGCACGAACTGCGGCTGCGGCCCGGCGACCGGGTCCGTGACCTGCCGGTCGGGCTCCGGCAGCGGGTCGAGATCCTCAAACTCCTGTACCGCGAGGCCGCCGTCCTGATCCTCGACGAACCCACCGCCGTGCTGACCCCGCCGGAAACCGAGCGGCTGTTCGGCGTGCTGCGCGCTCTCGCCGCCGAGGACCGCACGATCCTGTTGGTGTCGCACAAACTCCAGGAGGTCCTCGCCGTCAGCGACCATGTCACGGTGCTGCGAGACGGCCGCGTCAGCGCCCGCGGGCGCACCGCGGACCAGACCGCCGCCGGGCTCGCCGCGGCGATGACCGGTCGCGAGGTCGACCTCGACCGTGTTCACCCCGCCGGGACACCCGGTGACATCTTCCTCGAAGCCCGTTCCCTGACCGTTCCCGGAGTGGAAGGAAAACCGTTGCTGGACAACGTTTCCCTCACCGTGCGCGGCGGGGAGATCGTCGGTGTCGCCGGGGTCGCGGGCAACGGCCAGGCAGAACTGTCCGGCGCCATCACCGGTCTCCTGAAGACCGGCGGCGAGGTCGTCCTCAAAGGACAGAACCTCGACGGCCTGTCGGTCCGCGCGCGGCGCGACGCCGGGCTCGCGCACGTCCCGGAAGACCGCGCCGAGGTCGGCTCGGCACCCACGGCGAGCCTCCGCGAGAACCTGGCCGTCGGCTTCCACCGCAAGCGACCCTTGGTACGCAAGGGTTTCCTGCGCCGCAAGGAGGTCGACGACCACGCGTCGGCGATCATCGAGACCTACGACGTCCGCGCGTCCGGCCCCGCCGCCGCGATGGGCACCCTGTCCGGCGGCAACCAGCAGAAGGCGATCTTCGGCCGCGAACTCTCCCACGACGCCCCCTTCCTGCTGGTCGAGCAGCCCACCCGCGGGGTCGACGTTGGCGCGATCGAGAACATCCACGCCCGGCTCGTCGCCCATCGCGACGCCGGGCACGCCGTCCTGCTGATCTCCGCCGAGCTCAGCGAGATCCTCGCGCTCTCGGACCGCGTGCTGGTGCTGTTCGAAGGCCGGATCGTCGCGGAGTTCACCAAGGACGAAGCCGATCAGCACGCGGTCGGCCTGGCGATGGCCGGAGGTGCCGGATGACCCGCGTCCGTCTCATCGCCGTCCCGGTCGCGGCGGCGCTCGTCCTCGGCGCGATCCTGTTGCTGGCCACCGGAACCGACCCGCTGGCCGCTTACGGCGCGATCGTCTCCGGGGCGTTCGGCCCTGACGGCCTCGGTGACACCCTCGCCTACGCCGTCCCTGTCGCGGGGATGGCCACCGCGCTCGCGATCCCGCTCCGCGCGGGCATGGTGAACCTCGGCGGCGAGGGACAGCTGGTGCTCGGCGCGATCAGCGCGCTCGCCGTGGGGCTGTACGTGCCCGGTCCAGGTCCGGTCAAAGTCGTCTTGGCGCTGCTCGCGGGCACGCTCGCCGGAGCCGCGTACGCCGCGCTGGCCGCCGTCTGCGAGAACCGCCTCGGCGTCCCGCTGCTGATCAGCACGCTGCTGCTGAGCTATCCGGCGATGTCACTCGCCGGCTACCTGGTGCGGTTCCCCTTGAAGGACGCCGGTTCCAGCCTGCCGCAGAGCCCGCAGCTGCCCGAAGGCGCCCGGCTGCCCGAAATCGACGGCGTGACGACCGGGATCTTCCTGGTGGTGGCGGTGATCGCGGTCTACGCGGTGATCGACGCCCGCACCCCTGCCGGTTTCGAGACCAAGGTGACCGGCTGGGCGCCGAGGTTCGCCACCTACGCCGGGATCGACCGGCCGAAACTCACGCTGCGGCTGCTCGCCGCGTCGGGCGGGACGGCCGGGCTGGTCGGCGCGATCGCCGTCCTCGGCTTCCCCTACCGGTTCATCGACGGCGCGCTCATCACGCCGCAGTACACCTGGATCGGCCTGCTCGCGGCGCTGCTCGCCGGGGCCAGCCCGCTCGGGACGCTGCTCGCGGCGGTGTTCTTCGCGGCGCTGACCAGCGGCGGGTTCGCCATGGAACGCGCGACGCAGGTCCCGCGCGAGCTGACCGCGGTCCTGCAGGCGGTCCTGATCATCTTCCTCGCGGCCACTTCGGGTGTCTTCAAGCGGAAGGCGGGCCGGGCATGATCGACGCGAGCCTGTTCTCCTCGGCGCTCACCGCGCTGACACCCATCCTGTTCGCCGCGCTCGCGGGCGCACTGTGCCAGCGGGCCGGGGTCTTCAACATCTCCCTCGAAGGTTCGCTGCTGGTCGGCTGCTTCGGCGCCGTCGCCGGGAGCTGGTACACCGGCAGCGCCTGGATCGGCGTCGTCGTGGCGGTGATCGCGGCGACGGCGTATTCGCTGATCCTCGCGATCGGCTCGATCACCTTCGACGGCGACCCGATCGTGCTCGGCGTCGCGAGCAACCTGCTCGCGGTCGGGCTGACCAGCTTCCTCATCCGCACGGTCTTCGGCACCGAAGGCTCGTTCAGCGACCCGGCCTTGCAGGGGCTGGGCCAATTCGGCCCGATTCCGGGGCAGTCGCTGCTGGTCTACCTGTCCTGGCTGGCAGTACCCGCGCTCGCGGTGCTGCTCTACCGGCATCCCTGGGGCTTGCGGCTGCGTGGTGTCGGTGAACGCCCGGAGGCAGCGTCCAGCCTCGGCGTCAACGTCACCAAGTACCGCTACGGAGTGATCCTCGCCGGGGGCGCGCTGTGCGGTCTCGGCGGCGCGCAACTGGCGCTGGGCTCGGTGACCTTGTTCGCCGAGAACATGACCGCCGGCCGCGGCTGGATCGCCGTCGTCGCGGTCATGCTGGGCCGCGCGCATCCGCTCGGGGTGCTCCTCGCGGCGCTGCTGTTCGGCCTGGCCGAGGCGTTCGGCTTCCGGCTCCAGGGCATCGGCCTGCCGCAGCAGGCCACCGACGCCGCGCCCTACGTCGTCACGCTGGTGGCGCTGTTCCTGTCCAACGTCAAGCGCAAGAAGGGACAGCCCGCGTGAGCGACGTCCTGCCCATCACCAAGATCCCCCGGCACGGGCTGCCGCCCCGCGCCCTCGTCGTCGGCGACCCGGACCGCGCGACCGCGGTGGCCGAAACACTGGAAGAGGCCGTCCTCGTCGGCCAGAACCGCGAATACCGCAGCTATACCGGCACCTGGAAGGGTGTCCCGGTCGTCGTGTCCTCGCACGGCGTCGGCGGGCCAGGGGCGTTGTGCCAGTTCGGCGAGCTGGCCGAAGCGGGCGTCCGTACCCTGATCCGGCTCGGCACTGCCGGTTCGCTGGCCGACGGGATCACCGACGGCGATCTCGTCATCGCCGAGGCGGCGGTCCGCGACGACGGCGTCACCCAGCAGCTGATCCATCCGGAGTACCCGGCGTTCGCCACCCCGGAGGCCGTTGTCGCGCTGAGCCGCGCCGCCCCGGAGGCGCATCGCGGCGTGGTGTGGACGCGGGCGGCGTTCAGCCCGCTGGTGCTCACCCTCCCGATGGCCGACTATCTGGCCGCGCGGGTGATCGCCATTGAGATGGAACTCTCCGCGTTACTGGTGTTCGCGTCATTGCGCGGTTTGCGGGCCGGTGGTGTGCTCGTGATCGACGGTGACGCGCGGCCCGACCACCCCGACCCGTCGGCCTACGACCCGCACCGCGACGTCGTGGCGTCCGGGGTGGCGAGGGCGACTCGCGCGGCACTCGACGCACTGGTCGAGTTGGAGGGGGCGGAATGACCGAAGTATGGAGAAAAGCTGCCGAGGAACTGGCCGGGACGCTGCGGGCGGACGCGGCCGAGCGGGATTTCGCCGGACGGCTTCCGGTGCACGAGGTCGGCTTGCTGCGCGAGTCCGGTCTGCTGACCCTGCTCGACACCGCGGGCTGGGCGGCCGCGAACCAGGCCACCCGGATCGTGTCGGCCGCGGACGCGTCGATCGGGCATTTGCTCGGCTATCACTACCTGCAGCTGTGGCGCACCGGCCTGTTCGGGCCGCGCGTCGCGAGCGAACCGGGCTGGTTCTGGGCGGGCGTCAGCAACCCGCTCGACGCCGCCCTGCTGATGACCCCGGCCGACGGCGGGTTCACCGTCGACGGCACCAAGACCTTCGCCACCGGCGCGGCCGTCGCCGACCGCCTGGTGGTCAGCGCGACGAGGACCGACAACGAGGAGAAGCTGACCTTCGTCGTCGACGCGCGGGCCGACGGGATCACCTTCCCCGGTGACTGGGACAACATCGGCCAGCGGCTCACCGCGAGCGGCGCGGTGCGGTTCGAGGCCGTTCCGGTCGCCCGCGACGACGTCCTCGGCGTCCAGCCGGAGGATCAGTCGGATCCGACGATGTCCCGCATCTCCCTGGCGGCGATCGGTTTCCAGCTCATGCTGGCGCAGGTCTACGTCGGGCTCGCGTCCGGCGCGCTCGACGCCGCCGCGGTCTACACGCGCGAGACCGCGCGGGCGTGGACACTGTCCGATGTGGACAAAGCGGCCCAGGATCCGTACACCCTGGCCGGCTACGGCGAACTCGTCGCGACCGCGAGGGCGGCCGGATTCGCTGTCGACGCGGCGGTTTCCGCTCTCGGCGAGGCCGACGAGCGCGGATTCGACCTGACCCCGGCCGAGCGCGCCGAAGCGGCGATCGCCATCTCGTCGGCGAAGATCGTCGCGAGCCGGGCGGCCGTCGAGACCACGAGCAAGGTCTTCGAGTTCACCGGCGCGCGGGCCACGGCGACCAAGTACGGCTTCGACCGCTTCTGGCGCAACGCCCGCACGCTGACCCTGCACGACCCCGTGACCTACAAGGCGCGTGAGGTCGGCGACCACTTCCTCAACGCGATCCCGCCGCGCCTTTCGGGGTACAGCTGATGACGCTGCCGATTCTCGCCGAAAGCGTCCGCCTCGACGACGAAGGCGTGCACATCCTCGACCGCCGGGTCTTCCCGTTCGCGCGGGAGTGGGTGCTCTGCCGGACCTCGGAGGAGGTCGCGGTGGCCATCGAGGACATGGTCACCCAGTCGTCCGGACCGTATTTCGCCGCGCTGGGCGCGATGGTGCTCGCCGCCCGTGAGGCGTCCGGGCTCGCCGATCCTCGCGCGTACCTGCGACGGGCGGGGGAGCGGATCATCGCGACCCGCACGACGAACAACCATCTGCGCAAGGCCGTCGCCGCCGTACTGTCCGAAGTGGACAAATCGTCGGGTGATCTCGTCGAGGCCGCTACGACGGGGGCGCGGGCAGGTGACGAGCTGTACCGGTCGCGCAGCCGCGCGCTGGGTGAGCACACGGCGGAACTGGTGCCGGACAAGGCGACGGTGCTGACCCACTGCTGGGCGGATCTCTACCTGGTCGACCTGGTGCTGGCCGCGCGTCGCCACGGCAAGGAGTTCTCCTTCCTCTGCACCGAAACCCGGCCGTACCTGCAGGGCGCGCGGCTGACCGCCGAGACCCTCGCCGAGATGGGTGCCGACACCCGGCTGATCACCGACGGGATGGGCGCCGCGGTGCTGGCGTCCGGCGAGGTCGGCGCGCTGGTGACGGCGGCCGACCGCGTCGCCATGGACGGGCACGTCGTCAACAAGATCGGCACCCTGGGGCTCGCGGTGGCGGCGGAGGCGTTCGGCGTGCCGTTCTACGCGATGGTCCAGGCACCCGACCAGGCGACACCGACCGGCGCCGACGTGCCGATCGAATACCGCGACGGCGACGAGGTGCTGAGCGCGCTCGGCCACCGCGTCGCCAGCGAACGCGTCCGCGGGCACTATCCGGCCTTCGACGTGACACCACCACGTTTCGTGACCGCGGTGGTGACCGACCGCGGGGCCTTCACACCGAAGCGGCTCCACGAGTACTACGCAGAAGGGGAAGCGAACCAGTGACCGCAACGCTGACCGCCCGATGGGTGGTCCTCGACATCGAGGGCACGCTGACCGCCACCAGCTACGTGCACGTGACCCTCTACGACTACGCGCGGCCGCGCCTGGGCCCGTGGATCGACGACCACCCGGAGGACCCCGAGGTCACCGGCGCCGTCGCGCGGATCAAGGAACTCGGCGGGCTCCCGGCGGACGCGTCCACGGCGGACGTCGTGGCGGTGCTGCACGGCTGGATGGACGCGGACCAGAAGATCGCGCCGCTGAAGACGGTGCAGGGCCTCATCTGGCAGCGCGGGTACGCCGAGGGTGACCTCACGACGGAGTTCTTCGGCGATGTCGCCCCGGCTCTGCGGACGTGGCACGCATCGGGCCTGCGGCTGGCGGTGTTCTCGTCCGGCTCGGTCGCCGGGCAGGTCGCGTCGTTCTCGCGGACCACCGACGGCGACGTCACCGGCCTGTTCGAGAAGCATTTCGATACCGTCAACGCCGGGCCGAAACGCGAGGCGCCGTCGTATCGCGCGATCGCCTCCGCACTGGAGGCCGAGCCGGGCGAAGTCGTGTTCTTCTCCGACGTCCCGGCCGAACTCGACGGGGCGGCCGCCGACGGCTGGCAGACCGTCGGCCTCGCGCGCGACGGCGAGCCCTTCGGCGACGCGGATTTCGGGACACACCGGACGATCCGGTCGTTCGACGAGATCAAGGTCGTCCCGCGGTGAGTGTCTTGGACCTGGCAGGCCGCGCGCTGGCCGAGGAATCCGCCCGGTTCGCCGGGCTGGGTTGGATGCGGGGCACTTCGGGCAACCTGTCGGTGGTGCTCGGCCGCGATCCGCTGCGGGTCGCCGTCACCGTCAGCGGACGGGACAAAGGCGAGCTGACCAGCGACGACGTCGTGGTGGTCGGGGAGGACGGGCTGGCCGTCGCCGACCAGCCGCATCCGGACAAGGTGCCCTCGGCCGAGGCCGGTCTGCACGCCCGGATCGCGGCGGTGTCGGGCGCGGGCGCGGTGATCCACGTGCACGCGCTCGCGCCGGTGGTGGCCGCCGAACACTGGCCGGACGGCGTCGAACTGCGCGACCTGGAGATGCTCAAGGGCTTCGGCCGTGCCGCGCACGACGACCTGGTGACGATCCCGGTGATCGCCAACGGCCAGGACATGCGCGTCCTCGGCGACGCGTTCGAGGCGGGTTTCCGGGCGGACACGCCGGCGGTGATCGTCGCGCGGCACGGGATCTACGTCTGGGGTGATGACCTGCGCCACGCGCGTCATCGCCTGGAATGTTTGGAGTGGTTGCTCCGGTTCCGGGTAGAGACAAGACTTGTCACCGAGGAAAGGGGAGTGCGATGACCTTGCTGACCGTGTGGCCGGACGACCGGCCCGACGAGATCGCGCTCAGGACCGAGGATCCGGCCGTCATCACCGGGGAGCTGGGGCGGCTCGGCGTCCGGTTCGACCGGTGGGACCTCGTCGACGATCTGCCGCGTGAAGTGACGCCCGAGCAGGTGCTGGCCGCCTACGAGGAGCAGATCGGAAAGGTCTCGGCGGCCGAGGGCTACACCTTCGTGGACGCCGTCCGCATGACGCCGTCCGACGACCCCGGCTGGGCTGCCGAAGCCGCCGAAGCGCGGCAGAAATTCCTCGCCGAGCACACCCACGACGATGACGAAGACCGCTTCTTCGCCCGCGGGGCCGGCGTGTTCTATCTGCACCTCGGCGGCAAGGTGTACGCGGTGCTGTGCGAAGCGGGGGACCTGCTGAGCGTGCCCGCGAACACCACGCACTGGTTCGACATGGGGACGCGGCCGGATTACGTGTCCGTCCGGTTCTTCCACGACGACGGCGGCTGGGTCGGGAACTTCACCGGTGCCACGCTGGCGGGGGACTTTCCTGGGTTCGACGAGCTGACCGCAGGGCGTTACTGAAAGCGTGGGCCTCGTGGAGTGGCTAGGACGGTTCTAACCGTCCTAGCCACTCACGAGGCTTTACGCGCTGCCGGGGTCTGTCAGGCTGCTGTCCAGAGGGCAGGCACGTTCGGCGGCTCCCAGCCGGGCAGGGACCGGTGGCCCTGACGGCAGACGTACGCCGCGCCGTTGTACGTCACCCGAGCACCGGTGGCGTAATCGACGTTCGGCTTCCAGGCGTCGGACGGCACCGAAGTGGTCGTCGTCGGCGTGGTGGTGGTCGGCCTGGTCGTGGTGGTCGTCGGACTGGTCGTGGTGGTGGGTGTCGTGGTCGTGGTACCCGTCGTCGGTGTGGTCGTGGTCGTCGGCGGGGCACCGCCGCCACGCGGGTTGTCCGACGCGATCGCGTAGGTCGTCCCGCCGAAGGTGAACGTGAAGTTCGACGGCGACGCGATCGGCATGTAGTAGTTCAGCCGGACCTCGACCGTGGCACCGGGTGCGATGTTCTGCCAGCTCGGTACGGTCACCGCGACGTGCTGGAAGTCTCCCTTCATCCCGCCGACGTTGGGCCCGCTGTGGCCCTTGCTGGTGACCGCCAGGCCGAAGCCGGACTGGTCGGACATGCTGCCGGGCGCGCTCGTGCCGTAGTCGAACTCGATCTTCGTGCCACCGGGGATGGTGGTGGTCGAATTGTTGGTGATGCGCATCTGCGGGGTGATCGGGTAGTTCGCGTCGCCCAGCGCGAATCCGGTCAGTTTGATGTTCGCGTTCAGCACCGAAGACGGCGCCGGACGCCCCGACTTCGAGTTGCCGTACGGGGCGGCGCCGCGCAGGCCGTCGTTGATCTTCGTGATCAGCGTGTCGCCCATGAAGTACTGGCCCTTGGCGTTGTCGAAGGCGTAGTCGCCCGCCAGCTCCCAGATCATGACGCCGCCGATGCCCTTGTCGGCCACGTACTTGGCCTTCGTGGCGAGAGACTCTTCGTCCTCAGTGGACAGGAACACCTTCTTGTCGTTGTTCCACAGCCACGGTGTCACCATCGAGTTGTCGTAGTACCGGTCGTAGGTGCCGGAGAGCCGGTCCTTCGGGTTCTTCTTCGGGTCCAGCCCGTACTTCTCCAGGTAGTCCGGGATGATCTCGTTTTCGAGGTTCTTCGCGTGCCACATGGGGTTCGCGCCCGCCGGTACCTCGGCGCCCGTCAGGCTCATGTCGTGCCAGAGGTTGTCGATGCCGACCGCGCCGTTACCGCACGGCACTGTCGAACCGACCTGGGATCCGGTACCGGGTGGACACTGTTTCTGGTCCGGCAGTGGAGCATTGCCCCACAGCCCGTTCGTCCCGCCGGACACACCTTGCCAGCCTCGGGTGTAGAACCCGACACCGATGTTGATCCGGCCGGCCTGCATGGCACCGCGGAAGTAGTGATACGCCCAGTCGGTGTTGAGATAGCCCTGCCCGTCGTACTGCGGTGTCGTGTACACCTGCCAGTGCGCGAGTTCCGCGTCCTTGCCGTTGTCGTAGAGCGCCGCGTTCGGCCCGGCGAACTGGTTCCACGCGCCGTGCAGGTCGTAGCTCATCATGTTGGCGTAGTCGAGATACTGCGTGACGCCGTAGACCTCCTGGCCGCGCAGCAGCCAGCCGGACGCGGGGACGGCCGCGGTCAGCAGGTAGTGCTTGCCGTCGGCGGCGCCAGCCTGGTCGATCTTCTGGCGCAGCGTGCGCATCAGGTTCTCGTAGCCCGCCCACAGCGTGCCGCGATTGCTCTGCGCGATCCAGTAGTCGTCCGGGTTTCCGGCGTAGTTCGCCGACGTCGCGTACTCGTAGTCGATGTCCGCGCCGTTGAAACCGTAGTCGCGAAGGAACTTCACGACGGAATCCGCGAAGGTGTCGATGCTCGCTTGGCTTTGCGTCATCTTGTAGAACCCGCCCGACGCGTTGCGCGTGCCGTCCGGGTTCAGGAAGCCACCGGTCTCGGCCCAGCCGCCGATCGAAACCAGCGTCTTCACGTTCGGGTACTGCTTCTTGTACTTGTTCAGCAGATTGAAATGTCCCTTGTAGGGCAACGACGGATCCATCTCGGCGCCGGGAACGCCCGGCCATTCCATGCCGATGGACTCGTTGTTCGGACCGGGGTCGCCGACCGACACCTTGTTCTGCGCGTCGACATGGGCGAACGCGTAGTTGAGGTGGGTGACCTTTGTCCACGGGATGTTGCTCGCGAGATACGCCGGTGCCCCGTTCTTACCGGTGCGCCAGCTGGTGAAGTAGCCGATCACCCGGCGGGAATGTCCTTCCCCCAGGTTTTCCCGGCCGTTCGTGTCGTAGACGGTGCAATAGGGGGTGTCGACGCCGGGTGTCCGGTACAGCCCGTCGGGACGGCAGTCCTCGTGGCCCGCCGCGCTCGAAGTGGTGGGGCTGATGACGACGATCATGAGTCCGGCCAGCGCGATGAGCGACGCCAGCAGGGGGAGTAGTTTTCTGGTTCTCCTTGGCACGCCGAACCTCCGACAGTGGAAATTGGCCCTCGGTCAGAGCAGCTTGAGCCGCCGACCTGGCGCGCGTCAATAGGTGTAGACCAATTTCCATCCTGTGCCGTACGGCTGAGCGTACCTGTGGTTCGTCAGGTCTGGTCTTCGTCGAGCGGTGAAGGCCGATCGGGTGCGGGCAGGTAAGTGAGGCCGCGCAACAAGGTTCGCGGGTGGCCATACTCCAGGCCACATCTGGTGAGTGCTATGACCCCGTGCCCTTCGACGCGGGTGTGCGGGCCGATCTTGCCGGGGTGCACCGAAATCGCCTCGGCGATCGTATCCGCGTTGCAATGGTCCGGCAGGCCGAGTTCCGCCTTGAGGCGCCGGTAGCGCCGGACCCATTCCCGTTGCCAGTCCAAGGGATTCTCGGTGTGCTCGATGTCGTCGGCCCAGCCATCGGGCAGCGGGGTGTCCTCGTGGGGGAGCAGGTAGCCGTTCTCGGCCGCGAGTTCGCCGACCGATTCCTCGGGAGCCGAGACGTCGTAGAACCGGACCAGTTCACCTTTTTCGGCGACACACCACGATGTCGTCGAGTCGCCGTGGCTGCGCCAGTACTGATGCGCCGCGCCGAACCGGCGGCTCAACGCGGTACAGCGCTCACGATCCACCCCGCGCCGGACCTTCTCGTTCGCGAGCATGGCTTGATATTGCTCGCGCGGCTCGATACTCCAAGAGCTCTCTTCGGTGACGTCGGCCGGGTGCTGATCATCCGACGGCCGTCCGAAAACGAGCGTCCACCCGCCGAGCGCGGGGCTGACGTAGATCCGGGCGCAGCGTTGATGCCCGGAGCCGTGGTAGTGCTGGTTCCAGATCTCGGTGCCCAGTGACATGGTCACCGGTTCCGGATCGGACAGTCCGAACGTGTCGAGCACGGCCGCCTGGTCCGTGGTCGGGATGGCGTACCAGAACTCGCAGCCCCGCATCGCGACCGGGACCTCGCCGCCGAGCTTGCTCCGGATCAGCCGCCGGACGAGCGCGAGGTCGTACTCGCCGAGTGCCTCCGGCCCGCCGAGGCCGAACAGCAGCGTGCGTGCCGCGTTGCGCAGCGCCTGATTCCCGGTTTGCCGGATTTCGCGCAGTTCGAGAAGATCGTCCGGGCCGGTGTCCCGCAGATCCCAGGTACTGACGCGGCCACCCGCGATCAGGGTGTCGGCCACGGCTCTCATGTCCATACGGCGGAGGCTAGCCAAGCACTACGACAGAAAACTCGTTGCCCTCGGGGTCGGTGAGCACCACGTGCTCTTCCTCGGGGGACTGGCCGATGTCGATATGCCTGCCGCCGAGTTCGAGCGCTCTCGCGACGGTCCGCCGCTGGTCGTCGAGGGGCTCGCTCGTCAGGTCGAAATGCATCTGGTTCTGGCGGGTCTTCGGTTCGTCGTTCCGGACGAAACACAGCCGGAAACCGGTGTCATCGATTTCCCGGCCGAGCAGCCCGTCCCAGAACCGCGCGAGCCCTTGTGGGTCATGCGCGGCGAAACAAAGCCCCTGCAAGGTGACGGCCATACGTGACGCTAAGAACAGTCGCGCTCCACATGCAACCGGTTTGAGTACGGGTAAGGCGCGCTCTGGTGGGTTGGCGCGTTGCGAAAGCCACTTTCGCAACGGTGAAGGTTGCGAAAGTGGCTTTCGCAACGTCCGAAGCCGACACGCCGGCGAGCGAGCGACCATAAGTACATGAAGGCCTCCTTCCCTACCTTGAGAGTAGGGAAGGAGGCCTTCACGGACATTCAGCCAGTCAGCAGGAGACGCCGGACCGTCCGTTCTCGACCCGCGCGGTCAGCGTCCGCAGGAACGACGGATCCCCGTCCGCGGTCACCTTCACGTCGTACCAGCCGCCCGAGACCGGCCAGTCCACCGTGACCGAACGTCCGGCCCCGACCCGCACCACCCGCGTGAACCGCGAGGACGATAGCCGCAGCGTCAGCGCGGAAGTGCCCGAGTTGGACAGCTTGAACTCGACGCCCGAACGCCACGTCAGGAACCGCGTCCGGACGTCGACGCCCGCGGCCGCCCCGCGACGGTTCCCGCGCAGTTCCCACCACGACCGGTTCGGCCCCTGGACGACGACGCGGTAGTCGTCACCAGGCAGCCGCACGACCTCCGGCGCCTCACCGCGGACGTCGCGGTGCGCGGGCTCGGGGAACTCGCCCTTGTACGGGTACAGCGCGAAATGCGCCGACGACGAGCCGCTGTTGGCCAGCGAGAGCGCCAGGTTCCCGGATTTGTCCACCGCGCCGGACACCGAGACCTGGTACGGCAGCGGCCGCGACGGGCGGTTGCCGGGTTCGGCCACCGGCAGGCTCTGCTCCGCCGGGGCGGACGGCCGCCAGCGGCTGATCGGCGCGGGCACCGGACCGGGCCGGTTCACACGGGGCTGGCGGCCGCCGCGCGAGAAGTCGAAGGCACCGGTGAGGTCGCCCGCGACGGTCCGCCGCCACTTGCTGATGTTCGGCTCGGCGATCCCGGTCCAGCGCTCCAGGAACCGCAGCACCGAGGTGTGGTCGTACACGGTGGAATCGACGTTGCCGCCGATCGACCACGGCGAGACGACCGTCATCGGCACCCGCGGGCCGAACCCGAGCGGCTGGCCGTTGAAGTGGTCCGCGTCGTTCGCCGCGTTCCCCGGCGGCATCGGCGGCGGGACGTGGTCGAAGTAGCCGTCGTTCTCGTCGAAGTTGATCAGCAGCACCGTTTTCGACCAGGTCTCGCGGTCGGACGCGAGGGCGTCGAGCACGCGGTAGATCAGGTTCGCGCTGCCGACCGGAGTGGACGCGCCGGGGTGCTCGGAGTCCTTCGCGGACGGCACCAGCCAGCTCACCGCGGGCAGCCGCCGCGCCTGGATGTCCGCCTTCAGCCGGGTCACCAGCGTCTCCGGCTCGCTGCGGTACATGGCCTTCTTGAACAGGTTCCGCTCGGCGGGCGTCAGCTTCGCGACCCCGGCGTCGAACTGCGCGAGCAGCTTCGTGCGCTCCTCGGGGGTCTTCTTGAGCAGCTCGTCGTAGAACTCCTCGGTGGTGCGGAACTTCTGCTCGACCGAAGCGAGGATCTTCGTGCCGACCTTCTTGAAGGGCACGAAGTACTCGACCGCGTTGTCGGTGAAGTTGTCCCACTCCTGATAGATCTGCCACGGCACCCCGGCCGTTTCGAGCCGCTCCGGGTACGTCGTCCAGTCGTAGCCCGCGTGGTCGTAGGAGTACGCCGCGTTCGAGACCGCGCGGTTCGTCGTGCTGCCCGGTTCGAAACCGGTGGTCCCGGTCCAGAGGAAGTTCCGGTTCGGGTTGGTCGAGCCGAAGATCGAGCAGTGGTAGGCGTCGCAGATGGTGAAGGTGTCCGCGAGTTCGTACTGCAGCGCGATGTCGCGGCGCTCGTAGTATGTCATGGTCGCCGGGGTCTTCGCCCCGATCCAGCCGTTGTTCCAGCCGCGCGCCCACGCCTTGCCGCTGCCGTTCCAGCTGTGGTCGAGGTCGCCGAGGTACTGGATGTCGTCGGCGTTCCGGCCCGCGAGCTCGGCCGCCTTCCGCACCGAGAACGGCAGCACCGTGCCGCCGGCGGGATTCGGCTGCTCGAACACCGATCGCCCGGACGGCAGTTCGAGCGGATGGGTGTCGGCGAAGCCCCGGACGCCGCGCAGGTTGCCGTAGTAGTGGTCGAACGACCGGTTCTCCTGCATCAGCACGATCACGTGCTCGATGGCGTCGAGTCCGCCGCGGCGCATGGGTTCGGCCATGGCGGCGTGCACGGACGGCGGGAGAAGGGTGGTGGCGGCCGCGGCGCCGGTGGCGCCCAGCAACGTACGGCGTGACAGTTCAGGCATGCGGGCGACTTTTACCCAGCAAGGTGAACGGCACAAGAACCGAACAGGTCGTATGCGCGGCGAACATCGTTCGCGACGCTCCCCGCCCCGCCTCACTGCGCTGAGTGACGGTCCGGCGGGGTGACACCGTCGAACGGGCAGTGGGACGGTAGCCTCACGGGCACCAAGACCGCAGACCCTTGAGGAGGGCCCGTGTCGGCAGGGCAGATCGCCGCGCTGATCGCCGCAGGAGCATTCGTCGTACTCGTCGTGCTGCTGGCGATCGTGCTGTTCAAGCTCGGCCGGACCCTGGACGAGGCCACGATCGCCATCCGCAAGGCGCATGAGAACACCGACCCGCTGCTGATCGGCGCGAACGAGACGATCACGCACGTCAACACGCAGCTGGAGCGGGTCGACGGCATCACCGCCAACGCGCAGGCGGTCTCGGGCAACGTGTCCGCGCTGTCGTCGGTGTTCACCGCGACCCTCGGCGGACCGCTCGTCAAGACGGCCGCGCTGTCGTACGGGATCAGCAAGGCCATCAAGGCCCGCCGCAAGAAGGCGGAAGCGAAGGCCGCTCGCCCGGCGAAGAAGCGGGGCCGCAAATGAAGCGCCTGTTCTGGCTGGGCGTCGGCGTGGTCGCCGGCGTCGCCCTGTCACGCAAAGCGACGGAAACCGCTCGCCAGGCCACGCCCGCGGGGTTAGCCTCGAACCTGGGCGACGCCGTGCGGGAACTCGCGGGCGCCGTCGGCTCGTTCGGCGCTGAGGTCCGCGCCGGGATGAGCGAACGGGAACAGGAGTTGCACGACATGGTGTCCGAACGTTCCGGCTTGAGCACGGCCCCCGTGGCCGAGGGCAGGCACGCGGCACAGCCGCGCCGCCCGGTCCGGCGAGCTCGCCGGGCGGAGGGCTGATCGGGTCGCGTCCGCGATCAGAAGAGTCCCAGCCCTCCGCCGTTCCCGCCTGTCCGCATTCCCAGCGCTTTCGCGCGAGCCCGCAGCCAAGGACGAATCCGTGGAAACACACGAAATCACCCAGCGTTTTCTGAGCCATTTCGAGAACAGGGGACACACGCGCGTCCCCAGCGCGCCGTTGATCCTCGACGACCCGAACCTGCTGTTCGTCAACGCAGGCATGGTCCAGTTCAAGCCGTACTTCCTCGGCGAGGCCCCGCCGCCGTACCCGCGCGCGACCAGCGTGCAGAAATGCGTCCGCACCCCGGACATCGACGAGGTCGGCAAGACCACCCGGCACAACACGTTCTTCCAGATGGCCGGGAACTTCTCCTTCGGCGACTACTTCAAGGAAGGCGCCATCGAGGCGGCCTGGGAGCTGATCACCAAGTCCCAGAGCGAAGGCGGCTACGGCCTCGACCCGGCACGCATCTGGGCGACCGTCTACGAGGACGACTCCGAGGCCGCGGGCCTGTGGAAGAAGCTCACCGGCCTGCCCGGCGAGCGCATCCAGTCCCGTGACGGCAAGGACAACTACTGGGACATGGGCGTACCCGGTCCCGGTGGCCCGTGCTCGGAGATCTATTACGACCGCGGCCCCGACTACGGCCGCGAGGGCGGCCCGGTCGCCGACGAGGACCGCTACATCGAGATCTGGAACCTCGTCTTCATGCAGGACGTGCGGGGCGAGAAGAGCCCGAAGCACGGCCACAAGCCGATCGGTGAGTTGCCGAAGAAGAACATCGACACCGGCATGGGTGTCGAGCGGGTCGCGACGATCCTGCAGGGCGTCGAGAACGTCTACGAGACCGACCTCGTCCGCCCGGTGATCGGCCGCGCCGAGGAGTTCTCCGGCCGGCGCTACGGCTCCGACCACACCGACGACGTCCGCTTCCGCGTCATCGCCGACCACGCCCGCACCGGCGTGCTGCTCATCGGTGACGGCGTCACGCCGGGCAACGACGGCCGCGGTTACGTGCTGCGCCGCCTGCTGCGCCGCATCGTCCGCTCCGCGCGCCTGCTCGGCGTGCACGAGCCGGTGCTGCCCGCCTTCGCGGCGGTCGTCCGCGACACCATGGGCCCGACGTACCCCGAACTGGTCGCCGGTTTCGACCGCATCGAGGACGTCGTCCGCGTCGAGGAGGAGGCCTTCCTCTCCACGCTCACCAGCGGTTCGCGCATCTTCGACCTCGCGGCCGAGGAGACCAAGCGCGAGGGTGGCTCGCTGCTGGCAGGCGACAAGGCGTTCCAGCTGCACGACACCTACGGCTTCCCGATCGACCTGACTCTCGAGATGGCGTCCGAGCAGGGCCTGACCGTCGACGAAGAGGGCTTCCGCACGCTCATGAACGAGCAGCGGCAGCGCGCGAAGGCCGACGCGGCGTCGCGCAAGACCGGTCACGGCGACCTGTCCGAGTACCGCAAGGTGCTCGAGCAGAGCGGCGAGACCGAGTTCCTCGGCTACAGCGACCTGCAGGCCGAAGCGAAGGTCGTCGCGCTGCTGGAAGACGGCGTCCCGGTGCGCAGCGTCGGCGCGGGCAAGAAGGCGGAGCTGGTCCTGGACCGCACGCCGTTCTACGCCGAAAGCGGTGGCCAGGTCGCCGACACCGGCGTGCTGCTCGGCGACGGCGTCGAGCTCAAGGTCCACGACGTGCAGAAGATCGTGCCCGGCCTGTTCGTGCACCGCGTCGAGGTCGTCGACGGCGAGGTCGGCGTCGGCAGCGCGCTGACCGGTTCGGTCGACCAGCACCGCCGCCTGTCGATCGAGCGGTCGCACTCCGCGACGCACCTGGTCCACGCCGCCGTGCGCGGCGCGTACGGCAAGCGCGCGGCGCAGGCCGGTTCGCTGAACTCGCCGGGCCGCATGCGCTTCGACTTCACCACCTCCGGCGGGGTCTCGTCCGACGTGTTGACCGAGGTCGAGGAGGAGGTCAACGACTACCTCCAGACCAACGTCGAGGTGAACACCTTCGTCACCACGAAGGACAAGGCCCTCGAACTGGGCGCGGTCGCGCTGTTCGGCGAGAAGTACGGCAACGACGTCCGCGTCGTCGACATGGGCGAGTACTCCCGCGAGCTGTGCGGTGGCACCCACGTCGACCGCATCGGCCAGCTCGGCCTGGTGAAGCTGGTGGGCGACTCGTCCATCGGTTCCGGCGTGCACCGCGTCGAGGCGCTGGTCGGCACGGACGCGCTCAAGTACGTCCGCAAGGAGCAGCTGCTCGTCTCGCAGCTCGCGAGCACCTTCAAGGTGCCGTCGGAGCAGCTGCCGTCGCGGATCGACGACGTGCTCACCCGGCTCAAGAACGCCGAGAAGGAGATCGAGCAGCTGCGCACCCAGCAGGTGCTCGGCTCGGCGGGCTCGCTCGCGGACAAGGCCGAGGACATCGGCGGGATCGCGGTCGTCGCGGAGAAGCTCGGCGAGGGCGTCGACTCGAACGGCCTGCGCGCGCTGGCTTCGGACATCCGCGGCAGGCTCGGCACCCGTCCCGGCATCGTCGCGCTGTTCGCCCCGCAGGGCGAGAAGGTCGCCTTCGTCGTCGCCACCACCAAGGCGGCGCAGGAGAAGGGCATCGCGGCGGGCAAGCTCGTCCCGTCCTTCGCCGAGGCGATCGGCGGCCGTGGCGGCGGCAAGCCGGACATGGCCCAGGGCGGTGGCACCAACCCCGCGGGGGCGGAGCAGGCCATCGCCTCACTGCGCGCGGCGGTCGCCGAAGTTGGCTGACGACGCCCCTCAGCGGCGTCCGGATCGGCCTGGGGAGACCGATCCGGGGCGCGGCAGGCGGCTTGGCGTGGATGTCGGATCCGTCCGGGTCGGGATCGCACTGAGCGATCCCGACCCCATCCTCGCCAGCCCGCTCGTTACCCTCACTCGCGACGCGACTGGCGACAAGGACGTCGACCAGCTCGTAGAACTCGTCACAGAACACGACGTGGTCGAAGTGGTCGTCGGCCTGCCTCGGACGCTCAAGGACCGTCATGGTCCGGCGGCCGAGGCGGCGTTGGACTACGCCGAAAAGGTCGCGGCCAGGATCGCTCCGGTGCCGGTGCGGCTGGCCGACGAGCGGTTGACCACGGTGACGGCATCCAGGATGCTGTCGCAGCGTGGGGTGAAGGGACGTAAGCAACGTGCTGTCGTCGACCAGGCGGCCGCGGTCGAGATCCTGCAGGCGTGGATCGACGCGGTAGCGGCACATCGCGCACGGAAGGGCGACACATGACCGAGCCCCACGGCAGGCCCGAACGCCGTCAGGGCGGTAGACGACGGTTGCGGGAGCCTGAAGAGGCCAGCCCGCCGCCGACCCCGCCCCGTCGCAGGCCCGAACCCCAGCCGACGGGACGGCGGCACATCCGTCAGGACCCCCCGGAGGCCCCGCCCGTGCGGCGTGCGGCCGGCGAACCGCCGCCCCGCGCGCGTCGGTCGCCGGAAGAGCCGCCTCCGCGCGCCCGGCGGGCCGTCGAGGAGCCGCCACCCCGTGCGCAGCGTCCGGCCCCGCACCGGCGGGCCACGGAACCCGCGGCCGCACCGCCGCCACCGGCACCGCCCGCCCCGCAGCGACGGTCCCCCCAGCCGGGTGACCAGGGTCTTGGCATGCCCGCCTACGCCCAGGAAGAGCCACCCCGTCCCGGCCGCCGCCGTCGCCGCGAGGACGACGGCCCGCTCCCGGACGAGCGGCCGACCGACATCATCCCCGCGGTTCGGGAAGCGCCGATCGCCCGGCGCCCCGGCGCGGCTCCTGCTCCGCCGCCTCAGGGCAGCGAAGAGGAATACGACGAGATCTTCGGCGAAGACGCGTACGACGACTATGACGAGTACGACGACTACGAGGATTACGAAGACGAGCAGGGCTTCGAGGACGAAGACCGCGCCGAGCCCGAGCGCATCGAGGACGAACGCCCGGAACGCCAGGGGCCGCCGCCCAAGAAGCGCAAGAAGAAGCGCGCGCTGGGCTGGATCGCCGCGCTGACCGTGCTCGTCCTGCTCGCCGGCGGCGCCTACTACGGCTTCACCGAGATCTTCGGCTACGACGACTACGAAGGTTCCGGCGAGAGCGACGTCCTCGTCGAGGTGCAGAAGGGCGACTCGACGTCGGCGATCGGCAACCGGCTCCAGGCGGCCGGAGTGGTCGCCAGCGGCAAGGCGTTCGTCAAGGCGGGCGATGACAACACCGCCGTCTCGCGGCTCCAGCAGGGCTACTACGTCATGAAGACGAAGATGTCCGGTGCCAGCGCGGTCGAGAAGATGACCGCCCCCGCGTCGAAGGTCGGCCAGGTCGAGATCAGGCCGTACACCCAGTTCCACGACATCACCCAGCCCGACGGCAAAAAGACGCCAGGGGTGTACACGTTGCTGTCCAAGGCTTCCTGCGCGGATCTGAACGGCACGAGCACCTGCATCCCGGTCGAGGAACTGCGGAAGACGATCGAGAACGCGGATCTGGCGAAGCTGGGCGTCCCGTCGTGGGCCGTCGAGTCCGCCACGAAGGCCGAGCACAAGGACCGGCGGCTCGAAGGGCTCATCGCCCCTGGCATCTTCAACGTCAAGCCCGGCTGGACGGCGGAGGAACTGCTCACCAACGTCGTGAAGACGTCGGCGGATCGCATCCTCAACGCCGGGCTGAGCGACCAGTCGAAGGGCGAGGGCAAGACGCCGTACGAGACGCTCGTCATCGCGTCGATCATCGAACGCGAGGCGGTGAAGGCCGACTTCGGGAAGATCTCGCGGGTCATCTACAACCGGCTCGACGAGAAGATGCGGCTCGAGATGGACTCGACGGTCAACTACGTCCTCGACCGGCCGACCCTGCTGACCAAACCCGAGGAACGGGAAAAAGCGGGCGTCTACAACACCTACAAGTCGGTCGGCCTGACCCCGACGCCGATCGCGGTCCCGAGCGCGGAGGCGATCCAGGCCGCGCTGAAGCCGGCGGCGGGGGACTGGCTGTTCTTCGTCAAATGCGAGAAGAGCGGACTCTCCTGCTTCACGGTGACGAACGACGAGCACAACAAGGCCAAATTGGACGCACAGAGGCGCGGTGTCTACTAAGCGCAAGGCCGCGATCCTCGGGAAACCGGTCGAACACTCCCTCTCGCCTGTGCTGCACGGCGCCGCCTTCCGCGCGCTGGGCCTGGACGGCTGGACTTATGAACGCGTCGAGATGGACGGTCCGGGACTGCCCGCCTTCGTCGACGGTCTCGGTCCGGAGTGGACCGGGTTCTCGGTGACCATGCCGGGGAAACGGGCGGCGCTGGAGTACGCCGACGAGGTCACGCCGCGCGCGGCCGCCGTCGGCGCGGCGAACACGCTGGTGCGCCGGGAAACCGGCTGGCTGGCCGACTGCACCGACGTCGACGGCGTCACCGAGGCGTTGCGGATCGCGGGGGAGTACTCGCCCGGTGCGGACGACGCGGCCGTCGTGCTCGGTGCGGGCGGGACCGCCGCGGCGGCGGTCGTCGGGCTGGCCGCGCTCGGTGTGCGGACGGTCCGTCTCGTCGTGCGGGACCCCGCACGGGCCACGGAAACGGTCGAGGCGGCTCAGCGGGCCGGGCTCGACGTCGAGGTCCTGAGCTGGGCGGAGGTCGACTTCGGGAAGATCGCCGCGGATTCGGCGGTCCTGGTGAACACCGTGCCCCCGGACGCCGTCCGGCCACATCTGACGGAGCTCGCCGGGATCGGCTGCGTCCTCGACGTCATCTACCACCCCTGGCCGACCGCGCTCGCCGAAGCCGTCGCCGACCGGGGCGGGCGGCTGGCCACCGGATTGGACATGTTGCTGCATCAGGCTTTCGGGCAGTCCGAGTACTTCACCGGGCAGCCGGCGCCACGGGCCGAGATGCGGGACGCGCTGCGCGAGGCGACCGGCAGGATCCTTTCTTTGCCGATTCGCTGACAAGATCGCTCGGATTCGATAATCTGGTCGACTGCCTAGAAGTCGAAACCAGGGGGATCCATGCCTAAACCCGATCGAGACGACTACACCGAAGACGACATCAACAGCGCTTGGGTCGGTCAGGCTCCGGTGCTGAATTCCACCGTCACCCTGGCCGAATACGATCCGGAGTGGCCGCGGCTGTTCGACAGGGAAGCCAAGCGCATCAGGGGAATCCTGGGGGAACGCGCGCTGGTCCTGGAGCACGTCGGCTCCACATCGGTGCCGGGGCTCTGCGCGAAACCGATCATCGACATCATGCTGATCGTCGCCGATTCGAACGACGAAGACACCTACGTGCCGCAGTTGGAGGCCGAGGGCTACAAACTCGTCATCCGCGAGCCGGAGTGGGAGAAGCACCGAAGCTTCAAAGGCCCGGACACCAACATCAATCTGCACGTCTACTCGCCGGACAACGGCCAGACCGAGCGCTATCGCCTCTTCCGCGAGCGCCTGATCGCGCACGAGGACGAGCGGAAGCTGTACGAGGCCAAGAAGCGCGAACTGGCGTCGCGCACCTGGGAGTACATCCAGAACTACGCCGACGCCAAAACCGAGGTGATCGACGAGATCATCGAACGGGCGCGCGCCGCCCAGTACGACGGTTTCGCCCGGCTCTACGCGGCGCACGCCGAGACCAGCAGCACGAACGCCCATTACGACCGCCCCGCCATCGTCGAACTGGCCGGGGACGTGGCGGGCAAGCGGGTGCTGGACGTCGGCTGCGCGGCCGGTCATCTGAGCGCGCTGCTCGCGGCGAGGGGCGCGGACGTCCTGGGCGTCGACGCCAGCGCGGGCATGGTCGCCGTCGCTCACGACAAGTTCGGGGACGTCGCGAAGTTCGAGACGGCCGATGTTTCGCGGCCGCTGACGTTCCTCGAGGACGCTTCGATCGACGTCATCACGGCGTCACTGGTGCTGCATTACCTGAAGGAGTGGGCGCCGGCGCTGGCGGAGTTCCGGCGGGTGCTGAAACCGGGCGGGCTGCTGGTGTTCTCGGTGCACCATCCCGGCGAGGACTGGCGCTGGTTCGAGAAGGACAACTACTTCCAGCTGGAACTGCTCGACGACGAGTTCCCGCTGGGGGAGTACAAGCAGAAGGTGCAGTTCTACCGGCGGCCGCTGAGCTGGACGTTCGGCGCGGTGCGGGACGCCGGGTTCGCCGTCGACAGGCTGGTGGAGCCGATGCCGGAGGAGACGATCGCCGAGGCCGACCCGCGCTGGTACATGACGCTGCGGACGAAGCCGCGGTTCCTGTACTTCAAAACCGTCCGGGACTAGTCACCTGCTTGCGGTCTCCGCCGCTTGGTCCGGGTGTCGCGAAAGCCACTTTCGCGACGTCTGATGTCCCGAAAGTGGCTTTCGCGACATGGGCGGGTGAGGCGTCGGCCGAGTGTGTCGTGAGTGGCAAGTGTCGTTAGAGCGGACACGTATTTGCGTACCTACGCCTGACCTGCCTGTGGCAGACAACCTGACGGGGGAGGATTCAGGACGTTCAACGTCCTGAATCCTCCACGCCCAGCGGGTAAGCAAATACAAGTGTCGTCAGAACGCGATTTGTCACTCACGACCCCCTCTGCCGCCAGACCGCACCACGTACCCCGAGCGCGTTAGGCGACTAAACGCGCTCTGGGGTGTCGTCCCGCTTCGAGAGGTCCCGGATCAGCGAGACGATCTCCCGGCTGACCGGCCGCAGCACCCGCAGCCGCGAAAGCCCCACCAGCCGCGCGATCAGCGGTACCGTCCGCTCCACCAGCACGCGGCTGCGTTTCTGGCCGCGAGAGCGATCGTGGACCCAGAACAGCACGACCCCCATCTGGTACAGCCACAGCAGATCGGGCAGTTCGTCGCGCAGGTCCGGGTCGAGTTTGGCGTCGGAGCCCTCGATGACGTCGCGCATCAGGCCGACGGAGGACTCCCGCGCGGGCGCCGACTCCTCGCTGAACGGGCTCAGCGGCGATTCCGGGTCTGCGGCGTTGACGAAGAGCTGGGTGCCGAAGCGGTGGTACGGCTCGGCGACGTCGAGCCAGGTGAGCAGGACGGTCTTGAGCCGCGCGCTGAAATCCTGCTCACCTTCGATCGCCTGGCGCGCCATCGTCAGGTGCCCTTTGGCGATCTCGTCGTAGAAACCCTGGATCAGCTGGTCTTTCGAGGCGAAGTAGTAGTAGGCGTTCCCGACCGACACGCCCGCCTCGCCCGCGATGGCCCGCATGGTCGTGCGGTCGTAGCCGTTCTCCGCGAACAGCCGCAACGCGGTCGCCACGATCAGCGACCTGGTTTCCTCACTCTTCGCCACCACTGCACGTTATCCGGTCAGGGCGCCGGGTGCGGAGCGGGCGCCGGGTTGCCCGGATAGGGCTGCGGCACGGGCACGGGCCGCGCGGTCGCCTGGTTGAGGTGCTTGCGCCGGATCCCGTTGAACACCAGCACGTTCCCGACGTGCATCACGCCGAGCACGAGCGCCACGGTGCCGACCTTGACCGACAGCATCTCGAAGACGTCGCGCGCGTCGAGGACGGTGTCGTTGCTGGTCAGGAACAGGGTCACGAAACCCAGGCTGACCAGGTAGAACCCGACGACGAGCAGTTGGTTGACCGAATGCGCCAGCGCTTGCTTGTCCTGGAAGACGTCCTCCAGGAACGTCTTGCCGTGCCTGCTCAGCGTGCGGGCGACCAGGACGGTCAGGGGGACGGTGATGGCCAGGTAGAGCGCGTAGGCCATGACTACGGGTTGCATGGGGCCTCCTTTTGAACGTGTTCAAGAAGTACCGTAGCCCAGATTTTGAACGCGTTCAAGTGGTGCTGTTCACCTGAAGCTCACCCGTGCGGCCATCCGGCTGCGTAAGGTCGCACCGACTCTGGGAGGTAGACCGTGAAACGCATCGCCGCCGTGCTCACCTCGGGCGCTTTGCTGGCCGGGACGCTGCCGGCCGCCGCCCCGGCGGAAGCCACCGTCGGGCAGAACGTCCGCTTCGCGACGTACAACGCTTCGCTCAACCGCGGAGCCGCCGGTCAGCTGGTGACCGACCTGTCGCAGCCGGGCAACGCGCAGGCGAACGAGGTCGCCGAGGTGATCCAGCGCAACCGGCCCGACGTGCTGCTGATCAACGAGTTCGACTACGTGCCGGGCAACCGCGCCGCGGACCTGTTCCGCGAGAACTACCTGAAACGCGGCCAGAACGGCGCCGCGCCGATCGACTACCCGTACGCCTTCACCGCGCCGTCGAACACCGGCGTCGCGACCGGCTTCGACCTCGACCGCAACGGCCAGGTCGGCGGCGGCAACGACGCGCACGGCTTCGGCCTCTTCGAGGGCCAGTACGGCATGCTCGTGCTGTCCAAGTACCCGATCGACACCCAGCGCGCGCGGACCTTCCAGAAGTTCCTCTGGAAGGACATGCCGGGCGCGCTGCTCCCGGACGACCCGGCCACCCCGGCGCCGAACGACTGGTACTCGCCGCAGGCGCTCGACGTGCTGCGCCTGTCGTCGAAGTCCCACTGGGACCTCCCGATCCGCGTCGGCCGCTCGACCGTGCACTTCCTGGCCGCGCACCCGACGCCGCCCACCTTCGACGGCCCCGAAGACCGCAACGGCACCCGCAACAACGACGAGATCCGCTTCTGGGCGGATTACGTGACCCCCGGCAAAAACCGCTACATCCGCGACGACCGCGGCCGCCGCGGCGGGCTGGGCGCGCACGAGAAGTTCGTCATCGCCGGAGACCACAACTCCGACCCGCTCGACGGCGACAGCGTCCCAGGCGCGATCTCACGCCTGCTGAACGCGCCTCGCGTCATCGAGACGCGTCCGGGCAGCGAAGGCGGCGTACGGGCGGCTCAGGACCAGGCAGGCGCCAATATCGGCCAGAAGGGCGACCCGTACTTCGACACCGGCGACTTCAACGACAACGCGCCGGGGAACCTGCGGATCGACTACGTCCTGCCGTCCAAGGGCCTGTTCCCCTGGCGCGCCGAGGTCTTCTGGCCGCTGCCCGATTCACCGCTGGCCCGGCTCAACGACGCTTCGGACCACCACCTGGTGCGGGTCGACGTGTTCGTCCCGCGCTAGACCTCGACCGGCGGGTTGCAGTGGGCGCCGATCCGCTTCGCGCCCGGCCCGGTGAGCGCGGCCAGGCCCGCGCCCCGGCCGGTCGCCGCGAGGAGCAGGTCGGCGAGCGGGCCGCGCACCTCGTCGGGGCCCGTGCCGCCGGTCCAGCCGGCGTCCGTGGCGATCATCGTCACGCCCTTGCAGCGTTTGCGCGCGCCCCAGAACGGGCTCGCGAGGATGTGGTCGATCGCCGCGATCGCCGGCTGTTCCGGCATCGGCCGGGTGCGGCCCAGCGGGCGGACGATGTCCTGGCCGTGGATGAGGACGTCGGCGAGCGGGTCGATCGGCTTGGCGCCGGGGGAACGGTGGGCCGACCCCGCGTCCTCGCGGATCTGGGCGACGAGTTCGGCGGGGGAGAACCGGGTGGCGTGCTCGATCGCCTGGTCGGCGGTCATCCGGTCCCAGTCGCCCCTGGCCTTGATGGCGCCGATGATGGTGTCCTTGAGGCCGGTCCTGGGCGACAGCGCCAGGTGGGCGGCCAGTTGGTGGACCGTCCATTTCGGACACAGTGTGGCCGCCGGCCAGTCCTGCTCGTCGAGGTCGTCGAGCAGGTCCGCGACGCTCAGCCGCTCGGCCTCGGTCCAGGCCAGGATCTTGCCCTCGTCCACGTCCATGCCTTCCTCCCCGTCGGCACCCTGTGCGGTTCCAGGGTCCGAACCCTAGCCTGGGCCCATGAAGATCGCAGTTCTTGACGACTACCAGAACGTCGCACTCGACTACGCCGACTGGGACTCTCTCGGTGCCGAGGTCGAGGTGTTCACGAAGCCGTTCGAGGACCCCGCCGACGTGGTGGCCCGCCTGCGGGACTTCGACGTCGTGGTCGCGATGCGCGAGCGCACCCGCTTCCCCGCCGAGGTCCTCGACAGGCTGCCTTCGCTCAAGCTGCTGGTGAGCACCGGGCACCGCAACGCCGCGATCGACGTGGCCGCCGCCCGGCGCAACGGCGTGGTCGTCTCCTCCACCGGGTACATCGCGGCCCCGGCGGCCGAGCACACCTGGGCGCTGATCCTCGCCGCCGCGCGGAACGTGCCGGTGGAGTCGAAGAACATGCGCGAGGGCGGCTGGCAGACGACGGTCGGCACGATCCTGTCCGGCAAGACCCTCGGACTGCTGGGACTCGGCAGGCTCGGCGCGGGCGCGGCCAGGATCGGCCAGGCGTTCGGTATGGAGACCATCGCCTGGAGCCAGAACCTGACCAGGGAGAAGGCCGAACCCCACGGCGTGGCGGCGGTGTCGAAGGACGAACTGTTCGCCCGCGCGGACGTCCTTTCGGTCCACCTGGTGCTCAGCGACCGCAGCCGGGGGCTGGTCGGCGCGCCCGAACTCGCCGCGATGAAGCCCACGGCGATGCTGGTCAACACCTCGCGCGGCCCCATCGTCGACGAAGCCGCCCTGGTGGATTCCTTACGCCGCAAGGAGATCGCGGTCGCCGCGCTGGATGTCTACGACGTCGAGCCGCTACCGGCGGAGCATCCGCTGCGGACGCTGGACAACGTCGTGCTCACCCCGCACATCGGCTACGTCACCAGGGAGACCTACGAGATCTTCTACCGCGACGCGGTCGAGGACATCGCGGCCTTCCAGGCAGGTTCCCCGATCCGGGTCATGGAGTGACGCCGCGCAGTTCGGCGAGCACCGCGTCGGTGTAGGGCGGCCACACCTCGGCCGCCCACGGGCCGAAAGCCCGGTCGGTGAGCGCGACGCAGGCGGCACCGGCGTCGGGATCGACCCAGAGGAACGTGCCGGACTGCCCGAAGTGGCCGAAGGTCCGCGGCGAGCTCGACGAGCCGGTCCAATGTGGACTCTTGTGGTCGCGGATCTCGAAACCGAGGCCCCAGTCGTTCGGCTTCTGGTGGCCGAAGCCGGGCAGGACACCGGACAGTCCGGGGAACACCACGGAGGTCGCCTCGCGCACCGTCTCGGCGGCGATGAGCTTCGGTGCCTGCAGCTCGGCGGCGAACGCGACCAGATCGTCCACAGTGGACTCCGCGCCCGAGGCGGGGGAACCGGTCAGCTTGGTCGACTTCATGCCCAGCGGCTGGAAGAGCGCCTCCGCCTGGTAGTCGGCGAAGGGGATTCCGGAATGTTCGGTGAGCGCGTCGGCGAGCTGTTCGAACCCGGCGTTGGAGTACAGGCGGCGGTTGCCCGGCGCGGCCATCGGCTTGTGCTCGGTGAAGGCCAGGCCCGAGGTGTGCGCGAGCAGATGCCGGATCGTGGAGCCCTCCGGCCCGGCGGGGGTGTCGAGTTCGACGACGCCCTCTTCGATGGCGATCAGCGCGGCGTAGGCCGTGAGCGGTTTGGTCACCGACGCCAGCCGGTACACCTTCGTCGGGTCGCCGTACGTGCCCAGCACGTCACCGGCGGCGGTCACCACGGCCGTGGCGGCGTTGTCCACCGGCCACTGTTCGATCTCGCGCACGCTTTGCATACCCACACCCTACGAAGCCCGGACCGGTCGGGGACGGTCCGGGCTTCGCAGTGGCGGGGATCAGGCGTCGAGGTCGGTCGCCACCAGCTCGGCGATGGCGTCGACAGCCGCCTCGGCACCTTCACCCTCGGCACTGATGATGACCTCGTCGCCGAAACCGGCGGCGAGCGTCATCAGGTTCAGCACGCTGCCGGCCGCGACCGGGTCACCGCCCGCTTTGGCGATGTTCACCGCGACGGGCTGCGCCGCGGCCGCCTTGGCGACCGTCGCCGCGGGCCTGGCGTGCAGGCCCACCTTGCTGGCCACGGTGACGCGTTTCTCCGGCATGTTCTTTCCCTTTCGTGCCTTCGGTTTTCTTGAAACTGAGCTTACTTCGTGGCGGGCTTGGCCGCGGTGGCTTCGAGATCGGCCTCGATCGCGTCGTCCTCGCGGCCGGGGGTCCGCAGGTTCCACTTCTTGATCACGAAGCGGAAGATCACGTAGTAGAGGACCCCGTAGGCCAGGCCGATCGGGATGAGCAGCCAGACGTTGCTGCTCGCCGCCGGCAGACCGCCGTTGAGCGCGAAGTCGATCGCACCGGCGGAGAAGCCGAAGCCGAGGTGGATGTCGAGCGCGTTCACCAGCGCCATCGAGGTACCGGTCAGGACCGCGTGGATCAGGTACAGCGGCCACGCGACGAACATGAACGAGAACTCGATCGGCTCGGTGATACCGGTCAGGAACGAGGTCAGCGCGCCGGCGATCATCACACCGCCGACGATCTTCTTCTGGCTGGGCTTGGCGCTCTGCCAGATCGCCAGCGCCGCGGCGGGGATGGCGAACATGAAGATCGGGAAGAAGCCGGTCATGAAGGTGCCGCGGGTCGGGTCGCCCTCGAAGAACTTCGTGAGGTCACCACCGTCGAAGATGAACCACACCGGCACGTTCAGCAGCTGGTGCAGACCGACCGGGATCAGCAGGCGGTTGAGCACACCGTAGATACCGCCACCGACCACCGGGGCGCCGGTGACCGCCTCGCCCGCGGCCTGGATGCCCTCGTTGACCCAGTGGAAGACCAGGCCCAGCGGCACCGCGAGGATCATCAGCGTCAGGGCGGTGATGATCGGCACGAACCGGCGGCCGCCGAAGAAGGCCAGGTACGGCGGCAGCTTGATGCGATAGAACTTTTGCCAGAGCAGCGCGGTGACCAGACCGACGATCACGCCGGCCAGCACACTGTAGGGCCACTTCAGTGGGTTGAGCATCAGGCCCGCGGGCTTCTCGGGGTTCCAGCCCGGCAGTTCGGAGAACGGTGCGAGGACCTGGAGAACGCTGGTGAACACGAAGAAGCCGACCACGGCGGCCAGTCCGGTCGCGCCATCGCTCTTCCGGGCGAAGCCGACGGCGATACCCACCGCGAACAGGAGCGGCAGCCAGTTGAACAGCGAGTTGCCTGCCGCGCCGAGAACCTCGGCCACTTTGGTCCAGCCGAGCCCTTTCTCACCGAGCAGGTCGGGTTGACCGAACCTGTTGAGGAGCGCGGCGGCGGGCAGGGCGGCGATCGGGAGCATGAGGCTGCGGCCGAAGCGCTGAAGCCCGGCCAGTCCCTTGCCCTTGCTCTTCGCCCCCTCGGCGGTGGTGGAGCTCATCGGGTACCTCCGTAGTGAGGATGTTGACCGGAATCCGGGGTGTTCCGGTCCAGCTGCATGGTGACCTGGTAGTGATCGCCCCGGTACCAGGAAGTCATGTCTTCGATCGGTTCCCCGTTGACGCTGGAGACCCGGCGGAAGACAAGAAGCGGACTGCCGGCGCGCATGCCGAGCAGACGTGCCGTTTCGCGGTCCGCGGATTCGGCCCAGACCGTCTGCCACGCGTGATCCGGGCGCAGGTCATACGACTGGGCGAGTTGGACGTACAACGATCGGGTGAGATCGAGATCGAGCAGACCGGGCATCCGGCCCGCGTGATACCAGCCTCGTTCGACCGCCAGCGGCACCCCGTCGGCACGGCGGAGCCGCACCAGCCGGTGCGCCGGGGTCCCGGCGGCCAGGCCGAGGGCGTGCGCCGAGGGGGCGGGCGGGACCTCGGTGGCGGTCTTGACGACCTCCGTGGTCGGGGTCATCCCGCGGCGGCGCATGTCCTCGGTGAAGGACATCAGGTAGAGCTGCAGTTCCATCCGCCTCGCGGCGGTGAACGTCCCCTTGCCGCGCACACGCGACAAGAGTCCTTCTTCGACCAGCTTGCCGATCGCCGAGCGGACCGTGAGCCGGGACACCTGGTAGGTCTCGGCCAGGTCACGTTCCGAGGGGATAGGCGAGCCGGGGGGTAGCTCACGCTCCACTGTGCGGCGCAGAATCTCCCGCAGCTGTGCGTGTTTGGGCGTCGGTCCGTTGATCACACGGTCGGACGGCGGCAGCTGCGCCGAAGCGCTCATGACGGTCACCGTCCTTTCGGTCCGTTCGGTTGGGGAACCCGTACTCGCATCTGGTCCGGAAGATTGGTACGTTCCGGTCTAGACCAATGATCCGATGGGGCAGGATGCTCCGTCGCACGAGCGGGTGTCAACCACCGTTACGCGTTCGTGGCCAGGGATCGGGTGCGAGTCGGCGAACGGCGTAGTACAGCTGGTTCGCATGTGGGAAACCGACAGGGAACAAGGAGACCGCGATGGCGGATGACAGGGCGGAAAAGATCCTCGCGGCGCTCGGCGGTGCCGACAATCTCATCGAGGTCGAGGGGTGCATCACCCGGCTCCGCTGTGAGCTCGAAGACATGAGCCTGCTCGACGAAGCGGCGCTCAAGGCCGCCGGCGCGATGGGTGTCGTCCGCATGGGCGCCGGTGTCCAGGTGATCGTGGGGCCCGAGGCCGACACGATCGCCAGTGAGATCGAGGACCTGCTGTGAGTTTGGAGATCCTGAGCCCGGTCGGCGGCAAGACGACCGCTATGACCGAAGTGCCCGATCCGGTCTTCGCGCAGGCGATGGTCGGCCCCGGCCTCGCGGTCCTGCCCTCGGGCGGGCGCCAGGACGCGGTCGCGCCGGTCGACGGGACGGTCGTGACCCTGCACCCGCACGCTTTCGTGGTGGCCACCGAAGACGGCCGCGGGGTGCTGGTCCACCTGGGGATCGACACGGTGAAGCAGAAGGGCGAGGGGTTCACCCTCCACGTCGTCAAGGGCGAAGCCGTCCGCGCGGGGCAGCCGATCGTCGGCTGGGACCCCGAAGCGGTCAAGGCCGCCGGCTACTCGCCGATCGTGCCCGTGGTGGCGCTGGACGCGAAGGCCGAAGTCCTTTCGGGACTGCTCACCGGCGGCGACGTCGAGCCGGGCGACCCGATTTTCACCTGGGACAGCTGAAACCTTTGGTCCAAATGGGTCCCTTTAGGACGGTATTTCCGTCCTGAAGGGACCTTTCGCATGTTCGTCAGGCCGTGACGACCTGGCCATTGGTGACCTTGACCGCGATCGAGGGCAGCGGCTGGTCCGCCGGTCCCTTTTTGACGGCGCCGGTCTTCGCGTCGAAGATCGAGTTGTGGCAAGGACACTTGAGTTCCGCGCCGGCCGGGACCACCGTGCAGCCCTGGTGCGTGCAGATCGCGCTGAACGCGGCCGCCGTGCCTTCGGCGGTCCTGGTGACGATGACGTCCTTGCCGTCGGCGGTCTTGGCGGCCTTCGCCTGGCCGACCTCGATGTCGGCGAGCGCGGTCAGGGATTCACCCGGTGCCGCGGCGGGCGGAGCGGCAGCCGAGCCGGCCGACGGGGTGTCGCTTCCGCAGGCCGCGAGGGCCGCGGCGCCGACGGCCGCGCCGGCGACGGCGGCCCCGGTGGTCAGGACGGTGCGGCGGGAGTGGAGTTCGGCAGTCATGCCCCTACACACGGCCGGAGCGGCCATCCGGTTCAATTTCGTCGGCCATCGGGTGCCGGATTGAACCGGAGGGCCCGCTTTTCCGTGTTCAAAGGCATAGGGGAACCGAACACGCGGAAAGAGATACGGACATGATCCGGTGGTTGTCGCGGGTGGTGGTGGCGGCGGGCCTGCTCGGCTCGGCATGGGTGCATTACGTCGTATGGCAGGACTGGGCGTCGGAAACGGACGTGGTCGGACCGCTCTTTCTGGTGAACGTCGTGGCGGGCGCGGTCATCGCGGTCGCCGTCCTGGTCTGGCACCACTGGCTCCCCGCGCTCGCGGCGATCGGCTTCGGCCTGGCCACTCTGGGCGCGTACGTGCTCTCGCTGACCACGGGGTTCTTCGGCGTCTCGGAGCGCTTCACCAGCCAGGCCGAGATCTGGGGCGTGATCACCGAAGCGGCCTGCGTGATCTTCGCTCTCCCGCTGCTCCGCAACCGCGAAAGCACGGATCGGTGAAGGAATTCGCGGAGGACCGGCTGATGCGGGCTCTGCACGACGAGCACGCCGCCGCGCTCTGGTCCTACGCGCTGCACCTCACCAGCGGCGACCGGGTCCGCGCGGAGGACGTTGTCCAGGAGACGCTGCTGCGGGCCTGGCGCAACGCCAAGGTGCTCGACCAGTCCGAGGGGTCGGCGCGGGGCTGGCTGTTCACCGTCGCGAGGCGGATCGCCATCGACGACTGGCGGGCGGCCGAGTCGCATCCGGAGGTGGTGACCGGCCAACCGCCCGAAACGGCGGTCACGGACGGCACCGAGCGGGCGGTCCAGGGCTGGCTGGTCGCCGAAGCGCTCGGTGAGCTCTCGCCGAGGCATCGAGACGTCCTTGTCCTGTGCTACTTCCAGGGTTACTCCGTCGCCGACGCGGCGAAGCGGCTGGGCGTGGCCGAAGGCACGATCAAGTCGCGGACGCACTACGCCTTGCGGGCGTTGCGCCTGGTATTGGAGGAAAGAGGGGTGACTCGATGACCGACCCCTTCGCCACCTACGACGCGGCCTACGTGCTCGGGGCGTTGTCCCCGGAAGACCGGTTCGCCTACGAGAAACACCTTCGCGGGTGTGACCGGTGCGCGGCTTCCGTGCGCGACCTGGCCGGGATCCCCGGACTGCTCGCCCAAGCCGGCGCCCCCGCGCTGCGGGAGGAGGAACCGGCGCCCTCGCCGGAACTGCTGCCCGCCGTCCTCAAGCGGGTCCGCCGGGGAAGGCGGATCCAACGGGCGATCACCACCACCGCGGCCGGGATCGCCGTCGCCGCAGGCGTCACGCTCGCGTTCGTCCTGACCGGGCCGATCGCGGCGGGGGGAAACCCGATGACCCCGCTCGGCGACTACCCGGTGACCGCCGAGGTCGCCATGTCCGCCACGGACACCGGCACGAAGGTCGACATGACGTGCAGCTACGGCGGCAACCGCACCGGGGACTACATCCTGGTCGCCGTCGACGCCGACGGGAGCACCAGCGAACTGGCGTCCTGGCGCGCGATGCCCAAGGACACCGCGCACATCGTGGTCGGCACCGCGATGCGCGCCGGGGACATCAAGGCACTGGAGATCCGCACGCCCTCGGGTCTCCCGCTGCTGCGGATGAACCCGTGATCCCTTTGCCGGGTCGGTGAGTGTGTCCCGAGCGCCACGCCTGAGACGCTCACCGTCTCGAACGTGGCGCTCGGGACGTACGGCCCTGCGGGTGAGACGCGGCGAAAGTGCGTGAAAGTTCCTGTCACGAAAAGAAAAACTTGCGTCCGGTGAGATCACGGGCGCACTCTTGATCTTGTGTTCATGCCGATCGCCTTCGCGGTGGCGGGCGCTGGATCGACGCTCGCCACGCGCTCCTGCCTGCGCCGGGCGGGAGCGCCGGTGACGGCTTGGGCGGCCGCGCTCGCGGCGGTGGCGCTCGTCGCGGTCTGGCTGCGGTACCAAGAGGGCGCCTGGCCGCTGTGGTGGCTCGCGGTCCCCGCCGTGCTGACCGTCTTCGCGGTCCCGCTCGCGCTCGCCGACCTCAAGTACCGCCGCCTGCCCGACATTCTCACCCTGCCCGCGTACCCGGCGCTGGCCGTCGCGCTCGCCGTCGCCGCGCACGGGGGAGGGGCGGCCATCGCCTGGCGGGCCGTGCTGGGCGCGCTGGTGTTCGGCGGGGCGCACGCGCTCGTCCACGCGCTGTCGCCGCGCTCGCTCGGCGCCGGTGACGTGAAGCTCGCCGGAAGCCTGGGCGCGGTCCTCGCCGCGACGGGCTGGCCGTCGGTGGTGCTCGGCGCCGTCGCCGCGGCGCTACTGAGCGTGGCACTCGCGGTGGGCGGGCCCCGGCATCCCGCGGTGCCGCACGGGCCCGGTCTCCTGGTCGCGGCGTGGGCGCTCGCCGTCTTCGCCGGACCTGGTCCGGGATAGCCCGGCCTGTCCTGGGACGGAGAGGAGGTTGTGACAGGATCTGTCAGGTGTTGCGCTGGATAACCGCAGGGGAATCGCACGGACCCGCCCTCGCCGCCATCCTGGAAGGGATGCCCGCCGGGGTCGAGGTCACCACCGCCGAAGTGGGCGAGCAGCTCGCGCGCCGGAGGCTCGGCTTCGGCCGCAGCCCCCGGATGGGCTTCGAGACCGACCACATCGAGTTCACCGGCGGCGTCCGGCACGGGCTCACCCAGGGCGGCCCCGTCGCGGTCCAGATCGAGAACGCCGAGTGGCCGAAGTGGGAGAAGGTCATGTCGGCCGATCCCGTGCCAGCCGAGGAGCTGGAAGGGCTGGCTCGCAACGAGCCGCTGACCCGTCCCCGGCCCGGCCACGCGGATCTGCCGGGGATGCAGAAGTACGGCTTCCCCGAGGCCCGTCCGGTGCTGGAGCGCGCGAGCGCCCGCGAGACGGCGTCCCGCACGGCGCTCGGCACGGTGGCCCGCGCGTACCTCAAGCAGCTGCTCGGGGTCGAGATCCTCAGCCACGTCGTGTCCATCGGCGGCGCTTCGGCGCCGGAGGGCCCGCTGCCCGTGCCGTCGGACCTTCCGGCGATCGACGAGAGCCCGGTCCGCGCCTTCGGCCAGGAGGGGACCGACGTGATGGTCGCCGAGGTCGACGCCGTGCGGAAGGCGGGTGACACCGTCGGCGGCGTGATCGAGGTGATCGCCTACGGCCTGCCGCCGGGCCTCGGCTCGCACGTGCACTGGGACCGCAGGCTCGACGCCCGCCTCGCCGGCGCGCTCATGGGCGTCCAGGCGATGAAGGGCGTGGAGGTCGGCGACGGCTTCACCACGGCCACCCGCTGGGGCAGCCAGGCCCACGACGAGATCGACCGCGGCACCGGCCCGGTCGGGGTGACCCGCCGGTCCAACCGCGCGGGCGGGCTCGAAGGCGGCATCACCAACGGCGAGCCGCTGCGCGTGCGCGTCGCGATGAAGCCGATCTCGACCGTCCCCAAAGCACTGTCCACTGTGGATGTCACCACCGGCGAACCCGCGGTGGCCATCCACCAGCGGTCCGACGTCTGCGCGGTACCCCGTGCCGGTGTCGTGCTGGAGTCGGTGGTCGCGCTGATCCTCGCGGACGCCGCGCTGGAGAAGTTCGGCGGGGACTCGCTCGCCGAGGGCAAGCGCAACGCCGAGGCCTACCTGAAGGCGCTCGAGGAGCGCTGGTGACTCCCCGCGCGGTGATCATCGGGCCGCCGGGTTCGGGCAAGAGCACGGTCGGCCCGGCGTTCGCCGCCGCACTGGGTCTCGCCTTCCGCGACAGCGACGAAGACATCGTCGCCAGTGCGGGCAAGCCCATCACCGACATCTTCGCGGAGGAGGGCGAGCCCGCCTTCCGCGCGCTGGAAGAGGAGATGGTCGCGAAGGCGCTGGCCGAGCACGACGGCGTCCTCTCCCTGGGTGGCGGAGCGCCGATCGCCTCGGGCACCCGTGCGCGGCTGGCCGGGCATACGGTGGTCTTCCTCAACGTCGGGATGGCCGCGGGCGTTCAGCGGGCCGGCCTGTCGACCGCGCGCCCGCTGCTGGCCGGGGTCAACCCCCGAGCCACGTACAAGGCGCTGCTCGACGCGCGGCTGCCGGTGTACCGCGAGGTGGCCACCTTCGAGATCGAGACCGATCGGCTGACGCCCGACGAGGTCGTCCAGGCGGCCCTCATCGGACTGGCCGAGGTCAGCAAGGAACAAGCATGAAGCGCACCATCGCCGGAGCTCTCCTCGCCGTCGTGGCCTTGACGCTGACGGCGTGTGGCGAGGAGAAGCAGCCCGCGGGCGCCGACGTCATCCAGACCGGCGCGCCCGCCGGTGCCGCCCCGGAGGCGGATGTCGCCGCCGACGTCAAGGTCACCAAATGCGACAGCGGCGGCTACACGCCGAAGATCACCATCGAGGTCACCAACAGCACCGGTGAGGACGCGCGCTACGCCGTCACCATCGCGATCAAGGACGCCGACGGCAAGGCCTCCGGTGAAGCGCTGTTCGCGAAGAACCGGATGACGCCCGGCCAGAAGGTGACCGAAGAGATTCCGGGCGACACCCCGGTCAAGGGCAAGATCACCTGCGAGGTCGCGAGGGCCAAGCGGCTTCCGCCGAAGTGAGGGAAACGATGACCGAGCCGGTCCGCATCACCGTCAACACCGCCAAGCCGTACGACGTCGTCATCGGCCGCGGCCTGCTGGGCGAGCTCACCGAGCAGCTCGCCACCGCCTCCAAGGTCGCGCTGATCCACCCGCCGACGCTGACGACCACCGCCGAGGCCATCCGCGACGAACTGGCCGAGGCCGGGATCGACGCGCACCGGGTCGAGATCCCCGACGCCGAGGACGGCAAGGCACTCACCGTCGCCAGCTTCTGCTGGGAGGTCCTCGGCCGCATCGGCCTCGACCGCCAGGGCGTGGTCGTCGGCCTCGGCGGTGGCGCCGTGACCGACCTGGCCGGTTTCGTCGCCGCGACCTGGATGCGCGGCGTCCGCCTGGTCAACGTGCCCACCACGCTGCTGGGCATGGTCGACGCCGCGGTCGGCGGGAAGACCGGCATCAACACCGAGGCAGGCAAGAACCTCGTCGGCGTCTTCCACGAGCCGAGCGCGGTCCTGGTCGACCTCGCGACGCTGGAGACGTTGCCGCCCAACGAACTCGTCGCCGGGATGGCCGAGGTCGTCAAGACCGGGTTCATCGCGGACCCGCGCATCCTCGAACTCGTCGAGCAGGACCCGGCCGCCGCGCTGGACACCACCGGCGAGGTCGTCGGCGAGCTGGTCCGCCGCTCGATCCAGGTCAAGGCCGACGTCGTCGCCGCGGACCTGCGCGAGTCGGACCTGCGCGAGATCCTCAACTACGGCCACACCCTCGCCCACGCCATCGAACGCCGTGAAAAGTACCGGTGGCGCCACGGTGCCGCGGTCAGCGTCGGCCTGGTGTTCGCCGCCGAGCTCGCGCGACTGGCGGGCCGTCTCGACGACGCCACCGCGGACCGGCACACGTCGGTTCTCAAGCTCCTGGGCCTGCCGACCACCTACGACCCGGACGCGCTCCCGCACCTGCTGGAGACGATGAAGGGCGACAAGAAGACCCGGTCGGGCGTGCTGCGCTTCGTCGTCCTCGACGGGCTCGCGAAGCCCGGCAGGCTCGAAGGTCCCGACCCGTCGCTGCTCGCGGCGGCGTACTCGGTGGTGGCGGGCGAGGCCCCCAAGCTCGGCGGGAGCGTGCTGCTGTGAAGGTGCTCGTCCTCAACGGTCCCAACCTCGGCAGGCTCGGCCTGCGCGAACCGGGGATCTACGGTTCCGCGACGCACGCCGACCTGGTTTCGACCTGTGCCGTCACCGGGAAGGAACTCGGGATCGACGTCGAGGTCCGGCAGACCGACCACGAGGGCGAGATGGTCGGCTGGCTGCACGAAGCCGCCGACGCGGGCTGGCCGGTGGTGCTCAACGCGGCCGCGTGGACGCACTACTCGATCGCGGTCCGCGACGCCGCCGCCCAGCTCACGGCACCCTTGATCGAGCTGCACATCTCCAACGTGCACAAACGCGAGCAGTTCCGGCACCACAGCGTGCTGTCGGACATCGCCACCGCGGTCGTCGCCGGGCTCGGGGTCGACGGCTACCCCCTCGCCCTGCGCTGGATGGCCGCGAACGCGATATGAACAACCCGCCCGAGATCAAGACCGCGAGACTGCGGCTGCGCGCGCTGACCGAGACCGACACCGAGGCGATCGTCAAGCTCTTCGCCGATCCGGCGTTGAGCGCGCATTTCGCGGCTCCGCTGACCGAGCCGGACCAGATCCGCGAAATGGTCGGCCGCAGGCTGTCCTACGACGGCCCGGCGGGGATGGGGCATTGGGCGATCGAACGCGACGGCGAGATCATCGGCCTCGCGCATCTGCGGCCGTCTGCGGAACTGCCGGGCGACGTCCCGGAGATCGGCTACTACCTGGCGCGTGCGCACGGCGGGCAGGGTTTGGCGACCGAGGCCGCGAGGGCGCTGCTGGACCACGGACTCGTCGGGCTCGGGCTGTCGTCGGTATGGGCGCTGGTCGGTGAGTCCAATGTGGCCAGTCAGAACCTGGTGCGGCGCTTGGGTTTCCTCGATGTCGGTAGCGGCGACCACTACGGCAGCGGGCCGCATCGCGTCTTCGTCGCGCTGCCGTCGGAGCAGGGCCGCGCGCACCACATCGAACTGTGGGTGCCGGATCTCGCCCGCGCGGAGGAGAGCTGGGGCTGGCTGCTGCGCGAACTCGGCTGGCGGGAGTTCCAGCGCTGGCCCGCCGGAGTCAGCTGGAAGCACGGCGCGACGTACCTCGTCGTCGAGCGTTCTCCCGCGCTCAGCGGGGAAGAACACGAGCGGACCGCGCCGGGCCTGAACCATCTCGCCTTCCACGTCGAGTCCCCCGATCGGGTGGACGAACTGGCTTCGAAGGCGCTCGAACACGGCTGGTCGCCGATGTTCGCGGACAAGTATCCGTATGCGGGGGGTGATCACCACTACGCCGCCTACCTCGAAAACACCGATGGCTTCGAAGTGGAATTGGTAGCCCTACCGGGGACTGACGTCACCCGGCTGGGTTAAGTCTCGCTACACTCGGCCATCATGCGCCTTTTTCGTGGGGGTCGGCGACCTGCCCGTGTCGTGGTGGCCCTGGTCGCGGCCGGCGCGGTCCTCATGGCGTGCAGCGACGGGAATGTCCAGTCCCAGGCCGACGGCAAGGGCGGCGGGATCGGCGGAGCCCAGCAGCCGCCGAAGGAAAAGCCCCGGCCGATGGACGTCGAGCTCGCGACGGGCGATCCTCGTGCCAGCGGCGGCGTGGTCGCCGCTGGCGATCAGGACGCGGTCTACAACTACGGCCCGACCGTGATGCGGGACGGCGGCAAGCTCCGGATGTGGTGGTGCAGCCAGTACGGCAGCGCCCAGCCCGCCGGTGACGACATCCTCTACGCGCAGTCGCCGTCGCTCGACGGTCCCTTCACCGGCCCGTCCGGCGGCGGCCCGGCGGCGGTGTTCTCCGGCGCGCCCGGCGGTTTCGACGGGATGCACACCTGCGATCCGTCGGTGATCAAGGTCGGCTCGACCTACTACATGTACTACACCGGCGCGGCGGGCGATCACGCGCTCGGCAACTCGATCGGGCTCGCCACCAGCCCCGACGGGCTCACCTGGACCCGTGCGGCAGGCGGGCAGCCGATCATCGGGCCCGCGCACGACGTACACCGCGCCAACAACGTCTACGGCGCGGGGCAGCCATCGGCGGTGTACCTCGACGGCTGGTTCTACGTGCTCTTCACCGACACCACGGCCAAGGCCGCCGGGTGGAACGGCGCCGGGCAGTTCCTGCTCCGCGCCAAGGACGCGGCGTTCTCCCAGGGCGTGGAGACACTGGGGGAGCAGGGCTTCGTCGCCAAGCCCAGCACGATCTCGCCGCGCACCCGCTCGCTGGTCGACGGGTTCAGCACCGATCTGATGTGGGTCGGCGCCCTCGACGCCTTCGCGATCGCCCACGAGACCGACACCGGCACCACGCTCACCTTCTGGACCAGGGACTTCTCCGCGCAGCCGTACCGGCCGGTGGTCGTCCCCGGCGCCTGGAAGGAGGGCCCCGGCCTGGTCCGGCGGCCCGACGGGCACGCGCCGCTCTCCTCGGGCGATGTCTGCGACCGGGTCCCGTTCGACGTCGTCCGGGCCACGATCGTCGGCGGCGCGGGGGCGCCGACCGACCTCAAACATTTCGGCCTGGACGTCCGCGGCTCGCGGGCCTGCGACGGCGATGCCCGGACCCGGACCGCGTTCGAAGGCGTCGCGATGCCGTCGCCGCAGCGGACCATCGACCTGGTGGCCGACGGCACCCTGGTCCGGGTCGACCGGCGCTCGGTGGCGGCGGCGCTCGCGGGCGAGGTGCTGAACCAGCGGCTCAAGGTCGTCGACAAGTTTCCGCAGGCCGCGCGCCTGAGCGCCGGGGCGAAAATGGTGCGCGCCCCCGGCCGCGGGTTCGGGGTGGTGCTCGACGGCAAGCTGTACGCGGTGCCGGACGCGGGCGCGGCGGCGCTGAACGACTCGACCGTCGAGGAGATCAGCGATCAGGCTTGGGACGGCTTCCCGGCCGGTTTCCCGCTCGCGGGCTGAGCCTCATCGTCCTCTTCCGGTGCTTTCCTGGCGATCAGGCCGCCGACGAACAGGCCGAGCCCGGCCGGGATCAGCACCAGCAGGGCCGAGAAGGCGGCGCCGCCGGTGAGCGCGCCGCCGAGTTCCGAGGCGCCGGTCTGGTCGACGAACACCGCGCGGCCGATCACGTACAGCACGCCCGAGACCGGGCCGGCGATCAGCGCCGCGATGAACCAGTTCTTGCCGCGCTCGGGTTTGCCCTGCCAGGCGTCCACGGCGCCCCAGCCCGCCGCCGCGCCCACCAGGACGGCGAGGGCGAGGGAAGTGAAGAGGGTCTTGTCGGTGGGGTTGTAGACCTCGTACTTGGCCAGCACGGTGACGGCCGCGCCGTGCAGCAGCGCCATCACGAGTCCACGAGTCAGCCACGGTGCCATTGGGGAAGCTTAACTCGCCAGTAGCGACTCTCACGCCGGGTCGGCCAGGTGCCCGGTCTCAACCGGCGGCCGAGCGGTCCGTGAAGGCCTCCTTCACTACCTTGAGGGTAGGCAAGGAGGCCTTCACGGACTCGGTGATCACCGCTTTCGTCCCAGGCGCACCAGTAGTCACAGCTGATGCGCGTGAAGGCCCCCTTCCCTCGGCTGAGTCGCGTGAAGGGGGCCTTCACGTGGCAACGCCGTGGCTTATGAGGCTGCTGTGACTGTTGTGTCTGCTTGTGATGGCGGCCAAGTCCGTGAAGGCCTCCTTGAGGGACTCAGAGTCCCTCAAGGAGGCCTTCACGGACCACCGGGCGTCAGCGCGCGACATAATAAGCCAGTGCGTGAATACTTCTCTCGCCGCCGCGCGGCGCTGCGTTCCCTGCTTGCCGACTCCGGGGTGGACGCGCTGCTGGTCACGGACCTGCTCAACATCAGGTACCTGACCGGCTTCACCGGGTCCAACGCCGCTCTCCTGGTCCACGAGGGCGGTGACGACAAGACGATCTTCTGCACCGACGGCCGCTACACGGTCCAGTCGGCGACGGAGGTCCCCGATCTCGAACGGGTGCTGGACCGGGCGAGCGCGGCGAAGCTGGCCGATCTGGCGGCCGAGAAGAAGCTCGGCAAGACCGGGTTCGAGAGCCAGCACGTCAGTGTCGAGCAGCACGAAGACCTCAAGGTGCGCTTCGACCGCGTCGAGCTGGTCCGGACGCCGGGGCTTGTCGAGCAGCTGCGGCTGGTCAAGGACGAGCAGGAGATCGAGGCGCTGCGCCAGGCGTGCGCGGCGGCGGACAGGGCGCTGGAGGACCTGGTGTCCGCCGGTGGGCTCCGGCCGGGCCGCACCGAGCTGGACGTCGCCCGTGACCTGGAGAATCGCATGCTCGGCCACGGGTCGACGGGGCCGTCGTTCGACACCATCGTCGCGGCGGGCGCCAACTCCGCGATCCCGCACCACCGGCCCACCTCGGCCGTGCTCGCGGCCGGTGGTTTCGTCAAGATCGACTTCGGCGCCACGGTCGACGGCTACCACTCCGACATGACCCGCACCTTCGTCATCGGCAAGCCCGCGGCGTGGCAGGAGGAGATCTACGAGCTGGTCCAGCGCGCGCAGGCGGCGGGCTGCGAAGCCGTCCTCCCCGGCGCCGAAGTGTCCGAAGTGGACAAGGCGGCGCGTGGCGTGATCGTCGACGCGGGCCGCGGTGACGAGTTCGGCCACGGTCTCGGCCACGGCGTCGGACTGCAGGTGCACGAGGCGCCCAGCCTGGCCGCCACCGGCGTCGGTACACTGTCCGCCGGTATGGCCGTCACCGTCGAACCTGGTGTGTATCTGCCCGGACGCGGAGGCGTGCGCATCGAGGACACGCTGGTCGTGCGGGAAGGTACGCCCGAACTCCTCACGCTGAGCACCAAGGAACTCGTGGTCGTCTGACGGCGGCCCGGAAGATCGACACAGGAGACTGCACACTCGTGGCCACCACCAACGACCTGAAGAACGGGCTCGTCCTCAACCTCGACGGCCAGCTCTGGACCGTCACCGCGTTCCAGCACGTCAAGCCGGGCAAGGGCGGCGCGTTCGTCCGCACCACGCTCAAGCACGTGCTGACCGGCAAGGTCGTCGACAAGACCTTCAACGCGGGCACGAAGGTCGAGACGGCCACCGTCGACCGCCGGAACATGACGTACCTGTACAAGGACGGCGCGGACTTCGTGTTCATGGACGCGGAGACCTACGACCAGATCACCGTGCTGGCCGAGACGGTCGCCGACAACGCGAACTACCTGCTCGAGAACTTCGAGGTCCAGGTCGCGGTGCACGAGGGCACCCCGCTGTACATCGAGCTGCCGACCTCGGTCGAGCTGATCGTCCAGCACACCGACCCCGGCCTGCAGGGCGACCGTTCCACCGGTGGCACCAAGCCCGCCACCCTGGAGACCGGCGCCGAGATCCAGGTGCCGCTGTTCCTCACCACCGGCGAGAAGATCAAGGTCGACACCCGTGACGGCCGCTACCTGGGCCGCGTCTCCAACTGATGGCTGACTCAGGCAAAACCGGCAAGTCCCCGAACCGCGGCGGGCCGATCAGCCGTCGTCAGGCGCGCAAGCGTGCCGTCGAGATGATGTACGAGGCCGCCCAGCGCGGTGCCGACGCGGTGACGCTGCTGGCGGACAGGGTCGGTTCGGTCGAGGTCGACCCGATCGCCGACTACACGATTTCGCTGGTCGAGGGCGTCACCGGGCGCAAGACCGCGATCGACGAGCTGCTCTCCGAGCACGCTCAGGGCTGGACGCTGGACCGGATGCCGCCGGTGGATCTCGCGGTGCTCCGGGTCGGCGTCTACGAGCTCCTGTGGGCCGACGACGTGCCGGATCCGGTCGCCATCGACGAGGCCGTCGGGCTGGCGAAGGAGCTGTCGACCGACGACTCGCCGCGGTTCGTGAACGGCGTTCTCGGCCGCATCGGCACCATCGCCGACAGGCTGCGCGCGGTCCTCTAGAAGACGTATTACAACGGGCCGTGTCCTCTCACAAGGGCACGGCCCGTTCTCGTGCTCGGTGGCTCCGCTTGGCGTTTCCGGTCCCCCCGGACCGAAAACGTCGCCATCTCTAGTCCTCTTTGGACGGTCGAGCCTCTGGTGGCAGCACACCCCAGTCGATCAGCTGCTCGGTGAGCTCGCCGGGGGTCATGTCGTAGATGATCGCCAGCGAACGCAGGTCCTCGGTGCGGATCGAGAGCACCTTGCCGTTGTAGTCGCCGCGCTGGCTCTGGATCGTGGCCGCGTAGCGGGCGAGCGGCCCGACCTTCTCCGCCGGGAGCTGCTGGAGGCGCTCCAGGTTGATGACGATCTTCGTGGCGGGTTCGGCGCCCGACGGCACCCGGCCCTCCGGCAGCAGCTCGACGACCGGCACGCCGTAGAAATCGGCGAGCTCGGCGAGCTTCTGCACGGTGACGGCGCGGTCGCCGCGCTCGTACGAACCGACGACGACGGCCTTCCAGCGGCCTCCGGACTTCTGCTCGACCCCGTGCAGGGACAGGCCCTGCTGCTGGCGGATCCCGCGGAGCTTGGCCCCGAGCGCCTTGGCGTAATCGCCCATCTGGTGGTTCTCCGTTTCCTCACCCCCAACCGGTCGGGGTGACCGGTCCAGGGGACTCCTCGAGTCGAATACTCAGAGTAATGGTTACGCATAGTTGTCACCAGGTCAAGCGGGTGCTTTCGCGAGGCCTTCGTCACCTGGGGCGCGCCACCCGTAAGAATGAGGGCCCCTGCCTGCTAGTGTCGACTCGATTTCCTCGCTACGCAGGAAGTCGACGTCCTTTAAGGACCCGTCCAGAGAGGCGGGGAAGGAGGTCCGCCTTGTCGTCACGCCCGCGTGGCGCGGCGGAACCGGCGGGAGAGCGTGAGCTGCTCTCGTCCGGGGATGTCGCGCGCACGATCGCCCGAATGGCCCACCAGGTCATCGAGAAGACCGCTCTCGGTGCCGGTGGCTCGACTCCGCCCGTGTTGCTGGGCATCCCCACTCGGGGTACCCCGCTCGCCCTGCGGCTCGCGGACAAGATCGCCGAGTTCTCCGGCATCCGTCCGCCGACCGGCGCGCTGGACATCACGCTCTACCGCGATGATCTCCGCCGCCGCCCGCCCCGCGCGCTCGAACATTCGCAGCTGCCGCCGACCGGTATCGACGACGCGGTGGTGATCCTGGTCGACGACGTGCTGTTCTCCGGCCGCACCATCCGCGCCGCTCTCGACGCCTTGCGCGACCACGGCCGCCCGCGCGCGGTCCAGCTGGCCGTGCTGGTCGACCGCGGCCACCGCGAACTGCCGATCCGCGCCGACTACGTGGGCAAGAACGTGCCCACCTCGCGCGCCGAGGGGATCGAGGTCCTGCTGTCCGAAGTGGACGGACGGGATTCGGTCCTGCTGCGGACGTTGAACGAGAGCGCTTCACCAGAAGGAGATCGATCGTGAAGCACCTGCTCGCCACCGACGGGCTCGACCCGGCGCTCGCGACAGCCGTGCTGGACACCGCCGAAGAGCTCAAGCGCACCCTGCTGGGCCGCGAGGTCCGGAAACTGCCGACGTTGCGCGGCCGCACCGTCATCACGTTGTTCTACGAGAACTCGACCCGCACCCGCGTCTCGTTCGAGATCGCGGGGAAGTGGATGAGCGCCGACGTGATCAACGTCTCCGCGTCCAGTTCCTCGGTCAACAAGGGTGAATCGTTGCGGGACACCGCGCTGACACTGGCCGCGGCGGGCGCCGACTGCGTGATCATCCGGCACCCCGCCTCCGGGGCGGCGCAGCGGCTTTCGGGCTGGCTCGCCGAAGCCGGGACGGCGGTCGTCAACGCGGGGGACGGCACCCACGAGCATCCGACGCAGGCGCTGCTCGACGCCGCCACGCTGCGGGAGCGGCTCGGTTCGCTGGAAGGCCGCCGCGTCGCGATCGTCGGCGACGTCCTGCACAGCCGGGTGGCGCGGTCGAACATCCACCTGCTGTCCGCGCTGGGTGCCGAAGTGGTGCTCGTCGCGCCGCCGACGCTGCTGCCCGCCGGGGTCGAGACCCTGCCGGTCACGGTGTCGCACGAACTCGACGCCGAACTGCCCGCGGTCGACGCGGTCATGATGCTGCGGGTCCAGGCCGAACGTATGCACGGTGGCTTTTTCCCCTCGGCGCGCGAGTACTCGATCGCCTACGGCCTCAACGAGCGGCGGATGAAGCTCCTGCCCGAGCACGCCGTCGTCCTGCACCCCGGTCCGATGCTGCGCGGGATGGAGATCGCCTCGGCGGTCGCCGACTCCCCGGCTTCGGCCATCACCGAACAGGTCCGCAACGGCGTCCACGTGCGCATGGCGGTCCTTTATCACCTGCTTGCCAGTGAAGGAGCCGCCGCGTGACCACCGTCCTGATCAAGGGCGCCCGACCCTACGGAGAGGGCGATCCGGTCGACGTGCTCGTCGAGGACGGGGTCATCACCGATATCGGCGCTCTGGACACCCCTGAAGACGCCGAGGTGATCGACGCGGGCGGCCAGGTGCTGCTCCCCGGTTTCGTCGACTTGCACACCCACCTGCGCGAACCCGGCCGCGAGGACACCGAGACCATCGCCACCGGTTCGGCCGCGGCCGCGCTCGGCGGCTACACGGCGGTGTTCGCCATGGCCAACACCGATCCGGTGGCCGACAACGCGGTGATCGTCGACCACGTGTGGCGGCGCGGCCAGGAGGCCGGGCTGGTCGACGTGCACCCGGTCGGCGCGGTCACCGTGGGCCTCAAGGGCGAGAAGCTCGCCGAACTGGGCACCATGGCGAAGTCCGAAGCCCGTGTGAAGGTCTTCTCCGACGACGGCCTCTGCGTCGCGGACCCGCTGCTCATGCGCCGCGCGCTGGAGTACTCGACGGCGCTCGGCGTGGTCATCGCCCAGCACGCCGAAGAGCCGCGGCTGACCGTCGGCGCGCAGGCGCACGAAGGCGAGCAGGCCGCGCGCCTGGGCTACACCGGCTGGCCCGCCTCGGCGGAGGAGTCGATCGTCGCCCGCGACTGCCTGCTCGCCCAGCACGCGAACGCGCGGCTGCACGTTTGCCACGTCTCGACCGCCGGCACCGCGGACATCCTGAAGTGGGCCAAGGACCGCGGCACCAAGGTCTCGGCCGAGGTCACCCCGCACCACCTGCTGCTGACCGACGAGCGCCTGGCGACCTACGACCCGGTCAACAAGGTCAATCCGCCGCTGCGCACCGAGTCCGACGCCGAGAAGCTGCGTGCCGCGCTGGCCGAGGGTGTCATCGACTGCGTCGCCACCGACCACGCGCCGCACGCCGTCCAGGACAAGGACTGCGAGTGGAACTCGGCCCGGCCCGGCATGCTCGGTCTCCAGACCGCGCTGTCGATCGTGGTCGAGACCATGGTCCGCACCGGCCTGCTGGACTGGCGCGGTGTCGCGCGGGTGATGAGCGAGCGGCCCGCCGAGATCGGCAACCTGGCCGACCACGGCCGTCCGATCGAGGTTGGCGAACCGGCGAACCTGACCCTGGTCGACCCGGACACCGAATGGACCGTGCGGGGCGCGGAGTTCGCGAGCATCGCGGCCAACACCCCGTACGAAGGAATGCGGCTCCCCGGCGTGGTGACGGCGACGTTGCTGCGCGGGCGGATCACCGCGCGGGAAGGGAAGATCAGCGCATGAGCGACCGGATTCTGCTGACCCTGGCGGTCTTCGCCTTCTTCCTCGTCTGCGTCTTCCTGATGTGGCGCGGCTGGCGGCGCAAGTCCCGGACGCAGAGCGTCCAGGTGCCGCCGTTCGCGGAGATCCCCGCCGAGCCCGGCGAGACGCTGATCGAGTCGACCGGCGTCTACATCAGCACGACGACCGCGGGGCACTGGCAGGAGCGCGTGGTCACCCGCGGCGCCGGCCTGCGCACCGGCGCGGTCTGGCGGCTGCACGAAGACGGCATCGCCATCGAGCGCGGCGGCGCCCCGGACTTCTGGATCCCGCGCGCCTCGGTCACCGGCGTCCGCAAGGACAAGGGGATGGCCGGGAAGGTGATGGGCATCGACGCGCTGCTCGTCGTCACCTGGCTGGCGGGGGACGTCGAGCTGGACACCGGATTCCGCGGCGACGACGTCGACGACTATCCACAGTGGATCGAAGCTTTGCAAGACATTCCCAACGACATCAAGGGAGGTGCCTGATGAGCACCGCGAACGGCACCCGCACACCGGCTGCGCTGGTACTGGAAGACGGCCGGGTGTTCCGTGGCTCCGCATACGGGGCCCGCGGACGGAGTCTGGGCGAGGCGGTGTTCTGCACCGGTATGACCGGCTACCAGGAGACGCTGACCGACCCCTCGTACCACCGGCAGATCGTGGTCCAGACCGCGCCGCAGATCGGCAACACCGGCTGGAACGACGAGGATGACGAGTCCTCGCGCATCTGGGTCTCCGGTTACGTCGTCCGCGACCCCGCGCGCACCCCGTCCAACTGGCGCGCCAAGCGCACGCTGGACGAGGAACTGGAGCGCCAAGGCGTCGTCGGGATCGCGCAAGTGGACACCCGCACGCTGACCCGGCACCTGCGCGAGCAGGGCGCCATGCGGTCCGGCGTCTTCTCGGGCGACGCGCTCGGCACCGACGAGGAGATGCTCGCCGAGGTGCAGGCCAGCCCGCAGATGAAGGGTGCCGACCTCGCCGGAGAGGTCAGCACGAAGCAGGCGTACGTCGTCGAAGCGCAGGGCGAGCGGAAGTTCCGCGTCGCCGCGCTGGACCTGGGCATCAAGTCCAACACCCCGCGCCTGATGGCCGCGCGCGGCATCGAGGTGCACGTGCTGCCCTCGTCGTCCACTGTGGACGATCTGCTCGCGATCGAGGCGGACGGTGTCTTCCTGTCCAACGGTCCCGGCGACCCGGCGACCACCGCGCACGCCACCGAATTGACGAAATCGGTGCTGCAGCGGGAGATCCCGCTGTTCGGCATCTGCTTCGGCAACCAGATCCTCGGCCGCGCGCTGGGGCTGGGCACCTACAAGATGCGCTACGGCCACCGCGGGATCAACATCCCGGTGATCGACGTGGCGACCAAACGCGTCGCGATCACCGCGCAGAACCACGGGTTCGCCCTCGAAGGCGAGCCGGGTCAGCGGTTCGAGACGCCGTTCGGCGCCGCGCAGATCTCGCACTACTGCCCGAACGACGACACCGTCGAAGGTGTCCGCGCGTTCGACGTCCCCGCGTTCTCGGTGCAGTACCACCCCGAGGCCGCCGCCGGCCCGCACGACGCGGCCCCCTTGTTCGATGAGTTCGTCAGCTTGATGGAGAAGGCCAAGTAAATGCCGAAGAGGACAGACATCCAGCACGTGCTGGTCATCGGCTCCGGGCCGATCGTGATCGGCCAGGCGGCGGAGTTCGACTACTCCGGCACCCAGGCCTGCCGCGTACTCCGCGAAGAGGGACTGCGCGTCTCGCTGGTGAACTCGAACCCGGCGACCATCATGACCGACCCCGAGTTCGCCGATTCCACCTACATCGAGCCGGTCACCCCGGAATTCGTCGAGAAGGTCATCGCCGAGGAGCGCCCCGACGCGATCCTCGCGACCCTCGGCGGGCAGACGGCGCTGAACTGCGCCATCGCCCTGCACGAGCGCGGTGTCCTGGAGAAGTACGGCGTCGAGCTGATCGGCGCCGACGTGGACGCCATCCAGCGCGGCGAGGACCGGCAGAAGTTCAAGAACATCGTCGCCGACATCGGTGCCCACACCCCGCGCAGCCGCGTCTGCACCACCATGGACGAGGTCCGCGCGACCGTCGCCGAGGTCGGCCTCCCCGTCGTCATCCGGCCGTCGTTCACCATGGGCGGGCTCGGCTCGGGCATGGCGCACACCGACGAGGAGCTGGAGCGGCTCGCCTCCACCGGCCTCGACGAGTCGCCGGTCACCGAGGTGCTCATCGAGGAGAGCGTCCTCGGCTGGAAGGAGTTCGAACTCGAGCTCATGCGCGACCGGCACGACAACGTGGTGGTCGTCTGCTCGATCGAGAACATCGACGCGATGGGCGTGCACACCGGCGACTCGGTCACCGTCGCGCCCGCGATGACCCTGACCGACCGCGAGTACCAGCACATGCGCGACGTCGGCATCGACGTGCTGCGCGCGGTCGGCGTCGACACCGGCGGCTGCAACATCCAGTTCGCGATCAACCCGGCCGACGGCCGCATGGTCGTCATCGAGATGAACCCCCGCGTCTCGCGCTCCAGCGCGTTGGCGTCGAAGGCGACCGGGTTCCCGATCGCCAAGATCGCCGCGAAGCTCGCCATCGGCTACACGCTCGACGAGATCCGCAACGACATCACCGGCGAGACCCCGGCGGCCTTCGAGCCGACGCTGGACTACGTCGTGGTGAAGGTGCCGCGGTTCGCCTTCGAGAAGTTCCCCGGCGCGGACCCCACGCTGACCACGACGATGAAGAGCGTCGGCGAGGCGATGTCGTTCGGCCGCAGCTTCCCCGAGGCCCTCGGCAAGGCGCTGCGCTCCATCGACACCAAGGCCACCGGCTTCTGGACCCGCCCCGACCCCGAAGGCGCGACGCTGGAGTCCATTTTGGACGCCCTGCGCACACCGCACGACGGGCGTCTCTACGAAGTCGAGCGGGCGCTGCGGTTCGGCGGCACCGTCGAGCAGATCCACGAAGCGTCGGGCATCGACCCGTGGTTCATCGACCAGATCGCCCTCATCGGCGAGGTCGGCGCCGAGGTCCGTGACGCCCAGGTGCTGGACGAGCCGCTGCTGCGGCGCGCCAAGCGGACCGGCCTGTCCGACCGCCAGATCGCCTCGCTGCGGCCGGAACTGGCCGGGGAGGACGGCGTCCGCGCGCTGCGCCGCCGTCTCGGCGTGCGGCCGGTGTACAAGACCGTCGACACCTGCGCGGCCGAGTTCGCGGCCAAGACGCCGTACCACTACTCGGCCTACGAGACCGATCCCGCCGCGCAGTCGGAGATCACCGCGCAGACCGAGAAGCCGAAGGTCCTGATCCTCGGCTCCGGGCCGAACCGCATCGGGCAGGGCATCGAGTTCGACTACTCGTGCGTGCACGCCGCGATCGCCCTGCGTGAGGCCGGTTTCGAGGCAGTCATGGTCAACTGCAACCCCGAGACCGTCTCCACCGACTACGACACCTCGGACAGGCTCTACTTCGAGCCGCTGTCGTTCGAGGACGTGCTGGAGGTCGTCAACGCCGAGCAGGAGTCGGGCACCGTCGCCGGCGTCATCGTGCAGCTGGGCGGCCAGACGCCGCTCTCGCTCGCGAAGCGCCTCGCCGACGCCGGTGTCCCGGTGATCGGCACCTCCCCGGACGCGATCCACCTCGCCGAGGACCGCGGCGCGTTCGGCGAGGTCCTCACCGACGCCGGGCTGCCCGCGCCGAAGTACGGCACGGCGACCTCGTTCGAGGGCGCCAAGCGGATCGCCGACAAGATCGGCTACCCGGTCCTGGTGCGGCCGTCCTACGTGCTGGGCGGACGCGGTATGGAGATCGTCTACGACGAGGAGTCGCTCGCCGGCTACATCCACCGCGCCACCGAGGTCACCCCCGAGCACCCGGTGCTGGTGGACCGCTTCCTCGACGACGCCATCGAGATCGACGTCGACGCGCTGTTCGACGGCGACGACCTCTTCCTCGGCGGCGTCATGGAGCACATCGAGGAGGCCGGGATCCACTCCGGCGACTCCTCCTGCGCGCTGCCGCCGATCACGCTGGGCCGGACCGACATCGAGACGGTGCGCCGCTCGACCGAGGCCATCGCGCGCGGCGTCGGCGTCCGCGGGCTCCTGAACGTCCAGTACGCGCTCAAGGACGACGTCCTGTACGTCCTGGAGGCCAACCCGCGCGCGTCGCGGACGGTGCCGTTCGTGTCGAAGGCGACCGCGGTCCCGCTGGCCAAGGCCGCGGCGCTGATCATGACCGGCTCCTCGATCAAGGACCTGCGCGCGAGCGGGGTGCTCCCGGCCGAGGGTGACGGCGGGCAGATGCCCGCCGATTCGCCGGTCGCGGTCAAGGAGGCGGTCCTGCCGTTCCACCGCTTCCGCACCCCCGAGGGCCACGGCGTCGACTCGCTGCTCGGCCCGGAGATGAAGTCCACCGGCGAGGTCATGGGAGTCGACGTCTCCTTCGGGAAGGCGTTCGCCAAGTCACAAGCGGGTGCCTACGGTTCGCTGCCGACGTCGGGCAAGGTGTTCGTCTCCGTCGCCAACCGCGACAAGCGCTCGCTGGTGTTCCCGGTGAAACGGCTGGCAGACCTCGGTTTCGAGATCCTCGCCACCTCGGGTACGGCGGAAGTGTTGCGGCGCAACGGGATCGCCTGCACCGTCGTGCGCAAACACTACGAAGGTTCGGCTGAAGGCGAACAGAACGTCGTGGATGTCATCCTCAGCGGCGAAGTGCAGATGGTGATCAACACCCCTTACGGCAACAGCGGTCCGCGGATCGACGGCTACGAAATCCGTACCGCCGCGGTGTCGCGGGACATCCCCTGCATCACCACGGTGCAGGGCGCGGCGGCGGCCGTGCACGGGATAGAGGCCGTCATCAAGGGCGACATCGGCGTGCGATCGCTGCAGAGCCTGCAGGCGGCGCTGAAGGCGAAGGCGTGAGCGGGCGGTTCGGGGCGAGGCTGGCGCGGGCGGTCGCGGAAAAGGGACCGCTCTGCGCCGGGATCGACCCCCATCCGGGGTTGCTCCAGGCGTGGGGTCTTCCGGCGGACGCGGGCGGTCTGGAGAAGTTCGCCCTCACCGCCGCCGAGGCGATCGCGCCCGAGGTCGCGGTGATCAAGCCCCAGTCGGCCTTTTTCGAGGCCTACGGGCCTCCTGGGGTCGCTGTCCTGGCCAAGACGATGAAGGTGTGCCGGGAAGCGGGCGCGCTCGTCCTGCTGGACGTCAAACGCGGCGACATCGGTTCCACGATGGCGGCGTACATGGCGGCTTTCCTGCCGTCGGGGGCGGAACTCGAGGCCGACGCCATAACGGTTTCCCCATACCTCGGGTTCGGCTCGCTGGATTTCGCCGTCGAGGTTGCGCAGGAGCAAGGCAAGGGCCTGTTCGTCCTCGCGCGCACTTCCAACCCGGAGGCGCAGGGACTGCAGAACGCCTTGCTGCCCAACGGAAAGACCGTCGCGCAGGACATCGTCGACACGGCGGGCGCGCATAACGCGGGTGTCGGGCCGCTGGGTGACATCGGTGTCGTCGTCGGCGCCACCATCGCGCCGGGAGAGCTCGACCTGAGCAAGCTGAACGGTCCCGTCCTGGCACCCGGTTTCGGGGCCCAGGGGGCCACTCCGGCCGATTTGCGGGCCCTTTTCGGGCCGGGACTGCCGGGCGTGCTGCCCGCGTCGTCCCGTGACGTCCTCAAACACGGGCCGGACCCCGAAGCACTACGTGCGGCCGTTCGGAGGACACGGGATTCCCTCGGTCCCCTGGAAAAAGGCCAATAGCAGGCTCGGGAATCCGTCATGACCAGCCACCCCCGCATTGTGGGCCGAGGTAACGGGTGGGTACCGTCGCCACACCCACCCAGATTTGAGAACTACCGGAGGAAAACGTGGCACTTCCCCAGCTGACAGAGGAACAGCGCGCTGCGGCGCTGGAGAAGGCCGCCGCCGCCCGCCGCATCCGTGCTGAGCTGAAGGAGCGGCTGAAGCGGGGCGGTACCACTCTGGTCGACGTGTTGAAGCAGGCCGAGGAGAACGAAGTCCTCGGCAAGATGAAGGTCTCGGCTCTGCTCGAGGCTCTTCCGGGTGTCGGCAAGGTCCGCGCCCAGCAGACCATGGAACGACTGGAGATCGCACCCAGCCGTCGTCTTCGCGGCCTCGGCGACCGGCAGCGCAAGGCGCTGCTGGCCGAATTCAGCGGCGAGTGAGCGGCATCGGTCAGGACCACCCGGTGACACCGGGCGCTGACCGCGGCGGTGAGCCGGTGACGGGAGTCGAATCCCGGCACCGGCTCACGGTCGTATCAGGGCCTTCGGGAGTCGGGAAGTCGAGCGTGGCCAAGGAGCTGCGCAAGCTGGATCCGGAGATCTATTTCAGCGTCTCGGTGACCACGAGGAAGCCGAGGCCGGGTGAGGTGGACGGCGAGCACTACCACTTCGTCGACCGCGCCGAGTTCGACCGCATGGTCGCAGACGGTGAACTGCTCGAACACGCCGAGTTCACCGGCAACTGCTACGGCACCCCGCGTGAACCCGTGGAGCGCGCCTTGGCAGGCGGCCGCAACGCCCTGCTGGAGATCGAACTCCAGGGCGCACGGCAGGTCCGCAAGGCGATGCCGGAGGCGCGGCTGGTGATGCTGATGCCGCCGTCGTGGGACGAGCTGGTCGGCAGGCTGACCGGCCGCGGCACCGAAAACGAGGCCGCGGTGAAGGCCAGGCTGGCCGAGGCCGAACGCGAACTCGCCGCCGCCGGGGAGTTCGACGAGCGCGTCGTCAACGCCGACGTGCGGGACGCCGCTGAGCAGTTGCTAAACTTGATAACCGGCGACATCTAAACCCGAAGATTCGGAGCACCACGAGTGACGACTCAGGCCACGCTGCACGAAGAGCTCGAAGGCATCACCAACCCGCCCATCGACGACCTCCTCGAGAAGGTCAGCTCGAAGTACGCGCTGGTGATCTACTCGGCCAAGCGCGCTCGCCAGATCAACGACTACTACGCCCAGCTGGGCGAGGGCCTGCTGGAGTACGTCGGCCCGCTGGTCGAGCCGGGCCCGCGTGAGAAGCCGCTGTCCATCGCCCTGCGCGAGATCCACGGCGGCCTGCTCGAGCACACCGAGGGTGAATAAACCCAAAGTCGTACTGGGCGTGGGTGGCGGGATCGCCGCCTACAAGGCCTGTGAGGTCCTGCGCGGACTGACCGAATCCGGTCACGACGTCCGCGTGGTCCCCACCGAAGCCGCGCTGAACTTCGTCGGCGCGGCCACCTTCGAGGCGCTGTCGGGGAACCCGGTGCACACCGGCGTGTTCACCGAAGTGCCCGAGGTCCAGCACGTCCGCGTCGGCAAGGAAGCCGACCTGGTGATCGTCGTGCCGGCCACGGCGAACCTGCTCGCCAAGGCCGCGCACGGCATCGCGGACGACCTGCTGACGAACACCCTGCTCACCGCCCGGTGCCCGGTCGCCTTCTTCCCGGCGATGCACACCGAGATGTGGGAGCACCCGGCCACCCGCGACAACGTGGCGCTGCTGCGCTCGCGCGGGCTGGTCGTCGCCGAACCCGCCGCCGGCAGGCTCACCGGCAAGGACACCGGCAAGGGACGGCTCGCCGACCCGGCCGAGATCGTCGACCTCGCCCGGCTCCTGCTCGCCGTGCCGGACGCCCTCCCGCGCGACCTCGAAGGCGTGCGCGTGGCGATTTCGGCTGGCGGCACCCGCGAACCACTGGACCCGGTCCGCTACCTGGGCAACCGCTCGTCGGGCAAACAGGGCTACGCGCTGGCACGGGTCGCCGCCCAGCGCGGCGCGGACGTCACCCTGGTCGCCGCGCACACCATCGCGCTGCCGGAGCCCGCGGGCGCGAAGGTCGTCCATGTGTCGACCGCCGAGGAGATGCGCCAGGCGATGCACGCCGAGGCCGCCTCCGCCGACATCCTGGTGATGGCCGCCGCCGTCGCCGACTTCCGGCCGTCGAACCGGGCCGAGCACAAGATCAAGAAGTCCGACGACGCGCCGGATCCCGTGGTCGAGCTCGCGCGCAACGCGGACATCCTGGCCGAACTGGTGCGGAACCGGACGAACGGTCAGCTGATCGTGGGATTCGCCGCCGAGACCGGGGACGACAAGGGTGGCGTCCTGGATCACGCCAGGGTCAAATTGAAGCGCAAGGGTGCGGATCTGCTGGTGGTGAACGCCGTCGGCGAGGGGAAGGCGTTCGGCACCGAGGACAATTCGGGCTGGCTGCTCGGTGCCGACGGCACCGAGATCCCGATCCCGCTGGGCGCCAAGGCCGAGCTGGCTTCCACATTGTGGGACGCAGTTGTGACCTTGATGAAGCGTTGAGAGCTCCTTCAGCGATAGTCAGTACGCTTGAGCACAAGCTGAGGGGTGCCTAACTTTCCGGGCATCAGACGTCTACGTGAGGGAGTGACGGCCACCGTGACCGCGTCCACGAGCAGACTGTTCACGTCGGAATCGGTGACCGAGGGTCATCCCGACAAAATTTGCGACGCCATCAGTGACTCGATCCTGGACGGCTTGCTGGCCAAGGACCCGCGCAGCCGGGTGGCGGTCGAAACCCTCATCACCACCGGCCAGGTGCATGTCGCGGGCGAGGTGACGACCGAGGCTTACGCGGACATCCCGACCATCGTCCGCGACGTGATCCTGAAGATCGGCTACGACTCGTCGGCCAAGGGCTTCGACGGCAACTCGTGCGGCGTCAACGTCGCGATCGGCTCGCAGTCGCCGGACATCGCGCAGGGTGTCGACACCGCGTACGAGTCCCGCGTGGAGTCCGACGAGGACGAGATCAACCGTCAGGGCGCCGGCGACCAGGGCCTGATGTTCGGCTACGCCTGCTCGGACACCCCCGAGCTGATGCCGCTGCCGATCGCGCTGGCGCACCGGCTTTCGCAGCGGCTGACCCGTGTCCGCAAGGACGGCGTGCTGCCGTACCTGCGCCCGGACGGCAAGACCCAGGTCACCATCGAGTACGCCGGTGACCAGCCGGTGCGGCTCGACACGGTGGTCGTGTCCACCCAGCACGCGGACGGCATCGACCTGGAGCAGATGCTCGGCGTCGACGTCCGCGAGCACGTGGTCGCCCCGGAGATCGCCGAGCTCGGCCTCGACACCTCCAACGTGCGGCTGCTGGTCAACCCGACCGGCCGGTTCGTCATCGGCGGCCCGATGGGTGACGCGGGCCTGACCGGCCGCAAGATCATCGTCGACACCTACGGAGGCATGGCCCGGCACGGTGGCGGCGCGTTCTCGGGCAAGGACCCTTCCAAGGTGGACCGCTCGGCCGCGTACGCGATGCGCTGGGTGGCGAAGAACGTCGTCGCCGCCGGTCTGGCCACGCGTGCCGAGGTCCAGGTGGCGTACGCGATCGGCAAGGCGGCCCCGGTGGGTCTCTTCGTCGAGACCTTCGGCACCGAGACGGTCGACCCGACGAAGATCCAGGCCGCCATCACGGAGGTCTTCGACCTGCGTCCGGCCGCGATCATCCGCGACCTCGACCTGCTTCGCCCGATTTACGCGCCGACAGCCGCGTACGGCCACTTCGGCCGTCCCGAGCTGGGTCTCCCGTGGGAGAGCACGGCGCGGGCCGCGGACCTGAAGTCGGCCGCGGGCGCCTGATCCGCCTGTCCGTGAAGGCCTCCTTGCCTACCTTGAGGGTAGGGAAGGAGGCCTTCACGGCGTCGCCGACCTGATGTGGTGCGTGCCGTGACTCGCGTGTGTGGAGGCGTGACTCGCGTGATCGGAGACGGAACTCGAGTGTGCGGCGTCCAAGCACGCGAGATCCGTCTCCGATCACGCGAGTCACGTCTCTGATCACGTGAGTGCGGTGTTCGACCACCGCGGGCCACGCGGTACGGCCGGTGGCGGGGGAGTCTGGTAGAGATCACCGGGTGAGCAGCAGTCCCGAACCGACCCCGCTGTGGGACCTCCCTGAGCCTCCGCCGAAAGCCGAACCGGCGCGGAAGGCCAAACCGTCGCGCGCGAAGACCGCCAGCCGTCGCGGCGCGCAGAACCCCGCGCCCGAGAACCCGGTCGCGCGGATCGTCGTGGACATCCCGCTCACGCATCTCGACCGGACCTTCGACTACCGGATCCCCGAGAAACTCCACGAAACCGCCGTACCAGGCTGCCGGGTGCGCGTCCGGTTCGCGGGCCAGCTCGTCGACGGGTACCTCGTCGAACGCGCCGACACCACGGAATTCACCGGGAAGCTCGCCTACATCGACAGGGTGACGTCCAGCGAGCCCGTGTTGCCCCCCGCGCTGCACACGCTCTGCCGTTCGGTCGCGGACCGCTACGGCGGCACGCTCAGCGACGTCCTGCGGCTCGCGATCCCGTCCCGGCATGCGAAGGTCGAGGGCGAGCCGCCAGCCGAGCCCGCGCCGACGCCGGAGGCGCCCGAAACCGCGGCCTGGGAGAGGTATCAGAACGGGCCCGCGTTCCTGGAGGCCGTCGCGGAACGGCGTCCGGCCAACGCCGTCTGGCAGGCCCTGCCGGGGGAGGACTGGCCACAGCGCCTGGCCGAAGCGGCTACGGTGGCGGCCGCCGCGGGGCGCGGCGTCGTCATGGTCGTCCCCGACCACCGTGACCTGACCCGGCTGCACGACGCGTGCGTTTCCTTGCTGGGCGCCGATTCCGTGGTCGCGCTGATCGCCGGGCTGGGGCCCGCCGAGCGGTACCGCCGCTGGCTCGCGGTCCTGCGCGGCGCGGTACGCGTCGTCGTCGGCACTCGCGCCGCGATGTTCGCGCCGGTCGCCGATCCCGGCCTGTTCGTGGTGTGGGACGACGGCGACGACGTCCACCTCGACCAGCACGCGCCGTATCCGCACGTCCGCGACGTGCTGATGGACCGCGCGCACGCCGCGAAGGGCTCCATGCTCGTCGCCGGTTTCGCGCGGACCGCCGAGGCGCAGTTCCTGGTGGAATCGGGCTGGGCACAGCCGCTTTTGGCGGCGCGTCCCGAACTGCGGGCGGCGGCGCCGCGGGTCACGCCGGTCGGCGAGGACTTCGACGTCGCCCGTGACGAAGCGGCGAAGGCGGCGAGGCTCCCGTCGGTCGCATTCGAGGCGGCCCGGCAGTCGCTGGCGGGCGGATTCCCCGTCCTGGTTCAGGTTCCGCGTCGCGGGTACGTTCCGGGGCTCGCCTGCGGCAACTGCCGGACGTCGGCGCACTGCCGTCGCTGCGCCGGCCCGCTTTCCTTGCCCGGCGGGCTGATCGACGGCTCGCCGAGACCGCCCGCCTGCCGGTGGTGCGGCGTCCCCGAAACGAACTTCCATTGCGCCGCTTGCGGTTCCGTGCGGCTGCGGGCGGTCGTCGTCGGCTCCAAACGCACCGCCGAGGAACTGGGGCGCGCGTTCTCCGGATTCCCGGTGCGGACCTCGGGCGCGACGGAGGTGCTCGCTTCGGTGCCCGGAAAACCGGCGCTGGTGGTGTGCACGCCGGGAGCCGAGCCGGTCGCGGAAGGCGGCTACGGCGCGGCATTGCTGCTGGACGGCTGGGCGTTGCTGGGCCGTCAGGACCTGCGCGCGGGGGAGGAGACCCTGCGCCGATGGATGGCGGCGGCGGCCCTGGTGCGGCCGGGGACCGAGGGCGGCCGCGTGTTCGTCGGCGCGGAAGCGGGTCTTTCGGTGGTGCAGGCGCTGGTGCGGTGGGATCCGGGCTGGCACGCGAGCCTGGAACTGGCGGAGCGGCGCGAACTCGGTTTCCCGCCCGCGATGCGGATGGCGAGCATCGAAGGCACGCCGGACGCGGTCGCCGGGCTGCTCGACGACCTCGGGCTCCCGGAGACCGGCGAGGTGCTGGGCCCGGTGCCGCTCGGCGAAGTCGACGAGGACGGCAACGCGGAACGGGAGCGGGCCCTGGTGCGGGTCGCGCGTCCGGACGGGAAGGCGCTCGCCGCCGCCGTCCACGCCGCGGCCGCCCGGCGGGACGCGCGCAAGGCCTCCGAGCCCATCCGGATCCAGCTGGACCCCCTCGAACTCATCTAGCCCACCCCGCATTTCGTCCGGGTGGAGCTGGGTGTTTCGTGCGGCCGGTTGGACGACACCTGTGATCAGACGGACGACACGCGTGATCAGGCGGACGACACACGTGTCCGGCCGAGTTCGCCGCGAGGCGTCCGTCTGATCACGCGTGCCGTCCATCCCGTCACGCGTGTCGTCCGTCTGATCACCGGTGTGGTTCGACGCCGAACTACCGCATCCAGGTGCCGAAGTGCGTGGGTCAGAGGGTCGTGCCGGGGGTGGCGAGGACGTCGGCGCGGGCCGAAGCATCCGAAGTGCCCGGAGCGGGCGTCGCGGGTGCAGTCGAGCCGCCCAGGGCGGCGGTGAGCAGCGTGACGATCTGCGAGGAGATCGCCGCCCGCCGCGCCTCGAAATCGGCGTCGGTCAGCGCTGAAGGATCGGCAGGCGTGCCGAGGACGGGCGTGTGCAGGTGCCCGCCCGCGATCCCGGTCAGGCCGAGTCCCGTCCGCAGCCGGTTGCTTCGGTACATCGATTCGTTGCTCAGATAATTACCGCCGCCGCCGGAAGCGGCGATCTCGCCGGGTTTCGGCGCGTCCGTCCGGCACACCGCGGTCCCGGTCCCCGGCTTCGAGCTGTCGGGCCAGACACAGAACGCCTGGTTGTACTGCACGTCGTACGCCCCTGCGGGCGCGGCGAGCATCTTTTCGTACGGCAGCGTGGTTTCGATGAACTGGACGTCCGGCTGCGGCCATCCGGCGGCGGGCGGGACCGGACCGCGAACCGCTTCGTCGAGGTTGTCCGGCGAACCACCGCGCCAGGCACCGGCCCACCGTTCGATGTCGAAGCGGCCGGGTCGGCCCTGGCTGATCGTCATGATCAGTTCCGGGCGCCGGAAACGGTCCTTGAACGCCTGCCCGTAGGCCGCCTCGACGACGCCGGCGTCGAAGTAGCTCCACACCACCGGGAACGACACGGCCTGCACCAGCGCGGGGCCGGTCGGGGTCTGGATCACCTTGCCGTCCAGGTGCAGCGCGGCCGCGCCGGACGGGTTCGCGATGCGGACGCCCGCGCCGTTGAGGGTGAACGGGTCGAACCCGCTCACCAGCACCCGGCGCGGCTTCGGGCCGGAAGGGAAGCGGGAGTCGTCGAGTCCTCGGGCGCCGAAGTCGAAGGTCTTCAGCAGTTCGGCGCGGGCCGGTGCGGACAGCGGGAAGCGCGGCGTCCACTGGCGCAGCGCCTTGCTCATCTGCAGGCGTGCCCAGTAGAGCGGCCGGTCGTCGGCCTTGTCGATGCTGCCGAGATCGGGACGGCGGCCCTGCGCGCGGTCGACCGCGGTCCGCCAGAGCCCGTCACCGGCGGTCTCGGCGAGTTTCCCGGCGCGCAAAGCGGTCTTGGTCGCGCAGAGGCGCGTCGTGAAGTCGGAGACGAGCTTGTCGAAGCCGGCGAGCCGGACCAGTTCCGGACCGACCGCCGGGCCGCCGGACGGCATGGTCGCGGTGAGCCGCTTCTCCTCGACGGTGATCGTCGCGGAGTCGTCGAAACAGCCACGCGCGCCTTCGGCCTGCGCGACGCCGGGAACCGCGAGGACGGGGAGAGCGATAAGCAGCGGGAGGAGCGCGCCCCACCGCCTGCCGGGAGTCTTCATGGACCGCATTCTGCTCATCCGGGCACGGCCGCACCACCGACGATCGCAGGTCTGGACGGGTCTTGTCCGGGGTGGACAGGCGGGGCAGACTCGCGCCATGGCCGCGCACAGAAGCACTCCGGTACGCATCACCGCAGTCACCGCGATCGCCGCCCTGATCGGCGTCGCCGCGCCGGGAATCGCGGCGGCGGCGCCACCGACGTCCAAATCCCCGGTCGCCGTCGGCTACCTGGGCGCCGTTTCGAGCATCGACGCGGACGCGACCGCGATCGGCACGAAGATCCTGCGCGAAGGCGGCAACGCCGTCGACGCCGCCGTCGCGACCGCCGCCGCGCTGGGTGTCACCGACCCGTTCTCCGCCGGGGTCGGCGGGGGCGGCTTCTTCGTCTACTACGACGCGCGCACCGGCAAGGTGCACACGCTCGACGGCCGCGAGACCGCGCCGTCGTCGGCCGACGAGAACCTCTTCGTCGAGAACGGCAAGGCGATCCCGTTCGCCGACGCCGTCACCAGCGGACTGAGTGTCGGCGTGCCCGGCACGCCCGCCACCTGGCAGGAAGCGCTGCGCAAGTGGGGCACCAAGTCGCTGGCGAAGGCGATCAAGCCCGCTGAAGACCTCGCCCGCAAGGGTTTCACCGTCGACCAGACCTTCACCACTCAAATCACCAACAACGCCGCCCGCTTCTCGGCGTTCCCGTCGACCAGGTCGCTGTACCTGCCCGGCGGGGCGCCGCCCGCGGTCGGCACCACGTTCAAGAACCCGGACCTTGCCGGTACGTACGCGCAACTCGCCGCGAAGGGCACCGACGTGCTTTACCGCGGCCCGATCGGCGCGGACGTCGTCAACACGGTTCGGAAGCCGCCGGTCGACCCCGCGTCGACGCTGAACGTCCGCCCCGGTGACCTGACCGCGGCCGACCTCGCCAAGTACCGCGTCGTCGAGCGGAAGCCGACCAAGACCGAGTACCGCGGCCTCGACGTCTACGGGATGCCCGCGCCGTCGTCCGGCGGGCTGACCGTCGGCGAGGCGCTGAACATCCTCGAGAACACGAAGCTCTCCAAGCTTGAGAAGGCCGACTACCTGCACTACTTCCTGGAGTCGACCCGGTACGCCTTCGCCGACCGCAACCGGTGGATCGGCGACCCGGCCTTCGTCGACGTCCCGGCGAAGGAACTGATCAGCCAGAAGTTCGCCGACAGCCGCGCGTGCCTGATCGACCCCGCGAAGGCCGGGACGAGCCCGGTCGCGCCCGCCGACCCGCGCACTCCGTCGCCGTGCGTGGCGGGGACGAACCCGGCCCCGACGCCGTACGAAGGTGAGAACACCACGCACCTCACGGTCGCCGACCGGTGGGGCAACGTCGTCGCGTACACGCTGACCATCGAGCAGGAGGGCGGGAGCGGCATCGTCGTGCCGGGCCGCGGGTTCCTGCTCAACAACGAACTGACCGACTTCTCCTTCACCCCGGTGACGCCGGGCGTGCCCGACCCGAACCTGCCGGGCCCGGCCAAGCGGCCGCGTTCGTCGATGGCGCCGACCATCGTGCTCGATCATGGCAAACCGTTCCTCGCCGTCGGCTCGCCCGGTGGCGCGTCGATCATCACCACGGTGCTGCAGGTCCTGACCGGCCGTATCGACCGCGGCCTCAAGCTCGTCGACGCGATCGCCGAACCGCGTGCTTCCCAGCGCAACTCGGCGGCCGCGCAGGTCGAGCAGTCGTTCCTCGACCAGACCGACGTGCTCGCGATCCTGAAGGCCAAGCAACAGGGCTTCTCGACGGCGCCCGCCGAGATCGGGGCCGCGACCGGCGTCGAACGGCTGCGGGACGGCCGCTGGCTCGCCGCGGCCGAACCCACGCGCCGGGGTGGCGGCTCGGCAGCCGTCGTCCTGCCCTGGCCACACCCCTAGCCCGAACCGCGCGTGAAGGCCCCCTTCCCTCGGCTCAGCCGAGGGAAGGGGGCCTTCACGCGCTTCAGGGGAGCGCCGGGGGAGCGAGCGCGCCGGGGTGGTGGGGTCCTTCTAGACTGAGCGGCGATGTTCGCCCAGTCAGAGGTACCCGTCCCCCCGGTGGAGGTGCGTTGATGCGCCTGGTCTTCGCCGGCACCCCAGAACCCGCCGTCCCGTCACTGCGCGCGCTCCTCGCTTCCGAAGAGCACGAGGTCGTCGCCGTGGTCACCCGTCCGGACGCGCAGGCGGGCCGCGGCCGCCGGGTCGTCCGGTCCCCGATCGGCGCGCTCGCCGACGAGCACGGGATCGAGGTGCTGACCCCGCCCAAGGCGAGCGACCCCGCGTTCCTCGCCCGGCTCGCGGAGATCGCCCCGGACGCGTGCCCGGTGGTCGCGTACGGCGCGCTGCTGCCCCAGGCCGCGCTGGACATCCCGGTGCACGGCTGGGTCAACCTGCACTTCTCGCTGCTGCCCGCGTGGCGCGGCGCCGCGCCGGTCCAGGCCGCGATCCGCGCCGGGGACGAGATTACCGGCGCCTCGACGTTCCGGATCGTCAAGGAGCTCGACGCGGGCCCCGTCTTCGGCGTGATCACCGAGCAGATCGGCGCCGGTGACACCGCCGGGGAGCTGCTCGGCAGGCTGGCGGAGTCCGGGGCGAAGCTGCTCGTGTCCACGATGGACGGGATCGCCGACGGCTCGCTGCGCGCGGTCGAGCAGACCGGCGACGGCGTGAGTTACGCGCCCAAGGTGACCGTCGAGGACGCGCGTGTCTCGTTCGCCGACCCGGCCGCCGCGGTCGACCGGCAGATCCGCGCGGTCAGCCCGGAACCGGGCGCGTGGGCGGAATTCCGGGGCGAGCGGCTGAAGCTCGGCCCGGTGACGGTCGTCGACGAGCCGGGGCCCCCGCCGGGCGAACTCGTCGTGGAGCGCAAGCGGGTCCTGGTCGGCACGGCGTCGAAACCGGTGCGGCTGGGCGAAGTGCAGGCGCAGGGGAAGAAGCGGATGGCGGCCACCGACTGGGCGCGCGGTACGAGGATCGAACAAGGAGAGCGCCTGCAGTGAACGACCGTAGGGAACGCCGGCCGTCGAGGCCGGAGCGAGGCCGTCCCGGCCCGCGCAAGGAAGGGCCCAGCCGCCCGCCGCAGATCGACCCGGCCCGTCAGGTCGCCTTCGACGTCCTGCGCGCGGTCCGTGAAGAGGACGCGTACGCGAACCTGGTGCTGCCGCAACTGCTGCGCAACCGCCGGATCTCCGGTCGCGACGCGGCGCTGGCCACCGAACTGACCTACGGGACCTGCCGCGCGGTCGGCATGCTGGACGCGGTCATCGAGGCCTGCCTCGTCGACCGTTCGCTGGCCAAGGTGGACGCCGTCGTGCTGGACGGGCTGCGGCTCGGCGCGTACCAGCTGCTGCGCACCCGCATCCCCGAGCACGCCGCCGTCGGGTCCACTGTGGACCTCGTCCGCGCCGAAGTCGGTTCCTGGATCGCGGGTTTCGTGAACGCCGTGCTGCGCTCGGTGTCCGAAAAGGACGAAGAGACCTGGCTGAACGAACTGGCCCCGGACGAGGCAGCCGACCCGATCGGCGCCTACGCGCTGCGGACGGCGCATCCGCGCTGGGTCGCGCGGTCGTTCGCGGAAGCTTTGGGGGACAAGGGAGCCGAGCTGAAGGCGGCCCTGGAAGCCGACGACGACCGTCCCGACGTCCACCTGGTCGCCCGGCCCGGCGAGATCAGCGCCGACGAACTGGCCGCCATCACCGGCGGCGACGTCGCCCCGTACTCGCCCTACGGCGTCCGGATGCCCGCGGGCTCCGGTGACCCCGGCGACATCGAGCCGATCAAGGAGAAACTGGCCGCGGTCCAGGACGAGGGCAGCCAGCTGTGCGCGGTCGCCGTCACGAAGGTCCCGCTCACCGGCTCGGACGAGCGCTGGCTCGACCTGTGCGCCGGTCCGGGCGGCAAGGCCGCGCTGCTGGGCGCGCTGGCGTCGATCAGCGGCGCGACCGTCGACGCCGTCGAGAAAGCCCCACACCGCGCGAAGCTGATCGAGAACGCCGTCCAGGGGCTTCCGGTGACCATCCACGTCGCCGACGGCCGCGAGACCGGCCTCGAACCGGGCTACGACCGCGTCCTGGTCGACGCGCCGTGCAGTGGGCTCGGTTCGCTGCGCCGCCGCCCGGAGGCGCGCTGGCGCCGTCAGCCCAGCGACATCTCGGACCTGACGAAACTGCAGGGCCAGCTGATCACCGCGGCGCTGGACCTGGTCCGCCCCGGCGGCATCGTGACCTACGTCGTCTGCTCCCCGCACCTGGCCGAGACCGAAGGCGTCGTGGGGGAGACCGCGCGCCGCGCGAAGGCCGAGATCGTCGACGCGCGGCCGTTCTTCCCGGACGTCCCGCAGCTCGGAAACGGCCCGTACGTCCAGCTGTGGCCGCACCGGCACGGCACCGACGCGATGTTCTGCGCCGTCCTGCGGAAGCCGGACTCCGCCGGGTGAGCAGGGTCCTCGGCCTGGTCGCGAGCTCGTGCGGCGGACTGGACACCCGGTTCGCCGCGCAGCTCGCGAAACCCGCCGCGGACCGCGGCTGGGAGCTCGCGATCACGCTGACCCCGACCGCGGCCCGCTGGCTGGAGAAGACCGGCGGGCTCGGTGATCTGGAGAAGTGCACCGGGCTGCCGGTCCGCAGTACCTCCCGGCTGCCGGGCGAACCCCGGCCGCATCCGGATCCCGCGGTGTTCCTGTTCGCGCCAGCGTCCGCGAACTCGGTGGCGAAACTGGCGCTGGGCATCGCCGACAACCAGGCGCTGACCCTGCTCGGCGACGTCCTCGGCACGCCGGGGATCACGATCGCGCTGGGCTACCAGATCCAGGACACGCGGGTGCACCATCCGGCCTGGCGGCGGCATCTCGACACCCTCGAATCGGCGGGCGTGGTCACCACACGGCTCAGCACGGAGGCCCCGTGGACCTCCGCGCTGGACCTGCTCCCGGCGGTTTAGCGCGCGCAGAACCCCGTGTCGATCGCGGCCGCGAGGTGATCCGAAGCCTTGTCCGGCAAGGGATCCTGGTTCACCACGATGTTGACCCGCTTACCGTGCGGGATGGCGCCCGACAGGTTCGCGAAGCCGGGGATGTTCCCGCCGTGCCCCCAGAACCGGCCACCGCAGGACAGCGGCACGGACGCGAGGCCGAGGCCGTACTCCGCGCCCGGAATGCCGACGGGCGCCGGAACGGTCCGCTGCATCTCGGCCAGCTGAGCCTTGGGCAGGAGACGGCCGTCGACGAGCGCGCCGAAGAAGCGGGTCAGGTCTTCACCGGTCGAGACGAGCCCGCCGGAAGCCCCGGCGGCCGACGGGTCGAAGTCGGTGAAGTCGATGAGCCCCGCCGGACGCGGCGTGTACCCCTGGGGGTGCGGGGACGGCAGGGTTTCGTCGCCGCGCACCGGCAGGTAGGTCCCGCGCAGGCCGAGCGGCCGGGTGATCCTGTTCGCGATCTCGGTGGAGACCGACCGGCCGGTGATCTTCTCGATCAGCATGCCGGCGATGACGTAGTTCGTGTTGGAGTACGTCCAGCCCGTGCCGGGGGCGAACACCGGCGGATGCTTGAGGCCGATCGCCACCAGCTCCTCGGGCTCGGCACCCCGGTGCCGCCACGCGTCGATGTCGAGGTCGCGGACGTAGTCGTGGAGCCCGCTGGTGTGCTGGAGCAGCTGCCGGACGGTGACCTTGGTGCCGTCGTTGCCGTTCCCCGCCACGAGGCCGGGCAGATAGCGGTCGATCGGTGTGTCCAGCCCGACCTTCCCCTCGGCGACCAGCTGCAGCACCACCACGGAGACGAAGGGCTTGGTGACGCTGGCCGCCCGGAACTTCGCGCCGCGCGGGAACGGTGTCCGGGTCTGGAGATTCCCGACGCCTTCGCGCTCCGACCACGACCGCCCGGACGCGCTCGTCACCGTCGCCTGCGCGCCGGGGACGCCGTCCTGTACGAGTGTCTTCAAGGCTTTGTCGACGTCGTGATGCGGCCCGGTCGTGGCGAGTGCCGGGCCCGCGGTCGTCGCCGCGAGCAGCGCGACCAGCGAACCGACGGCGATGATCTTCTTGCCGGGTAAGGACTTTCGCATGAAATACCCCCTGGTTTCGGTATCTCCCAAGCTAGGGAGGCCGAAGCCAGGGGGCCATGGGGCAGGCCCCCACCCCTCATCGGGGGCCTGCCCCACCTTTCCGAAACCGGTCAGCGCAGTCGCAGTGCGCGCTTGAGGGTGTCGAAGAGGTCGGTCTGGTTGGTCAGGCCGACGACGTTCGCCGCCTGCGGTCCGTAACCCGCGACGCGGATCTGCGTGCCGGTGTGGTCCTGCGACGCGCCCGGCATGCCGGTGCCGTAGTTGATGGTCATGTTCGCGCCCTCGTTGGTGATCAGGGTCGCGGTCTGGCCGGGGCTGACCGTGTCGTTGCCGATGATCTGGCTGGTGTGGCCGTGGTCGCCGGTGACGATCACCAGGGTGTCGGGGTTGCTGCGCGCGAACGCGAGCCCGGCCGCGACGGCCTGGTCGAAGTCGATCGTCTCACCGATCTGGCCGCACGGGTCGGCGGCGTGATCCTGCTTGTCGATGCTCGCGCCCTCGACCTGGAGGAAGAAACCCTTGTCCTTGCGGCGGTCGTCGAGCAGCGAGAGCGCCTTGCGGGTCTGGTCGGCCAGCTTCGGCTGGGTCTTGGGCAGGGCCGGGTTCGGCGTGCAGCGGGTCGGCGGGGTGCCGCCCTGCTTCGCGGCCGGGCCGGTCCAGTTGACCGGCATGTTGCCGGCGGCGAACAGGCCGAGCAGCGGCTTGCCTGGCTTGGCCGCGTCGAGGTCGGCCGCGGTGTTCACCACCTGGTAGCCCGCGGACTTCGCCTGGTCCAGCACGGTCTTGCCGGCGAACTTCCCGGCCTTGACCTTCTGGTCGAAGTACTTCGCGCCGCCGCCGAGCAGGACGTCCGGCTTGGTCTGGACCAGCTGCTCGGCGATGGATCCGGCGCCGCCGTTCTCCTTGGCGTTGACCGCGCACTTCTTGCTGGTCTCGTCGGGGCCCTTGCAGTCGCGGCTGACGACGTGCGAGCCGAGCACCGCGGGGGTGGCGTCCTGGACCTCGGCCGTGGTGACGTCGCCGGTGCGCAGGCCTGAACGCTTGGCGATCTCGAGGATCGACGGGACGGCGTTGCCGTACGGGTCGACGGAGATCGCGCCGTTGTAGGTCTTCACGCCGGTGGCCCACCCGGTGCCGGAAGCGGCCGAGTCGGTCACGTAGTCGGGCTTCGAGGGGTTGTTCTTCTCGACCGCGTACGTCGTGTAGTCACCGGTGAGGGGGAGGCCGTCCATCGCGAGCCGCCCGGCCGCGCCGCGTTCGTAGTTGCGCGCCGACGTGATCTCGGACTGGCCCATGCCGTCGCCGATGAACAGGATGACGTTGCGGGCGCTCCCGCCCTTGATCGCGGCGCGCACGTCCTGGGTGCGGTCACCCTGCGCGGACGCGAGACGGGCGTCGTCGCCGGCGGCGAGCGCGGCGGGCGCCAGCGCGATGAGCGTGACGCCGAGCGCCCCGCCCGCGAGCCATTTGCGCCGTCCTGTGAACAGCGAAGCCATCGAAAATCTCCTTGGGATACCTGGGGATCAGGGCAGTCCCATTAGTTACCGCGCATGTGTGCGGCCGGGGGTCTCCAGGTGAACACGGGAAGAACAGCGGCGGTCCGCTAGCGCAGACTGTGACCCGGTGCGACGATGCCTGTCTCGTAAGCGAACACGACCGCCTGACTGCGGTTGGAAGCGCCCAGTTTCCCGAAGATGTTGCCCACATGGGTTTTGACGGTTTCGAGACTGATGACCAGATCGGCCGCTATGTCCACATTGGACTTCCCGGTGGCGATCAGCCGCAGCACCTCCGTCTCCCGTTTCGTCAGCGAAGAAGGCCGTGGCGCCAGGCCGGACGGCGCCGGGCGCGCGGTGACCATCCGCCGGATGGCGTCGGGGAACAGCAGCGTCTCCCCGGCGGCGATGGTCCGGATGGCGTGCGCGAACTCCTCCTTCCGGGCCCGCTTCAGCAGGAATCCGCTGGCACCGGCGAGCAGCGCGTCGTAGACGTAGTCGTCGTTGTCGAACGTCGTGATCACGAGGACCTTCGGCGGCTCGGGGATCTCCGCCAGCACCCGCCGGGTCGCCTCGATCCCGTCCACGCCCGGCATCCGGACGTCCATCAGGACCACGTCGGGGTTCACCCGCCGCACCAGGTCGACCACCTCGCCGCCGTCACCCGCCTCGCCGACGACGGTCAGGTCGGGCTGGTTGTCCAGCAGCGAGCGCAAGCCGGCGCGCAGCAACGGTTCGTCGTCGACGATCAGGACACGCAGGGTCATGACCGCGACCGTAGCGGGATCGTGGTCACCAGCCGCCACAGCGGTTCCCCGTCGACGGCGGGGCCCGCGATGAGCTCGCCACGCAGCGCCTCGACGCGTTCGGTGAGCCCCGGCAGCCCGTTGCCGCCCCGGCCGGACGCGGCCACGTGCTCCACGAGCGGGTTCACGATCTCGATCCGCAGCGCGTCGGCGAGCACCGCGACCCGCACGGTCACCGGGCCGGGATGGGCGTGCCGCAACGCGTTCGTCAGTCCTTCTTGGACGATCCGGTACGCCTCCCGCGAAAGCGTCGCGGGCAGTTCGGCGGCGGGCCCGGTCAGCTCGTAGTCGATCACCGCGCCACCCGCGCGGGCCCGTTCGGCCAGCGTCCCGGCTTCGAGGAGCCGCCGTTCGGGCTCGCGGGAGGACCGGTCTTCCCGCAGCAGGCCAAGCACGTGGTCGAGGTCTTCGAGCGCCGCCCTCGACGATTCTTCGATGGTACCCAGCGCCCGGCGCACCAGCTGCGGTTCCGAATCGATGAGTTCGGCGGCCGCGGCGGCCTGGATGGTGGACGTCGTCAGCGTGTGGCCGATGGAGTCGTGCAGCTCGCGGGCCAGCCGGTTGCGCTGCTCGAAATGGTTCGCCCGGACCTCGGCCGCGGCGACGCGCTCGGCCGCCGACGGGCCCAGCAGCGAGAGCGCGCTGTACTGGAAGAGCTTGGTGAAACCGGCGAGGACGTACGCGATGACGACGAGGGTGACGAAGGCGACCGGCAGCGTCCACAGCCCGGCGGCACCGGACTCGACCCGGATCCGTTCGCCGAAGAACTCGATGGGGCTGCCACCGCCGCCCAGCCAGATCAAGGCGAACGCGAAGCCGAACATCAGGAAGGAGCCGAGGCCGAACAGGACCCAGCCGAGCCCGGTGTGCACGAGCAGCCAGGCCGCCGAACGCCAGCGTTCCGCCCAGGCGATCTTCGTATGCGGCGGGGGCTGCACGATCCGGGTGCCCAGCATCTGGTTGGCGAACCAGATGCCGACCCGCCGCATCGGCCCGGCCAACCCGATCAGCCCGACCAGGACGCCCATCGCGAGCATCCCGTAGACGAGCTTCGCCGTCGCGTCGCCGGGGATGAGGACGGCGGGGATCAGCGCGATCGGGAACGGCACCGCCGTCGCCGCCATGCCGAGAAGCCCGAACGGCACACTGCGGTAGCTGCCGATCCGGACCAGAGTTGTGAGTGGGTTGACCATGACCGGAACGCTATTCGGCCGCGCGTGCGCGCACCTCCCACTGCGGGGCCATTTCGCGTCATACTCGAGACCGGCACGCCGGTCACAGCCGGTTAGCGGGCGTTAGCGGCGTCCTCCTACACTCGGGCGCGTGGCTCACCGACCTTTGATCGCCCCCAGCATCCTTTCCGCGGACTTCGCCCGGCTCGGCGACGAGATCCGCGCCGTCGCCGGTGCGGGGGACACCCGCGCGGACTGGGTCCACGTCGACGTCATGGACGCGCACTTCGTGCCGAACCTGACCCTCGGGCTGCCCGTGGTGCAGTCGCTGATCAAGGCCACCGACGTGCCGATCGACTGCCACCTGATGATCGAGAACCCCGACAAATGGGCCATCGGGTACGCCGAGGCGGGCGCTTACAACGTCACCGTGCACGTCGAAGCCGCGCACGACCCTGTCGCGCTGGCGAAGAACCTCCGCGCCGCCGGGGCGAAGGCCGGGCTGTCGATCAAGCCGAACACGCCGATCGAGGACCACCTCGACACCCTCAAGCACTACGACACGCTGCTGGTGATGTCGGTCGAGCCCGGCTTCGGCGGCCAGTCGTTCATCGAGAGCGTCCTCGACAAGGTGCGCACCGCGCGGCGCCTGGTCGACACCGGTCACCTCAAGCTCGTCGTCGAGATCGACGGCGGGATCAACGCCGACACCATCGAGCAGGCAGCCGAGGCCGGCGTGGACTGCTTCGTGGCCGGTTCCGCCGTCTACGGCGCCGAAGACCCTGGTAAGGCCGTCGCGGCGCTGCGCGAGCAGGCGGCCCGCGTCCGCGGCTGATCCCGGCACTTGATCAGCCCATCGGGTCCGGAGAAGGAATCGGCCCCGATGGGTGTTGGATGGGGGGAGCACCGTTTCCAGCGACGGTGCGACCAGGAGGAGGGCAGCAGGAGTGTTCACCGGCATTGTCGAGGAACTCGGCGAGGTCACCGCGGTCGAGCAGGTCCCCAACGCCGCGCGACTGACCGTGCGAGGGCCGCTGGTGACCAGCGACGCCGGCCACGGCGACTCCATCGCGGTCAGTGGCGTGTGCCTCACCGTGGTCGCGGTGGCGGGCGGTGAGTTTACCGTCGATGTCGTGCACGAAACCCTGCAGCGCTCCAGCCTCGCGAAGGTGAACGTCGGCGACGTCGTCAACCTGGAACGCGCGACGCCGGCGGGTGGCAGGCTCGGCGGGCACATCATGCAAGGCCACGTCGACGGCACCGGCGTCTTCCTCAAGCGGGACGAACAGGGGCTCACCTCGTTCGCCCTGCCGGGCAAACTGGCCAGATACGTGGTCGAGAAGGGGTCGATCGCGGTCGACGGCATCTCCCTCACGGTCGCTTCGGTGACCGACGAGGAGTTCGCCGTCGCCTTGATCCCGACCACGCTCGAACTGACCACCCTCGGCCGGAATCAGCCGGGTGACCTGGTGAATCTCGAGGTCGACGTGGTCGCCAAGTACGTCGAGAAGCTGGCCATGCCGCACCTGCGCACGCAGGGGGACAATGGCGGCGCGGAGGAGCGGGCGTGAGTGAGACGAGTGCGATTCCGGGGTCGGCTGATCTGACCCCCTGTGGAGGCGGGGTGGCCGTGAACACCGATGCCATCGAGGCGGCGATCGCCGACATCAAGGCGGGCCGTCCGGTCGTCGTGGTGGACGACGAGGACCGCGAGAACGAGGGCGACCTGATCTTCGCGGCGGAGAAGGCCACGCCCGAACTGATGGCCTTCATGGTGCGCTACACCTCGGGGTACGTCTGCGTGGCGCTGACCGAGGCCGAGGCGGACAGGCTCGACCTGCCGCCGATGTACCACACGAACCAGGACCAGCGCGGTACCGCGTACAGCGTCACGGTCGACGCCGCCGAGGGCATCACCACCGGTATCTCCGCGGCCGACCGCTCGCACACCGTCCGGCTGCTCGCCGACCCGGCGTCCACGGCGTCGGACTTCAGGCGGCCCGGCCACGTGGTCCCGCTGCGCGCCAAGCAGGGCGGCGTCCTGCGGCGTCCGGGGCATACCGAAGCCTCCGTCGACCTGGCCCGCCTCGCCGGGCTCTCGCCGTCCGGGGTGCTCTGCGAGATCGTGTCGCAGAAGGACGAGGGCGACATGGCGCGCCGCGACGAGCTTGAGGTCTTCGCGGCCGATCACGACCTCAAGATGATCACCATCGCCGACCTGATCGCGTACCGGCGGCGTACCGAGAAGCAGGTCGAGCGGGTCGCCGAGGCGCGTATCCCGCTGACGGCCGGCACGTTCCGCGCGGTCGGTTACGACAGCCTGCTCGACGGGATCGAGCACATCGCCTTCGTCTTCGGCGAGATCGCCGACGGCGAGGACATCCTGGTCCGCGTGCACTCCGAATGCCTCACCGGCGACGTCTTCGGCTCGCTGCGCTGCGACTGCGGCCCGCAGCTGGAGGCGGCACTGGAGGCGGTGGCCAAGGAAGGCCGCGGCGTCGTGCTCTACATCCGCGGCCACGAGGGCCGCGGCATCGGGCTGCTGCACAAACTGCAGGCCTACCAGCTGCAGGACGCCGGCGCGGACACCGTCGACGCGAACCTGCAGCTCGGCGTCCCCGCCGACGCGCGGGACTACGGCACCGGCGCGCAGATCCTGTGCGACCTCGGCGTCCGCTCGATGCGGCTGCTGACGAACAACCCGGCCAAACGCGTCGGGCTGGAGGGCTACGGCCTGCGGGTCACCGGCCGGGTGTCGCTGCCGATCTCGCCGAACCCGGAGAACCTGCGCTACCTCAAGACCAAACGGGACCGGATGGGGCACGACCTGTCCCAGCTGGAGCACTACGACCAGGTCGGCGCCGAGGTCGACCAGGGCAACGGAGGTGGCACGCGGTGAGCGGCGAGGGCCGTCCGGACGTCGAACTCGACCTGTCCGACTGTAAGAACATCCGGCTCGGGATCGTGGCCACGCGCTGGCACACGAAGATCACGGGCGCGCTGCTGGAACGCGCCCTCGAGGCCGCGAAGGTGGCGGACTTGGAGGAGGAGCCGACGGTCGTGCGCGTCGCGGGCGCCGTCGAGCTGCCCGTCGCCGCGCAGGCGTTGGCCAGGACGCACGACGCGGTCGTCGCGCTGGGCGTGGTCGTCCGGGGCGGGACGCCGCACTTCGAGTACGTCTGCGACGCGGTCACCGCGGGCCTGACCAGGGTCGCGCTCGACGAGAGCACCCCGGTCGGCAACGGCGTGCTCACCTGCGACACCGAGCAGCAGGCCCTCGACCGGTCCGGCCTGCCCGGCTCCGTCGAGGACAAGGGCTACGAAGCGACCGTCGCCGCACTGGACGCCGCGCACGCGCTGCGGAACCTGCGCCAGCCGTGGACCGAGCGGGGCTTCGTGTGAGCGTCGAGGCGGATGTGATGACAGGGTCCGAGGTCGTGGTGGTGCGGCCCCGCCGCGCCCTGGTGATGTGCTCGGTGCTGGCGGTGATCCTGCTGGCGACGTTCGTGGTCGTCGCGGTCCTGCTGCGCGGCTCGGACACCGGCGTGATCTTCCAGCCGTCCGACCAGGCGGCGATGATCGGCATCGGCGTGCTGCTCGCCGCGGGCACGATGCTGTTCGCGACCGCGCGCGTGAAGGCCGACGCCGACGGCATCGAGGTCCGGAACGTGCTGCTGACCAAGAAGTTCGCGTGGAGCGAAGTGCTTTCGGTGAGCTTCCCGGACGGGGCTTCGTGGGCTCGTCTGGAGCTGCCGGACGACGAGTACTACTCGGTCATGGCCGTACAGGCCGTGGACCGGGAACGCGCGGTGGCCGCGGTGCGGGCGCTGCGGCGGCTGCACAAGGCGGCCTGGAACGGCTGACACCTTTCTTCCTGCTGTCCGTGAAGGCCTCCTTCCCTACCCTCAAGGTAGGGAAGGAGGCCTTCACGGATTTGAGCGGTGTGGTTGGCGATTCGGGTTCTGGTGGGTCTGGGGCGCTCCGCGTGCCGGTTTCGCGACGTGGGGTCCAACCCGGCCCAGTGTGGTCTGGTGGGTCGGCGGCGTTGCGAAAGCCACTTTCGCAACGTTCAAGGTTGCGAAAGTGGCTTTCGCAACGCCGATCTTGAGGTGCGCCACCGCCAGGCAGCGGGAGCCCACCCGGACCTCCAGCAGAGACCCGCAGCGGCTCAAAGCGAAAGGTCCACCACGATCGGCGCGTGATCCGAGGGGCCCTTCCCCTTCCGCGCGTCACGGTCCACATAGGAATCCGTCACCGCGCCGGAGACACGGGAATCGGCGTACACGAGGTCGATCCGCATTCCCTTGTTGTTCGGGAAGTTCCCGGCCCGGTAGTCCCAGTACGTGAACGGGTGGTCGTACTTCAGCGGCCGCGGGAACACGTCGGACAGGCCGAGATCGCGCAGCGCCGCGAGCGCCTTCCGCTCCGGCTCCGTCACGTGCGTCGACTCGGCGAACACGCCGATGTCCCAGACGTCCGCGTCGGTCGGCGCGATGTTGAAGTCGCCGAGCACGGCGAAGGGCAGCCCGCGCGACTGCTCCTCCCGCACGGTCGCCTCCAGCGCCGAGAGCCAGGCGAGTTTGTAGTCGTAGTGCGGGTTCTCCAGGTCGCGCCCGTTCGGCACGTACACCGACCACAGCCGCAGCCCGCCGCAGGTGGCGCCGATGGCCCGCGCGTCCGTCTTGTCCTCGAAGGTGGGCTCGCCGGTCAGGCCGCGCGTGACGTCTTCCAGCCCGACGCGGGACAGGATGGCCACGCCGTTCCAGCGCCCGATGCCGTACGCGGCCGTCTCGTAGCCCGCTTCCCGCACGGCGTCGAAAGGAAAGGCGTCGGTGCCACTCTTGAGTTCCTGCAGGCACAGTACGTCCGGTTGTACCGAGCCGAGCCACTCCAGCACCCTCGGCAGCCGGGGCCCGATCGAGTTCACGTTCCAGGTCGCGATCCGCATGCCCGCGAGCGTTCCACACCCCACCGACAGGAAGACGAGAAAGGGCCCCTCCGGGACGGGTCGCGTCCCGGAGGGGCCCCACCGGGGTGTGAGGTCAGACCCCGGCGGTCGTGCGGATCCAGGAGCGGGCCGAAGCGACGCTGCCGTAGTTGTTGGTGCCGCGGGTGTTCGAGCCGCTCTGGTTCTGCACGGTCGAAGCGACACCGACCTGGACGCCGTTGGAGACCTGGGGGCCGCCCGAGTCGCCCTTCCACGCCGAACCGTTGATGCCGACGCTCTGGATCGCCGGGCCGCCGTAGGCGTCCGAGGAGCTGCCGCTCACGCGGACGTTGGCCACCTTCAGCGCCGAGGCGGGCGGGCCGGTCGGGGTCTCGCGGCCCCAGCCGTAGAGCTGGTTGGTGCTGCCGTTCGACGGGTTCGAGCTGGCCAGCGCGATCGGTGTGACACCGGCGTCCGAGGCCAGGTGCAGCAGCGAGATGTCGGAGCCCGTCGGCGAGGACACCTTGCGGTCGACGGCGATCACACGGCCGCCCTGGAGCTGGTTGCTGCCGACGCGGACCCGCATGCCGGTGCCGTCGGAGTCGAGGCAGTGCTTGGCGGTCAGGACCCAGCGCTGGGCGATGACGCTGCCGGAGCAGTTGAAGCCGTCCCACTGACGGCCGGGGGTGTTGACGTAGACCTGGGCACCCCAGCTCACGGTGGGGGCGGTGCCGCCGCCCACGATGTTCGGCTGGACACCGGTCGGGGTGCCCGCGGAGGCGACGGCCCCCGCGGTCATGGTGAGGGCTGCGGCGGCGAGTGTGGCGGCGCCCAGCGTACGAAGACGGCTCACGGTGCAGGAGTCCTTTCGAGCGTCATCTGAGGAAGAACCGAGTGAAGTGGAACTGGGACGGAAAGTAATCACCAGGTTCACCCGCTAGGAACCAACGAACGTCTGGTCCGGCTGAATACCCGACTTAGGTCGGTATGTGTAGTGACGCGCTTACCGGATCGTGGGAATGGCCACTCGAAGGGCTGACCGGGCCAGCGCTAAGGGCGGGGGCTCGTAAGACTGTCGGTGGTGCCCCATAGGCTTGGCAATGTGGCTGACCCGACCACCTACCGTCCCTCGCCGGGGAGCATCCCGGACGCCCCTGGCGTGTACAAATTTCGTGACGCCACGAAGAGGGTCATCTACGTCGGCAAGGCGAAAAGCCTCCGCGGCAGGCTGAACTCCTACTTCGCCGACCTCACCGGCTTGCATCCGCGCACGCGCCAGATGGTGACCACGGCGGCGAGCGTCGAGTGGACCGTGGTCGGCACCGAGGTCGAGGCACTCCAGCTGGAGTACAACTGGATCAAGGAGTTCGACCCGCGATTCAACGTCCGCTATCGCGACGACAAGAGCTATCCGATGCTCGCCGTCACGATGAACGAGGAGTATCCGCGCCTGCACGTCTATCGCGGCGCGCGCCGGAAGGGCGTGCGGTACTTCGGGCCGTACGCCCACGCTTGGGCCATCCGCGAAACGCTCGACCTGTTGCTCCGGGTCTTCCCGGCGCGCACCTGCTCGGCCGGTGTCTTCAAACGGCACGGCCAGATCGGCAGGCCCTGCCTGCTCGGTTACATCGGCAAGTGTTCCGCGCCCTGCGTCGGCAAGGTCTCCGCCGACGAGCACCGCTCGATCGTCGAGGACTTCTGTGATTTTCTTGCCGGCCGCACCGATGCGCTGATCCGCCGCCTGGAACAGGAAATGGCGGTGGCGTCCGAAGAGTTGGAGTTCGAGCGCGCCGCCCGGCTGCGTGACGACCTCGGCGCCTTGCGGCGCGCGATGGAGAAGCAGGCGGTCGTCCTCGGCGACGGCACCGACGCGGACGTCGTCGCCTTCGCCCACGACGAGCTCGAAGCCGCCGTCCAGGTCTTCCACGTGCGCGGCGGCCGGGTCCGCGGGCAGCGCGGCTGGGTGATCGACAAGGCCGAGGAGATGGACGTCAAAGACCTCGTCGACCACTTCCTCACGCAGTTCTACGGCGAAGAGGCCGAACGCGCGGACGACCCCGACCTCGGGTCGCCGGTGCCGCGTGAGGTGCTCGTCCCCGAACTGCCCGCCGACGCGGAAGCGCTCGGCGACTGGCTTTCCGGGCTGCGCGGTTCGCGGGTGAGCCTCCGTGTGCCGCAGCGCGGCGACAAACGCGCGCTCGCCGAGACGGTGACGCGCAACGCAGGCGAGGCGTTCACCCAGCACAAACTGCGCCGCGCCGGTGACCTCACGGCCCGCTCGGCCGCGCTGGCGGAACTGCAGGACTACCTGGCGCTGGAAACCGCGCCGCTGCGCATCGAATGCGTCGACATCAGCCATATCCAGGGCAGCGACGTGGTCGCGTCGCTCGTGGTGTTCGAGGACGGGATCCCGCGCAAGTCCGAATACCGGCGCTTCGCCTTGCGCGAGGCCGCGGAGGAAGGCGACGTCGCGTCGATCGCCGAGGTCGTCCGCCGCCGGTTTTCCCGTTATCTCAAGGAAAACGCCGAAGGGGTCGACCCGGACCGGCCGGGCATCGACCCGGAGACCGGCAAGCCGCGCAAGTTCGCCTACGCGCCGAACCTGCTCGTCGTCGACGGCGCGGGCCCACAGGCCACCGCGGCCGCGGACGTCCTCTCCGAATTGGGAGTCACCGACGTCGCCGTGGTCGGCCTGGCGAAGCGGCTGGAAGAGGTGTGGCTGCCGGGCGATCCCGATCCGGTGATCCTGCCGCGCACCTCCGACGCGCTGTACCTGCTGCAGCGGCTGCGCGACGAGGCACACCGTTTCGCCATCCGGTACCACCGGGAGAAGCGGTCCAAGCGGATGCAAGTGTCCGCATTGGACGGTGTGCCGGGACTGGGGCAAGCTCGTCGTACCGCGCTGATCAAGCATTTCGGCTCGGTGAAGAAACTCCGCGAAGCAAGACTCGAGGAGATCGAGGCGGTGCCCGGCTTCGGCAGGCGCACCGCGGAGGCGGTCGTCGCGGCGCTGGCAGGGGAGCCGGAGCGGACGGCAGGGGAGTCCAGTACGTGATCGGGGAAGGGACCATCGTGAGTGCGCAAGAAGAAGGCCGCGGTTCGGGGATGGAGGTCGCGGTCGTTTCGGGGCTGTCCGGCGCGGGCCGCAGTACCGCCGCGAAATGCCTGGAGGACCTGGGCTGGTTCGTGGTGGACAACCTGCCGCCCGAGCTGATCGCCACCATGGTCGAGCTCGGCGCGCAGGCGCGGGGCGCGATCACCAAGGTCGCCGTGGTGATGGACGTGCGCTCGCGCGCGTTCACCGACGACCTGGCCTCGGTCATCAAGGACCTCGACGCCCGTGGCTACAAGCCGCGTGTCCTGTTCCTGGAGGCCACGGACGCGGTGCTGGTGCGCCGGTTCGAGGCCGTCCGGCGCGGGCACCCGATGCAGGGCGACGGAAGGCTCGCGGACGGCATCACCGCCGAGCGCACGCTCCTGGAGCCGCTGCGCGAAGAGGCCGACCTCGTGCTCGACACGTCGTCGCTTTCGGTGCACGACCTGCGCGCCAAGATCGAGGACGCCTTCGGTTCCGAGGCCAGCACGCAGACCAGGGTCACCGTGCTGTCCTTCGGCTACAAGTACGGCCTGCCGATGGACGCCGACCTGGTGATGGACGTCCGGTTCCTGCCGAACCCGTTCTGGATCCCGGAACTGCGCGACCACACCGGTCTCGAAGGCGAGGTCCGCAACTACGTGCTCAGCCAGGAGGGCGCGGACGAGTTCCTCGACCGCTACCACCAGCTGCTGCGCCTGATCGGCGCGGGCTACAAGCGCGAGGGCAAGCGGTACCTGACGCTGGCCGTCGGCTGCACGGGCGGGAAGCACCGCAGCGTCGCCATTTCCGAGGAACTCGCCCAGCGTCTGTCCAATGAGGACGGTATGGCCGTGAAGGTGGTGCACCGCGACCTTGGCCGCGAGTGAGCTGCGCGCCGTCGCGCTGGGTGGCGGGCACGGCCTGCACGCCACCCTCACCGCGCTGCGCCGGGTGACCTCGCAGGTCACCGCCGTGGTCACCGTCGCGGACGACGGGGGCTCGTCCGGCAGGCTGCGCCGGGAACTGGGGCTGCTGCCGCCGGGCGACCTGCGGCAGGCCTTCGCCGCGTTCGCCGCCGAAGACGGCGGAACCCTGTGGGCGGAGGTGTTCCAGCATCGGTTCGGCGGTGATGGCGCGCTCGCCGGGCACGCCGTCGGGAACCTGTTGCTGGCCGGGTTGTTCGAGGTGCTCGGCGACCCGGTCGCCGCGCTCGACGAGGCGAGCAGGCTGATGGGCATCTCCGGCCGGGTCCTGCCGATGTCACCCGAACCGCTGGAAATCCAGGGCGAGGTCTCCGGTCTGGACGCCGAGAACCCCGAGGCGCTCCGGCGCATTCGCGGTCAGGTCGCGGTGGCGACGACGCCGGGGCAGGTGCACCGGATCAGCCTGCACCCGACCGGGCAGGCCGACCGGCCGCCGCGCGGGTGCCCCGAGGCGATCGAGGCGGTGCTCGGCGCGGACGTGGTGTTCCTCGGCCCTGGGTCGTGGTTCACCAGCGTGCTGCCGCATCTGCTGGTGCCGGATCTGCACGACGCGTTGCTCCGAACGGACGCCACGAAGGTCGTGATCCTCAACTTGATCCCCCAACCGGGGGAGACGGCGGGATTCTCGCCGGAGAAGCATTTGGACGTACTCTTCGAACACGCGCCGGAGTTGCGCGTGGACGCGGTCATCGCGGATCGTGACTCGGTGCCCTCACCAGCCCGGTTGCGGGACGCGGCCGGGAAACTCGGCGCGCGGGCGTTGCTGGGGGCGGTGGCTGACCCGGTCGTGACGGGGCGGCATGATCCTGATGCGCTCGCGGGCTGTATGCGGGACGCTCTCGGTCTCACCGGGGGAGAAGCTGAAGGTATGGAGGGGCAGCGATGGCGATGACCGCCGCCGTGAAGGACGAGCTGAGCCGGCTGGAGATCACCAAGATCGGCCCGCGCCGCGCGGAGGTCGCGTCGATGCTGCGATTCGCGGGAGGGCTGCACATCGTGGCCGGCCGCGTCGTGGTGGAGGCCGAACTCGACACCGGTTCGGTGGCGAGGCGGCTGCGCAAGGAGATCCACGAACTGTACGGACACCAGTCCGACGTCCACGTCATTTCCTCCAGCGGGCTGCGCAAGGGGACGCGGTACGTCGTCCGGGTGGTCAAGGACGGTGAGGGCCTCGCCCGGCAGACCGGCCTGATCGACCAGCGCGGCCGCCCGGTGCGCGGGCTGCCCGCCGCCGTCGTGTCCGGCGGCGTCGCCGACGCGGAAGCCGCTTGGCGTGGCGCGTTCCTGGCACACGGTTCGCTCACCGAACCCGGCCGTTCGTCGTCGCTCGAGGTCACCTGTCCCGGCCCCGAGGCCGCGCTGGCGCTCGTCGGCGCCGCCCGGCGGATGGGGATCCAGGCCAAGTCGCGCGAGGTCCGCGGCGCGGACCGCGTCGTGGTGCGCGACGGTGACGCCATCGGCGCCCTGCTGACCCGCCTCGGCGCGCACACGAGCGTGCTGGCGTGGGAAGAGCGGCGGATGCGCCGCGAGGTCCGCGCCACCGCGAACCGGCTCGCGAACTTCGACGACGCCAACCTCCGCCGCTCGGCCCGCGCGGCCGTCGCGGCGGCGGCCCGTGTGGAGCGGGCGCTGGACATCCTCGGCGAGTCCGCCCCCGACCACCTGCTCGCCGCGGGCAAACTGCGGCTGTCGAACCGGCAGGCCTCGCTCGAAGAGCTGGGCCAGCTGTCAGACCCGCAGATGACCAAGGACGCCGTCGCCGGCCGGATCCGCCGCCTGCTGGCGATGGCCGACAAGAAGGCGAAGGAACAAGGCATCCCGGACACCGAATCCGCGGTCACCCCGGACATGCTGGAAGAAGAAGAGGCCTGACCCCTTGCGCGTTTAGTCCCCTGGATGCGGGGGACTAAACGCGTAGGTCAAGCTTCTCTGGGACGCCAGCGCGCGAGCTGTTCCCGGACCTTCTCCGTTTCCGGATGCCGTTCGCCCCGGACCTCGATGGAGTCCTCCAAGAGCAACACCCATTCCGAGAGCGCCTCGGTGATCTGGCCGGCTTCGGCGCGAACCAGCGCCTGCCCGAATCGGAGATCGAGGACGTCGGGATGCCGGTCGCCCAGCCGCTCCCTGGCTTCGCCCACCAGCTGTTCGTACTCCTGTACCACCGGAGGAGCACTCTCGGTCAAGGCGCTCCAGAAGGCGATGTTGTGCCGGACGTGCATGACGATCACGTCGTCGCCCAACGCGTTCTTCGCCCGTGGCAACAGTTCCCGGCTCAGCCGCAGGGATTCCGCGCCGTCGCCGGTCTTGCCGACCGCGACCGCGAGGAGATGGCGGGCGTGCAGGGTTTCCCGATGGCTCGGCCCGAGCGTGCCGGTCGCATCTCGGACGAGGGCTTCGAATGCCGCCCGAGAATCCTCCGGGCGGTTCAGCTCGCCGAGTAGATGGCCGATGTTGTTGCGGATGCTCAGTACGTCCTCGTCGCCGGCACCCAACGTTTCGGTGGCAACGAGCGACAGCGGCTCGAACAGTGCGAGCGCCCCGGCCAGGTCGCCCGCTTTGCCCGTCCAAGTCGCGTGCCGGGCCTTGCAGCGCACCGTGATCCGGTGCGTCTCCCCGAGTTCCCGTTCCGCCCGCCGGGCCCACCTCGCCCAGTTCTCCCGGTTCTCCACCGGGATCCCGGACGCCCGGCGCTCCACGGAAGCGAGCGCGTCCTCGTGCAGTCCCGCGAGCCACAGGAACTCGGCTTCGCTGGTGGCCGCATACGCCTGTTCCGGGGTCGGCTCGTCGTCTCCGGACACCGGTTCGATTTCCGACATGGCCGCCGCCAGCCGGGCATGCAGCGCCGGCATCGCGTCGGGCATGGGGCCGGTCCACAGGACGGTTTCGGCGGGCAGGCCCGCTTGTGTCCGGCGGACGGCGGTGCGGAGACCGGCGAGGACGTCGCGGACGTACACCGCCTTGTCCGGGCCGCCGCTCGCGGCGCTCGCCTTGGTCAGGATCGAGATCGGGATCGGGCCGCGGTCGGCCGCCAGGCACAGCAGGTCCAGCAGGACCGCCCGCGCGGGCCGGGGTGCGGGCAGCGAGCCGGTGTCCTCATCGGACTCCGGCCAGCTCTCCTCCTGACCGACGCTGATGAAGGTGACCGTCGAGTCGCCGAGCCGGACCACGTCGCGATGCGTCAGCTTGGCGTTCAGGATCCGCTTTTCGCGCACGAAGGTGCCGTTGGCCGAGTCGAGGTCGGTCAGCGACGCTGTCGTCCCGTCCCAGCGGATTTCACAGTGCACCCTGGAAACCCGCGAGTCGCCGAGCTGGAGGGTCGCGCGGCGGCTGCGGCCGAGTGTCGTGAACCCGTAGGAGAGTTCGTGGTGGACGGGCGCCCGGCCGGGGACGTCGACGATCAGGGTCGCGGGGGTGAGTCTCGGTGACGTCGGCGAATTGCCGCCAGGAACGTCGCCTGCCGGTCGTGGTCCGGGCCTGGCGGGCCGGTGGTCCGGCGAGATCATCGGATCCACGACGGGCGAGGGGATCAGCCGCACCACGGTCGAGGCGGGGAGTTTTTCCGGGGTCCGTGTCGCCACCACCGTCTTCACCCACGAGAGGTCCGGATCGGTGGACAGGCTCCGCAGGAGACCGATCAGGCGCGCGGCGACGTCGGGGTCGAGATCGTCGAGCCCGTCCAGCGCGATCCGCACGGGACTGCCGGTCCATTGTGGAGTGATCGTCCGCAAGGGACCGAGGATCGCCAGATCGAAAGCGCTTGCGCCGTTGCGTGCGTCCTCGTCGAGGGTGTCCAGGAACGCCGCGCGGGACTCGGCGAACCACGGGATCGTGTGCCGCAGCTGGCGGGCCAGTTCCCGTGCGAGCTCTTCCGCGGTCTGCCCTCGGACGGCGAACAGCACGGCGTGCAGGAAGTCCGGCGGCACATAGGAACCGGCCACCGACGGGCGGGCGAGCGCGGCCAGTGTCGCCGATTTCCCGGCACCGGGCTTCCCGGCGATCGCGACCAGGCGGGCCCCGGTGAGCAGATGCCCGACGGTTTCCCCGAGTTCCGGGTTCTGCCGGTAGTTCGCGGTCAGCCGCTCGATGTCCGGAGCCGCGGGATTGCCCGCGAGCGGCGAGCGGCGCCACGAGGGGGAGGAGTTGAGCGCGAGCCACAGCCCCTGGTCGGCGCCGATGATCTCGCGAGTGCCGTCGAAACCCAGATGGACGGCCGTCTGCGCCGGGCACAGCCCGGTGATGACCCGTTTCAGATCCGCGCAGCGGACATGCTCGCCGAAACTCGTGTGCCCCGAACGCAGCATGGTGATCAGCGAGCGGCTGAAGCAGCCGTTGGCCGCGACGCGGTCGTCGGACGCGGTGAGCAGGTCGAACCGCCTGCCCGCCTCGCCGACGATCCGCAGCCAGCGTTTGCCCGCCTGGAGCGCGCCGATCCCCGCGTGGCAGGTGTCGAGCAGGATGACCAGACCGTCGAGCGTCGAGTAACGACCGAGCAATTCCTTGATCCGCTGGGCGAACAGGAACGACTTCCGGCTGTCCACCGGCAGGCTGGTCTCCTTGGTGAGGAAGTAGAAGTCGTCGTCCGCGTATTCGCCGTGCCCGACGAGCGACAGGAAAAGCGTCGCCTCGTCCTCCGACGCGCGTTCGAACGCCTCGACCAGTGCGTCGTCGAGTTCGACCATCGTCGGGTCGACGAGCAGGCCGCGGCCGTCCGCGAGCGCGGGGACACAGCCGCCGATCCCCGGATCCAGCAGTGCCGACGAAACCTCGTGGCCGACGTCGGGGAGAAACGAGAGAAGGTTCAGCGAATCGCATTGCGACGCGACGACCAACGACCTCCGCTCTCCCACGGAGATCACTTTGTCTCATCGGCGGTGCACCGGCAAGCACTTCGGCGATACTGTCCGCATGGCTCGGATCGTTCTGGTGCACGGCATCGCCCAGGAACAGAAGTCCGCGGACACCCTCGAGGCGGAATGGCTGCCGAGTCTGGCGGGCGGGGTCCGGCTCGCCGGCGATCCCGCGCTGGCCGACAGCCTGTGGCGCGACTCCCGCCCCGGCGACGCGCGGATGGCCTTCTACGGTGACCTTTTCCGCCGCGACGGCCAGCAGGGCGGCGCCGACGAACTGACCGCCGAAGAGTGGGGGCTTGCCGAGGCACTGGCGGCGGAGTGGCTCCGGAACGCGGCCTCCCGGTCGTCTCGCGAAAGCGACCGGAACCGGGCGCGAACCGAGCTGTCCCACCTCGGCGGGGCGTCCGAGGAGTACCAGGGTGTCCGCGCCGCCGCCCGTCCGGTGCTGAACGCGCTGATGCGGCTGCGGCCGTTCGCGAGGCTCGGGGTGGCGTTCGCCGAACGCGTGCTGGTCAAGGCACTCAAACAGGTGACGCTTTACCTCACCGACGAGACGATCCGGAACCAGGTGCAGGACCGCGTCGCCGAGCACGTCGGCCCGGAGACCGAAGCGATCATCGGGCATTCGCTCGGTTCCGTCGTCGCCTACGAAGCCGCTCATCTGCACGGCCGCCCGCTGCCGTTGCTGCTCACCCTCGGTTCGCCGCTCGGCCTGCGCACGGTGGTCTACGAGCGGACGCGCCCGCAGCCGCCCTCCGTCCCGCCCGGCGTCGCGAGCTGGGTGAACCTGGCCGACCGCGACGACCTCGTCGCCGCGAAACCGGACCTCGGCCCGCTGTTCCCCGGCGCGGACGGCGTCCTGGACAGCGGCTACACCGTCGACAACGGGGCCAAACCGCACGAGGCGGCGTTCTACCTCGCCAAACGCCGGACCGGTGAGGTCCTCTCCGCCGCGCTATCCTAGGCCGCCTCGACCTTCGCGGGCTGCCAGCCCGGCGGGCCGAACACGTAGCCGAGCCTGTCCCGCCACGACCCGGCCGCGCGGACGTCACGCAGGATCGAGCCATACTCGTGGAAGCCGACCTTGAGCAGGTTGTGGGACTCGACGTTCTTGGTCAGCCCGTACGTCGGCCGCTTGCCCTCGGGCACGAAGCTGCCGAACATCCGGTCCCAGATGATCAGGATGCCGCCGTAGTTCGCGTCCAGGTACTCCTTGTCGCTGCCGTGGTGCACACGATGGTGTGAAGGCGTGTTGAACACGTACTCGAACCAGCGCGGCAGTTTCCGGATCTTCTCGGTGTGCACGAAGAACTGGTAGACGAGGTCGATCGACAAACCGGTGAGGATCATCCACGGCGGGATGCCGGCGAAGGCGAGGATCGACCAGAACGGCAGCTGGAAGTACGGGGTCCACTTCTGGCGCAGCGCCGTCGAGAAGTTGTAGTGCTCACTCGAATGGTGCACCTGGTGGCCCGCCCACATGAGCCGGACGCGATGGCTGGCCCGGTGATAGGCGTAGAAGACGATCTCCTGGCCCAGCAGCATCAGGACCCAGGTCCACCAGTCGTGCGGGCTGAACTTCACCGGCGCCAGCTCGTAGAGCGCGGCGAACACGAACAGCATGGCGATCCGGAAGACGCCGTTGATCACCACCGCCACCGCGCCCATGGACATGCTGGTCCTGGTGTCCTTGACGCTGTAGCCGATGACGTTGTCGTCGTGGCCGAGCACGTGCAGCGCGAGGATCTCGATCGCGACGAACAGCAGGAACACCGGTGTCGCCATCAGCACCGGGTCACTCAGATGGGCAAGAAACTCCGCCACCGCGCCGCACCCTCTTCCAGGACTCGTGATCTGACTATCAGGTAACTTACCCTAGGGTCATTTACCTCAGGGTAAGATAACCGCCGTGACTGAAGCAAGGGCCGTCGGCACGAAGGGGATGCCCCGTGAAGAGCGGGAAACCCAGATCGTGCGCGCCGGGACGGAGGAGTTCGGCAAGAACGGGTACGCCGGGGCGTCGATGGTGGAGATCGCCCGCCGGGTCGGCGTCACGAAACCCTTGCTGTACCAGTACTTCGGCTCGAAGGACGGGTTGTACCTCGCGTGCCTGAACCGCGCGGGGGACAGGCTGACCGAAGGGGTCGCCGAGACGATGGCGGCGGAGGGCGAGCCGCCGGAACGCATGCCGCTCGCGGTGCTCTCGGCCATTTTCGAGACGTTCGACAACGACCGGTACGCGTGGAAGCTGCTGCGTGACCCGACGGTGCCCTCGACCGGTGAGATCGCCGGCGTCGCCGTCGACTACCGCTACCGGCTCGACGGGTTCGCGCTGATCGGCGCCGCCCAGCTGATGCACTCACGCGGGCTGGACGACGACCGCGACATCGAGGCGATCGCCCAGGTGTGGACCGGTGTGGTCGATTCACTGATCAGCTGGTGGATCGACCAGCCCGATCAGGACGCCGCGGCGATGACCGAGCGCTGCTCGCGGATCATGCGGAACCTGTTCGGCTGGTGAGCGCGGCGGCCGCGGCCTCGACATCGGCGAAGGCGAGCGGCGGGCGGTCGGCCAAGGGGAACCAGGCGTATTCGGAATTCTCTTCCGACAGCACGATCTCCGCGTCCGGCGGGAGTTCGCAGGTGAAGGCGAGCCCGATCGTCTTCAAGCCGGTGTCGCCGTAGACCGATGAGTACGATCCGGCGAACCTCAGGTTCCGGAGTTCGCAGCCGATCTCTTCGAGTCCTTCGCGGACGAGGCTCTCCTCGGCGGTCTCGGCACCGGAGAGGAAACCGCCGACGGTGTCCCAGCTGCCCTTCCGGGGCTCGTGTTCCCGGCGCAGCAGCAGGATCCGGTCGCCGTCGAGGATGAGACCGACCGTGGTCGGCAGCGGGTTGTCGTATTTGGTGAAGCCGCAGGCGGGGCACTCGGCGCGGGTGTCTTCGCCGTCGCCGGCGAGCCTTGTCCGGTCGCCGCAGCGCGGGCAGAACTTCCAGTCCTTCACCGGCCGAAGCCTAGGCCGTTCCCGTGAAAACGCCACCCCGCCGGGAAAACCCGGACGGGGTGGCGTTCCTCCAGTTCACACTGGATACGGTCGGGGTGCCCGGCGCCGCTCCGGACACCCCGGCCGTGACTCAGGACGCGGCTTTGGAGTTGCCGCGCAGTTTGACGTTGGCCGTCGAGGCGTTCTTGATCGCCGTCTCGATCTGCGCCATCGTCGAGGACGAGGACAAGCCCGGCACCGTCGCCGTGTTCAGCGCGTAGAGCGTGAACGTGTAGGGATGGCTGGAGCCGCCGGGGCAGGGGCCGAAGTACTTCTGCGAGTTCGCCCCGCTGCCCATGGCCTTCTGCTTGGCGCCGTTCTGGTTCGGGACGGAGTAGCCCGCTCCCAGGCCTTCGGGCAGCGACGCCGCGGAGGCCGGGATGTCCCAGATCGCCCAGTGCAGTTTGTTGTCGCTGTTGGCCACGTCGGCGAAGACGATCGCGTAGCCCTTGGCGCCGGTGGTCCCGGCACCCCACGCCAGCGGCGGGGAGGTGTCCTGACCGGCGGTGCCGTCACCGGCGCAGGAGTACTTGTCCGGAATCGAGGCGTTGTCGGCGAACGCGGAGCTGGCCAGCTTGAACGCTCCCGGCTGCGAACCACCGGGGAACTTCAGCCGCACCACCACGTTGTCGATCCCGCTCGGCGTGCCGCCGTTCTTGTCGGCGTTGGTCGAGGTGACCCACAGGCCGCCGTCCGGGGTCTTGGTGACCGACCGGAGCCTGCCCCAGCGGCCGGAGAACAGCGACTGCACCGAACCGACGCCGTTGCCCGCCGCGTTGATCTGGGTGGCGAAGAGCTGCTCGCTCGTGACGGCCGCGACGTAGATCCAGTCGTTGACGATCTCGATCCCGCTCGGCCCGCCGGAGCTGGTCGGCCAGGTCTTCTTCGGCGCGACAGTGCCTCCGCAGGAGCCATCGGTGCCTTCGCACTGGGGCCAGCCGAAGTTGCCGCCCTTCTGGATCAGGTTGAGCTCGTCCAGCTTGCCGTCACCGAACTCCGAAGCCCACAGCTGGCCGCGGGAGTCCCACGCCAGGCCCTGCGGGTTGCGGTGCCCGAAGCTCCAGACGTAGCGGGCGTTGCCCCCGGTGGAGAAGAATGGGTTGTCACCCGGCGCCGAACCGTCGGGATTGACCCGCAGGATCTTCCCGTTGAGCGAGCCCTTGTTCTGCGCGGTGTCCTTGTTCTGCCCGTCGCCGGCGGTCACGTAGAGCTTGCCGTCCGGGCCGAAGCGGATCCGCCCGCCGTTGTGGTAGCGGTTCTTGGCGATCCCGGTGAGCACCGGCGTCGACGTCGAGGACAGCGTCCCGTTGTCGTAGGTCATCTTCACGATGCGGTTGTCGCCGGAAGCCGTGTGGTACAGGTAGATCGCGTGATCGGTGGCGTAGTTCGGCGAGATCGCGATGCCGAGCAGGCCGCCCTCGCCGTTGGTGCCGACCGCGCCGGGGACCTTGCCCACCGTGGTCTTCTGGCCCGACGGCGTGATCCGCAGGATCTCGAACCGGTCCCGTTCGGTCGCCAGCGCGCTGCCGTCCGGTAGGAAGTCGACCGACCAGGCGAGGTCCGCCTTCGTGATGTCCTTGTCGTACTCTGGGATCCCGCCGCCCGCGGCCCCGCTCGTCTTCGCGGTCACCGCGGTGCTCGCGGCGGAGACGTTGCCTTCGAGGTCGCGCGCTTTCACCGTGAACGTGTACGACGTGTTCGCCGTCAGCCCGGTGATCGTGGCGTCGAGGGACGGGGTCGTCGCGACCTTCGTGGTGCCCTGGTAGACGTCATACCCGGCGACGGTGCCGCTGTCGTCCGTGGAAGCGTTCCACGCCAAGGAGACGCTGTTCGCGGTCACCGATGTCGAGCGCACGTTGCCCGGCACGGTCGGCGGGGTGGTGTCCCCGCTGGACGGTGTGGTGAACTGCACGACATTGCTTTGCTGCGAAGGGTTTCCGGCCGCGTCGAAGGCGCCGACCGAGATGTCGTAGGCCGTGTTCGGCTGCAGGTTGTCGACGGTCGCGGTGAGCGTGTTCCCGTCGACGGACTTGAGGATGTTGCCGCCGCGCATGACGTCGTAGCGGACCACGCCGACGTTGTCGGTCGCGGCTTCCCAGGTGAAGGTGGCGCTGCGGGCCTTGATGTCCTTGGCGGCCAGGTTCTTGGGCGGGGTCGGCGCTTCGGCGTCGGACACCCCGCTCGCGGTGAGCTTGTCCGCGTTGGGACCGCCTTCCGCGGTCGTCGCGGTCGTGCGGATCTTGTTGGCCCCGGCGGCCAGTGCGACGTCTTTCGTGACGGTCTTCCAGGTGGTCCACGCGCCGGTGCCGGGGAACGACAAAGTCCCGGCGGCGGTGCCGTTGATACTCAGCGAAACCGGCCTGTCGACCGTGGTTCCGTTGGCGTAGCGGAAAGTCAGTGTCTGGGTTCCGGCCTGCGCGGCGTTCACCGTGTACTCGACATAGCTGCCGACGACGTTGTCGAAGTTCACGAACCCGGTGCCGGAATAGCCCGCGTGGTTCTTCTCGACGGCGCCTTGGGAGATCGTCGCGGCTTCGGATTCGTAGTCGGTCGGTGCCGCGCCGGCCGGAAAGGCAGGCAGGACGGCGAGGGTCATCGCCGTCGCGGCGGCACACGTGAGAACCGCGCGCCACGGGGGTCGGGGTGCCACTGGAGCCTCCATGCGTGAAGTGGGGGACGGGGAGGTGCAACGGCGGAAGGTTTAGTTAGGAAACTTTCCTATCTATGGCTCAGATCACACACCAGTGGGTGCTTCGTGTCAATAGTCGACCGACATCAACACGGAGTGTCACGGATGGTCGGCGCATCCGGGTGTCGCTGCCAGTGGGACACGGTGGTCGTGAGTGCCGTGTCGTTGAGGTGTGCCGGGCAGAGCGGTGCTGCGAAAGCCACTTTCGCAACCTTCGACGTTACGAAAGTGGCTTTCGCAACGCTCATCAGTTCACGGCAGAGACCAGGCGTCAGCCCGCGATGTCGGCCCGCGCGATCACCTTTACGATTTTGGCCCGCACCAAGGATTCCTCGGGTACGGCGTTGCGCCTGCCGTAGGCATCGGCCTGGTCCGCGCCCATGTACCGGCCACCGAGCCTGGTCGCCCATTCGAGCATCTCGTCGTAGTCGCTGTGCAACACGGCCTCGGCGGTGAACTGCACGTACGAGTACGGCGGCTTCTGGTCGTCGACGGCCAGCGAAAGCCGCGGGTCGCGCCGCAGCGCCTTCCCTTTGAGCGTGTCCGTGCCGGTGGTGAAGATCAGCTCGTCACCGTCGGGCCCCTCGTTCAGCAGGAACCACACCGGCGTCACGATCGCCGCCCCGTTCGCGCGGACCAGGCCGAGCATGCCCGTCCGGGTGCCCTCACTCGCGAATCGCCACCACTCGTCCCGGCTCATTTCACGCATGAACCAGACGTTACCGGGGCGCGCGGCGGTGAGCAGCCCCCAGTCACCCGTGGGTGGTGCTGCCCGGACCCCCGGTCACCGGGCAGCACCGGTTCCGGCTACCGGCAGGCGAGCCGGGTGATCTTGACGACCTCGTCGTCGTGGATGCGGTGCCAGGTGCCCGACGCGTAGGCCGGGCCGCCGTCGTAGTCCTCCCCGCCCCATCGGTTGACGATCGTGCGCAGATGCGCGGTGCAGCCCACCGGGATCCGCACGCCGTCGATGTCGGTGCGCGGGCCGGTCCGCCCGCCGGGGCTGAGGGGGGTGGTGTCGGTGTAGATCTGGCCGTTGAAGTTCTTGGACACCGTGACGACGCGTGAGGTGTCGTTGAAGACCCCGCCGCACCAGTTCACGACGGGGGTGCAGTTGCCGTCCTCCGACGCCGAAGCCGGCGCCCAGCTCGCGCCCGAGATGAGCAAAGCGACTGCCGCGGCCACCGGAACGAGTGAACGTTTCATGGTTAATTCCTCCCTGATCGGTTGTCCGACACCTCCACGACAGCAGCCGAACATGCGTCTCACCAGGGAAAACGGTGTCACGCCGTGTCGCGTCTTGTCCCGCGACACCGTGACCGGCTGCGTCAGAATGGCGATGGGGAGGGGGTGGACCATGTCCACTGCGAAGGAGTTCGGTGCGCTGCTGCGCGAGGAGCGCGGAACGCTCACTCAAGAATGCGTCGCCAAACGATCCGTGCTCGGTCAGGACGCGCTGACCCGGCAGCGGGTCTCCAACATCGAAAACGGCCTGCTGCCGACGGCCGGGCAGTTGCGCTGCTATCTGCGGGGCTGCGGCAAACCCGAACTGTTCGAGCGCTTCGACGGGATCCGGAGCGAGGTGAAGACGGGCCAGCCGCGCGCCAAGCCGTGGCGAAGACGCGCGATCCGGGTGGGTTCGGGCGTGACGGCCGGGCTCGCCGTCGCCGCCGTCGTGTTCGCGCTGTCCACGGATCGCTCCGGCTCGGCCCCGGCGGCGGCCGTCGCCCCGGACTGCGTGGAGGGTTTCCTCTGCTTCTGGCCGGAACCCGGCTACGGCGGGGCCAAGGTCCAGCTTCCGCCGGATTGGGCAGGCGACGGACGCCAGTGCGTCGCCCTGCCGTTCCCGGCGCGGTCGATGGCGAACCGCAGCGCGGAGCGGCAGTGGGGCTACGCGGGGCGGGATTGCGCGGGCGGTGACCGGACGATCCTGCAGCATCGAGGGGGCGCCGAACCCTCGATCCTGATCCAGTCCTACATCCACACCTGAGCCGAGGCCGGTCACCCGTGCGGGGTGCCGGGGGCGGCGACTAGCCTGGCCTGCTGTGCGAGACGACGAGCTGACCGGGATGGGGCTGGCCGACGAGGGGCTGACCCGCCGCCTCAAGGCGCTGGCCTGCACCGCGCCCTTGCACGACCTCGACGCGCGCAAGGCGAAGCTGGACTGGGCGGACGCCACGATCTACCAGATGGCCGAGATCGCCCTGCACACGATCGACCAGGTCACCGTGTCGATGGACTTCGACACCGGCGCCGACCACGAACAGGTGATCGTGCGGCTGCTGCCGTTCGTCGCGCTCCAGGCACCCGGCCGGACGCCGGACGAGCACGCCAAGGTCGCCCGGTGGGTCCTCGACAACTTGATCAACGTCGGCACCACCGATCGCGGGTTCCGCCGCGTCTACGGCTCCATCGGCCCCGGCGGTGGCTACCAGCGCCGCCAGTTCGACTTCAAACTGCTGGTCGAGCTGGCCGCGCCCAACGGCGAGGTCTACCTGCGCGCCACCGACGAAGCGATCAACGTGCTCGTCGGCGCGCTGGACACCGACGTCGAATCCGCCCAGATCGCGGCCGAGGTCAAACTGGAGAACCTGATCAGCCGCGGCCGCCTCGCCGACGCCAAGCTCGCCGCCGAACAGGCCCGCTACCGGACCGTCCAGTACGGCGAGACGCTGCGCGCCAAACTCGACGCCACCCGGCGAGACGTCCGCGCGGTCGACTGGGAACGCGAGGTCCCGGACCTGCTGGACCAGGCGCTTTCCCATATCGAGTCCCGCTTCCGCGCCGAGAACGCGATCCTCAAGAACATCACCGCGTCGAGGGACGAGACCGAGGACCTCGACCGCAAACGCCGGGCCGCCGAACTCGTCGACATCGTCGGCGACTGCATCCGCCGCCACACCCGGTTGCAGTCGCGTCTCGCCGACGCGGGCGCGGTGTTCCGCGCCGAACAGGACCGCCAGCAGTTCTCCGGGCCGCCGCAGCGCGCGACGATCGACCTGTTCGGCCAGCTCCTGCTGCCGACGCTGGGCCTGCCGATCGCCGAAGCCGTCGCGCCAGCCGAGTCGTTCTTCCACGCCTGTGCCGGGATCTCGCCACCGACCGTGCCGTCGCTGTCCTCGCTGGTGTCGCTGTTGCTGAGGCCGGCACCGGAACGCGACCAGCTCGTCGGCGAGATCCCCGAACCCGAGCTGATGCCCGCCGACGTCACCGACAAGTTCGGCGACGAGCAGTGGCGCCTCGCCGACGACCTGCTCGACCTGCCCGAGGTGCCGCGAAGGCTGTCCGGGCTGCTCGAAGAGGCCCGCCTGATCGATCCGAGGCTGCCCGCCCTGGTCGCGTTGCGGGCGGTGCACGCCTACAGTCCCGAGGTCGGTGCGGCGCTGCGGCTGGGGGAGCGCCAGGTGCTGCTGGCCGTCGACGACGGCACGGTGCTCGAAGATCCCGAGTTCGGCGGAGCGGATCTGCTGCTTTCGTCGGCCAGGGTCGATCGCCACGAAGAAGAGGAGGAGGTCGCGTGACGACGGGGATTTCTACAGGGGACGTCGAATCCGCGGCCCGGCTCGTTTCGTTCGGCATGCGTCCGAAGCAGCTGCCGTCGCGGGACGTCGTGTACGGCGACCTCGTCCGGCGCTACGGCGAGGACAGGGCGTTCAAACAGCTCACCCACGCGGTCGCGGCCGGACTCGGGCTGATGGTGCTGGAGGTCAACCTCCAGGCCGGTGCCGTGCTGGCGGCGACCGACGAGTCCGTGTTCGAGATCAAGATGGACAGCTACGCGCGCCAGAGCAAGATCCGGGAACGCCGCGAGACCGAGAAGGTCCTGCACGGCCTCGTCCACCTGGCGACCGCCGCGCTCGGCTACCCGCGCCCGGACGACCTGGCCAACGACACCTACATCGGCCGCGTCAGCGTCGAGCAGGTGGACGCGATGGTGCGCGAGGCCTGCCGGATCCTCGACGAGCGCGCGGCGGAGGCCGAGGCGAACAACGACCCGCTGGCCGACGCGCCCGAACTCGAACAGGCCTGGCGCGCCTACGCCCGGCGTCCGGCGGCCGCGGCGACCAAGGACGGCAGGCTGGCGTCGGACACCACGCGCGGCATGGTCGCGCGAGCCCTGCGTTTCCTTGCCGACCAAGGCTTTCTCGTCCAGGTCAGCGGGGAACAGGGCGGGACCTATCGCACGACGCCGCGCTATCAGGTGCAGGTGCGCGAACTCGCCGCCGACGCGGCCTTCGACGATCTGCTGGAGCTGAACGTGGTCTCGGTCGCCAACGGCGGCGGGACCCTGCGTGCCACTTCGTCGGACACGCTGTAACGGCTGGTGGGCGGAGCAGCAGTGGTGAACGGAAATCAGCCGACAGGAACCCGCCCTGGCCGTAGGCCCCGCTATCGCGGCGGCAGGGCGCCGGACGGCGCGGCGTGGGTGGCGACGGGAACCAGCGTCCTGGCGACGCGATCGCGGACGCGGGTTCTCAGATAAGGGGAGGGGAGTCGATGTACGAGCTTTCGCGGGTTCGCCTGCACTCGGTGGGCCCGGCTGGCGCGCGGTACCAGGACGTCGTGCTGGACTTCAGCGGCGTCGGCGCGGCCATCACCGCGCCCAAGCAGGACGCGCTGTTCAGCGCCGGGATCCACCTGGCGGGGGAGGGTCCGCCGCGGCGCCCGTCGCCCGCGAGCGTGCTGTTCCTGGAGAACGGCGGCGGCAAGTCCGTCCTGATCAAGCTGATCTTCTCGGTCATGCTGCCCGGCCGCCGTCAGGTCGTCGGCACGACCAACACCAAGGTGCTGGAGAAGTTCGTCGCCGCCAAGGACGTCTCGCACGTCGTGCTGGAGTGGCTGCAGGTCGAGACCGGCCACCGGGTGATCACCGGCAAGGTGTCGGAATGGCGCGGGCACGTGGTGTCGGCGGATTCGGAGAACCTCGTCGACTCCTGGTACTGCTTCCGTCCCACGCCGTCGCTCGATCTGGACTCGCTGCCGCTGACGTCGGACGGCAGGCTGCTGACGATGTCCGGTTTCCACGACCAGCTCGACAAGGTGCACGGCGGCGAGCCGGAACTGGAGCTGTTCTGGACCCGGCGTCACCACGAATGGACGTCCCGGCTCGACGGCCTCGGCCTCGACACCGAGCTTTTCCGGTACCAGCGCGCGATGAACGCCGGTGAGGGCGAGGCGGCGGACGCCTTCGCGTTCAGCACCGACGAGGCGTTCGTCGAGTTCCTGCTCCGCGCGGTCCTTTCGGAGGAGGAACCGAAGGACCTCGCCGAGGTCGTCGCGACCTACGCGCACAACCTCGCCCAGCGCGGGGACCTGCTGTCGGAGCGGGACTTCGTCGCGGGAGCGCTCGAACTGCTCGCTCCGCTGGCGGAGGAGGAAGGCGTCGCCGCCGCGTCGCGGAAGCTCGCCGACGCGGCCCGCGCCGAGATGCGGACGCTCGCCGGTCAGGTCGCCGCCCGCGACAAGCTGGAGAACGAGCGGCTGAGCGGGCTCGCCCAGCACGTCGACGAGGTGAAGTCCGCGGAGAAACTGGCCGAGGGCGACCACCGCCGTCTCGCCGCCGGGGTCACCGAACTCCGGCGCCTGGTCGGGAAACTGCGGCTCGACGAGGCCCAGGAGAGCAAGAAGCGGATCGACGGCGAACTGGCCGAGGCCAAGACCGCCGCCGAGGCCTGGCGTGAATGCGCCACCGTGCTCAACCACCTCAACGCCGCCCGCAAGGCCCGCGATTTCCGGGAACTGGTGGGAAACCGCGAACAGAAGGCGCAGCCCGCGCTGCAGGCGCGCAACACCGCGGCCACCGCGCTCGCCAGGGGATTGCTGGCGCTGGCCAAGAACGCGACCGATCAGGCCGCGAAGGCCGAAGCGCACGTCGGCGCTCTGCGTGCCGAAGCGGAGAAAGCCCAAGCCGAACGGGACGAGTCGGCGAACCTCGCGGCCTCGCGCCGGGCGGAGGCCCGCGGGCTCGGCGCGCGGATCGCCGAGATCCGTGAGGAGATCGCGGAAACCGTCCGGTCCGGCGCGCTCAAGGCCGGGGCCGACGTCGCCGAAGCGGCGCGAGCCGCCAGGGCCGAGGCCGAGACGGCGGCCGCGGAACTCGTCCGCCGTGAGCAGGAACTCGAACGCGTCGCCGAGGACCTGCGGTCCGCGCAGGTCACCGTCAACGACGCGCACCGGCTCGCCGGGTCCACAAAGGACCGGCTGGAACGCGCGGCCGACGAGCTCGACAGGGCCAACCGGCGCACTGACGCGCTCGCCGTCGAACCCCGGCTGAGTGAACTCCTCGGCGCGGACGACGTCGCACTGGAGACCGATCTCCCGGTGCTGCTGGAACGGCTGCGCGAGGCGGGTTCGGCCGCGGAGAAGGAACAGACCGCGCTGCGGATGGAGGAATCGGTCGACGAGCGCGCGCTGAACGCGCTGGGCTCGGGCGGTCTCCTGCCCGCCCCCGAAGAGGTCCAGGCCGCCTTGGACGCGTTGGAAGCCGCCGGGATGAACGCGTGGTCCGGCTGGCGCTATCTGTCCACTTTGGACAAGAAGCGGCGGGCGGCCGTGCTGGCCCGCGCGCCCCAGCTGGTCTCGGGGATCCTGCTCAACGAACCGGAGCAGGTCCGGCTCGCCGAGAAGGTCCTGGCGGAGCGGCGACTGCTGCCCAGCACGATCATCCCGGTCGCCACGACCGAGGCCACCACGGCCGACCGCCTGCCGGGCGAGGCGGGCATCGAGTTCCTCGTGCCGCCCAACCCGGCGATGTACGACGAGGAAGCCGCCGACGCCGAGCGCGAGGCGATCGCGCTCCGGCACGCGGAACGGCAGCGCCGCCTGGAAGCGCTGACAGCGTCGCTGGCCGACGACAGCGCGCTGTCGTGGAAACTCAAGACCTGGCGCGAGGACTACCCGCCCGGCAGCATCGCGACGCTGGCCGAGCAGCGGCAGAACGCGCGCACCGCGCACGAGACCGCGCAGACCGCGCTGGAGCAGGCGGAGAAGGAGTTCCAGCGCCTCGGCGAGAAGGCGACCGGGTTGCGGGAGCGAGTCCCCGAGCTGCGCGCGGCTTCGGCGGAGGCAGGGGAGCGGGTTCGCGGCCTGGAGACCCTGGCCGCGCGTGCCGCGAAGATCCCCGAGTGGACGGACGACGTCGAACGCGCGACGGAGACCGCCGAGCGGGCCGAGTCGACGGCGTCCGAAGCCGCGGCGAAGGCGTCCCGGCTGCGTGAGCAGGCCGGTGAGGAGCAGCGCACCGCCGACGGGAACCGGCGTACGGCGACGACAGCGAAGTCGGAACTGGCCGAGGTCCCCGGATCGAGTGACGTCACCGAGGACGATCCCGCGCCCACCGAGCCGGTGGACGCGTTGCGGCGTACTTTCGCGTCGGCTTTCGAGGCGTACGCGAAGGTCGAGGTCGGCAGCGATCTCCGCGCCGAGCTCGATCAGGCCGAAAGTGTGGAGGCGTCCGCGCGCGCGGCCCTCGAAGCACTGGACGACGCCGTCCGCGAGCGGGCCTCGGTGTTGCTGGAGACGCCGGACGGTTCCGACGCCTCGGCGCGGGCGGCCGCGCAGGCGCGGGCGAACCGGGCGGTCACGGTGCTGGAGGACGAGCGCACCGAGATCGTCGGCCTCGTCGCGACCCGCAAGGCCGAACTGAGCCAGCTCCCGGAGCAGCCGTCGGCGCTGGCCGCGATCTCCTCCGACGCGCGGCCGCAGGACATCGAGCACGGCCTGGCGCTGATCGACGACGCCAGCCTCGAGGTGTCGGCCGCCGCACGGAAATGGGAGGAGCTGCAGGAGCGTCGTGCCGCCGCCGAAGCGACGCTGGAGTCCGCGAAGACGTCCGCGTCCGGTTTCGGCCTGCTGGCCGAGTCCATGGCACATCTGCTGTCCAAATCGGACGCCGTGGACGACGAGGCGGCGTTCGACGGCGACGTCGAATCCGCGCGGACCAGGCACTCCCGGCTCAACACCTCGCTCACCGAGGCGCAGGACGCGGCCGACGCGGGCGACCGCCGGGTGCGCGCCGCGGCGGACCAGCTGGCGCAGTACGCCACGGACAAGCGGTTCGAGAAGCTCGGCACACCGGTACGGCAGCAGGTGATCTCGGTCCGCCGCGATCAGCTGCCAGCCCACGCCGCGGAATGGGCCGAGGCGCTGCGGCCGCGGTTGCGCACGCTCACCGACGATCTCGCGCAGATCGACCGGCACCGCGGCGGCATCATCACCCGCCTGCAGGGCATGGTCGACGGCGCGCTGCGTACTCTCCGTGCGGCGCAACGGGTTTCGCGGCTGCCGGACGGCCTCGGCGACTGGTCGGGCCAGGAGTTCCTGCGGATCCGCTTCACCGAACTCGAAGAGAACGTGCTCGCCGAGAAGCTGGGTGAGGTCGTCGACGAGGCCGCGGTGGGGAAGACCTCGGACGGCCGGGACGTCAAGCGTGACGGGCTTTCGCTCGTGCTGCGCGGCGTGCAAGCCGCCGCTCCCAAGGGGTTCCGGGTCGACATGCTGAAGCCGGATTCGGTGCTGCGGACCGAACGGCAGCGGGTCTCCGAGATCCGGGACGTGTTCTCCGGCGGGCAGCAGCTGACCGCGGCGATCATCCTGTACTGCACCCTGGCGGCGCTGCGGGCGAACAACCGCGGCAAGGCGCGGAACCGGCACTCCGGCGTGCTGTTCCTCGACAACCCGATCGGCCGCGCGTCCGCCGGATACCTGCTGGAGTTGCAGCGCGCGGTCGCGGAGGCGCTGGGTGTCCAGCTGATCTACACCACCGGCCTGTTCGACGCCGGCGCGCTGAGCGAGTTCCCGCTGATCGTGCGGCTGCGCAACGACGCGGATCTGCGGGCGGGCCGCAAGTACCTGTCCGTCGACGCGACGATCCGGAACGCGACCGACGAACTGGGCGAGCCGGACGGCGTCGCGCGGCTTTCGGCGACGCGGCTGTTCACCCGGCCGTCCGACGAGCCGGAGCAGGAAGAGGAGACGGCCTGACGGGACGTGGCACGCAGTGGCACACCGGGGCACGGGGTGTTAGAGTGCGACTATGAGCGTTCAGCACGAGATCTCCCAGCGTGATCTCCGGAACCGGTCCGGCGAGATCATGGACGCGGTCGAGCACGGTGAAAGCTTCACCGTGACCCGTAGCGGCTCGCCCATCGCCCAGCTGGTCCCGCTGTGTCGGCGGCACGCCGTTTCCCGCGACCAGTTCGCCGCCGTCTCGGCGAACGCTCCGCTCATCGACCCGGACGGGTTCCGCGCGGACCTCGACGACGCTCTCGAAGGGGAGGCGGACGATCCCTATGGCCGCTGAGGTCCACGGCCTGCTCGACACGAACATCCTCATCCTCCGGCGGGCGATCGATCACGCCCAGCTGCCGGATCTGATGTCGATCAGCACGATCACGCTCGCCGAACTGTCGGCTGGCCCGCATTACGCCGCGGACCCGGCCGAACGGGCCCGGCGCACGGATCTGCTGCAACGCGTGGAGTCGGAGTTCGACCCGCTGCCCTTCGGTACCGAGGCGGCGAGGATCTTCGGCCGGGTGTCGGCGTCCGTGCTCGCGATGGGGAGGACACCCCGGCGCCGGGTGGCCGACCTGATGATCGCCAGTGTGGCCATCGCGCACCGGATGCCGTTGTACACCACCAATCCGCAGGATTTCGAAGGCCTGAAGGAACTTCTCGACGTCGTTCCGGTCACCCGACCGGCCTGAGCCCCTCGCGGGCCGAGGTGCGGTACTGCCCTGGTGCTTGGTCACGTGCGCGCCGGAACGCCCGGCTGAACGCGAACACCGACGTGTAGCCGACCGAATGGGCGATGCTGTCCACCGTCTCGTCGGTGTCGCGGAGCCGGACCGCGGCCAGGTCCATCCGCCACTGGGTCAGGTAGTCGCCGGGAGTCCGGCCCGTCGTTTCGCGGAAACGACGGGTCAGCGTGCTGCGCGAGGTCGCCAGCTCCGCCGCGAGCAGGTCGGTCGTCCACGGTCTCGCCGGGTCCTCGTGGATCTTGGTCAACGCCACGCTGATCAGCGGATCGCCGAGGACACCGAGCCAGGTTCCCCGCGCCTCGGCCGGTTTCTCGGTCCGCCAGACCCGCAGCAACTGGACCAGGAGGATGTCGACGAGCCGGTTGAGGACGAAGTCGGTGGCGATCTGCGGACGGGCCAGTTCCCGCGACAGCAGCCGGACGGTGTCGTCCAGCCCGTCTCCACCGCGGTTCGCGCGGATGTGCACCACGTCCGGCAGGGTGGCGAGCACCTGGGTGGACACCGCCGGGTCGTAGTCGTAGGACGCGCCGAGGACGTGGGTCTGCACGTCCCCGGCGCCGAGACGCAGCACGCCGCCACATTTCCGCGCCCGCTCCGCCGCCGTGCAGAGCTGGGGAATGACCGCGGCGTCCGGGGCGCTGCGGAGAGTGTGCTCCTGACCGTTCGGCAGCAGGACGACGTCACCGGGCATGAGCTGCCGCGGCGGGTGGCCGGGGAGGTCCAGCCAGGCCGTCCCGCAGGTGACGGCGTAGAAGGCGGCGCCGGCGATGCGGTGCCAGAGGATGCCCCACTGTCCGGACCCTTCGATCCGGGCCCCGGCGGTGCCCCGGACGCCGCCGACGGCGAGAGTTTCGGCCAAAAGGTCCATGAGACCGATGATAGTGCGACAAATGGATATGCCCATGGCTGTTTCAGGCATCGATACGGTTACCCCACGCCTCATACGATCGTGCCCATGGCAGAAACGATCGACTTCGACTTCGACGAGATCAACCGCACCGTGATCGCCGAGTTCCGCCAGACCGGCGGCAAGGCGGGCGGCATGTTCGAGGGCTTCCCGCTGGTCCTCGTGCACCACACCGGCGCGAAGTCCGGCAAGGAACGGATCGCGCCGCTCGTCCCGCTCCTGGAGGGCGACCGGATCTACATCTTCGCCAGCAAGGGCGGCGCCGGCGACAATCCGGCGTGGTTCCACAACCTGGTGGCCAATCCGGACACCAAGGTCGAGCTCGGCACCGAGACCTTCCCGGTCCGCGCGCGGGTGCTCACCGGCTCCGAGCGCGAAGACGTCTACGGCAGGCAGTCCACTCTCATGCCGCAGTTCGCCGAGTACCAGAGCAAGACGAGCCGGGTCATCCCGGTCTTCGAGCTGGAACGGGTCTGAGGGGAGCAGAAGCGCCCTTCAGCCGCTTCTGCCGGCTTCGGGTGTCGCGAAAGCCACTTTCGGGACGCCTGATGTCCCGAAAGTGGCTTTCGCGACGTCGGGGGCCAGCGCGGCCCGGTGGGTCGGCGACGTTGCGAAAGCCACTTTCGCAACGGTGAAGGTTGCGAAAGTGGCTTTCGCAACATCCCGAGCCGGCACACCGGCGAAGGAGCAGGACATCTTTGTCTCGCCCGATAACGAGCCCCAGTCTGACCCGGAGTTTTGTCGGACCTCGGTGGTAGAACCGATCCGTGACCCCCAAGATCGACGTCCGGCAGCGCCGCGCCCGTCTCGCCACGCGCCACCACCTGGCCACGCCCGCCTCGTCGGTGCACGCCGTGGCGGACGCGGTCGTCGCGCTGCACGCCACGGACCCGGCGACGGTCCATCTTTCGACGTGGGCCAGGTTCAAGCGTGATGGCGTCGCGGACGTGGAGCACGCGCTCTACGAAGAGCGCGCGCTGGTGCGGATGCTCGGCATGCGCCGCACGGTCTTCGTGGTCGGACAGGAGAACGCGGCCCTGGTCCAGGCCGCGTGCTCGGCCGACATCGCCAAGAAGCAGCGCCGCCTGCTCGAACAGCATCTCGGCACGCAGGGACATCCGGAGAACGTGCCCGAGCCGGAACGCTGGCTGGCCGAGGTCGAGGACGCGACCGAACAAGCGTTGCAGGCCCGCGGTTCCGCCACGGCACAAGAGCTGTCCCAGGACGAGCCGCGCCTCAAGCAGCAGCTCCTGATGGCGAAGGGAAAGCCGTACGAGGCGATAGCCAACGTCACCAGCCGCGTCCTGTTCCAGCTCGCGGTCGACGGCCGCATCGTGCGCGGCCGCCCGCGCGGGAGCTGGATCAGCAGCCAGCACTACTGGGCCCCGATGGCGGACTGGCTGCCCCAGGGGATCGCCGGATGGGACGCCGACGAGGCCAGGGCCGAGCTCGCCCGCAGGTGGCTCCACGCCTACGGGCCGGCGCCGGTCGCGGACCTGCGGTGGTGGACGGGCTGGACGGTCGGGCAGACGAAGAAGGCGCTCGCCGCGGTTCAGCCGATCGAGGTCGACCTCGACGGCGTCCCCGGTGTGGTGCTCGCCGACGATCTGGAGCCGGTCGCGGAGCCCGAGCCCTGGGTCGCGCTGCTCCCGTCCCTCGACCCGACGTCGATGGGCTGGATCGAGCGGGACTGGTACCTCGGCCCGCACCGCGCGCCGCTGTTCGACGGCACCGGCAACATCGGGCCCACCGTCTGGGCCGACGGCCGGATCGTCGGCGGCTGGGCGCAGCGGCCCGGCGGTGAAGTCGTCCACCACTTCCTGGAAGACGTCGGCGCGGACGTCGAAAGAGCCGTCGAGACGGAGGCGAACCACCTGGCCGAGTGGTTCGGAGAGGTGCGAGTCACGCCACGGATGCGCACCCCGTTGGAGCGACGGCTAGCACAACAAAGCTGAGAGTTTTCCCAAGACGTCCTGGTGGCGACGCACTTAATCGATTCTTGACCTGACCCACCAAGTGGTGGAAGTCTCGTCAGGGCAAGGAGGGTCGCCCGAGCACGCACGCTAGGGTTGCGCCCGAGTAAAGGACGTCTTACCGGGGCGATCCCGGACGAGTCTCAAGGGAGTGGCAGCAGTGACGGTTCGCGTAGGTGTCAACGGCTTCGGCCGCATCGGCCGCAACTTCTTCCGGGCCGTGCAGGCCGCCGGTCACGACATCGAGGTTGTCGCGTTCAACGACCTCGGCGACGTCGCCACGATGGCCCACCTGCTGAAGTACGACTCCATCCTCGGCCGCTTCCCCGGCGAGGTCAGCGTCAGCGACGAGGGCATCGTCGTGGACGGCAAGACGATCAAGGCCCTCGCCGAGCGCGACCCGGCCAACCTGCCCTGGGCCGACCTGGGTGTGGACGTCGTCGTCGAGTCGACCGGCTTCTTCACCAACGCCGACGCCGCGAAGGCGCACCTCGCCGGCGGCGCGAAGAAGGTCATCATCTCCGCGCCCGCCAAGGGCGAGGACCTGACCGTGGTGCTGGGCGTCAACGACGACAAGTACGACGGCTCGCAGAACATCATCTCGAACGCCTCCTGCACCACGAACTGCCTCGGCCCGCTGGCCAAGGTCCTGCAGGACTCGTTCGGCATCGAGCAGGGCCTGATGACCACGATCCACGCGTACACGCAGGACCAGAACCTGCAGGACGCGCCGCACAAGGACCTGCGCCGCGCCCGCGCCGCCGCGCTGAACATCGTCCCGACCTCGACCGGCGCCGCCAAGGCCATCGGCCTGGTCCTGCCGGAGCTGCAGGGCAAGCTCGACGGCTACGCGCTGCGTGTCCCGATCCCGACCGGCTCGGCCACCGACCTCACCGTCACGCTGACCAAGAGCGCGACCCTCGAGGAGATCAACGCCGCGTACAAGGCCGCCGCCGAGGGCCCCCTGGCCGGCATCCTGCGCTACAACGAGGACCCGATCGTTTCGGCCGACATCGTCACCGACCCGGCGTCCTGCATCTACGACGCGCCGCTGACCAAGGTCATCGGCAACCAGGTCAAGGTCATCGGCTGGTACGACAACGAGTGGGGCTACTCCAACCGCCTCGCCGACCTCGTCAAGCTCGTCGGCACCAAGCTTTCCTGACCGATGGCGCTGAAGAACCTCGAAGACCTGCTGAGCGGGGACGTTTCGGGCCGGTTCGTACTCGTGCGATCCGACCTGAACGTCCCGCTCGACGGGGAGACCATCACCGACGACGGCCGCGTCCGCGCGGCCCTGCCGACCCTCAAGCGGCTCGCCGAGGCGGGCGCGAAGGTGGTCGTCACGGCCCACCTCGGCCGTCCCAAGGGCGAGCCGGACCCGAAGTTCTCGCTCGCGCCGGTCGCCGCGAAGCTCACCGAGCTGCTCGGCGTCGACGTCCCGCTGGCGGGTGACCTGGTCGGCGAGTCCGCCAAGGCCACCGTCGCGGGCCTGACCGACGGCCAGGTGGCCCTGCTGGAAAACGTGCGCTTCGACGCGCGCGAGACCAGCAAGGTCGAGGCGGAACGCCAGGAGCTGGCCGCCGAGCTGGCCGCGCTCGTCCCCGGCGGCGCGTTCGTCTCCGACGGCTTCGGTGTCGTGCACCGCAAGCAGGCCTCGGTCTACGAGATCGCTCGTGCGCTTCCGGCGTACGCGGGCGGTCTGGTGCTCGCCGAGGTCGACGTCCTCAAGAAGCTCACCGAGGACCTCGCCCGGCCGTACGTCGTCGTCCTCGGCGGCGCGAAGGTGTCGGACAAGCTGGGCGTGATCGCGAACCTGCTGACCAAGGTCGACAGGCTGCTCATCGGCGGCGGCATGGCGTACACCTTCCTCAAGGCCCAGGGCCACGAGGTCGGGAACTCGCTGCTGCAGGAGGACCAGCTGGACCAGGTCCGCGGTTTCCTCGCCGAGGCGGAGAAGCGCGGTGTCGAGCTGATCCTGCCGGTGGACGTCCTCGCCGCGAAGGGCTTCGCGGCCGACGCGGAGTTCGACGTCGTCGACGCGACGGCCATCCCGGCCGACCGCATGGGTCTCGACATCGGCCCGAAGTCCCGTGAGCTGTTCGCGGGCAAGCTGGCCGACGCCGCGACCGTGTTCTGGAACGGCCCGATGGGCGTGTTCGAGTTCGAGTCCTTCTCCGGCGGCACCCGTGCCGTGGCCGAAGCACTGGTCAAGAGCGACGCCTTCACCGTGGTCGGCGGCGGCGACTCCGCCGCGGCCGTGCGGCAGCTCGGTCTGCCGGAGGACGGCTTCTCGCACATCTCGACCGGCGGCGGCGCGTCGCTGGAGTACCTGGAGGGCAAGGAACTGCCCGGAGTCGCTGTGCTGGGAGAGAACGACTAGTGGCGCGCAAACCGCTCATCGCCGGCAACTGGAAGATGAACCAGAACCACCTCGAAGCCATCGCGCTGGTTCAGAAGATCGCCTTCGCCCTGCCGGAGAAGTACTACGCGAAGGTCGACGTCGCGGTCCTGCCGCCGTTCACCGACATCCGCAGCGTCCAGACGCTGACCGACGGCGACAAGCTGTCGCTCACCTACGGCGCCCAGGATCTGTCGCCGCACGATTCCGGTGCCTACACCGGAGACGTGTCGGGCCTGATGCTGAAGAAGCTGGGCTGCAGCTTCGTCACCGTCGGGCACTCAGAGCGGCGTGAGTACCACGGCGAGTCCGACGAACTGGTGAACAAGAAGGTCAAGGCCGCGCTCAAGCACGGCATCACGCCGATCCTGTGCGTGGGGGAGAAGCTCGAGGTCCGCGAGGCGGGCGAGCACATCGCCCACACCACGGCCCAGCTGGTCGAGGGCCTCAAGGGGCTCAAGAACGAGCAGGTCAAGGACGTCGTCGTCGCCTACGAGCCGGTCTGGGCCATCGGCACCGGCAAGGTCGCGACCCCGGCGGACGCCGAGGAGGTGTGCGGAGCCATCCGCGCCACCCTCGCCGAGAAGTACGGTGCCGAGGTCGCGTCCTCGGTCCGCGTGCTCTACGGCGGCTCGGCGAAGGCCAACAACATCAGTGACCTCGTCGCCTGCGAGAACATCGATGGTGCCCTCGTCGGTGGTGCGAGCCTGGATGGTGACGAGTTCACCAAACTCTGCGCACTCGCCGCGGGCGGGCCCCTGCCCTGATCGGGGCACCTACCGGGTAACCTGGGTATCCGGTCCGTCACACAGCAGTGGACGAGTCCAGGAGTACGGTGTGTCCTGGCGGTCATGAGCCGCCAGCACGCACCGTTTTCCTGCATTCTCCAAGAGCGCAGAGGATGACATGAAGCTGTTCCTGCAAATCCTGTTGATCGCCTCCAGCTTTTTCCTGGTGGTCGCCGTGTTGCTGCACCGCGGCCGTGGTGGCGGTCTGTCTTCGCTGTTCGGTGGCGGTATGCAGTCGAGCCTGTCCGGCTCGAGCGTGGCCGAGAAGAACCTCGACCGGATCACGCTGCTTCTCGGCGCGGTGTGGCTGATCAGCATCATCGGCCTCGGGCTCCTGCTCAAGGTCTGATCGATCCAGGTGTTTCGGCGTGCCTATGGGGGGCGCGCCGCCGATCCCTATAGGTGTGAGGATTCATGGTTGGCGGTAACGCGATTCGAGGCACCCGTGTGGGTGCCGGGCCTTCGGGCGAATCGGAACGGGGTGAGTCGGCGCCGCGGCGCCGCATTTCCTACTGGTGTGCCAACAGGCACGAGGCGCAGCCGTCGTTCTCGATGGACGCGGAGATTCCCGAAGAGTGGGACTGCCCACGCTGCGGGCTTCCGGGTGGGCAGGACGAGAAGAACCCGCCTGCCGCGCCCCGGACCGAGCCTTACAAGACTCACCTTGCGTACGTGAAGGAACGGCGTTCCGACGCCGACGGCGAGGCCATCCTCGCCGAGGCGCTGGAGCGGTTGCGCCAGCGCCGGGAGATCTAGCCTGCTGCTGTTTCAGGGCTGAGCCCGCGTCCGCGATCCCGTCGCCAGGGCGCCCGTCCGGCATGCCATTGCCGGTTGGCGGGTGCGCCCTGCCGCCGGGATAGCGGGGGCCTACGGCCAGGCGGGTTCAGCGCAGCTCCGCCGGCCACTGGCCGCTCACCGGTCGAGCGGGTACCGGGCACGCACCCGGAACCCGCCGTCCTCGGTGTCGGCGGTTTCGAAGCTCCCGCCCAGCAGTCGAGCGCGTTCGGCCAGCCCGGTCAGCCCGTGCCCTCCCGAGGGCAGGGCCGAACCGGGCGTCCGAGCGCGCTCATTGCGTATTTCGACCTTGAGCGAACCGTGCTCGCCCTGGATCCGGATGGTCGCGGTGGCGCCCGGTGCGTGCTTGTGAACGTTGGTCAGGCATTCCTGCACGGTCCGATAGGCCGCCGCCGAAATCTGACTGGGCAGGAGGTCGGGGATCCGCTCGACGGTGAGATGCACCGGCACGTCCGAGCCGCGGATCAGCCGGTCGAGTTCGTTGATCCCCGGCCGCGGCCCGTCTTCTTCGGAGCCCGAGCGGAGCACGCTCACGAGCGAGCGCAGTTCTTCGAGCGTCTTGGTGCTGAGCTGCCGGATGACCTGCGCGGTCTCGAGCGACCGGGCGTCGGAGGTCTGCGCCTGGAGCGCGCCTGCCTGCATCGCGATCAGCGTGATCTGGTGCGAGACGACGTCGTGCATCTCCCGCGCCAGGCGGGCGCGCTCCTCCGCGCGGACGGCGTCGGCGTGGAAGCGGCGTTCGCGGTCGCGGCTGGCGGCGAGTTCGGACAGCTTCTGCGAGATCTCGGTCCGCGCTCCGATGAGCAGGCCGATGGCCACCGGCATCCCGGCGACGATGACGCCGTAGATCCCGTCCAGGACGTGCTCACGCCAGCTGAGCTCGACGAAGTCGGCCAGCGGCCACTGGACGAACCGGCAGGTGAAAACGAGCGCGAACCCGGTCCAGGTCTGCCAGTGCATCTGCTTGCGGGTGGCGAGGAAGCCGAGCGCGATCATCGCGGCCAGCTGTGACCAGCCCGCCAGGAAGCCGGGGACGGTGACGATCACCGCGAGGAACGGCAGCTTGCGGCGGAAGGCGAGGCCGAGGCACGCGGCGCCGGACAGGTAGATGGAGTACGGCTGGGCCTTCTCGGGGATCACCAGCCAGACGTCGAGCGCGGCCAGGAAGATCGCGAGGGTGTCGAGCCCCAGCGCGACCAGCGCCGGACGTTTGATCTTGGCGAACGACACGATCCCGGCGGCACGGCGCATCCGGTCGGCGGCGTCCGCTCCGGAGCCGCCCACCGAGATACCTGGCATCGAGAGACCCTCTGTGCTCATCGCTGGCGACCTCACTCGTCTTGTGGACTTGAATGGTGAGACGTGTTCTTCGCCCGATCGGGACGCGCAGGAACGAACAAATGTGCGGATGCTAACGGGTGGATGTAGCAGGACGGTAAGTTTCCCCCAGTCGGGCTAGCAACTGTCTCGTCACTGTCCGTTCTACGGACAGGTGCATGAACGTTCGGTCGGTCGGATCCACACCGGACCACTCGGGCTCAGTGGTCCGCTGATCACTTCGACGGGCGAGTGGGCCGGCTCTGACGATGAAGCCGGCGAGAGTTGATCTATGTCACTTTTCGCGTTCGGACGGTGACTGTTGGCCGGGGACCGGAGCTTGGGTTCCTTCAGGGTAGGGAAGAACCGCCCTCGCGGACGTCCTCCATGGGGGTGTCACGAAACCGCCGAATGCGAGTGAAGGCCCCCTTCCTTTGGCCCAACCGAAGGGGAGGTGCTGGCAAAGGTTGCATGTTGTTCCCTGTGCCCAGGGTTTCCGGCGTCGCGAAAGCCACTTTCGGGACATCCGGTGTCCCGAAAGTGGCTTTCGCGACACCAGCACAGTCCACCCGCGAACGAATGCCGCGGGATCGGGTCGCCGGTACCAAGACTGAAGGGCGCTTTCCCCGCATACCCTGCGGGGAAAGTGCCCTTCATCGTGTCACCAGGTCAGGCGGTCGGTGACTGATAGACCTTCGTGAGCTTCGAGGCGGAACCCCGGTCCAGCAGCCAGAGCGTGCGACGGCTGCCGCGTGCCCCCGCCACCGGGATCTGGACCTCGCCCGCACCGGCCAGCGCCTGCGCGACGGCGTCCGCCTTGGCGTCGCCACCGGTGACCAGCCAGATGTCCTGCGCGCGACGGATCGCGGGCAGGGTCAGCGAGATCCTGGTCGGCGGCGGCTTCGGACAGTCGCGCACCGCGACGACCGAGCGGTCCTTCTCGAATACCGCCGGGCTCTCCGGGAAGATCGAGGCGGTGTGCCCCTCCCCGCCGAGTCCCAGCAGCATGATGTCGAAGGCCGGGACGTCGCTGGTGAGCACTTCGGCGTAGGCCGCGGCGGCGGCATCCACGTCATCGCCGAACTCGCCATCGGAGGGTGCCATGGCGTGCACCCGCTTCGGGTCGAGCGGAACGTGGTCGAGCAGCGCCTCGCGGGCCTGCTTCTCGTTGCGCTCGTCCGAGTCCGCCGGGACGAACCGCTCGTCGCCCCAGTAGACGTCGAGACGCGACCAGTCGATGGCGTCACGGGCACTGGAGTCACGCAGTTCCCGCAAGATCGCGATCCCGGTGCCGCCGCCGGTGAGCACCACCGAAGCGGTGCCCTTGGCGGCCTGGACGTCGACGATCCGGGTGATCAGCCTGGCCGCCGTGGCGGCGGCCAGGAGGTCCGGGTTCTCGTAGACGACGACCTCGGTCTTGCTCATGAGGCGCTCTTCGCGGTCTTGGCGGGCGTCTTCTTGGCCGGAGCCGCCTTCTTCGCCGGAGCGGCCTTCGCCGCGGTGCCCGACGAGATCTTGGAGAGCCCGTTCAGCGAAGCCTCGTAGACCTCGTCCGGGTCGAGCCGCCGCAGCTCCTCGATCAGGCAGTCCTTGTTGTCCCGCCGCTGCAGGGCGATCCGGCGCGTCGGCTGGCCAGGCTGGGTCAGCGTGCCGACCCGTCCGTCCGGCCGGTGCAGTTCCACCGGGCCGGACCGCCGGTCCAGCGTCACCGAGATGATGCCCGCGGCACCGGTGCTCTTGACCCGCTTGACCGGCACCTTGAGGTACTCGGCCAGCCAGCCGGCGAGCAGTTCGGTCGACGGCGAGTCGGCCTCACCGGTCACGGTCGCGCCGGTGACCTTCTCGTGCGGCGGAAGGTCCAAGGCGGAAACGAGCTGCGCGCGCCAGCTGGTCAGCCGGGTCCACGCCAGATCGGTGTCACCCTCCACATAGGACTTCGCCCGCGTGGTGAGTGCTCTTATGGGCGCCTTTTCCGCCGCAGAGTCGGTGATCCGGCGCTGCGCCAGCTCACCGAGCGGATCCTTGGCCGGTGCCTTCGGGCCGGTGCCCGGCCACCAGGTGACGATCGGCGCGTCCGGCAGCAGCAGCGGCACGACCGCGCTCTGCCCCTGCGAGGCCAGCGGGCCGTAGAGCCGCAGGACGATGACCTCGCTCGCGCCGGCGTCGCCGCCGACCCGGATCTGGCCGTCGATCCGCGGTGCCGCGGTCCGCGCGCCCTTGGCCACCACGATCACCCGCGAGGGGTGCTCCCGGCTGGCCTCGTTGGCGGCCTCGATCGCCTCTTCGAGCCGGTCGTCGTCGTCGGCCACTATGACCAGCGTCAGCACCCGGCCGAGCGCCACCTGCCCGCCCTGTTCGCGGATCTCGACGAGTTTCTTGTTCAGCTGCGACGTCGTGGTCGACGGCAGGTCGATGATCACGGACGCCTCCAGTTCCGGCCGGTACGTTCCAGCATTGCGTCGGCGGACGGCGGTCCCCACGAACCGGGCGGGTACGCCTCGGGCGCGCCCTTCTTGGCCCAGTGGTCGAGGATCGGGTCCAGGATCTCCCAGGACAGTTCGACCTCTTCGTTCACCGGGAACAGGGACGGTTCGCCGAGCAGCACGTCCAGGATGAGCCGCTCGTAGGCCTCCGGCGAGGACTCGGTGAACGCGTGTCCGTAGCCGAAGTCCATGGTGACGTCGCGGACCTCCATCGTGGTCCCCGGCACCTTCGACCCGAACCGCAGCGTGATGCCCTCGTCGGGCTGCACCCGGATCACCAGCGCGTTCTGGCCCAGCTCCTCGGTCGAGGTCGAGTCGAACGGCAGATGCGGCGCCCGTTTGAACACCACGGCGATCTCGGTGACCCGGCGGCCCAGCCGCTTGCCGGTGCGCAGGTAGAACGGCACGCCCGCCCAGCGGCGGTTCTGCACCTCGAGCGTCACCGCGGCGTAGGTCTCGGTGGTCGAGTCCTTCGCGAAGCCGCCTTCCTGCAGCAGGCTCGGCACCTTCATGCCGCCCTGCCAGCCACCCGCGTACTGCCCGCGCGCGGTGGTCTCGTCGAGCGGGCCGAGGGGCTTCGTCGCCGAGAGCACCTTGACCTTCTCCGCGCGGAGAGCGCGCGGCGCGAACGAGACCGGCTCCTCCATCGCGGTCAGCGCGAGGAGCTGCAACAGGTGGTTCTGGATGACGTCGCGTGCGGCGCCGATGCCGTCGTAGTACCCCGCGCGGCCGCCGAGACCGATGTCCTCGGCCATGGTGATCTGCACGTGGTCGACGTAGTTGGCGTTCCAGATCGGCTCGAACAGCTGGTTCGCGAACCGCAGCGCCAGCAGGTTCTGCACCGTCTCCTTGCCGAGGTAGTGGTCGATGCGGAACACCGACTCCTCGGGGAAGACGTCGTTCACGATCTCGTTGAGCTCCTTCGCGCTCTTGAGATCGCGGCCGAACGGCTTCTCGATGACGACGCGGCGCCAGGTGTCGTCGCTCGCGTCGGCGAGGCCGGAGCGGGCGAGCTGCTTGGTCACCACCGGGAACGCGCTCGGCGGGATCGACAGGTAGAACGCGGTGTTGCCACCGGTCCCGCGCTCGGCGTCGAGGTCCTTGACCGTCTGCGCGAGCCTGTCGAACGCGTCGTCGTCGTCGAAGGTGCCCTGGACGAACCGGATGCCTTCGGCGAGCCGGTTCCACACCGACTCCTTGAACGGCGTCCGCGCGTGCTCCTTGACCGAGTCGTGCACGAGCTCGCCGAAGTCCTGGTGCTCCCAGTCCCGGCGGGCGAACCCGACGAGGGAGAACCCGGCGGGCAGCAGCCCGCGGTGGGCGAGGTCGTAGATCGCCGGCATCAGCTTCTTGCGGGCGAGGTCACCGGTCACCCCGAAGATCACCAGGCTGGACGGCCCGGCGATCCTCGGCAGCCGCTTGTCGCGCGGGTCGCGCAGCGGGTTGTTCCAGGCTCGGGTCACTCGCCTGCCTCCTGTACCGCGCGGACCAGTTCGGCCAGGCCGGCGGCCCGGTCGGTGAGGTGCAGGCGCAGCACCGGACGACCGTGCTCGGCGAGCACCTGGCCGTCGCCCAGCGCCTGCGCGTGCTGAAGCACGCCGAGCGTGTACGGCCGGTCCGGAACGTCGAGATCCTGCTCGACGGCGCCGGTGATCTGCAGGAAGACACCGTTCTGGTGCCCGCCCTTGTGGTACTGCCCGGTGGAGTGCAGGAACCGCGGCCCCCACCCGAAGGTGGTCTGGCGGCCTGTCCGCTTGGCGATCTCGCCGCGCAGGAGCGACGTCGACGCGTCGTCGAGCCGGTCGAGGTACGCCTGCACCGCGAGGTAGCCGGTTTCCGGGGCGGAGTCGAAGAAAGCCCGCAGAATGTCCGCGAGCTTCCCGTCGGTGACGACGCCTTCCGAACCGAACACCTCGACCGCGCCGTCCACAGTGGACGGCTCTTCGCCGCCCTTGAGCTTGTCCGGGTTGTCGAGCAGCGAACGCGCGGCCTTCTTGGCGGCCTCGACGTCGGGCTGGTCGAACGGGTTGATCCCGAGCAGGCGGCCGACGAGCGCGGTCGCGAACTCCCACAGCAGGAACTGCGCGCCGAGCGAGCCGGTCACGGAGATCTTCGCGGCGCCCTGAGCCTGCCCGACGGCCACCGGGGTGGCGTCGTCCTTGGCGTCGGCGAAACCGGGGGAGTCCGGACCCTCGACGGCGACCGGCAGGAGACCGGTGCCCTGCTTGCCGGTGGACTCGGCGATCAGCTGCTCCGCCCAGTCGGCGAAGCCCTTGATGCCCGAACCCGTGTCCGCGATGACGACCTTCTCGGCGCCCTTTTCGTGCGCCGCGCCCCACGCCGCCGCGAGCTTGACCGCGGGGTTGTCCACGGTGTCGGCCGCGAGGGAGTCGGCCACCGAAGCGGCCTGGTCGAGCAGACGGGCGACGTCCGCGCCGGCGAGCCCGGCCGGGACGAGCCCGAACGCGGTCAGCGCCGAGTAGCGGCCGCCGACGTTCGGGTCGGCGAGGAAGACCTTGCGGTAACCCTCCTTTTCGGACAGGTCCGCGAACGGCGAGCCGGGGTCGGTGACGACCACGATCCGCCGGGCCGCGTCGATGCCCGCGTCGGCGAAGGCCTTCGCGAAGATCCGCCGGTGGCTGTCGGTCTCGACGGTGCCGCCGGACTTCGACGACACGACGATGACCGTGCGCTCCAGGTCACCGGCGAGCGCGTCGGCTACCTGGCCGGGGTCGGTGGTGTCGAGGACCGTCAGCGGGACGCCGTCGGTCGCGGTGATGACCTCGGGGGCCAGCGACGAACCGCCCATGCCCGCGAGGACGACGCGGTCGACGCCCTCGGAACGCAGGTCGGTCCGCAATGCCTCGATCTCGCCGATCAACGGCCGCGAGGACTTGTGCAGCGACGTCCACGAGAGACGGATCGACGCTTCGGACTCGGCTTCGGGACCCCACAGTGTGGCGTCCTGGGACGCCAGTTTCGATGCGACCTGGTCGGCGACGAGCCGCTCCGCGAACGGAGCGGCTTCGCCGGCCAGGGCGGCGTCGACGATTTCGACGCCGGTCGTTTCCCCTGCCATGGTCCAGATCAGTCCTTCGCCTTTTCGAGCTGCCCAGTGACGGTTTCGAGAAGCTCCACCCAGGACTTCTCGAACTTCTCGACGCCCTCGTCCTCGAGGACCTTGAACACGTCGTCGATGTCGATGCCGACGGCACGCAGCTTGTCGAAGACGGCCTGCGCGTCGGGGCCCTTGCCGGTGACCGTGTCACCGGTGACGTCCGCGTGGTCCGCGGCCGCGTCGAGGGTCTTCTCCGGCATCGTGTTGACCGTGTCCTTGACGACGAGCTGGTCCACGTAGCGGGTGTCGGAGTACTGCGGGTCCTTCACACCGGTGGATGCCCACAAAGGACGCTGCGCGTTCGCGCCCGCCTCGGCGAGAGCCTTCCAGCGGTCCGAAGCGAAGAGCTCCTCGAACGCCGCGTACGCGAGACGCGCGTTGGCGATCGCGGCCTCACCGCGCAGCGCGGTGGCGGCGTCGGTGCCGATGGCGCCGAGCCGCTTGTCGATCTCGGTGTCCACACGGGACACGAAGAACGACGCGACCGAGTGGATGCCCTTGAGGTCGTGGCCGTTGGCCTTCGCCTGCTCCAGACCGGCGAAGTAGGCCTCGATGACCGCCTGGTACCGCTCGACCGAGAAGATCAGCGTGACGTTGACGCTGATGCCCTCGGCCAGGGTCCGGGTGATCGCCGGGAGACCCTCTTCGGTGGCCGGGATCTTGATCAGCACGTTCGGCCGGTCCACGGTCTTCCACAGGTCCTGCGCCTCGGCGACCGTCTTGTCGGTCTCCTTGGCCAGCCGCGGGTCCACCTCGATGGACACCCGGCCGTCGACCCCGTTCGTGGCGGTGTAGACGTCGCGGAACAGGTCCGCGGCGTTGCGCACGTCGGTGGTGGTCAGCTCGCGGATGGTGGCCTCGACGTCGGCGCCGCGGGCGGCGAGCTCCTTGGTCTGCTCGTCGTACGCCTCGCCCTTCGACATCGCGTTGGCGAAGATCGTCGGGTTGGTCGTCACGCCCACGACGTGCTTGCCGCGGATCAGGTCGGCCAGGTTGCCGGTGTTCAGGCGCTCACGGGACAGGTCGTCGAGCCAGATCGAAACCCCGGCCTCGGACAGCTGAGCGAGCTTGTCGTTGCTCATGCTTTCCCCTTCAGTTCTTGGTGTTGGAGATCGAGCGACGGGCGGCGTCGACGACGGCTTCCGCGGTGAAACCGAACTCGCGGAACAGCGTGCCGGCGTCGGCCGAGGCACCGAAGTGCTCGATCGAGACGTTCTCCCCGGCGTCACCGGTGAAGCGGTGCCACGACTGGGCGATCCCGGCTTCGACGGAGACGCGTGCCTTGACCGACGGCGGGAGGACGGAGTCCTTGTAGGACTGGTCCTGCGCGTCGAACCACTCGACACACGGCATCGAGACGACGCTCGCCGGGATGCCGTCGGCTTCGAGGGTCTTGCGGGCCTCGACGGCCAGCTGGACCTCGGAGCCGGTCGCGATCAGCACGACCTCGGGGCTGCCGTTGGACGCTCCGGCGAGGACGTAACCGCCCCGCTTGACGCCTTCGGCGCTGGTGCCCTCCAGGACCGGCACGTTCTGCCGGGTGAGCGCGAGGCCCGACGGGTGGTGGACGTCCTCCAGGACGGCCTTCCACGCGTACGCGGTCTCGTTGGCGTCCGCCGGGCGGACGACGTTGAGGCCGGGGATCGCGCGCAGCGAGGAGAGCTGCTCGATCGGCTGGTGGGTGGGGCCGTCCTCGCCCAGGCCGATCGAGTCGTGCGTCCACACGTAGGTGACCGGCGCCTTCATCAGCGCGGCCAGCCGCACGGGCGGGCGCATGTAGTCGGAGAAGATCAGGAACGTCGCGCCGTAGGGGCGGGTGCCGCCGTGCAGCGCGATGCCGTTGAGGATCGAGCCCATCGCGTGCTCGCGGATGCCGAAGTGCAGCGTCCGGCCGTACGGGCTGGTCTTCCACATGTCGGTGGAAGCCTTCTCCGGGCCGAACGAGTCGGCCCCCTTCATCGTGGTGTTGTTGCTCTCCGCGAGGTCCGCGGAACCGCCCCACAGCTCGGGAAGCGGCTCGGCGAGCGCGTTGAGCACCTCACCGGAGGCCTTGCGGGTCGCGACGCCCTTGGCGTCCGGCGCCCAGGTCGGCAGGTTGTCCGCGAAGCCCTCGGGCAGCGAGCGGGTGGCCATCCGGTCCGCGATCTTCTTGCGCTCCGGGTTGGCGGCGCCCCACGCCTGGAACTTCTCCTGCCAGTCGGCGCGGGCGGTCTTGCCGCGGTCGACGGCGTGGCGGGTGTGCGCGATGACCTCGTCGTCGACCTGGAAGTTCCGCGCCGGGTCGAAACCGAGGTACTCCTTGACCGCGGCGACCTCTTCGGCGCCCAGCGCGGCGCCGTGCGCCTTGCCGGTGCCCATCTTCTTCGGCGCCGGGTACCCGATGACGGTCTTCAGCGCGATGAACGACGGGCGCTCGGTCTCGGCCTTCGCGGCCTTGATCGCCTCTTCGATCGCGACGACGTCCTCGCCACCTTCGACGACCTGGGTGTGCCAGCCGTAAGCCTCGTAGCGCTTCACGACGTCCTCGGACAGGGCGATCTTGGTGTCGTCCTCGATCGAGATCTCGTTGTCGTCCCAGAAGACGATGAGGTTGCCCAGCTCCTGGCGGCCTGCGATCGAGGAGGCCTCGGCGGTGACGCCCTCTTCGATGTCGCCGTCGGAGGCGATCACGTAGACGTAGTGGTCGAAGATGCTCTCGCCGACGGCGGGCTCCGGGTCCAGCAGGCCGCGCTCACGACGGGCCGCCATCGCCATGCCGACCGCGTTGGCCAGGCCCTGGCCGAGCGGCCCGGTGGTGGTCTCGACGCCCTTGGTGTGGCGGTACTCCGGGTGACCGGGGGTCTTCGAGTCCCACTTGCGGAGCTGCTTCAGGTCTTCCAGCTCCAGGCCGAACCCGGCGAGGTACAGCTGGATGTAGAGGGTGAGGCTCGAGTGACCGGCGGAGAGGACGAAGCGGTCACGGGCGGGCCACTCGGGGTCCGCCGGGTCATGACGCAGCGTCCGCTGGAAGAGCGTGTACGCGAGCGGCGCCAGGCTCATCGCGGTGCCGGGGTGACCGCTGCCGCAGTTCTCGACCGCGTCCGCGGCGAGCACCCGAACGGTGTCGACGGCCCGCGTGTCGAGGTCGGTCCAGTCGGCGGGCACGTTGCGCCGGAGGAGTGGGTTCTTCTCGCTGGTAGAGGCGGTTTCGGACACTGAACTCGAACTCCCCGTCATCAGGTTGTGGCTTCTCTTCCCTCGTGGGTGACCCACGTGTACCGCTACTAATCTCAATCGATCCGGAAGGGACGATATTCCTGCTCCGGGCCGTTCGCAGGGGCACGCCGCGAGCTACCGCGGCCAGCCTAATGGTTCGGCCGGTCGAGGACCCGCGATCACCCTCTGGAAACAGCACGTCTAACATCGGGGAAGGGTTCAGAACACGGGAATCCGGGGCCGCCACATCACCCGGAAGCCTGGTGGGCCCCGCCCCGAAAACTGACGCAGGGAGTGAAATGTCGTTGGTGAACGCTGCGCACGGACGCAGTGACAGCACCAGCGCCGTACATCCGACCGGTGAACGACCGCACGGTGGCCGGCGAACAATCCGCCAGGTCGTCGGCGCGTACGCCGCCCTCGCGAAGCCCAGGGTGATCGAGCTCCTCCTGGTCACCACGATTCCCGCGATGTTCCTGGCCGGGCGGGAAATCCCGTCGCCGTGGCTGGTACTCGCGACGCTCGTGGGTGGCACGATGGCCGCCGGCAGCGCCAACGCCTTGAACTGCGTCATCGACGCGGACATCGACAAGGTGATGAACCGCACGAAGCGCCGTCCGCTGGTGAAGGAATCGGTTCCCCGGCGCGGCGCGCTGATCTTCGGTCTCGTACTCGGTGTGCTGTCCGCCGTCGTGCTCTATTTCACGGTGAATCTGCTCTCGGCGATTCTCGCGATCGCGACGATCCTGTTCTACATCTTCGTCTACACGCTGGTGCTGAAGCGGCGTACGTCACAGAACGTGGTCTGGGGCGGCGCGGCGGGCTGCATGCCGGTCGTCATCGGCTGGGCCGCCGTCACCGGCACCGTCGAATGGCCCGCGTTCGTGATGTTCGGCGTCATCTTCTTCTGGACCCCGCCGCACACCTGGGCGCTGGGCATGAAGTACCGCGACGACTACGAGCGCGCCGGCGTGCCGATGCTGCCGGTGGTCGCCACCCCGCAGCACGTGGCGCGGCAGATCGTCATCTACTCGTGGGTGATGGTCGCGTGGACGCTGCTGCTGGTCCCGGTGACGAGCTGGATCTACACGACGTTCGCGATCCTGGCAGGCGGCTGGTTCCTCTTCTACGCGCACAGCCTGAACGCGGCGGTGCGGCGCGGCGAGGAGACCAAGCCGATGTCGCTGTTCCACCGGTCGAACACGTACCTGATGATCGTGTTCGTCGCACTGGCCGTCGACTCGGCCATCGGCCTCCCCGCCATCGGCCTGCCCTTCTAGTTTCTTTCTCGCCTCGCGTCCTCTGGATGCGGTACTTGCGCGTGCAACTACCGCATCCAGAGGACTAAATGCGTGCGCGGGGACGTTGTAGAACTTTCGGCCCCTGTCCCACCTCCGAAAGCAGGCTGCTTTTGTCCGTGTCCCCGGACCGGGAACTCGACGCGCTCGCGCAGGATGTCGCGCTCGAGCAGGAGTACGTCACCACCCTCTACCGCAAGCTCGACGCCGAACGCGTCGACGCCCAGCGCAGGCTCGACCAGACGCTGCGCCAGACCGGCGGCACCCCGCAGGCGCGCACCGAACGCGACGTCGCCACGACGCTGTACACCGACAGGCTCTCCCAGCTGAGCTCCGTCGAGCAGGGCCTGTGCTTCGGCCGCCTCGACTTCCTGCCCGGCCACGCCGAGGAGACCACCTACATCGGGCGGCTCGGGCTGTTCGACGAGGACGACGAGTACCGTCCCCTGCTCGTCGACTGGCGCGCGCCGGTCGCCCGGCCGTTCTACCTGGCGACCGCCGCTTCACCCGACGGTGTCCGGCGGCGCCGCCACATCCGGTCGCTGAGCAGGAAGGTCGTCGGCGTCGACGACGAGATCCTCGATCTTTCCGCCGCGGACCAGGGGCAGGACCTCGGTCTCGCGGGGGAGGCGGTGCTGCTGGCCGCGCTCGAACGCCGTCGCACGGGTGAGATGAGCGACATCGTCGCCACCATCCAGGCCGAGCAGGACCGCATCATCCGCGCGTCGCCGAACGGCGTCCTGGTGGTCCAGGGCGGACCGGGCACCGGCAAGACGGCGGTCGCGCTGCACCGCGCGGCGTACCTGCTCTACACCCACCGCCAGCAGCTCACCACGCGCGGCGTGCTGGTGGTCGGGCCGAACAGCACGTTCCTCCGCTACATCGGGCAGGTCCTGCCGTCGCTCGGCGAGACCGGGGTGCTGCTGGCCACGATCGGGCAGCTGTACCCCGGCCTGGACGCCGCCGGCCCGGTCACCCGCGAGGCCGCCGAGATCAAAGGCCGTCCGGTGATGGCCGACGTGCTGGCCAACGCGGTCCGCGACCGTCAGCGGGTGCCGGAACCGGTGCTGGAGATCGAGTTCGAGCGCGAGATCCTCATGCTCGACCGCAAGACCTGCACCGAAGCGCGGACGCGGGCCCGGCGGTCGCGCCGTCCGCACAACCTCGCCCGGCGTATCTTCGTGTCCGACCTCCTCGACGCGCTGACCAGGCAGGCCGCCCGCAAACTGGGGGAGGACCTGCTCGACGCGCGCGACGTCCAGGACATCCGGGCCGAGGTCGCCGCGGACAAGAACGTGGCCGCCGCGATCAACGGGCTGTGGCCCCAGCTCACTCCCGAGGTCGTCCTCGACGAGCTGTTCGCCGACCGCGAACGGTTGCGCAGCGCGGCCGGAAAAGCCTTGTCGGACACCGATCGTGAGCATCTCTACAGTCCCACGGACGCGAAGTGGAGCCCGTCGGACGTCCCGTTGCTCGACGAACTCGCCGAGCTGCTCGGGGAGGACGACACCGACGCTCGCGTCGAGCGCGCCCGTCGCGAGCGGGAAGACCGCGCGTACGCGGAAGGTGTGCTCGACATCCTCGAACAGGACGAGGAGATCATCGACGAGGAACTGCTGCGGGTGGGCGACGTCCTGGACGCCGAGCTGTTCGCCGAGCGCCAGCAGCGCCGCAGCGAGATGACCGCGGCGCAGCGGGCCGCCCAGGACCGGACCTGGACCTTCGGGCACGTGATCGTCGACGAGGCGCAGGAACTGACCGCGATGGACTGGCGGCTGCTGATGCGCCGGTCGCCGAACCGGTCGATGACGCTGGTCGGTGACGTCGCCCAGACCGGGGCGGCGGGAGGAGCGCGGTCGTGGGGCGAGGTGCTTTCGCCGTACGTCGCCGATCGCTGGCGGCTCGAAGAGCTGACCGTGAACTACCGGACCCCGGCGGAGATCATGGCCGTCGCGGCCAGAGTGCTCGCCGACGTCAATCCGGCGCTGGAAGCGCCGGTTTCCGTACGGGAGACCGGTTTCGAGCCTTGGCTGCGGTCCGTGGAGCCGTCGGATCTCGCCGCGGAACTACCGGGCATCGTCGACGCCGAACTGTCCGCCGTGGACGGTGGGACGGTCGTCGTGCTGTGCCCGGTCCCGATGGTCGAGACGGTGTCGGAGACGCTCGGCGAAGCGGGGGACCGAGTCTCGGTGATGCCGGTCGAGCGGGCGAAGGGGCTGGAGTTCGACTCGGTGGTGCTGGTCGCCCCGGACGAGGTCGTCGCCGGGTCCCCGCGCGGGCTCAACGATCTTTATGTGGCCCTGACCAGGGCGACCCGTCGGATGGGCGTAGTGCAGACCGGTGACCTTGTTCCCGCGCTGGAGGGTCTTGGCTAAGGTCTGCCGCATGCGCACATTCGGCAAGATCGTGGTCATCGGCGCGGGCGTGCTCGCCCTGGCGGCCTGTGGCGGGAAACAGGACACCGCAGGTTCGGTCCAGTCTTCGGGCGCGGCCCCCGCGTCGGCTTCGACGTCGGCCCCGGCCGCTGCGAAGGGCAAGGAATGCACGGCTGAGGACATCAAGACCACCGGGAAGTTCGGCGAGGCGCCGACCATCACCATCCCGGACGACTGCGACCCGCCGAAGAAGCTCATCACCAAGGACCTCGAGCCTGGCACCGGTGAGGGCGCCAAGGCCGGGCAGAAGCTGAAGATGAACTACTCGCTGGTCACCTGGTCCAACAAGCAGAAGCTGGACAGCTCCTTCGACCGTGGCGAGCCGTTCGACCTGGCGCTCGGCGCGGGTGACGTCATCAAGGGCTGGGACCAGGGCCTCGAAGGGATCAAGCAGGGCGCACGGCGGCTGCTGATCATCCCGCCGGACCTCGGCTACGGCGAGGGCGGCCGCGGCATCGCGCCGAACGAGACCCTCGTCTTCGTCACCGACGCCGTGAGCGTCCCGACCGACAAGGGCTGATGAGGACTGATGGGGACTTCGGGCGGCCGGGTTCACCGTGGCCGGGTTCGCTCCTGGTTCGTGGACGACGGCTGGGGAGTCGTCGAGTCGGGCGACTTCGCCGACCCCATCTGGGTCCACTATTCGATGGTGACCGGCGTCCGTCCCGGTGCGTTCCGGCAGCTCCAGGTCGATGACGAGGTGGAACTCACCGTCGAGCACGCCGAGCAGGACGAGTTCCGCCTGCGGGCGATCTGGGTGCGGTCTGTCGGCTGAAAGTCCGTGAAGGCCTCCTTCCCTACTCTGAAGGTAGGGAAGGAGGCCTTCACGGACTTCTGCTACGAGCCGCTGTACTCCCAGGTGAGCAGAGTGATCTTCAGGCCCTTCTCGACCTTCGCCTCCGGAGGTGCGTCGGTCAGGGCGTAACCGGCCCGGCGCGCGACGGCTTCGCTCGCCGAGTTCCCGGCGTCGATCTGCAGCTTGAGCGGGCTCAGCCCGAGGTCCTGCGCGTACGCGGTGAGAACCCGCAGCGACCGGGCCGCCAGATCCTGCCCGCGATGCGCGGGGCCGACCGCGTAGCCGAGTTCGGCCGGCCCCGAGAGCCCCTCCTTCAGCAACAGCACCACCTCGCCGAGCGGCTCGTCGCCGCCGGTCGTGATGGTCAGCCGCAGCCCCTTGCCCTCCGCGCGGCTGCTGACGTACTTCGCGTAGTGAGCCTTCGCCGCCACCTCGTCGAACGGGGACGGCAGCGGCGTGAAGCGCGCGACGGCGGGATTGTCGAACAGCCCCGGCATGAACGCGACGTCGCTTTCGCTCCATTCCCGCAGGACGAGCCCTTCGCCGGTGAGCCGGACCTGCTCGGACCAAGGCGCCGTCACGGGATCAGCAGGAGCTTGCCGGTGGTGCGCCGCCCCTGGAGGTCTTCGTGCGCCTGGCGGGCGTCGGCCAGTGGGTAGCGTCCGCCGATCCGGATGTTCAGCGAACCGTCCTGAACGGCGGCGAACAGTTCGTTCACCCGCCATTCCAGTTCCTCGCGGGTGAGCACGTAGTGCGCGGAGGTCGGGCGCGTGAGGTACACCGAGCCGCTGCGGTTGAGCAGCTGCGGGTCGATCGGCGGCACCGGGCCGCTGGCCGCGCCGTAGAGGGCGAGCAGACCGCGGATCTTCAGGCTCGCCAGGCTGCCGTCCACAGTGGACTTTCCGACGCCGTCGTAGACCACCGCGACCCCCTTGCCGTCGGTGAGCTCACGGACGGCCTTGGCGAAGTCGACCTGGTCGTAACGGATGACGTCGTCCGCGCCCGCCTGCTTGGCGAGTCCGGCCTTCTCGTCGGTGGAGACGGTGCCGATCACCCGTGCGCCGCGTGCCTTGGCCAGCTGGACCAGCAGCAGGCCCATCCCGCCCGCGGCGGCGTGGATCAGCACGTCGTCGCCCGGCTTGACCTCGTAGGTCGAGGCGATCAGGGCGTGCGCGGTGATCCCCTGGAGCATCGTCGCGGCGGCGGTCTCCTCGGTCACCCCGTCCGGGATCTTCACCGCGATCGCGGCGGGGAGCAGGCGGCGCTGGGCGTAGCTGCCCAGCGAACCCTGCCAGGCGACCCTGTCGCCGACGGCGAAACCGGTCACGTCCGCGCCGACCGCGGCGACCGTGCCCGCGCCTTCCATGCCCAGGATGAACGGCGTGTCGACCGGGTAGATGCCCTCGCGGTGATAGGTGTCGATGTAGTTGACGCCCGCCGCGGCGATGTCCACGAGCAGTTCCCCAGCGCCGGGCTCGCCGACCTCGACTTGCGCCGGCTCAAGGACTTCGGGACCGCCGGTCCGCCGGATCTGCACTGCCGTGGGCATACATCCTCCTCGTTCTGGGGCCTTCCGACCGGGACAACTATGGCCGACGCCACGGTTATTCCGCGTCGTGGGCCTTTCGCGGTTAAGCTCGGCTCGTGGCTGAGACCGAAGAGAAGACCGAGACCGCCGCCCCCACGTCGCGCCAGGTCGCGGCCGCCCGCGACTTCGTGAAGCGGCATGGGAAGCCTTCGCGCGCGGTGGTGGAGAACATCGGCCGGATCGGCGCCAGGGTCGTGCTCGTGGGCGCCGACGGCGCGCTCGGCGACGTCGTCGTCGCCTCCACGGAGGCGGGCGAGGCGCTGGTCGAGGCCGTCGAAGACCTCGAGCCCGCCGAATGGGACAGCGAGACCGTGAACGCCACCAAGATCGGCGCCGAGCACCGCCGCCGGATGGCGGGAAAGTGAGCGGCTCCGCGATCCTCGTCTCCTGTTCCGCACTGCTCGAAGGCGACGGCGACGATCACACCCTTCCCGAGGCGCTGGCCGATCTCGGCTTCAAGGCCCGCTGGGCCGCCTGGGACGACACGACCGTCGACTTCGGCGCCGCGGACATCGTCGTGCTGCGCGCCACCTGGGACTACTCGGAGCGCCGCGACGAGTTCCTGTCCTGGGCCGAGTCCGTGCCCGCGCTGTCCAATTCGGCCGAAGTCGCGCGCTGGAACACCGACAAGTCCTATCTGGCCGAACTCGGTGACGCCGGGGTCGCGATCGTGCCGACGACCCTGATCGCGCCGGACGACGAGACGCCGCGCTGGCCCAAGGGCGAGTTCGTGCTGAAGCCCGCGATCGGTGCCGGGTCCATGGGCGTCGGGAAGTTCACGTCCGGGGATGACGCCACGTCGCATCTGAAGAGCCTCCACGACGACGGCCAGACCGTGGTGCTGCAGCCGTATCAGTCCAGTGTGGACACTGAAGGCGAGCTGGCGCTGGTGTTCTTCGGCGGCGTGTACTCGCATGCCTTCTCGAAGGCGGTCATGCTGGGCCGCGAACTCGACGAATCCGGTTTGTGGGTCACGGAGAAGCTCGGCCCCGTGCAGCCGTCCGCCGCGTTCCGCGCACTGGCCGAAGACGCCATGGACGCGGCGGCGGCGCTGCTCGGCATCCTGCGCGCGGAGCTGCTCTACGCCCGTGTGGACCTCGTCGCCGGTTCGGACGGCAGGCCGCTGCTGCTGGAGCTGGAGCTCGTCGAGCCCTCGCTCGGTTTCCGGCAGACCGATGCCGCCGCCGCTTGGCGCTTCGCCTCCGCCGTGCGGCAGCAACTCGGCTGACCCACCCACCCCTCGCGGCCTCAGAGGATTGAATGCGGAGGGAGCGTTGGGCGGGCTTCACGCGTTTCGCGGCCGGCCGCTCACGCCCTGAGATGTTGCGAAAGCCACTTTCACAACCTTCAACGTTGTGAAAGTGGCTTTCGCGGCGTCAGCCTGTCCGTCAGGCCGCACTGGGCGGAGGGGTCGTGAGTGGTAAGTGCCGTTCTGACGGACCCGTATTTGCCTACCCACTGATGCGACTGGCGGTCGGGTGTGGAGGATTTGGGACGTTGAACGTCCGGAAACTTCCCCCGTCGCGTATTTGCCACCGGCCGTGACCGGTGCGACCTTGATCAACGGAGGATTGGGGACGGTGAGTGTCCCGGATCTTCCGTTGATCAAGATTCCTTCACCGTCAAGCCCTACAGCCGCGGAACCGCCACCTTCGCTCAGGTCAGGCGTGGGTAGGTAAATGCTGGTCCGCTCTAACCCCACTTGCCACTCACGACCACCCCGACGGACACCTCACTCACGGCACCCTGAACCGGTGATCGAGCATCGCATCCAGAGGACTGGATGCGAAAAGGTCAGGCGGGTTTGGCGAGTTTCGCGGCCAGGCGCTCCGGCTTGGGCCACCGCACGTCCCGCGCCCAGCCGAACTTCTCGAACAGCCAGATCACCCGCGCCGACACGTCGACCTGTCCGCGCAGGACACCGTGCCGCGCGCAGGTCGGGTCGGCGTGGTGGGAGTTGTGCCACGACTCGCCCATGGACAGGATCGCCAGCGGCCAGAAGTTCGCCGCCTTGTCACGGCTGGCGAACGGGCGTTCCCCGATCAGGTGGCAGATCGAGTTCACCGACCAGCTGACATGGTGCAGGAACGCGATCCGGACCAGCCCGGCCCAGAAGAACCCGGTCACCGCACCCCACCACGACCAGCTGATGAGGCCGCCGAGGATCGCGGGCAGCGCGAGGCTGAGCGTGATCCACAGCCAGAAGTAGCGGTTCACCACGCGAAGATCCTTGTCCGCCACCAGATCCGGCGCGAAGCGTTCGTAGTTGGTCACTTCGCGGCTGAACATCCAGCCCATGTGCGCGTGCCAGAACCCGCGCAGCAGCGCCGTGGGCGACGTCCCGAACAGCCAGGGGGAGTGCGGATCGCCTTCGCGGTCGGCGAAGGCGTGGTGACGGCGGTGGCTGGCCACCCAGAAGATGACCGACCCCTGCACCGCGAAACTCCCGGCGATGGCGAGCGCGACCCGCAGCGGCCGTCCCGCCTTGAAGGCGCCGTGGGTGAAGTAGCGGTGGTAGCCGACGGTCACCCCGAGGGTCCCCAAGGTGTAGAACACCGCCGCCAGCCCGAGATCGACCCAGGTCATGCCCCAGCCCCACACGATCGGCACGGCGGCGAGCAGTGCGACGAACGGGACCAGCAGGAAGGTCTTGAGTATCAGCATCTCCCCGGAGCCTCGGCGGTGGGAGATCAGGGGTTTGGACTGACTGGCCGGTGCTTCCGGCTCGGTGCTGGCGGTCATGCGACACCTCGTGCCTCGACTCGGTGGTCCCCCCGTGTGGGGCACCGAGCGCAGCGTAAGGGCAGTGTCTGGCGAGCATGCCGCCTGGGGGTTACGTCCGGTTTGCCGCAGGGTCAGTTCGAGGTGGCCAGTTCGCGTTCCGGCGCCGTCGCGGAGGCGACGGGACCGCGATCGCGTGAACCGCACCAGAGCGCGGCCGTCGAGATGATCACCAGCGCGGAACCGAGGACGTGGAACGAGACCAGCGCCTCCGGCACACCCAGTGCGTACTGCACAGAGCCCAGGACGCCTTGTACGAGCGCGATGACCCACACGATGGTGTACCGCCGCCACAGCTGCTTCGGCGTCTCGCCACGCATCAGCTGGAGCCCGAAGACGGCCAGCACGATCAGGTAGGCCACCAGCAGTCCACCGTGGATCTGGGTGAGCGTCTCGATCGGGGCCTGGAAGCGGTGGGTGCCGGGGTCGCCGCCGTGCGGGCCCGCGCCGGTCACCGTGGTCCCCGCCACGAGGACGGCCCACATCACCGAGGCGAGCACGATCAGCGTCTTGCGGCCCGCGTCCGGGATCAGCCAGCGGGCGGGCTCGTCACCCTCGTTGAACGCGCGCAGCAGCAGGACCGCGAGCCAGACCAGGGGAGTGGACGCCAGGAAGTGGAGCGCGACGGTCCACCATTCGAGTTTGGCGAGCACGGTGATGCCGCCGACGACGGCCTGCAGCATCACGCCCGCGGGCATCGTCCAGGCCAGCTTGACCAGACGGCGGCGGCTCGGGTGCTCGATCTGCACGCGCCACGCGGTGATCACGCACAGCGCGGCGACGGCGATGACGACGCCGGTCAGCATCCGGTTGCTGAACTCGATCCACTGGGTGAGCGCGTCGAATTCGGGGTGCGCCACCGGCACGATGCTGCCCTCGACGCATTGCGGCCAGGTCGGGCAGCCGAGACCCGAACCCGTGACACGGACGACCGAGCCGGTGACGCCGATTCCGGCCTGGGCGATCACCGCCGCTATCGCGACCGCTCGCTGAACCGCGAACGAGGGATACGGCAGACGCGCTACAAGGCTCTGGAACGGCACCGTCCGATGCTAGAACGCCCTTCCTGAGAGCGTTCCACCGGCTACGCGGGGTGTGTCGGGGGCCTCAGGTGAGCTTGGTGGTCTTGCTCGCCAGCGCGCCCGCGACGACGCCCCAGCCGACGAGGACCGCGAACGGGCCCCACCCGAAGGAACCGTCCAGCAGCACCGACCGCAGGCCTTCGGCGAGCGCGCCCGACGGCAGCAGCTCGACGATCGTCGCGAGCCCGGACGGCATGGTCGACGGCGCCAGCAGGATGCCCCCGGCGAGCAGCAGCACGAACCAGACGATGTTCGCCAGCGCCAGCACGGCCTCCGCGCGCAGCGCCCCGCCGAGCAGCAGGCCCAGCGCGCCGAACGCGAGCGTGCCGACGATCAGGAACGGGACGGCACCGAGGATCCCGCCGAGCGACGGCGACCAGCCCAGCAGCGCTGCCACCACGCCGAGGATCACCGCCTGCAGCGCGACCACGACCAGCGCGGCGGCCACCCGGCCCGCGACGAGCAGCCAGCGGGGCAGCGCGGTGGCGGAAAGCCGTTTGAGCACGCCGTACCGGCGGTCGAAGCCCAGCGCGATGGCCTGCCCGGTGAACGCGGACGACATCACCGCGAGCGCCAGGATCCTCGGCGTGATCCAGTCCACTTTGGACGCATCGCCGAGTTGTGCCGACGGCAGGATGTCCAGCAGCGACAAGCCGATCAGCAGGGCGAGCGGGATGAGCAGGGTCAGCAGGATCTGCTCGCCGTGGCGCAGGGTCAGGCTCGCCTCGACCTTCGCGTGCGTGCGCAGCATCTTGCCGAGTGAACCGCGACCGGGGGCCGGGGTGAACGTGCCCAGGGCGAACCGGGGGGTGGGCGTGGTGGTCATGCGCGCAGTTCCCGTCCGGTCAGCTCCAGGAAGACCTCTTCCAGTGTGCGCCTGCCGACCTGCAGCTCCTCGGGCATGACACCCTGCTGCGCGCACCATGCGGTCACCGTCGACACCACCTGCGGGTCGATCGCGCCCTCGACGAGATATGTCCCCGGCGCCGACTCGTGCACGAGGTGGCCTTCGGGCAGCGCTGCGGTCAGCAGGCCGGTGTCGAGCCGGGTGCGGGCCTTAAACCGCAGTTGCGCGGCCTCGCCCGCGTCGACGGTCAGCGACTGCGGGGAGCCTTCGACGACGACCTTGCCGTGGTCCACGATCACCACGGTGTCGGCCAGCGTTTCGGCCTCCTCCATCAGATGCGTGGTGAGCAGCACGCTGACCCCGTCGGCGCGCAGCGCTTCGAGCAGATCCCAGACCAGGCGGCGGGCCTGCGGATCCATGCCCGCCGTCGGCTCGTCGAGGAAGAGCAGCTCCGGGCGCCCGACGAGCGCGCAGGCGAGGGAGAGCCGTTGCTGCTGCCCGCCGGAAAGCCGTTTGAACGGCGTCTTCCGCGCTCCCGAAAGACCGAGGATGTCCAGCAGCCAGGCGGGATCGAGCGGATTCGCGGCACAAGCGGCGACCAGTCCGAGCATCTCGTCGGCGCGGACACCGGGATACGCGCCGCCGCCCTGGGGCATCACGCCGATCCGCGGCCGCAGCGCCGAGCCGTCGCGCGACGGATCCAGGCCCAGGACACGGACTTCGCCGCTGTCAGGCCGCAGGAAGCCTTCGCAGATTTCGACGGTGGTGGTCTTGCCGGCCCCGTTCGGGCCGAGCAGAGCGAGCAGGGTGCCGCGGTCCATCCGCAGATCGAGTCCATCGACCGCGGTGGTGGATCCGTAGCGTTTCACCAGCCCGGTGATCTCGACGGCGGGGGCGTTCACGACAGGTCACGATACGGCGTCACGCCGGGACCGAATGCTCCGGGGACGGTCTGGACAGCAGCAGTGGTGAGAGGCGGTGGACGATGAACAGCCCCAGAAGCGTGACGACCCCGGCGGCGACCCAGGCGAACGGCAGGACGAAGCCGCGGCCCTCGAAGGTGCTTCCCGTCGTCGGCAGCAGGAACGGCAGGACGGCGGTGACGATCGTCGCGGCGATGCGGAACCGCGAGGTCCCCGCCGCCGCGGCGAGCGGGATGATCGCCCACAGCAGGTACCAGGGCTGCAACGCCACGTGCAGCACCATCACCGCGCCCAGCGAGACCCCGAGGCCGATGATCGGCCGGTAGCGCCATTTGAAGCTGTCCCAGAGGAACTTGACCGTCACCGCGCCCGCGACGAGATAGCCGAGCGAGCCCAGGATCGGGACCATGGCGTTGGTGTGGTTGCCGAGGCCGAGCGCGATGCCGAGGACGCCGCCGAGCGCGGCCAGCTCCGACGTCGGCGAGATCCAGGACCGGACCAGGCCGGGTGTCCCGAGCGCGCCGACCCAGCCGAAGCCGAGGCCGGTGCCGTAACAGACCGCCACCAGCACCACCCCGAACAGCAGCGCCATCGGCACCGCCGCGGTGAGCAGGTCCTTGATCCGGCCGTGCCAGCGTCTGGCCACCATCACCGTGAAGAACGGCAGCGCCAGGATCGCGTTCAGTTTCACCGCGACGCCGAGGGTGATGAGCACCACCCCGAGCCCGATGTACAGCAGTTCGCCCTTGGCCAGCGGGGGAGGTTCGTCGTTCTTGAACCGCACCGGCATCCGCTGGAGGCCGACCTCCAGCCCGGCCACCATGAGCCCGATCGCCAGCGCGTCATTGTGGGCGCCCGCGACGAAGTGGAAGATCAGCAGCGGGTTCGCCGCGCCGAGCCACAGCGCGGTCGCAGGCTGCACGCCGAACCGCTTGGCCAGCCGGGGCAGCGCCCAGATGATCAGGATGACGCCGATCAGCGCGAGCCCGCGCTGCAGCAGCACGCCGGTGACGATGTTGCCGCTGCTCAGCGGGGCGAGCCAGCCGCCGAGCCGCAGCAGCAGCGGACCGTACGGCGCCGGCGTCTCGCGCCACATGTTGGAGACGCCCGAAGTCAGCGGGTCGGAGACGCCGAGCGCTTCGGCCGGGCCGAGGGAGTACGGGTCCATGCCGCGGGCGACGATCTCGCTCTGCGCGAGATAGCTGTAGACGTCGCGGGAGAACAGCGGCGGGATGAACAGCAGCGGCGCGCACCAGAGCGCGATGGTGCGGGCGAGCTGGCCCTGGGTGGCGAGACGGCGGCGCGCGGGCTGGGCGAACCGGCCGAGCAGCAGCCAGCTGAGCACGATGATCGCCATGCCTGCCAGGCCCATCGCGAGCGAGACCATGGGGATGCGGGTGAACAGCCGCAGGACCGGGATCTCCTGCACCGGGTTGATCACCGGCGCGGCGCCCGCACCGAGCGAGCCGAGGGCGAGGAACAGGGAACCGACCGCGCCGAACCGGCGGACCACGTTCAGCCCGCGCAGTTCCTTGTCGTCGAGCGGCTCCGGTTCACGCGGGTGACCGGGGGAGAGCGTCGCCACCGACCCCGCGGCCGGGTACTTCTCCTGGCCTGCTTCGTCCGTGTCCCGCCCTGCCGGGTGATCGCCCACTGCCACGCACGAAGGGTAGCGATCGCGGGAACAGACCGAGCGGGTACGTGGTTACCCCTGTGGTTTCACCGTCCGGAGTGACCCACGCCACTCCGTGAGGCACCCCTCTTTGCCGTCTCCCCGGAAATACGTCACACTTGTGTTGTGAAAAAGACGGGGACGCGAGACGAGGCCGGTGGCGACATGCCCCGCGCCGAGGTCCAGCCTGTCCCCGCGCAGGTCGGCCCCGAGGGGCGGACCAGGCACGAAGTGGCCCGCTTGCTGCTGGAACAGGGGCCGCTGACCGCCGTCGAGGTGGCCGAGCAGCTGGGGATCAGCGCCGCCGCCGTCCGCCGTCATCTCGACGCGCTGCTCGCCGACGGCGAGGCCGAAACCCGTGACGCGCCCCGCCGCGGACCTCGCGGACGAGGCCGTCCCGCCAAGAACTTCCTCCTCACCGAGGCGGGCCGCGCCCGGTTCGGGCACGCCTACGACGACCTCGCGTCCTCGGCCATCCGGTTCCTCTCCGAGCACGCCGGCGAGAACGCCGTGAAGGCCTTCGCGGAGGCCCGTGTCGCTTCGCTGGTCGGCCCGCATCAGGACGCGATCACCAAGCACACCGACCCGGCCACCCGCGCCGAGGCCCTCGCTGCGGCGCTGACCAGGGAGGGTTACGCTGCGTCGACCCGTCAGGTCGGTGTCGGCGAACAGCTTTGCCAGCATCATTGCCCGGTCGCCCACGTCGCCGCCGAGTTCCCCCAGTTGTGTGAAGCCGAGACAGAGGCTTTCGCGGAACTTCTGGGTACTCACGTGCAGCGACTGGCGACCATCGCACGCGGTGACAACGTGTGCACCACCCACGTACCCGTCGTTTCGGCGGGTCACCCGGCCACACCCGCGCCGGGAAGCACGGCGCCCTCCCCTGGGCGCACAGCACGGATCCCGAATGGAGGGAAACCCGCATGACTGCCGCTGCCGAGCAGCGCACTCCCACCACCGCGCCCATGAGCCAGGAAGAGACCATCGAGTCCCTTGGCAAGTACGCGTTCGGCTGGGCGGACTCCGACGAGGCGGGCGCCAGCGCCCGCCGAGGTCTGAACGAGGACGTCGTCACCGACATCTCCTCGAAGAAGTCCGAGCCGGAGTGGATGCGCGAAGCGCGACTGAAGGCGCTCAAGCTCTTCGATCTGAAGCCCATGCCCAACTGGGGTGCGGACCTCTCCGGGATCGACTTCGACAACATCAAGTACTTCGTGCGGTCCAGTGAGAAGCAGGCCACTTCCTGGGAAGAGCTGCCCGAGGACATCAAGAACACGTACGACAAGCTCGGCATCCCCGAGGCGGAGAAGCAGCGCCTCGTCGCCGGTGTCGCCGCGCAGTACGAGTCCGAGGTCGTCTACCACTCGATCCGCGAGGATCTGGAGGCGCAGGGCGTCCTGTTCCTGGACACCGACACCGCGCTCAAGGAGCACCCGGAGATCTTCAAGGAGTACTTCGGCTCCGTGATCCCGGCCGGGGACAACAAGTTCTCCGCGCTGAACACCGCGGTGTGGTCCGGCGGCTCGTTCATCTACGTCCCCAAGGGCGTCAAGGTGGACATCCCGCTGCAGGCGTACTTCCGCATCAACACCGAGAACATGGGTCAGTTCGAGCGGACCCTGATCATCGTCGACGAAGACGCCTACGTGCACTACGTCGAGGGTTGCACCGCGCCGATCTACCAGTCCGACTCGCTGCACTCGGCGGTCGTGGAGATCATCGTGAAGAAGGGCGCCCGCTGCCGCTACACGACCATCCAGAACTGGTCGAACAACGTCTACAACCTGGTCACCAAGCGCGCCAAGTGCGAAGAGGGCGCGACCATGGAGTGGATCGACGGCAACATCGGTTCCAAGGTCACGATGAAGTACCCGTCCGTGTTCCTCATGGGCGAGCACGCCAAGGGCGAGGTCCTCTCGGTCGCGTTCGCGGGCGAAGGCCAGCACCAGGACGCCGGCGCGAAGATGGAGCACCTGGCGCCGCACACCTCCTCGACCATCGTGTCGAAGTCGGTGGCGCGCGGCGGTGGCCGCACCTCCTACCGCGGCCTGGTCAAGGTCGCGAAGCGGGCGCACCACTCGCGGTCCAGCGTGGTCTGTGACGCGCTGCTGGTCGACACGATCTCGCGGTCGGACACGTACCCGTACGTCGACATCCGCAACGACGAGGTGTCGATGGGCCACGAGGCGACGGTCTCGAAGGTCAGCGAAGACCAGATGTTCTACCTCATGTCGCGCGGTCTCGACGAGGCCGAGGCCATGGCGATGATCGTGCGCGGGTTCGTCGAGCCCATCGCGCGTGAGCTGCCGATGGAGTACGCGCTCGAGCTGAACCGCCTGATCGAGCTTCAGATGGAAGGGTCCGTCGGCTAGTCATGTCGGTTACCGAGAACAACGTTTCCGAAGCGATGCGCGAGGGCGTGGTCATCCCGGCCACGTCCCGCGCGGAGCGCTTCACCTCCCACGACGTCGAGGCCTTCGAGGTCCCCGGCGGCCGTGAGGAGAACTGGCGTTTCACGCCGATGAAGCGGCTGCGCGGCCTGCACGACGGGTCCGCCACCGCTTCGGGTTCGGCCACCGTGGACGCCGACGCCGCCCCTGAACTGAAGATCGAGAAGGTCGGCCGGGACGACGAGCGCCTCGGCGTCGCGGGTGTCCCGAGCGACCGGATCGCCGCGCAGGCCTACTCCTCGTTCACCGAGGCCACCGTCATCACGGTGCCCAAGGAGACGAAGACGTCGAAGCCGTCGACGGTGAAGATCACCGGCCCCGGCGAGGGCAAGGTCGCCTACGGGCACGTGCAGGTCCGCGCCGAGCAGTTCTCCGAGGCCGTCATCGTCCTCGACCACGTCGGCTCCGGCACCTACGCCGACAACGTCGAGTTCGTCATCGGCGATTCGGCGAACGTGACCGTGGTCAGCGTCCAGGACTGGGCCGACGACGCGGTGCACGTCTCCGAGCAGCACCTCAAGCTCGGCCGCGACGCCACGCTCAAGCACATCGTCATCACCCTGGGCGGTGACCTGGTCCGCGTCTCGCCGACGGCGACCTTCGCCGACAAGGGCGGCGACGTCGAGATGCTCGGCCTGTACTTCGCGGACGAAGGACAGCACCAGGAGCACCGGCTCTTCGTCGACCACGCGGTGCCGAACTGCAAGTCGCGGGTGATGTACAAGGGCGCGCTCCAGGGCGACGGCGCGCACACCGTGTGGGTCGGCGACGTGCTGATCCGGGCGGCCGCCGAGGCCACCGACACCTACGAGCTCAACCGCAATCTGGTGCTGACGCCGGGCGCGCGGGCGGACTCGATCCCGAACCTGGAGATCGAGACCGGCGAGATCGAAGGCGCCGGCCACGCGAGCGCGACGGGAAGGTTCGACGACGAGCAGTTGTTCTACCTCCAGTCGCGTGGAATCGGCGAGGACGCCGCGCGGCGCCTGGTCGTACGCGGGTTCTTCCACGAGATCCTGGTCAAGATCGGTGTCCCCGAGGTGCGCGAGCGTCTCGAGGCCGCGATCGAAGCCGAGCTCGAAGCCGTGGGCGTCTAAGCCCTCGTCCGTCCACATCAGACTTTTAGGAAAGAAATGCCTACGCTGGAAATCAAGGATCTGCACGCCTCGGTCACGACCGAGGAGGGCCCCAAGGAGATCCTCAAGGGCGTCAACCTGACCATCAAGTCGGGCGAGACCCACGCGATCATGGGCCCCAACGGTTCGGGCAAGTCCACGCTGTCCTACGCCATCGCCGGTCACCCCAAGTACGAAGTCACCTCCGGGCAGGTCCTGCTCGACGGTGAGGACGTGCTGGAGATGAGCGTCGACGAGCGCGCCCGCGCGGGCCTGTTCCTCGCCATGCAGTACCCGGTCGAGGTGCCGGGCGTGTCCATGTCCAACTTCCTCCGCACCGCGGCCACCGCGGTCCGTGGCGAGGCCCCCAAGCTGCGCCACTGGGTCAAGGAGGTCAAGGAGGAGATGGGCAAGCTGGAGATCTCGTCCGAGTTCGCCGAGCGTTCGGTGAACGAGGGCTTCTCCGGCGGCGAGAAGAAGCGCCACGAGATCCTGCAGCTGGCGCTGCTCAAGCCGAAGATCGCCATCCTCGACGAGACCGACTCCGGCCTCGACGTCGACGCGCTGCGCGTCGTGTCCGAGGGCGTCAACGAGTTCAAGGCCAACAACGACGCCGGCGTCATGCTGATCACGCACTACACGCGGATCCTGCGGCACATCACGCCCGACTTCGTGCACGTCTTCGCGGGCGGCAAGATCGTCGAGTCCGGTGGCCGTGAGCTCGCGGACGAGCTGGAGGAGAACGGGTACGTCAAGTACACCGGCTCCGCCGAGACCGCCGCTGTCTGATCACTGAACTTCACGACTACACCGAGAGGAGTTGGCCCGATGACCACCACCACGGCTAACTCTGTTCCGCTAGATGTGGCGGCCATCAGGGCCGACTTCCCGATCCTGACCCGCACGGTGCGGGACGGGAAACCCTTGGTGTATCTGGATTCCGGTGCGACGTCCCAGAAACCGGCGCAGGTGCTCGAAGCCGAGCGCCGGTTCCTGGAGACCTCGAACGCCGCGGTGCACCGCGGCGCGCACCAGCTCGCCGAGGAGGCGACCGACGCCTACGAATCCGCCCGTGTGCGGATCGCGGAGTTCGTCGGCGCCTCCCCGCATGAGCTGGTGTTCACCAAGAACGCCACCGAGGGCATCAACCTCGTCGCCTACGCCATGAGCAACGCCGCCACGGCCGGTCCCGAGGCCGAGCGGTTCAAGATCGGCCCCGGCGACGAGATCGTCATCACCGAGATGGAGCACCACGCGAACCTGGTGCCGTGGCAGCAGCTCTGCCAGCGCACCGGCGCGACGCTGAAGTGGTTCTCCGTCACCGCGGACGGCCGCCTCGATCTGTCCGATGTGGACGAGCTGATCACCGAGCGGACCAAGGTGCTCGCGTTCACGCACCAGTCCAACGTGCTCGGCACGATCAACCCGGTCGAGTTCCTGGTGAAGAAGGCCCGCAAGGTCGGCGCGCTGGTCGTGCTGGACGCCTGTCAGTCGGTGCCGCACTTCCCCGTGGACCTGCACGCGCTGGACGTCGACTTCGCCGCCTTCGCCGGGCACAAGATGGTCGGCCCGTACGGCATCGGTGTCCTCTACGGCCGTCGCGAGCTGCTCGAAGCGATGCCGCCGTTCCTGACCGGTGGCTCGATGATCGAGATGGTCCGCATGGAGCAGACCACGTTCGCCGCGCCGCCGCAGCGGTTCGAGGCGGGCACCCCGATGACGTCGCAGGCCGTCGGCCTCGGCGCGGCCGCCGACTACCTGTCGGCGATCGGCATGGACCGGGTCGCCGCGCACGAACACGTCCTCACCGAGGCGGCGCTGGCCGGACTCGGCGAGATCCCCGGCGTGCGGATCATCGGCCCCACCGACATGGCCGACCGCGGCGGGCTGGTGTCGTTCGTCATCGACGGCGTCCACCCGCACGACTCGGGCCAGGTGCTGGACAGCCTCGGCGTCGCCGTCCGCGTCGGGCACCACTGCGCGTGGCCGCTGCACCGGGCGTGCTCGGTCCCGGCGACCGTGCGCGCTTCGTTCTACGTCTACAACACGCTGTCCGAAGTGGACGCGCTGGTGAACGGTGTGCGTGAGGCGCAGAAGTTCTTCGGGGTGGCCTGATGAACCTCGAAAGCATGTACCAGGAGATCATCCTGGACCACTACAAGAACCCGCACGGCCGCGGCCTGCGCGAGCCGTTCGACGCCGAGTCGTTCCAGGTCAACCCGACCTGTGGCGACGAGGTGACACTGCGGGTGAAGGTCGACGACGGGAAGGTCGCCGACGTCTCCTACGACGGACAAGGCTGCTCGATCAGCCAGGCGTCCACGTCGGTCTTGACGGATCTCGTCGTCGGGCACACCGTGGAGGAGGCGTTCACCACCATGGACGCCTTCGTCGAGCTGATGCAGGGCAAGGGACAGATCGAGCCGGACGAGGACGTGCTGGAGGACGGCATCGCCTTCGCCGGCGTCGCCAAGTACCCGGCCCGCGTGAAATGCGCCCTGCTCGGATGGATGGCGTTCAAGGACGCCGTCGCCCGCACGACCAACGGAGTTGAGACGGCATGACCGAACAGCAGACCGAAACCCGCGAGGGGCGCACCGCCGCCGACCTCGACGCCGAGACCACCGCCGCCGCGGACACCGCCGACCTCGCCAAGGTCGAAGATCTCGAAGAGGCGATGCGCGACGTCGTCGACCCCGAGCTGGGCATCAACGTCGTCGACCTCGGGCTCGTCTACGGCATCCACGTCGAGCCGGACAACACCGCCACCATCGACATGACCCTGACGTCCGCGGCCTGCCCGCTGACCGACGTCATCGAGGACCAGACCGGTGCCGCGCTCGTCGGCGGCGGAACGGGACTGGTCAAGGACTTCCGGATCAACTGGGTCTGGATGCCGCCGTGGGGCCCGGAGAAGATCACCGAGGACGGCCGCGAACAGCTGCGCGCCCTCGGCTTCACCGTCTGACCCCTGCTTGGGTCGCTTCCAAAGTCCGTGAAGGCCTCCTTGAGGGACTCTGAGTCCCTCAAGGAGGCCTTCACGGACTTTCGCGATCTCGCTTGTGTGTATAACGACCTATAACGTGGGGCGAGGGGCGATCTGGTTGGGTGGCGGCATGATCCGCTCCATCGCGCTCTTCGCGCTCGCGGCCCTGCTGGAGATCGGCGGCGCCTGGCTGATCTGGCAAGGCGTCCGGGAACACCGCGGCTACCTCTGGATCGGCGCGGGTGTCGTCGCGCTGGGTCTCTACGGCTTCGTCGCGACACTGCAGCCTGACGCGAACTTCGGCCGTATCCTCGCCGCGTACGGCGGAGTGTTCGTCGCGGGTTCGCTGGCGTGGGGGATGGTCGCCGACGGCTACCGGCCGGACCGCTACGACGTCATCGGGGCCTTGATCTGCCTCGCCGGGGTCGGGGTCATCATGTACGCGCCCCGAGGTTGAGCGTTCGCCGGAAACCGTCGGACCCCGGCGCTACTGTGCGCTGTGACCGAAACGGATTTCCCCGCTCCGCCCGCGGACAGACCTGGGCCGAAGCGAAGATTTTCCCCGCTCCTGCTGGTGATGATCCTGGTGGCGATCGTCGGCCTGGGCACCGGCGGATACGGGTTCTGGACCCTGATGAGCTATCGCATGATGAACGTCGTCGGGGTGACGATGAGTCCCGCGATCCCGCTCGGCTCGGTCTTGGTGTACCGCTGGGCCGACGTGCCCGAGATCCCGCGCGGCGCGGTGGTCCTCGTCGATCTGAGCGCGTATCCGGGTACCTCCGCCGAGGAGGGCATGGCCGTTCAGCGGGTGATCGGCGTCGGTGGTGATCACGTCGTCTGCTGCACGAACGACAACCTGATCACCGTGGACGGGAAGCCCGTCAAAGAGACCTACACCGATGACGACAACGGGTACGGGCGCAAGGAATACCGGCCGTTCGACGTCGAGGTTCCGCCGGGAACGGTCTATCTCGCCGGCGACCGGCGAAACAATTCCGCCGATTCGCGGATCTACGCGGACAAGCCCGGTAAAGGCGCTGTCCCCTTGTCCAAGGTGCGCGGGGTCGTCGTCGGCTCGGGCAGTCTCCTGAACGCCGTTCCCTCGCCGCAGACCACCGCTTTCGTCGAGGCTGGTCTTCCAGGGGACCCGTTGTCCGACACCGGATTCCGTACCGCGCGGATCCTCATGGTCACCGGGGCGGGCCTCGTCATGATCGGTTTCCTCGGGGCGATCGCGAGCGTTGTCCGGTCCGCCGGAAAACGACGAAAAGCAGCCGCAATCCCACCAGTGCGCTGACCACCAGCAGGTTGTAGCCGAACATCTGGTGCAGCGTGACACCCGCCAGCACCTCCGGGCCGGTCGCGCTGCCCAGCAGCAGCACCGCCATCAGCCCGGTGGCCGCCCCGACGAACGCCAGCAGGAGTTCGTGCACCAGCCCGGTGACCACGTCGCGGTCGCGTTCGTCGGAGAACAGCCGGACGTTGACCGAAAGCCTGCCCTGCTCCAGCGCGTCGCCGATCCGGTCGACGCGGCGGGGCAGGCGGCGCAGCACCGGCAGGAGCGCCAGCAGTTCGTTGGTGGCCGTGGAGCGCAGCGATTCCGGGCGCAATCCGGCACCTACCTGCTCGGCGGCGTAGGCGCGGGATTCGACGACGATGTTGAATCCCGGCGCCAGTGCGCCCAGCGTCCCCTCCAAGGTGGCCAGCGCGCGGAACACCGCCGCGATCGGCGGGGGCACGCTGAGCCGGAAGTCGGCGATCACCCGGAACAGATCGGTGAACATGTCCAGATCCGGTGCCTGTCCGTGGTTGAAATGCTTGGCCACCAAGGCACCCAGTGCCCGCTCCAGCCGCCGCTCCTCGATCTCGTCCGGCCGGTCGACGATCTCCAGCAGGCCGTCGCGCAACGCGGCCGGGTCGCCGCGGTCGAGGGCGAGGATGAGGTTCTGCAGCCCGCCGCGCAGGCTCGCGTCGAGCCGCCCGACGGAGCCGAAGTCGAGCAAGCCCAGCCTGCCGTCGGCGAGCAGAAGGACGTTGCCGGGATGCGGGTCGGCGTGGAAGACGCCGCTGCCCATCACCTGGCCGAGTACGCAGCGCAGCATCGACCGGGCGAGGCCCGCCCGTTCCGCGGCCGGGACCTGTTCCTTGGCGGCGGCGAGCGGTTTGCCGTCGAGGCGCCGCATCACCAGGACGCGTTCGGTGGACAGTGCTTTGTGGACGGTCGGAAGGGCGACCTCGGTGCCGGTGTAGGCGGCGGCGACCGCTTCGATGTTCCTGGCCTCGGTGCGGAAGTCGAGCTCTTCGACCAGCGCGTCGGCGAAGCCTTCGGCGAGGTCGACGACGCCGAGCGAACGTGCCCAGTCCGCGCGCTGGTCCAGCGCGGCCGCGACCCGGCGGACGATGTCGAGGTCCCTCTCGACCAGCGCCTGCACGCCGGGCCGCTGCACCTTGACGACGACGTCCTGCCCGTCGCGCAGTTTCGCGCGGTAGACCTGCGCGATCGACGCGGCCGCGATCGGCTCCGGATCGAATTCGGCGAAGATCTCGTCCGGGTCGCCACCCAGTTCCTCCTTCAGCACCGTGGCCACCTCGTCGGCGTCGGCGAAGGCGACCTGGTCCTGGAGTTTGCTCAGTTCGTCGACGAACACCGGCGGGAGCAGATCGGACCGCGTCGAGAGCAGCTGCCCGAGTTTCACGAACGTCACGCCGCCCTCTTCCAGCGCGCGGCGCAGCGAGCGCGCCAGTTTGGCGTGCCGGACCTGGGCGAGACCGGGTTCGCGGCGGCCGGTGAGGTACCGGCCGAGGCCGTGCTTGATCGCGATCCGGGTGATCTGCGAGTACCGCCGTGTCCGGGCCGCGCGGCGGCGTAGCGACCGGATCCGGCCGATCAGCCCGAGGCCGGACCCGGAGGGCAGGGCGAGTTCCGCGACGAACAGGAAGATCAGGGTCACCAGGAACGCGCCGCCCGCCACCGGGATGATCAGCCCGGCGAAGGCGCCGCCCGCGTACATCGCGTGGGGGAACGCGCTGAGGATGCCGCCCGCGGCCAGCCAGCCGAAGCCGGCGGCGCAGAACGCGCGGACCACGCCGATCCGCACGCCCAGCACGCGGCGGGCGGCGACCACGAGCGGCCACAGCATCAGCGCGTAGACGGGCAGGGTGAGCAGGCCGAGCAGCAGGTTCATGCCGATGAGGACATCACGCGCAGCCCGCGCGGGATTCCCGCTCCGGCGGGACGGTACTCACCCTTGAGAGGGAACGGACCCCGAAGTTGTACGTCGTGGTCGCTTCCTTGGGCGCGAACAGGACACCGAGGACGGCGATCGCCGCGGCCGCGAGGAAGCCGGCCCGGAGATCGATCAGGTCACCGAGAAGGCCGACGAGCGGTGCTCCGGCCGCCTGTCCGAGCGCCAGCATCAGGAAAGCCAGGCCGACACCGAACGCGGGCGCCGTCGGGTAAGCCCTGGTGCCCCAGAGGATCAGCACGCCGGTCAGTCCGATGTAGACGGCCCCGAAAAGCGCCGCCGCGATGAGGAGCGCGGGGAGCGACCGGGTGGCGAGGGCGAAGAGCGCGGTCGCGACGGCGAACAGGACCATCCCCGCCGACCACGCCCGGCGAAGCCCGGCCCGCGAGGTCAGCTCGGCGGTGAACGCGCCTGCCAGGCCGACCGCGCCGAGGACGATCCACACCACCGTCGACTCCGTCTCGCCGAGCCCGCCGACGCTCACCGCGATGTCCCGGCCGAACGTCCAGATCGCGGCGCTGGCCAGGCCGAGCGTCGCGGCGGCGGGCAGCAGCCGTCCGGTGGCGGGCGGGAACAGCGGCACCGGCAGCCCGCGCGAGCGGTCGTCCTTGACCGGCGGCACGACCCGCGCGATCCACAGTGTCACCAGCGCCGAGGCCGCCGCGAAAGCCCACCAGGCCAGGCGCCAGCCGCCGATCGCGAGCAGGGACACCGGTCCCGAGATCAGCACGCCGAGACCGGTGCCCGCGTTCACCACGGACTGGGCGCGGTCGCGGCGGGTCACCCGGACGACCCGTGAGACCGCGTCCGCTAGGGAGGGGGAGGCCAGGCCCGTGCTGGCTCCCGCGAGGACGACACCGAGCGCCAGGGCGGCGGCGTTCGGCGCGGCCGCGATCAGGGCGGTTCCCGCGGTGGCGGACGTCCCCGCGGCGAGCGCGCCTGCCCGCGCGCCCCATCGGGCCGTGACGGCGGTCGAGGCGGCGACGGCCAGGCAGTACGCGACGTAACTTCCCGCCGCGATGGCACCGAGGGTGCCGCCGTCGAGGTCGAACTCCGTCCGGAGGGTCGGCGCGAAGAGCCCGTACGCGTACCTCGCGAGTCCGTAGGTGACCGCGATCAGCGACAACCCGGCCGCGGTGAGCGTCCACTCGCGTTTGTGCGAAGAAACCATCAACCCTCCTTCATATGTATACCGATCGGTATACTCGGGGAGTGTTCCCGCATTTCGCGCTCAGGTCAACCGATCGGTATAGTCAGGGCATGCTGACTCCAGCCGGCGAGCGTGTCCTGGCGGCCGCGACCGAGCTCTTCTACCGGGAGGGCCTGAACGCGGTGGGCGTCGCGGCCGTGGCCGAGGCCGCCGGCGTCACGAAAAAGACGCTGTACGCGTGCTTCGGGTCGAAGTCGGAGCTCACGGTCGCGTACCTGCGGCGCCGGCACGACGTCTGGTGGGCGTACCTCGAAGAGCGGCTGGCCGAAGCCGATCCGCCACGGGCGCTCGTGGTCTTCGACGCCTACATCGACCATCCGGGGCTGGGGAGCGACAGGGGTTGCGCGTTCCTCAACGCGGCCGCCGAACTGCCCGCCGGACATCCAGGGTTCGACGTCATCCGGCGGCACAAGGAGGCGGTCCGGGCGAAGTTCGCCGAACTCCTCCGCGAGGACGCCCCCGGCGCGGCCGATCCGGAGCGGCTCGCGGAACAGCTCTTCCTCCTGCTGGAAGGGGCCGTCGCGCATACCGGCATCGACGGGGACACGCACCGGGTCACCCTGGCGAGGGAGATCGCGGAGATACTGATGAGGGATCCGCGCGAAGTCGGCACACGCTAGAAAGAGCGCATGCGACTTTTCGGCCCGCTCGTCGACCGGGCGACCTACCGGCGGTGGGTGTACTTCATCCTCGGTGGCGCCCTCAGCGTGCCGTACCTGCTTTTCGCCGCCATCGTGGTGCCGTCGCTGCTGCCGCTCGTCGTGACGATGGGACGCGGGGTCGTCATCGGGATGATCACCGTGGTCCTGGTGGTGATCGCGTCTTCGTTCCTCCCCGCCGTCCGGGTGCTGGAGGGCGCGGCCGTCCGGGAACTGCTGGACGATCCGGTGCCGGGGGTGACGTTCGGGCCCGCGGGGAGCTGGCCCGTCCGGCTGCGGTCGAGCGCGATGTTCCTGCTGCACGTGTGCACCGGCTGCGTCGTCAGCCTGGTGAGCCTGTTCGTCCCGGTCGGCTTCGGGTTCACGATCGCGGCACCGTTCACCGGCCGGATCGCACTGTCCACCGAGGACCCGATCGTGGTGCCGAAGGGCTGGGCGAGCGCCTGGATCCCGGTGGCGTTCCTGCTCGGTCTCGTCGTGCTGGCGTACGTCGTCTGGGCGGCGGGCGCGGTGCTGACCCGCTGCGCCCGCAGCCTGCTGGGGATCTCGGCCGCCGAACGGATCGCGCAGCTGGAGAAGCGCACCGAACAACTCGCCGAACGCAACCGGCTCGCACGGGAACTGCACGACTCGGTCGGCCACGCGCTGAGCGTCGTGACCATCCAGGCCGGGGCCGCGCGCCGCACACTGCGGTCCGACCCGGACTTCACCGAGCAGGCGCTCACCGCGATCGAGGACTCGGCCCGCGCCGCGCTGGACGATCTCGACCATGTACTCGGGCTGCTGCGGGACGAGGCTTCGGCACGGACACCGCAATCCGGGCTGGCGGAGCTGTCCGCGCTGGTCGAGGCCACCCGGCTGGCCGGAGCCGAGGTGACGGCGGAGGTGCGGGGCGAACCGTCGTCGGTGCCGCCGGTCGTTTCCCGCGAGGCGTACCGGATCCTGCAGGAATGCCTGACGAACGCGTTGCGGCACGCCGGTAAGGTGCCGGTGACGGTGCTCGTCGACGCCGCCCCGGACCTGTTGCTGCTGCGGGTGGCCAACCCGCTCGGCGCCGCGGCGCCGTCACGGGACGGGGGCGGCCGGGGGCTGCGGGGAATGACGGAACGGGTGGAAGTGCTCGGGGGCACGATCACCGCGGGCCGCGCGGACGGATTCTGGAAGGTCGAGGTGGCGGTGCCATGGGGGAAACGGCGATGAGCATCAGGGTGCTGCTGGTCGACGACGAACAGCTCATCCGGGCGGGACTGCGGGCGATCGTCGCCTCCGAGCCCGATCTGGAGGTCGTGGGCGAGGCGGCCGACGGCGCCGAGGTGCCGGGGCTGGTCTCGCGGTTCCGGCCCGACGTCGTGCTGATGGACGTCCGGATGCCTTCGGTCGACGGGATCCGCGCGACCACGCACCTGATGGCCACTCTCGCCGACCCGCCGAAGGTGATCGTGGTGACCACGTTCGAGAACGACGACTACGTCTACGACGCCCTGCTCGCCGGTGCGAGTGGTTTCCTGCTGAAACGGGCCAGGCCCGAGGAGATCGTCGCGGCGATCCGGACGGTGGCGTCGGGGGAGTCCCTGCTGTTCCCGGCCGCGATCCGGCGGCTGGCCGCGCAGCAGGCGAGCCGGGGTGCGCAGGATGGTCTCGCCGACGCCGGGCTCACCGAACGCGAACGTGAGGTGCTGCGGCTGATGGCGGCCGGACTGTCCAATGTGGAGATCGCGGGCGAGCTGTACCTCGGCGTGCAGACGGTGAAGACGCATGTCGGGAACATCCTCGCGAAACTCGGCGCGAGGGACCGGACACAGGCGGTGATCAAGGCCTACGACACCGGATTCGTCACACCGGCGGGCTGAATGCGGTAGGGTCCGCGAGGTGGATACGAACGTCAACCGCCGTCGTGTGCTGGGGCTGGGAACGGTCGCCGCCGCGGGCGCGGTACTCGGGACAACGCAGCTCGCTCACGCCGCCGAAGAGTCCGGATCGGACACCCCCGCGGCCGACGCCTCGGCCGCCGCGCGCCGGATTTCCCAGGTCTACGCCAGGGAAACCGCGCAGGCGGGCGGCACCTGGTCGGCCCACATCAGCGTCGCGGACTCCGCCGGGAACCTGATCCCCGCCGTCTCCGAACGGGCCGACGAGGTGGTCGAGGCGTACAGCGTCAACAAGATCGCGGTCGCGACAGCGGTGCTCGACAAGATCGACCGCGGACTGCTCACTTTGGACCAGCGCGTCGACGTCACGGCCGACATCGTCATCAAGGACACCGACGGCATCTTCGCTCTCGACGGCGCATACCCGAGCTCGGTGACCCTCGGGCACGCGATGGCCGCGCTGCTGACGCTGTCCGACAACACCGCCGTCCGCCTGTGCGGGCTGGTCGTCCCCGCCGCGGAGGTCAACGAGATCCTGCGAGGCAAGGGATTCGTGCACACCCAGGTCGTCCCGGTGGCGAACCCGAACCGGTTCTTCCTCGGCAAGACGACCCCGGCCGAAACGCATACGCTGCTGCGGAAACTGGTCGAGGGGACGCTGCTTTCGGCGAAATCCACCGAGTACCTGCTGAACATCCTGCGTTCGCTGAGCGCGTTCACCGACGGGGTGCGCCTCGACCTGACTTCGGCCGAGCGGCTGCGGGTCGCCACGAAGGCGGGCTGGTTCAACGACGGCCGCAACGAGGCCGGGGTGATGTTCAGCGCGGACGGCAAACCGATCCTGACGTACTCGCTGTTCGCCTCCGGTGAGTTCGCGGGCGACGCGGCGGTCAACAAGGACAACTACGCCGCGACGCATCCGGCGTTGAAGGCGCGGACGAAGCTCGGGAAGACCATGTTCCGTTCGGTCGAGAAGCTGACGGCCACCACCGCGCGCACCTACGCGGCAGCTCCGTACCGGGCTTCCAACGGTGGCTGAGGTGTCGTAGTCGGCACCTCGCCGGCCGACGGCGCTCATGTCGCGAAAGCCACTTTCGGGACATCAGACGTCGCGAAAGTGGCTTTCGCGACAAGCCCCTAGTGGCACCGAGCCGCCTCGCCGGCCGACGTTGCGAAAGCCACTTTCGCAACGTTGAAGGTTGCGAAAGTGGCTTTCGCAACGTGCCTCGTCCCTCACCAGGCCACCGCGTCAGGTGATGTGGGAAGGGCTCAAACCTGGTCGAGGGCGGCGAGGATCAGCGCGGCCATCGTGGCCGGATCCCCGTTTTCCGGGCGCAGCACCAGATCCGGGCTCTCCGGCTGCTCGTAAGGAGCGTCCACCCCGGTGAACCCGCTGATCTCGCCCGCCCTCGCCTTCGCGTACATCCCCTTGGGGTCGCGGTCTTCGCAGACTTCGAGCGGGGTGTCGACGAAGACTTCGAGGAACGGCAGCCCGGCCGCCTCGTGCGCGGCGCGGGCGAGTTCGCGGTCCGCCTGGTACGGGCTGATCAGGGAGACCACCGACACCACGCCGGCGTCGGCGAACAGCTTCGCGACTTCCGCGACCCGGCGGACGTTCTCGGCGCGGTCGACGGGGCTGAAGCCGAGGTTCCCGTTCAGCCCGTGCCGGAGATTGTCGCCGTCCAGCAGATACGCGGGCCTGCCGGACGCGACCAGCCGCCGCTCCAGTTCCACGGCGACACTCGACTTCCCGGACGCGGAAAGCCCGGTCAGCCAGACGGTGAGCCCGCGGGTCGGGCGTTCCGTCCTGGTGACCGCGGCCGTATGCCAGACGACGTTCGACGCCGTCACGCTCGGACCGGTGATCATGCCCGCCGCGACCGTCGCCCCGGAATGCTCGTCGACCAGGAGGAATCCGCCGGTGGACCGGTTGCGGCGGTAAGGATCGAACAGCAACGGCTGCCGGGCGCGCAGCCGGATCCGGCCGATCTCGTTGAGGGACAACGACTTCGCGGTCTCGTCGCGGTGCAGGGTGGTGACGTCGAGCCGGTAGTCCAGGTCGCGGATCTCGGCCTTGATCTCCCTGGTGGTGTGCCGGACGAGGTAGTTCGCGCCGGGTTTCAGCGAGTCCTGTTCGGCGAACCAGCAGACCATCGCGTCGACGTCGCCGCTGGTGTGCGGGCGGTTCCCCGGACGGCAGATCAGATCGCCGCGGCCGAGGTCGAGTTCGTCGGCGAGTTCGATCGTGACGGCCTGCGAGGCGAAGGCTTCGGTGATCGTGGTGCCGCCCGGTCCCCAGATCGCGCGCACCGTCGTGGTGAAACCGGACGGCAGCACGGTGACCTCGTCGCCGGGTTTGAACACCCCGCCCGCGACGGTGCCCGCGTAGCCGCGGAAATCGCGGCTGTGCTCCCGGATCACGTACTGCACCGGGAACCGCGCGTCGATGAGGTTGCGATCCGAGGCCACGTGCACCTGTTCGAGGTGGTGCAGCAGGGAAGTGCCCTCGTACCAAGGCATGTCGGCGCCCCGGTGCACGACGTTGTCGCCGTGCAGTGCCGACATCGGGATGAAGGTCAGGTCGTGGACCTGGAGTTTCATGGCGAAGCGGCGGAAGTCCTCGCGGATCTCCTCGAAGCGCTCTTGTGACCAGCCGACCAGGTCCATCTTGTTGACGCACAACACCAAATGCGGGATGCCCAGCAGACTCGCCAGGAACGCGTGCCGCCGCGACTGTTCGAGCACGCCTTTGCGGGCGTCGATCAGGATCAGCGCGAGATCCGCCGTGGACGCCCCGGTGACCATGTTCCGGGTGTACTGCACGTGTCCCGGCGTGTCGGCGATGATGAACTTCCGCCGCGGCGTCGCGAAGTACCGGTGAGCGACGTCGATCGTGATGCCCTGCTCGCGTTCGGCGCGCAGGCCGTCGGTCAGCAGCGCGAGGTTCGGATACGCCTCGCCGCGGTCGCGGCTGGTGCGTTCGATGGCTTCGAGCTGATCGGTGAACACCGTCTTCGAATCGAACAGCAGGCGGCCGATCAGGGTCGACTTCCCGTCGTCGACGCTGCCCGCGGTCGCGAGCCGGACCAGCTGTGAAGCACCCATCAGAAGTAGCCTTCCTTCTTCCGGTCTTCCATGCCCGCTTCGGAGATCCGGTCGTCGGCGCGGGTGGCGCCGCGTTCGGTGAGCCTGCTGACCGCCACTTCGGAGACCACTTCGCTAGGTGATGTCGCCGTCGACTCGACGCAGCCGGTGCAGGTCGCGTCACCGACGGTCCGGAAGCGGACCGTTGCCTCGTAAGGACTTTCGTCGTCGTTCAGGGTGAGGAAGCGAGTGTGCGCGAGCAGCATCCCGTCCCGCTGGACGACCGGGCGCCGGTGCGAGTAGTAGATCGACGGCAGGTCGACGGCCTCGGCCTCGATGTACTGCCAGATGTCGAGTTCGGTCCAGTTCGACAGCGGGAAGACGCGGATGTGCTCGCCCTTGCGGTGCCTGCCGTTGTAGAGGTCCCAGAGTTCCGGCCGCTGATTGCGCGGATCCCATTGGCCGAATTCGTCGCGGAAGCTGAACACGCGCTCCTTGGCGCGGGCTTTCTCCTCGTCGCGCCGGGCGCCGCCGAAGAGCGCGTCGAAGGAATGCTCGCGGATCCCGCGCAGCAGGGCGGCGGTCTGGAGGCGGTTGCGGCCCGCCTTCGGGTCCTCGACGACCCGGCCCGCGTCGATGTCGTCCTGGACGCTGGTGACGACGAGCCGGAGCCCGTACGTGCCGACCGTGCGGTCCCGGAACTCGATGACTTCGTCGAAGTTGTGCCCGGTGTCGACGTGCATCACCGGGAACGGTGGTGGCGACGGCCAGAACGCCTTGGCCGCCAGGTGGAGCATCACCATCGAGTCCTTGCCGCCGGAGAACAGCAGCACCGGCCGCTCGAAGGTCGCCGCGACCTCCCGGAAGATGTGCACGGCTTCGGCTTCGAGTGCTTCGAGATGGGTGAGCTCGTAGGTCGGCGACGCCATCGTGACCCCCGTGGTTGGAGATCAGAAAAGTAGAACAGGTTCTTGTGCTTGGTCAAGGGGAGGAGGACGCTGTCGGCATGGACCTGGCCGCGCTCGAAGAGATCCGACGCCTCAAAGCCCGCTACCTCCGGTGCCTCGACCTCAAGCTGTGGGACGAGATGGCCGGGACCCTGACGGCCGACGCGCACGCGCGTTTCGGCACGCCGTCCTACGGCGAACCCCTGGACTTCGAAGGACGTGACGCGATCATCGGATTCTTCCGGAACGCCGTCGGGCCCGGCGTCATCACGGTGCACTTCGCCGGGCAGCCGGAGATCGACGTCGACGGCGGCACCGCGACGGGGACGTGGCTGATGCGGGACAAGGTGATCGTGCCCGAGCACCGGGTGGTGATCGAGGGCGCGGCGTACTACGAGGACACCTACCGGCGGGTGGACGGCGCGTGGCTGACCGCGTCGACCCAGTACGACCGGCTGTACGAAACGATGATGTCGATGGACGACGTGCCGAGCCTGAAACTCACCGCGAACCGCTGGTCCGGTGATTCGCGGCCTGCTTGACGGTCCTGATCACCGGCGCGGTCTCGACGTGGGTGATGGCCGGCAGCATGGCCACACGGGTGGTCAGATACCGGTACAACTCCCGATGGTTCGCGCACAGCACGCTCGCGTAGAGGTTCGTGGGCCCGGTCGTGGCGGCGGCGAACGCGACCTCCGGATGCCCGGCCAGCGCCATGCCCGCCTCCTCCAGGGACGCCGGGGCGACCGAAAGCCAGAGCAGCGTCCGAGGGCCGAAGCCGAACAGGCCGCCGTCGATGTCGATGTCCAGGTAGAGCACCCCGCGCTCACGGAGCTCGGTCATCCTGCGCCGGACCGTCGTCGGTGCCCAGCCGGTCACCTTGGCCAGCCGCTCCACCTCGGCCCGGCCGTCGTCGGCGAGCGCGGCCAGGAGCGCGCGGTCCCCGTCGTCGAGCCGCACAGGTCCCGGCCGGTGCGGCACCGGGGGCGGGCGCAGCCGCGCGATGGCTTCTTCGTCGAGTGACCCGAGCTTGGCGACCAGGTTGTCCGGGCCGCCGTAGAACGAGTGCAGCACGGAGTGCGCGGTGACCCCCTCGACGCGAGGGGTGCGCGGGAGCTTGGCCAGCAGCAGCGCCTCGCTGTCGGCCTCGCTCTCGGTGCGGATCGTGCAGGTGATCTCCGTGCCTCCCGAGGTGATGCTCACCCAGGCCGTGTCGGTGCGCCGGGCCAGTGCCTCGGCGACCGGGACCGACGCCGCGGGGGCGCAGCGCACCCGCAGGAACCACTGCACCGCGCCCAGCGCCGCCGGGTCGACCCCACCGAGCACCCGCACCGCGCCCAGCGACCGCAACCGGGCGTACCGGCGGGCGATGGTGCGATCCGACACACCGAGAACCTCGGCGATCGCGCTGAACGGGGCCCTGCCGTTGATCTGCAGGGCATGCGCGAGGCGGCGATCCAGCTCGTCGTAGTCGGATTCCACCGGCCAGAGCGTATTGGGTGTCGGATAGCGACGCAATCGTGCTTGTTTCTGGCGTCGGCCGGATCGGCGGGCGGAGCGTTGCGGCCGTTCCGATCGACACGAACCAGGGGAGAACCCATGGAAACCGACGTGCTCGTCGTCGGCGCGGGCCCGACCGGCCTGACACTGGCCAACGAACTGCTGCTGGCGGAGGTGCCTGCCGTTCTGGCGGACAAACTGCCCCGGCGCAGCACTTTGCAGAAGGCGGGTGGCGTGCAGTCCCGCACACAGGAGGCCTTCGACCAGCGCGGTCTGCTGGAACCGTTGCTGGCAGGAGGAAATCATCCGGTCGGAACCGCGCACTTCGCCGGGATCACGCTTCCGCTCACCCTGGACAGGCACCGTCATCCGTGGCGGTCGATCCCGCAGGTGGAGATCGAGCGATTCCTCGAGAACCACCTCGCCGCACGAGACGTCCACGTGTGGCGCGACCACGAGCTGACCGGCATCGCCCAGGACAAGGGCGGGGTCACGGCGACCTTCGCGAACGGCAGGGTCGTCCGCTCGCGTTACCTGGTCGCGGCCGACGGCGGCCGCAGCACCGTCCGGTCGTTGCTGGGCGACGAGTTCCCCGGCAGGCCGGGCACGGTGACCCTGGTCGCCGCCGACGTCCGGTTGAGCGGCGAGCAGCCGAAGACGCACAACCGGAGCGAGGACGGGCACTGGGCGGCGGTGTTCCCGCTCGGCGCCGATCCGCAGGGCAGGCCGCTGCACCGGCTTTCGCTGGGCGGGCCGGGCCGGTCACTGCCGCGGGAAACCCCGATCACCGAGGACGAGATCCGCGACGGGCTACGTGCCGTCTTCGGTGACCGGGTACAGCTGGCCGAACTGTGCTACGCCCGTCGCATCACCAACGCGGCCCGGCAGGCCGCGCGGTACCGGCACGGGAGGGTGTTCCTGGCGGGGGACGCCGCCCACGTCCATCTCCCCATCGGCGCGCAGGGCATGAACACCGGGATCCAGGACGCGCTCAACCTGGGCTGGAAACTCGGTGCCGCGGTGCACGAGTGGGCGCCGGAGCACCTGCTCGACACCTACCACGCCGAACGTCATCCGGTCGCGGCCGCCGTGCTGCGCAACGTCCAGGCGCAGAGCCTGATGATGGATCACGAAGGCACCCGCGACCCGGATCTGATGGCCGCCAGGGACCTGTTCGCGGATCTGACCCGGCTGCGGGACGTGCAGTTCCGCCTCGACGACCTGCTGTCCGGGATGGGGATCCGCTACCCGATGCCGGACGCCGCGGGCCGGCCGCTCGTCGGCCTTCCCGCGCCGGACCAGGACCTCGGCCCGGTCCGCTCGCACGAGCTGCTGCGGCGCGGTCGCGGCGTCCTCATCGACCCCGCCGACCGGTTCGCCAAGGTCGCCGCCCGCTGGCAGAACCGGGTGGACCGCGTGGGCGGAGGCGCCGAACCGATGCTCATCCGGCCGGACGGCTACGTCTGCTGGGCAGGTGACCCGGACACCCTGGAATCAGCTCTCGGACACTGGTTCGGCGCCCCGTCCTGAGCACGCTGAGCAGGTCCGTGAAGGACTCCTTGAGGGACTCAGAGTCCCTCAAGGAGTCCTTCACGGACATCGGGGCGGCGGCCGCCGGACTCGGCGGTGACGGCATCGGCGGTGGCGACCAGCGCCGCACCCCGCCGCGCGATTTCGGCGCCGGTGATCGGCTCGCCGACCGACAGCGTGAGCACCAGTTCCTGCCTCCCCGAAGCGTCGAACGTCGGCGCGGCGAGCAGGCTCACCGCGTGTTTGTGGCGTGGCTCCAGATCGGCACCGAGATAGACGCGCTCGCCGAGGCTCGAGACGAGTTCCCCGACCAGTCCTCGCACTTCCGGCGGCAGGTCCTCCGCGCCGACTCCGGCCATCAGGGCGTACAGCCGCCGCCCGGCGGAGGTCAGGCTCTCGACCAGGTAACCGTGCTCTCTGCATTCGGCGACGACGCGGCGCAGGTGCGTTTCGTCCAGGCGCACCGGCACCGCCGGGGGTTTGGCAAGCCACGCGTCGAACGCCGCGTCGGAATCCCACAGCACGTACATCAGCCCGACCGGCGGCGCGAACGGGTAGGTCTCGCCGAGTTTGACCCGGCCGGGCCCCGCGCTCTGCAGCATCAGGATCCGGTCGCCGACGACGGCCGACGCCGTGCACGTGGCGCCGTATCGGCTGCTCAGGTCCTCCAGATGCCGTCGTGCGACCTCGCTCGCGCCGAATCCCTCGCCCGCGACGCGGCCCGCGGCGACCATCGACGGCCCGAGCCGATAGGTGACTGGACTCGGGTCCCGGACCAGGTAGCCGCCCGCGGCCAGTTCGGTCACGATGCCGAGGCAGGTCGGTTTGGCCAGGTCCAGCTCGCGGGCGAGTTCGGAGAGCCCGAAGCGGCGGCCAGGGTGCGCGGCGAAGAAATCGAGCAGCCGTACGACTCGCTCGGTGGGCGGGGAGCGCCGAGTCATTGACCCATCCTTAGAACGCGTTCTAGTCTGATGTCGCGAAGAACGTACCAAGTCGGTACGTATTTGTACCAGAATGAGGAGTCGCCGGTGCTCACTCAACCGTTCGCGGACGCGATCATCGAAGCCGAGAAGGTCATCGCGGAGGCGCCCCACATCCGGACCGAACAGGATCTGGTCGAGGGGTACGACTACCTCGCCGGCAGCATCCGCGCGTCCCTGCAGATGGCGTGGGCCTACGAACGGGACTATCCGTTCTTCACCCAGTCCACCGGGCCGTACACGAAGATGGGCCTGGACAACCCGGACACGCTGTACTTCAACGCGAACATCCGCGAGGACCGCGAGTACGTCGTCACCGGGACGCGGGGGAGCACGGCCGACGTCAGTTTCCAGGTCCTCAACGGCGACTACTCACCCGTCGAGGTGCCGGACAGCCTCGCCGCCTTCGACGACCGCGAGATCGAGATCGCCGGGGACGGCACGTTCGAACTCCGCTTCGGACCGGCCAAACCGGACCCCGGCCCCAATTACTTCGTCCTCGGCCCTGGTTCGTCGATGCTCGTCGTACGCGAGGTCTACAGCGACTGGGCCACCGAACGCCGCGGCACGATCCAGATCCAGTGCGCCGACACCGCGGGCGGCGCACCCGCGCCGCTCACCCGCGACGGCCTGGCCAAACGCTACGGCGTCTCCGGCAAGATCCTGCTGAGCAGGCTGCGCACCTTCCTCGCCTTCCCGAAGTGGTTCTACCTGAACCTGCCGGTGAACACGATGACCGAACCGCGCCCGACACCGGGCGGCCTGACCACGCAGTACTCGTCTGCCGGGCATTACGAACTCGGCGACGAGGAGGTCATGATCGTCACGGTTCCCCGCTCGGACGCGCCCTATCAGGGGATCCAGCTCGGCAGCGTCTGGTACCTCTCGCTCGACTACATCAACCACCAGACGAGCCTCACCGCCGACCAGGCGCGGGTCGACCCGGACGGCAAGATCCGGTTCGTGCTCAGCGAACGCGACCCCGGTCTGGCCAATTGGCTCGAACGCACCGGGCACGACCGCGGCTACGTCCAGATCCGCTGGCAGCGGCTCTCCCGCGCGCTGGACGTCGCCGACGGTCCCGAGGTCGAGGTGGTGAAGTTCGGCGAACTCGCCGACAGGCTGCCCTTCCACGACGAGGCCCGCGTGACCCCGCAGGAGTGGGCGGCCCGGATCGCGGCCCGCCAGGAGGCTGTCGCGGGGAGGATGCTGGGATGACGGATCTGTTGCGGGACAAGGTGGTCGTGGTCTCCGGGGTCGGACCGGGACTCGGCCGGTCCCTCGCCGTGCGGTCCGCGGCGGCTGGTGCCGACGTCGTCCTCGCCGCGCGTACCGAATCCCGGCTCGCCGAGGTCGCCAAGGAGGTCGACGCGCTCGGCCGCCGCGCGGTCACCGTGCCCACCGACATCACCGAAGACGCTTCGGCCGCGAACCTCGCCGAAGCCGCGCTGAAGGCGTTCGGCCGGGTGGACGCCTTGGTGAACAACGCTTTCGCCATCCCGCCGATCATGGACCTCGCCGACGTCGACCTCGCCGACGTGCGGGCGGGCTTCGAGACCAACGTGCTCGCCGCGCTCCGGCTCACGCGGCTGTTCACCCCTTCGCTCGAAGAGAGCGGCGGTTCGGTGGTGATGATCAATTCGGCCGTGCTCCGGCATTCCCGGCGCACGTTCGGCGCGTACAAGATGGCGAAGGCGAGCCTGCTCGCGCTCGCCCAGAGCCTCGCCTCGGAACTCGGGCCGCGCGGGATCCGGGTCAATTCCGTGGCACCCGGCTACATCTGGGCGGATTCGCTGAAATGGTATTTCGCCTATCTGGCCAAGGAACGCGGTGTACCCCCGGAGCAGGTGTACGCCGAGACGGCGGAGAAGATCGACCTGCGCCGTCTTCCCGAACCGGACGAGATCGCCGACACCGTGGTGTTCCTGGCCTCGTCGCTCGCCCGGTGCGTCACCGGCCAGTGCCTCGACGTCAACGCCGGCGAATACCACCACTGAAGGGGAGAACATGCTGCCAGGGCGGGAAAACGTCGGCACCGTGGAGGATCTGCACGCGTCGGCGGCGAAACTCACCGGGCTGGACGACTTCGGTGGCGAAGACCACCTCGAAGGCCTGCGGGTCCTGCTGGATTCGTATGCCGGCGAGGCGGGCTTGACGCCCTACGGCAACAAGATCCATCGCGCGTTCCTGCGCGGCGCTCTCGTGGCGAGGTCGCTGAGCGAGGCGTCCTGGAAGCAGAACCCGGAGTACGCCGACGTTCCCGTCGAGCGGCCCGTCTTCGTCACCGGGCTGCCGCGCACCGGGACCACGGCGCTGCACCGGCTGCTCACCGAGGATCCGGCGCACCAGGGGCTGGAGGTCTGGCTGACCGAGGTGCCGCAACCGCGGCCGCCGCGCGAGACCTGGGCGGAAAACCCGGTCTTCCAAGGGATCCAGGCGGGCTACGAGAAGCATCATGTCGAACATCCCGAGTTCATGGGGCTGCACCACATGTCCGCGGGCCAGGTCGAGGAATGCTGGCAGCTCCTGCGGCAGTCCCTGAAATCGGTGTCCTACGAATGCCTCGCGCACGTGCCGTCGTACTCGCGATGGCTGGACGGGCAGGGCTGGACCGACGCCTATCGCAGGCACCGGCGGAACCTGCAGCTCATCGGCCTCCCCGACGCCGGGCGGCGGTGGGTGCTCAAGAACCCCAGCCATATCTTCGCGCTCGACGCCTTGCTGGAGGTGTACCCGGACGCGCTGATCGTCCAGACCCACCGCGCGCCCAGCACGATCATCGCGTCGGTGTGCAGTCTGAACGAACAGGCTTCGGAGGGCTGGTCCGACGTCTTCCGCGGTGACACGCTCGGCCGCGATCAGCTGGATCTGTGGGCACGCGGCGCGGAAAGGTCTTTGGAGGCGAGGAAACGGCACGATCCGGCGCAGTTCTGCGATGTCCGGTACGAGGATTTCGTCGCCGATCCGATCGGCACGGTCGAGGGTGTCTATCGGCATTTCGGGCTGCCGCTGAGCGGCGAAGCCCGCGACGCGATGACCGTCGTGCACGCCGAAAGCCGTTCCGGGGAAAGGAAACCTGTGCACCGGTACGACCTCGCGGACTTCGGGCTCACCGCCGGTGAGGTCGACGAACGCTTCTCCGCCTACCGCGCTGCCCACTCCCTCTGAACCCCCGCAACAGGAGTCGTGAGTGGTAAAGACGGTTATTGAGGGGAAAGGTGAAAGAGCAGTCACGGGCGGTGCCGCGTGAACGCCCCCTTCGCGTCACCCCCCCCGCACCGTGCTTCAGGATGTCCCAAAGGGGGCCTTCAGGACGGTGAACGTCCCACAGGGGGCCTTCAAGACATGACGTCGAGTCACCCGATCCCCGGTCGCCCCGAATGTGGCATCGGGGACACTCAACGTCCCCGATGCCACATTCGACGTACACCCCAACGACACGACACGTTTGCCTTTCCCCTCAATAGAACCGTCCTTACCGCTTACGACCACCCCGACCCAATGCGGTCTGAGGGGAGCTACGGGAGCTGATGTTGTGAAAGCCACTTTCGCAACGCTGAAGGTTGTGAAAGTGGCTTTCACAACGCTGTCCGGCGAGGCCACGCGCCCGGCGGGCGGCCTTTCTGCCCAAGAGAACCCACTTGCCACTCACGACCACGCTGTCCGGCACAAAGCTGACATCGAGCCCGCGGGAAATGTCCCTTGTGGACACGTGGGTCTTGCTTCACCGTGCCAGCACCACGAAACGCGAGGGGTCAGAAGCCGGCGGCCGCGCGTTGGGCGGGCAAGCCTCGCGTCGTGATGCCGCGCAGCACCTCGACCCGCTCCGACCCCGGCCGCCCGAGCACCCAGCTCGATCCGGGAACCTCCTTGGCGCGCTTCTTCAACGGCGCCAAGAGCCGGGAAGCGTCCTTGTAGGACCGGATCGCGCCGTTCCCGCACACCAGCGTCGCCAGGGAAACCGTCACCGGCAGACCGTCGGCCGACCACGGCGTGTCCAGCAGCGCGGCGGCGACCGTGCCGATCTCGTCGACGTCGCAGGCGATCAGGAAATCGTCCCCGCCGACATGACTGACCCGCATCCGGCGCAGCCGGGCCTCCAGATCGGTGAGCGTCCGGCCGAGGGTGCGGATCAGGTCGTCGCCCGCGGCGAACCCGGCGGTGTCGTTGACCGTCTTGAACGAGTCGACGTCCAGCCAGGCCGCGACAAACGGCTCCCGCGCGTTGATCCGGCGGTCGACGTCCCTGGCGACGGCGTCGCTGCCGGGCAGGCGGGTCAGCGGGCTCAGCGAGACGGCTTCCTCCACCTTCGCCTCCGCGACCCCGCGGACGACCTCGTTCACCAGCACCACGCCGACGCACCGGCCGCGGTCGTCGACCACCACGACGTCGTCGCCGGTCCGGCTCCAGTCCGCGTCGGTGACCAGTTCGAGGAATTCGAGCGCGCTCGCGTCGGCGTGGATCGTGTGCGGCCGGTCGGCGAGCCGCGACGCGGGCCGTTTGGCGTGCAGGGCGTGGCCGTACAGCCCGGTGACCGCGACCAGGAACCGCGTCCGGTCGATCGACCACTGCGGACGGTGCCGGTCGTCGATGCCGACGATCCCGCTCGGCCCGTCGGAGGCGGCGAGCACCTCGCGCACGTCGTCGCAGGTCGCGCTTTCGGGCAGCGTGGTCGCGGGCCGCAGGAAGTCCCCGACGCGGCGGGCACGGGCGGTGCCCGCGACGAACGGGCCGGGCGCGTCGGGCGCGGGCAGCGGCGCGTGGTCGCCGTCCGGCGGGGCGAGCAGGTTGCCCTGCGCGATCCGCACCCCGAGCCTCCTCGCGGACTCCAACTGCTCGGTCGTTTCGAGCCCGGTCGCGACCAGCCGGTTGTCGGTCCGCGACGCGAAGTGCAGCACCGCCTCGACCACCGCGACGGCCGCCGGGTCGTGCGGCAGGCCGCGCAGCACGGTGCGGTCCAGTTTCACCAGGTCGATCGGCGCGGAGGCGAGCAGCGTGAGCGGCAGGTCACCGCGGCCGAGGCCGTCGAGCGCGAGCCGGAACCCGAGGTCGGTGAGCCGTCGCATGCCGGTGAGCAGCAGGTCGGCGGGGATCTGCGTGAACGGCGGCCCGATCTCCAGCACGACGTCCCTGGTCCGGCGGCCGGTCAGGCCGAGCGCCTCGGTCAGCGGCTCGAACCGGGCCGGTGGTGCCGCCAGCGTCCGCGCGGACAGGTTCAGGTGCAGCGGGAGGGCCGCCTGCGCCTCATTCTGCTGCCGCACCGCTTCGGCGGCCAGGCCGATGTCGACCTCGGTCAGCTTTCCGCCGCGCCGGGCGTCGGCGAGGAGTTCGTGGGCGGTGCCGCGGCCTGGCCGTGCCAGGGCTTCGAACGCGACGACGCCACCGGTGTGCAGGCTGTACAACGGCTGATAAGCGAAGCGGACCGCGATCTGCAACGTCACAAGCGCATATTCGTCGGTGACGGCGCGAAACAAAACACGTGTCGACTGATGTTCACCGGGCAGGCACCTGGTTACCTAGAACGGCGTAACGCATGCCACCCGATCAGGTGTTTTCTCACCTGCCATGGCGCCATCCGGAAAAGCGCGGACATCGCTTCGGCGGTACCCGGAACATCTTCGCGACCGGAGGTGAAAGCGCGCTGGAAGCCGGTGGGCAAGGTGAAGAACAGATCGAAGAACACCGGGAGGAGTCCGGGCGGCATCCCGCACAGCGCCCGCAGCCCGTGCCGCCGCAACCCGTGCACGGTCCGGGCCGAGGACGGCCACAGCGCCCGGTGAGCCGCCGCCGCGGTCGCGCCGGGCCCGCGATCCCAGGACCGGGCGACGGCGTCGGCGACGGGGTCCGCGAGCCGCACCGACGTCGCGACGCTGTACCCGGTCGCCGGATGCACCAGACCGGCGGCGGCCCCGAACGGCACCGTCCGGCCGCGCCGGGGCGCCGGCACGTCGAGCACGATCCGCACGCGTTCCTCACGTCCTCGCGACGTCAGACCGGCGGCCTTCAGCCGGGCGCGCAGCCGCGCCGCCAGGAGCTCCAGCGGCAGGCCGGGCTTGCGGGCCAGCGAAGTCTCCTCGACCAGGACGGTGCCGTCGCCGAGCGGCAGCACGTACAGGAAGCCTTGATCGCTGTCGCGCCAGTCCATGAACACGGCGGTGTCCGGGCCGTCCACCAGCCGTAGCGCGTCTTCGGCGGGGAGGACGGCACCGAAGGCCGTCTGTTCGTACCGGTTTCCCCGCGGCCGGGCACCGGAGGCGTCGAAGTACAGGCCCGCCGCGAGGACCCGGCCGTCCTCGAGCCGCACCGACGAGCCCCGCCTGCCGTGGTCCACGCCGGACACCGTCCCGGCGACGACGTCGTAACCGCCGTCCAGCCACGCGCGCAGGCCGCCGTTGTCCACCACGAGGTACTGCCGATCGAGCACGTGGGACGCGGTTCCGAACGCGACCGTCGTCGACGGCGCGCAGGCGATGGCGCTCCCCGGCAGCAACGGCAGCTCGTCGGCCCACAGCCCGTAGGTCGCCCGCCAGCGCCTGCCCGGCGCCGGGTCGATCAGGACCGTCTCCAGGCCGCGCCGGGCGCAGGCACGTGCGAGCGCGCGCCCGGCCGGGCCACCGCCCGCGATCACCACGTCCGCCACCTGGGCAGTGTCTCAAAGGGTCCCGACGGATACGGTGTGACGCATGGAACAGACGGATCCAAGGGCGTGGCGGCGCGATCCGGAGAGCGAGAGTGCCGGGTTCACCGACCTCGCCACGAGCCCGTTCCGGATCGACCGGGACCGGATCGCCGCATCACCGTTCTTCGCCCGGCTGGGCGGGGTGACCCAGGTGGTCAGCGCCGGCGGTTCCGGGCTGCTGCACAACCGGCTCACCCACAGCCTCAAGGTCGCGCAGGTCGCGCGCGCCATCGCCGAACGGATCAACTCGACCAGCGATTCCGCCGAACTCGCCGCGAAACTGGGCGGCTGCGACCCGGACGTCGCCGAAGCGGCCTCGCTCGCGCACGACCTCGGGCATCCGCCGTTCGGGCACCTGGGGGAGCAGACCCTCGACCGGATCGCCCGCCACCGGTTCGGCCTCGCCGACGGATTCGAGGGCAACGCGCAGTCGTTCCGGATCATCACCACCACCGACGTGCGCGGGCCGTCCGCTTCCGGGCTCGATCTCACCACCGCGGTGCGCGCCGCGGTGCTGAAATACCCGTGGGCGCGCCTGCACGTTCCCGATCCGCATCCGACGTCGATGGACGTCCAGCCGCGCGGCGCGGCCGAACCGGCCGACGCCCCCGGCACCGGCGCGAGCAAGTTCTCCGCCTACAGCACCGAACTCGACGACTTCGCCCAGGCGCGGGCGCCGTTCGCCGGCCGGATCGAATCGTGGCAGCAGACCGTCGAAGCGTCCGTGATGGACACCGCCGACGACATCGCCTACGCCATTCACGATCTCCAGGATTTCCACCGGATCGGTGTCCTGCAGCACGCGCCGGTCGCCGCCGAGTTCACCGGCTGGGTCGAGGGCGCGGTGGAACTGGCCGGGCTGGACGACGCGACCTTGACCGCCGAACGGCGGCTGCCGGGCCGTTCGCTGGAACGGTTGCGCCGCCGGATGCACGCCAAGGACGGCTGGATAGTCGACGACGACGCCTTCACCAGCGCCGTCGCCCGTGTCCGCGCCGAACTCGTCGACGGCTTGCTCGCCACCGGGTTCGACGGTTCGATCGAGGCCGAACAGGCGACCGCCGCCTTCTCCGCGAAGTGGACGGCGCGGCTCGTCGACGGCGTGCAGATGGTGCCGTCGCCGTCGACCCGGACAGGGCATCTCACGCTGCGGCCCGCGCAGTGGCACGAGGTACAGGTGCTGAAGTTCGTGCACCGGCGGTTCGTGCTGCTGCGCCCGGAACTGGCGCTGCACCAACGAGGGCAGGCGAGCCTGGTGACCACGCTGGTTGACGCGCTCGACGCGTGGCTGCTCGACCGAGACGAGTTCTACCGGCTCCCGCGGCGGTTGCACGATCTGGTGGAACTCGCGCAGGCGGAATTCACCGGACTCGCGCGGACGTCGCCGGAACTGCTCGTCGGGGCGACCGGTGAACCGGTCACCGGTGCCGACGCCGTGCGCGGCCTGGCGCGAGGGCGGGCGGTGGTCGACTTCGTGGCGTCGCTGACGGACAAGCAGGCGGTGACCCTTTTGGACGGCCTGTCCGGCCGTGCCTCACAGCCCTGGTCGGACTCGTTCGTCCTATGAGGCCGGTCGGTCATCACATCGTGACCATACGATTACGCTGAACAGCCTACGGCGTGCGGCCGAAAACGGAAAATCCCCATCCGATGTCACTCGAACGGCGCCTCCCGCCGATGCACGCCCGGTACTTAGCTTGATCCAGCCGGTGATCGCCGGTATTGGTCAGCGTGAGTCGGGGCACGCGCCTAGGAATCGGAGGCGCACGTGCGTCCAACCCGTTCTAGCAAAAGAAGAAGATCGATCCTGACCGCGGGCACCGCGGCGCTCGTCACGGCGCTCGGCCTGGTCAGCCCGCCCGTCATGGCCGCGGAAACCGGCCAGTCCCCGGACGCGTTCTCGGAGAACACCGTCCGGCAGATCGAGGCCCTGCAGTCGATCAAGAAGAGTCAGAGCGCGACTGAGTCCAAAGTGGACGGCGGGCTGCTCGTCGAGCAGAAGTTACGCTCACAACGCATGTCGGCCTCCGCGGTTCCGGCACTGGGGTCTGGGGCGAAGGTCTCCGCGGCCGGCACCGTACTCGTGGACATCCGCGGCCAGGTTTCGGAAGCACTCCTGAACGGTCTGCGTGAATCCGGTGCCGGGATTCGCGCGGTCTCCGAACATTACGGCAGCGTCCGCGCCGAAGTGCCGCTGGACGCGGTCCCGGTGATCGCCGGACGCGAAGACGTCAAGAGGGTCGAGACCGCCAATGAGGCGTACACCGCCCGCCAGCTCGCCGAGCCCGCTTCGGCCGATCAGGCCAAGCCGGAAAGCAAGGAAGAAAAAGCCGTCCGGATCGCGGACGAGCTGAAGAAGGCCCTCGAGGCCAAGGACCAGGTCGGCGTCGCCAGCGGGCCGATCGCCAGCGAAGGCGACCGCGCGCACAACGCCGACACCGCGCGCCAGCAATTCGGTGTCACCGGTGTGGGCACGAAGATCTGCGCGCTGTCCGACGGCGTCGACTCGCTCGCGACCTCGCAGGCGCGCGGCGAACTCCCGGCGAGCGTCGACGTGCTCACCGCTCAGCAGGGGTCCGGCGACGAGGGCACCGCGATGCTCGAGATCATCCACGATCTCGCGCCGAACGCGGCGCTCGGCTTCGCCACCGCGTTCAACTCCGACGCCAGCTTCGCCGACAACATCCGCAAGCTGCGCTTCGAAGCGCACTGCGACATCATCGTCGACGACGTCCTGTACTTCAAGGAATCGCCTTTCCAGGACTGGATCATCGCCCAGGCCGTGAACGACGTGACCGCCAACGGCGCGCTGTACTTCTCCTCGGCCGGTAACGAGGGCAACGTCGCCGACGGCACCTCGGGCCACTGGGAAGGCGACTTCGTCGACTCCGGCAAGGGCGTCGGCAAGTACGCGGGCACCGCGCACAACTTCGCGGGAGCCGCGGGCAACCAGATCTTCGAGCCGATTTCGAACGCCTCCGGGGCCGTGCCGGTCACGTTGTTCTGGTCGGACCCGCTGGGCCGCTCGAACAACGACTACGACCTGTACCTGCTGAACGCGGCGGGCAACGTCGTCGCCTTCAGCCAGGAGGTCCAGACCGGGACCCAGGACCCTTACGAGCGGGTGAACACCACGGGCGCCGCCGGGCTGCGGCTGGCTATCGTCAAGTTCTCCGGTGAGGGCCGTTACCTGTCGCTGTCCGCGCTGCGCGGCCGCTTCACCGACTCGGCGGACGGCCTCAAGGCCTACACCAAACCCGGCGTGACCGTGGGCCACTCGGCCGCGCGGGACGCGTTCAGCGTCGCGGCGGCCCCGGCGGCCAAGGCGTTCCCGCGGGCCCTCGAACCGAACGACCCGGCCAACCCCGCCGGCCCGTTCCCCGCTGCCTTCGGCACGGCCACGAAGGTCGAACGGTTCACTTCGGACGGTCCGCGGCGCGTTTTCTACCAGGCCAACGGCACCCCGATCACCCCCGGCAACGTGTCCGGGACCGGTGGTGAGGTGCGGGCCAAGCCGGACATCACCGCGGCCGACGGCGTCTCCACCAGCGTCACCGGCTTCACCACGTTCTACGGCACGTCGGCCGCCGCGCCGCACGCCGCCGCGATCGCGGGCCTGGTGCTCTCGGGCAATCCGGGGCTGCCCCCGGCCGAGATGCGCGCGGCGCTGATCAACACCGCCGTCGACATCCTGACCCCCGGCCGCGACAACTCCAGCGGAGCGGGCGTCATCCTCGCCGACAAGGTGCTCGCCTACACCGGTGCCAGCCCGCAGCCGCTCGCGACCGCGGGCCAGCCGACGGTCGTCCCGGCCGACGGCGGTTCCGTGCTCGACCCCGGCGACATCGTCAAGGTGACCCTGCCGGTGACCAACCGCGGCGACGGCACCGCGTTCTCGACCAGCGTCGTGCTCTCCAGCCCGACCCCCGGTGTCACGGTGGCGCCGCGGTCGAAGTCGTACGGCGCGATCAGCCCCGGCCAGACCGGCGTGAACGACTTCACCGTCACCGTTCCCGTCACCCAGGAACCCGGTGTCCCGGTGGTGCTGAACGCCAAGGTGACCTTCGCGGGTTCGTTCTCGCCGACCACGTCGACGTTCTCGTTGCCGGTGGGCACGCCGTCGCAGGTGACGCAGAACTTCGCCTACGCCGGCGCCGCGGTGGCGATCCCGGACAGTGACCCGACCGGTGTGACCGTGCCGATCACGGTGAGCGGTGTCGGGCGCGCGTCGAAGCTGACGTTCTCGGTCGACGGGACCACGTGCGACACCGACCAGAACTCGACGACGGTGGGCATCAACCACTCGTACGTCGCCGACCTGGTCGGCACGCTGACCTCGCCGTCGGGTGCCAAGGCGAACGTGTTCCAGCGCAACGGCGGCGCGGGCAACAACCTGTGCCAGGTCGTCTTCGCCGACAACGCGGCCACCGCGTTCAGTTCGGTGACCGCGTCGAACGCCCCGTTCACCGGTACCTACCGGCCGGTGCAGCCGATCGGCGGCCTGGCCGCCGGTGCGCCTGCCGACGGTGTCTGGAAGTTCAGCGTGGTGGACGCCGCCGGTGGCGACACCGGGTCGGTCCGGGCGATCTCCTTGCACATCAACGGTTTCGTTCAGCCCGGAGCGGCTGAGCGGCCCGCGAGTGTCGGGAAGTCGGTCGGCACGGGTCCGGTGAAGCCGGTCTAGCCCTTTCGTGATGTCTGTGAAGGCCTCCTTGAGGGACTCAGAGTCCCTCAAGGAGGCCTTCACGGACTTGCGAACCTGACGGGCCACGTAGGTTGGAGCCATGGCGAGGGAGCGGCAGGTGGCGGGCGGGGGACGGGCGGTCGAGATCGCCCCGGACCGCCTCGAAGGCTGGTACGCCCGCTTCGCCGTCCGTAACGAAGGCATCCGCGAGACGCGATTCGCCCCGGACACCGTCACGGTCACCGCGGAAAACGGCGTCGTCGCCGTCGCGACCGTCCCTTTCGGACCGCTGGAGGCCGAAGGAACCGCGGCCGGGGCGGCCGTCGGCCCGCTCGTCGGCCACGCGCTGATCTCACGGAGGATCGCGCTCCTGTTGGTGCGCCGCGGCGGGCACAGCGTCGGGATCGCGCGCGGGGGAGTGGTCGTCCAGTCCAGGACGGACCGCCATCTCGTCCAAGGCCGGTCCGCGGCTGGCGGCTGGTCGCAACAGCGGTTCGCGCGGCGCAGGGAAGGACAGGCGCGCGTCGCCCTGCGTTCCGCCGCCGAAGACGCGTTCGAAGTCCTCTTGCCGCAACTATCCGAAGTGGACGCTGTCGTGCTCGGCGGCGACCGCCGGGCCCTGGATTCACTGCGGGAGGACAGGCGGCTGGCGCCGTTGTTCGAGCGGGCCGAAGCCAGGGTTCTCGACATCGCCGAACCGCGTCGCACGGTGCTCGAAGACGCGGCCGAACGCGCGATCGCGGTCCGGATCACCCTGTCCGGGCCGTGACCTCGGGCACGGTCGGATAAAATCGCTCGACAACGGCCCGTACACTGATCGCGTGGACATCCTCTTGGAGTAGCTCCTGGCCGGCGACGCGCCGGCCAGTCGAAGCTGTCCGCACATCCACCCCCTTTCACCGGGAGTTCCCGTGATCACGGCCTCTGGCCTGCAGCTGCGCGCTGGTTCGCGCATTCTGCTCGACGACACCAACGTCCGCATCCAGCAGGGCGACCGCATCGGCCTGGTCGGCCGCAACGGCGCCGGCAAGACCACCTCGCTCAAGGTGCTGGCGGGGGAGGGCGAGCCGTACGCCGGCGAGGTCCGCCGCAGCGGCGAGCTCGGCTACCTCCCGCAGGACCCGCGCGAGGGCGACCTGTCCGTCACCGCGAAGGATCGTGTGCTCTCCGCGCGTGGCCTCGACGCCTTGCTGCGCAATATGGAAAAAGCGCAGAACGCGATGTCGGAGCTGGTCGACGAGAAGGAACGCGACAAGGCGGTCAACCGCTACAGTCGCCTTGAGGAGCGCTTCGCCTCCCTCGGTGGTTACGCCGCCGAAAGCGAGGCCGCGCGGATCTGTTCCAACCTCGGCCTCGCCGACAGGGTGCTCGCGCAGACGCTGCAGACGCTCTCCGGTGGTCAGCGCCGCCGGGTGGAGCTGGCCCGGATCCTGTTCGCCGCCGCCGAAGCGGGCGCGGGCGGCAAGTCCGAGACGATCCTGCTCCTCGACGAGCCCACCAACCACCTCGACGCCGACTCCATCAACTGGCTCCGCGGCTTCCTGAAGCAGCACGACGGCGGTCTCGTGGTCATCAGCCACGACGTCGAACTGCTCGGTGACGTGGTCAACAAGGTGTGGTTCCTCGACGCGACCCGCGGCGAGCTCGACCTGTACAACATGGGCTGGCAGCGCTACCTCGACGCGCGCGCCACCGACGAGAAGCGCCGCCGCCGCGAGCGCGCGAACGCCGAGAAGAAGGCGTCCGCGCTGCAGCAGCAGGCCGCGAAACTCGGTGCCAAGGCGACGAAGGCGGTGGCCGCCAAGAACATGGCCCGCCGCGCCGAGCAGATGCTCTCCGCGCTCGATGACACCCGGCAGGCCGACAAGGTCGCCCGGATCAAGTTCCCCGAGCCCGCGCCGTGCGGCCGGACCCCGCTCACCGCGGAGGGGCTTTCGAAGTCCTACGGTTCGCTCGAGATCTTCACCGGAGTCGACCTCGCCATCGATCGTGGTTCGAAGGTTGTCGTACTCGGATTGAACGGTGCCGGAAAGACGACTCTGCTCCGGCTGCTCGGCGGAATGGAAACTCCGGATACCGGCGAGACCATTCCGGGTCACGGATTGCGTTTGGGCTATTACGCACAGGAACATGAAACGCTCGACCACGACGCGTCCGTGTGGGAAAATATCCGTCATCTCGCGCCGGACACCGGCGCGCAAGAGCTCCGGAACCTTCTCGGGTCGTTCCTCTTCACCGGCGAGCAGCTCGACCAGCCCGCCGGCACGCTTTCCGGCGGCGAGAAGACGCGCCTCGCGCTCGCGGGCCTGGTGTCCAGCGCTGCCAACGTTTTGCTGCTCGACGAGCCGACGAACAACCTGGACCCGGCCAGCCGCGCCCAGGTCCTGGACGCCTTGCGCAGCTTCGCCGGAGCCGTCGTCCTGGTGACGCACGACCCCGGCGCCGTCGAGGCCCTGGAGCCGGAGCGCGTCATCCTGTTGCCGGACGGAACCGAAGACCATTGGTCTGCGGATTATCTGGAACTTGTCCAGCTTGCGTGAGGCCTGCGTCCGTTCGGGTGCTTGATCGATGCCATCCGGCCACTGAAATGGCCCAATGTGATCGCGGTTTCAGCAGTTTTGCGCTCGTCGTCTGGCATTCCGGCGCTCAGTGTTCGATCATTGCGGCGACAGGGGCCGTTATGTGGCCCAGAACACTCTCGGCGGGAAGGCGATCGACGTGGCTGATCTCAAGAAAGGCGCGCGGATCACCGGCAACACGCGTGACAAGCTGGCCGCTGACCTGAAGAAGAAATACGAGAAGGGCTCGAGCATCCGCGCCCTAGCGGAGTCCACGGGTCGCTCGTACGGGTTCGTGCACCGGGTCCTCTCGGAATCCGGCGTCCAGCTGCGCGGCCGTGGTGGTGCCACCAGGGTCAAGAAGAAGTAGTCACGAAGAAGTAGCGGACTGCTGCGCGGGGGGCGCAGTTCCCTTTCCAGGGACCGCTGTTTCACGGGTTTCCGCCGCCAGGAAGGCCAGCCTGGCGCCGAGCAGGACCAGCGGATACACCAGGTAGCCGTACCTCGTCGCCGGAGTGAGCAGGATCAGCGCGACGAGCCCGACAGCCATCCGCGTCAGCGCGTCCGATCCGGTCGCGGGAGGGCGGCGCACCAGCCAGACGAGGATGACCACGGCCGCGATGCCGAGCAGGGCGAAGGAAGTCGCCGTGCCCACCGGGCCGAGCGAAGCGATGAGGCGACCCGGCAACGGGCTCGCCGCCGGTGACTTGATCATGCCGATTCCCATCGGGAACCGGAAGACGTGCTCGACGAACGCTTTCGGGTCCATCAGGTATACGGGTACGTGCAGGACGAGGGTCGTCACCACGAGTGCCGCGGCGAATCCGCCCAGTGCGCGAGGGCCACGCCGCGTGATCACCAGGACACCCAGCACCACCACCGCGGGCGCGACGATGAGTTTCGCGCTGATCACCAATGCCAGCACCAGCCCCGACAGGACCGCGCGACCGGTGGTGGCCAGCGCGAACGAAAGCACCAGCAGGCCGACGATGGCCAGATCCGGGCCGGCGACCGCCCAGGTCAGCGCGGTCAGCGGGCAGGCGAGGGCGAGTTGCGCGGCGCTGACCGGGATTTTCGGCCACTTCAGCAGCCGCAGCGTCAGCAGTACACAGGCGACGGCCGCCAGCGCGAACATCCAGCGCGCGTCGGTGAGGGCGTTCGCGACCGGACCGCCGCCGAAGAGGGCGCGCGGCAGGCCGAAGACGGTCATGACCGGACCGTATGGTGTGTAATCGTTTACTTCCGCCGCGCGACCGAGCGCGGTCACGTCGACGTACGGGGTTCCGTTCTCCAGCAGGAGTTTCGCCGACCTCTCGATCACCCAGACCTCGGGCTGGGCGGCCCACGAGACCGGCGTGATGAGCCAGTCCACTCCGGTCAGACGGCGAATGACGAGCATTCCCAACGGAAGGATCATTGCGAACAGGCCGATGGCGGCGATACCGATCCACCGCGAACCGAGCGCTCCGGACGGCCGCTTGCCGCGCCGGGCGGCGATCGTCAGCCAGCTGGTGTGGACCACGGCGAGGCCGTAACCTGCCACGGCGAAGTTCGCCCACACGCGATAGCCGTAGAACTCGGCGACGGCCGTGTTCACGACGGCGAAGACGAGGCAGCCCGTGTAGAAGACCAAGTCGATGGTCAGTCGTCGCCGGTCCGGGTCCTTGGTCACCGGCTCAGGCTACCGACGGGGCGGGCCGCGCCGGAAAGAGGACGCGGAAACCGGGAAGCATCCGGTCGGGTCGGGTGTTGGTCATGCTTATATCCGGGAAAACTCTCGACTAATATCGAGGTTCTGGGGGCAAGGAGAGGTTTCTCATGGACAACACGTGGTCGCTGATGAACTCGGCGATGAAGTCGGCAGACGTTCCCAAGGGACTGCACAAGGGCACGCTCCGCCGCGTCGCGCGGTTCGCCAGGCCGCACTGGCGGAGGTTGCTGATATTCCTGGTGCTCACCGTCGTGTCGGCGGTGCTGGCGGTGAGCACGCCGGTGCTGGCCGGGAAGGTGGTCGACGCGATCGTCGGCGGGCACGACGTCTCGCTGGTGGTGTGGCTGGCCGTGGTGATCGGGGCGCTGGCGCTGATCGACGCCGCGCTCGGGCTGGCCGAACGGGCCCAGTCTTCGAGGATCGGTGAGGGGATCATCCTCGACCTGCGGGTCGCGGTGTACCGGCACGTGCAGCGCATGCCGGTCGCGTTCTTCACCCGCACCCGCACCGGCGCGCTGGTGAGCAGGCTCAACAACGACGTCATCGGCGCGCAGCGCACGTTCACCGCGACACTGTCCGGTTTGGTCACCAACGTGATCCAGCTGGCGCTGTCGCTGGTGGTCATGGTGACGCTGTCCTGGCAGGTCACCCTGCTCGCGCTGGTGCTGCTGCCGGTGTTCATCCTGCCGACGCGGCGCCTCGGGAAGCGGATGGCCGGGCTGCAGCGGGAGGCGGGCCAGCTCAACGCGTCGATGACCACGCAGATGACCGAACGGTTCTCCGCGCCGGGCGCGACGCTGGTGAAGCTCTTCGGCGACCCCGGCCGGGAAGCGGGTGAATTCGGCGCGCGGGCCGGGCGGGTGCGCGACATCGGGGTGCGGACGGCGATGCTGACGCGCTGGTTCCTGACCAGCCTGACCACGGTTTCCGCGCTCGCGCAGGCGCTGGTCTACGGGCTGGGCGGGTATCTCGCGCTGACCGGGGCGCTCGCGCCGGGCACCGTCGTGGCGCTGGCGCTGCTGCTGACCAGGCTGTACTCGCCGCTGACCGCGCTCGCGAACGTCCGGGTGGACGTGATGACCGCGCTGGTGTCGTTCGAGCGGGTCTTCGAGGTGCTCGACCTCAAGCCGATGATCGAAGAGAAGCCGGACCCGCGCCGCGTTCCCGAAGGCCCGGTTTCGGTGGAATTCTCCGACGTCCGGTTCGGCTATCCCGCGGCGGACCGGTACTCGCTGGCGTCGCTGGAGGACGTGTCCACTTTGGACCATCGAGGCGGTGAGGAAGTGTTGCACGGCATCAGCTTCCGTGCCGAACCGGGGCAGATGGTGGCGCTGGTCGGCTCCTCCGGCGCGGGCAAGTCGACGATCGCCTCGCTGCTGCCGCGCCTCTACGACGTCGACGCCGGATCGGTCCGGTTGTCCGATGTGGACGTCCGCGAGGTGGGTTTCGCCTCGCTGCGGGAAACCGTCGGCGTGGTGACCCAGGACGGGCATCTCTTCCACGACACGATCCGGGCGAACCTCGAGTACGCGCGGCCCGGTGTCACCGACGCCGAGATCTGGTCGGCGCTGGACCGCGCCCGGCTGGCCGAGCTGATCCGGGACCTGCCGGACGGGCTGGAGACCGTGGTGGGGGAGCGGGGCTACCGGCTTTCCGGCGGGGAACGGCAGCGGCTGACCATCGCCAGGCTCCTGCTGGCGCAGCCGCGGGTCGTCATCCTCGACGAGGCGACCGCGCATCTGGACTCGCAGTCGGAGGCGGCTGTCGGCGAGGCGCTGACCGACGCGCTGGCCGGGCGGACCGCGCTGGTCATCGCGCACCGGCTGTCGACGGTCCGGGCGGCGGACCAGATCCTGGTGATCGAGCACGGGGAGATCGTCGAGCGAGGGACGCACGAAGAGCTTCTCGCGCTGGAAGGGCGCTACGCGGCGCTGTACCTGACGCAGTTCTCGGAGGAGCCTGCGGCGGCTTGACCGGACGCTTTGACGGGTTCGGGTGTCGCGAAAGCCACTTTCGGGGCGTCAGACGTCCCCAAAGTGGCTTTCGCGACACTCCTTGGAGCGCTCGGCCCACCGCTCACCGCCGCCCTGGCCCACCCGCAGCCCATGAAGGCCCCCTGCACGCGCAGCCGTTGTGACCACTGGTGCTTCTGGGGCGATCCGGGAGGTAGTGAAGGCCTCCTTCCCTACCCTCAGGGTAGGCAAGGAGGCCTTCACGGACCGGGGCCAGGCGGCTACCGGAGAGCGGGAACCCGCGCGCCGTACTTGGCCAGCAACGCGGCGTTGGCCTCGTCGCCACCATCCACGTTGGAACTGCGCCACAGCGGGATGTCGACCCCCTGCGCCGCACCGAGGTCCACGACCTCGGCGAGCACGAGGTTCCACAGGAACGCGTTGATCACTGTCGACAGCGGCGCTGTCCTCGGCGCTTCCGGCGGGTAGCTCGAGTCGCCGGGCCGGACGTGAGAGTCGAGAACGATGCTGGCTTCCTCGATCAGCGTCGTCGCCGCGCGTTTCGGCGCCGCGGCCACGGACGCGGCCGAACTCACCGCGATGACCGACGCCCCGCGTGCCCGCGCACCGGCGGCCAGTTCGACCGGATACGGGTTGACGCCCGAGGTCGAGAACACCACCAGCAGGTCGTCCGGTCCCGGCGCGCGTTCGGCCAGCACCTCTTCGGCGAGCCCGGAGCGGCGCTCGGTCTTGGTGCTGTGCTGCGCGCCGTGCAGCGGCAGCAGTTCGGGGTGATAGACCGGGTACACGCAGGCGAGCCCGCCCGCGCGGTAGAAGGTCTCGGCGACCGCCGCCAGCGAATGGCCGGCCCCGGCGGTGAACACCAGGGCGTCGGCCCGGATGACGCCCAGGATCAGTTCGGCCGACTTCCGGATCTGCTCCGCGTTACCCCGTTCGGCCTCCGCGAGCCGTTCGGCGACGTCTGCATAACGTTCGGTGGTGCTCACCACATCCGCCCTTCCGTCTGGAGATCAGCGACGAATGTATCGCGTGGACCAATGGCACAAGTGGAATACATCGGGTCATGATCGAGGTTGACCCGATCGCTGCGGCCGGGGATTCGGAGACTGGAGGGCCAAGGGTGAGCGAGGCTGATCCCGCGGTGCGGACTTGGCGAGTACGCGGCCAGGCGAAAGCCGTCGTGCTGGTGCTGCACGGCGGTGCGGAGCACAGTCATGCCCGCGTGGCGCCGTGGCGGCTGGCGTACCAGCGGATGGTGCCCCTGGCCAAGGACGTCCACCGGGCGGGCCGGGAGCACGGGGTCGAGGTGCGGCTCCTGCGCAACCGGATCTACGGCTGGAACGACGACGGCGCCGACGCTTTGGCCGACGCCCGCTGGGCCTTGGAACGCGTCCGCGAAGACCACCCCGGAGCACCGGTGATCCTCGTCGGCCATTCGATGGGAGGGCGGGTCGCCCTGCGCGTCGCCGACGACAGGGCTGTCGTCGGAGTCTGCGCACTGGCACCGTGGACGCCACCGGGTGAACCCATCGGTGCCGTCGGCGGTCGTGCCGTGCTCATCGCGCACGGGACCAAGGACCGGATGACCGATCCGGTGGCGTCACACGCTTTCGCGGAGCGCGCCGAAAAGGTGACATCGCGGTCCGCGCGATTTGAAATAGGCGGCGAAGGGCACGCGATGTTACGAAGGTCTCGCGTCTGGAACCGTCTCGTACGGGCGTTCACCCTCGAGCTGATCGAAGCCGGGGGAACTGACGGAACATTGAGCGCGGCCTGGGATCGGCCCAGCTCCGAGCGGCTGCGGATCCCGGTCTAGGCCGGGTGGGAGGGAGCACCTATGTCCACGTCGAGCGTCGATCGGACGGCAGGTCCGTCCGGCCTGCCCACTCCTGACGAAACCCGGTGGCCGGGATTGGCCACCCCGCCGCATTCCCCGTTCCGGGCACGGATCGCCGAACAGCTGTTCCGGCAGGCGGTGCGCCCGTTGAACGTCCGCGTGCGCATGCCCGACGGTGCGCACCTGGGCGCCGGCGGCCCGGACGCGCCCGAGATGCGGCTCAACCGTCCCGCCGCCTTCTTCCACCGCCTCGGCGTGGACGCGAAGATCGGTTTCGGCGAGGCCTACATGGTCGGCGACTGGACGAGCGACGCGCTCGCCGAGGTGCTGACCCCGTTCGCGGAGCGGATGGCGACGCTCATCCCGCCGCTGCTGCAACGGTTCCGCCGGTTCGTCGACCGCGGCCACCCCGCGGACGAGGAGAACACCATCGAGGGGTCGCGGGCGAACATCCATCGCCACTACGACCTGTCCAACGACCTGTTCGGTGCCTTCCTGGACCCGTCGATGATGTATTCGTCGGCGTTGTTCGGCCCGGACGACGACCTCACCACCGCCCAGCACCGCAAGATCGACAGCGTCCTCGACTACGCCGGGGTCCGCGAAGGCAGCACGGTGCTCGAAATCGGCACCGGCTGGGGCGAACTCTCGATCCGCGCCGCCGCGCGCGGGGCCACGGTCACGTCACTGACCATCTCCGAGGAACAGGCCGCGCTGGCGACCGAACGCATCGCGGCGGCGGGCTTCGCCGACCGCGTCGACGTCCGGCTCTGCGACTACCGCGACTCCACCGGCGAATACGACGCCGTGGTGAGCGTCGAGATGATCGAGGCGGTCGGCGAGTCCTACTGGCCCACGTTCTTCGAGACCATCGGGAAACGGCTGAAGCCGGGCGGGCGGCTCGGGCTGCAGGCCATCACCATGGACCACGAACGCATGCTCGCCGCGGCCCGGTCGTACACCTGGGTGCACAAGTACATCTTCCCCGGCGGGCTCATCCCGTCGACCACCTCGGTGGAGCAGGGCATGCTGGCGCACACCCGGCTGAGACTGCAGGGGGTGCGCGAGTTCGGCCAGGACTACGCCCGCACGCTGCAGTTGTGGCGGGAGAAGTTCACTCAGCGGTGGGACGAAATCACCGAACTGGGCTTCGACGACGTCTTCAAACGGATGTGGGAGTTCTACCTGGCGTACTCCGAAGCGGGGTTCCGTTCGGGGTATCTCAAGCTCCACCAGTTCGGATTCGCCGAAAACGGACAGTGAACGCCACCCAACCGATGCGGGGTGCCGCACGTCCTTCACCTAGGGTCTGCGGTTGACTGGGCCTACACGCGAAATCGGGACGGGTGATTCGGCATGACGTATGGAGGCGACGACCGAGGGCGACGGATGCCGCCACAACGGCCGCCGTCCGGCCGCCCCCGGCGGCATCAACCCGCGCAGATGATGCCGCTGCCGGGCCGGGGGAGCAGCCCGTACGACGAGCGGACGACGCCGATGGGGCACGGAGGCGCCGAGCGTCCCGCCGGGCCGCCACCGCGCCGCCCGGAGCCCCCGCCGAGCCGCCCGATGGACGGCGCGCGCCCGCCGCGGCGACGCAAGCGCTGGGGCTTCGGCAAGGTGCTGCTCACGCTGCTGACCGTGTTCGTGGTGTTCCTCGCCGGCGTGTGGGTGTACCTGGAGTTCTCCATCAACCGTGTCGACGCGCTGGCCGACTACTCCGGCCGTCCCGTCGCGGCCGAGGGCACCAACTGGCTGATCGTGGGCTCCGACAGCCGGGACGGGCTGACGCCCGAGGAGCAGGCGAAACTGGTCACCGGCGATGCCAACGAGGCAGGCGGCAAGCGGACCGACACCATCATGGTCGCGCACGTCCCGGACAACAGCACCAAGCCGACGCTGTTGAGCCTCCCGCGGGACTCGCAGGTGAACATCCCCGGACACGGCAAGAACAAGATCAACGCCGCGTTCGCGCTGGGCGGCCCGGCGCTGCTCGCGCAGACCGTCGAAGGCGCCACCGGCCTGCACATCGACCACTACGCCGAGATCGGTTTCGGCGGGTTCGCCAAGATCGTGGACGCGATCGGCGGGGTCAACATGTGCGTCGAGAAGCCGATGGAAGACACCATGACGGGGATCAAGATCGAACCGGGATGCCAGGACCTCCAAGGCCCGCAGGCGCTCGGGTTCGTCCGCATGCGGCACAGCGCGGCCACCCCGCGGTCGGACCTCGACCGCGTCGCCAACCAGCGGAAGTTCATCGGCGCGCTGGTCAGCGAGATCGGCAGCCCCGGCACGCTGCTGAACCCGTTCTCGCTGTTCCCGCTGCTGTCGACCGCGCCCGACGCGTTGACCATGGACACGGGCGACCACGTGCACAACCTGGTGAGGCTCGCGCTGGCGATGCGCGGGATCTCGTCTGGCGGCGTCGTCACCACGACGGTGCCGGTGACCAACGGCTCGGCGGAGAACTGGGACAAGACGAAGTCGAAGCTGCTTTTCGACGCACTGAAGAACGACACGGAGATCCCGGACAGCGCGATCCTGACCTGACCCGGTACTTTCGCGTGCCCGAGTGGACGGCACGTGTGATCAGACGGACGACACGCGTGTCGTCCGTCTGATCACGGGTGTCGTCCCGCCGGTCACGGGAAACCCCGCCCGTAGGTACCTGAGACACGGCTGGCTCTGGCCGTCCTCGCCGCTCACGAGCCGATCCGAAAACCGGAGGCGTTCCGCCCGGCCGTACGTCACCATGGGCCGATGGAAGCGCCCGCCGAAACCCTCGCAGACGACGTCGTCACGCTGCGCCGCTGGAAGCCGGAGCAGCTCGAAACCCTGGCCACCGTGGCGGGGGATTCCGCCGGGCATCTCGGCGCCTGGATGATCTGGGCCGTCAACGGCTACGGCCACCGGGAAGCCGCGGACTTCCTGGAGCACACCGCAAAGAACTGGGCCGAAGGCAAGACCTACGACTTCGCGATCTTCGCCGGAGGTGAGGTCGTGGGCGGCACGGGCATGATCACCCATCCGGACCGGATCGAGATCGGCTACTGGCTCAGCCGCCACCACACCGGCCGCGGCCTCGTCACCAGGGCCGCCAAGCTGCTGGCGGACGAGGCCTTCCGCCTCGGCGCGCCGGAGGTCGAGATCCGGCACGACGAGAACAACGTCGCGAGTGGCGCCGTGCCCGCGCGGCTGGGATTCACGGTGACCGGTGACGAGGTCGCCGAACCGCCGCTCGCTCCCGCCTGCGCGGGCGTCAACCGGATCTGGCGGCTCAAGCGTCCTTAGTCTTGCGGTCGCGCAGGGCAGCGAGCGCCTTGTCGGCGTGCACGGTGAACTTCAGTTCGCTTTTGATCACTTCGAGCACCTTGCGGTCGGTGTCGATGACGAACGTGTGTCGCTTGGCGTGCAGCGGGCTGAATTTGCGCCACACACCGAACTGTCGCGCCACCACACCGTCCACATCGGACAGCAGTGGGTAGTCGAAGCCGTGTTTGGCCGAGAACTCCTGCTGTTTGGCGACGGCGTCCGGGCTGATGCCGACGCGGTGCGCGCCGACTTCGGCGAATTCCGCCGCCAGGTCGCGGAAATGGCAGCTCTCCGCGGTGCACCCACTGGTCATCGCGGCGGGGTAGAAGAACAGCACGACCGGGCCGGACGAGAGGAAGTCCGACAGCGTGCGGTCCTCGCCCTTGTCGTCGGGCAGGGTGAAGTCCGGGGCGATGTCACCTTGGTCCATGGACGGATCCTGCCACGTCAGTGGGCGTGGCGTTCGATCAGCTCGTCGACCTCGTCCCCGGTCGCGGAATCGGCGACGAACGAGCCGCGCGCCGCGAGCACGCCGTGCCGCCGCAACCGCTCGGCCTGTTCGTGGCTGCGGACGCCTTCCGCGCCGATGCGCAGCTTCAGCTCCTTGGCCCTGGTGACCAGCTGGCACAGGTGCCGGACGTCGGCCTCGTTCTCGCCGTCGGCCAGCGCGTCGATCACCGCGCCGGACAGGATCACGTGGCGGACCGGCAGCGCGTGCCGGGGGATCAGTTCCAGATCGGCCGAACCGGAGATCGTCAGCACCAGCTGGGCGCCCAGATCGGCCAGTACGGCAAAGGAGTCCAGCACCTCGCCGCGCGGGTCGAACACGGACTCGCGGTCGGTGCACAGCCGCAGCGCCTGCGCGGGCAGGCTGTGCCGGTCGAGCTGCTCCTTGACCATCAGCACCAGATCCGGGTCGATGGCCAGCCGCTTCGGCAGCCGGACGCAGACGTCCGGGGCCGCGTCGCCGAACCGGTTCCGCCAGCGCGCGGTGGCCGCCAGCGACTCCGCCAGCAGCCACCGGCCGAGCGGGATGGTCATCCCGGTGATCTGTGCCAGCGGATAGAACTCCGCGGCGTCCAGTTCGCCTTTCTCCGGGTGGGTCCAGCGCAAGCCGGCGTTCACCGCGGCCAGCTGGTCCGGGGCCGCGAGCTTCACCGTTGGCTGGTAGATCAGCGAGAACTCGCCGTTCTCCAGCGCGCCCGCGATGACCGCGCCGAGCTGGTAGCGGCCGCGGTCGCGCGCGTCGAGCTCCGGGTCGAACAGCATCCACTGCGCCTTGCCCGCTTCCTTGGCGCGGTGCAGGGCGATCTCCGCGGCCCGCAGCAGGTCTTCCGGCCCGCCGTCGGCGACCGGGCGGACGACGATGCCGGCACTCGCGCTGACCCCGATCCCGTGCCCGCCGAGGTAGATCGGCTCGACCAGTTCGTCCAAGGCCTGCTCGACCAGCGCGATCACCTGGGGCGAGGTGAACTCGCCGCGCAGCAGGACGGCGAACCCGTCGCCGGACAGCCGGGCGACGGAACCGTTGTACCTGCCGGTGAACACGGATTTGAGCTTGTTCGCGACCCCGCGCAGCACCTGGTCGCCGACGCCGGCGCCGAGACCGTCGTTGATCACCTTGAAACCGTCGACGTCGAGGTAGACGAGCGCGACCTGGTCGCTGCCGGAACCGGCCAGCGCGGTTTCGAGAGCGTTGCCGAACGCGGCGGAGTTCGGCAGACCGGTCAGCGCGTCGTGCACGTTCTGGTGCAGCAGCCGTTCCTGAAGCAGGTGGATCTCGTTCGCGTCGGCGACCATCAGCACCGGGTAGGCCGAGCCGGGCCGGTCACCGGGAAGGTCGGTGAGGGTCACGTCGACCCAGAGCGTGCCTTCCTCGCTGTGGTCCAGCAACAGGCGTTCCTGCTGGGTCTGCTGGCCGAGCGTCATGAGCTGGGAGAGCCCGTTCCGCAGCCGGGCGACGTCGTGTTCGGCGGAACCGAGTCCGGGGATGTCCCGTCCGCGCAGCGCCGAGGGACGGCAGCCGAGGAGTTTGCCGAGCGCGGTGTTCGCCTCGACGATCTTGCCGTCGGAGTCGGCGAGCGCGATCCCGATGGGGGAGGCGGAATAGAGCTTCGAGAAGCGCAGCCGGGCGGGCTCGTGATCGGGATCGGTCCGGACGGCGTCCTGTGCGACGCCGAGCAAGAACTCTTCGAGTTGCTCCTGGGGAAGCGATACTCCTTTAGTGTCAGCGAGCGTCGCGGCCCATCTCCGAGCGACGTCCACCAACCCTGGTACGGAACCAGGCTCGGGCACACTTCACCTCTTCATGCGCGGTTTATGGCCAGCTCAGACCGGGTGTCCGAGCCCACGGGCCCACACTGGGTATGAGCCGACCGGGTGTAGTGCCACGGCATCATGCGCGATCCGGAGTGTCTACCGGCTGAAAGGGTGATCGCTACTACACGAGTGGTGACCGGAAGTTACCAAGAGTGCTCGATCGTGGTTACCCGTTGGCCTGTTCAGTGTGTCACCAGCCGGATCGGCAGGCCGTCCGCGGGAACGGGCAGTGAGACGTAGTCCCAGCGGGCGGTGTAGCCGTCCGGGACCGACCAGCGGTACGCCCGCAGCATCTCGTGGAGCAGCGCTTTCACTTCGAACGTCCCGAAATGCAGGCCGATGCACTTGTGCGCGCCGCCGCCGAACGGCATCCACGCGTAGCGGTGCGACTTGTCCTCGCGGCGTTCCTCGCCGAAGCGGTCCGGGTCGAAACGCATCGGGTCGGTCCAGTACTCCGGCGCGAAATGGTTGACGGTCGGCGAAACCCCGACCAGTGTCCCTTCGGGAATGAAATGCCCGAGCACTTCGGTGTCCTTCACCGTTTTCCTTGCCAGGGAAGGAACAGGGGCCACCAGGCGCAGGGATTCCTTGATCACCAGGTCCAGGGTCTTCAGGGTTTCCAGCGCTTCGATGTCCGGCACGTCGTCGCCGAGCGCGAGGGATTCCCGGCGTGCGCGTTCCTGCCATCCGGGGTTCTTGGCGAGGTGGTAGACGGCGGCGGCGCTGGTGATGGTCGACGTGTCGTGCGCCGCCATCATCAGGAAGATCATGTGGTTGACGACGTCGGAGTCGGTGAAGCGGTCGCCGTCCTCGGTGGTGGCATGACACAGGGCGGTGAAGAGGTCGTCGCCGTCGCTCGCCCGTTTCGCGGGCAGGTTCGCCGAGAAGTAGCGTTCGAGGACTTTGCGGCCGTGCAATCCCGCGGCCCAGCGGCCGCCGGGAACGGGGAACCGCACGATGGCCGTGCCCGCGCGCACGGAATTCACGAACGCGCGGTTGATCGCGGCCGCGTCGTCGCCCGAACGCATGCCCATGAACACGCGTGTCGCCACGTCGAGCGTGAGTTGCTTGAGAGACCAGTAGATCCGCGGATTCGGCCGGTCCGCCCACGCGGCGATGCCCTCGCGCAGCGCCGGTCCCATCTGGTCGACGTACCCGGTGAGCCGCTGCCGGGTGAACGCCGCCTGCATGATCCGGCGGTGCAGATGGTGCTCGCCGAAATCGAGCAGCATCAGGCCGCGGTCGAAGAACCGCTCGATGAAGAACTTCCAGCCCTCCTGGGAGAAGGCCTTGTCCTTGTTCACCAGCGCGATCTGCGTGGCCTCCGGACCGGAGAGGGCGACGATGCGGCGGCCGAACGCGCCCATCCACGACACCGGGCCGTAGGTTTCGTGGCGTTTGAGGCCGAAGTCGATGCCGAAGCGCATGAAGTCCAGCGCGTGCCCGATGACCGGCGGGCCTTCGTCGCCGAGGACGGGTTTGAGACCCGGCGGGGCGGGCGCGAGTTCGCGGACCGGCCAGGTCGCGCCGAGCCAGCGCTGGTCCACCGAACGCGGCAGGGGGATCGAGGTGAGCGGCGGAACCCGCTCGCGCAGCGCCCCGGTGACCTTTTCGACGGCGTTCGCCATGGTGACCATCTCCCCGTTGAGACCGGCTACCGCTCCACCATCGCACCCTTGTTGACGTCCTGACAATACCTCGGCGAAAGTCCGTGAAGGCCTCCTTCCCTACCCTGAGAGTAGGGAAGGAGGCCTTCACGGAACGGGTCAGCCCAGCTCGGCCCGCACCGCGTGGGCGGCCGCGACCAGGTTCCGCAGGGCCGGTTCGACCTCGGCGTAGCCGCGGGTCTTCAGGCCGCAGTCCGGGTTCACCCAGATCCGCTCGGCTGGCACGGCGCCGACGGCGGTCCGCAGCAGCCCGCTGACCTCGTCGACGTCGGGCACCCGCGGCGAGTGGATGTCGTACACGCCGGGCCCGACACCTCGGCCGAAGCCCGCCGCGCCCAGGTCGGTGACGACCTCCATCTTCGACCGCGCGGCTTCGATGCTGGTGACGTCGGCGTCGAGCGCGTCGATCGCCTTGACCACCTCACCGAACTCCGAATAGCACATATGCGTGTGGATCTGCGTCGCGTCGGAGATGCCGGACGTCGCCAGCCGGAACGACGAGACCGCCCACGCGAAGTACGCCTCGTGCGCGGCCGCGCGCAGCGGGAGCAGTTCCCGCAGCGCCGGCTCGTCGACCTGGATGACGCGGATGCCCACCTCCTGCAGGTCGTGGACCTCGTCGCGGATGGCCAGCGCCACCTGGCGGGCGGTCTCGCCCAGCGGCTGGTCGTCGCGGACGAACGACCACGCCAGGATCGTCACCGGACCGGTCAGCATTCCCTTGACGGGTTTGCCGGTCAGGCTCTGCGCGTAGCGCGCCCACTCGACGGTCATCGGCTCCGGGCGCGAGACGTCGCCGTACAGGATCGGCGGCCGGACACACCGCGAGCCATAGGACTGCACCCAGCCGAAGTCGGTGGCGGCGAACCCGGCCAGCCGCTCGGCGAAGTACTGCACCATGTCGTTGCGCTCGGGTTCGCCGTGCACCAGCACGTCCAGCCCGAGATCCTCCTGCAGCCGGATGACGTGCTCGATCTCCGCCTTCATCGCGGCCTCGTAGCCCGCGTCGTCCAGCGAACCCGCTTTGTGCGCGGCCCGCGCCTTGCGGACCTCGGTGGTCTGCGGGAACGAGCCGATCGTCGTGCTCGGCAACGGCGGCAGGTCCAGCGCGGCCTGCTGCGCCGCCGCGCGCCGGGCATAGGGGGAGCGGACGGTGTCTTCCGGCCGCAACGCCTCCAGCCTGGCGCGCACGCCGGCGTCGGCCAGGTCGGCCGCCGTGGCGCGATCCGAGACCGCGGCACGAGCGGCGGACAGGTCGACCCCGTCCTCCTTCAGCGCGCGCCCGAGCAGGACGACCTCGTCGACCTTCTGCTTGGCGAAAGCGAGCCAGCCCTTGAGACGCGGGTGAAGCCCGTCCTCCCGTTCGACGTCGTAGGGCACGTGCAGCAGTGAGCACGACGTCGACACGCTGACCGACTTCGCGGTGCCGAGCAGCGTCGCCGCCCGGCCGAGCGCGCGGGCCGGGTCGGTGCGCCAGACGTTGCGCCCGTCCACGACACCGGCCAGGACCTCCTTGTCCCGCAACGCGGGTTCGGCCACGACAGCGTCCACAAAGGACTCATCGGTGACCAGGTCGACGGCGATCGCGTCGATCGGGGAGCGGGCGAGCACTCCCAGAGCGCGACCGAGACCGCCGAAGTAGCCGGCGACCAGGATCTTCGGCCGCGCGGTGGCTTTCGCGAGCCGGTGGTAGGCGCGGATGAGCGCGTTGAGCTCCTGCTCGGTGCGATCCGCGGCGAAGGCGGGCTCGTCGAACTGCACCCACTCGACGCCTTCGTCGTGCAGCTGGCGCAGCAGTTCGACATAGCCGTCGAGGAGGTCGTCGAGCAGGTCCAGCGGGCGGAAGCCCTCTGGGGCGCTCTCGGACGCCTTCGCGAGGAGCAGGAACGTCACCGGGCCCACCAGTACCGGCCGCGTCTCGACGCCGATCGCGCGGGCTTCGCGATACTCGTCCAGCGGTTTGGTGCCGGTGAGCGAGAACGTCGTGTCCGGGCCGAGTTCGGGGACGAGGTAGTGGTAGTTCGTGTCGAACCACTTCGTCATCTCCATCGCCGGCGCGTCCTGCACCCCGCGCGCGGCGGCGAAGTAGGTGTCGAGCGGCGAAAGGCCGAGCGTCGTGAAGCGCTCCGGCAGCGCCCCGAACAGCTCGGCGGTGTCGAGCACCTGGTCGTAGTGGGAGAACGTGTTGGACGGGACGGAGTCCAGCCCGGCCTTTTCGAGCGCCTGCCAGGTCTGCGTCCGCAACGCGCGGCCGGTGCCCAGCAGTTCGGCCTCGTCGATCTTGCCCGCCCAGTAGCGTTCGAGCGCACGCTTGAGTTCCCGGTCCGGTCCGATCCGGGGGTAGCCCAGCACTGTCGTGCCGATTTCGGTCACAGCTCTCTCCTCGCGAGCTTGTCGTCAGAGTCCGGAGCGCGCGCAGGAGTGACCGCGATTTCGGTCGTGCCCATCCCGCGAGGCCCGGACTCACGCACGCCGTCGGCGCACGTACCACGGGCAGGTCTTCGGACTCGTGGGCGACTCGCTCGCTCCTACCGGCCGTCGCTTCCCAGGGCGCCATGCCCAGTGCTTTACCGTGTCTCGCACGGTGACGGCTTTCGTTCCCACATACCGCTGCGGGGCAGTCCCGGATTCACACCGGGTTCCCTGTTACCTCGACCGGCCTGGGAGGCCGGGCGAACCAGTAGCACCTCGAAGCGTACTCAGGAGCGCTACGGGACCGCTCGAATGTGAGAAAAGTCAGAGCGGACGGTGCAGCCCGTCCAGCAGGAGGGTGATGACACCGTCGGCCTCGGCCCGCCATCCGGGGCGGTCATGGGCCGCGCCGATGCCGTGCAACGCCATCATCACGGCGCCGGCGTCCACGTCGTCGCGAACGGTGCCGTCCCGGACGGCGTCGGCCACCAGGTCGGTGACAGCCTGTTCCAGCGCCTGGCTGCCCTCGGCGAGCGCGCCCGAACGATCGGCCATGAGGGTGGCCAGCGTCCGGGCCAGGCCTTGATGGGCATCGATGTGGTCGACCATGTCGCGGAGGAAGGTCGCCAACGCCTCCGCCGCGGGCAGGGTGGCCTGGAGCTGTCGGGCGCGGTCGCACAGCGCGGCGACTTCCCCGTGGTAGACCGCCTCGGCCAGTGCCTCCCTGGTGGGGAAGTGGCGGTAGAGCGTGCCGGTGCCCACGCCTGCCAGGCAGGCGAAGTCGTCGAAGCGCAGATCGAAGAAGCATCCGGCCTGGAAGAGCTCCCGTGCCTTGGCGAGCAGGGCCTCGCGCTTGCGCCGGGCATCGGCCCGCAGCGGCTTGTCGGCGGTCATGCGCTCCCTCGCGTTGACAAATGGAGATCATCTCCATATTTTCGAAGTGGAGATGATCTCCACATCAATCGTACCCCGTGAGGTGCACCTTGAAGATCCTGATGTTCGGCCGTGGCGTGATCGCCACCATCTACGGCTGGGCCCTGCACAAGGCGGGACATGACGTCGAGTTCTACGTCCGGCCGGGCCGCGCTGCGGAGTACGGGGACACGGTGGATCTCGACCTGCTCGACACGCGGCGCCGGGTATGGGGGCAGCGCGTCGTCGAAGAGTGGCCGGTGCGCCTCCGCGAAACACTGGAGCCGGACCACGATTTCGACCTGATCGTGCTCAGCGTGTCGCACCACCGCCTTCCGGAGGCGACGGCTTTCCTGGCCCCTCGTGTCGGCAAGGCCACGGTACTTGTCTTCGGCAACATCTGGACCGAGCCGACGGCGGCGATCGGCCCGCTCCCTCTCGACCGGATCGCCTGGGGCTTTCCGCAGGCCGGAGGCGGTTTCGACGCGGACGGCGTGCTCCACGGGATGCTGATGCCGTCGGTCATCTTCGGCACCCTCGGCAGGCCCCCGACCGATCGGGAGCGGGCCGTGCGCCAGGCGTTTCGCGAGGCCGGGCTCCGGATCAAGGAGCGGCCCGACTTCCGCGGCTGGCTGTGGGTCCATTTCGTGTCGGATGCGGGCTTGCTCTCGCAGGGCCTGCGGCTGGGTTCCCTGTCCGAGCTGGCCGGGTCGAGGACCGACTTACGCGAGGGGTTGCTGAACGGCCGTGAACTACTGCCGCTTCTCCAGGCGCGCGGCCTCGACCTGCGACGTCACCGGGTCGGTTTGCTGCCGTTCCGGGCGCCCACCTGGCTGACGGCCTCCGTGCTCGCCTGGCTGACCGCTCATGTCGCCGTGGCGCGCGTGAGTGTCACGGCGCACTCCGACCCCGGCGCCGAGGAGCCGCGCGAGGTCTGCCGGGACACCCTGGCCGAAGCGCGGCGGCTGGGCGTCCCGGTGCCGCGCCTGGAAGCGGCGGAACAGTACTTCGCCCAAGCCTGAACCTGAAGCGGCGAAAGTGTTGCCGAGTACATGAAGGCCCCCTTCCTGCACCTGGGCGCAAGGAAGGGGGCCTTCATGTACTTCGGAGGGACTTGTCAGTCCCAGTCGAGGGCGCCACCGGACTGGTACTCGATGACGCGGGTCTCGAAGAAGTTCTTCTCCTTCTTGAGGTCCATCGCCTCCGACATCCACGGGAACGGGTTCTCCGTCTCGCCGAAGATCGGCTGGAGGCCGATCTGCTGGGCGCGGCGGTCGGTGATGAAGTGCATGTACTGCTCGATCAGCTCGGCCGAGAGCCCGAGCATGCCGCGCGGCATGGTGTCGCGGGCGTAGGCGACCTCGAGCTCGCACGCCTCGGTCAGCATGCCGCGGATCTCCGCCTGGAACTCTTCGGTCCACAGGTGCGGGTTCTCGATCTTGATCTGGTTGATGCAGTCGATGCCGAAGTTCAGGTGGATCGACTCGTCGCGCAGGATGTACTGGTACTGCTCGGCGATGCCGATCATCTTGTTCCGGCGGCCGAGCGACAGGATCTGCGCGAAGCCGGTGTAGAACCACATGCCCTCGAAGATCACGTAGAACGCGACCAGGTCACGCAGGAAGTTCTGGTCGGCCTCGGGAGTGCCGGTCTCGAAGTCCGGGTTCTCCAGGTTCTGCGTGTACTTCAGCGCCCACGCGTCCTTCTCCGAGATGGAGGGGACCTCGCGGTACATGTTGAACAGCTCGCCCTCGACCAGGCCGAGGCTCTCGCAGATGTACTGGAAGGTGTGCGTGTGCACGGCCTCCTCGAACGCCTGGCGCAGCAGGTACTGGCGGCATTCGGGGTTGGTGATCTGCCGGTACACCGCGAGCACGATGTTGTTGGCCACCAGCGATTCCGCGGTGGCGAAGAAGCCGAGGTTGCGCTTGAGCATGGTGCGCTCGTCCTCGGTGAGGCCGTCGGGCGACTTCCACAGCGCGATGTCGGCCTGCATGGCGACCTCGGTCGGCATCCAGTGGTTGTTGCAGCCGGCGAGGTACTTCTCCCACGCCCAGGTGTACTTCATCGGCAGCAGCTGGTTGACGTCGGCGCGGGCGTTGATCATCCGCTTGTCGTCGACGTTGATGCGGGCGGCGCCGACTTCGATCTCACCGAGGCCGGTGGCGTCGGTGGAAGCGTCAAAGGTGGTCATACAGAGGCTCACTTCACGAGTGGGGGTCGTGAGTGGCGATTCGGGTCAGAACCCGAATCGCCACTCACGAGGATGTCTTACTGGCAGGCTTCGCAGTCCGGGTCGTCGATGCGGCAGGAGGCGCCGTCGGTGGCGACGAAGTCGACGTCCGAGACCTGCGGGATCTCCTTCGGCTCCGGCTTGGCGGCCGGTGCCGGGGCGGTCACCGGCACGGCCGGGACGGCGGCGGTTGCCGACGGGGCGGGCGAAGCGGCAGGAGCCGGGGCCTTCGGTGCGGCAGGTGTGGCTGGTGTGGCCGGGGCCGGGGTGGCCGAGACCGCGTTCAGCTTGCCGTCGGTGCCGCGCAGGGTGCTCTTCTCCACGTGCGTCGCGGACCGCGCCCGCAGGTAGTACGTGGTCTTGAGGCCCTTGTGCCAGGCGTAGCGGTACAGCTCGTCGAGCTTGCGGCCGCTGGGCGCCGCGATGTACAGGTTCAGCGACTGTGCCTGGTCGATCCACTTCTGACGACGCGAACCGGCGTCCACGAGCCACTTCGACTCGATCTCGAACGCGGTGGCGTACAGCGCCTTCAGGTCGTCCGGCACGCGGTCGATCTGGCCGAGGCTGCCGTCGAAGTACTTCAGGTCCGAGACCATGACCTCGTCCCACAGCCCGCGCGCCTTGAGCGAGCGGACCAGGTGCGGGTTCACCACGGTGAAGTCACCGGACATGTTCGACTTGACGAACAGGTTCTGGAACAGCGGCTCGATCGACTGCCCGACGCCCACGATGTTGGAGATCGTCGCGGTCGGCGCGATCGCCATCACGTTGGAGTTGCGCATACCGACGGTCTTGACCCGCTCGCGCAGCGGCGCCCAGTCCAAAGTGGACGAGGTGTCGACGTCGAGCGCGTCGCCCCGGCGCGCGTCGATCAGCAGCTGCATCGAGTCGATCGGCAGGATTCCCTTGCTCCACAAGGAACCCTCGAACGTCTGGTACTGGCCGCGCTCCTCCGCGAGGTCGGTCGACGCCGAGATCGCGTAGTAGCTGATGTGCTCCATGCTGAGGTCCGCGAACTGTACGGCCTCTTCCGAGGACAGCGGGACACCGATCTCGAACAGCGCGTCCTGGAAACCCATCAGGCCCAGCCCGATCGGGCGGTGCCGCAGGTTGGAGCGGCGTGCTTCCGGGATGGTGTAGAAGTTGATGTCGATCACGTTGTCGAGCATGCGGACAGCGGTGCGCACGGTCTTCTCGAGGCGCTTCGCGTCGATGCCCTCGGGGGTGACGTGCTTGAGCAGGTTCACCGAGCCGAGGTTGCAGACCGCGACCTCGTCGGTGGTGGTGTTCAGGGTGATCTCGGTGCACAGGTTGGACGAGTGCACGACACCCACGTGCTGCTGCGGCGAGCGCAGGTTGCACGGGTCCTTGAAGGTGATCCACGGGTGGCCGGTCTCGAACAGCATGGTCAGCATGCGGCGCCACAGGTCGATCGCGCGGACCTTGCGGAACACCTTCAGCTCACCGCGTTCGGCGGCGGCCTCGTACTCGCGGTAGCGCTCGGCGAACGCGGTGCCGTAGAGGTCGTGCAGGTCCGGGGTCTCGTTCGGCGAGAACAGCGTCCACTGCGCGTCGGCCTCGACCCGGCGGAGGAACTCGTCCGGCACCCAGTTCGCGGTGTTCATGTCGTGCGTACGGCGACGGTCGTCACCGGTGTTCTTGCGCAGGTCGAGGAATTCCTCGATGTCGACGTGCCAGGTCTCGAGGTACGCGCAGGCCGCGCCCTTGCGCTTGCCGCCCTGGTTCACCGCGACCGCGGTGTCGTTGGCGATCTTGAGGAACGGCACGACACCCTGCGACTGGCCGTTGGTGCCCTTGATGTGCGCGCCGAGCCCGCGGACCGGGGTCCAGTCGTTGCCGAGACCGCCCGAGTACTTCGCCAGCAGCGCGTTGTTCTTGTACGCCTGGAAGATCGAGTCCAGGTCGTCGTCGACGGTGGTCAGGAAGCAGGACGACAGCTGCGGGCGCGTGGTGCCCGAGTTGAACAGCGTCGGGGTGGAGGCCATGAAGTGGAACGACGAGAGCAGCTCGTAAAATTCGATGGCACGAGATTCCCTGTCGTCCTCGCGGATGGCGAGGCCCATCGCGACGCGCATGAAGAACGCCTGCGGCAGCTCGAAGCGGACGCCGTTGTGGTGCTGGAAGTACCGGTCGTACAGGGTCTGCAGGCCGAGGAAGCCGAAGTCGAGGTCACGCTCGGCGTGGATGGCCGCGGTGATCTTGTCCAGGTCGAAGGTCTGCAGCTCCGGGTTGACCAGCTCCAGCTCGATGGCGCGCTTGAGGTAGTCCCGGAAGTACTGCGGGTACCGGGTGGTCATCTCGTCCTGGCTGGCCTGCTGCGGGGCACCCGCGAGGTAGGTGAGCGCCTCGCCGCGGAGCTTGTCCGCCAGCAGCCGGGCGCTGACGTAGGAGTAGTTCGGCTCCTGCTCGACGAGCACGCGCGCGGCCATGATCTGGGCGAGGGCGAGTTCGTCGGCGCTGATGCCGTCGTACAGGTTGCGCTTGGCCTCGGCCAGCACCGGCTCGGCCGAGACGTCGTCGAGTCCGGCGACGGCCTCGCCGACCACGTGCGAGACGCGGGCCCAGTCGAGCGGGCGGAGCGAACCGTCGGCCGTCTTGACGCTGATCGCGACGTCGGACGACGCGGGCTTCTCGGACTCGCGGGCCTTCGCGCGCTCGTCGCGGTAGAGGACGTACGCGCGGGCGACCTTGTGGTGCTCGCCGCGCATCAGCGCGAGCTCGACGATGTCCTGGATCTGCTCGATGTGCAGCGCGGTCTCGGGACCGGCGTGGCGGAGCAGGGTGGTCTCGATCTGCTCGGTCAATTCCTTGACCAGGTGGTGGATCCGCGACGAGGCGGCCGCGTCACCGCCCTCGACGGCGAGGAAGGCCTTGGTCACGGCGACCGAGATCTTGTTCGCGTCGAAGGGGGACACGCTGCCGTCCCGCCGGATGACTCGCACGGTCGCGGGCGTGGTGTCCGAGGACGAAGGTGGCCGCTGACCGGTTTCCAGTGACATGCGTAGTCTCCACTGTGTCTCTTAAAAAGGGCGCGTTGAAGCACCACAAGGCCTCGCAAGGCCATGCGCTGCACGTTCACAAAGCTGTCCGACCACCGCTCCTGAGCGGTCTCCCCGTCGCTGGGCGGTGCCGGTTCCCAGAGACTACATGTAGGGGTCGGAGGCTGCACGTGCCCCAATGGGTGGCGTGTCGTGGTCTCACCCTGGCGGGTTAGGCGATCACGCAGGGCTGCTGGTCAGCCGCCGAAAACGATCGTGAAATCGCGCAGGCAGGCACTCAGGACCGGCCGCTGACCGGCCAGGAAGCCGAGCGGTCCGTGCTCGTTGAGCCGCCAGTCCGCGGCCGCCGGACGCGGGCGGGCCTTCGCCCGGACGGGGCTTCTTTTGAGACGGCCGTCCAGCATCTGGACGACGTCGAAGGCCGCGGGCATCCGCACCGGAAGGCTCGGGCGGGCGGTGAAGGCGGCCGTCGCGATCCAGTCCTCGTGGGTGGCCGCGGAGGCGGTGAACGTCCGCCCGTGGGTGAAGTCGAGCGCGGCGAGGTCCTTGGGGATGCCCCACAGCGCGCGGCCGCCGTCGAGCGAGACCTCGCTGTCGACCCAGATGTCGGTGATCGAGCTGGAGAGACGTTTGCCTCGGACCGCGACCGTCGCGAGCAGCTCGTGGTACTGAAGCTGTCCGGGCTCCTGGTAGTCGATCCAGGCGGTGAACACCTGTGCGCGGCCACCGACCGTGACCGGTTCGACGCCGTCGGGCAGTGCGGGCAGTTCGCTCACCGGGACCCGCCAGACCGACAGGTACGCCTGGCCCGCCAGGTTCCACGGCTCCGGGGGATAGGCGGTCACGCGTTCCGCCACGGCAGGTAGGCGGGCTGGTCGGTGTCGACGCGCATGGAGAACTCCGGTGGTCGTTTCTGCAGAAAGGACATGACCCCTTCGACGGCGTCCGGGCTGGTGCCCAAGCCGCCGATCAGCCGTGAGTCCAGTTCGTGCACGGGGAACGGCGACGCGGCGCTCGCCATCCGGTACAGCAGCTGGCGGGTCACCGCGACCGAAACCGGTGACGTGGTCGAGGCGATCTCCAGCGCCAGTTCGCGGGCCTTGCCGAGCACCTCGCCGGGCTCGTGGACACTGTGGACCAGTCCGGCGGTTTTCGCTTCCTCGGCGCCGAAGACGCGGCCGCTGATCATCCAGTCGAGTGCCGTGCCCATCCCGACGAGCCGGGGGAGGAACCACGCGGACGCGCCTTCGGGATAGATGCCGCGGCGGACGAACACGAAACCGAACCGGGAATCCGTGGAAGCCAGCCGGTAGTCGCATGACAGCGTGATCGTGACGCCGCCGCCGACGGCCGCGCCCCGCAAGGCCGCGATCACCGGCTTGTTCATCGTGAAGATCCGTTTCGAGCAGCGTCCCGCCGGCTCCTGCCACGCCGCGTCCGGTCCGGACTCCGGGTCGAAGTCGAAACCGCCCTGCGAGAGGTCGGCGCCCACCGAGAAGTCCTTGCCGTTGCCGGTCAGGATCACCACCCGGACGTCTTCGTCGCGGTCGGCCCGGTCCATCGCGTCGCCGAGTTCGTCGGCCATGCGGATGGTGTAGCCGTTGCGGGCCTCCGGCCGGTTGAGCGTGACCGTCGCGATGCGGTCGGCGACCTCGTAGGTGATTTCGGCGTACGCGCTCATCACGTGAAAGTAAGGCTATGTTGACAAGGTGTCAATAAGGCATCACTCGACGTCGTCCAGGTGCTCCGCGTAGTACTCGACCGCTCGCCGGTACCGCTGGACTCCGCCGTCTCCGCTCGTGGCCGCGAGTACCTTCAGCAGCGTCCCCGTCGCCTCGCGGGCCTCCCCGACGTTGTACAGCGCCATCGCGAGGAATGTCTTCAGCGCCGCGTCGTCCGGGAATTCGTCGAGGCCGCGACGCAAGGTCTTCAGCGATTCGGCGTACCTGCCCAGGACGCGATACGTGCTGCCGAGCCCGACGAACACGCCGTGCCTGTCCTCTGTGGACAGACCTTCGCCGATGAGCGCCTGTTCGTAGAACGGGGCGGCTTCGGCTTCCAGCCCGGCGGCGTCGTGCGCCCAGGCCGTCTGATAGGCGACGACGGCGTCCTTCGGGTGCTGTCCGGCCAGCGCGATCAGCTTCAGGCGGGCCTCGTCGGCGCCCTGCTCGCGCAATCGGACTGCTTCCGCGCTCACGCGGCACCTTCGAACGGGGGATAGGCCTTCGCGCCTGTCCGCTCCGCCGCGTCGATGTAACCGGCGAGCGCGTCGCGGGACCGCGCGATCTTGGCCAGCTGCTCGTCGAGCCGTCCGAGCCGTTCGCGCATCGCGGCCAGCAGTTCGGGGCAGCCGATCAGCTCCGGCTCCTCGCCGATCGCGCAGGGCAGCAAGTACGCGATGTCCTCGGACGACAGACCCGCGGCGAGCAGATGCCGGATCTGCTTCACCCGCAGCAAGGCCGTCTCGTCGTACTCGCGGTAGCCGTTCGAGCCGCGCTCGGCCTCCAGGAGACCTTGGGCCTCGTAGTAGCGCAGCTGATGGGCGTTGACGCCCGTCCGATGACTCAGTTCCCCGATTTTCATCGCTTCCCCACTTGACCTTCATACCGGTATCAACGTTGACGATGCTGCCATGGACAACGAAACCACCACACCTGTGACAGTTCTCGGCCTGGGCCTGATGGGCACCGCGCTCGCCCGCGCGTTCCTGAAGGCCGGGCATCCCACGACCGTATGGAACCGGACGGCCGCCAAGGCCGCCTCCTTGGTGGCCGAGGGGGCGCGGCTCGCGCCCACGATCGGCGACGCGCTCGCGGCGGGCGGCGTGACGATCGTGTGCCTCACCGACTACCCGGCCGTGTACGACCTGCTCGACGCCGACCTGGACGGCGCGACGCTGGTCAACCTGACCTCGGGTGACTCCGCACAGGCACGGGAAGCCGCCGAGTGGGCAGGGAAACGGGGCGCCCGCTACCTCGATGGCGCGATCATGGCCATCCCGTCGTCGATCGGGACCGACGAGGCGGTGATCCTGCTCAGCGGCCCGCGGCCGGACTTCGATCTCGGCGCGCTCGGCACCGTCAGCCATCTCGGCGAGGACCCCGGACTCGCGTCGCTGTACGACGTCGCCGGATTGGCGATGATGTGGAGCGTCCTGAACGCGTGGCTTCAGGGCACCGCGATGCTCAAGACGGCCGGTGTCGACGCCGCGACCTACGCGACGTTCGCGCAGCAGATCGCCGTCGGGGTGGCAGGCTGGCTGCCCGGCTACGCCGAGCAGGTCGACAAGGGTTCGTTCCCCGCGGAGGTGTCGGCACTGGAGACCGACGCGCGGGCGATGGCGCATCTGGTCGAGGAGAGCGAGGCGCTGGGGGTCGACGCCGGACTGCCGAAGCTCATCAAGGCGATGGCCGATCGCGCGATCGCCGCCGGGCACGGTGGGGAGCAGTACCCGGTGCTGATCCGGGAGTTCGAGCGGGGGCCACGCGGTTAGTCCGGTGAATGCGGGTTTGTACGGGTCGTATGCGCGAGCCGGGCAGGGTCGGGGACCATGACGACACCCTTGCCCTCACGGCAGGCCGTGAGATGGTCCGCGGTCGCGTTGCTGCTCGCGTTCGTGGGTTCGCTGCTCGCCGGGCCCGCCGAGGCGGCGCCCGCGCAGGGGATCCGGGCGAGCTACGCCAATCCCGTACGCAAGGCGGACGGGCACGTCGACGCACAGGCGACCGTGGACCGGCTCCGGGCGATGAACGCGGACACGTACGCGTTCCTGGTCAACAGGTCCACCGACTGGGGTGATCTGGAGCAGGAGTTCCTGCCAGCCGCGCAGGCGAGCGGGCTCTCGGTCTGGGTCTACCTGGTCCCGCCGACCGAATGCCCTGAGCAGGATTGCGCCAAGTACTTGCCCTACAAGGGGAACTACGTCGCCTGGGGCGAGGCGATCGCCCGGCTCTCGCTGCGGTTCCCGGTGCTGAAGGCCTGGGCGATGGACGATTTCAACGCCAACACGTCCACCTTCACCAAGGACTACACCGCCAGGATGCGCACCGCCGCCCGTGCGGTCCAGCCGGGGCTGGACTTCTATCCCGTGGTGTACGCCAACGCGGTCACTCAGTCCTTTGTGGATACCTATGCCGCGAGCATCGACAGTCTCATCCTGCCCTTCCGTGACGACCCGTACCGCAACACGCTCTGGACCGGGAGCCTCCGTCCGCAGCTGGACCAGATCGTCGCGCGGCTCGCGAGCAAGAGCCGCAAGGCCATCCTGATGGTGTACGCCTCGACGCTGTCGCGTACCACGATCACCCCGGACGTCGAGTACGTCCGCACGGCGACCGCGGTCGGCTTGGAGTACGCGAAGGCGGGGAAGCTCGACGGCGTCATCCAGTACGCGCTGCCGTTGACGGCGGGGCGACCGCAGTCCGGCGATGAACGCGTCGCGCACACCGGGAACAGCGCGCTGGTGTTCACCGTGCACCCGGACAACGCCACGACGGCGGGGGACTACGCGGCCGCGAGTACGACGATCCGCCTCGACGCCGGGTCGACGTCGTGCCGGATGGTCGTGTGGCACACCGACGACCGGCCTGCGACGAGCCCGCTCGGGTACCACGCGAAACAGGCGATCGTCGGCGGGACGCAGGTGTGGGAGCGCGACGTCGCCAGTGAGGGGAGTGACTGGTACACGTCCTCGCCGATCGACCTCACCCCGCGGCTGAGCGGCGGATCGGCGACGCTCACCCTGCGCCTGTACGAGAAGAAGGCCGTCACCAACTACTCGGTGACCGCGCGGATGGACGACATCGGCTTGACCGGTTGCCACGTCGCGAACCCCGGCTTCGAGGCCGACGGCGGCTGGACGTACAGCCGGAAGGGCGGTGACGTCCTGACCGGGCGCCACACCTACGACCCGGTGTACTCGACGTCGGTCCACGCCGCGGTCGGTGCGCTCTACGGTGGCTGAAGGGGACGCGGTGCGGTGGTCGTGAGTGGCGATTCGCCAAGTCCGTGAAGGCCTCCTTGAGGGACTCAGAGTCCCTCAAGGAGGCCTTCACGGACCGGGCCTGGGATCGACGCCGGCCACGTCGCGGAGCCGTCCCTCGGCAAAACAATCAGGCGTGCTTGATTTTTCTGGCGAGGGGTGCGAGCCTGGGGGAGACGCGAGGAGGCGGGCATGGCTGACCTTGGCGTGATCCTTGGGGATCTCGCGGCGGAATCGCAGGCCATCGACGACGTGGTGGCGGAGCTGCCCGCGTCGGACTGGGCGCGGCGGACCCCGGCCGAAGGCTGGACGATCGCCCATCAGATAGCCCATCTGGCCTGGACGGACCAGAAGGCGCTGATCGCGGCGCGCGGCTCCGAGGCCGACTGGCAGACCGAGATCGAAGGGCTCCTCGCGACCGGGGAGAGCTACGTCGACGACGGTGCGGCCGCGGGTGCGAAGACACCGCCCCGCCAGCTGCTGGCCGAATGGCGGACCGGTCGCGCGGAACTCGCCGACGCGCTCGTCGCGGTGCCCAGCGGCGAGAAGATCCCCTGGTACGGGCCGCCGATGAGCGCCGCGTCCATGGTGACCGCGCGCCTCATGGAGACCTGGGCCCACGGCCAGGACATCTTCGACGCGCTCGGCCTCGCGCGTGAGAACTCGCCCAGGATCTGGCACATCGCCCGGTTCGGGACCCGCACCCGCGACTTCGCCTACAAGCTCAACTCGCTCGCCCCGCCCGCCGAGGAGTTCCGTGTCGAGCTGGCCGCGCCGGACGGCACCACCTGGGCTTTCGGGCCCGAGGACGCCGGACAACGGCTCACCGGCAGTGCCGTCGACTTCTGTCTCGTCATCACCCAGCGCCGTCATCCTGAAGACACCGACCTGGTCGCCACCGGCGCCGACGTCGAGGAATGGCTCGGGATCGCGCAGGCCTTCGCCGGGCCTCCCGGCGCGGGACGGCAGCCGGGGCAGTTCGCATGACGGCGGGCCCGATCAGGATCGGCAACGCGTCCGGGTTCTACGGCGACCGGTTTTCCGCGGTCCGCGAGATGCTCACCGGCGGCCCGCTCGACGTGCTGACCGGCGACTACCTCGCCGAGCTGACCATGCTCATCCTCGGCCGCGACCGGATGAAGGACCCGAACCGCGGGTACGCCAAGACCTTCCTCCGCCAGATGGAGGCGAACCTCGCGCTGGCCAAGGAAAAAGGCGTCAAGATCGTCGCCAACGCCGGTGGGCTCAACCCCGCCGGACTCGCCGGCGCGCTCCGCGAACTGGCCGCGAAACTCGGCGTCGACGTCGCCATCGCGCACGTCGAGGGCGACGATCTCATCCAGCGCGCGGAAGAGCTCGGCTTCGGTAAGACGCTGACCGCCAACGCCTACCTCGGCGCGTGGGGGATCGCGGACTGTCTCGACGCGGGCGCCGACATCGTGGTGACCGGGCGGGTCACCGACGCTTCGGTGATCGTCGGACCCGCCGCCGCGCACTTCGGCTGGGCGCGCGACGACCACGACGCGCTGGCAGGCGCGGTCGCTGCCGGGCATGTGATCGAATGCGGCACGCAGGCCACCGGCGGCAACTACGCCTTCTTCACCGAACACGAGATCGGTGTCCCCGGTTTCCCGATCGCCGAGATCTCCGCCGACGGCTCCAGCGTGATCACCAAGCATCCCGGCTCCGGCGGCGTCGTGAACGCGGGAACCGTTACCGCGCAACTGCTCTACGAGATCACCGGCGCCCGGTACGCCGGGCCGGACGTCACGGCCCGGTTCGACACGCTGACCCTGACCGACGACGGCCCGGACCGGGTCCGGATCAGCGGCGTCACCGGTGAACCCCCGCCGCCGACGCTCAAGGTCTGCCTGAACGGCCTCGGCGGTTTCCGCAACGAGACGACGTTCGTCCTCACCGGACTCGACATCGAAGCGAAAGCCGCGCTGGTCAAGGAACAACTCGAAGGCGCGCTCAAGGCCCGGCCGCCCGCCGACGTCCAGTGGACGCTGGCCCGCACGGAGCACGCCGACGCCGAAACCGAGCAGCAGGCGAGCGCGTTGCTGCACGTCGCGGTGAAGGACGCCGATCCCGAGGTCGCCGGACGCGCGTTCAGCGGCGCGGCGATCGAGCTCGCACTGGCGAGCTACCCCGGATTCCACGTCACCGCACCGCCCGCGGCGGCCTCGCCGTACGGCGTCTATCGGCCCGCTTTCGTCGACGCGCACGAGGTTCCGCACGTCGCCGTCCTCCCGGACGGAACGCGCCGCGACATCGCGCCCGCCGCCGAAACGCTGCCTCTGTCCGAAGTGGACAACGAGCAGCTGCCCGCTCCGTTCACGCAGGCCGAGGTCCGGCGCGCGCCGCTGGGCAGGGTGATCGGCGCCCGCAGCGGGGACAAGGGCGGCAACGCGAACGTCGGCGTCTGGGCGCGTTCGGACGAGGCGTGGCGCTGGCTCGCGCACCGGCTCACCGTCACCGAGTTCAAACTGCTGCTCCCGGAGACCGCGGACCTCGAAGTCCGGCGGCATCTCCTGCCGAACCTGCGGGCGCTCAACTTCGTCGTCGAAGGCATCCTCGGCGAGGGCGTCGCGTCGCAGGCGCGGTTCGACCCGCAGGCGAAGGCACTCGGGGAATGGCTGCGCTCCCGCGAGATCGACATCCCGGAGGCTCTCCTGTGACCGACCCCTTCTCCACGCCGGAACGCGCCGAGCTGCGCAAGACCGTCCGGCGGTTCGCCGAAGCCGAGATCCTGCCGTACCTCGACGACTGGGAGCGCGAAGGCGAGCTGCCCCGCGAACTGCACCGCCAGGCCGGGGAACTCGGGCTGCTCGGCGTCGGTTTCCCCGAGGAGGTCGGCGGCGGGGGCGGCGACTACCTCGACGCCGTCGTCATCGCCGAGGAACTGCATTACGCGGGCGGTTCCGGCGGGCTCTTCGCCTCGCTGTTCACCTGCGGCATCGCCGTCCCGCATATCGCGGCGGCCGGGGATCCCGTGCAGATCGAACGCTGGGTCCGGCCTACGCTGGAAGGCGCCAAGATCGGCTCGCTCGCGGTCACCGAACCCGACGGCGGCTCCGACGTCGCCGGGATCCGCACCACGGCGGTCCGCGAAGGTGACGAGTACGTCATCAACGGTGCCAAGACCTTCATCACCTCGGGCTGCCGCGCCGACTTCGTGACCACCGTCGTCCGCACCGGGGAATCCGGCGCGCACGGGATCTCGCTGATCGTGGTCGAACGCGGCACGCCGGGCTTCACCGTCTCCCGCAAGCTGGAGAAGATGGGCTGGCTCTGCTCGGACACCGCCGAACTGTCCTATGTGGACGTCCGGGTGCCCGCGGAGAACCTGATCGGCGCCGAGAACAGCGGGTTCGCCCAAGTCGCCACGCAGTTTGTCACCGAGCGGGTCTCGCTGGCGGTGCAGGGTTACGCGCACGCGCAGCGGGCGCTCGACCTGACACTGGACTGGTGCCGCCTGCGGGAGACGTTCGGCCGTCCGCTGATCTCCCGGCAGCTGGTGCAGCACAAGCTCACCGAGATGGCCCGCAAGATCGACGTCGCCCGCGCGTACACCCGGCAGGTCGCCCAGCGGCACGTCGCGGGCGAAGAGGTCATCGCCGAAGCCTGTTTCGCGAAGAACACCGCCGTCGAGACCGCCGAATGGGTGGTCAACGAGGCCGTGCAGCTGCACGGCGGACTCGGCTACATGCGGGAGTCCGAAGTGGAGCGTCACTACCGTGACGTGCGCATCCTCGGCATCGGCGGCGGGACGAACGAGATCCTCACCGGCTTGGCCGCGAAGCGATTGGGATACACCGCATGAGCACGATCAGGTCCACTGTGGACTCACGGAGCGAGGAGTTCGCGGCCAATCGCGAATCCATGCTCGGCAAACTGGCCGAGATCGACGGCGAGCAGGCCAAGGCGATCGCGGGTGGCGGCGAGAAGTACGTCACCCGGCATCGCAAACGCGGCAAGCTGCTCGCCCGCGAGCGGATCGAGCTCCTCCTCGACGAGGACTCGCCGTTCCTGGAGCTTTCGCCACTGGCGGCCTGGGGTTCGGACTACCAGGTCGGCGCCAGCGTGATCACCGGCATCGGCGTGGTCGAAGGCGTCGAATGCATGATCTCGGCGAGCGACCCGACGGTCAAAGGCGGGGCGAGCAACCCGTGGACGGCCAAGAAGAGCTACCGCGCGGCCGACATCGCCGCACAGAACCGCTTGCCGGTGATCAACCTCGTCGAGTCCGGCGGCGCGGATCTGCCGACGCAGAAGGAGATCTTCATCCCCGGCGGCCGGATCTTCCGCGACATCACGCGGTCTTCGGCGGCGAAGGTGCCCACGATCGCGCTGGTGTTCGGCAACTCGACCGCGGGCGGCGCGTACCTGCCCGGCATGTCGGACTACGTCGTCATGGTCAAGGAACGCGCGAAGGTGTTCCTCGGCGGGCCGCCGCTGGTCAAGATGGCCACCGGTGAGGAATCCGACGACGAATCGCTCGGCGGCGCCGAAATGCACGCCCGCACGTCCGGTCTCGCCGACTATCTCGCGGCGGACGAAGAGGACGCGATCCGGCTCGGGCGCAGCATCGTCAAACGGCTCAACTGGTCCAAGCAGGGGCCGACGCCGAAACCGGACTACGCCGAGCCGCTGTACTCCGCCGAAGACCTGCTCGGCATCGTGCCCACCGATCTCAAGGTGCCGTTCGACCCGCGCGAGGTGATCGCCAGGGTCGCCGACGGTTCGGACTTCGACGAGTTCAAACCCTTGTACGGCAGCAGCCTCGCCACCGGCTGGGCGAGCATCCACGGCTACCCGGTCGGCATCCTCGCGAACGCGCAGGGTGTGCTCTTCGGCGAGGAATCGCAGAAGGCGGCGCAGTTCATCCAGCTGGCCAACCAGATCGACACGCCACTGGTCTTCCTGCACAACACGACCGGCTACATGGTCGGCAAGGAGTACGAGCAGAGCGGCATCATCAAGCACGGCGCGATGATGATCAACGCCGTGTCGAACTCGAAGGTCCCGCATCTGTCGGTGCTCATGGGTGCCTCCTACGGCGCCGGGCATTACGGCATGTGCGGCCGGGCCTACGATCCCCGGTTCCTGTTCGCCTGGCCCAGCGCGAAATCCGCGGTCATGGGCCCGCAACAGCTGGCGGGTGTGCTGTCCATTGTGGCCCGTGCCGCCGCCGCGTCGCGGGGCCAGGACTACAACGAGGAGCACGACGCCGCCATGCGCGCCATGGTCGAAGGGCAGATCGAGGCGGAGTCGATGCCGATGTTCCTCTCCGGGATGCTCTACGACGACGGGATCATCGATCCCCGCGACACCCGAACGGTGCTCGGGCTCAGCCTGTCCGTGATCCACAATGGACCAGTGAAGGGCGCCGAGGGCTTCGGCGTCTTCAGGATGTGAGCGGCATGATCGAGAAACTTCTGGTCGCCAACCGCGGCGAGATCGCCCGCCGCGTGTTCCGCACCTGCCGTGACGCCGGGATCGGCACGGTCGCGGTGTTCTCCGACGCGGACGCGGACGCGCCGCACACCGCCGAGGCGGACGTCGCCGTCCGGCTGCCGGGCAACGCGCCGTCCGACACGTATCTGCGCGCCGAACTGCTGATCAAGGCGGCCGTCGAGACCGGTGCCGACGCGATCCACCCCGGTTACGGCTTTCTGTCGGAGAACGCCGCGTTCGCCCGCGCCGTGATCGACGCGGGACTGACCTGGGTCGGCCCACCACCGGAAGCCATCGAGAGCATGGGCTCCAAGGTCGAGTCCAAGCGGATGATGGCCGAGGCCGGTGTTCCGATCCTGTCCGAATTGGACCCGGCCGAGGTCACCGAGGCCGACCTTCCGTTGCTGGTCAAGGCCTCCGCTGGTGGCGGCGGACGCGGGATGCGCGTCGTACGCTCGCTCGGCGAACTCGCCGAGGCCGTCGAAGGGGCGAGCGCGGAAGCGGCGTCGGCGTTCGGCGACCCGACCGTGTTCTGTGAGCGGTACCTGGAGACCGGGCGGCATATCGAGGTCCAGGTGCTCGCCGACACCCACGGCACGGTGTGGGCGGTGGGGGAGCGGGAATGCTCGATCCAGCGCCGTCACCAGAAGGTCGTCGAAGAAGCGCCGTCGCCGTTCGTCGACGAAACGATGCGGGAGGCGCTGTTCGACGCCGCGCGCAAGGCCGCGCAGGCGATCGACTACGTCGGCGCCGGGACGGTCGAGTTCCTCGCCGGTCCGGACGGGCGGTTCTATTTCCTGGAGATGAACACCCGGCTCCAGGTGGAACACCCCGTCACCGAGGCCACGGCCGGGCTCGACCTCGTGTCGCTGCAACTGCGGATCGCCGAGGGCGAGCATCTGCCGATCGACGAGCCGGAGACGCGAGGCCACGCGATCGAGGTCCGGCTCTACGCGGAAGACCCCGCCGCGGGCTGGCAGCCGCAGAGCGGCACTTTGCACCGGTTCGAGCTTCCCGCCGCACAGCGGGAATTCGAAGTCGGCCCAGGTGTCCGGCTCGACTCCGGTTTCGTCAGCGGCCAGACCGTCGGCGTGCACTACGACCCGATGCTCGCCAAGGTCATCGCGTTCGCCCCGGATCGGCGGAGCGCGGCGCGGGCCTTGGCCGGAGCACTGGCGGGCGCGGAGATCCACGGCGTGGTGACCAACCGCGACCTGCTGGTGAACGTCCTGCGCCACGAGGCCTTCCTCGCGGGCGAGACCGACACGGCGTTCTTCGACCGGCACGGGCTCGAAACCTTGGCCCGGCCACTGGCCACTGTGGACACTGTACGGATTTCCGCGCTGGCCGCCGCTTTGGCCGGTGCCGCCGTGAACCGGGCGGGCGCCCAGGTGCAGGGACGGCTGCCGAGCGGCTGGCGCAACGTTCGCTCGCAAGGGCAGCGCAAACGTTTTCGTCGAGGCGAAGACGAGATCGAGGTCGTCTACACGCTCACCCGTGACGGTCTGCGTGCCGACGGCTTCGACGGCGTCGAACTGGTTTCCGCCGGGAACGACGGCGTGGTCCTGGAAGTCTCCGGGGTGCGGCGGAAGTTCGCTGTCGCCCGGTACGGCGACACGGTGTACGTCGATTCGCCGGAAGGCACCGTCGAGCTGAGCGTGGTGCCGAGGTACCCGGATCCCGACGCGGCGCTCGCCGCCGGTTCCCTCGTGGCGCCGATGCCGGGCACGGTCGTCCGGCTCGCGGTCGAGGCCGGTGACACCGTCAAGACCGGTGATCCGCTGCTGTGGCTGGAAGCGATGAAGATGGAACACCGGATCGCGGCGCCAGCCGACGGCGTCGTGACCGAACTCCCGGTGGTGGTCGGACAACAGGTCGAAGTGGGCACGATCCTCGCGGTGGTAGGAGACGACGAATGAACGCGATGAACTTCACCGAGCCGGAGGAGCGCGCCGCGCTGCGGGCCGCGGTCGCCGAACTCGGCAAGAAGTACGGGCACGAGTACTACTCGAAGCAGGCCCGAGCCGGGCTCAAGACCGAGGAACTGTGGGCCGAGGCCGGACGGCTGGGCTACCTCGGCGTGAACCTGCCCGAGGAGTACGGCGGCGGGGGAGCGGGGATCGCGGATCTCGCCGCGGTGCTCGAAGAACTCGCCGCGGCGGGCTGCCCGCTGCTGCTCATGGTCGTCTCGCCGGCGATCTGCGGCACGGTCATCTCCCGGTTCGGCACCGACGAGCAGAAGAAGCGCTGGCTGCCCGGCATCGCCGACGGCAGCAGGCGGATGGTCTTCGCGATCACCGAGCCCGACGCCGGGTCGAACTCGCACAAGATCACCACCACCGCGAAACGCGACGGCGGCGATTGGGTCCTCAGTGGACGGAAGGTCTACATCTCCGGCGTCGACGAGGCGGACGCGGTCCTGGTCGTCGGCCGCACCGAGGACTCCAAGACCGGCAAGCTCAAGCCCGCGCTGTTCATCGTGCCGACCGACGCGCCCGGCTTCGAGTACAAACAGATCGAGATGGACATCGTCTCGCCGGAGAAGCAGTTCGGCCTGTTCCTCGACGACGTCCACCTGCCCGCCGACGCGCTGGTCGGCGAAGAGGACGCGGCGATCGCGCAGCTGTTCGCCGGGCTCAACCCCGAACGCATCATGGGCGCGTCGTTCTCGCTCGGCATCGCCCGGTACGCGCTGGCCAAGGGCGTCGCCTACGCCAACGAGCGCAAGGTGTGGGGCGCGCCGATCGGCACCCACCAGGGCCTCGCACATCCGCTGGCCGAGATCAAGATCGAGCTGGAACTGGCCAAGCTCATGACGCAGAAGGCGGCGTCGCTCTACGACTCCGGCGACGACTTCGGCGCGGGCGAGTCGGCGAACATGGCGAAGTACGCCGCCGCCGAGGTCGCCATCCGCGCCGTCGACCAGGCCGTGCAGACCCACGGCGGCAACGGTCTCGCCAGCGAGTACGGGCTGGGCACGCTGGTCGCGGCCGTCCGGCTGGGCCGGATCGCGCCGGTGAGCCGTGAGATGGTGCTCAACTTCGTCGGCCAGCACAGCCTCGGCCTGCCCAGGTCCTACTGAGGAGGCGAACATGAGCACGCTCCACGGCAAGACGATCATCATCTCCGGCGGCAGCCGGGGGATCGGCGAGGCCATCGCGGTCCGCGCCGCCCGCGACGGCGCGAACATCGCGCTGCTGGCCAAAACCGCCGAGCCGCACCCGAAACTGCCGGGAACGCTCTACACCGCGGCCAAGGCGATCGAGGACGCCGGCGGGCAGGCGCTGCCGATCGTCGGCGACGTCCGCGACGACACGTCGGTCGAAGCCGCGATCGCGCGGACCGCGGAACAGTTCGGCGGCATCGACATCGTGCTCAACAACGCCAGCGCGATCGACCTGACGCCGACCGAGTCGGTCAGCATGAAGCGCTACGACCTGATGCAGGACATCAACGCGCGCGGTTCGTTCCTGCTGTCGAAACTCGCGATCCCGTATCTGAAACTGGCCGAGAACGCGCACATCCTCACGCTTTCGCCGCCGATCAGCCTCGACGAGAAATGGTTCCAGGCCGGGCATCTCGCGTACAGCATCGCGAAGTACTCGATGAGCCTGGTGACCGTCGGGCTCGCCGCGGAACTGCGGCAGTACGGGATCGCGGCGAATTCGCTGTGGCCGCGGACCACGATCGACACCGCGGCGATCCGCAACGTCGTCGGCGCCGAACTGGCGGCGAAGTCGCGGACGCCGGAGATCATGGCGGACGCGGCGCACGCGATCCTCACCAAACCGAGCACCGGGGCGACGGGGAATTTCTACCTCGACGACGAGGTCTTGGCCGCCGAGGGCGTCACGGACTTCTCGAAGTACCGCGTCGGCGGGAACGAGGAAGACCTGCAGCTCGATTTCTGGGTCGACGGCCGTACCCCAGAATCAAGGCCATGATCCGCGAACCGCAGCAGGAACGCAGCCGGACGACCCGGCGGCGGCTGGTCGAGGCCGCCGTCGGGACGATCGGGGAGCTGGGCTGGAACGGGACGACGGTGGCGGTCATCGCCGAACGCGCCGGGGTCTCGCGCGGTGCCGCCCAGCACCACTTCCCGACCAGGGAGGACCTGGTCGCGGCCGCGGTCGAGCACGTCGGCGAGATCCAGATCGTGGAACTGCGCGCCCGCGCGGCGGAGCTGCCGTCGGGGCGGTCCCGGATCGAACGGGCCGTCGACATGGTCCTCAACCTCTACAGCGGGCCGATGTTCCGCGCCGCGCTCCACCTGTGGGTCGCCGCGTCGACCGACGAGTCGCTGCGCGCGACCCTGGTGCCGCTGGAGGCCCGTGTCGGGCGGGAAGCACACCGGGTGACCGTCGAACTCCTCGGCGTCGACGAATCCCACCAGGGCGTCCGCGAGCTGGTCCAGGCCACTCTCGATCTTGCCCGCGGCCTTGGCCTGGCGAATCTGCTGACCGACGACACGAAGCGCCGCAAGCAGATCGTGGCCCAGTGGGCCCGCGTCCTGGAGCCCACGCTGGCACTGGCAAAAAGCCAGAAGATCGAACGGAACCTGGATAATCCCGAGAACGTCTGAGATCTTGTTAACACTGATGGAGCAGCGACCGATAACACGGTGTAAGTGCTGCCGATTCAGGTAGCTGATCGAGAGAGGTCCAGTCCGGTGTCCGGTTCAGAGATCGAGTTGTCCCATCGAGCCATGGCGATGCTGCGAGCCGTCGCGGCCCGCCGAGCCCAGATGTCGTGCAGCTGCGAGCCGGACCTCTTCATCGACGGCTTCGCCTGCTGCGACCAGATGACCGCGCACGCCCTGGCCCACGGCGGCTACATCCGCCCCGCCGCGTCCACCGGGCTCTCCGCGGTGACCGGCCGGGTGCCCGCCGAACTGACCGAGGCCGGCGAAGCCGCCATCGCGGTCACCGCGGCTGCCTGACCTTTCACCGCACCGTTTGTCCGCTGTGGACGACGGCCGTTTACAAGCACCTCCCGCGTTCCTAATATCCACCACGGGTTGAGGCCGCCGCGTCGATCGGCGGACCGGGGTTTGGGAGGTGCCGATGGCACGCACGGCTCGCCGCGAGGCCGGTGGGGACGCCCTGAGCGAGCTGATGCGGGCGGCCGGTGCCGCGCCCCGTCGCCGGGGACCGCGCGGGCCGAAGCACCGGGCTCCGATCGCCGTCGCTCCCGGAAGCGGGAAGCTCCGGCGGATTTCGGCGCTTTCGGCAGGGGGCGTCGTCGTCGGCGGCCTGCTGGCCGTACTGCTCACCCCTGGAGACCCGGCCGAGGTCATCCCCGGCATGCCGCTCCCGCCGCCGTCGCTGGCCATCGCCCCGCAGGCGGTCGAGGTCCCGGACGCCGCGGCGTCTTCACCCGCCCCGCCGGGACCGCCGGGAGGCAGTGTCGCACCCCCGCCGCCGATGACAGCGTCGCTGAACGGCTCGGAGACGCCGTCACCCACGCCGACCCCGGTGCCCGAAGAACGGCCGGATCCGCGTGACGGCCACCGCGAGCACGATGGATACTACGACTGGTACCGCGGCGGTGGCCGCTGGCCGCAATGGGGCGGGTAGCGCCGATCGGGTGAGCGGCGGTATCGCTCCTCGTCGAAAAAGAATTACAATTCGCGCCGGATTACGTCCTTTCGTGTCTGGTGTCATTTTTCCTGTGTCCTGACTCCGGTCGCGTACCTACGATGGTCCGCACTCTCCATTCCCTCCCGGAGCACAGCTAGGGGCTGAACAGGAAAATGAGTGCGGACCGACATTCTCCCGCGGTGCAGCTAGCCCGGAGAATGCTGATCAATCGCGAGACGGGGAATCCGTCCCGCCAGCAGCCGGTGACGCTGCTGCTCGGACCGGTCGGTTCGGGGAAGACCACGGCGCTGGAAGCGATCCGCCGTGACCTGGGCTGGGGGGTCGTGCACGCCGGATTCGAGTTCGGGCAAGGCGGCCGGGCAGGCACGATCGACGTGCTCACGAAACTGGCCTACGAGTTGTCGCGGAAATGGCGGAATCGGCCGAAACCGCAGTTCGTCCGTTTCACGATTGCGCTGATCGTGGTTCAGGCCGAACTCACCGGGCGAAACCGTGCCGGAGACATCCTGCAACTGAAGACGCTGATCTCCAGCCTGCAGGGAATCATCTGGACACCAGGGCTGGAGAAAGCGCTCAACGCGCTGACCGAGACGGCGAAGGCGACCGGTCTCATCGAACCCGAATACGCGGATCTGTTCCGTCAGACGTTCCCGCATCTGGTCCGGAACATCCGGCCGACGCTGAGGAAGCCGCTGCGGGCGCTGGCCGACTTCCCCAACGCCGAAGGAAGACCCCCGTTCGACGCGCTGCTCGAACTCAACCGGCTCGCGCACGGCAGCGCCCGCGACGCCAAGGCCGTCACCGAATGGCTGATGGCGGCGTTCCTCGGCGACGTCCGGGAGAACCATCCGCGGCTGGCCCGGCCGGAGGAGAAGAGCCCGTGCTCCTGCGACCTCTCGCAGCAGCGCAGGCACTGGCACAACTGGGTGGTGGTCCTCGACGACGTCGACAACGCCGGCGGGGCCGAGTTCCTCGCCGACCTGGTCGCGGCGCGGGAACGGTACGCCGTCCAGCATCCGAACGACCGCGACGCCCACGACGCGCTGCTGGTCATCGCGACCAGCGGGCGATGGCACGACGACTGGGGTACCGCCTGGCTGGCGCCGTGGAAACCCGCGTCGGGCGCGCCGCGCGCCGTCCGGCCGATGGCGGACTGCGAGGAGGCCTCGTACGACGACTGGGCGAACCCGGCAGGCGGCGCGCTCGACTCGCCCTATTACCCCGTCCGGATCTCGCCCCAGCCGAGCGGGCGGATCGCGAGGATCCTCGATTCGGGGGTGCGGACCCCGAAGGTCACGCTCGCGCACCGGGCGACCGGCGGGCTGCCGTCGGCCGTCGAGCAGCTCGCGGACCGGTTGCGGGCGAGCAACGTGCGCGAAGGCGACCGTGGCCTGCTCACCACCGATCCCCGCGGTGAGCAGGATCCCTGTTACCGCAGGCTGAGCGAACTCGGGCTGACCGACCACCTCGACGACGTCCATCTCGACGACTTCGTGACCGCGGCCCCGTTCGCGACCGCGCCCTGGCTGATCCCGGACGCCGCGCAGAGCCGGATCGACCAGCCGCACGTCGGGCGGATCCTGACCGAGCTGCGTACCTCGTTGTGGGTGACGGCGAAGAACACGGCAGGCACGACCGAGGACCAGGCGGCCCTGCATCCGTGGATCGCCGCGAACCTGGTGTCCGCGCTGGCCCGGCGCGGTGACGGGGACGGGCCGACCTACACCGACCAGTTCAAGGCCCTGCGCGACGACCCGGACACCGCGCAGGATCCGGTGCGCCTCGCCTACTGCAACCTCGCGCTGGGCGACATCGGCGAGGTCGTCACGTTCTTCGAGCGCGAGTTCAACCGGATCCCGCACGCGGAGTGGATCGCGAAACTCGAGCTGGTCCTGAACGCGCCGGATGATCTGCCTCCCGAGCGGGATCACGCGGAGCTGTACGACGAACTGGTGAACCTGGACAACGCGCGGTGCCCTGCCGACCGTTCCGAGATCCGGAACAACGTCGCCCGGCTCATCGCGGCGGGCTGGCTGACCGCCAACCCGTTCGCCGTCCGCGGGCAGCATCAGCATCAGGTGATCGCGAACGCTTTCGCGGCACTGGCCACCACCTCGCACCAGCCCGACGTCGGCGCGCTCGTGTCGGCCAAGGAAGCCGCCCGCCGCGGCGAATTCCCCTGAACCTGAACGGAACCCCGTCATGTCCTGGCTCGATTCGTTGAGAACTCGCATGTCCGAAACCCGTGAACGCGCGGCGGCGGGCCCGCCGGTACGGCCACGAGGCCGGGCGCGCCGTCACCGGGCGTTGCTGATCGCGGTCGTGGTCCTGCTGGTGGCCGCCGCGCTGACCGCCGTCCGGCCGTGGGAGTCCTGCGGCGCCGGGCTGCACGCGGTGGACGCGGACAAGGATTCGGTCGGCTCGTCGTACGTCTGCGTCGGGTTGAACCTCGACTCCGGTCCGGTGCGGGACGACGATCCGCTCGCGCCGATGGAAGAGCTCGTCAAGAGCCGCAACGAGAAGGTCGGCGAGAACTTCAAGACCGTCGTGGTGCTGGAGAACCTGGCCCCCGATCCGAAGGTCGACAGCCAGCCGTTCTCCTTCGTGCGGCGTGAGGTCCAGGGCGCGATCGCCGCCGCCTGGCCGAAGAGCGGGCGGCCGGGGATCAAACTCCTGCTGGCCAACTACGGGAGCAACGCCGACCACTGGCGCGTCGCCGCCGACGAGATCATCGCCGCGGCCGCCGCCCAGCGCATCGTGGCGGTCACCGCTGTCGGCAACAGTTCGGAGAACAGCCGGGCACTGGTGGCCGAGCTGTCCCAGCACGGGATCGCCACGATCGGCGCGAGCCCCACCGCGGACAACATGAACACCGACCCGAAGGGCTCGCGGATCGACAACTTCTTCCGCGTTGGCCCGACCAACACCGACGAAGCCCGTGTGGCGGCCGGGTACATCGCCACGCACGGTTTCCAGCGCGTGATGATGATCCAGGGGGTCAGCAAGGAGGACACGTACGCGACCACCCTCGCCGAGGCCTTCCGGAACTCGTCGAAGGTTCCGGTCCTCTTCACGAAGACGTACGAGGTCAAGCCGCTCGCCGACACCTCGCGCGAGGCTTATCTGCGGGGTCTGTTCAGCAGCTGGCACAACGACATCTGCGGCGCGAAACCCGATCTGATCTACTTCGCGGGCCGAGGGCTCGATCTCGGTGCCCTCGTGGCGGCGCTGGCGGGCGACGGCGCCTGCGAAGGGCTCGATTCGGTGACCGTGATGACCGGGGACGACGCGAGCACCCTCGCCGGGAATTCCTTGGAGCTCGACAAGGACATCAGCGTCCGGCTCCGCTACACGGCACTCGCCTTTCCCGACCAGTGGGATATGTTCACCGCCGATCCGGCGTATCCGACGTACAAGAAGAACCACGACAACTTCATCGCCGAATTCACCGGCACCCATGGCTTTCCCAAGGGGGAGCTGTGGGACGGCGCCGCGATGATCGAACACGACGCCGTCGCCGCGGCTGTCGAGGCCGCGGCGCGGAACGTGTCGGCTGATCCGGTTTCGGTCGCGAACATGGTGCGCAGCATCGACTGCAACTCCGCGGTCCCCGGCGCCACCGGGTTCGTCGCGTTCGACCAGGACACCGGGAACCAGCTCGACAAGGCGTTGCCGATCCTGTCGATCGACCGGGACGGTTCGGTGCATCCGGTCGACCTCGTGTGGTCGCGGGGACGGCCGCTGAACACGGCGCCGGACTGCGGTCACTGAGGTTCTCGGGTCACAAGTCCGTGAAGGCCTCCTTGAGGGACTCAGAGTCCCTCAAGGAGGCCTTCACGGAACGCTGACACCGGTGGGGAACGGAAGTCAGCCGGTGTAACCCGCCACGATCTTGGTGTAGTCGTACTTGCCCTGCGAGATTCCCGCGCAGTTGTTGCAGTCGCGGTTCACCGCCCAGAACGACAGCCGGGCGAGATGTTTGCTCGCCGCGTAGTCGCGGATCGCGCGGAAGTCGGCGACGCTGACGGTCTCGCCCGCCACATCGGTCTTCCCGTTCATCGACGAGAGCCCACTGCGCCGGTAGGCCGCGTCGTCGCTCAGGCCGAAGGTGGACTTCACGGCGTTCTTCAGCCCGTCCACGGCACTGCGGGTCTTGCCCGCCATGTCACCGCCGCTGGAGAAGTCGAACGGCATGACCGACCACGCGTCGACGCCCGCGCCGAGCACCTTCGACTGGTTGATCAGCCGCTTTCCGGTCGCGTTGGGGCCGCCGACCTCGGTCGGGATGGTGATGACCACGCGCAGGCCGGGGTTCTTCTGCTTCGTGATCTTGACGGCGTTCAGGATCCGGTCCTGGACGGTGTTGTTCTCGAATTCGTCGGTGTTCTCGATGTCGAGGTCGATCGCCTTGAGTTTGTAGGCGTCGATCACCTTCTGGTACGCGCCGGCGAGTGCGGCGGGGGTGGTGCACTTCGTGCCGAGCTTCGTGCCGGACCAGCCGCCGAACGACGGGATGACGTCGCCGCCCTTGGCCCGGATGTTGTTGATCATCGTGGCGTCGGCGCCGGTGAGCGAACGGCTGCCGTCCCACTTCGGGTTGCAGCCGCCGTCGGAGAGGATGAACGCGAGGGTGAAGGCCTTGACCCCGGTGGCGTTCATCGCGGCGATCGGGTCCGTCTGTCCCGACCACTGGTACAGATAAGGCGAAGCGAGCACCGCGTCCGGGGCCGCCGAGGCGACGGGGGCGAGGCCGACCGCCGTGGCGAGAGCGGCGCCGACGGTGGTGGCCAGTGTTGCCCAGCGTCGTAGGGATTTCATAGGTCCTCCAACTGGATACGCGCGCGGTGAGGCGCGCAGGTGTGGAGCACCTCCGTCTTGACGCGGCGTATCAACCGGGAGGTCACTGTGTGCTCCCTCACAGTGGACTGGACCAATGAGGACTGTCAAGAATTCACCGGGATTCCGGGGCGGAACGACCGACCTTAGTAGGGGGGTCATGACCCGGAAAGAGGATCGACACCACCGCGATTACCGGCTAGTTTGCCGAAATGGTGGGGGACTCCCTGATGGCGACCGGAAGCCGCGGCCGGAGAGACCGGCTCGCCGCGCCTCGGCGGTTGTTGGGGTCCTGGAGCCTGTGGGAACTACCCAGGCGGGGCCTGATCGGGTACTTGCTCCTCGTCGACGTCGCCGCCTTCGCCGCCACCGCCTACCTCTTCGTGCTGCGGCCGCCCGCGACGTCGTCACTGCTCCCGTTTTTCGCTCTGCTGGGGGGAATGATCCTCAGCTCGGAGCTTTCGCGGTCCGTCGAGCGGTCCCGTGCCGACACCCGGCTCGGCGCGGGACTGGACGCTGCCTGGATCTTCGCGGGCGCGTTGCTGGTGCCGCCCGCGTTGGCCGCCTTGCTCGTCGTCGTCTCGGCGGGGTACCGCTGGTTCCGGATCCGGCGTGGAATCCCGCACCGCCAGGTGTTCGCGGCCTCCGCCACCATGTTGTCGGCGCTGGGCGCTTCGATCATCCCGGTGCTGCTGGGTGCGCCTCCGTTCGCTGACGCGGCAAGGGATTTCGAAAGTTTCGCCCTGGTTTTCGCAACGGGGCTGGTGTTCCTGTCCGTCGACGCGGCGTTGGCCGCACCGGCGGCCGAATTCGGGGCGGAGCCGTCGGGATTCGCTTTCGACGCGGCGATGGTCGCGTTCGGATTGCTGCTCGCGTGGTCGGCGGTGGACTGGCCGTTCGTCACCGTGGTACTCGCCGGGGCACTCGTGGTGCTGCACCGGGCGGGAACGATGCGCGCCCTGCGTGGCCACGCGAGTACGGATTCCGGCACCGGGCTGCTGACGGCGTCGTCCTGGTTGGACGGTGCGCGCACGCAATTCGATCTGCTTCGCGGCCGTGGCGCCGATCTTTCGCTGCTGATGCTCGACCTCGACCACTTCGCCCGGCTCAACGACCGGCACGGCAGGCACGTCGGGGACGACGTCCTTCGCGCTGTAGCGGACACTTTGCGCGCTGAGGTGCGGGCGGCGGATCTGGTCGGCCGGTTCGGCGGTGAGGAATTCGTCGTCCTGCTGCCCGGTACGAGCCGGTTCGACGCGCACGCGATCGCCGAACGGATCCGGCTGCGGATCTCCTCGACCTTCGTCTCATTGGGTGGGACGTTCGCCGGGGCCACCGTCTCGATCGGGGTCTCGTCGCATCCCGGCGCCGGCGAGACACTCGACCGGCTCGTCGGCGCGGCGGATCAGGCGCTGCGCGCGGCCAAGGGGGCAGGGCGCAACCGGACCGTCGTCTTCGAGACCGAGGAAAGCGTCTAGGGCTTCGGGTCAGGTCCGCTTGCGGCTCGCGATCTCGTCGGAGAGCCGCTGCACGTGGGCGGGGTCCGCGTCCCGTGCAAGGGCGACGTAATGGTCCATGACGGCAGGCCGGAAACGCACGGGCAACGTCTGTCCTGGGGTGAGCCGGGTGAGCTCGGTGATCGTGAGGTCTTCGTCTGCGATACCGCGGAACGAGATGCCGCCTGCGGTCTCCACGTCGAACATCAGGACCACGCGTGGATTGCTGTTGACTTCCCGCCAGTCGACGAGAACGCCGAGCGCAAGCGCCCCCGTACGCAGTTCCGCGGTGCGCTTGCGCGCATCACTGCTCAGGAGCGGGTTCGGGGCGATACCAGGGAAGCCGGGCCCGACGCCGAGCGATTCCCGACTCAGGTCGGGCCTGAGCTGCGCCATCAGGTCGTTGAACTTCTTCTTCGAACCGAACATCTGAACCCTCCCTCACGCGGGTGCCGGAATCTCGGCGCTCACTGCGATCGTACGTCGCGGCTCTAGGTCGGGATCCCGATGTCCTCGAACCACAGTTCCGGATGATCCCGGATGAACTCGGTCATCAACGCGGTGCACGCGGGGTCGTCGAGCAGGGTGATCTCGACGCCGTGCTCCTCGAGCCAGCCGTGCCCGCCTTCGAACGTGGCGGCCTCGCCGATGATCACCCGGCCGATACCGAACTGGCGCACCAGCCCGCTGCAGTACCAGCAGGGGGAGAGGGTGGTGACCATGATGGTGTCGCGGTAGTGCGGCCGCCTGCCCGCGTTCCGGAACGCGGAGGTCTCGGCGTGCATCGACGGGTCGCCGTCCTGGACCCGGCGGTTGTGGCCGCGGCCGAGCAGGACGCCGGCGCTGTCGAACAGTGCGGCGCCGATCGGGACCCCGCCCTCGGCCTTGCCGAGTTCGGCTTCTTCGCGGGCGACGGACAGCAGCTGCGCGGGATCGATCACCGGGTCACCCTACGGCCTCGTGAGTACTGACGACGGGTCTAACCAGCCTTGCCACTCACGAGCCTCAACGCGGGCCGGGCGGTGGCGCCGGACGTGTCCCGAAGGCCCCCTTTGAGACGTTCAACGTCCTGAAGGGGCCCTTTGAGACAAGGCCCGGCCGCGGCTGTGCAGGTGAGGGTTGCCGGAGACACGCTGAAGGGCCTCGTGAGTGGTGGGGACGGTTCTACCGGGCCGAGTGGTCTCGCGACGATGAAGGAATCGGGACGTTCAACGTCCCGATTCCTTCATCGTCGATCCTGATCCGCCGCGCAGGTCAGGCGCAGGTGAGTCCGGTCCGTGAAGGGCTCCTTGCCCTACTCTGAAGGTAGGGAAGGAGGCCTTCACGGACTACGAGATCGCCGGCTCAGCCGAGGGAGGATTTGGGACTATCAACGCTCTAACCAGCCTTACCGCTCACGAGGCACAACGCGGACCGGAACTGTCCTCGATCTCTGCCACACTCCTCCCATGAAGCGAGCGAACCGATGACCACGGGCACGTCGGCGCGGCTGCTGAGGCTGCTTTCCCTGCTCCAGGCGCGGCGCGACTGGCCGGGCGCCGACCTGGCCGACAGGCTGCGGGTGGACGTCCGCACGGTCCGGCGTGACGTCGAGCGGCTGCGGGAGCTGGGCTACCCGGTGCACGCCACGCCAGGGGTCGCTGGCGGTTACCGGCTCGGCGCGGGGGCCGCGTTGCCGCCGCTGCTGCTGGACGACGACGAGGCCGTCGCGGTCGCCGTCGGGCTCCGCACGGCCGCGAACGGGACGGTTTCGGGGATCGAGGAGACCTCGGTGCGCGCGCTCACGAAACTGGAGCAGGTGCTGCCCGCCCGGCTGCGGCACCGGGTGGCCGCGCTGAACACCGCGATGATCCCGCTCGGTGGCGGCGGCCCGGTCATCGACGCGGAGGCACTGACGGTCATCGCGTCCGCGTGCCGGGACCATCAGCGGCTCCGGTTCGGCTACCGCAGCCACAACGGCGAGGTCAGCGAGCGCCACATCGAGCCGTTGCGCCTGGTGCACACCGGGCGCCGGTGGTACCTGGTCGCTTTCGACCTCGACCGCGACGACTGGCGGACCTTCCGCGTCGACCGTATCGACGCTGTCCCGGACACCAGTTTCCGGTTCACGCCGAGGGAACCGCCTGCCGAGGACCTCGCGGCCTACGTTTCCCGCAGGATCACGTCGTCGCCGTATCCGCACCAGATGGTGCTGCGGGTGAACAGTTCGGCGGACGCGCTCGCCGAGTACGTGTCACCGACCGTCGGGACGATCGAAGCCATCGACGAGCACATCTGCCGGGTCAGGGTCGGCTCCAACGACCTTTCCGTGATGCCTTACTACCTCGCCCATTGGGACGTCGACTTCGTCGTGGAGGAGGCGCCGGACGAGGTCAAGGACCGGCTAAGGCTGGTCGCCGACCGCTTCGCGCGCGCGGTCGACTGAGTCCGAAGTGGACCGTGCGGCTCGTTTGGCCAGCAGGCCGATCGAACCGAGCGAGATCAGGGCCAGCACGATGATGTAGAGCGAAACCGACATCGAGGTCCCGGTGGATTCCAGCAGCAGCACCATGATGAACGGCGCGAGCCCGCCGCCGACGACCGCGCTGATCTGATAGCCGAGCGAGGCGCCGGTGTAGCGCATCTCGGCGGTGAACAATTCGGCGAACAGCGCCGCCTGCGGACCGTACATGATGCCGAGGAAAAGCGACCCGACGAACGAGGCGACCACGAACAGCGGCAGCGAAGCCGTGTCGATCAGCAGGAACATCGGGATCGCCCACAGCGCGACACCGGCGGCTCCGAAGGTGTAGATCTTGAGCCTGCCGATCCGGTCGGACAGCTTCGCCGACAAGGGGATGATCGCCAGCTGCAGCGTGCTGATCAGCAGGGTCGCGACGAGCACGGTGGTCCGTGACATCCCCAGATGGCGGGTGGCGTAGTCGAGGACGCCGTTGAGCAGGATGTAGAAGGTGGCGGTGTTGACCATGAACGAACCACCTGCCAGCAGCACCGTGCCCTTGTGATCGCGCAGGACGTCGCGCAGCGGCGACTTGGCGCGGACGCGTTCCTCGGCGGCGAGTTTCGCTTCCGCGCGGCGGTATTCCGGCGTCTCGTCGATTTTGACGTGCAGGTACCAGGCCAGCCCGAGCACGAGGACGCCTGCCAGGAACGGGATCCGCCAGGCCCAGGTGAGGAAGTCGGACGGCGGCGCGACCTGCGCGGCGATCAGGAACACCGTATTCGCCAGCACCACGCCGATCGGGACGCCGAGCTGGACGAGGCTGCCGTAGAGACCGCGTTTGCCGGGCGGCGCGTATTCGGTGGCGAGCAGCATCGCGCCACCCCATTGGGCGCCGACCGCGACCCCCTGCACGAGCCGCAGCAGCACCAGCAGGATCGGCGCGGCGATGCCGATCGTGTCGTAGGTGGGGAGCACGCCGATCAGCGTGGTCGCGACGCCCATCACCGCGATCGCCAGTACCAGCACGGGTTTCCGGCCGCGTTTGTCACCGAGGCTGCCCGCGATGATCCCGCCGAGCGGCCGGGCGAGGAAGCCGACCGCGAAGGTCGCGAACGAGGCGAGGACGCCCGTCGCCGCGTTGGTGGTGGGGAAGAAGGTCTTCCCGAAGACCAAGGCCGCCGCGATACCGAAGACGAAGTAATCGAACCATTCGGCGGTGGAAGCCAGGGCCGCGGCGGTTGCGGCCCTCCTGCGCTGGGACACGGTGATCGTGGGTTCCGGTGCGGGCTGTGCGCTGTCGGCCATCGTTGTGCCCTTCGCTCGGCGCTGCTGCGGCGGTGCGGTCCGGGCAAGTTAACAACCGCTTAGTATGTGGTCAACGTCTCAACGGGTAATTCTCGATACCGACCGGTTGGTATGTCACTCTGGTGGCGGTATCGCCGACGGAGGTCGATCAGTACTGGTCAGGAGAGTTTCGTGCCGAGCATGCGGAGCACCAGCTCGCTGTACTCCTGGCCCAGCTTCTTGGGTGTCTGGCGGGCGCGGTCGCTGTACCAGCGGGAGACGTCGACGCCGAGCGAGAGCACGGCGCGGGCCGCGGTGTGCGGGTCGCCGACGGTGAAGACGCCCGCCTGCGCGCCTTGGGCGATGACCTCGCGCACGATCTGCTCGATGCGGCGGCGCAGTTTCGCGACGATCTCGAACTCCTCGTCCGGCAGCGCGTGCAGTTCGTACTGCACCACGCGGGCCACGGTGTGCCGCCGCGCGTGCCAGGCCACGAAGTCCTCGACCAGCAGCCGGATCCGCTCGACCGGGTCGGTCTCGCGTGCCACGACGCTTTCGACCAGCGAGAGGGTCTGCTCGTGGCCGTACTTCGAGATCGCGAACAGCAGTGCGGCCTTGGACGGGAAGTGCACGTACAGCGCCGCGGGGCTCATCCCCGCCGCCGAGGCGATGTCACGGGTGGTGGTCGCGTGGTAGCCGCGCCGCGCGAAGGATTCGACCCCGGCCAGCATCAGTCGTCGTGCCGTCTCCGGCTGGACGTCGGGCCACAGTTCGGCCGACAGCGACATGGTCATCCGCAGATCCTCCCAGACGCTCGTACACCGATGGTGGGCTTGACACCACCTTCGGACCTTTCCATTGTAAGTGAGCGCTCGCTTAGTGGTTGCGTTCGCTGGTGAACACAGAGGAGATCGAAGAGTGAACTCGTTCAAGGATCGCGTCGCGATCGTCACCGGCGCCAGCCGGGGTATCGGCCTCGGGATCGCCAAGGACCTGGTCGAGCGCGGCGCGAAGGTGTGCATCACCGCGCGGAAGCCGGAGCCGCTGGCCGAGGCGGTCGCCGAACTGGGCGGTGAGGCGGTCGCGATCGCCGTCCCCGGCAAGGCCGACGACACCGCGCACCAGGACGAGGCCGTCGCCAAGACCATCGAGGCGTTCGGGCGGCTGGACATGCTGGTCAACAACACCGGTATCAACCCGGTGTTCGGGCCGACCCTGGACATCGATCCCGAGGCCGCCGCGAAGATCTTTGCCGTCAACGTGCTCGCGCCGCTTTCGTGGACCCGCCGGGCGCGGGACGCGTGGATGGGGGAGCACGGCGGCGCGGTGGTGAACGTCGCGTCCGTCGCCGGGCTCGGCGCGTCACCGGGGATCGGCATGTACGGCGTCAGCAAGGCCGCGCTGATCCGGCTCACCAAGGAACTCGGCTTCGAGCTGGGCCCGAAGATCCGGGTGAACGCCGTCGCGCCGGCCGTGGTCAAGACCAAGTTCGCGACCGCGCTGTACGAAGGCCGCGAAGAAGAGGTGTCGGAGTCGTACCCGATGAAGCGGCTCGGCGTCCCGGCCGACATCGCGGGCGCGGTGTCGTTCCTGCTTTCGGAGGAAGCCGGCTGGATCACCGGGCAGACGGTCGTCCTCGACGGCGGCGTGACACTGGCGGGTGGCCTGTGACCGCGTCGTCCGCCTCGTTTTCCGGAGCCGGTGTCGTCGTCACCGGCGGAGGCGGCGGCATCGGTGCCGTCCTCGCCCGCCGCTTCGCCGCGGAAGGAGCGCGTGTCGTCGTCGGTGACCTGAACGGGGACGCCGCGGCCGAAGTCGCGAAGGAGATCGGCGGAACCGCCGTCGCCGGTGACGCCGCGAGCGAAGCGGGTGTCGCGTCGCTGATCGAGACCGCGCGCGAAACCCTCGGCGAGATCGACGTGTTCTGCGCCAACGCCGGGATCGCCCCGATGGGCGGGGTGGACGCGCCCGAGGAGGACTGGGCGCGGATCTGGGACGTCAACGTGATGGCGCACGTGCGCGCGTCGCGGCTGCTGCTGCCGGCGTGGCTCGAACGCGGTCGCGGGCACTTCATCTCGACGGTGTCGGCGGCGGGCCTGCTGACCAGCCTCGGTTCGGCGTCGTACTCGGTGACCAAACACGGTGCGCTCGCCTTCGCGGAATGGCTGTCGGCGACGTACCGGCATCGCGGGCTCACCGTGCAGGCGATCTGCCCGCAGGGCGTGCGGACGGCGATGCTGGAGAACACCGGCCCTGCGGGCGAACTGCTGATGGGCGCGGCGGCCATCCAGCCGGAACAGGTCGCGGACGCGCTGTTCGAGGCCATCGCCGCCGAACGCTTCCTGGTGCTGCCGCATCCCGAGGTCGCGGACTACTACGCCGCGCGGGCCACGCAGACCGACCGCTGGCTCGGCGGGATGAACAGGCTGCAGCGCAAGGTGGAGCAGGTCATCGGCGAATGACCTCGTTCAGCTTCCCGGTGGCGACGTCGAAGACGAAGCCGCGGACGGAGTCCTTCTCCGGGATGAACGGGCTGTTCGTGATGCGCTCGATCGACTGACGGACGTCCTCGTCGAGGTCGCTGAAGGCTTCGGCGGCCCAGGGCGGCTTGACGCCGACGTCCTCCTGGATGGATTTCTTGAAGCCGTCGTCGGTGAAAGTCAGCATTCCGCAGTCGGTGTGGTGGATGAGGATGATTTCGCGCGTGCCGAGCAGTCGCTGGCTGATCGCGAGGGAACGGATTTCGTCCTCGGTGACGACGCCGCCCGCGTTGCGGATTACGTGCGCTTCGCCTTCCTGGAGACCGAGGACGCCGTAGACGTTGATCCGGGCGTCCATGCAGGCGAGTACGGCGACGTGTTTGGCGGGCGGCAAGGGGAGCGGCCCGGAAAAGCGCGCGGCGTAATCGGCGTTGTTGGCCAGGAGTTCGTCGGTGACCGACATGGTGATCCCTTCCGGTTGGCGTACCGACGAGTGGACCGTTGGGATGCACGCATGCGCAACCATGCCCATGACTTGGGACTCCGGCAGGCCGAGCACCCTTGTCCGTGAAGGCCTCCTTGAGGGACTCAGAGTCCCTCAAGGAGGCCTTCACGGACTTCTCTTTTGCTCGTCTACAATGGACGGTGTGATTCCGGTCAAGCGATCGTTTGACCGACAGGCGGAGACCGCCGTGTCCCGATCACCGGTCACGCGCTTCGGGCGGGTGCCGAGATCTACCTTAAATCAATGTTAAGCATCGGCGGATTCGGTGCTATCTTGACAGAGCTAAAACGCGAGAAGTTCTTCACGCGGAATTCGCCTTTCGGCCCCCGCGGTGTGGGCCCGCGGTGGAGGTTCGGTCACCGAACCGGCCGCTGAGCTGAGGATTCTCCTGACGCAACCCTGATACCGAACCTTCGGTACGGCCCGTCCGCACGGTGGGTTCGGTGGCCACGAACTGCTGCGGAATTCGTTGACCCCGTCGACAGCCGGTTCGTAGTGTTTGCCGAGTCTTGGGCAGGGACGGCTTTGGTGGACACATTTGGCTCAGGCAGAAGGGGGCTTTCCATGGCCGGCATCCGAACGATTTCCCCGATCGGCAAGCGGGCTTTCGACGAGGGTCGTAGCGCGCGGCCCGGAATCATCAGCGAATTCGTGGAAGTCGCTGACATGCCACTGGCGGCGCTCAGTGCCGGACTGCGGCTCGGCGGCGGTAACGCCGCTTTCTATCGGTTGCTCGGCCGCCGTCCCGCCGACGTGCTCGGCGAATCGTTCCCCGAACTCGTCACCACCGGTCCCGATCATCTGCGCGACCGGCTGAACCGGGTCGCCGAAGGCTGGGAACAGCGGTTCCGCGGCAGTGTCACCGGGCTCGGCTCCGGCGGCTCCGACCGGCTGACCATCGTGGCTGGCCGGATGAGCGCGCCGGGTGCGGCGATCCTGCTGACCATGCTCCCGGAGGCGGGCCCCGCCGTGGCCCGCGCCGAGCAGTTGAGCTCGGTCAACGACATCGAGGCGAAGATCCTCCAGGGCATCGCCAGTGGCCTCTCCAGCCTGGAAATGGCCGACAAGTACTACCTGAGCAGGCAGGGGATCGACTATCACGTCGCCCGCCTGCAGCGGAAGTTCAAGGCGCGCAACCGGGTCGAACTGGTTTCGCGGGCCTTCGCCACCGGCCTGCTGGACTCGACGGCCTGGCCGCCGCGGGTGCCGGAGTCCCGGCGCGCGAGCTGAGTGCGCGGACCTGACGTGCGGGTGGCCGCGGCGTGACGTGCTCGTGCGATTACGGTGCGGTCCCAGTGAACGGCCACCTCGGTTGCACGTATTTCGGCAGAATTCGTAATGACCTGTGAGCGCGTTTCGCTCGTTTGAGCGGGCAAGAGGGGTGCTGACGGCGCCTGGTAGTCACCGGGGAGCGACCTCCTGGTTGCTGCCGATTCACGCCCTGTTTCCTTCTGTGGCGACTTCTGTCATTCTTCGTCGTGCCCGGACCCGCGCGCGGAGGCGCGCTGACCCGCGTTGTCGCCTGCTCGAAAATCCTGCCGGTGATCACACTTGCTCATCTGAGCGCCTGGTATCCCTGTAGTGAGGGATAACCCTTATCGAGGTTGCACGCTCTATTCGGTAAGACGATCACACGATGAGATGGAAGCACGTAAGCGATTGTTCGCTCTGTGTGACGGCAACGACTCCGATGGGACGACAGGGAGGCGGAGATGGTGGATGCCAACAGACCCGGACGCGCGCTGGCCGGACGTGACGACGAGCTGCGCAGGCTCGCCGCTCGGCTGAGCCCCGGTGCGCCCGGTGAAGGCTCCGTCATCGTCGTGCGCGGGCAAGCCGGGATCGGCAAGTCCAGCCTGCTGGACGCCGCGCTGGCCGCTCTCACGGACACCGTCGTCTGCCGGGGTGAAGGTGCCTCGGCCTCCAGGCAGCTGCTCGCGGACCTGCGCCGGTCGGGTGCCCGTGTCCCGGACCCGGACGACTTCGCCACCTGGTACGAGCATTTCGCGGACTGGGCGGGCGGGCGGTCCTCGATCGTGCTCGCCGTCGACGACGTGCAATGGTGTGATGAACCGACGGTTCGCTGGCTGAGTCTCCTCGCCCGGCACTCGACCAGGCTGCCGGTGCGGATGATCCTGGTCCGGTCGGCCGCCGACGGCCCGGACGGCGCGGCGGAACGCCTGGCGGACCTCGAATCCTGGTACGGCACCGAGGTGCTCGACCTCGGCCCGCTGCCCGCGGAAGCGGTCGCGGCGCTCGCGCGCGAGACGGTCGGATCGGAGCCGGGGGAGGCGTTCGTCCGGCACTGCGTCGAGCAGTCCGGCGGGAATCCGCTGCTGCTGCGGGAGATGCTCGACGAACTGGGCAAGGTCGCCTCCGGGATCGCTCCGGTGGCCGGATCCGCGGCGGGAGCGACGCTCATCCATTCCCTGTTCGCCGGTGTCCCGGACTACGCGCGGGCGGTCGCCACCGCCATCGCGGTACTCGGCGGGCAGGACCTGTCACTGGTCGCCAGGCTGGCCAAGGTGCCTGCCCGCACCGCCGGTACCGCCGTCGAACTGCTGCGGAGCCAGCACATCCTCGCCGCGGAAGGGTTTTCCTTCCGGCACGATCCGGTGCGGGACGGCCTGCTCGACGCTCTCGAACCCGCCGAGCTGGGCCGGTGGCGCCGGACCGCGGCGATCCTGCTGAGCGACGCGGCCGGTTCGCCGGAGGAGGTGGCCGAGCACCTGCTCGAACTCGCCGAGCTGGACTCGTGGATGGTCGACCTGCTGCGGGACGCCGCGAGCGGCGCCTGTGACCGGGGCGCGCCCTGGGACGCGCTGCGCTATCTCCGTCCCGCCGCGGCCGCCAGGCCCTCCGACGCGGGCCTGGCGGTTCAACTCGCCGAGACGGTCGCGCTGCTGGAACCGGACAGCGGATTCGACCTCCTGCGCCGCGCGCTCGAACTGCAGCAGGATCCGGTCGACCGGGCGAGGGCCGCGGTGAAACTGGGCCGCGCGGCGCTCGTCGCCCGTCGCTGCGGGACCGCCGTCACCGTGCTGGACCGGGTGCTCACCGTCCTCGGCGGCGAGATGGACCAGCAACTCCGCGGCCACCTCGAAGGGCTGCTGTGCCTGGTGGGCATCGAAGACCGCGACAGCCTGGCGAAACTCGACACCCGGATCCAGCCGAGGAAAGAGGACGGCCCGGAGGCCGTCGTGGACGCCCGGCATCTGGCCGTCTGCGCCGTCGTCGCCGCGCTCGACGGGACCCGGCCGCGCGAGGCCGCCGAATGGGCGATGCGCGCGATCCGCGGCTACACCCCGACCACCGACGATTCGGCCGTCAGCTCCGCCGTGCTGGCCCTGCTGCTGGCCGACGAGGTCGACGTCGCCAGGGACGAACTGACCAGGGCCGTCGAACTCGTCCCGGCACAGCGCAGCGAGTACCTCGCCTTCCGCGGCCTGCTCGGGCATTGGTGCGGGGACCTCGCCACCGCGGCCGCCGACGCGGGACAGGCCTACGCGCTCAGCCGCCGCGCCGAGGGGCGCACCGGCGGTGTCGTGCCGCGGATCGCGCTCGCGACCGTCGCGGCCCAGCAGGGTGACACCTCGAAGGCGATGAAGTTGTTGCGGGAAGCGGATTCCCCGCAATTATGGGAGCACACGGTGATGCGGCCGTGGTTCGAGCTCGTCGACGCGCGGGTGCACTGGGCGGCGGGAGATCGCGAGGCGGCGCTGAAGCTTTTCCATCGCTGCGGGGAGAGCCTCGCCGACGTCGGCATCGCCAACCCGCTGCTGGCGCCGTGGTGGTTCGAGGCGGCCTGCCTGCTGGCCGACGAGGGGCGTTTCGAGGCAGCCGCTGAACTCGCGGCCGAGGGGACCGGACCGGCGTCGCGGTGGGGCACCCCGCGGGCACTCGGGATGGCCAAGCTCGCGACCGCGGTCGCCACACGGGGCGGCGAGCGGATCGCGCTGCTCGAAGAGGCGGCGGCCGTCCTGGCCGGATCGCCCGCCCGCCTGGAGGAGGCACTGGCGGAGTTCCAGCTCGGCCGCGCGCTCGTCGACGCGGGGGACACCGCCGCGGCACGTACTCGCCTGCGCCGCTGTGTCGAGCTGAGCCTGCGGACCGGCGACCGTTTCCTGCTCCGCCGCGCCCAGCGGATCGCGGCCGAGGCGGGCATCCCGAGCGAGGTGACCCCGCTGGCTTCCCTGAGCCCCGCCGAACGGCATATCGCCAGGCTCGCCGGGCGCGGGGTCAGCAACCGGGTCATCGCGGAACGCCTCTTCGTCACCGTCCGGACCATCGAGACGCATCTGACCAGTGTGTACCGGAAGCTGCGGATCACCGGGCGGGCCGAACTGGCGGTGGTGCTGGGCCATCCCGAAGGCCGGACGGCCGTCCTCGAAGGTGTCCGGTGAGCGCGGTCCGGCGGCTCGAAGCCGAAAGCGCGGACGAACTCGTCGAGCGCGAGACCGAACTGCGCCTGCTCACCCGCCTCATCGGGGATCTCGAACACGGCCACGGCGGTTCCGCGCTCGTGCTCGGCCCGGCGGGCAGCGGGCGGACGGCGCTGCTGGACCAGGTCGCGTCGCTGGCCGCGGAGCGGGGACTGCAGGTGTTCACCGCGCGGGGATCGGCCACCGAGGCACAGTTGCCGTACGGGCTCCTTTCCCAGCTGCTCGCCCCGATCCCGGAGCTCGCGGACGTGCCGTGGCTGCACGCCGCGCTTTCGGACGGCACCGACGTCCAGGTCCTCCACGAACTGCTCTGCCAGCGGCTGCTGGAGTCGGCCCGGCGCTGCCCGGTCCTGCTGGTCGTCGACGATCTGATCCTGGCCGACGAGCAGTCCGAGGCCTGGCTGGCCGCGCTGCAGCGCCGCCGGGGGAGCGACCCCGTGCTGCTCGTCGCCGCTCATTCCGGCCCGCAGGACTCGGACGGGGACGACACTCCGCTGTTCCTCGGCGGTCTTCCCTGGGAGAACCGGCATGTCGTACGGCTGCGCCCGCTGAGCGAGGCGGCGGTGCGGCGGCTGGTGCACGCGGTCCCGGCGCCGCGGCTGCCCGTGGAAGAGGTCTACGCGGCCACGCGGGGCAATCCCGCCCTGCTCGCGGAGGTGCTCGCCCGGTCGTCCGCCGGTCCCGGCGCGGAGATCACCGCGATCACCGCCGACGCGCGCCGGGACACGGTACTCGACCTGCTCTCCCGGCTGCCGTCCGATCTCGCCGCGCTGGTGCGGACGATCGCCGCGATCGGCACCCTCGACGAGGCCTACCTGCGGCCGCTCGCCGCCCCGCTCGGCATGCCGCTGAACCGGGCCCTGCGGGTGCTGACGGACTCCGGCCTGATCGGGACCGATCCCGCCGAGCCGATGAACCCCCAGGTGGCCACCTGGGTGCTGGCCGCGACCGGCGCGGACGAGCGGGCGGGGACCCGCCGCCGGGCCGCCGAGCTCGGGCATCGCCGGGCCGCCCCGGAGGAGGACGTCGCCGGGCTGCTGCTCGGGTCCCAGCCGGTCGGCGAGGCCTGGGCGCTGGAGACACTGCACGCGGCAGCGCTGCGCCGCCGCGAAGCCGGGGACCACGCCGAAGCGGCTAGGTACTACCGGCGGGCGCTCTCCGAACCGGCGCCGCCGGGGACCTCGGCGCGGCTGCGGCTGGAGCTGGAGACGGTCGAGGCGTCGTCGTGCCCGTTCACCGGTGGCCTGAGACTGGCAAGGGCGACCAGGGTTTCCGGCGACGACACTGTCCGAACGCGACTGTCCGCTGTGGACTTGATGATGCAGCGAGGGGCCAGGGACGACGCGTTGCGCGAACTGGCCGTCTTGAGCGAGGCCGCGGTCGACGAACGGGATCGCACGGATCTGGTGGCGTTGCACTGGCTGGCCGAGGGCACCGGCGCCGGTGCCGCCCTGCACGGCATCCCCGCCCTGGCGGACCTCGACCCGGCCGCGCTGACCCCCACGCAGGCGGCCGCCGCGTCCTGGCTGGCGACGACGTCCTGCCGCGACGGGCGGGTGGCCCGCCGTCTCGCCAGGCGCGCCGCCGATCCGTCGCACGAACCCATGACCCTGTATTCGCCGCGGCTGGCGATGGCCATCACCTTCACGCAGACCGACGACGTACTGGAAGCACTTTCGGTCTACGAAGAGGTGATCGCGGACGCGAGCGCCGCCGGGGCGGGCGTGCCGGTGGCGCTCGGCCTCACCGGTCAGGCCTGGATCCATCTGCAACGCGGTCGTGTGCAGGCCGCCGAGGAAGCGCTCGCCAAGGCCGCCGCCTCCGGTCCGCCGGATGGCTGGCCCTCGACGGTCAGCGCGTCGCTGAGCACGATCGCGATCGCGGCGGCGCTCACCCGCGGCGATCTCGAAGCCGCCCAGCGCGCCGTCGACGCGGCCGCCGACGGCGGGCCGGTGTACTCCACGCCGTATCTGCTCTTCATGCGCGGGCTGCTGGAACTGGACCTGAAACGGCATCGGCGGGCACTGGGCCTGTTCCAGGAATGCGGCAGGCGGATGAACGCGGCAGGCTGGCTGAATCCCGGCCTCGTGCCGTGGCGTTCGCACGTCGCCATCGCGGCGCAGGCGCTCGGCGACGAGCACACCGCCTCCGCGATGATCGGCGAGGAATGGCGGCTGGCGCAGAACTGGGGCACGCGTACCGCGATCGGGCGGACTCATCTGAGCGCGGGCGTCGCGGTGCGGTCCGAGGACGCGGTGTTCCGGCTGACGCAGGCGGTCAACGCGCTCCAGCAGTCGCCTGCCAGGGTGCTCCTTGTCGAGGCGCTCCTGCTGCTGGCAGGCGCGCAGCTCAACCGCGGCCAGACCAGCGGCGTGCCGCGTCTGCTGCGCGAAGCCGAACGGCTCGCCACCGCGTACCAGCTCGCCTGGGCGACGTCGCGGATCGCGGACCTCGGGAAACGGCTGTCCGACCGGCCGCGGCGCTCTTTTCGCACGGCGTCCCGGCGCTGGCGGGCGCTCTCGCCCGCCGCGACCGATCTCGTCCGCCGCGTGCTCTCGAACGCCTCCAACGCCGAACTGGCGGAGGAACTGGGCGTGAGCAAACGCGCCGTCGAACTCCGGCTCACCGCGATCTACCGGCAGCTCGAAGTCACCGGGCGGGCCGAACTGCGGGAGCTGTTCGACGCGCTGGACAAGGAGCTCTGAGCCGCCGTGATGATCGAGCGAGCGGATCAGCTGGCCGCGATCGCCGGGGCGGTCGCCGAAGCCCGTGCCGGGGCGGGGGAGTTCGTCGTCGTCCGAGGCGGGCTGGGCGCCGGCCGGTCCGCGCTGCTGCACGCGGCGGGGGAAGAGGCCGCCGCGCGGGGCGTGCGCGTGGTCCGGGCGGCGGCGACGCCGTTGGAGCGAGGCGTCGCCCACGGCGTGGTCTGGCTGCTGCTGGAACCCTTGCTGGAGGCCGGTCGGCGCGGGGAACTGCTCACCGCGGTCCGGGCCGACAGCGAATTCCTCGCCGGCCCGCCCGACGCTCGCCGCACTCACCTCGTACTGCACGAACTGCTGGAGTTGTTCACCGAAATGGTGCGTGACACCGGCCCGGTGGCGCTGCTCGTGGACGATCTGCAATGGGCCGACGCGGCCTCGGCGCGCTGGCTCGCGTATCTGGCCAAGCGGATGAGCAGGCTGCGGGTCCTCGTCGTCGCGACCCTGCTGGAAGGCGACGATTCCGCGGACGACGTCGTGATCAAGGACATCGCCCGCACCGCGGCGCGCACGGTGCACGCCGCCCCGCTCTCGGCCGCCGGTGTCCGGGCCTATCTGACCGCCCGCTGCGGGGCCGAACCCGCGGCCGAGTTCGCGGACGCTTGTTACGCGCGGACCGGTGGTTCGCCGATGCTGCTGGACGCGCTGGTCAACACGATGCTCGGGCACGGTCTGCGTCCGGTCGCCTCGGCGGCGGCCGAGCTTGCCGCGCTGCGGCCTTCGCCCGCCGCGGCCCGGCTGACCCGGTGCCTGCGTGCCCAGCCGGACGACGTCCGCGCGGTGGCCAAGGCGATGGCCGCGCTCGGCGAGGCGACCGAGACCGGCGTCCTCGCCGAGCTCGCCGATCTCGACTCGCCGGACTTCGACGCGGCACTGCGCGCGTTGCGCAGGCTCGGTCTCGTCGAGGCCCCCGCCGACGGACTGCTGCGGTTCGCCGGGGAGATGGCGGGCGACCTCGTCGCCGATCAGCTGAGCGCGGACGAACAGGACCGGCTGCATCTGCGTGCCGCGAATGTCCTCTACCGCAACGGAAGGCCGGTCGAGCAGATCGGACGGCAGCTGCTGGCCACGGTCGCCGAACCCGAACCGTGGGCCGCCGACGTGCTGCGGACCGCGGCGAGCGCCGCGCTGGCGAACGCGTCACCGCAGACGGCCGCCCAGTACCTGCAGCACGCGCTGGCGCATCCGGGGGCCGATCGCGCCGAGCTGCTCGTCGACCTCGCCGCCGTCGAACGCGGTTACGACCTGCCCGCCGCCCATCGGCATCTGCACCAGGCGCTCGGCCTGATGCGGGATCCGGTCGACCGCGCGTTCGCGCTCGGCCTGCTCCCGGTGGTGGCCGGGGTTCGCTTCGCCGCGGACGTCCGCCGTCTCCGGCAGGTGCTCACGGAACTGCGGGACGTCCCCGGTCCTGAAGCGGCCGAAGCAGCCCTGCGCATGGAGGCCAGGATTCGGTACCACGAAAGGGGTGTGCCAGGGGTAGGGGACGCGGCGGCGGACCGGCTCGCCGAGCTCGGCCCCGCACCCGCCAGGGATTCTTCGGCCCAGCGGGAACTGGTCGCGGTCCTGCTCTACCTGATGACCGTCGCGGGTTCCGCCCCGCGCGAGTCCATTGTGGACCTGGCGCGGCAGGTGCTGGAACGGGAACCCGGTGCCCCGGACCAGATGTACACCACGCTCCCGCTCACCGTGCTGGTGCTGGCCGCCGCGGATTCGCTCGACGGCGTGGACTCCTGGCTCGCCGCGGCGTGCGGCCCGGCGGCCGATCCGGACCTCCCGACGCTGGTCGCCTGGGCGGGGCAGTCACTGGTCGCCTCCGCCACAGGACTGCTCGGCGTGGCCAGGGACCGGGCGCAGGCGGTGCTGACGTCGGCGGGGCCCAGCCGGGTCGGGATCACCATGACCGCGATGCGGGTGCTGGCCGAAATCGCGATGGAGCAACGGGATCCGGCGCTCGCGCGGCTGATCGTCGACAACCTGGAGGTCGAGCACGACCCCTGGCTGCGGTCGCTCGCCCACGGCACCCTCGCCCTGACCGAGGCCAAGCACACCGCGGCCGCCGAGTACTTCCTCGACTGCGTGCACCAGCTGGAGCGGTTCGGGAACCGGGTCCTCCTGCCGTTGCGCGGCCAGATCGCCCTCCTGCTCGCGGCGACCGACGATCCGAAGCGGGCCGAGGCCGTCGCGCAGGGCGAGGTCGATCGGGCGTTGTCGTGGGGCGCGCCTGCTTCGGTGGGACGAGCCCTGCGCATCCGCGCGACGCTGTTCGACCGTGACGAGGACGCCGTCCCGGTGCTGCGCGAGGCCGCGGAAATCCTGGCCCGCTCGGGCGATCGTCTCGAACTCGCCCGCACACTGGTCCTGCTCGGGGAACGCGGCACCGGCCCCGACGCCCGTGAGCGGCTGCTGGAGGGCCGCAGCCTGGCCGCGGGCTGCGGGGCGAGCTGGCTGACCGGATCCGCGGAGCCGTCGGACCAGCCGGACGGCGGCCTGCTGACCGCGACCGAGCAGCGGGTGGTGGAGCTGGCTGTTTCCGGCCGCCGCAACCGTGACATCGCGGAACTGCTGGAGGTCACCGTGCGCGCGGTGGAGAAGCACCTCACCAGTTCCTACCGCAAGCTCGGCATCAGCGGCCGCGCCCAGCTGGCCGCGGCGATGCGCGGCCACCGGGCGGGCTGAGCCCGTCAGGACTCGACGAGGGGCGCCCAGTCAAAGGTGCCAGGTCATCACCTTCCGCGGGTGTGGCCTCCGGTGGGAGAGCGTTGCGAAAGCCACTTTCGCAACGCTGAACGTTGTGAAAGTGGCTTTCGCAACGCTCTCCCAGGCGAGGGGCGAGGAAGTCGTGCCGCCCGAGGGCCGACACCCGTCCCGAAAGTGGCTTTCGGGACATCCGGAGACCGGCGCTCAGACCTGCCTGATCACAAAGCCCATCGGAGAGTCTCACGAGACCCGGCCGAGGCGGCCCTGCAGCCAAGCCGCGGCGAGCTCCACCCGTGAATGGCTGCCGGTGCGCTCGAACAGTGATGTCAGCCGGGCTTCGATGCGTTTCTCGCTGACCTGCAGCGCCGCCGCGATCTGCCGGTTCGTGTGACCGCTCGCGATCAGGCCGACGATGTGGCGTTCCAAGGGATCCAGGGGCGCCCGGCCGGCGCGGTCCACACGGTCCGGCGAAAAGGGGATCCGGTGCCGATCGAGCAGATCCGAAACGTACGACAGGGCCGCGACGGCGTCCAGCCGCTGCAACGTCCGGTGCGCCTCCAGCAACGACGGCGCCGGGACCGGGCTCACTTCGCCGAACGCCGTGCACGCTTGGGCGATCCGGAACGCGTCACCGGACTGCCGGGCGAGTTTGACGCCCGCGCGGACCGACTCCAGATCCCCGCGCACGAGACCCCCGCACACCAGCGCCGCCTCCTGGACCGAAGCGGTCGGGGTGCGGGCGGCCAGGCTCTCCAGCTCGGCGAGCAGGCGGGTCATGGTCTCGGTGTCCTCGAGCTGTCTCGCGCCGTGCAGGAGCCGGGCGAGAAGGCGTTCCATCCCCGCCCGCACCCCGCGTTCACGGCAGTCCGTGTAGTCCCGCAGGCCCTGGGCGACCGCCTCCTCATGCCGCCCTTCGGACTGGCGCAGACGGCAGCGGACCCAGGCGACGTAGCCATCGGCGGGAGTGCGGAAAGGCAAGCGGCGCAACCAATCCGCCGCCCGGTCCGGCCGGTCGCGCTGGGCGCAGATCTCCGCGGCGAACACACTCGCGAACCGGTGGCGGCGGGGCGGGTCCCACCACAGGCGGTCGCCCTCGATCCGCCGTGCCAGCGACAGCGCCGTGTCCCACTCGCCCTCGCGGTAAGCCTGCCGGATGGCGTGCCAGCCGACCGAAAAGCCGGTCGTCGGCGGCTGGTAGCGGCCGCGCAGCAGGACGTTCAGCACGCTGACCGTGTCGAGGACTTCGGCCGCTTCGGCGACGTCCTCGTGCGGCGGTCTTTCCGGTGGTACCAGCCATTCCTCCGCGGGTCTGCCCCCGTCGCCGGGCAGCGCGCCCAGCAGGATCCCGGCGCCGAGGGCGAACAGGTGATCGTCCTCGGCGCCGCAAGCACGTGCGAGCACCCGGACCGCCTCGGCGGCCACCGGCCGGTCGGCCCGGTTGACCGCGTCGAGCAGGCGGCGGCAGTCGCGACCCGTGCCGAGGGCGCGGGCGACTTCGGCGGCCAGCGGTCGCACGACGTCGAGTTCGGCGAGCCGTTGTTCGTGGGCGAGTGCGCCGAGCCAGCACAGCAGCACGGTGGCGGACAGCCGGGGATGCGGCCAGGCACCGGCGAGGCGCGGTACGACGACGATGGCGAGGTCGTCGGCCAGCGTGCCGTAGCCACCGGCCGCGAGGCTGTCGGAGAGCAAAGCCCGGAGCACTTCGGGAAACCGGTCTTCGGACGGATCGAGCAGCCGGAGCGCGGCCAGCCGATAGCGGCGAGCCGTCGGCAGATCGGTGCCCGCGCCCGCGGCCGCGGCGAGCACCAGGCTCGCCGTCTCGGGATCCGGCGGCGACGGCGGAAGCCCGGCGAGATGCGGGGCGATTTCGGCGGGGTCGACCGGTTGCCTGCCGAGGAGGCTCCGGACGATCCTCCGGTGCAGCACGGTGCGCCAGCGCGTGCCGTGCTCCAGCCGGAGCCTGTCGGCCAGCGCCGGGACGGCGAATTCCACCGCACCGTCCGTACCGGTGCGAAGGATCCCGGCCCGGACCAGATCGTCGAGGGCCTGACCCGTGGCGGACGGCGTCAGCGCCGCCGCGGAGGCCAGCCACGGCAGCCTTTCGAGGGTGGGAGCGCTTTGCTCGCTCAGTACCGCCACGATCGCGGCCAGCCGCCGGGCGAGTGGCCCGAGCCGCCGCAGCCGGAGCGTCTCGGGGTGCCCGTCGGGCAGCAGGATCGGTATCCCCGCGCCGGTCAGGCAGACGTGCTCGTCGATGACCGACAGCCTGCCGGTGGCGCGCAGGCCCGCGATCGTCACGCCGACCGTGCCGGGATTGCCGAACAGCGGCCCGAGTGCGGTGCGCACCGCGGTGACGAGCGCCGGATCGCTCGCGATCCGCCCGGCGCGGGTGGTCCAGCCGGGCAGCAGCGCTGTCGTCTCCGTCGCGGTCAACGGCCGGAGACCGATCGTGCCGTCGGCGATCGCGAGCAGCTTGCCGACCGGGCCGCCCGCCGGCTCCCGGCCGGTCACGGTCGCGACGGTGACCGTCCCCGCGGCGCGGGCGCCCTCGGCGACCAGGGTGAGCACGGTGGCGAGCTCCGGTGGCAGCAGGTCGAAGTCGTCGAACTGCAGCACGATCCGGCCGCGCGGGGCGAGCGTGGCGAGGACGGTGATCAGGTCGTGGGCCGTCGTCTGCGGTCCGGCACCGGAACCTGACTCGAGCCGGGCCCGGAGCCACGCGACGGCGCTGAGCATGCTGACAAGTTCGGGCCGGTCGAGCGCGGTGATCAGCTCGACCAGCTGGGTCGTCAGCCGGAGCAGGACGGTTTCGGGCGCGGGGCAGGCGGGCACCTGAAGGACGGCGGCGCCGGAGCGGCGTCCGCGCTGGGCCTGTCCGGAGAGGACGGTGCTGCGGCCGCTGCCCGCGGGCCCGTGCACCACCCAGATCGCGCCGGGCCCGGCGAGGAGCCGGTCCGACGCGGCCTGCGCGTCCTCCGGTCCGGCACTCGTGACGGCCGTCGCTCCCATTTCCCTCCTCGGCCGGCGCGGGACCACGGCGCGGCCGGGCGACGGTCGCTCCGAGCATGGCGCAAGGAGGACCGTTCGGTCGGGAGGTCAGGCGGCCGGGGCACCTTCGGCCAGCATAGTTGCCCCGGCGGACCACGGTCGACCACTTCGCCCGTCCAGGCTGTCGAGGAGAAGCGGTCTTCCGGTGCGTTTCGTCCTCTGGACGCGGTCCTTGCGCGTGCAACCACCGCATGCAGAGGACTAACCGCGAGGTAAGGCAAAGCTCTTGCGAGATCGCACCTCGCGCTAACCGCGGGTGCTCGGGGCCTCGGCGACGGGGTCGGGGTGAGGGGGTACGTCCGTCTCGATCACCTTCGGGACACCGCGCAGGCTCCGCAGCGCCACCACCGCGAGGACGACCATCACCGCCGCGCTGCCGAGCATGCTGGTCCGGATGCCGCCGACGAACGACTCCTCGGCCGCCGTGCGGACCGCCGTCGCCACCGGTTCCGGCAGGCCGGTCGCGACCGCCGCGGTCGCGCTGAACGACTCCCGCACCTGGGCGGCCAGCTCGGGCGGGACACCGGCGGGCAGCGTCAGCTCGGCGTGGTAGACCGCCGACAGCACGCTGCCGACCACCGCGATACCGAGCGAGCCGCCGAGTTCGTAAGCGGTGGCGGAGATCGCCGACGCGGCTCCGGCGCGGTCACGGGGGACCGTGCCGAGGATGGTGTCACCGGTGACGGTCAGGGTGAGCCCCGCGCCCGCGCCGAACGCGACCTGCGCGGCCAGCACCAGCACGTACGGCGAGTCCGTGCTCACCGCGCCGAACAGCCCGAAGCCGATCGACGCCAGCGCCAGCCCGCCCGACACCGTCGGCGCCCGGCCGAACCGGCGCACCGCCTTGGCCGCCAGGACACCGCCCGCGACGAGCGCGGCGATCGCGCCCGGCACGAACGCCAGCCCGGAGCGCAGCGGGCTCCAGCCCAGCACGAGCTGGAAATACTGACTGGAGATGAGAGCGAACGCCGACATCGTGAACACCGACACCAGGTTCGAGCCGACCGAGGCGGAGAACCCGCGGCGCCGGAACAGATCCAGGTCGATCAGCGGCTGATCGAGGCGTCGCTGACGGCGGCCGAACCACCACAGGGACGCGCCGCCGACCGCGAAAGCGCCGAGCACCTCCGGGTACCACAGGCCCACGTAGAAGGCGCCCTTCAGCGCGTACACCACGGCGACCAGTCCGACGATGGACAGCAGCACGCTGGGCAGATCGAGCCGCAACCGGCCGCTGGAGCGCGATTCGGGGACCACGCGGGCGGCGCCGAGGATCAGCAGCGCCACCGGGATGTTGACCAGGAACACCGAACCCCACCAGAAATGCTCCAGCAGGACCCCGCCGACGATCGGGCCGATCGCGAACCCCGCGGCCGACACCCCGGCGGTGACGCCCACCGCGGCCGTTCGTGCTCGCTGGGTGGTGAAGACCGCACGCAGCAACGACGTCGTCGACGGCAGCACAGCGGCGCCCGCGACCCCCAGCAGCGCGCGGGCCGCGATGAGCGTTTCGGAGCTCGGGGCGTAGGCGGCGACCAGCGAGCCCAGCGCGAACGCGGCCACCCCGATCAGGAGCACCCGCCGCCTGCCGAACCGGTCGCCGAGATTGCCCATGGTGACCAGCAGGCCGCCCATGGCGAAGCCGTAGACGTCCGCGATCCACAGCAGTTCCTCGGCCGACGCGCCGAGCTGGGTGGTCAGCGCCGGAACCGCCAGGTGCAGCACGGTCATGTCGATCGCGACCATCAGCTGCGCCAGGCAGGACACCATGATCGTCGCGATGTCGCGGGCCTTGGCGCTCATGCGGCCACCGCCTCGGGCAGCCGGGGCCGGGGTTTCGGTTTCAGGGTGTCCCGGAGACCCGCGCGCAGCAGGGTGAACGCCGACGTCAGCCCCGGCAGCCGGTGCAGCAGGTGGTCCGGACCGGCGACGAGGACCCGGCCGACGCCGAGCCTGGCGAACCGGTGGACCAGCCCTGGCAGCCGGACCGCGTTGACCGTCGACTCCAGCAGGAGCGACGCCGCCTCGTCACCGGTCCGGACCGGCTCTCCGTCCTGATCGGACACGATCGGCAGGACCGGATCCGCGAATCCGAACCCGCCGAAGACCTCTTCCGCCAGCCTGTCGCGCAGCCCGCCGAGCACCTTCGCGTGGGCCGCGGGACGCATGGTCGTGAGCGCGTACCCGCCCGCCACCCGCACCCGCCGGACGAATTCGTCCAAATCGGACTCCCGCAGGGTCACCAGGTGGACCTCGTCGTCGAACCGGCCCGACAGCTCGTGGCCGATCCCGTCGAGGATCCCGCCGAGCGCCGGTTCCGGCGTCCGCACGATGAACTGGCTGACGAGATCCTGGTGCGCCGTCTCGAAATACTCCCGTTCCCGGCTCGCGACCGCGTCGACGAGCCGGACGAGATCCGCCAGCGGGAGGGCACCGGCGCGGACCACGGCGGCGCGTTCACCGAAACTGGCGCCGCCGACCGCGACCGGCACCAGCCCGTGCTCCCGCTCCGCGCGTTCGGCGAGCGCCAGCGACGCGAGCACGAACGCGATCTGGGTGTGCTCGTCGTACTCCTCACCCGTTCTGGCGAGCGGATCCAGCAGGGAGCGCCCGAGCGCGTGCTCGGCCACGCCGAGCAGGCGCCGGGCCAGGGGATCGATGACGAGGAACCGGCCCAGTTCCGAGGCACGGGCCGGGCCCATGCCGGGGAAGAGGACGGCATCGGTGGAATTGTCCACAGTGCACACCCAGTTTCATGGTGGGGATCAGAGTTGTTCGGCGGCGGCGAACTGCTCCAGCCGCTTCCGGTCCGGCTTCCCGTTGCGGTTCAACGGGAACTGATCGGTGACGAGGACGCGGTTCGGCTGTTCCGCGGGCGGCAGGACGCCGCAGATCCGGTCACGCCAGTACCGCGAGTCCCGCTGAGCGTCGTCCTCGACGACGAACACCAGGCTCGACCCGCGACGCTGGTCGGGCAGCGCGACGATCTTCGCGGAGCAGCCCTCACCGGCCAAGCGGTGCTCGATCACCTCGGGGTGCAGCGTGTGCCCGTTGCGGTGCACCGCCCGCTTGCGCCCGACGACGAACAGGTTCCCGTCCGCATCGAGCCTGCCGAGGTCGCCGGTGGCGTACCAGCCGCGGTCGACCGGGAGCACCTGACCGGTGCCGTCGAGGTAGCCCTCCATGAGGTCCGGGTCGAGCACGAACAGCTCGCCGACCTCGTCGTGGGGCAGCACGGTGCCGTCATCGGCCCGCACCTCCAAGGTCAGTCCTTCGACGATCTGACCGCAGCCGCGCGGATTCCCGATGTTGGCGAAGGCGACATTGCCCATTTCGGTGCTGCCGTAGCTGTCGAGCAGCGGCATCCCGAACAGCTCCTCCGACTGGCCGACGACGCCGGGTTCCAGCGGGGCGGCGCCGCTGCACAGCATGCGCACGCGGGCGAATTCCTCTTTGAGCGCGGGACGTTTGCCGATGATGTTGAACAGGCTGCGGTAGGTGGACGGCGTCGCGTCGACGACCGTCGCCCCGGCACGTCCGGCCAGCCGCAGCGCCCGGTCGGGACGGCGGTAGGGCGCGATCACCAGCGAGCAGTCCCGCAGCCAGGCGATCATCACCATGGACAGGCCGTACTGGTGGTTGAACGGCAGCAGCGGCAGGAGGACGTCTTCGGCGACATGGCCGACGAGGTCGGCGTTGCGCTCCAGGTTCTTCAGGAACCGCGCGCCGTTCTTCGCGACACCCTTGGGGACGCCGGTCGAGCCGGACGACCACATCACGAGACTGTCGGGCAGCTTTTCCCAGACGTCGAAACGCAACTGGACGTCGGTCGGGTTCCGGTCGGCGGCGGCGACCATGATCTCGTACGTGTAGGCCGATGGCGCGTCCGCCGGCATCGGCGCGTCGTCGTCGATCACGGCCAGCACGACCCCGGAACCGGCGATCGTCTCGGCGGTGCGGTCGGCGTGCTCCATGTGGTCGACGAGCACCACGGACGCGCCGACATGCATCAGCGCGACGAGGATCGTCAGATAGGCCAGCGTGTTGTCGGCCTTGAGCAGGACACGGTCTCCGGAACCGACACCGCGGTCCCGGAGCACTTCGGCGACGCGGAGGGCCTGCTGTTCGAAGGCAGCGCCGCCGGTGACCGCGTCGGGGGAATAGATCTTCGCGAACATGGGGAAGTCCTTTCCGCTGTCAATCCAGGCTCACCGGGGCGATCTCGTCGAACACGTCGCCGGGACCGGGGTTGTCCGGATGGGTGCCGCCGCCCAGGTGCTCGACGACGCCCCACACGGCGTTCAGCGCGGTCGTGACCGCGCTCTCGGAGAAACCGGCGATCCATGCGACGTCGTCGCCGGCGAGGAAGAAGCCGCGGTGGTCGTCGTCGGCGTCACGCTGCATGAACTGGGTGAACAGCCGTCGCTGGTAGCGGTAGCTGCCGGGCAGGCAGGATTTGAAGGCGCCCTTGAAATGCGGCTGGGTCTCCCAGGTGATCGCGATCGGCGGGCCGATCATGTGCGACCGGATGTCGACGCCGGGGTAGATCTTGGCCAGCGCGTCCAGCATCACGTCGAGCCGCTCGTCCGGGGTCAGCGACGCGACCTTCAGCGAGTCGTCGTTCCACGTGTAGGACAGCAGCATCGTGCCGGGTTCGTCGGGCCCGTTGTCGATCAGGTAGACCCCGCGCGGGATGCGGTCGGTGAGCGTCGTGCTCATCACGTCCCGCCCGGTCGCCGGGTCCTGGTCGAGCCAGAACGGGCGGTCGGTGATGACGAACAGCTTGGACGCGCCCATGTAATGGGTGCGCTCCAGCGCGGTCCAGACCGGCTGCGGCAGCAGGGAATCGTCGCTCTTCATGCCCGAGAGCAGGTTCCAGTTCTGCGCGGCGAAGATCGCGGCCGGATAGGTGCGCACGTCGCGGTTCGCGTCCTCGATGGTGAACCCGCGGCCGTTCCGGTCGATCCGCACGACCGCCGGTCGCGGCTCGCCGCCGTGCAGGCTCTTCAGCGACGTGCCCGACGGCCAGTATTCGAGATCGGCGGGCTCGTCGGCCCACAGGCCGAGCGGGAGCTGCTGGCAGCCGCCGATGATCCGGTGGTGCTCGTCGCTGGTGTCGGTGCAGATCACCCGCAGGATCTCGAGCGCGGAGTTGGGGAAGTCGGTGTCCCAGCCGCCGCAGCCGAAGCCGACCTGGCCGAAGATCTCGCGGTGCTCGAAGGAGGAGAACAGCGGGGACGAGGTCAGGAAGCCGTAGAACGACACGTTGTCGAACTTGGTGACCAGGTGGTTCCACAGCGCCTTGATGGTCGTGATGTCGCGGCGCCGGATGGCGTCCTCCATCAGCGACATGTCGGCCTGCTCCTGCAGCGTCTTCGTCCAGGCGTCGTTGACCTCGCGGTACACCGGCGGCAGGTCGGCGGACGTGCGCGCCCAGTGGTTCTCGCCGTGCAGGTTGATCACCGTGCTCGGCGACGCGGGGGAGAGCGGGTTGGGGAACGGCGTCGTCTCCAGCCCCACCTTGTCGATGTAGTGGAAGAGCGCCCCGGCCGACGGCGGGAAGCGCATGGCGCCCAGTTCGGCGACGGCGTCCGGGTAGCCGGGCAGGCTCACCGAGCGCATCCGGCCGCCCAGCTGCTCGGCCTCGTAGATCACCGGCTTGAGCCCGAGCTTCATCAGCTCGTAGGCGGCCACCATCCCGGACAGGCCGCCGCCGATCACCGCGACCTCGGTGCCGTGCGCCTGGCGCGGCACCCGGCCGATACCGGCGGGATGGCGGATCCAGTCGTCGTAGGCGAACGGGAAATCGGGGCACAGCATGCTCGTCGGCGGCGCCGCCTCGGCGCGCTGGCGGGGCAGGACGCGTTCTTCGACGGGAGACATGGTCATCGGCGTTACCTCCGGCACTAGTTCTGGCGGCCCGGCCGGCACGGCGGACGCCGGCGTTCTCGTGCGGCTACGGGTCGTGCGCTGAAATCGGGGCGCTGAAATCCGGTTCGCCGAAAGCCACGTTAACGATTCCGATCAGGGGCGCTGGATACCTTTTCCACCGCTTGTCCACGACCCGGAAACCCGGCAGGGAGCGGGCGGTTACCCGGCGGTGGAACAGTTCCGTCCCGCCCGTGACGGCCGCTGTGGCTAGCTGGACCGCGACTTCCCTGTGCCAGGCGACCCGAGGTGGCGAGTGCGCGCATGACCGAGCTGGATTCCCTGCGACGGCTGGAAAGCAGGCCGCGCGCCGAGCGGCGCCGGACACTGCTGGGCCTGGTGCGACGGGCGACGTCGGCGGTGCTGGACGGGCCGCTCCCGGCCGGTCGCACCTTCGCCGACCTCGGGTTCGATTCCCTGCTGGCGGTGAAGCTGCACGCGTGGCTGACCGCCGAAACGGGACTCGACCTGCCGGTGCCCCTCGTCTACGACCATCCGGGACCGGAAGCGCTGGCGGACTTCCTCGACGAGTGCCTCTTCGGAGCGGAGGCCACCGGCGCCGCGGAGGGTGAAGCAGCCTCCGGCGAGCCGATCGTGATCGTCGGCATCGGCTGCCGCTTCCCCGGCGGCGCGGACTCGCCCGCCGCCCTGTGGTCCGTTGTGGACGAAGGCCAGGACGTCGTCACGGAGTTCCCCCGTGACCGCGGCTGGGACGTCGACGGCCTGTACGACCCCCGTCCGGGCACGCCGGGCCGGACCTACGTGCGCCACGGCGGGTTCCTGCCCGGCGCGGCCGAATTCGACGCGGGTTTCTTCGGGATCTCGCCGCGCGAGGCGCTGGCGATGGACCCGCAGCAGCGGCTGGTCCTGGAGACGGCGTGGGAGGCACTGGAACGCGCCGGGATCGACGCCGGGACGCTGACCGGCAGCCGGACCGGGGTGTTCGTCGGCGCCGAGCCGCAGGAATACGGCACCCGCCTGGCCGACGCGCCCGAAGGTCTCGACGGTCTCCTGCTCACCGGCAGCGCGCCGAGCGTCGTCTCCGGCCGGATCGCGTACACCCTCGGCCTGCAGGGACCCGCGCTGACCGTCGACACCGCCTGTTCCGGTTCGCTGGTCGCCCTCCATCTCGCGGTCCGCGCGCTGCGGAACGGCGAATGCGGACTCGCTCTCGCCGGCGGGGTGGCCGTGCTCGGCACGCCCGGTCCGTTCGTGGCCTTCTCGCATCAGCGCGGCCTGGCGCCGGACGGGCGCTGCAAGCCGTTCTCGGCCGCGGCGGACGGCACCGCGTGGGCCGAGGGCGCCGGGATGTTCGTCCTGGAAAGGCTTTCCGACGCCGAACGCAACGGCCATCCGGTGCTCGCGGTGATCCGCGGCAGCGCGGTCAACTCCGACGGCGCCTCGAACGGGCTCACCGCGCCGAACGGCCCGTCCCAGCAGCGGGTGATCCGCGCCGCGCTGGCCGACGCCGGGATCGCGGCGTCCACTGTGGACGTCGTCGAGGCGCACGGGACCGGGACCACCCTCGGCGACCCGATCGAGGCGCAAGCACTGCTCTCGACCTATGGCCGGGACCGGGAAACGCCGCTGTGGCTGGGCTCGGTGAAGGCCAACATCGGGCACGCGCAGGCGGCCGCGGGGGCGGCCGGGGTGATCAAGATGATCATGGCGCTGCACCATGACCGGCTGCCGCGCACGCTGCACGGCGACGATCCGACCTCGGCGGTCGACTGGTCCTCCGGCGCGGTCTCGCTGCTGGCCGAGCCGGTCGAGTGGCCGCGTGGTGAGGAACCGCGCCGGGCCGCCGTCTCGTCGTTCGGTATCTCCGGCACCAATGCCCATCTGATCCTCGAAGAACCGGCCCCCGCCGTCCCCGGAAAGCCCGCGCCTGAGGTGCCGGAGCCGATCGCGGTCGCGTTCTCGGCCGCCGACCCGGACGCGCTGCGGGCTCACGCGGCTCAGCTCGCGGAGGTCGACGCGAACCCGGCGGACCTGGCGTTCTCGCTCGCCAAGACCCGTGCGACGCTGGCCGAACGCGCCTTCGTCCTGGCCCCGGACGCCGCAAGCCTGACCGAGGCCCTGATCGCCTTCGACGACCAGGTGCTGCGCGGCGGCCCGCTTCCCGAATCAGCCGAACTCGCGTACCTGTTCACCGGTCAGGGCGCCCAGCGGATCGCCATGGGCCGTGAGCTCTACGACGCCTACGACGTTTACGCCGAGGCCTTCGACGAGGTCTGCGCGCACGCGGACCTGCAGCTCGATCCGCCGTTGCGGGACGTGGTGTTCGGCCTCGCGGACCCGGCGCTGCTGGACCGCACCGACTACGCGCAGCCCGCGCTGTTCGCCGTCGAGGTCGCCCTGTTCCGGCTGCTGGAGTCCTGGGGCGTCGTCCCCGCCTGCCTGTGCGGGCATTCGGTCGGCGAGTTCGCGGCCGCGCACGTCGCGGGAGTGCTGTCGCTGTCCGACGCCGCGATGCTGGTGACCGCGCGCGGCAGGCTCATGCGCGAGCTGCCCGAAGGCGGCGCGATGGTTTCCCTGCGCGCCAGCGAAGAAACGGCCCGCGCGCTGCTGGCCGGGCACGAGAAGCGCGCCGGGATCGCGGCGGTCAACGGCGAGGAAGCCGTCGTGCTGTCCGGCGCCCGTGACACCCTTGAGGCCGCGATCGGCGGATTCGACGGCAAAATCAAATGGCTCAACGTCAGCCATGCCTTCCACTCGCCGCTGATGCGGGACATGCTCGACGACTTCGCCCGGATCGCGCGGCTCGCCGACTATCACCCCGCGAATCTCCCGATCGTCTCGACGGTCACCGGCGAGATCGGCGGGCACGACTCCGCCGGGTACTGGATCCGCCACGTCGAGGCCACCGTCCGCTTCGCCGACGCACTGCGTGGCCTGCACGACGCCGGCTGCGGTACTTACCTCGAACTGGGCCCGGACGGTGTCCTGTCCGCGCTGGTCGACGACGGTGTCGCGCGTCCGCTGCTCCGCCGGGACCGGCCTGAAGTCCCCGAACTCCTGACCGCGCTGGGCACGGCCCATGTGCGCGGCGTGGACGTCGACTTCGCCGCGCTCGCCACGGGCGGGCGCCGGATCGACCTGCCGACCTACCCGTTCCAGCGGTCGCGGTACTGGCTCACCCCCGGCCCCGGCGGGGACGCGCGCGGGCTCGGCCTGCGCCGAGCCGGGCATCCGCTTCTGGGGGCGGTGGTCGCGGTTCCCGGTGGCGACACCGTTTTCACCGCGCGCCTCTCGGTGACCGACCAGCCCTGGCTGAACGGCCACCGGGTCGGCGACGACATCCTGTTCCCCGGCACCGGCTTCCTCGAACTGGCCCTGCACGCGGGCGCCGAGACCGGCTGCGGCCGCGTCGAAGAGCTGACCTTGGGCGCGCCGCTCGTGCTCGCGGCCCCGGCCGAGGTCCAGGTCGTGGTGACCGGCGCGGACGACGACGGCCGTCGCGCGGTCACCATCCACTCGCGACCGGAGCACGGTGAGGAGTGGACACGGCACGCGAACGGCACCCTTGTCGCCGATGCCGAGGTCACCACCCCGGCCGTCACGTGGCCGCCGCCGGGAGAACTCCAGTCCCTGGAAGGGTTTTACGACGAGCTGCCCGGATTCGGCTACGAAGGCGTGTTCCGCGGCCTGCGTTCGGTGTGGGTGGACGGCGACGACGTCCACGCCGAAGTCGCGCTCCCCGCCGACGAGGACGGCGGCTTCGGCATCCATCCGGCCCTGCTGGACGCCGGGCTGCACGCGATGTTCTTCCGTGAGTCGGCCGAATCCGCCGGAGGGCTGCCGTTCTCCTGGTCGGATGTCCGGCTGCACGCGAGTGGCGCGACGGCGCTGCGCTTGCGGATCACGTTCCACGCGGCGGACACCGTTTCGCTGGTCGCCGTCGACCCGTCGGGCGCCGAAGTGCTGAGTGTCGGTTCGCTGGTCGTCCGCCGTCCCGCCGCTCGGGGCCGGGAACTCCCCACCGGACTGTTCACTGTGGACTGGACCCCGGTCGCGGCTCCGGAACCGGTGGCGTGCACGGCCTATCCGGAGGTCATCCCCGGCAGGCCTGCCGTGCTGTCGGTGCTGCCCGAAGACGATCCGATCTCCTCGGCGCACGAACTCGGATCCCGTGTCCTGGAAGTGCTCCAGGACTGGGTGACGCGGGAAGAGTCCACTTTGGTCGTCCATACGCGACACGCGGCGGGACCGGAAGCCACGGATCCGGCGGCCGCCTCGGTCTGGGGCCTGGTGCGCAGCGCGCAGGCCGAGCATCAGGGCCGGTTCGTACTCGTCGACGGCGAGGCCGAAGACGTGCCGATGGCAGCCGCCACCGGGGAACCGCAGGTCGCGGTGCGCGACGGCGTCCCGCTCGTGCCGCGGGTCGCCGAGGCGGGTGCGGGGGTCCTGCTGCCGCCGGAAGGGCCATGGCGGCTGGGCAAATCCGGCGAGGGCACGGTCGAGAACCTCGCGCTGGAGCCGATCGACGAGCCTGATCTCGGACCGGACGACGTGCGCATCGCCGTCCGCGCGGCCGGGCTGAACTTCCGTGACGTGCTGAACGTCCTGGGCATGTACCCCGGCGAGGCCGGTCCGCTGGGCTGCGAGGTCGCCGGGACCGTACTGGCCACCGGCGCCGCGGTGACCGACCTGACGCCGGGTGACCGCGTGATGGGCATGGTGCACGGCGGCATCGGCCCGGTCGCCGTCGGCGAACGCCCGTTTCTGACCAGGGTCCCGGACGGCTGGACCGACGAGCAGGCCGCGACCGTGCCGCTGGTCTTCCTGACCGCCTACTACGCGCTGGTCGACCTGGCCGGGCTCAAGGTGGGCGAGTCGATCCTGATCCATTCGGCGGCGGGCGGGGTCGGCATGGCCGCGACGCAGCTCGCGCGCCATCTGGGGGCGGAGGTGTTCGGCACCGCGAGCGAAGGCAAGCAGCACGTCCTGCGCGCGGCCGGACTGCCCGCGGACCACATCGCCTCTTCGCGGACCCTCGACTTCGCCGAGGACTTCCGGATCGCCACCGGCGGACGCGGGATCGACGTCGTGCTCAATGCGCTCGCGGGCGAGTTCGTCGACGCCTCCCTCGACGTGACCGCGCCCGGCGGCCGGTTCCTCGAAATGGGCAAGACCGACGTCCGCGCTCCCGAGAACGTCACCTACCGGGCCTTCGACCTGATCGAAGCAGGCCGGACGCGGACCGCCGAGATCTGGGCCGAGCTGATCGCCCTGGTCGACAAGGGCGCGCTCACGCCACTGCCGGTGCGGACCTGGGACGTCCGGCACGCGCCGGACGCGTTCCGGTTCGTCAGCCAGGCCAGGCACATCGGCAAGGTCGCGCTGACCCTGCCGCGAGCACTCGACCCGGAGCGGCCGGTGCTCGTCACCGGCGGCACCGGCGGACTCGGGGCGCTCGTCGCGAAGCATCTCGTGACCACGCACGGGGTCCGCAAGCTGCTGCTCACCAGCCGCCGCGGCCCGGACGCGCCGGGCGCGGGCGAACTCGCCGCCGAGCTCACCGGCCTGGGCGCCGAAGTCCGGATCGCGGCCTGCGACGTCGCCGATCGCGACGCGCTCGCCGCCCTGCTGGACGGCGTCGAGCTGACCGGCGTCGTGCACACCGCGGGCGTCCTCGACGACGGCGTGCTGACCGGCCTGACCCCCGAAAGGCTCGCGAAAGTGTTGCGCCCCAAAGCGGACGCGGCCTGGCATCTGCACGAGCTGACACTCGGCCACGACCTCGCGCTGTTCGCGCTCTACTCCTCGGTGTCCGGGATCGTCGGCTCCGCGGGGCAAGCGTCTTACGCGGCCGCGAACACGTTCCTGGACGCGCTGGCCGCCCGGCGCCGGGCGCACGGCCTGCCCGCCGTCTCGCTCGCGTGGGGGCTCTGGCGGGAGGGAATGGGCAGCGGGCTGGCCGAGAACGACGTCGACCGCATGGCCCGCGAAGGTCTGCCGCCGCTGACAGCGGAGACCGGGCTCGGCCTGTTCGACGCCGCCCTCGACGGCGGGTTCACCGCCGTCCTGCCGATCGAAGTCGACCGGGCCGCGTTGCGCGCGCACGCCCGGACCACCGAAGTGGCGCCGGTGCTGCGCGGTCTCGCGAAGGTCGCCACCCGGCGTGTGGCGGGACCTGCGGCGACGGGCGGCGCCGGCCTCGCCGAGCGGCTCACCGCGTTGCCGGACGAAGAACGCACGGCCCTGCTGATCGATCTGGTGCGGCACAACGCCGCCGCCGTCCTCGGCCACGAGGCGGGCGGCATGATCGACCCGGCGCGCGCGTTCAAGGACCTCGGGTTCGACTCGCTGACGTCGGTCGAACTGCGCAACCGGGTCAACACGGTCACCGGGCTGCGGTTGTCGGCCACCGCTGTGTTCGACCATCCGACCGTCGCGTCGCTGGCCGGGCATCTGCTGGCCGAACTCGCCCCGCCGTCGCTCAGCGCGGCCGACGCGGTGCTCGCCGAACTCGACGCGCTCGAGGCGCGCCTGACCGGGGTCGACGACGACGGCCGCACGGCGGTCGCCGGACGGCTGCGGATCCTGCTCGACGGCCTCACCGCCTCGGGGAGCGACGTCGGCGGGCGGCTGGAGGACGCGACCGCGGACGAAGTCGTCGACTTCCTGGCCACCGAACTGGGGATTTCGTGATGGCGGACAAGAAAGCCGTCGCCAAGGTGCTCGCCGACATCGAGCGGCTGAGCGAGCGCCTCGGCGACCTGGAACCCGAAGACCGCAAGAAAGTCGCCAAGCCGCTGAAGAAGCTGCTGCTGGCCTACGCGGCCGGAGACAAGGACGACGAGTTCGACGACCTGCTCTTCGACGCCGCTGTCGACAAGGTCTTCGACTTCCTCACCGACGAGATCTTCTGACCAGCGAGGGTGTGATGGCGGACCAAGAGAAGCTTCTCGACCTGCTGAAGCGGGTGACCGGGGACCTGCACCGGACCAGGGAACGGCTGCGCGACGCCGAGGACGGACGGCACGAGCCGGTCGCGATCGTCGGCATGGCCTGCCGGTTCCCCGGCGGGGCCGACACGCCCGCCGCGCTGTGGGACCTGGTCGAATCCGGCCGCGACGGGATCGGCGAATTCCCGGCCGACCGCGGCTGGGACACCTCCGGCCTGTTCGACGACGACCCCGACCGGCGCGGCACCACCTACGTGCGCACCGGCGGTTTCCTCCCCGGCGCCGCCGGGTTCGACGCCGAGTTCTTCGGGATCTCGCCACGCGAGGCGCTGGCGATGGAACCGCAGCAGCGGCTGCTGCTGGAGGTCGGCTGGGAGGCCGTCGAACGTGCCGGTCTCGACCCGGCCGCGCTGCGCGGCAGCCAGACCGGGGTCTACGTCGGCGTTTCCGCGCAGGAATACGGGCCGCGCCTGCACAACCCCGGTGACACGGTGGACGGCTACCTGCTCACCGGTACCACCTGCAGTGTCCACTCCGGACGGATCGCCTACCAGCTCGGCCTGGAGGGCCCGGCGGTGTCGATCGACACGGCGTGCTCGTCGTCCCTGGTCGCCGTGCACGCCGCGGTGCGTGGCCTGCGCGCGGGGGAGTGCACCCTGGCGCTGGCAGGCGGCGTGAACCTGATGGCGTCGCCGGGGATCTTTGTCGACTTCGCCCGGCAGCGCGGCCTGGCCCCGGACGGGCGCTGCAAGTCGTTCTCCGACGACGCCGACGGCACCGCCTGGGCCGAGGGCGTCGGGATGCTCGTGCTGGAGAAGCTGTCCGACGCCCAGCGCAACGGTCACCGGATCCTCGCCGTGGTGCGGGGAACCGCGGTGAACTCCGACGGCGCGTCGAACGGCCTCACCGCGCCGAACGGTCCTTCGCAGCAGCGCGTGATCCGTGCCGCGCTCGCCGACGCGCGACTGTCCACTTCGGACGTCGACGCCATCGAGGCGCACGGCACGGGGACCAGGCTGGGTGACCCGATCGAGGCCGAAGCGCTGATGGCCACCTACGGCCGCGGCCGCGACCGCCCGCTGTTCCTCGGCTCGGTCAAATCGAACTTCGGGCACGCGCAGGCCGCGGCCGGGGTCGCCGGGATCATCAAGATGGTCGAGGCGATGCGCCACGGTGTCCTGCCGCCGACGCTGAACGTCGGCACGCCCAGCCGCGAGGTCGACTGGGCGGCCGGACCGGTCTCGCTGCTGACCGAACGCACTCCGTGGCCCGAGACCGGCCGTCCGCGCTCGGCGGCGGTGTCGTCGTTCGGGATCAGCGGGACCAACGCGCACGTCGTGCTGGAACAGGCCCCTCCGGCGGAACCGGCCGTCGTCCAGGACGCGCCCGCCATCGTGCCGCTACTGCTGTCAGCGGCCACCGGACCGGCGCTGGCCGCTCAGGCGTCCCGTCTGCTGTCGGTCGCGGGAACCGCGGAGCCGATCGACGTCGCGCACACGCTGACCACCCGTGCGGCGCTGCCGTACCGGGCCGTGGTCACCGGCACGGACTGGGAAACCCTCTCGGCGGGTCTGTCCGAAGTCGCCGCGAACCGTGTCACCGAGGGCGGGCTGGCCTTCCTGTTCACCGGGCAGGGTTCGCAGCGTCCCGGCATGGGAACCGAGCTGTATCGGGCTTTTCCGGTGTTCGCGGCGGCGTATGACGAGGTTTCCGCGTTGCTGCCGGAGATCGGGGACCTCGGCCGGACGGAGTTCGCGCAGCCCGCGATCTTCGCTTTGCAAGTGGCGTTGTCCCGGTTGGTGGAGTCGTGGGGAGTGCGGCCTGATTTCCTGGCGGGGCACTCGATCGGTGAGATCGCGGCGGCTCATGTCGCCGGTGTGTTTTCGTTGGAGGACGCGGCGAAGCTGGTCACGGCGCGGGGCCGGTTGATGCAGGCGCTGCCCGAGGGCGGCGTGATGGTGGCCGTGCAGGCGTCCGAGGAGGAGATCGGGGAGCTGCCGTCCGGTGTTTCGCTGGCCGCGGTGAACGGGCCTTCTTCGGTGGTGTTGTCGGGCGCCGAGGAGCCGACGCTGGCTTTCGTGGAACGGTTCAAGGACCGGAAGACCAAACGCCTCGACGTTTCGCACGCGTTCCATTCGGTGCTGATGGAACCGATGCTGGACGACTTCGCCGCGGTGGTGCGTGAGCTGACGTTCTCGGAGCCGCGCATCCCGATGCTGTCGCCCGTGACCGACCCGGCGTACTGGGTCGCCCACGTCCGCGAGACCGTGCGGTTCTCCGACGCGGTTCAGCGCTTGACGGCCGCCGGGGTCACGAAGTTCTTCGAGCTCGGGCCGGACGCCGTGCTCAGCGCGCTCGTCGACGGCGGGGTGCCCGCGCTGCGCCGCGGTCACGACGAACCCCGGCAACTGGTCACCGCGCTCGGCGCGTTGCACGCGCGCGGTGTCGCCGTCGACTGGGCCGCGTACCTCGGCGGCAGCGGCCGGTTCACCGAACTGCCGACCTATGCCTTCCAGCACGAGCACTTCTGGCTCGGTCAGGAAAGCGACGCCGACGTCACGGCGGCCGGGCTCGCCGCCGCGGACCATCCGCTGCTCGGCGCCGCGGTGTCCATCGCCGCCGACGACGGGGTCCTGCTCACCGGACGGCTTTCGCTCGACCGGCACCCCTGGCTGGCCGACCACGTCGTCGCGGGCCGCGTACTCGTCCCCGGCACGGCGTTCGCCGAACTCGCCGTCCGCGCGGGTGACGAAGCGGGCTGCGCGGGCGTGGAAGAGCTGATCCTGCAGGAGCCGCTGGTCCTCGAACCCGGCGCCGCACCCGAGGTCCAGGTCGTCGCGGGAGCTCCCGACGAGCACGGCCGCCGCCCGGTGTCGATCCATTCCCGGCTGCCGGAGCAACCGTGGACCACCCACGCCACCGGCTTCCTCGGCAATCCCACTGTGTCCACTATGTCCACTATGGACATTCCGTGGCCGCCCGAGAATGCCGAAGTCCTGGGCCTCGAAGACGCCTACGACCGGCTCGCCGCCGCCGGGTTGGCCTACGGGCCGATGTTCCGCGGTCTGCGCAAGGTCTGGCGCCGCGGCACCGAGATCTTCGCCGAGGTCGCCCTGCCGGACGCCGACCAGGCGGCGAAGTTCGGCCTGCACCCGGCCTTGCTGGACGCCGCGCTCCAGGCCACCGCCGTTCCCGGCGAGGACCAGGGATCGGTGCCGTTCGCTTGGCGCGACGTCGTGCTGCACGCACGGGGCGCGACCGAGTTGCGGGTCCATGCCCGGCCGGTCGCCGACGGCTTCGCGCTCGACCTCGCCGACGGGACGGGCGCGCCGGTCGCCTCCGTGGGCGGGCTCAGCGTCCGCGCCGTCACGGCGACGGCCACCGTGCGGGACGGTCTTTATCGCGTCGAAGACGTTCCGCTTCCCGTCGGTTCCTCGGACATCGCACCCGCGGCGGTGTTGGAAGCCGGCTCGCTCGACGTCACTCTTTCTGCGCTGCAAGACTTCCTGGCCACGGACGAGCCTGCCCCGCTCGCGGTGCTGACCGGTCGCGAAAGTGCGGTCGAAGGGCTGGTCCGGGCCGCGCAGGCCGAGCATCCGGGGCGGATCGTCCTGGTGCGCGGCACCCACGCCGACGTCGAGGCCGCGCTCGCCACCGGTGAACCCGAGGTGCACGTGCTCGACGGCGTGCCCCACGCGCCACGCCTCGCCAGGGCCGGAGCCGGTGAGTCCACACTGGACACTTCCGGCACGGTCCTGATCACCGGCGGTACCGGCGGGCTCGGCGCCCGTCTCGCGCGGCATCTGGTCACCGGGCACGGTGTCCGGAACCTGCTGCTGGTGAGCCGCCGCGGCGAGGCCGCGCCCGGCGCCAAGGAACTCGCCGAGGAACTCGGGGCCCGGATCGAGGCCTGCGACGTCGCCGACCGCGACCAGGTGCGTGCCCTGCTGGACCGGGCCGAACCGCCGGTCACCGGCGTCGTCCACGCGGCGGGCGTTCTCGACGACGGTGTCGTCACGTCGCTCACTCCCGAGCGGCTCGACGGGGTCTTCCGGGCGAAGGCGACCGCCGCGCACGTGCTCGACGAACTCACCGGCGACCTCGACTTCTTCGTGCTGTTCTCCTCGATCGCCGGGGTGTTCGGCTCACCGGGACAGGGGGCGTACTCGGCCGCGAACGCCGCGCTGGACGCCCTCGCGCGGCAGCGTCGTGCCGACGGGAAGCCGGCCCAGTCACTGGCCTGGGGCCTGTGGCGGGACGGCATGGGTGCCGCGCTGAGCGACACCGACCGGGACCGGATCGGCAAGGACGGCTTCGGCGCCCTCGAACCGGAAGAAGGACTCGCGCTGTTCGATGCCGCCGTGGCCGAGGGCGGCGCCGTCCTCGTGCCGGTGCGGCTCGACCTCGCGGCCGTGCGGAACGCCGGGGTCCCGCCCCTGCTGCGCGGACTGGTCCGCGTCCGGACCCGCCGCGAAGCCGCCCGCCGCACCGACACCGGCCTGGCGGGACGGCTCACGGGGTTGTCCGAGGCCGACCGCGAAGCCTTCCTGATCGAGCTGGTCCGGGCCCGCGTGGCGGCCGTCCTGGGCCGGGCGGGCGCGGAGACCGTGGAGCCGTCGAGGCCGTTCACCGAACTGGGCTTCGACTCGCTGACGTCGGTCGAACTGCGCAACGAACTCACCGCCGAGACCGGTCTGCGGTTGCCCGCGACGCTCGTTTTCGACCATCCGAGCCCGGCGGCGGTGGCCGCGTTCCTCGGCACCGAATTGCTCGGTGCCCCGGAGCGGGCCCGGCCGGTGGTGACCCGCCGCGGCGCCGCCGACGAGCCGATCGCGATCGTCGCGATGAGCTGCCGTTATCCCGGCGGCGTCCGGTCACCCGAGGACCTGTGGGACCTCGTGGACGCGGGCACCGACGCGATCTCGCCGTTCCCCGGCGGGCGCGGCTGGGACGTCGACGGCATCTACGACCCCGAGCCCGGCCTGCCCGGCAAGACCTACACGCGGCACGGCGGATTCCTGCACGACGCGGGCGAATTCGACCCGGAGTTCTTCGGGATCTCGCCTCGTGAAGCGCTCGCGATGGACCCGCAGCAGCGGCTCCTGCTCGAAATCAGCTGGGAGGCCCTCGAACGTGCCCGGCTCGACCCGGCGTCGCTGAAGGGCAGTGCCACCGGTGTGTTCGCCGGGATCATGTACTACGACTACGCCGCGAAACTGGCCAGCGTCCCCGACAGCGTCGCCGGATTCCTGGGGACCGGCACTTCGGCCAGCGTGCTGTCCGGGCGGATCGCGTACACCCTCGGGCTGGAAGGCCCGGCGGTGTCGGTCGACACGGCGTGTTCGTCTTCGCTGGTCGCCCTGCATCTGGCCGCCCGGTCGCTGCGGGCGGGGGAGTGCGACATGGCGCTCGCCGGCGGGGTCACCGTGATGGCGACGCCGGAGACGTTCCTCGACTTCTCCCGCCAGCGCGGGCTTTCCCCGGACGGGCGCTGCAAGTCGTTCTCCGACGGCGCCGACGGCACCGGCTGGTCGGAAGGCGCCGGGATCCTCGTGCTGGAGCGGCTTTCCGATGCCCGCCGCAACGGGCATCCGGTGCTGGCCGTGGTCCGCGGTTCCGCGGTCAACCAGGACGGCGCGTCCAACGGTCTCACCGCGCCGAACGGTCCCTCGCAGCAGCGGGTGATCCGCGCGGCGCTCGCCGACGCCGGACTGTCCACTTCGGACATCGACGCGGTCGAGGCGCACGGCACGGGCACGAGACTGGGCGACCCGATCGAGGCACAGGCGCTCATCGCGACCTACGGCGTGGAACGGGACGAACCGCTGTGGTTCGGCTCGGTCAAGTCGAACCTCGGCCATACGCAGGCCGCGGCGGGGGTCGCCGGGATCATCAAGATGGTCGAGGCGATGCGGCGGGGCACGCTGCCCAGGACCCTGCACGCGGCGGAACCGTCGGCCGAGGTCGAATGGGACGCCGGCGCGATCGAACTGCTCACCGAACCGCGCGAGTGGCCCGGTTCCGGCAGGCCGCGGCGCGCGGCGGTGTCGTCGTTCGGGATCAGCGGGACCAACGCGCACGTCGTCCTGGAACAGGTCCCGGCCGAAGCGCCCGCCGAGCCCGGCACGCACGGCGTCGTACCGTGGGTGCTGTCGGCGAAGACCGATCAGGCACTGGCCGAGCGGGCTCGTGCTCTTCTGTCCCTTGTGGACACTGAGGATCCGCGCGCTGTCGCGTACTCCTTGGCCACGACACGGACCGCGCACGAGCGACGGGCCGCCGTCGTCGGCTCTGACGCGGCCGGACTACGCGCCGGGCTCGAAGCCGTCGCCGAAGGTGGCGGGATCACCGGCAAGGCGCAGCCGGGCAAACTGGCCTTCCTGTTCACCGGTCAGGGCTCGCAGCGTCCCGGCATGGGCGCTGAGCTGTATCAGGCGTTCCCGGTGTTCGCGGCGGCGTATGACGAGGTGTGCGCGCTGCTGCCGGAGTTCGGTGACCTGGGCAGGACGGAGTTCGCGCAGCCCGCGATCTTCGCGCTCGAGGTGGCGCTGTTCCGCTTGGTGGAGTCTTGGGGAGTGCGGCCTGATTTCCTGGCGGGGCACTCGATCGGTGAGATCGCGGCGGCTCATGTCGCCGGTGTGTTTTCGTTGGAGGACGCGGCGAAGCTGGTCACGGCGCGGGGCCGGTTGATGCAGGCCCTGCCCGAGGGCGGCGTGATGGTCGCGCTGCAGGCGTCCGAGGAGGAGATCGGGGAGCTGCCGTCCGGTGTTTCGCTGGCCGCGGTGAACGGGCCTTCTTCGGTGGTGTTGTCGGGCGCCGAGGAGCCGACGCTGGCTTTCGTGGAACGGTTCAAGGACCGGAAGACCAAACGCCTCGACGTTTCGCACGCGTTCCATTCGGTGCTGATGGAACCGATGCTGGACGAGTTCGCCGCGGTGGTGCGGGAGCTGACGTTCTCGGAGCCGCGCATCCCGATGCTGCCGGCCGTGACCGACCCGGCGTACTGGGTCGCCCATGTGCGGGACACCGTCCGGTTCGCCGCGGCCGTCGAAACCCTCCGCGCCGAGGGCGTCACGAAGTTCCTCGAACTCGGCCCCGACGCGGTGCTCTCGCCGCTCACCGACGGCATTCCCCTGCTGCGCAAGGGACAAGACGAAGCCGTGACGGCGATGACCGCGCTCGCCACCCTGTACGTCCAGGGCGCCCGCGTCGGCTGGGACGCGGTCCTGCCCGGTGTGCGCGCACTCGACCTGCCGACCTATCCCTTCCAGTACAAGAACTTCTGGCTCGAACCGGCTCCGGTCGGAGACCTCACGTCGGCCGGGCTGGACTCGCCGGGGCATCCGCTGCTCGCCGCCGGGCTCTCGCTCGCCGAGGGTGACGGGACCGTTCTCACCGGACGGCTTTCGCTCGCGACCCACCCGTGGCTCGCCGGGCACACCGTGCACGACACCGTCCTGCTGCCGGGCGCGGCGCTCGCCGAACTCGCCGTCCGGGCGGGTGACGAGGCCGGGCGGCTGCGGCTGGTCGAACTGACCCTGCACGCGCCGGTGGTGCTCCCCGAGAGCGGCCCGATCGAACTGCAGGTCGCGGTCAGCGGCGCGGCCGCGGTGACCATCCACTCGCGGATCCCCGGCGAGGACTGGGAACTCAACGCGCTCGGGCTGCTGGCCGAGGCGAACCCGGCCGTCAAGGGATTCGCGTGGCCGGACGGCCTGGAGCCGATCGACCTCGGCTCGTTCTACGACGACCTCGCCGACCGCGGGTTCACCTACGGCCCGCTCTTCCAGGGCCTGCGGGCGGCCTGGCGGCACGGCGAGGACCGTTACGCCGAGATCTCGCTGCCGGAGGAGGCCCGCGACGACGCGGCCCGCTTCGGCATCCACCCCGCGCTGTTCGACGCCGCCCTGCACGGCATGTTCCTCGGCGAGGGCGAGGAATCGGGGGCGCTGCCGTTCAGCTGGAGCGACGTCAGCCTGCACGCGACCGGCGCCACGACGGTCCGGGCGCGGCTGCGGTTCATCGCGCCCGGTGAGGTCGCGCTCGACCTGACCGATCTCGCCGGAGCGCCGGTGCTGTCGGTCGGTTCGCTGGTCGTCCGCGCGGTCACCGGTGAGCAGTTGCGGTCCGGTGAGGACCGGTCGCTGTTCCGCGTCGAGCACATCGCGGCCGAGCCCGTGTCCGCGACGCCGGTGCCGTGGGCGCGGTGGGACGAGGTGACCGAGCCGGTGCCACCGGTGGTCGTCCTGCCGGTTCCGCCGGAAGGGATCCATGCCGTCCTTGCCGTCCTGCAACGCTTCCTGACCGAATCCCGGTTCTCCGGGTCGCGGCTGGTGGTGGTCACCGGGGACGGTCTCGGCGACGCGGCCGCCGCCGGGCTGGTGCGGTCCGCTCAGGCGGAGAACCCCGGCCGGTTCGTCATCCTCGACGGCGAAGTGTCCGATGTGGACATCGCGCTGGCCACCGGGGAACCCCGCGTCCGGGTCCGGGACGGCCGGGCCGAGGTGCCACGGCTGGTCCGGGCCGAGCCCGGCCCGAAGCCGGACTGGGAGTCCACGGGGACGGTGCTGATCACCGGCGGGACCGGTGGTGTCGGGGCTCAACTGGCCGAACGGCTCGTCACCGGACACGGCGTCGAAAGCCTGGTCCTCACCAGCCGTCGCGGCCTCGCGGCCCCCGGCGCGGAGGAACTGGCCGCCCGGCTGGGCGAACTGGGCGCCGACGTGCGCGTCGAAGCGTGCGACGTCGCCGATCGCGACGCCGTGGCCGCCCTGCTCGACGGCATCCCCGAGCTGTCGGGTGTCGTGCACGCGGCAGGTGTCCTCGACGACGGTGTCGTCACCGCGCTGACGCCGGAACGCCTGGACCGGGTCCTCGGTCCGAAGGCCTACGGGGCACGTCACCTGCACGAACTGACCCTCGACCGGCCGCTGACCGAGTTCGTGCTGATCTCGTCGGTGTCCGGTGTGCTCGGCGGTCCGGGACAGGGCAACTACGCCGCGGCCAACGCCTACCTGGACGCGCTGGCCGAACGTCGGCACGCCGACGGCCTGCCCGCGCGGTCGCTCGCCTACGGGATGTGGGCCGCCGAGGGGATGGGCGGCGTCCTCGATCAGGCGCTGATCGACAGGATGCGGCGCGACGGCTTCGGCGCACTGAGCCCGGAGGAAGGCGCGGCACTGTTCGACCTGGCGCCGGGTCCGGTGGCCGTACCCGTCAAACTCGACCTGGCCGGGCTGCGGGACCAGGCACGGGCGGGCGTGCTGCCCGCGCTGCTCACCGGACTCGTCCGGCTTCCCGTGCGGCGGACGGCTTCTCCGGTTACGGAGCCTGTCGTGGTGACACCGGACGCGCTGGAAGACCTGGTCCGGACCCACACCGCGCAGGTACTCGGGTTCGCGACGGCGGGCGAAGTGGACCCGGAACACGCGTTCACCGACCTCGGATTCGACTCGCTGACCTCGGTCGATCTGCGCAACCGGCTCGCGGCCGCCGCCGGCCGGTCATTGGGGGCGACGGTGGTTTTCGACCACCCGACCCCGTCGGCGCTCGCCGCGCACCTGGGCACGCTGCTGTTCCCCGAAGTGGCGGTGCCGGACGAAGCGCGCCTGCGGCGGGCACTGGCCGGCGCGTCGCTCGACCGGTTCCGGGAGCTGGGGGTGCTGGAGGCACTGGTGAAGCTGGCGGAGGAGCTGCCCTCGTCCGAGCCTGCGGTGTCCGTCGAGGCGATCGACGATCTGGACGTGGGTGACCTGATCAGCCGGGCGATGTCGACCTCGGAGGGCTGAAAGGGACTTTCTCCGCACCGGATGCCGTGAAGGGCGCTTTCTCCGCTTGCCATGCGGGGAAAGCGCCCTTCGGCCTTTCGGAATGATGTCTTCTACGTCACGCAGAATATTTTCGACACTGTGTCGATTTTCCTCTGCGCTGTGTCATAGTGATGTCGTGGCAGCGAAACGGCGGGACACCCCGAGCAAGGGCGACCTACGGGAACAGGCGATCCTGGACGCCGCCGAGATGCTGCTCGAACGGGAACACACCGAGCCGATGACCGTCGAGTCGATCGCCAAGGGAGCGGGCATCTCCCGCGGCTCGCTGTACTTCTACTTCGGGTCGAAACAGGAGGTTCTCGCCGCACTGGTCGCCCGCACCGTCGCCCGGTTGCACATGGACGATCGGTCCGCTGACCCCGGCCTGCCCGCGCACGACATCGTGCGACGGGCTGTGGAGAACACGGCCCGCGCCTGGCGTGAGCACGGACCCGTGATGCGGGCGGCGGTCGAGTTCGGCCCCGAAGTGCCCGAGATCGCCCAGCTGTGGCGCGACACCATCGCCAACAACACCGAGGCCATGACTCGTGTCCTCGTCGCGGCCGGCCTGCCCGACGAGGACGGCCCGACCGGCGCGGCGGCGCTCGCCCAGGCCCTGTGCTGGATGACCGAACGCAACTTCTACCACGCGTCGACACAACCCGGCGGCCTTGATCGCGTGACCGAGACGATGGTCGAGATCTGGTGCCGCGTCCTACCTGGAGGGTAGCCATGCTTTTCCTGATCACCGGTGTCAGCAGCGGTCTCGGCCGGGCATTCGCCCAAGGGGCGCTCGACGCCGGGCACACCGTCGTCGGCACGGCCCGCCGGGCGGAGGACGTCGCGGCGTTCGAAGCGCTCGCGCCGGGACGTGCGCACGCGCGTCGGCTGGATGTCACCGACGACGACGCGGTGTTCTCCGTCGTGGGGGAGATCGAGGCTCAGGTCGGGCCGATCGACGTGCTCATCGCGAACGCCGGATACGGACACGAGGGAGTGTTCGAGGAATCACCGCTGTCCGAGCTGCGGGCGCAGTTCGCCGTCAACGTGTTCGGTGTGGCCGCGACGGTGCAGGCGGTACTGCCGTTCATGCGCAAACGTCGTGCGGGACACGTGTTCGCGGTCAGCTCCATGGGCGGGTTGATGACCGTGCCCGGACTGGCCTACTACTGCGGCAGCAAGTATGCCGTGGAGGGCATGCTGGAGACCGTTGCCAAGGAGGTCGCGGACTTCGGCGTGCACGTGACGATCATTGAACCGGGCTCGTTCCGCACCGACTGGGCCGGCCGATCCATGGTCCGCACACAACGATCCATCCAGGACTACGACACGCTGTTCGAACCCATTCGCGCGGCCCGGCAAGCGGCCAGCGGCAACCAGCTGGGCAACCCGGCCAAAGCGGCCGAGGCCGTCCTGAAGGTCCTGGAAGCCGAGAAACCGCCCGTGCATCTGGTCCTGGGATCGGACGCGCTGCGACTGGCCACGGCAGGCCGCGCGGCGGTCGACAAGGATCTGCACGAGTGGGAGAAGCTGTCCCGCTCCACCGACTTCCCCGACGGCCACCAGATCGCGTCGAACTGACCACGACGTGCCCGGCGAGCACAGAGCTCAGCCCCGCGCGACCTCGGCGGTGTGCGCGGGGGTGTAGCGCTCGCCCGTCACCAGGCGGCTCAACGGGTCAAGCGCGGCCAGCGCTTCGGCGTCCAGGACCAGCTCCAGTGCGACCGCGTTCTGCTCCAGCCTGGCGGGGCTGCGGGTGCCCGGAATGCTTGCCACCGCCACCCCGAGCCGCTCGGTCCGGGCGTACACCCAGGCCAGCGCCACCTGGGCCGGGGCGGCACCGAGCCGGTCGGCCACTTCGCGCACGGTCTGCGCGATCTTCTCGTTGGCTTCGCCTGCCTCCCCGGCGAAACGGGGGTTGGTACGCCGGAAATCCTTCTCCCCCAACGTGGAGCGGTCGAGGGTGCCGGTCAGGAACCCCCGCCCCAGCGGCGAGTACGGCACCAGCCCGACCCCCAGTTCGGCCATCACCGGGGTGACCGCTTCGACGTCGCGGGTCCACAGCGAATATTCGCTCTGTACCGCGGTGATCGGGTGCACCGCGTGCGCCCGGCATGAGCCGTGCCTGGTCCTCCTGACGAGCGACCAACGGCATGAGCCGGACGTTCAACCTGTTCAGATCTGGCCGTAGGTCAGCTGGACGACGCCATTGCCGAAGGCCGTCGTGGTCTTCAAGGCGAGCGGGAAGTTCGGGCCCTCTGCGGGGAACAAGCGCTTGCCGGTGCCGACCACGACCGGGTACAGCAATAGCTTCAGCTCGTCGACGAGGCCTTCGGACAGCAACCACCGGACGGTCGTCCCGCTGCCGCTGGTCATGATGTCGCCGCCGGATTCCGCCTTCAGCTCGCGGATGGCCGCTGCGGGGTCGTCGGGCAGCAGCGTCGAGTTGCTCCACGTGACCTCGGACAGCGTCGTCGAGAGGACGTACTTGCGGACGCTGTTCATGAAGTCGGCGCCTTCGTCGTCTGCGACGGTGCGCTCGGGCCAGGCGGCCGCGAAGCCCTCGTAGGTGACGCGGCCGAGGAGCATGGTGTCGGCGGCGGCCATGCCGGCGTCGACGGACGCGGCGATCTCGTCACTCCAGTAGGGGAGGGACCACTTGTCGGGCGCTTCGACGACGCCGTCGAGCGCAACGAACAAGTTCGACACCAGTTTGCGCATGTGATTGTCCTTTGTTTCCAAGGTTTCGAGTGCAGGTGGGGGCCGCCCGACCTCGAGCACGGGCGGCCACCCGTGCTTTCGGGCATAGCGGGCGGCCTTCGCGGCGAGGACGGCTCCGATGCCGTCCCCTCCGACGAGCAGCCGGGCCGGATCCGCGCCCAGCTCGGCGGCGTGGGCCGCCGACCACTCCAGGACCTCCCGCGCGTCCGGGAAGTCCCGCGGCCCGGCCGAGACCACGATGACCCGTGTCGCGGCCGGCGAACTGCCGTCGGTGAACCACACCAGCAGCGGCGGTGGGGGGATGAGCCGAGCGGGCCAGTACACCTGGGCCACACCACCACGCAGGTGCAGCTCCGCGCGTCCTTGACCAGTTCCTCCAGCCACGACCAAGCTTGCCACGTCGGCCGCGGGTCCGGGAAAGGCCGATCTTGCATCACCGACGTGCGTGGCCGGTATGACACGGACACCGCCGAAGGCAGATACTCGGCGGCATGCCTGGTTTGAGGCCGCTACCCGCCACTGACGCGATCGAGCTCAAACACCTGCGTGCGTTCGTCGCCGTCGCCACGGAGCTCAACTTCGGCCGGGCGGCGGCCCGCCTGTACGTCTCGCAACCGGCGCTCAGCCGTCAGATCCAGGCGCTGGAACGGCTGATCGGCTGTCCGCTTCTGCTGCGCTCGACACACCGCGTCGAGCTGACGCTCGCCGGCGAGGCGCTGCTGGGTACCGCTGTGCCGCTCCTGGCCGATCTCGACGATGCGGTCGCCCTGACTCGCTCGGCCGGCGGCGAGGTGGCAGCCCGTGTCGCGCAGCTGTGGGACGGGGTCGCCGAGGACGGCAAACCCGGCTTACCGCAGATGCGGGAGGCCTACGAGGCCCTCAACGCCCAGTTCCCGGTGCCGGACGGTACGCGGGTCCGGCCGGTGCAGGCCGGCGGTGTGTCCGCACTGGTCGTGTCGGCGGGCGCGGCCGGCCCGCCACGTCTGCTGCACCTGCACGGCGGTGGATTCATCTCCGGCTCCGCGTTCGGATACCGGCCGCTCGCCGGCGCGCTGGCCGCGGCGACCGGCGCCACCGTGGTGCTGCCGGACTACCGGCTCGCGCCCGAGCACCCGTTCCCGGCCGCGCTGGACGACGCTTTCCTTGCCTACCGGTGGCTGCTCGATCAGGGCACCGACCCGAGCGAACTGGTCATCAGCGGTGACTCAGCCGGCGGCGGGCTGGCCGCGTCGCTCATGGTGAAGCTCGCCCGCGAAGGCTTGCCGCAGCCGGGGCGGGCGGTGCTGCTGTGCCCGTCGGTCAACGTCGTGGACCCGCCGGACGGGACACCGGTGGCGCGGTGGCTTTCGCTGTACGTCGGCGAACACCCGCATACCGATCCGTTGCTGAACGTCTTCGAGGCCGACCTGTCCGGTCTGCCGCCGCTGCTGGTGCAGTCCGGAACCAGTGACACGGTGCTGCACGAGACCCGCCGTTTCGTCGACTACGCCGCCGCGCACGGCGTCGACGTCCAGTTCGACCTCTACCCGGTGGGCACGCACGTGTTCCACCTGTTCTGGTCGTTTCTGCCGGAGGCCGCCGCCGCGCTCGAGCAGGTTGCCGAGTTCGTGCGTTCACCGGCCACCGGTATCGCGGCTGAAGCGGGCTGAGAGCCGGCTCGCTGGGACCTCAACCATCACGGAGCAGCGACAACGTCCGCTCATCGGCATGAGCGGAGATTCGAGGCCTCGCTACAGGGCCGCCCGCGCGTAGCCGCGTCGCCGGTGTGCCGGGTCGACGGCGTAGTCGATCTCCACCATCCCCGCCATGTCGGGAGGCCCGTGGTAGCCGGCTGTTCCGACGGCCACCAGGTGCTGCTGATCCCAGATGATGCCGGTGACCCAGGCCGCAGAGTCAGGATCCGCCGCGAGCTGCCTGCTGCGCCTCTGCCACAGCCCACGCCGGCCCGATCCGGCCAGGTAGGTCGACAGCGGTACCGGGCTGGTCGCCGTCGCTCCGGCCAGATCGCCGCGGGCGAGGGAGTCGAACGTGGGGCCAGTCAGCTGCACGATCCGAACATCCGGCTTCGGCTTGTTCGATGTCGCTGCGTGATGATCGTCCGGCACGGAGACAAACCTGTCACGGATCCGAGCACGACGCATCCGGCATAGCACGTCCGCACGTCGGCATGAGAGGACGGTCGGCCGGATGCCGGGTCGGCGGCGGGCTTGTTCGCAAGCTGGTCAGCGCGACCTTTCGAGAGGGATGTCTTCGAGGCCGAGCCTCAACCACTCGTCACCGACGAGAATGTGCAGGTCCGGCCCTCTGCCGACAACCTGGACTCCCGCGGGCAAGGGTTCTCCACCGGGCTGAACAAGCCGGTACTCGCCGGTGACGTGGAGGCGATCGCCGCTCAGGACACCTGCGACAAGCCGGTTACGATCGGACCCGTAACCGCCGTACAACGCAATGCGGGAGCCGTCCGCCGCGATGGCCTTGGCGCCGCGAACGTCGTTGTGCCAGGCAGTCACCGTGTCGTTGTGGATTCGGACTATGGGGAAGTCGGAGTAATAGCAGGCCCACACCGTGTCCCCGTCGACATTGAGGGCATAGCAGTCGTCGATCGGGCTCCAGTCGTTCTCGCCGTGTGCCGGAAAGTGCCACTCCGAGGTCATCGCGGCGGAGAAGCGTGTCAGCCCGCTCGCGCCCAAGGGCGGGGGGCTTTCTGTTTCGCCCCAGCCGAAGTTGCCGTAGACGCCTTCGTCGAAGTAGCCCACCCAGATCTCGCCTCGTCCGGTGGTCCGCACGTGTCCGATGCCGTCGCCGAGAGTCCCTTCGAGCAGGACCGCCCCGGTGAAGTCGTACACGGTCGCGTTGCGTTCCGGCCCCTCCGGCCGCCACCGGCACCTGGGACTGACGACAAGCACCTGCCCGTCCGGCAGAGGCTGCACGGAGGCGTACGTGGCCGACAGCGCCGGGATCCGTGCAGTGACTGCGATATCCGGCGCGTGCACGGTCACGCGTGCCGCGACGGGCCGCGACGTCCGGGTGCCGGGAAACGTGGCGCCGCCTGGTTTCGTCGTCCGCGAGGTGAGATCCGGCAGGTCATCCGCTGCTGCCCACAGGCCCACGACCTCGCCTGCCGGGCCGACTGATGCGGAGACCAGCAGATCCCCTGTCTCAGGCGCCGTGAGGTGCGCGTGGTGACGAGCGCGGATCGCTCCTGATGCCGCCTTCGCCCACCGACCTCGGCCGGCCCAACCCTTGATCACGCACACATTCGAGCACGCGATCACGCACCCGGTCCACCACATTCAGCCGCGGCCATGCTCGCTCAGCGACAGAAGGGGACGTTCGGTGGCACTTGGTCGGCGGGACACCCGACCGTGAGCTGACCGGCCGGTTATCCGACCTCACCAAGCCCTCGGGGACCGCATCCCGCATGTGGTGTGCACCGAGGGCCGCGGTACCTGCGCGGAGGGTCCCCGGTTAGAGGTCGATGATGAGCTTCAGGACCAGCTCTGAAGCGTTGTGCATGAAGTTGTGTGTGGTGTCCCATGCATGCACAGTGACCTGTTCGTCGGCGCGTGCTTTCGCCGTCACCGCCGCGAGCGGTGATTCGCCAGGCCACGCTGTTGCTTCGACATAGTGCTTGATGGGTACGCGGCGCCATGCCCCCGTGAGTTTTGAGGCTTGCATCAGTGTGGCCAGCGGGTGCGGGCGTGCACGCCTATCGAAAAACGGCAAGGGGTCAACGAAAGCTCCGGTACGGGCCGACCCGTCGACGTACCAGGCATGTTCCTCGTCGTTGGTCATCGACCAGCTGGAATCCCCATTTTCGGGCATCAGAGCGTCCAGATAGACCAGTGCTCGGATTCGGTCGCATTCGGCGTCCGCGACACCGCTGATGATGCTTCCACCGTAGCTATGACCGACGAGGACTGCATCGCGCTTGCCGTCCACCTCCGCCGGAACTGCCCGCAGTGCCTGGATGGCCTGGTGCACATGGTCGTCCAGGGTGATCACCTGTTGTGGCGGGTTCGCGTCCGGATCCAGGCCCAAGGGAGTGAGCGCGATGACGGTGTGCCCGGCCTCCTCGAGAGCGGGGACTACGGGGTCGTACCACCAGCCGCCGTGCCAGGCGCCGGGTACAAGCAGATAAGTGGTCACGGGTGGATTTCCTTCCGGTGCGGGCCAATAGTCAAGATCGGCATCCTCGCAGACGACACCGACAAGATTCGCGGAGTCGGCCGGTTGCCGTGCTCCGATCGACCACGGTTTGCCGCTTGCACATCGGCAAGAGCGGACGTTGGGACTGGTCCGCAACGTCGGCGACCCGCGTTACCGGTACTCGGCCGACGGCCTTCCCTACGGTTACTCTCTCGATCGGCCTGATCACGAGACCGACCCATGGGAGATCGAAATCGTCGAGCAGGCAGCCGAATTCGAGACTTGTCCTCCGCGAGCCTGCTTGAGCACTTAACGGCTGTCGGCCGCTGCGTCCGCGTCATGGGCTACGTCTACCTCGACGCATCGGCGATGGCGGCGTGAAGACGCCGATCCGGCCACATGAAGCACGCGGATCCATCCGCACCGCGATGCCGACGCCACAGGCGGGCCGCGACGTAGGTGCGCCGGATTCGGCAAAGCACACCCAATCCTCCGTACTCGGGAACGGTGGCATGGTCCGCTATCGCGGTGGCGTCGCCTACCAGGCCTCGGTGGTGCGGCAGTGCGCCGTTGGTGCACGAACCAGGGCGTCGAGCGCTAGCGCAGGTACGCGAGGAGACCCACTTCTGGTTCCAGTGCGCCGGGCTGGGCGAGGGCATGAAAGTCGGCCTCGACGGCGGCGCGATCCAGTGCTTGTGCCCGAACGGCTTGGTAGCGCACGATCGAGTAGAGGAAGACATCGAGGTTGTCGAACTGGGTGTTCGCCTCGATCACCTCCTCCTCGTGGAACCAGACGGCGACGCGGCCGTTGGTCAGCACGACGTAGAGGTTTCCGCCGCCGTCGGAGGCGATGGACCACACGTCGTCGTCGGAGAGGGCTGTCTCGTAGTCGGAGTCGAGGATCTGGCAGTCGTTGCCGGCGAAGTCGAACCCGTAGGAGTCGTCGGTCACGTCGACGACCCACGGCAGCGTCCCTGACCTGACTCTGCGGTCGAACGCCGCGAGCGCCGCGGCGGCGTCCTGCGGTAGCCGGGCGAGGAACGGCTCGATCGGCCGGATCGGCTCAGTGATCCGGATCGTCGGCCGGTCCGGGAACCAGCGGGCCAGGTCGGCGTCAAGGTCTCGGTCGCCGTAGCCGACAAGCTGGTCGACGGTGAATTCCATCCGATGAGCATAGTGATGTGTCATGGACGTCGACCCGGTAATCGATCTCGCGGCGCGATCGGCCAACTGGGTTCACATGTCATGCGCTGGAGGCGCTCTGAAGTTGTCCCCCGAAGACCGGACACCGGATTTCATGCCAGGAGGGCAAGCCCGTTCGTAGTTGACCCGCAGGCCGCTATGACGCAGCGCCCTGACGAACAGGTGGACTGCCGCGGTCTGTGCGAGGCAGGTTCGGTTCAGTCTCCCACCCGGCCGGTGTCGTACGCCCACATCGCGATCTCGACCCTGTTCCGGGCGCCGATTTTGGTCAGCAGGCTGGCGACGTGAGTCTTGGCGGTCGTCAAGCCGATGTACAGCTCGGCGGCGATCTCTGCGTTCGTGCGGCCGCGGGCGACCAGCGTCAGCACCTCCTCTTCGCGTTCGGTGAGCGGCTCGATCGGTTGGGTCCGCCGGCTCGACGGTTCCCGGCCGGCGAGCGTGGCCAGCAGCCGCCGGGTGATGTTCGGCGCGATCAGGGCATCGCCGACGGCGGCGGCATGGACGGCCTGGACGAGCAGCTCCGTCCCGGCGTCCTTGAGCAGAAAGCCTCGGGCGCCGGCCCGGAGCGCACCATGAACGTACTCATCGAGGTCGAATGTCGTGATCACGACCACTGCGATCGGATCCGGGACACCCCGTCCGGCGAGGAGCTTGGTCACCTCGATGCCGTCGAGCCCCGGCATCTGGATGTCGACCAGGCACACGTCGGGGCGGAGCCGATGCGCCAGCTCGACGGCGGCGTGGCCGTCGGCGGCCTGGCCGACGACCTCGATGCCGGGCTGCGCGTCAAGGATCATCGACAGGCCGGTGCGCACCAGATCCTGGTCGTCGGCCACCAGCACGCGCACCGTCATCGGCGCACCTTGATCGGCAGTTCGGCGTCGACCGTCCACCCGCCCTCGGGCGCCGGCCCGGCACGCAGCGTGCCGCCGAGCAGCTGCGCACGCTCGGTCATCCCCAGCAGCCCGAAGCCGTGGTTCGCCGACCGTGCCGGGTCGACCTGTCCGTCGTCGGTCACGCGTAGTCGCAGCGTTCCCGCGCCGTCCACGACCCGGATCTCCACACGCGAGGCGTTGCGGGCGTGTCGCAGGGCGTTGGTCAGCGCCTCCTGCGCCAGCCGGTAGACCGCCGCGTCGATCTGGGGCGGAAGTTCGTCCAGGTCATCAGGCAACTCCACGTCGACGACCGGGACCGGGGCGCGTCTGGCGAGGGACACCAGGTCGGCAACGCCGGGCTGGGGGGCGTACCCCGCCGGCGCTCCGTCGCGCAGCACACCGACCATCGCCCGCATCTCCGCGAGCGTCCGCGACGCTTCCCCTTCGATCGCCACCAGCACCTCGAGTGCCGCCTCAGGTCGCCGGCCTGCCATCGCCCGGCCCGCCTGAGCCTGCACCGCGATCGCCGAGACGTGGTGGGCGACGATGTCGTGCAACTCGCGCGCGAGACCGACCCGCTCCTGGCCGCGGATCTGGTCCCACTCCCGGCGCCGGCTCTCGGCGCGGTAGCGGACCGCCGCTCCGCCCGCCGCCGCCGCGGCCAGGATGGCGAACCCGCCGGTGACCTCGGTCGGCCCGATGTAGTCGGGGACCATGCCGATTCCCGCGGCGACCGCCACCACCGCCAGCCCGGTCACGATCTCGCGCCCTGAGCCCCAGCGGACCAGCGCGTAGACGAGCACCAGGACGTAGATCATCGTGTCGAGGCCCACGCTCGGGGCGCCGCCCAGCAGGCTCGCCAGTCCCAACGCCAGCGCGGTGCCGAAGGCCACCACGACACAGGCCAACGGGTGGGTACGCCGCCACAGCAGCACCGGCGCGAGTCCGACCGCCACGATCGTCGCGAACGGCCGCCAGGCGACGTCGTCCCGGAGGACTCCCTCGAACAGCGCCGTCACCATCAACGCCCCGACCAGAACCCAGTCGCGCGACATCCGTTCGGGAGCGTCCGTGGCGCGCGGCTCGGCCCACAGCGAGCGCAGGGCGTTGGTGGTCACGCACCCAGCCTAGGGACCGCCGAGGCGTCGGGGACCGACCGAAAGAACGAGACGCCGCTCCTCCCCACGGCCGGGGCGGGTCCGGCCTCGACGACGATGTGCCCGCCGCCGGGCTCGGCGATCGTTGGCCCACCGGTCCTCACCACGACAAGGGAGCCCACGATGAGAACACGTCAACCCACCACGACCGCACTGGACGAGCAGCGGATCCCGATGAGAGCCAAGCTCGCCGCGGCGTGGACGACCCTTGTGCTCCTCTACGCCTATGTAGACATTCTCGCCTTCTTCAAACCCGGCGTCATCAAAGACATCGAGGCGGGCATCGTCTTCGAGTTCGACATCAGCCAGACGTTGTTCACCGTCTTCCTCACGCTCATGGCGATCCCGATCCTCATGGTCGTGCTGTCGATGACCCTGCCCGCCCGTGCGAACCGCACCACGAACCTCATCGTGGCCTCGGTCCAGGTCCCCTTCGCGGCGTTCAACGTGGTGGGCGGGTCCTGGACGTACTTCTACGGCCTCGGCGTCGCGCTGGAATTCGTCGTTCTCGCCCTCATCCTGCGGTACGCCTGGATCTGGCCCCGCACCGCACCGTCGGCGACCAGCCCGGACCGTGAAACCGTTCGCGCCCAGTAGCGATGGCCGCCACCCGACAACATCAAGACTTCCCGCGTCAGCGGGTCATCGAGATGCGGCTGTGACAGGCGCACGGTCAGCGCAGGTCGATCTCTATCCGGTGCGTCGTGAGCATGTCCACAAGGTATTCGAGGGTCGGTCGGCGCCGGTCGTCGTCGGCGACGAGGTGGACGCGGGCGACGGCCGAGTCGTGCCACACCAGACGAAACGGGGTCTGTGCGCCGAAATCTCCACGGAGGCAGTCCTCCAGCGCGTCGAGGTTCCAGCCGAAGTACCCGCCTGGGCCGTTGATCGCCTCGCCGATCGCGCAGTAGAACCCCTCGATATCGGTCACGAACCGGCCGTCGAGATCGTAGGCGGTGCCGGGTGGCCCGTCAGGTGCGCTCGATTTGTGTCCGAGCGCCACCCCGGCCCACCGGTGCCGCAGATCTCTGCCGTAGCCGGCCCACAGGTTCCGCTGGGACGGCCGTCCGGTGCGCCAATGCTCCAGGATGTCGAGGATTCCCGTCGGCAACGGCTCCCTCGCGTCCAGATCGACGGTCACGTCCAGGAGCCCGGTGCCGAGCCGCGACGGAATGGCTGCGCTGACTGTTCCGGACACCACGGCCCCGATCACCAGGCCGGCGGAACCATCGGTGGCGACGGCGTGGACCTCGCCGCGGATCCGGCGGCGGCGCAGGCCGGCCTTGGAGGACTGTCCCAGCGCGCCGAGTGCGGCCCGCAACGCCGGTTCCGGCCGGCAACCGAGGAGCCTGATTTCCGGCACCAGTGCTGCCATCCCGTCCGCGGGAGCGTCGACGAACAGTCCCTCGATGTCCGCGCACAGCGCCAGCGGGACGTCGTCGTGGGAATCACCGAGGCCGATGTCACCACAGAGCAGCCAGCGTGGGCCGACCGGATGTGTCCATGTCCACCGCTGCTGCTCCCGCCGAAGACCGGCATCGGGATTGACCGCCACTCCTACAACACTATCCGCAGAGAACCGCGACGGGCCGGATCGCTGTGATAAGCCTTGGTCTGCGCTGCCGTCGCTCCAAGCTACTGAGAACGTGTTCTTGCAACGACACCGCGCCGCAACGACATTGGCAACTGCCGGATGGCTGTGCCATCGCGCTGGGAGATGCCAATTGGCGCCTGTCGGCACAGTGAAATGTCTTCAATTTCACCCAGTCCACCACGCCATCTGTGCCTATTCATTGAATGCGATGTGACGACAGGCGATAGTTGGCACGAAGCTCCGACGCGCCGCGCTCCGTTGAACGCTGACCTGTGACCGTGAGCGCCAGGTGGCCGGTGAGCGTCGTGTACAACCGCTGGGCCACATCTCGCGATGCATGTTGCTGTCTGTCGGCGGGCTGCGGCCCCGTCGCAGGCCCTCGACGGTCGGCTCTTGATAGCACGGCCATGATTCGTCGGTGGATAGTGAAGAGTTGGTGTCAGTCGAGTTGGCCGACGACGAGCGCGAGGTGCTGCGTCGTGGGTTGGCTGAGTGGGGTGGGCCCGCGAGCTGCACTGAAGCGCTCGCGGTGGCGATGGGTTTCAGGAGCGTGGCGGGTCTTTTGGAAGACGGGGGTCGGCTTCGGGCAGCACTGGCTGCCGGCGAGCCGTTGAGTCCTCAGGACTGGCGACGAGTGGTGACGGCTACAGAAATCGTGTTCGCCAGTGACGTGTTCGGATCTGGCCTTGATTGGTCGATCACGACAGGCTTCTCGGACGAGCAGACGATCAAGATCCTGCGGCGGTTGCAACGAACGATCAGCCGCACGCTCCACGGCGCACGCCATCGTCTCGATGGTTGAGCGTCCTAGTGATCGTGACTGCGCCAACTGCCTCCGGTAGATGCCAACTACCCCCTGTCGGCACAATGCGAAATATCTTCAATCCCCTTTCGGGAAACCGTTTCACATTCGCACACTTGTTCGATTGTTGGTATTCTTGTGGGGTGTCCAGTCAGCGAATCCTCGAACCGCCACACGAGCTGTGGCGTGCCGGTGCGCGCGAACTCGCGCACGGCGTAGTCGAGCGCATGTCGTTGGCACGCCAAGCGCTGGCGGAGGTCGGGCAGTTTCTGGTGGAGATCGAGTCCCGTGGTCCGATGGAGTTGTTCGGGCATGGTTCGACGGCGGGCTGGTTCGCCGAAACCGCCCGCATCAGCCCCAAAGAAGCAGGTGCCACTGTGGCACGAGCGATCGCCTTGAACGAGGGCCGGAATCTGGACGGCACCCCCGCCCCGGCTTTCGCTCCGCTCGCGGGTGCGGCTGCGGCCGAGGGCGACCTTGGCCACCAGCAACTCGACCCTCTCCTGGCGGTACTCAAGAAGATCCCGGCCGAGGTGTCAGCCGAAGACCGGTCAGGGGCGGAACAGATCCTGGTCAACCTCGCCCGCAACGCCGGTCCGCAGCAGATCATCAACGGCGGGGCTGAACTGCTGGCCCACCTCGACCCGGATGGCAACGAACCCAAGGACGAAGACCTGACACCGCCCTCCCGCGAGGTGCATCTGCGGAAACGTGACGATGGCTGGTGGCGGCTCAACGGCCTTCTCGACCCCGAATTCGGGGCTCGCGCGAACGCCTTGTTCGAGACCTGGGGACAGCGAAGACCCGTCGACGAGGACGGCAACCGCGACCCCCGCACCCCGGCGAACGCCACGGCGACGCACTCTTCGACGCCATCCACTACGCGATGACCAATGAGAAGGCGCCGACGTTGTCCGGAGACCGGACCACGATCGTAGTCACCATCCCCCTGGACACTCTGACGTCAGGCTTGGGGTGGGCGTGCGTGGACGAGGTCACCCAAATCACCGCACGCCACGCCCGCCTACTCGCCTGCGACGCCAAAATCATCCCCGCCATCCTCGGATCAGAGAGCGAACCACTCGACATCGGCCGCGCCGCCCGCACCGTCACCCCAGCACAACGCCGGGCCCTGAACCTCCGCGACCACGGCTGCGCTTTCCCCGGCTGTCATCGCAAACCCAAACACTGCGAGGCCCACCACATTCTTCCGTGGGGTCATCTCGGCGATACCGACCTTGGCAATCTGTGCCTGCTGTGCCGCTATCACCACATGGTCATCCACGGGCAATCCGGCTGGACAGTCCGCATGGCCACCGACGGCAGGCCCGAATTCATCCCGCCACAGTATTTGGACCCGCTACAGACACCTCGCCGTAACCACCGCTGAAACCCCAGGGAGCCCGCCACCATCACCGGCGACGGGCCCCTCGGCATGCCCAGGGCACGGAGACATCAGCAGCCACAGCGAAGCCGCGCGAAGGCCCCCTCATCGACGCAAGTGCCCACCCCACCGCAAAGCCGGACTCAAAACCCCAAGCCCCACCCTCACGGAGACCAGACCACCAAACGTGGTCACCATTCCTCTGCACACCTGACGTCGGGACTGGGATCCGCGTGTGTGGATGAGGTCTCGCAGATCACCGCCCGTCATGCCCGGATGCTGGCCTGCGACGCCAAGATCATTCCTGGGTGCTCGGGTCGGAGAGCGAACCGCTCGACATCGCCCGCACCGGCACCCTCGCGCAACGCCGGGCTTTGAACCTTCGGGATCACGGCTGCGCCTTCCCCGGAAGCCACCGCAAACCCAAACACCGCGAACCCCATCACATACTCCCGCGGGGACACCGACCTGGCCAACCTCTACCGCTACCACATGGTCATCCACGGCCAATCCGGCTGGAAAGTCCACATCGCCACCGACGGGCGGCCTGGACCCGCTACAAAAGCCTCGCCGTAACCACCGCTGAACCCCCGAGGGAGCCCGCCACCACCGGCGACGGGCCCCTCGGCATGCCCACACCCAGGTGAACCTCGAGCACATGAACAAACCGATCGCAGAGCCAGGTCACTCGCTCATCGGCCTCGGATACTGCGAAAGGGCCTCGTGAGCGGGTAGAGGCAGTTCTCTGTGTCTGACCCAAGGTGAGTGAGGGCGTAACTCGCGTGATCGCCCAGCTCAACCGAACGGGGACGTCTCTCCGTAACCCGAATCGCCACTCATGACCATCTCGACAGGGGGCGCGTGCCTGGTCGGACGACACATGCGTCGATCGCCGTCGCGGACGCAGGTGGGCCTCCGGTTACCGGCGAATGGGGCCAGGGTGGCGAACAGCGCCGAGGGGGAGCGGCGCCCGCGCCCAGGATGAGGCCATGCCCGAGCTGCGTCCGTCTCGTCCGGTCCGGAGAATCTGATGGCGACACCCGAAGAACTGGTGACCGCGCTGCGGGAGTCGGTCAAGGAGAACAGCAGGCTGGCCGCGCGCAACCGCGAACTCGCCGAAGCCGCGCGAGAGCCGGTCGCGATCATCGGCATGGGATGCCGCTACCCCGGCGGGGCCGACTCGCCCGAGGCGCTGTGGGATCTGGTGGCCGCCGGCCGCGACGCGGTCTCGGGGTTCCCCGAGGACCGCGGCTGGAACCTCGCCGAGCTGTTCCATCCCGACCCCGATCATCCTGGCACGTCGTACGCGCGTGAAGGCGGATTCCTCCACGAGGCCGCCGAATTCGACCCCGAGTTCTTCGGTATCTCCCCGCGTGAGGCGCTCGCGATGGACCCGCAGCAGCGGCTCCTGCTGCAGATCAGCTGGGAAGCGATCGAGCGCGCCGGGCTCGACGCTTCGGCGTTGAAGGGCAGCGCGACCGGCGTGTTCGCCGGGATCATGTACCACGACTACGGAACCGGTGTCACCGAGCTGCCCGAGGGCGTCGAGGGTTTCCTCGGCACCGGCACGGCGGGCAGTGTGCTGTCCGGCCGTGTCGCGTACACCTTCGGTTTCGAGGGGCCGGCCGTGTCGGTCGACACCGCTTGTTCGTCGTCGCTGGTGGCCGTCCACCTGGCCGCGCAGGCGCTGCGCGCGGGGGAGTGCTCGCTCGCCCTCGCCGGTGGCGCGACCGTGATGGCCGTCCCGGACACCTTCGTCGAGTTCTCGCGTCAGCGCGGGCTCGCCGCGGACGGGCGCTGCAAGTCGTTCGGCGCGGGCGCCGACGGCACCGGCTGGGGCGAGGGCGCCGGTGTCCTGGTGCTGGAGAAGCTGTCCGACGCCGTCCGGAACGGACACCGGGTGCTCGCCGTCGTCCAGGGTTCCGCGGTCAACTCCGACGGCGCCTCCAATGGGCTCACCGCGCCGAACGGGCCGTCGCAGCAACGCGTGATCCGTGCCGCGCTGGCGAGTGCTGGACTGTCCACTTCGGACATCGACGTCGTCGAGGCGCACGGCACGGGCACGAAACTCGGCGACCCGATCGAGGCCGACACCTTGCTCGCCACGTACGGCCGCGACCGGGAAACCCCGCTGTGGCTCGGCTCGGTCAAGTCGAACATCGGGCACACCCAGGCCGCGGCCGGGGTCGCCGGGATCATCAAGATGGTCGAGGCGATGCGCCGCGGCGAACTGCCGCGCACGCTGCACGCCGAAGAGCCGTCCCCGCACGTAGCCTGGGATTCCGGCGCCGTCGAACTCCTCACCGAACACCGGCCCTGGCCCGTGACCGGCCGCCCGCGCGCGGCGGCGGTGTCGTCGTTCGGGATCAGCGGCACCAACTCGCACGTCGTCCTCCGGCAAGCCCCGGAAGCGGCCCCCGCCGGGCATCACGCGCGAGGCCGAGTCCCCTGGGTGCTCTCGGCTCGCAGCGAGGCCGCCCTTCCCGAGCTGGCGGACCGGCTGCTCCAGACCGGCGGCGACCCCGCCGACATCGCCTGGTCGCTGGCCACCGGCCGGGCGCCGCTGCCGTATCGCGCGGTCGTCACCGGCGCCGACGAAGAAGAACTCCTCGCCGGACTCGGCGCACTGGCCCGCGGCGAGTCCGCGCCCGGCGTCGTCACTGGCCGCGCGGGCAGCGGCAAACTGGCGTTCCTGTGCACCGGTCAAGGGGCGCAGCGGCTCGCGATGGGCACCGCGCTCGCCACGGCGTTCCCCGTCTTCGGCGAGGCTTTCGAACGTGTCGCGGAACGGCTCGACGCGCACACCGGATTCAAGCTCGCCGAGATCCTCGCCTGCGAAGACCAGAACCGCATCGATCGGACCGACGTCGCGCAGCCCGCGTTGTTCGCCTTCGAGGTCGCGATGGCGGAGCTGGTGCGGTCCTGGGGTGCCGAACCGGATTTCCTGCTCGGGCATTCGATCGGCGAGCTCGCCGCGGCGCACGTGGCAGGCGTATGGTCGCTCGACGACGCCGCCCGCCTGGTCGCCGCCCGCGGCCGGTTGATGCAGGCGCAGCCCTCGGGCGGCGTGATGGTCGCGGTGCAGGCCACCGAAGCGGAACTGGACCTGCCCGACGGCGTCAGCATCGCCGCGATCAACGGTCCTTCGTCCGTCGTGCTCTCCGGTGAGGAAGCCGCCGTCGCCGCTGTCCTGGAGACATTCACGGGACGCCGCACCAAACGGCTCTCGGTCAGTCACGCCTTCCATTCCGCGATGATGGACGGGATGCTCGACGACTTCCGTGAGGTCGCCGAGAGCGTGACGTACGCCGAGCCCCGGATCCCGGTCATCGCCGGTGACGGTGGTGATGTCGGTGACCCGAAGTACTGGGTGCGGCAGGTGCGCGAGCCCGTCCGGTTCGCAGACGGCGTCGCTGCCCTGCACGCGCGCGGTGTCCGGCGCTTCGTCGAGATCGGGCCGGACGCCTCCCTGACCGCGCTCGGCGCGGATTGTGTCGCCGACGGGACCTTCATCGCCACGCAACGGAAGGATCGCGACGAGGCGGCCGCCGCCGACCTGGCCCGTGCGAGGCTGTTCACCGCCGGGGTCCGGCTCGACTGGGCCGGGATCCTCGGCGGGGGTGCTCGTGTCGACTTGCCGACGTATCCCTTCCGGCGGGACCGTTTCTGGCTCGGCGCCGCCGACCGGAGCACGCCCCCGGCCCGCCGTTACGAAGTCGTGTGGCGCCCGATCGAACCCATGGCATCACAGGAAACCTGGACCGTTTACGCCCCGGAAACCAACGCCTGGGCCGAAGCCACCGCGAAGGCACTCGACGCACCCCTGGTGACTGAGATCCCGGAGAACGGGCCCGTCCTGGCCTTCCCGGCGGACGGGGCCGCGCTCGCCGCCCTCCTGCGGGACACCCCGGCGAAGATCTGGTGCGCCACCGGCGATCCCGGCGTCGCCGCGGTCGCGCGGGTCGCCGCGATCGAGCAGCCCCGCCGCTGGGGCGGCTGCGTGATCCTGTCCGAAGAGACAGCCGCCGCCCGCCTCAAGGACGTGCTCGGCGGTCCGGAGGACGAGGTCGCGATCCGCGAGGACGGGATCTTCGCCCGCCGGTTCGTTCCCGCCGCCCCTGCGCCTGCCACTCCGTGGACCACGTCCGGCACCGCGCTGATCACCGGCGGCACCGGCGCGCTCGGCGCGCTCGTGGCCGAACGGCTCATCCACGCCGGGACGGAACACGTGGCGCTCCTTTCGCGGCGCGGCGAGGACGCGCCTGGCGCGGCGGAACTGCGCGAACGGCTGGAGGGCCTCGGCGCCCGCGTCAGTATCCACGCCTGCGACGCCGCGGACCGGGAAGCACTGTCCACAGTGGTCACCGGCCTGGAAGACCTGCGCGTGGTCGTGCACACCGCCGGCGTCCTCGACGACGCCCTGCTCGACGACACCACGCCGGAGCGATTCGAAGCCGTCGCCCGGCCGAAGGTGACCGCCGCGCGGCACCTGCGTGAACTCACGAAAGACCTCGACGCGCTGGTCCTGTTCTCCTCCATCGCCGGGGTGCTCGGCAACGGGGGCCAGGCCGCCTACGCCGCCGCGAACGCGGAACTCGACGCGCTCGCGACCCAGTGGCGGACCGAAGGGGTCAAGGCGGTGTCGATCGCCTGGGGCCCGTGGGCCGAGGGCGGCATGGCCGAGGCCGTCGACGACGCCGTCCGCCGCAAGGGTTTGCGCCCGATGACGCCGGAAGCGGCGGCGGAGGAGTTCGTGCGGGCGATCGCCGCGGACGACACCTGCGTCACCGTCGCCGACTTCGACTGGCCGTCGTTCTTCGAGGACTTCCGTGCCGCGCCGATGCTCGCCGAACTGCCGCGACCGGAAACCGCGACGGCCGAAGCACCGGTGGCGGATCTGCGGTCGCGGCTGACCGGGCTGATCGAGCCCGAGCAGCGACGGCTGCTGCTGAAAGTCGCCCGCGAGACCGTGGCCCGCGTGCTCGGCCACCCGGACACGTCGGCGATCGGACCGGACCGCGCGTTCACCGAACTCGGGTTCGACTCGCTCACCGCGGTCGAGTTGCGCAACCGCCTCGACGCGGCGACCGGCCTCGCCGTGCCCGCGACGCTCGTCTTCGACCATCCGACCCCGCAGGCCCTCGCCGCCTACCTCTGGCAGGAACTGGCAGGCACCGAAGACGACCTGGACGGCCTGCTCGACGGGCTGGAAGCCGCGCTCGGCCGTCTCGACCCCGGCGGTGACGAGCACGCCAAGGCGGGCGCACGCCTGCGAAAACTCGCCGAGAGCCTCGACGGGCCCGGCTTCACGCCGTCTTCGGACGACGAACTCTTCGCCTTCATTGACCAGCAACTCGGCGCTTGAGCCGGGTGCACGCGACCTCGACCGATGAGTGGGGACACCGTGGGTGAGAACGACAAGCTTCGCGACTATCTGACGCGAGTCACCGGCGAACTTCAGCGCACGCGCGGCAGGCTCGCCGCGCTGGAGGACCGTGCCGCCGAGCCGATCGCGATCGTCGGCATGGGCTGCCGGTTCCCCGGCGGCGTCCGCACGCCGGAGCGGTTCTGGGAACTGCTGACCGCCGGGGACCACGGGATCACCGGGTTCCCCGAAGACCGCGGCTGGGACGTCGGCGCGCTCGTCGACCCGGATCCGGACCACCTGGGCACCAGCTACGTCGACCGAGGCGGTTTCGTCGACGGCGCCGGGGAATTCGACCCCGAGTTCTTCGGCATCTCGCCGCGCGAGGCCGTCTCGATGGACCCGCAGCAGCGGCTGCTGCTGGAAACGTCGTGGGAGGCGCTGGAGCGCGGCGGGATCGACCCGGCGTCGCTGTCCGGCAGCCGCGCTGGGGTCTTCGTCGGCACCAACGGCCAGGACTACGGCCGTGACCTGCCCAAGGGCGTCGAAGGTGTCGAGGGCTACCTCGGCACCGGGATCTCCGGCAGTGTCCTTTCCGGGCGGATCTCCTACGTCCTCGGGCTGGAAGGCCCGTCGGTCACCGTCGACACGGCGTGTTCGGCGTCGCTGGTCACGCTGCACCTCGCCGTCCGCGCCCTGCGCGCGGGGGAGTGTGATCTCGCACTTTCCGGTGGTGCCACCGTGATGGCGAGCCCGGACGCGTTCATCGAGTTCTCGCGTCAGCGCGGTCTCGCCCGCGACGGCCTGGTCAAGGCGTTCGCCGCCGGGGCCGACGGTACCGCGTGGGGCGAGGGCGCCGGCATGATCGTGCTGGAGCGGCTTTCCGACGCCCAGCGCAACGGGCATCCGGTCCTGGCCGTCGTCCGCGGTTCCGCGGTCAACCAGGACGGCGCGTCCAACGGGCTCACCGCGCCCAACGGTCCCTCGCAGCAGCGCGTCATCCGTCAGGCGCTGGCGGACGCTCGTCTGTCCACAAAGGATGTCGACGTCGTCGAGGCGCACGGCACCGGCACGACCCTGGGCGATCCGATCGAGGTCCAGGCCCTGCAGGCCACCTACGGCCGCGATCGTGGTGAGCGCGGGCCCCTGCTGCTCGGCTCGGTGAAGACGAACATCGGCCACACCCAGGCCGCCGCCGGGGTCGCCGGGATCATCAAGATGGTCCTGGCCCTGCGCAACGGGATCCTGCCCGAGAGCCTGCACATCGACGCGCCGAGCCCGCAGGTCGACTGGTCGGCCGGAACGATCGAGCTGCTGGCGTCCGCGCGCCCCTGGCCGGAAGGGGAGACGCGCCGGGCGGGTGTCTCGTCGTTCGGCATCAGCGGCACCAACTCCCATGTGCTGCTGGAGCAGGCGCCCGCGATCGAAGAGTCCACAGTGGACACGGCCGTCCCGCCGGTGGTGCCGTGGGTGCTGTCCGGCCGCACTCCGGCGGCGTTGCGCGCTCAGGCCCGTGCGCTGCTGGACGTCGAGGGTGATCCCGCCGACATCGGCTGGTCGCTGGCCGCGACCCGGTCCGCGTTCGAGCACCGCGCCGTCGTCACCGGCCGCGACGAGGCGACCCTGCGCGAAGGACTGACGGCGGTCGCCGAAGGAAATTACGACATCGTCGAAGCGACCGACGGCAGCCTCGCGGTCTGCTTCACCGGCCAGGGATCGCAGCGTCTCGGCATGGGCCGTGAGCTGTACGAGGCGTACCCGGCCTTCGCCGCCGCGTTCGACCAGGTCTGCGAGCTGCTGCCGGGTGTCCGCGAGATCGTCTTCGGTGACGACGCCGACGCCTTGAACGACACCGCGAACGCGCAGCCCGCGCTGTTCGCGCTGGAGGTTTCCCTCTACCGGCTCGTCGAATCCTGGGGTGTCGTCCCGGACTTCCTGATCGGGCATTCCGTCGGTGACTTCGCCGCCGCGCACGTCGCGGGCGTCTGGTCGCTGGAAGACGCGGCCGAGCTGATCGCCGCGCGCGGCCGCCTGATGAGCGCGTTGCCACGCGGTGGCGCGATGTGCGCGATCGAGGCGACCGAGGACGAGGTCCGCGCCGCGCTGGTCGCGGGCGCGGACATCGCCACCGTCAACGGGCCGCGCGCCCTCGTCGTCTCCGGCACCGAGGACGCCGTGCGAGCCGTCGCCGCGGTGTTCACCGAGCAGGGCCGCCGGACCAAGAACCTCGCCGTCTCCCACGCGTTCCACTCGGCGCTGATGGACGGCATGCTCGACGACTTCGCCGCCGTCGCCCGCCGCGTCACCTACAAGACGCCGAAGATCGCGCTGATCGCGGGCGTCACCGGCCGGATCGCCGAGACCGCCGAGATCCTCGACCCGGCCTACTGGGTCCGCCACGTGCGCGAAGCCGTGCGGTTCGCGGACGGGATCGGGGCGCTGGCCGAAGCGGGCGTCACCCGTTTCCTCGAACTGGGTCCGGACGGCATCCTCTCGGCCGCGGGTCAGGACAGCGCGGAAGGCCTGTTCGTCCCCGCGCTGCGCCGCGACCGGCCCGAGCCCGAGACGTTCGTCGCCGCGCTCGCCGCCGTGCACGTCCACGGCGGGAAGGTCGGCTGGGCCGCCGCGTTCGACGGCGCGCGCCCGGTCGAGCTGCCCACGTACCCGTTCCAGCGCGAGTTCTACTGGCTCCCCGCGACCCACGCCGCCGGTGACGCGGCGGGTCTCGGCCTCGGCTCACTCGACCATCCGCTGCTCGGCGCCGCCGTCTCGGTCGCCGACGCGGGCGGATTCCTGTTCACCGGCAGCCTTTCGCTGCGCACGCATCCGTGGCTGGCCGACCACATGGTGCACGGCCAGGTCGTCGTGCCCGGCACCGCGCTGGTCGAACTCGCCGTGCGCGCGGCCGACGAAACCGGCCTGGCGGCGCTGGAAGAACTGACCCTGCAGACCCCGCTGGTGCTCCCGGAGAGCGGCGCGGTCCAGGTCCAGCTGTGGGCCGGGACACCGGAGGAGTCCGGCCACCGCCCGCTCACCGTGCACTCGCGTCCGCACGGCACGGGGGAGTGGACGCTGCACGCGACCGGCGCGCTCGCTCCGAGTGCCGCCACGCCGGACTGGGAGCTGACCGCGTGGCCGCCGCCCGGCGCCGAAGCCGTGTCCCTCGAAGCCCGCTACCCCGAACTGGCCTCGGCCGGTCTGGAGTACGGCGAGATTTTCCAGGGCTTGCGCGCTTTGTGGCGCGACGGCGAGCACACCTACGCCGAGGTCTCGCTGCCCGAGGCCGTCCGTGACCAGGCGGGCCGGTTCGGTCTGCACCCCGCGCTGCTGGACGCGGCGCTGCACGCGCTGGCGGAGGGCGACGGCCCCGCACGCCTGCCGTTCGCGTGGAGTGACGTCGTCCTGCACGCCTCCGGCGCGGCCGAACTGCGCGTCCGGCTCACTCCCGCCGGCACCGACGCGGTGACCCTGCGCGTGGCCGACGGGACCGGTGCGCCGGTCGCCACCGTCGGCTCCCTGGTCGTCCGCCCCGTTTCGGCGGGACAACTGCGTCCCGCGGCCTCCCGCGACGGGCTGTACGAACTGGAGTGGCGGCCGATCGCCACGCCGGAGGGTGAAGCCCCGAGCTGGGCGCACTTCGCCGACGTCACCGGCGAGGCCCCCGAGGTCGTCGCCTTCCGCGCGGAAGGCGACGACGTCCACGCCGTCACCGGCGCCACGCTCGATGTACTCAGGACTTTCCTCGCCGAAGAGCGCTTCGCGGCGTCGAAACTGCTCGTCCACACTGGACAGTCCGATATGGACCCGGTGGCCGCAGCGGTGTGGGGGCTCGTGCGCAGCGCGCAGTCCGAGCATCCGGACCGGTTCCTGCTCGCCGACGAACTCACCGACGCCGTGCTGGCCGCCGGTGAACCGCAGATCGCCGTCCGCGACGGCGAACTGCGCGTGCCGCGGCTGGTCACGCCCGAATCCACCGGCAGGCTGCTGCCGCCGTCCGGGAACTGGCGGCTCGGCCTGTCCGGCAAGGGCACCTTCGACCACCTGACCCTGGAGCCGCTGCCCGACGAGCCGCTCGGCCCGCAGGGCGTCCGGGTCTCCGTCCGCGCCGCCGGGCTCAACTTCCGCGACGTGCTCAACGCGCTCGGCATGTACCCCGGCGAGGCCGGGCTGCTCGGCAGCGAGTTCGCCGGGACCGTCCTCGAGGTCGGCGACGGCGTCACCGACCTGAAGCCCGGCGACCAGGTGATGGGCCTCGTCTCCGGCGGTGCCGGTCCGGTCGCGGTCGCCGAACGGCCGATGATCACCCGCAAACCCGCGGACTGGACCTACGAACAGGCCGCGTCGACACCACTGGTGTTCCTCACCGCCTACTACTCGCTGGTCGATCTGGCCGGGCTCAAGGCGGGCGAGACGATCCTGATCCACGCCGCCGCCGGTGGTGTCGGCATGGCCGCCACGCAGCTCGCACGCCACCTCGGCGCCGAGGTCTACGGCACCGCCAGCGAAAGCAAGCAGTACGTGCTGCGCGACGCCGGTCTCGACGACGCGCACATCGCTTCCAGCCGCACGCTGGAGTTCGAGGAGCGGTTCAGCGGCATCGACGTCGTCCTGAACGCGCTCGCCGGGGACTTCGTCGACGCCTCGATCCGCACGATGGCGCCCGGCGGCCGCTTCCTGGAAATGGGCAAGACCGACATCCGCGAGCCCGAAGGCGTCCACTACCAGGCCTTCGACCTGATCGACGCGGGCCCGCAGCGGACCGCGCAGATGTGGGACGCGCTGACCGCGCTGTTCGCCTCCGGCGCGCTCGCCCCGCTGCCGACCCGCACCTGGGACGTCCGCGAAGCCAGGGAAGCGTTCCGGTTCCTCAGCCAGGCCAAGCACATCGGCAAGGTCGCGCTCACCATGCCGCGGGCACTCGACCCGGACCGGACGGTGCTGATCACCGGCGGCACGGGCGGCCTCGGCGCCCTGATCGCCCGCCATCTGGTGACCGCGCACGGCGTCCGGAAGCTCCTGCTCACCAGCCGCCGGGGCCTCGACGCACCCGGAGCGGCCGAGCTGGCGGAAGAACTCGACGCCGACGTCCGGGTCGAAGCGTGCGACGTCGCCGATCGTGACGCCGTCGCCGCCCTGCTGGACGGCGTCGAGCTGACCGGTGTCGTGCACGCCGCCGGTGTGCTGGACGACGGCACCATCGACGCGCTCACCCAGGAACGGCTCGACTTCGTGCTCGGCCCGAAGGCCGACGCCGCCCGGCATCTGCACGAACTGTCCGGTGACCCGGAACTGTTCGTCACCTTCTCCTCGGCCGCCGGTGTGCTCGGCGCGCCGGGCCAGGGCAACTACGCGGCGGCCAACGGCTACCTCGACGGTCTCGCCGCCCACCGCCGTTCGCTCGGCCTCGCCGGGCAGTCGCTGGCCTGGGGCCCCTGGGCGGCGGGCATGGCGGAGACGCTCGGCGAGGCCCATCTGGCGCGGCTGCGCGCAGGGGGTACGCCCGCGCTCGCCGTCGAGGACGGTCTCGCGCTGTTCGACGCGGCCATCGCCGCCGGGGCCCCGCTCGCGATCCCGGTCCAGCTCGACCTGCCGGTGCTGGCCGCGTCCGGACCGCTCCCGCCGCTGCTCGGTTCGTTGGTGGGTGCCCAGGTCAAACCCGGCCGCCGGACCGCGAAATCGGGCAGTGACTCCTCGCTCGCCAGGCGGCTCGCCGGGCTGACCGAGGCCGACCAGGACCGCGAACTGCTCGACCTCGTCCGTACCCAGGTCGCCCTGGTGCTCGGGCACGTCAACGCCGCCACCGTCGAACCCGGCCGCGGCTTCATGGACCTCGGTTTCGACTCGCTGACCGCGGTCGAACTGCGCAACCGCCTCGGTTCCGTGACCGGGCTGCGGCTGCCGTCGACGGTGATCTTCGACCACCCGACCCCGGTCGCCCTCGCCGGATACGTGCGCTCCGAATTGCTCGGCGACCTCACCGCCGGACCGCGCACCCGCGCTCGTGTCGTCAACGACAGCGAGCCGATCGCGATCGTCGCGACCAGCTGCCGCTTCCCCGGCGAGGTCAACACGCCGGAAGACCTGTGGCGTCTGGTTTCCGAAGGCCGCGAAGGCCTCACGGAATTCCCCACCGACCGCGGCTGGGATCTGGCCGCACTGTTCGATACGACGCCCGGCAAGCAGGGCGTGTCGAACACCCGCACCGGCGGTTTCCTGCCCGACGCGGGCGACTTCGACCCGGAGTTCTTCGGCATCTCGCCGCGTGAAGCGCTCGCGATGGACCCGCAGCAGCGGTTGCTGCTGGAGATCGCGTGGGAGGCCTTCGAACGCGCGGGCATCCCGCCGGGCACCCTGCGCGGCAGCGACACCGGCGTCTTCACCGGCGCGATCTACCACGAATACGCCTCCCGGCTGACGAAGATCCCGGAGGAGGTCGAAGGCTTCCTCGGCACCGGCACGTCCGGTGCGATGATGTCCGGCCGCGTCTCCTACACCTTCGGGTTTGAGGGACCGGCCGTGTCGGTGGACACGGCGTGCTCGTCTTCGCTGGTCGCGATGCATCTGGCGAGTCAGGCGCTGCGGTCGGGAGAGTGCTCGCTCGCACTGGCCGGTGGTGTCACCGTGATGGCCAACCCGGATCCGTTCGTCGACTTCAGCAAGCAGAACGCGATGGCGGTCGACGGCCGCTGCAAGGCCTTCGCCAACGGCGCCGACGGCGTCGCCTGGGGTGAGGGCGCCGGGTTCGTGCTGCTGGAGAAGCTGTCCGACGCGCGCCGCAACGGGCACCCGGTTCTCGCTCTGCTCAAGGGATCCGCGGTCAACCAGGACGGGGCGTCCAGCGGTCTCACCGCGCCGAACGGGCCGTCGCAGCAGCGCGTGATCCTCCAGGCGCTCGCCAACGCCGGACTGTCCACTTCGGACGTCGAGGTCGTCGAGGCGCACGGCACCGGCACCAGGCTGGGTGACCCGATCGAGGCGCAGGCCCTGCTCGCCACCTACGGCCAGGACCGCGAAGAGCCGCTCCTGCTCGGCTCGGTGAAGTCGAACTTCGGGCACACGCAGGCCGCGGCCGGTGTCGCCGGGGTGATCAAGATGGTCGAGGCGATGCGGCACGGCGTCGTCCCCGCGACGCTGCACGTCGACGCGCCCTCGGCGCAGGTCGACTGGGAAGCCGGCGCGATCCGCGTCGCGACCGAGTCCGCGAACTGGCCGGAGACCGGCCGTCCGCGCCGGGCCGGGGTGTCTTCGTTCGGGTTCAGCGGGACCAACGCGCACGTCGTCCTCGAACACGTCCCCGCCGAAGACACCGAAGAGCCGGCTGTCCGGCCCGCGATGCTGCCGTGGGTGCTGTCCGGCCGTTCCGAGGAGGCCCTGCGGGCACAGGCCGCGCGGCTCGCCGACTTGACGGCGGACCCGCTCGACGTCGCCTGGTCGCTGGCGACCGCCCGCACCGCGCACGAACGGCGCGCGGTCGTCGTCGGGACCGATCCGTCGGTGCTGCGGGCCGGGCTGGCCGCGTTCGCCGACACCGGGCGGGCGGTCAACGTCGTGTCCGGCCGCGCGGTCACCGGCAGGCTCGCGTTCCTGTTCACCGGCCAGGGCGCCCAGCGCCTCGGCATGGGCCAGGGCCTTTACGAGACCTTCCCCGCCTTCGCCAGGGCATACGACGAGGTCGCCGCGCTGCTTCCCCTCGATGGCGATCTGAATCGCACCGGTACCGCCCAGCCCGCGATCTTCGCGCTGGAAGTGGCGCTGTTCCGGCTCTTCGAATCCTGGGGTGTGACCCCCGATCTCCTGGCCGGGCACTCGATCGGCGAGATCGCGGCCGCCCATGTGGCGGGTGTGTTCTCGCTGGAGGACGCGGCGAAACTGGTCGAGGCTCGTGGCCGGTTGATGGAGGCGCTGCCCGAGGGTGGCGCGATGGTCGCGGTTCAGGCGTCCGAGGACGAGGTCCGCGAGTACCTGACTGACGAGGTCTGCCTGGCGGCGGTGAACGGTCCGCAGGCGATCGTGTTGTCCGGTGTGGACGGTCCGGTCCGCGAGGTCGCCGCCCGGTTCGCGCACGACGGCCGCCGCACCAAGCATCTCGTGGTGTCCCACGCCTTCCACTCGGCGCTGATGGAGCCGATGCTGGACGAGTTCGCCGAGGTCGTACGGAGCTTGGAGTTCTCGGCGCCGCGGATCCCGATCTTGTCCACGGTGCGCGAATCGGCCGATCTGGCCGATCCTGGTTACTGGGTTCGCCATGTCCGCGAAACCGTGCGGTTCGCCGACGGACTCGCGGCCCTGACCGCCGAGGGCGTCACGACCTTCCTCGAACTCGGCCCGGACGCGGTGCTGTCCGCGATGGGCACCGACGGCGTCTTCGTTTCCGCGCTGCGCAAGGAGCAGGACGAGGCCCGCAGTGCGATGACCGCGCTGGGCGCGGTGCACGCGGCCGGCGCGCCCGTCGACTGGGACCGCTTCTTCGACGGCAGTGGCGCGCGTCCCGCGAACCTGCCCACCTATCCGTTCCAGCGCCGCCGTTTCTGGCTGCTGGCCCCGCCGGGGTCCGGCGACGCCACCGCACTGGGCCTCGGCGCGCTCGACCACCCGCTGCTGGGCGCCGCCGTCGCGCTGCCCGAACGCGGCGGGCTGGTGCTCACCGGACGGCTTTCCCTCGACGAGCAGCCGTGGCTGGCCGGGCACCGCGTCCGCGACGCCGTCCTGCTGCCCGGTACCGCGTTCGCCGAACTGGCCGTGCGGGCGGGCGACGAGGTCGGCTGCGGCACCGTCGAGGAACTGACGCTGCAGGCGCCGCTGGTGCTCACCTCGGCCCCGGTCCAGCTGCGAGTGTCCCTTTCGGACGGTGGCAGCCTGGCGGTGCACTCCCGTCCCCAGGACGGCGACTGGACGTTGCACGCCACCGGCTCGCTGACCACGACCGCCGAAGAACCCGCCGCGATCACGGAGTGGCCGCCAACCGGTGCCGAATCCGTTGACCTGGAAGGCTTCTACGCCACCCTCGCCGAGGCCGGTCTCACCTACGGGGACCCGTTCCGCGGCCTGCGCGCGGCCTGGCGCCGCGGTGACGACGTCTTCGCCGAAGTCTCGCTGCCCGAGGGCACCGATGTCCGCGGGTTCGGGCTGCACCCGGCCCTGCTCGACGCCGTCCTGCACGCCGTCGGCCTGACCGGTGGCCCGGCGCGGCTGCCGTTCTCGTGGGCGGGTTTGTCCCTGCACGCCACCGGCGCGAGCACCCTGCGGGCCACGCTCAGCCCGGCTGGTCAGGACGCCGTCTCCCTGCGGGTCACCGACGGCACCGGCGCACCGGTGCTTTCGGTCGCGTCGCTGAGCCTGCGCCCGGTGGGTGACGGACCGCTGCCCAGCGCGGCCACCGACGCGCTGTTCAGCATCGACTGGATTCCCGTCGCCGTTCCGCAGCAGGCCGAAGACATCGCTGTGCACGAAGCCGCGTCGGTCGAAGCCGCGCTCGAAGCGTTGCAGGCGGCCGAAGACCGGCTCGTCGTCCACCTCACCGGTGACAGCCCGGAGCATGCCGCCGCCGCCGCACTGGTGCGCAGCGCGCAGGCCGAGTACCCGGACAAGTTCGTCCTGGTCCACGGCACCGGAGACGCCCGGATCGCGGCCGCCACCGGCGAACCCGAGGTCAAGTTCACCGAGGACGGCCCGCGCGTGCCCCGCCTGACGCGGTCCCGCGCCACCGCCGACCCGGACTGGACCCTCGACGGCACCGTGCTGGTCACCGGCGGTACCGGAGGACTCGGTGCGCACGTCGCCCGGCGGCTCGTCGAGCGGCATGGCGTCCGGCATCTGCTGCTCGTCGGACGTCGGGGCGCCGACGCTCCCGGTGCCGAAGCGCTGCGGGAGGACCTGACCGCGCTCGGCGCGGAGGTGACGATCGCCGCGTGCGACGTCGCCGACCGCTCCCAGCTGGAGTCCCTGCTCGCTGGACAGCCGCTCAGCGGTGTGGTGCACGCGGCCGGTGTCCTCGACGACGGCGTTCTCACCTCGATGACCCCCGAGCGGCTAGCCGCCGTGGCGGGTCCGAAGGCGGAGGCCGCGCGGCATTTGCACGAACTGACCTCCGAGCTGAAGCTGTTCGTCACGTTCTCTTCGATCGCCGGAGCGCTGGGCGCGCCCGGTCAGGCGAACTACGCGGCGGCCAACGGCTACCTCGACGGGCTCGCCTCGCTCCGGCGTGCCCAGGGGCTGCCGGGGACGTCGATCGCTTACGGCCTCTGGGAAACCGGCATGGGCGAAGGCCGTGGTGGCACGGCGTTGCCCGTCGAAGCCGGGCTGGAACTGTTCGACCTGCTGGCCTTCGGTGACGACCCGCGTCCCGTCGCGGCCAAGCTCGACTTCGCCGCCTTGCGAGCCGAAGCCGAGGTGCCGCATGTGCTGCGGAGCCTCGTGCGGCCCCGGCGCCGCCGCGCGGCGGAGGAAGCGGAGGCCGCGGGCCTGCGGCAGCGTCTGGCGGGGGTTCCCGCCGGTGAGCGCACGCGGCTGCTGACCGAACTGGTCCGCACCGAGGCCGCGCACGTCCTCAGCCACACCAGCCCGGACGCCGTCGAGGCCGACCGCGCGTTCGGTGACCTCGGCTTCGACTCGCTCACCGCGGTCGAATTCCGCAACCGCCTGAGCACGGTCACCGGGCTGCGGCTCCCGGCGACGCTGACCTTCGATCACCCGACCCCGGTGGCACTGGCCGAATTCCTGCTGGCCGAACTGCTCGACGAACCCGCCGACGCGACCCCGGTCTTCACCGCCGCCCGCGCCGACGGCGACCCGATCGTCATCGTCGGCATGGCCTGCCGCTATCCGGGCGGCGTGACGTCGCCGGAAGAGCTGTGGGACCTCGTCGCCGGTGGCCGCGACGGCGTGACCCGGTTCCCCGAGGACCGTGGCTGGGACGTCGACGGCATCTACGACCCCGACCCCGACCGGCCGGGCAAGACCTACACCCGCGAAGGCGGATTCCTGCACGACGCGGGCGACTTCGACCCCGAGTTCTTCGGGATCTCGCCCCGTGAAGCCCTCGCCATGGACCCGCAGCAGCGCCTGCTGCTCGAAGTCGCGTGGGAGGCGCTGGAGCGTTCCGGCACCGACCCGACGGCGCTCAAGGGCAGCCCGACCGGCGTGTTCGCCGGCGTCATGTACCACGACTACGGCACCCGGCTCGGCAACGACGTCCCCGACGACGTCGAGGGCTTCCTCGGCACCGGCACCTCGGGTTCCGTGCTGTCCGGCCGCGTCGCCTACACCCTCGGCCTGGAGGGGCCGGCGGTTTCGGTCGACACCGCGTGCTCCTCGTCGCTGGTCGCCCTGCACTGGGCGACGCAGGCACTGAAGTCGGGGGAGTGCTCGCTGGCGCTGGCCGGCGGTGTCACGGTGATGGCGACGCCGGAGACGTTCATCGGGTTCTCCCGTCAGCGCGGCCTCGCCGCCGACGGCCGCTGCAAGTCCTTCTCGGCCGACGCCGACGGCACAGGCTGGGCCGAAGGTGCCGGAATGCTGGTGCTGGAAAGGCTTTCCGACGCGCGCCGCAACGGGCACCGCGTGCTCGCGGTCGTCAAGGGATCCGCGGTCAACTCCGACGGTGCGTCCAACGGACTCACCGCCCCCAACGGTCCTTCGCAGCAACGTGTGATCCGCCAGGCGCTGGCCGCCGCCGGTGTCCCGTCGTCCACTGTGGACGCCGTCGAGGCGCACGGCACCGGCACGACGCTCGGTGACCCGATCGAGGCGCAGGCGCTCCTGGCCACCTACGGCCGCGAGCGGGACGGCGAACCGCTGTACCTCGGCTCGGTGAAGTCCAACTTCGGGCACACCCAGGCCGCGGCGGGTGTCGCCGGGATCATCAAGATGGTCCAGGCGATGCACCACGGCGTCCTGCCGCCGACGCTGCACCTGGGCGAGGCGACGCCGCACGTCGACTGGGAAGCCGGTGACGTCGAACTGCTCGCCGAAGGCCGGGCCTGGCCCGAAGCCGGACGTCCGCGGCGGTCCGCCGTGTCGTCCTTCGGGATCAGCGGCACCAACGCGCACGTCATCCTCGAACAGCCACCGGTCGAGACCCCTGCCCCGCGTGAGGTCGCGTCCCCGGCGCTCGTGCCGTGGGTGTTCTCCGGCCGCGCCGAAGACACCCTGCGGGAGCAGGCCGGACGCCTGCTCGGCCGCGATGGCGAGCCGGTGGACGTCGGTTTCGCGCTCGCCACCACCCGCACCGCGCACGAACGGCGTGCCGTCGTGCTCGGCGCCACGGACGCGGATCTCCGCGCTGGACTCGGCTCGCTGGCCGAGGGCGCCGCCACGCCGTCGGTCGTCACCGGGCGCGTGCTGCCCGGCCGGACCGCGTTCCTGTTCACCGGTCAGGGATCCCAGCGTCCCGGCATGGGCGAAGGGCTCTACGCCGCCTTCCCGGCGTTCGCCGCCGCCTACGACGAGGTCGCCGCGCTGCTCCCGGCCGTCGGTGACCTGAACCGCACCGGCGCCGCGCAGCCCGCGATCTTCGCGCTGGAGGTCGCGCTGTACCGGCTCGCCGAGTCCTGGGGTGTCGTACCCGACTTCGTGGCCGGGCATTCGATCGGCGAGATCGCGGCCGCGCATGTCGCCGGGGTGCTTTCGCTGGAGGACGCGGCGAAGCTGGTCGAGGCTCGTGGCCGGTTGATGGAGGCGCTGCCCGAGGGTGGCGCGATGGTCGCGGTCCAGGCGAGTGAGGACGAGGTGCGCGAGCACCTGACGCCGAAGGTCTCGCTGGCCGCCGTCAACGGCCCGGACGCGGTTGTCCTTTCGGGTGCCGCGTCGCCGACGCTCAAGCTGGCCAAGAAGTTCGAGAAGCTAGGCCGCCGCACCAAGCGGCTGGAGGTCTCGCACGCGTTCCACTCGGCCCTGATGGAGCCGATGCTCGACGAGTTCGCCGCCGTGGTGGCCGAGCTCGGCTTCTCGGCGCCGACGATCCCGTTCGTGTCCACTGTGGACGGCGAGCGGACCGCGCGGATCACCGAACCGGAGTACTGGGTCGAGCACGTCCGCGCCACCGTCCGGTTCGCCGCCGGGCTGGCGTGGCTGCGCGAAGCCGGGGTGACCAGGTTCGTCGAACTGGGCCCGGCCGCCGTGCTGACCGCGCTCGCCGACGACGGCCCGGACACCTTCGCGGCGTCGTTCCTGCGCGCCGACCGCGATGAGGCACAGACCGCGCTCACCACGCTGGCCGCCGCGTACACCCGCGGTGTCACCGTCGACTGGGCCGCGGTGTTCCGCCCGACCGGTGCCCGTGTCGTCGACCTGCCGACGTCGGTGTTCGACCGCCGCCGCTTCTGGCTCGCCGCCGGAAGCGGCGCGGGCGACGTCACCTCGGCCGGGCTCCAGGCCGCCGGGCATCCGCTGCTGGGTGCCGCCGTGCCGTTCGCCGACGGCGACGGCTGGGTCCTCACCGGACGGCTTTCGGTCGCCACGCATCCGTGGCTGGCCGGGCATGCCGCGTTCGGCGAAGTGCTCGTCCCCGGTACCGGGCTGCTCGAACTCGCCGTCCGCGCCGGTGACGAAGCGGGCTGCGGAGGGGTGGAGGAGCTGACCCTCGCCGCGCCGCTGGTGCTGCCGCCGCACGGCGCGCTGGACGTCCAGGTGCTCGTCGGCGCGGCGGGCACGGGCGGACGACGTCCGGTTTCGGTGCATTCGCGTGCCCCGCAAGGGGAGTGGACCGAGCACGCCACCGGCACGCTCACCCCCGAGACCGCCGCCGCGCCGTCCGGGCTGACCGAATGGCCGCCCGCCGCCGAACCGCTTTCTCTCGACGGGCTCTACACGGACATGGCGGCCGCCGGACTCGACTACGGCCCGCCGTTCCGCGGGCTCACCGCCGCCTGGCGCGACGGGGACACCGTGTTCGCCGAGGTGGAGCTGCCCGAGGGCACCGAAGTCGACGGCTTCGGCCTGCACCCGGCGCTGCTCGACGCGGCACTCCACACCCTCGGTCTCCTGCCGGGCGAGGGCACCCGCCTGCCGTTCCTGTTCGGCGACGTCACCCTGTACGCCACCGGTGCCACCGCGCTGCGCGTCCGGGTCACACCCGCCGGATCCGGATTCTCCTTGCTGGTCACCGACACCACGGGCGCGCCGGTCGCCACGATCGGCACGGTCGCGGTCCGGGCGGCGGAGGCGCCGGGGCAGCGCGGCACGGACTCGCTGTACGAACTGACGTGGGTCGAGGTGCCCGCCGACGGTGAAGCCGGTGAAGACTTCACGGTCTTCACCGCGCCGGACGGCGAGCCGCGCGACGCGCTGGCCGCGACTCTCACCGCGATCCAGGAGTTCCTGGCCGACGGCGGGACGCGTCTGGTGGTCCGCACCGGTGACACCCCGGCCGGGGCCGCCGTCCGCGGTCTCGCCCGCACCGCCGCCTCGGAGCACCCGGACCGGTTCGTCGTCCTCGATGGGGAGGACGTCGCGACCGCGCTGGCCACCGGTGAACCGCAGGTCCGGATTCGCGACGGCGTCGCGGAAGGCCCGCGACTGGCTCGCACGACTCCTGGCGAGGCCGCGATCTGGGGCGAGGGCACGGTTCTCGTCACCGGCGGCACCGGCGGGGTCGGGGCCGCGATCGCCCGGCACCTCGCGCCCGAGGTCACCAAGCTGGTCCTCACCAGCCGCCGCGGCCTCGACGCGCCCGGCGCGGCGGAGCTGGCGGAAGAGCTCGGCGCCGACGTCGTCGCCTGCGACGTCACCGACCGCGACGCGCTCGCCGCGCTGCTCGACGGGATCGACGACCTCACCGGGATCGTGCACGCCGCCGGTGTGCTCGACGACGGTGTCGTCACCGAACTGACCCCGGAGCGCTTCGACACCGTGCTGCGGCCCAAGGCCGAGGCGGCGCTCGCGCTCCACGAACTCACCCTCGGCAAGCCCTTGACCCAGTTCGTGCTGGTGTCCTCGGTTTCCGGGATCCTCGGCGGTCCGGGGCAGGCCAGCTACGCCGCGGCCAACGCCCTGCTCGACGACCTCGCGCGCCGCCGTCACGCCGAAGGGCTGCCCGCCCGTTCGCTCGCGTACGGCCTGTGGGCCAACGGCATGGGCGGACAGTCCGATGTGGACCGATTGGCCCGCGCCGGATTCGGGGCGCTGACCGACGAAGAAGGCCTGGCGTTGTTCGACGCCGCACTGGCCGCTTCGACGCCTGTCCCGGTTCCGGTCAAGCTCGACCTGGCGACGCTGCGCACGCTGGCCCGCACGAGCGAGCCCGCACCCGCGCTGCGCGGCCTGGTCCGCGTGCCCAAGCGGCGGGGTGCGGCCAACGCCGCGGCCGCCGCCGGGCTGACCGCGACGCTCACCCGGCTCTCGCCCGCCGATCAGCTCTCGCATCTGGTCGACCTGGTCCGCGGGCACGTCGCCGACGTGCTCGGACACGGCACCGCGACGTCGGTCGAGGCCGGCCGCGCGTTCACCGAACTCGGCTTCGACTCGCTCACCGCCGTCGAACTGCGCAACCGGCTCGGCGAGGCGACCGGCCTGCGGCTGCCCGCCACGCTGATCTTCGACCACCCGAACCCGGCGGCGCTGGCGACCCACATCCGCGCCGAGATCGCCGGTGACGAGGCAGGTGTAGACATCGAGCCGGTGCGGGTCGCCGAGCCGGACGAGCCCATCGCGATCGTCGCGATGAGCTGCCGGTTCCCCGGCGGCGTCAGCTCGCCGGAGGACCTGTGGCGCCTGGTCGCCGAAGGGACCGACGCGATCACGCCGTTCCCGTCCGACCGAGGCTGGGATCTCGACGGGCTGTACCACCCGGACCCCGACCACCCCGGCACCAGCTATGCCCGTGAAGGCGGCTTCCTGCACGACGCCGCCGACTTCGACGCCGAGTTCTTCGGCATCTCGCCGCGCGAGGCGGTCACCGTCGACCCGCAGCAGCGGCTGCTGCTGGAGACCGCGCAGGAGGCGTTCGAGCGCGCCGGGATCGACCCGGTCTCGCTGCGCGGCAGCGCCACCGGTGTGTTCGCCGGCGTCATGTACGACGACTACGCCTCCCGCCTGGCCGCCACCCCGGACGGGATGGAGGGCCTGCTCGGCACCGGCAGCGCGAGCAGTGTGCTGACCGGCCGCGTCGCCTACACCTTCGGGCTCGAAGGCCCGGCGGTCTCGGTCGACACGGCGTGCTCCTCGTCGCTGGTCGCCCTGCACTGGGCGGCGCAGGCACTTCGCTCGGGTGAATGCGGACTGGCGCTGGTCGGCGGCGCGACCGTGATGGCCAGCCCCAACCCGTTCATCGAGTTCTCCCGCCAGCGCGGCCTGGCCGCCGACGGCCGCTGCAAGCCGTTCGCGGCCGCGGCCGACGGCACCGCCTGGGCCGAGGGCGCCGGATTCCTTCTCCTGGAACGGCTTTCCGACGCCCGTCGCAACGGACGTCACGTGCTGGCTGTCGTCCGCGGAAGCGCGGTGAACCAGGACGGCGCGTCCAACGGCATGACCGCGCCCAACGGACCTTCGCAGCAGCGGGTCATCCGCCGCGCACTGGCGGCGGCGGGCGTCGAATCGTCCACTGTGGACATCGTCGAGGCGCACGGCACCGGGACCGCGCTGGGCGACCCGATCGAGGCGCAAGCGCTGCTGGCCACCTACGGCCAGGACCGCGAGGAACCGCTGTGGCTGGGTTCGGTGAAGTCCAACATCGGCCACACCCAGGCCGCGGCCGGGCTCGCCGGGATCATCAAGATGGTCGAGGCGATGCGCCACGGCGTGCTGCCCGCGACCCTGCACGTCGACGAGCCGTCACCGCACGTCGACTGGAGCGAGGGCGAGGTCCGGCTGCTCACCGAGGCGCGTCCTTGGCCCGAAGCGGACCGTCCCCGGCGCGCGGCGGTGTCGGCGTTCGGCATCAGCGGTACCAACGCGCACGTCATCCTGGAGCAGGTCCCGGAACCGGTGAAGCACGCGGCCCCGGCGGCGCCGTCGCTGCTGCCGTGGGTGCTGAGCGCCCGCACCGAAGACGCGCTGCGGGCCCAGGCCGGACGACTGCTCGGCACCGTCGGGTTCGCCGACCCGGTCGACATCGGCTACGCGCTGGCGACCACCCGGACCGCGTTCGAGCGACGGGCGGTGCTCACCGGCGACGCCGACGCGCTGCGCGCCGGACTGGCCGCCCTCGCCGGGGGCCGGAACACCCCGGACGTCGTCACCGGCCGTGCGGCCGAAGGCAAACTGGCGATGCTGTTCACCGGTCAGGGTTCCCAGCGGCTCAGTATGGGCCAGGGGCTCCACGACGCGTTCCCCGTGTTCGCGGCGGCTTACGACGAGGTCGCCGCGCTGCTGCCGCTCGACGGCGACATCGACCGCACCGGTACCGCGCAGCCCGCGATCTTCGCCCTCGAAGTGGCGCTGTTCCGGCTGGTGGAGTCGTGGGGGATCCGGCCCGACTTCCTGGCCGGGCACTCGATCGGCGAGATCGCGGCCGCCCATGTGGCGGGTGTTTTCTCCCTGGAGGACGCGGCGAAACTGGTCGAGGCGCGCGGACGGTTGATGGAGGCACTGCCGGAAGGCGGCGCGATGGTCGCCGTGCAGGCGACCGAGGACGAGGTGCGCGAGTTCCTGTCCGACGAGGTCTGCCTGGCGGCGGTCAACGGTCCGCAGGCGATCGTGCTGTCCGGTGTGGACGGTCCGGTCCGCGCGGTCGCCGACAGGTTCGCTGCTGAAGGGCGCCGTACGAAGGCCCTGGTCGTCTCACACGCGTTCCACTCGGCGCTGATGGAGCCGATGCTGGCGGAGTTCGCCGAAGTGGCCGAGTCCCTGGAATACCACGAGCCGCGGATCCCGATCGTGTCCACGGTGCGCGCATCGGCCGATCTGACCGACCCTGGTTACTGGGTGCGGCACGTCCGCGAGCCCGTGCGGTTCGCCGACGGTGTCGCCGCACTCTCGGCGGCCGGCGTCACCCGGTTCGCCGAACTGGGCCCGGACGGTGTGCTCTCCGCGATGGGCGCGGACAGCGCTCCCGGCGCGGTGTTCGTCCCGGTCCTGCGGAAAGACCGCGACGAACGGCAGACCGCCGCCCTCGCCTTCAGCCGACTGATCGCGACGGGCACCGAGGTCGACTGGGCGGAGTTCTTCGACGGCACCGACGCCCACGCCGTCCCGCTGCCCACCTACGCGTTCCAGCGGGAACGGTTCTGGCTCGACCCGCCCGCCGTCGCCGGTGACGCCGCCGGACTGGGCCTCGCCGCGGCCGGGCATCCGCTGCTCGGCGCGACCGTGCCGACGGCCGGCGAGGACGGCCTGGTCGGCTACGGCCGGTTGTCGCGGGCCGCTCAGCCGTGGCTGGCCGACCACGCGGTGCTCGGCACCGTGCTGGTCCCCGGCGCGGCGCTGGTCGAACTCGCCGTCCGGGCGGGCGACGAACTCGGCTGCGCCCGCGTATCCGAACTGACCATCGCCGCGCCGATGGTGCTGCCCGAGACCGGCGGACTCGCCGTGCAGGTCGTGGTCGGGACCGCGGACGACGACGGACGCCGCCCGGTGTCGATCCACTCCCGGCTCGGCGAGGCCCCGTGGACCGAGCACGCGACCGGTCTGCTCGCCCCCGGCGACGCCCACCCGGCGGCGAAGGACACCGCGTGGCCGCCCGCCGGGGCGCAAAGCCTCGACGTCACCGAGCTGTACCAGGGCCTCGCCGACGCGGGCCTGCAGTACGGGCCGGTGTTCCAGGGGCTCACCGCCGCGTGGCTCATGGACGGCGAGGTCTGCGCCGACCTCGAACTGCCCGCCGCCGCGCACGCCGACGCCGGGAAGTTCGGCCTGCACCCGGCCCTGCTCGACGCCGCGCTGCACGCCATCGGCCTGCTGCCGGGCAACGCCGAGACCACCCGGCTGCCGTTCCTCTGGCGTGACGTCGTCCTGCACGCGGCAGGCGCCACCGCCGCCCGCGTCCGGGTCGCCGCCTCCGGCACCGACTCGGTGCGGCTGGAACTCACCGACGGCGCCGGGGCACCGGTGCTGACCGTGGGATCGTTGCTGCTGCGCGAGGTCACGGACCTCGGAACGGCAGATTCGTCCACTTCGGACTCGCTGTTCCGGCTCGGCTGGGCCCAGGTCACGAACGAGTCCCCGGTTCCGTCGGCAGAGCTGCTCCCGGCGGTTCCGGGAGCCGAAGACACTCCGACGGCCGCGCACGCGCTGCTGCGGAACACGCTGGCGAAGCTTCAGGAATGGCTGGCCGAGGAGAAGGACACCATCCTCGTCGTGCGCACCGAAAACGCGGTCGCTGTGTCTGCTTCGGACAGTGTCGACCCGGCTGCGGCCGCGGTCTGGGGGCTGGTCCGCAGCGCCCAGTCCGAGAACCCCGGCCGTCTGGTGCTGCTCGACGCGGCCGAGTCCGACGTCGACACCGCGCTGGCGGTGCTGGGCGACGAAACCCAGCTGGCCGTCCGTGACGGTGTCGTCCACGCCGCCAGGCTGCTGACCGCGGCGTCGTCGACGGATCTCGTGCCGCCGTGGCACGAACCGGCCTGGCGCCTCGACAGCGTGGTCAAGGGAACCCTCGACAGGCTCTCCTTCGAGCCGTACCCCGATGTGCTCGAACCGTTGCTGCCGCGTGAGGTCCGGATCGCCACCCGCGCGGCCGGGACGAACTTCCGTGACGTGCTCAACGTGCTCGGCATGTATCCGGGCGACGCCGGCCGGATCGGCTACGAGGCCGCCGGTGTGGTCACCGATGTCGGGTCCGAAGTGGACGATCTCGTCCCTGGTGACCGGGTGATGGGCCTGGTGCACGGCGGGTTCGGCCCGCTCACCTTCGCCGACCGGGACCTGCTGGCGAAGATGCCTGAGGGCTGGACGTACGAAGAAGCCGCGTCGGTCCCGCTGGTGTACCTCACCGCCTACTACGCGCTGACCGACCTCGGCGCGCTGAAGCAGGGCGAGTCGGTGCTCATCCACGCCGCGGCGGGCGGTGTCGGCATGGCCGCCACGCAGCTCGCCCGGCATCTCGGGGCCGAGGTGTTCGGCACCGCGAGCGAGGGCAAATGGGACGTCCTGCGCGCGGCCGGGCTGGACGACGACCACATCGCCTCGTCACGGACGCTCGAGTTCGAGGAGCGGTTCCGCGAGACGACCGGCGGGAACGGCGTCGACGTGGTCCTCAACGCGCTGACGGGCGATTTCATCGACGCGTCGATGCGCCTGTTACCGCGCGGTGGACGGTTCGTGGAAATGGGGAAGACCGACGTCCGTCCGGACGGCGGCGCCGCGGGGCACCATCCCGATGTGACTTACCAGGCGTTCGACGTGATCGACGCGGGCAACCGCCGGATCGCGCAGATATGGGAGGAGCTGATCGCCTTGTTCGACCAGGGCGCGCTCACCCCGCTGCCGATCCGGACCTGGGATCTGCGCCGGGCACCGGAGGCACTGCGCTTCCTGTCCCAGGCCAAGCACGTCGGCAAGGTCGTGCTGACCGTGCCGCGCCGCCCGATCGGCGGCACGGTGCTCGTCACCGGCGGTACCGGCGGCCTCGGCGCTGTCCTGGCCAAGCACCTGGTCACCCGGCACGGCATCACCGATCTGGTGCTCACCAGCCGTCGCGGTCCGGACGCGCCCGGCGCGGCCGAACTGACGGCGGACCTGACCGGACTGGGCGCGACCGTGCGGATCGAGGCGTGCGACGCCGCCGACCGTGCCGCGCTCGCCGCGGTCCTGGACCGCACGCCGGATCTGACCGGCGTGGTGCACGCGGCCGGTGTCCTCGACGACGGCCTGCTCACCGCGCTCACCCCCGAGCGGCTCGAAAAGGTGCTGCGGCCCAAGGTGGACGCGGCGTGGAACCTGCACGAGCTCACCCGCGGCCACGACCTGACCATGTTCGTCCTGTTCTCCTCGGCCGCCGGAGTGCTCGGCGCGCCGGGTCAGGCGAACTACGCCGCCGCGAACACCTTCCTCGACGGGCTGGCGCATCACCGCCGCGGCCTTGGCCTGCCCGCGACGTCGCTCGCTTTCGGTCTTTGGGCCGACGGGATGGGCGACTCGGCGGACGCGGACCGGATGGGCCGCGACGGGGTCGGGAGTTTCGACCCGGTGGAGGGACTGGAGCTGTTCGACCTGGCCACCGGTCTGGCCGAGCCGGTCTCGGTGCCGGTGAAGCTGGACGTCGCCGGGCTCCGCACGATGACCGGACCGGTACCGCCGCTGCTGCGCGGTCTGGTCCGCGGTTCGGTGCGGCGTGCCGCTCCGGTGGACGCGGCGGCGCAGGCCGACGGGCTCAAGCGACGGCTCGCCGGGCTTTCGCAGGCGGACGCCGAACTGGTGCTGCTCGGGGTGGTGCGCGGCCAGGCCGCGGCCGCGCTCGGGCACGACGGCGCCGACTCGATCGAGCCGGGCCGGGCGTTCACCGAACTGGGCTTCGACTCGCTGACCGCGGTCGAGCTGCGCAACGGGCTCGACGCGGCCACCGGGCTGCGCCTGCCCGCGACGCTGATCTTCGACTACCCGACCCCGGACGACCTCGCCAAGTTCCTGCAGTCCGAGGTAGTGCCCGAAGCCGCGGAAACCGGCCTGGCGTCCGGAATCGACAAGCTCGCCGCCGAATTGTCCACAGTGGACTTGGCGAGCGCGGACGGGGCCGAGGTCGAGGCGAAGCTGCGGAGCCTGGTCGCCCTGTGGCAGGACCGCGTCCGCCCGGACGGCGGCGACGCCGACCTGGAAGTGGACACCATCGACGACATGTTCGCCCTGCTGGACAACGAACTCTGACCCCCGGCCCGCCGCCGCGAGGAGGACCACCGTCATGACCACCGACGAGCGGACGCTCGACTACCTCAAGCGACTGACCGCCGAACTGCGTGAGACGCGGCGCCGTCTGCGAGAAGCCGAGGAAAGCGGCTCCGAGCCGCTCGCGGTGATCGGCATGGCCTGCCGGTTCCCCGGCGGGGTCACCTCGCCGGAAGGACTGTGGGACCTCGTCGACGGCGGCGGGGACGGGATGACGGGGTTCCCGGCGAACCGGAGCTGGGACACCGACGGGCTGTACCACCCGGACCCGGAACACCGGGGTACCACCTACAGTGACCAGGGCGGATTCCTGCACGACGCCGGGGAGTTCGACGCGGGCTTCTTCGGCATCTCGCCGCGGGAAGCCCTCGCGATGGACCCCCAGCAGCGGCTGCTGCTGGAGGTCACCTGGGAGACGTTCGAACGGGCGGGGCTGGACACGGCCGCGCTGAAGGGCAGCGCCACCGGGGTGTTCGCCGGTGCCATGCGCAGTGAGTACGTCTCCGGGTTCGACGGCGGATCCGAAGAGGTGGAAGGGTTCCTCGGCACCGGCTCGGCCAACAGCGTGCTGTCGGGACGGCTCGCCTACACCCTCGGCCTGGAGGGGCCGGCGGTCACGATCGACACGGCGTGCTCGTCTTCGCTGGTCGCCGTCCACCTCGCGGCGCACGCGCTGCGGTCGGGGGAGTGCTCGCTGGCGCTGGCAGGCGGGGTCACGGTGATGGCCACCCCGGAGACGTTCGTCGAGTTCTCGCGGCAGCGCGGCATGGCGCCGAACGGGCGTTGCAAGGCGTTCGCCGCGGGCGCAGACGGCACCGGCTGGTCCGAGGGCGCGGGCATGCTCCTGCTGGAGCGGCTGTCCGACGCGCGCCGCAACGGGCACCGGATCCTCGCCGTGCTCAAGGGATCCGCGGTCAACCAGGACGGCGCGTCCAACGGCCTGACCGCGCCCAACGGCCCCGCCCAGCAGCGCGTCATCCGTGCCGCGCTGAAGAACGCGAAACTGACCGCCGCCGACGTCGACGCCGTCGAGGCGCACGGCACCGGCACCACCCTCGGTGACCCGATCGAGGCGCAGGCGCTGCTGGCCACCTACGGCCGTGAGCGGGAAAACCCGCTGTGGCTCGGCTCGATCAAGTCGAACATCGGGCACACGCAGGCCGCCGCCGGTGCCGCCGGGATCATCAAGATGGTCGAGGCCATGCGCCGCGGCGTGCTGCCCCGCACCCTGCACGTGGACGAGCCCTCGCCGCACGTCGACTGGACGGCCGGGGCCGTCGAACTGCTCACCGAACCGAAGCCGTGGGACACCGGTGACCGTCCGCGCAGGGCCGGGGTGTCGTCCTTCGGCATGAGCGGCACCAACGCGCACGTCATCCTGGAGCAGGCCCCCTCGGACGAGGACGCGGAGCCGGAGCGGACGCCGCCCGCCGTTCAGACGTGGCCGCTGTCGGCTCGCGGTCCCGCCGCGCTGAAAGCCGCCGCGGCCGACCTTCTGTCCACTGTGGACCATGTTGACCCGCTCGACCTCGGCTGGTCCTTGGCGACCACCCGGACCGCGCTGGAGTCGCGTGCCGCGATCGTCGGTACCCCGGAAGACCTCAAGGCCGGGTTGACCGCGCTGGCCGATGGCGAACCCGCTCCCGGCGTCGTCACCGGTGAACCGCTGCTCGGACGCACCGCGTTCCTGTTCTCCGGCATGGGTGCCCAGCGTTGCGGCATGGGCCGCGAGCTGTACGACACCTTCCCCGCCTACCGCGCCGCTTTCGACGAGGCCTGCGCCGCTCTCGATCCGCACCTCGACCGGCCGCTGGCCGACGTCGTCTTCGGCGACGACCAGCAGCTGCTCGACCGGATGACCTTCGCCCAGCCCGCGATGTTCGCGCTGCAAGTGGCGCTGTTCCGGCTGCTGGAGTCGTGGGGAGTGCAGCCGGACTACGTCGTCGGGCATTCCGCCGGTGAACTGGCCGCGGCCCACGTCGCCGGGGTCTGGGACCTGGCGGGCGCCGCGCGGATGATCACCGCGCGCGGCCGTCTGATGGAGGCGCAGCCGCCGGGCGGCGCGATGATCGGCATCCAGGCCACCGAAGAGGAGGTCGCGGCCGAACTGACCGACGGCCTCGCCATCGGCGCGCTCAACGCCCCCGACTCGGTCGTCGTCTCCGGGGAGGAAGCCGCCGCCGAGGCTCTCGCCGCGAAATTCGCCGAACGCGGCCGGAAGATCAAGCGGCTCAACATCTCCCACGCGTCGCATTCCGCGCGGATGGACGGCATGCTCGCCGAATTCGGCGCCATCGCCGAGGAGATCCCGCACGGGACGCCGACGATTCCCGTGGTGTCCAACGTGACCGGCCGTCTCGCCGGACCCGACGAGGTCACCGTGCCCGGCTACTGGCCGCGCCACGTCCGGCAGCCGGTCCGGTTCGCCGACGGCGTCGGTTTCCTGCGTGGCGAAGGGGTTTCCCGGTTCGTCGAGCTCGGCCCGGACTCGGTGCTGGCGGGAATGGTCGCGCGGACGCTGCCGCCCGAAGGCATCCTCACCGTGCCGGTGCTGCGCAAGGACCGTCCCGAAGCCCGGACGGCGATAACCGTGCTTGCCGAACTGCACGTCCGCGGCGCCCGCGTCGACTGGAGCACGTTCTACGAGGGCACCGGCGCCCGCACGATCGATCTGCCCACGTACCCGTTCCAGCGCGAGAACTACTGGCTGCGCGGCGGCCATAGCGCGGGCGACCCAGGCGGACTCGGCCTCGCCGACGCCGCCCACCCGCTGCTGGGCGCGGCCGTCCCGCTCGCCGACGGCGCCGGAGTCGTCCTGACCGGCCGGATCTCGCCGTCCACCCACCCCTGGCTTACCGACCACGCCGTCGCGGGCACCGTCATCGTGCCCGGCACCGCGCTGGTCGAACTCGCGCTGCGAGCCGGTGACGAAGCCGGCTGCGCGCATCTGGAAGAACTCACCCTGCGCGAGCCGATGGTCCTGGCCGGTCCGCTCGACGTCCAGGTCGTCCTGGCAGGCCCGGACGAGAGCGGCCGCCGCGCCGTCGCCGTGTACTCCCGCGCCGGTGAAGGCGCCTGGACGTTGCACGGTTCGGGAACTCTGGCACCGCAGGCCCCGGCCGCGAACTTCGAACTGGCCGAGTGGCCGCCGCGCGACGCCGTCTCCGTGGATGTCGCCGACGTCTACCCGGTGTTCGCCGCCGCCGGACTGGAGTACGGCCCGGTCTTCCAGGGCCTCAAGGCCGCCTGGCGCCTCGGCGAGGAGATCCTCGCCGAGACCGCGCTGCCGGAAGACACTGCCAAGGCCGACGTCGAGCGCTTCGGTCTGCACCCCGCGCTGCTGGACGCCGGTCTGCACGCGATCGGCCTCCTGAGCGAGGAGCCGGGTGGCGCCAAACTGCCGTTCCTCTGGCAGGACGTCACCCTGCACGCCACCGGCGCTTCCGCGCTGCGGCTGAAGCTCACGCCCGCCGCGTCCGGCGCGGTCACCCTGCGCGCCGCCGACGGCACCGGCGCGCCGGTCGTCACCATCGGTTCCCTGACCCTGCGTGAACTCGCTCCCGTCACCACGGCGACCCCTGGTCTCGACTCGCTGTTCCGCCTCGACTGGACCCCGGTGCCCACCCCGGCCGAGCCCGCCCAGGTCGAGTGGGCCTATCACGGGCGGGTCGGCAGCGGCGCCGTTCCGCCGGTGGTCGTGCTCCCGGTGTTCACCGATCCGGCGGGCGCACGGATCGCCACCCACGAGGTTCTCGCCGTCCTGCAGCAGTTCTCCGCCGAAGACCGGTTCGCCGACGCGAAGCTGGTCCTCGTCACGTGTGCCGCGATCGGCCCCGGTCGCGTCGACCCGGCGGCCGCCGCGGTCTGGGGCCTCGGCCGCTCCGCGCAAAGCGAACTGCCCGGCCGGGTCGTCCTCGTCGACACCGAGACCGGCGACTTGACCGACCCCGAACTCGCCGCCGCGCTGGCGACCGGTGAACCCCAGCTGACCTTGCGCGACGGCGGTTTCGCCGCCCTGCGCCTCGGTCCGGTCCCCGGATCCGACGAACTCAGCCCGCCCGCCGAACCCGCGTGGCGCCTCGGCATGGCCGCGCGCGGCACCCTGGAGGAACTTCGGCTCGAACCCTGCCCGCAGGCCCTGGAGCCGCTCAAGCCCGGACACATCCGGGTCGCTGTCGGCGCCGCGGGCCTCAACTTCCGTGACGCGCTCAACGTCCTCGGCATGTTCGAAGGCGAGCCGGGTCCGCTCGGCAACGAGATCGCCGGTGTGGTGCTCGAGGTGGGGTCCGCAGTGGACGATCTGGCGCCTGGCGACCGGATCATGGGTGTCGCGATCGGCGGCATCGGCTCCATCACCACCGCGCAGCGCTCGATGTGCGCGCGGATTCCCGACGGCTGGACCGACGAGGAAGCCGCGTCCGTGCCGCTGGTGTTCCTCACCGCCTACTTCGGCCTCAAGGAACTCGCCGGGCTGAAGGCGGGGGAGTCGGTCCTCGTCCACGCGGGCGCCGGTGGTGTCGGCATGGCGGCGATCCAGATCGCCCGCCACCTCGGCGCCGAGGTCTACAGCACCGCCAGCCCCGCGAAGCAGCACGTGCTGACCGAAGCCGGGCTGGACGACGGCCACATCGCCAACTCCCGCACCCTCGACTTCGAACAGCATTTCCTCGCCACCAGCGTAGGACGCGGTGTCGACGTCGTCCTCGACGCGCTCACCGGCGACTTCGTGGACGCCTCCTTGCGGCTGTTGCCGCGCGGCGGCCGGTTCCTGGAGATGGGCAAGGCCGGACTGCGTGATCCCGAAGAGGTCGCCGCGCAGCACCCCGGCGTGCACTACCGGCCCTACGACCTCATCGAGGCGGGTCCCGAACAGTTCTCCCGCATGTGGGCCGAAGTGCTGGAGTTGTTCGCGAGCGGTGTCCTGAAGCCGTTGCCGCGTCACGTCTGGGATGTGCGCCGCGCCCCGGAGGCGTTCCGGTTGCTCAGCCAGGCCAAGCACATCGGCAAGGTCGTGCTCACCATCCCGCGCGGACCGGAGCCCGGCGGTACCGTCCTGATCACCGGCGGCACCGGCGGTCTCGGCGCGATGCTGGCCAAGCACCTGATCGCCGGGTACGGCGTCCGTCATCTGCTCCTGACCAGCCGTCGCGGCCCCGACGCCCCCGGTGCTTCCGAGCTGTCCGAAGAGCTGACCGCGCTTGGGGCGACCGTCACCATCGCCGCGTGTGACAGCGCGGACCGCGACGCCGTCGCCGCGCTGCTGGCCACCATCCCCGGCGAGCATCCGCTCACCGCCGTCGTCCACGCGGCCGGTGTCCTCGACGACGCCCCGATCGACGCGCTGAACCCCGAACGCCTCGACCGTGTCCTCGCCCCGAAAGCCGACGCCGCCTGGCATCTGCACGAACTGACCGCGGAGCTGCCGCTGCGCTGGTTCGTCCAGTTCTCCTCGGCCGCCGGCGTGCTCGGCAACCCCGGTCAAGGCAACTACGCCGCCGCCAACGCCTTCCTCGACGGTCTCGCCACCCGTCGTCGCGCCGAAGGTCTCGCCGCGCAGTCCGTCGCGTGGGGCCTGTGGTCCGGCGGCATGAAGGGCGAACTCGGCGACGCGGGTGAAGAACGCATGCGCCGCAGCGGTTTCCCGCCGATCGACGCGGGAGAGGGCCTGGCGATGTTCGACCGCGCGGTCGGCCTCGACCACGCCGTCCTGCTCGGCCTCAAATTCGACCGCGCGACCGTCCGCGGCAGCGACGCCCCGATCTCGCCGCTGATCCGCGGGCTGGTCGGCGGATCCGGTCGCGCGAAGGCCAAGACGGCCACCGCCGAGCAGGCGGGCGAACTGCGGCGCAAACTCGCCGGGCTGCCCGCACCCGATCGGGACGAACTGCTGCTGGACCTGGTGCGCCGCGAGGTCGCGCTGGTCCTCGGCCACGCCGACGCGGCAGGCATCGCCGCGACCCGCGCGTTCAACGAAATCGGCTTCGACTCGCTCACCGCGGTCGAACTGCGCAACCGTCTCGGCGCCGCGACCGGACTGCGGCTGCCCGCGACGCTCGTCTTCGACCACCCGACGCCCGACGCGCTGAAGGTCTTCCTGCGCGGCGAACTCGTCGGGGATGAGACGCCGGGCCCGGTCGCGGTCACGGCGGCGGGTCGAGTCACAGTGGCCGGGTCCGGTATCCACGACGATCCGATCGTCATCGTCGGCATGGGCTGCCGGTATCCGGGCGAGGTCACCTCACCCGCCGAGCTCTGGCAGCTGGTCGCCGAGGGCCGTGACGGCGTCGGGGATTTCCCGGCCGACCGCGACTGGCCCCTGGACTCGCTGTTCCACCCGGACCCCGACCACCGAGGCACCACCTACGCCTCCGAAGGCGCTTTCCTCTACAACGCGGGCGATTTCGACGCCGAGTTCTTCGGGATCTCGCCGCGTGAGGCACTGGCCATCGATCCGCAGCAGCGCCAGGTCCTGGAGACGTCGTGGGAGGCGCTGGAGCGGGCGGGCATCGACCCGACGTCCTTGCGCGGCACCAGTACCGGTGTCTTCGCCGGTGCCCTGTCCAACGACTACATCTCGCGGCTGAGCGCGATTCCCGAGCAGGTCGAAGGTTTCCTCGGCACCGCGTCCTTCAGCAGTGTCGTCTCCGGCCGCGTCGCGTACGCGCTGGGTCTCGAAGGCCCGGCCGTCTCCGTCGACACCGCCTGCTCGTCTTCGCTGGTCGCGGTGCACCTGGCCGCGCAGTCGCTGCGGTCGGGGGAGTGCACGCTGGCCCTGGCGGGTGGCGTCAACGTGATGGCCTCGCCGGACATGTTCGTCGAGTTCTCGCGGCAGCGCGGACTGGCGCCGGACGGCCGCTGCAAGCCGTTCGCCGGGGCCGCCGACGGCACGAACTGGGCCGAAGGTGTCGGGATCCTGGTGCTGGAGCGGCTTTCCGACGCCCGCCGCAACGGGCACCGTGTCCTCGCGGTCGTCAAGGGCTCCGCGGTCAACCAGGACGGCGCGTCCAATGGCCTCACCGCTCCCAACGGACCTTCGCAGCAGCGCGTGATCCGGTCGGCGCTGGCGAACGCCGGGGTCGAGTCGTCCACTGTGGACGTCGTCGAAGCGCACGGCACGGGCACTCCGCTGGGTGACCCGATCGAGGCACAGGCGTTGCTGGCCACCTACGGCCGTGATCGCGAGCGGCCGCTGCTGCTCGGCTCGGTCAAGTCCAATATCGGCCACACGCAGGCCGCCGCCGGGGTCGCCGGGATCATCAAGATGGTCGAGGCGATGAACCACGGTCTCGTCCCGGCGAGCCTGCACGTGGACGAGCCGACCCCGCACGTCGACTGGACCGCGGGCGACATCGCGCTGCTCACCGAGCAGACGCCGTGGCCGGAGACCGGCGGACCGCGCCGCGCCGGTGTCTCGTCCTTCGGGATCAGCGGCACCAACGCCCACGTCGTCCTCGAACAGGCCCCGGCCGAAGCCGAGCCAGAGCCCTCGCAGCCGTTGCCCGTGGTGCCGCTGCTGGTTTCCGGGCGCACGCCGGAGGCGCTGGCAGCGCAGACTTCCCGCCTGTCCACTGTGGAGCACTCGGTCGACACCGGCTTCTCGCTGGCGACCACCCGTACCCACCACGCGCACCGCGCGGTCGTCGTCGGGGAGCCCGGCGCCGGACTGCGGACGCTGGCCTCCGGCGAACCCGCGTCCGGCCGCCTCGCGTTCCTGTTCACCGGTCAGGGTTCGCAGCGTCTCGGCATGGGACAGGGGCTCTACAACGCTTTCCCCGCGTTCGCCGAGGCCTACGACGAGATCGCCGCCTTGCTCCCGCTCGACGGCGACCTGAGCCGGACCGGCACCGCCCAGCCCGCGATCTTCGCCCTCGAAGTCGCGCTCTACCGGCTCTTCGAGTCCTGGGGCGTCCGCCCGGCCTACGTCGCCGGGCACTCGATCGGCGAGATCGCCGCCGCGCATATCGCGGGCGTGTTCTCCCTGGAGGACGCGGCGAAGCTGATCGAAGCGCGCGGCAGGCTGATGGAGGCGCTGCCCGAAGGCGGCACGATGGTCGCCGTGCAGGCGACCGAAGCCGAGGTCGCCGAGTTCGGCGGTGTCGCGATCGCGGCGGTCAACGGCCCGGACGCCGTCGTGCTCTCGGGCGCGGAGGAACCGGTGCTCGCCGCCGCGTCGGCGCTGGAAGCCCGTGGCCGCAAGGTGAAGCGGCTCGACGTCTCCCACGCGTTCCACTCGCCGCTGATGGACCCGATGCTCGACGACTTCGCCGCCGTGGTGCGGGAACTGTCGTTCTCGGAACCGCGGATCCCGATCGTGTCGACCGTCGCCGAGCAGGCTGACCTGACCGACCCGGCGTACTGGGTGCGGCACGTGCGGGAACCGGTCCGGTTCGCCGACGCGCTGACCGCCCTCGCGGCCGAGAACGTGACCACCTTCCTCGAAATCGGCCCGGCCGCGGTGCTTTCGGCGCTGGCCGCGGGAACCGGCGAGGCGATCGCCGCCCTGCGCGACGAGAAGGACCAGCCGGAGACCGTCGTCACCGCGCTGGCCCGCCTGCACGTCCGCGGGATCGACGTCGACTGGCCCGCGTTCTTCGCCCCCGCGAAACCGCGCGTCGTCGACCTGCCGACGTACGCCTTCCAGCACGAGCGGTACTGGCTGCGCGAACCCGCCGTGGCTCGCGTCGCCGGTGGCCTGCGTCACCCGGTCCTGGCTTCGGCCGTGACCTCGGCTGACGACGGTTCGGTCCTGTGCACCGGCGTGCTGCCCGCCGATCCCTCCGACACGCTGCTCGTCGAACTCGCGATCCGCGCCGGTGACGAGATCGGCGCGGGCACCCTCGCCGAGTTCACCGTCGAGGCACCGCTGACCGGGGATCGTGAGGTCCAGGTTGCCGTCGGCGCCGAGAACGACGGCCGTCGCGCGGTGTCGATCCACACCCGCACCGGGAAGGACTGGCAGCGGCACGGCACCGGATTCCTGGTCGCCGCACCCGCCCCGGCGCCGGCGGTCCCCGACGCCCTGACCGAGCTGACCCTGCCGGACGACAGCGCGCAGCTGTACGGCCTGCACCCGAGCCTGCTCGACCCGGTCCTGGCCGAACGCGGCTGGCCGGTCGCCTGGCGGAACGTGACCCTGCACGCCACCGGCGTCACCACTGTCCGGGCGCACCTGAGCCCGGCGGGGGAGCTGGCGGTGTTCGACCTCGCGGGAGCCCCGGTGCTGTCCGCCGAGGTGACCTTCGGTGAGCGCCCGGCGGCTGTCACCACCCCGAGCGAGTCGCTCCACCGGATCGTCTGGTCGCCGGTTCCGGTGGGCGACGGCGAAACGTCGTGGACCCGGCTTGAGGACATCGGCGCCGAGCTGCCCGAAGCCGTCGTCCTGGAACTCACCGAACCCGCGGGTGACGTGGCCGACGCGGCGCGTGCGGCGACCGCGACCGTGCTCGCCGCCTTGCAGGAATCCAAAGCCGCCCGTCTGGTCGTGCTGACCGCCGGCGCCGTCGCACTGTCCGAAGAGGACGGTGCGGATCCGGCGGCCGCCGCGGTCTGGGGTCTGGTGCGCGCGGCGCAGTCGGAGAACCCCGGCCGGTTCGTCCTCATCGACGGTGACGGCGACACCGCGATCCTCGGCAAGGCGTTGGCCACCGGCGAAGACCAGCTGCTGCTGCGCGAGGGCAAGCTGTACGCGCCGAAGCTCGCGCTGGTCCGCGAACCGGCGGGCAAGGCACCGGAACTGGCCGGGGGAGCGGTGCTCGTCACCGGCGGCACCGGCGGGCTCGGCGCCCACCTCGCCCGGCACCTGGTCAAAGCGCACGGCGTCACGGAACTCGTGCTCACGAGCCGTCGCGGACCGGACGCTCCCGGCGCGACCGAGCTGTCCGACGAGCTGATGGCTCTCGGCGCGAACGTCCGCGTCGAAGCCTGTGACATGGCCGACCGCGCCGCCGTCGAACGCCTCTTGGCCGGGATCCCCGTGCTGACCGGGGTCGTGCACGCGGCGGGTGTTCTCGACGACGGCCTCGTCGGCGCGCTCACCCCGGAGCGGCTCGCGACCGTGTTCGGCCCCAAGGCCGCCGCCGCTTGGCATCTGCACGAACTGACGAAGGGCCACGAGCTCGCCGCGTTCATCCTGTTCTCCTCGGCCGCCGGCGTCCTCGGCAACGCCGGTCAGGGCAACTACGCCGCCGCCAACGCCTTCCTCGACGGTCTCGCCGTGCACCGCAAGGGACTCGGCCTGCCCGCCCGCTCGCTGGCCTGGGGCCGCTGGGCGGACGGCATGGGCGGGGCGCTGGGCACTCAGGCCGGGCAACGCCTGAGCCGCAACGGTTTCCCGGCACTGAGCAGGGACGAAGGCCTGGCGTTGTTCGACACGGCGCTGGCCACCGAGGTGGCCGCGTCGGTCCCGGTCAAGCTCGACCGGGACGGGCTCGCCGCGGCCGGGCAGCTCCCGCCGATACTGCGTGACCTGATCCCCGCGGTCCGGCGCACCGCCGCGGCCGCCGACGCCGGCGCACTGCGGCTCAAACTCGCCGGACTGGCCGAATCGGAACAGGAACGCGCGCTGCTGGACCTGGTGCGCGGGCAGGCGGCGGCCGTCCTCGGGCACGCCGGGGCGGCCGCGATCGCCCCCGGCCGCGGCTTCCTCGACCTCGGGTTCGACTCGCTCACCGCGGTCGAGTTCCGGACCGCGCTGGCCGCCGCGACCGGCCTCACCCTGCCCACGACGGTCGTCTTCGACTACCCGGCGCCCGACGCGCTGGCCAAGTACCTCCAGACCGAACTCGCCCCCGAAACCGGCGCGGGCGCCGCGGTGACCGAACAGATCACCCGGCTCGAAGCGCTTCTCGACGGGGCCGACCCCGGCGACGCGGAGATCGACGGACGGCTGAAGCGGCTGGTGGCGGCCTGGGCGGCGAAGAAGCCCGCGCACGCCACCGCCGACCTCGACGCTGCGTCCCCGGACGACCTCCTCGCGCTGATCGACGACGAGTTCGGCCCGCGCTGAGACCTTCCATCCATTCAGGAGCCGTGACATGCCTTCGGAAGAGCAGTACGTCGACTACCTCAAGCGGATGGCGGCCGACCTGCGGGAGAGCCGCCGCGAGCTGGCGGACGCGCGGGAGAAGGAGACCGAGCCCATCGCGATCGTCGCGATGAGCTGCCGGTTCCCCGGCGGCGTCCGCACCCCGGAACAGCTGTGGGAACTCATCGACGGCGGCGGCGACGCGATCTCGCCGTTCCCCGCCGACCGCGGCTGGGACACCGACGCGATCCACGACCTCGACCCGTCCGTCCCCGGCACCAGCTACGTCCGCGAGGGCGGCTTCCTGCACGACGCCGCGGAGTTCGACAACGAGCTGTTCGGCATCTCGCCGCGTGAGGCCGAGGCGACCGACCCGCAGCAGCGGCTGCTGCTCGAGACGGCGTGGGAGGCCGTCGAGCGGGCCGGGATCGACCCGCTTTCGCTCAAGGGCAGCGCCACCGGGGTGTTCGCGGGCGTCGGGTTCACCGACTACGCGTCACGGCTGACCGCGCTGCCCGAGGAACACGAGGGCTATCTCGGCATCGGCACCTCCGGCAGTGTGGTGTCCGGCCGCGTCTCCTACGCGCTCGGCCTCGAAGGGCCGTCGGTGTCGATCGACACGGCCTGTTCGTCGTCGCTGGTCGCGGTCCACCTCGCCGCCCGCGCGCTGCGGTCGGGGGAGTGCACGCTGGCGCTGGCCGGCGGGGTCACGGTGATGGCGACGCCGGGCGCGTTCGTCGAGTTCTCGCGGCAGCGGGGGCTCGCGCCGGACGGTCGCTGCAAGCCGTTCGCGGCCGCCGCCGACGGCACGAACTGGGCCGAGGGCGCCGGGATGCTCGTGCTGGAACGCCTCTCCGACGCGCGCCGCAACGGCCACCCGGTCCTCGCGCTCGTGCGTGGCAGCGCGGTCAACTCCGACGGCGCGTCCAGTGGCCTGACCGCCCCGAACGGCCCGTCCCAGCAGCGCGTGATCCGTGCGGCGCTCGCGAACGCCGGGGTGGAAGCGTCCACTGTGGACGTCGTCGAGGCGCACGGCACCGGGACCGCGCTGGGTGACCCGATCGAGGCGCAAGCCCTGCTGGCCACCTACGGCCGGGACCGCGAAACGCCGCTGTGGCTGGGCTCGGTGAAGTCCAACATCGGCCACACCCAGGCCGCGGCCGGGCTCGCCGGGATCGTCAAGCTGGTCGAGGCGATGCGGCACGCCACGCTGCCCGCGTCCCTGCACGTCGACGCGCCGTCCCCGCATGTCGACTGGTCCGCGGGTTCGGTCGAGCTGCTCGCCGAGGCCCGCCCGTGGACAGCGACCGACCGGCCGCGTCGGGCGGGCGTGTCTTCGTTCGGGATCAGCGGCACCAACGCGCACGTCATCCTGGAGCAGCCTGCCGAAGAAGCTGATCCCGCCAGGGAAATCGCGGCGCCGCAGGTGGTCCCGTACGTGCTGTCCGGTGCCTCGCCCGCCGCCGTCCGCGCGCAGGCCGCCGCGCTGCTGTCCACCGTGGACGAATCCGGCGCCGAGCCCGTCGATGTCGCGCTGTCCCTCGCCACCACGCGCGCCGGGATGGAGCACCGCGCGGTCGTCACCGGCGCGGACCGCGCCGAGCTGGCCGCCGGTCTCCGCGCTCTCGCGGGCGGCGAAGCGGGCACGGTCACCGGCAGCGACACCGCCGGACGGCTGGCCATGCTGTTCACCGGCCAGGGGTCGCAGCGGCTCGGCATGGGCCGCCGTCTCCACGAGTGCTTCCCGGTGTTCGCCGCCGCTTTCGACGAGGCCTGCGCGCATCTCCCCGGCGTCCGGGACGTCGTGTTCGGCGCCGACGCCGCGCGGCTCGACCGCACCGAGTTCGCCCAGCCCGCCCTGTTCGCCTTCGAGGTCGCGCTGTTCCGGCTCGTCACGTCGTGGGGTGTCAGCCCGGACTTCCTCGCCGGGCATTCGGTCGGCGAGCTGGCGGCTGCGCACGTCGCCGGGGTGCTTTCCCTGGAGGACGCCGCTCGCCTGGTCGCCGCTCGCGGCAAGCTGATGCAGGCGCTGCCCGAGGGCGGCGCGATGATCGCGCTGGAGGCGACCGAGGACGAGGTCCGCCCTTACCTGTCGGCCGAGGTCGCGCTCGCGGCGGTCAACGGTCCGCGCGCGGTCGTCCTGTCCGGCGCCGACGCGGCGACCATCGCGGTCGCCGAACGCTTTCCCGGCCGCCGCACGACCCGGCTCTCCGTGTCCCACGCCTTCCACTCGGCCCTGATGGAGCCGATGCTCGCCGAGTTCGCCGCCGTCGCGCGGACCCTGACCTACCGTGAGCCCGCGATCCCGGTCGTCTCGACGCTGACCGGCGAGATCGCCGACCGGCTCACCGATCCGGAGTACTGGGCCGAGCACGTCCGCGGCACCGTCCGGTTCGCCGACGCGGTGGAAACCCTGCACGGCCAAGGCGTCACGGCCTTCCTCGAACTCGGCCCGGATGCGGCACTCACCCCGATGGGCCGCTCGGTCCGTCCTGAGGGCGCGGTCTTCGCCGCTGCCCAGCGCAAGGACCGCGACCAGGCCGCCACGCTCGTCACCGCGCTGGGTCTCGTTCATGCGCACGGCGCGCGCGTCGATTGGTCCGCCTACCTGAGTGGCAGCGGCGCCCGTGTGGTCACGCTGCCGACGTATCCCTTCCAGCGCAAGCGTTTCTGGCTGGAAGACCCTGGCGCGGGAGTGGTCGCCGCCGAGGACGGCCGGTTCTGGTCGGTCGTCGAATCCGGTGACGTCGGCGAGTTCGCCGCCGAGCTGAAGCTGTCCGACGTCGAAGCCCCGCTCGGCACGGTCCTGCCCGCGTTGTCGCGCTACCGTCGCGCCCGGTCGCTGGCCGCCGAAGCGACTTCGCTGGCCTACCACGTCCGCTGGCAGCCCTTCACGCCCGCGACGACGACGGCCACCGGACGCTGGCTGCTCGTCACGTCCGCGCAGGAGCACCCGTGGATCGAGACCGCGGCCGAGGCCCTGGCCGGTGCCGAGGTGCGGCGGCTCGTCGTCGAGCACCCTGACCGCGTAGAACTTCCTGACGAGTCCTTCGACGGCATCCTGTCCCTGCTGGCCCTCGACGAGACCGAAACCGACGGACTGTCCTTCGGCGCCGAAGCCACGATGGCGCTGGTCCGGGAGCTGGCCGCGCGTGACCCGCAAGGTCCACTGTGGACGCTCACTCGCGGCGCGGTCTCGACCGGCGCTCACGACGCACCGGACTCGCCCGCGCAGGCTCAGCTGTGGGGCTTCGGCCGCGCTGCCGCGCTGGAGAACCCGCAGGCGTGGGGCGGGCTCGTCGACGTCCCGGCCGAGCCGGGCGAGCGGACCGTCGCCCTCCTGCGTGGCGTCCTCACCGGCCCTCGCGGCGAAGACCAGGTCGCCGTCCGGGCCACCGGCGCCTTCGGCAGGCGGCTCGTCCACGCCGAACCCGCCGAGGCCAAGCGGTCCTGGCAGCCGCGCGGCACCGTGCTCGTCACCGGCGGGACCGGCGGACTCGGCGGGATCGTCGCCCGCTGGCTCGTCGAGCACGGCGCCGAACACGTCGTTCTCGTGTCGCGCCAAGGACAAGACGCTCCCGGCGCGGCCGAACTGGCAGGCGATCGCGTCACCATCGCCTCCTGCGACGTCGCCGACAAGGACGCGCTGGTCGCCGTCATCGACCCGATCCGCGACGACCTCCGCGCCGTCTTCCACCTTGCTGGCGTCCTCGAACTAGGCCTCATCGAGTCGATGGACCGCACGCGCTACGCCGACGTCCTCCGCCCGAAGGTCGCCGGGACGCGCAACCTCGAAGAGCTGACCGAAGGCCTCGACCTCGACGCTTTCGTTTTGTTCTCCTCGATCGCCGCCTCCATCGGCAACGCGGTCCAGAGTGCTTACGGCGCTTCGAACGCGTACCTCGAAGCCGTCGCGCAGCGGCGCCGGGCCAACGGCCTGCCCGCGACGTCGATCGCGTGGGGCCGCTGGGGCAAGGTCGGCATGGGCGTCGGCGCGGACCTCGACGAGATGCTCAGCGGACTCGGCGTCCCGGCCATGGCGCCGGAAACCGGTCTCGTCGCGCTCGGCCAGGCGCTGGACCGTGACGAGACCGCGCTGACCGTCGCCGAACTGACCTGGGAGAAGTTCGCCCCGCCGTTCGCCGCGCTGCGGCCGAGCCCGTTGCTGGCCGACCTCCCCGAGGTCGTCGCCATCGCCGAGGCCGAAGCCGCCCAGGCCGAAGAAGGTGCCGAGGCAGCCGACGCGTGGCGGACCCGCCTCGCCGGGCTTCCCGAGGCCGAACGCGAACGCGTCATCACCGAACTGGTCCTGACCCACACCGCCGCCGTGCTCGGGCACACCGACGGCGTCCCGGCCGGGCAGCAGTTCACCAAACTGGGCATCGATTCGCTCACCGCCATCGAACTGCGCGGCCGGATCAACACCGAGACCGGACTCGCGCTCCCGCCGACGATGGTGTTCGACCACGCGACCCCGGCCGCGCTCGCCGCGCATCTGCTGGCCGCGCTCACCCCGGCCGAACGCGAGACGCGGACCGTCGTCGCCGGACCGGCCGCCGCGGGTCAGGACGTCGCCGTCGTCGGTCTCTCCTGCCGCTTCGCCGGCGGCAGCGACACTCCCGAAAAGTTCTGGCAGAACCTCGTCCAGGGCAAGGATCTCGTGCGCGAGGTCCCGCCGGACCGCTGGAGGGCCGCCGACTACTACGACCCCGACCGCACCGCGCCGGGCAAGGCGTACACGCAGCAGGGCGCGTTCGTCGATGACATCGCGGGCTGGGACGCGGCGTTCTTCGGCCTGTCGCCCCAGGAAGCGCGGCGGCTCGACCCGACCTTCCGCCTGCTCATGGAGCTGGTGTGGGAGGGCATCGAGGACGCCGGGCTCACCGCCGACGAACTGCGCGGCAGCCGCACCGGCGTGTTCGCCGGGCTGATCGACACCATGCAGTACAGCATGCGGCAGCTCGAAGCCGACGGCATGGACGCGGCCGACGACCCCTACTTCGGCCTCGGCAGCTCGCTTTCCGCCGCCGCCGGGCGCATCGCGCATCTGCTCGACCTGCGCGGCCCCTGCCTGACCGTCGACACCGCCTGCTCGTCGGCGCTGAGCGCGGCGCATCTGGCTGTGCAGAGCCTCCGCCGCGGCGAATGCGACATCGCGATCGTCGGCGCCGCGTCGGCGATGATCAACCCGGACGTCTTCATCCAATCCTGCAAGATGAGCATGCTCGCCGCAGACGGCCGCACCAAGACCTTCGACGAGAGCGCCGACGGCTACGTCATCGGCGAAGGCGGCGGCGTCGTGGTGCTCCGCCGGGCGGGCGAAGTCGGCCAGGGCAGGCGCACCCGCGCGGTCATCCGCGGCACCGCGACCAACCAGGACGGCCGCAGCAACGGGCTCACCGCGCCCAACCGCGCGGCGCAGAACGCGGTCATCCGCGCGGCGCTCGCCGACGCCGGGGTCAGCCCCGACGAGATCGGCTACGTCGAGGCACACGGCTCCGGCACGCAGCTCGGCGACGCGATCGAGTTCACCGCGCTCGGCGAGATCTTCGGCGAGCGGAACGCGCCCGAGCCGCTCTACGTCGGCGCGGTCAAGACGAACGTCGGCCACACGCTCGCGGCGGCGGGGATGGCCGGGCTGATCAAAACCGTGCTGTCGCTGGAAAACAGCACCCTGCCGGGCAATCTGCACATGAGCACGCCGAACTCGGTGGTCACCGTGGACGGCACGGTCCGCCCGGTCCCCGAGGCGCGGCCCTTCCCGGCCAACGCCGCCGGGGTGCTGCGCGCGGGCGTCAGCTCCTTCGGCTGGTCCGGGTCCAACGTGCACTTCGTCCTCGACCAGGCCGCGCCCGCCCCGGCGGCCATCCCCGGCGGGGAATGGCAGCTGCTCACGGTGTCCGGCCAGAGCGAAGCCGGTCTTCGTGCCAATGCCGAGGCGCTGGCCGACAACCTGACCGGGGAACTGGCCGACGTCGCCTTCACCACCCAGGCCGGGCGCAGCGCGCTTCCGCTCCGCAAGGCGGTGCTGGTGCGCGATCACGCCGACGCCGTCACGGCCTTGCGCGCGGTCACCGGCGGCTCGGCCGTCACGGACAAGCGGCGCTTCGGTCTCCTGCTGCCGGGCACCCGCGGCGCGTGGCAGGGCACCACCGACGAGCTGTACCGCACCGAACTCGCCTTCCGCGCCGCGATCGACGAGTGCGCGGCCCTGCTGGACGGTCGCATCGACCTGCTCGGCGCGCTCTACGGCACGGCCGAGGCCGACGAACGGGCCGTGGTCTTCGCCGTCGAGTACGCCTTCACCCGGCTGCTGACCGCGTGGGGTCTCGAACCGGCCGTGGTACTCGGCCGGGGGACCGGCGAATGCGCCGCCGCCGTCGCGGGCGGGCTGTTCGGTCTCGCCGAGGGGCTCGAACTCGCGCTCGGCGGGCCGGTTCCGCGGGCGGGAACGCCGACGGTGCCGGTGATCTCGCCCCGCACCGGTACTGTGCTCACCGCCGCCGAGGCCGCCGATCCGGCGCACTGGCGGATCGCGGACGACCGCTTCGAAGACGGCCTGCTGGCGCTGGCGAAGTACGCCGGAGTCCTGGTCGAAGCCGGCCTCGGTGACGAGGGCGCCGAGGCGGCGGGCCGCTACCTGCCGCAGACTCCGGTGGTCTCCCTGCTTCCGGAGCCGGTGGCCGGTGCCGGACGGCGCGCCTGGCTGACCGCGCTCGGCGCGCTCTGGGAGCACGGCGTCCAGATCGGCTGGGCGGACGGCGCCGGACCGGACCGCCGGTTCGTCTCCCTGCCCGGCTACCGCTTCCAGCGCACCCGCTACTGGCCCGAGGTCGCTTCCCGCGGTGGCGGCTGGTCGCTGTCGCAGATGTCCGCCGGTGAACCGCAGCCGGAGACGCCGGTCCGCGACGGTCTGGCCGCGCACACGCCGACCTGGCGCCGCGACAGTACCCGCCGCACGCCGGTGACACCGGGTGACCTGGTCCTGTTCGCCGAGCCGGGCAAGTTCGCCGACGGCTTCGCGGCCGCCGCGGAAGCCGCCGGACACCGCGTCACGGTCGCCTCCGAGATCACGCGCCAGGTACTTGCCGGGGACGGACCGCTCCGGATCGTGCACGCCCTCGGGCTCACCGCGAGCGGCCTCGAATCCGGCTTCTACAGTCTCCTGGAACTCGGCAAGGCCATCGGCGCCGAATGCGCCGGCCGCCGGGTCGACCTGCTCTCCCTGGGACACAACGGCTTCGACGTCCTCGGCGGGGACGCCACCGACGCCTTCGCCCCGACCATCGCCGCCACGACCGACGCGATCGCCGCCGAGTACCCGCTGGTCCACGCGCAGTACGCGGACTTCGACCGCACCGGTGACAAGACAGCCCAAGTCCTGCACGAACTCGACCTGCTGACTGCGTCCACAGTGGACACTGTCGACGGGGTCGCGGTCGCCGCCTGGCGCGGCGGACGGCGCTGGCTGCGCGGTTTCGACGTCGTCGAGCTGCCCGAGACCGACGACGCGCTGGCGTGGAAGCCCGGCGGTACTTACCTGATCACCGGTGGTCTCGGCGTCCTCGGTCTCGCGCTGGCACGGCGGCTCGCACCGCTGGGCGTGAACCTCGCGCTGGCAGGCCGTTCCGAGCTCCCGCCGGAGGAGACCTGGGACGACTGGATCCGGGACCACGGAGTCGACGACCGCAAGAGCGAAGTACTGCTGGCTGTCCGGGATCTGCGTGCCCTCGGCGCCGACGTCCTGACGCTGCGCGCCGACGTCAGTGCTCCCGGCGAGGCCGCTGCGCTGCTGGCGGAGGTCCGCGGCTACTTCGGGTACCTCGACGGTGTCGTGCACGCTGCCGGGATCGCCGGTGGCGGTCTGCTGCAGAACAAGACCCGCGAGCAGGCGGCCGCGGTGCTGGCGCCGAAGATCGACGGCACCCTCGCCCTCACCGAGGCGCTGCGTGTCGAACCGGTCGACCTGCTGGTCCTGTACTCCTCGACGGTGACGCTCACCGTCGGCGTCGGCGAGATCGACTACTCCGCGGCCAACGCCTTCCTGGACGGGGTCGCCTCGGCCTCGGCGGGCGGCCGCGGCCCGGCCAAGCAGGTCGTGTCGGTCGCGTGGGGTCCCTGGCAGCTGGACGCCTGGACGGCGTCCGGGCTCTCGGGGTCCGCCGAGGCGCAGGAAGGTTCCCGCAAGTTCCGCGAGGAATTCGGCATCGGCGCCGAAGAAGGCACCGAACTGCTCTCGCGGATCGTCGCCTCCGGCGAGCCGCTGGTGACCGTGCTGCCGCTCCCGCTGACCGACGTGCTGGCCGCGCTGGCCCGGATGGGTTCGGTCGACGCACTGGTCGGCGCCGACGCCGCGATCCCGACCGGGGAGCGGTACCCGCGGCCCGAGCTGCGCACCGCGTACGTCGCCCCGCGCACCCCGGCCGAGGTGCGCGTCGCCGCCGCCTGGTGCGACTGCCTCGGCCTGGAAGAGGTCGGCGTGCACGACCCGTTCTTCGACCTCGGCGGCACTTCACTGATCGGGCTGGTGCTGATCGGCCGCGTCGCCAAGGAGTTCGGCGTCGAACTGGCCCCGGCGAGCCTGTTCGAGAAACCGACCATCGCCGAATTCGTCACGCTCCTCGGCGAGCAGTCCCCGGCGGCCGCCGAGCCTGCCGGGGTCGCCGAAGACGTCTCCGCCCGCGGCGAACGCCGCCGCGCCCGCACCGCGAAGCTGCGCAAGCGCCCGAGCCGGACCGGAAGGTGAACCACCCCATGACCACGCGAGAACGGGACACCGGCGACGACATCGCGATCGTCGGCATGGCCGGGAACTTCCCCGGCGCGCCCGACATCGGCAAGTTCTGGGCCGATCTGTGCGCCGGCCGCGACGGCATCACCCGGATGACCCGCGACGAACTGCTCGCCGCGGGCGTCCCCGCCGAAGTGGCCGACGACCCCGCGTTCGTCCCCGCGGCGGGCCTGCTGCCGGGGATCGACCGCTTCGACGCCGACTTCTTCGGCTACGACCGGGCCGACGCCGAACTGCTCGACCCGCAGCACCGGCTGTTCCTCGAATGCGCGTGGCACGCGCTGGAGGACGCGGGCGTCGACCCGGACCGGATCGAAGGCCTCGCCGGGGTGTTCGCCGGCGGCGCCCCGAGCACCTACCTGCTGTCGAACCTGCTCTCCAACGACGTCACCGCGCTGACCGTCGGCCCGGACCAGCTGATCCTGCAGAACGAAAAGGACCTGATCGCGTCCCGGCTGTCGTACGCGCTCGACCTGACCGGTCCGTCCGTCAGCGTCCAGAGCTGCAGCTCGACCGCGCTCGCCGCCGTCGCGCAGGGCTGCTCCAGCCTGCTCACCGGCGAGTCCGACCTGGTGGTCTCCGGTTCGGTTTCCGTTGTCGTGCCGCAGGAACCGGGCTACCTCTACCGCGAGGGCAGCCGGTTCGCGCCCGACGGGATCAACCGGATCCTCGACGCGGGCGCCAACGGCAAGGTCCCCGGCAACGGTCTCGGCGTCGTCGTGCTGCGGCGGCTGGAGGACGCGCTGGCCGACGGCGACCGCGTCTACGCGGTGATCCGCGGCTGGGCCATCCACCACGAGGGCAACCGCGCGCGGCAGGGGTTCAACCTGCCGGGCGTACCCGGTCAGGCCGCCGTCGTCGCCGAGGCGATGGCCGCCGCCGACGTCGAACCCGCCGAGATCGACCACATCGAAGTGTCCACATTGGGCACTCCGTTCGGCGACGTCGCCGAGATCTCCGCGCTGCAGAAGATCTTCGACGTCGACGACGTCGAGCGGGTCACGCTCGGCTCGATCGACGCGAACCTCGGGCACATCAACCAGGCGGGCGGTATCGCCCGCCTGATCAAGGCCGCGCTGGCGCTGCACCACGAGAAGCTGCCGCCGGCGGTCAACTTCGAGAAGCCCAATCCGCAGCTGGCGCACAGCGGCGACAAGCTCGTTGTCCAGGCGGAACTGGGCGACTGGCCGCGCGGGGAACGGCCGAGGCTGGCCGGGGTCAGCGCGTACGGCTTCGGCGGCACCGACGCTCACGTCGTCATCGAGGAGGCACCGGAGGACTGCCCGGAGCGCCCGGACGCCCGGCCGCATCAGCTGCTCGCGTGGTCCGCGCGGACCCCCGAGGCGGCCGACGCGATGACCGGCAGGCTCGCCGCGGACCGTCCTGAGTGGACGGATCTCGCCGACGTCGCCTACACGCTGCACAACGGCCGGAAGGCTTTCGACCACCGCCGGATGACGGTCGTGTCCTCTGTGGATGACGCCGCCGACGCGTTCGGGTCCGAGACCAGTGTGGTCGCCGAAGCGGGCTCGAAGCCGCGGAAGGCGGCTTTCCTGCTGGCCGGGGTCGGCGAGCAGTACCGCGGCATGGCGGGCGGGCTGTACGCAAGCGAGCCGGAGTTCAAGGCCGCCGTCGACGAATGCGCCGCGCTGTTCAAGGCCCAGCTCGGCACCGATCCGACGGAAAGCCTGCACGGCGAACGCGGTTCCGACGGCGGAGACCTCGCCCGGCTGCTGGGCCGCGCGACCGACGCCGAGGACGCGTCGCCGTCCGTTACCCAGCCCGCCGTGTTCACCCTCGGCTACGCGCTCGGGCGCCTGCTGCGCGCCTGGGGTGTCCAGCCGTCCGTGCTCGCCGGGTACAGCGTCGGCGAGTTCGCCGCCGCCACCCTCGCGGGCGCCCTCACCCTGGCGGAGGCCACCGCGCTGGTCGCCACCCGCGCGAAGCTGATCGAGGAGTTGCCCGAAGGCTCGATGGCCGCGATCCCGCTGGGCGCCGCCGAACTCACCGCGCTGGTGGGCGACGTGACCGCGTTCGGCGTCGACGTCGCCGCGGTGAACGGGCCGCGGATGATCGTGGTGTCCGGCGCGGGCGACGGCGTCGAGAAGCTGGCCGCCGCGCTCGCCGAACACGGCGTCCCGGCCCGGCCGCTGCGCACCACGCACGCCTTCCACTCGCGGGCCCTGCGGCCCGCCGCCGCCGAACTGACCGCGTGGGCGCGGAAGAACCTCACACCGCGCGAGCCGGAAGTGCCGTACCTGTCGAACGTCACCGGCGCGCCGATCACCGTCAAACAGCTGAACGATCCCGGCTACTGGGCCGAGCACATGTGCCGTCCCGTGCGCTTCGCCGCGATGATCGAGCATCTTGCCAGTCATTCCCCGGATACCGTGTTGCTGGAACTGGGAGCCGGGCAGTCGCTCGGCTCGATGTTCCGCGGCCACCCCGATTTCCCCCAGACTTCGTGGTCGCTGCTGGTACCCACCCTGCCCGGCGAGGCCGACCCCCGCCAGGACACGGCCGTGCTCACCGAAGCGCTCGGCCGGGCCTGGCTGTCCGGGGCGGACATCGACTGGCGGGCCTATCACGACGGCCGTGACCCGCGGAAGACCACGCTGCCCGGTTATCCGTTCCAGCGCGACCGCTACTGGATCGAGCCGACCCAGGCCGCCGCCGACGTCGCGCTCGGCGCCCGGTCCACGCGGCCGGTCTACCTGATCGAAGGCGAACTCGACGTCACCGCCCGTGATCTGGCCGCCCGGCTGGGCGCCGAACTGGGCGCGACCGTCGTGTTCGCCGAAGAGCACCCCGGCGGCGCCGACGCGGTGCGGGCCGCCCACGGCAGGCTCGACGGCGTGCTGGACCTGACCACGAGCAACGCAGCCAAGGAGGAACGATGACCCTCGTCGGAGTCGTCGGCGCCGGTGTGATGGGCACCGGGGTCGCGCAGAATCTCGCCACCAGCGGGCACGAGGCCGTGCTCATCGACGTCGACCCCGGCAAGCTGGCCGACGCCCGCGACCGGATCGAACTCGAATGCCGGATGAGCCGCATGCTCGGCGGCCCGGAGATCGACGCGGCCGAGGTGCTGGGCCGGATCACCTTCGGCACCGAACTCGAACTCCTCGCCGAGGCCGAGGTGGTGATCGAGAACATCACCGAGAACTGGGACCTGAAGTCCCGCCTGTACCCGAAACTCGACGAGGCCTGCAAAGCCGACACCGTGTTCGTCGTCAACACCTCCGCCATCCCGATCACCAAGGTCGCCGCGCTCACCCAGCGCCAGGACAAGGTGATGGGCGTCCACTTCATGAACCCCGTGCCGATGAAACCGTCGTGCGAGTTCATCCCCGGCTACCACACCAGCGAGTCCACAAAGGACATCGTGCGCGAGCTGCTGCTGTCGATGGGGAAGAAGCCGATCCCGGTCAACGACGCTTCCGGATTCGTCTCCAACCGCGTGCTCATGCTCACCGTCAACGAGGCCGCTTTCCTGGTCCACGAAGGGGTCGCGGACGCGGAGACGGTCGACGAGGTGTTCCGCGGCTGCTTCGGGCATCCGATGGGCCCGCTGGAGACCGCCGACCTGATCGGCGTCGACACGATCCTCTACAGCGTCGAGGTGCTCTACGACGAGTTCAACGACAGCAAGTACCGCCCCTGCCCGCTGCTCAAGCAGATGACGGCGGCCGGCCTGCACGGCCGCAAGAGCGGCAAGGGTTTCTACAACTACAGCGGCTGACGCGGGGCTGCGGGTATGTCGCGAAAGCCACTTTCGCGACGTCTGATGTCCCGAAAGTGGCTTTCGCGACACGGTCGCCTGGTCTACCGGGGCCTGCCGCACCTCTTCTCGCGACAACCACTATCCGGTACGCCGCGGGCCCTCGGCCCTCAAGCAGACCTTCTTCCTTTTACGAGAGAGGCATCCACCATGTCGCAGGACGTCAACGGCGAGATCCGCGCCTTCATCGGGGCGAAGTTCCCCAGCCTGTCGTTCACCGACGAACAGGACATCTTCGCGCTGGGTTTCGTGAACTCCCTGTTCGCGATGGAGCTGGTCATGTTCATCGAGAAGGCGTTCGCCACGCGGATCCCCAACGAGGAGCTGAAGCTGGACAACTTCCGCAGCGTCACGCGGATGACCGAGCTGGTCGAGCGGCGCACCGCCGCGGCCGCGCACTGAACGGAGAGAACGACGTGAGGGCGAGGACACGGCCCGAAACCCCTGAGGTAGAGGCGGTCGGGCGTTTCGTCGACGAGGAGGTCTGCCCGCACGCGGACGGGTGGGACCGGGCCGAGAACATCCCCGGTGACGTGCTGCGGCGGGTGGGGGAGCTGGGACTGTGGGCCCCGTTCCTCCCCGTCGAGGCCGGCGGCGCCGGGCTGGACATGGTCACCCTCGGGCGGCTGCACGAGGAGGTCGGCCGCGGCTGTTCATCGCTGCGGAGCCTGCTCACCGTGCACACGATGGCGACCGCGACGGTGCAGCGCTGGGGTGACGACGAGCAGCGCGAACGCTGGCTGCCCGAGCTGTCGGAAGGCACGACACTGGGCGCGTTCTGCCTGACCGAACCGGACCACAGCGGCAGCGATTCGACCGCCGCCGGAACAGTGGCGGTCGCCGAGAACGGCGTCTGGACCCTGCGGGGCCGCAAGACCTGGATCACCGGCGGCCAGGTCGCCGGGCTGTTCCTCGTGTTCGCGGGCACGGCCACCGGGATGAGCGCGTTCCTGGTGCCCGCGGACCACCCCGGAGTCCGGGTGACCCCGGTCCGGCACATGCTCGGCACCACGGCGAGCATGCTGGCGACCATCGAGTTCGACGACGTCCGGCTCGACCCGTCCGCGCTGGTGGGGCCGCCGGGCTGGGCGGCGGGCACGGTGATGACCGGCGCGCTCGACCTCGGTCGCTACAGCGTGGCGTGCGGCTCGGTCGGCATCGTGCGGGCGGCGCTGGCCGCTTCGGCCGCCTACACGTCGGCGCGTTCGGCGGGCGGCGGGCTGCTGCGGGACCTGCCGCAGATCCGCGCCAAGATCAGCGAAATGGTCACCGCTCGCGACGCCGCGCGGCTGCTGTGCGAGAAGGCGGGACGGCTCAAGGACGCGGGCGATCCGGCGACCATCATGGCGACCTGGGTCGCCAAGTACTTCGCGTCCACGGCCGCGGCGAAGGCGGCTTCGGACGCGGTGCAGATCCACGGCGCGAACGGCTGCGGCCCGGACTATCCGGTGGCCCGGCTGTACCGCGACGCGAAAGTCATGGAGATCATCGAGGGCAGCACCCAGATCCAGGAGCTGACCATCGCGGACGAGGCGTACCGGGAGGTGTCGGGATGACCGGGATTCTGGAGAAACCCAAGCGGGGCCGCATCAAATGCGTGGTGTGGGACCTCGACAACACACTGTGGGACGGCACCCTGCTGGAGGACGGCGAGGTCACCGTGCGCCCCGAAGTGGTCGCGGAGATCAAGCGGCTCGACGAGCTGGGCGTCCTGCATTCGGTGGCCAGCCGCAACGACCACGAAGCGGCGATGGCGCGGCTGAAGGCGGCCGGGCTCGACGAGTACTTCCTGTACCCGCAGATCAGCTGGAACCCCAAATCCGGCTCCGTGGAACGGATCGCGAAGGCGCTCAACATCGGCCTCGACGCGATCGCGTTCGTCGACGACCAGCCCTTCGAACTGGAGGAGGTCGCGCACGCGCTGCCGTCGGTCAAGACGGTCGACGTTGCCAAGCTGGGGGAGACCCTGGCGTCGGAGGAGTTCCGGCCCAAGTTCGTCACCGACGAGTCGCGGGTGCGCCGCGAGCTCTACCGCGCGGCCGCCGTGCGGGAGCAGGTCGAACAGGACCACGAAGGCACCAGCGAGGAATTCCTGTCCACTTTGGACATGAAGTTCACGATCGCCCGCGCGCAGCGGGAGGATCTGCAGCGGGCCGAGGAACTGACCGTCCGCACCAATCAGCTCAACTCGACCGGCCGCACCTACTCCTACGACGAACTGGACGAGCTGCGGACCTCGCCCGACCACGTGCTGCTCGTCGCGTCCCTTTCGGACAAGTACGGCGGCTACGGCAAGATCGGGCTCGCGCTGGCCGAACGCGGCGAGGAGGCCTGGCATCTGCGGATGATGCTGATGTCGTGCCGGGTGATGTCGCGCGGGGTCGGCACGGTCCTGCTCAACCACATCATGGGGCTGGCGAAGGAGGACGGCGCGAAGCTGCGCGCGGACTTCGTCGAGACCGGGCGCAACCGGGTCATGTACGTGACCTACGCCTTCGCGGGATTCTCCGAGATCTCCCGTGACGGTGACAGGCTCGTCCTGGAGTCCGACCTCAGCACGATCCAGCCCCCGCCGTCCTATCTGACGATGGAGCTGCGATGACCGTACCGATCACGACCCGGCCCTGGCTGCCCGGCGGGATCCCGCCGGGCGGCGCGACCAGGCTGTTCTGCTTCCCGCACGCGGGAGCGAGCGCGGCGGTCTACCGCGAATGGGTCCTCGCGGCGGACGACGAGCTGGCCGTCCTGCCGGTTCAGCTGCCCGGCCGGGCCGAACGCGGCCGCGAGACGCCGCACACCGACGTCGAAAGCCTGGTCGACGCGGCCATCGACGGTCTCGGCGACGCGCTGACCGGGGACTTCGCGTTCTTCGGGCACAGCGTCGGCGCACTGACCGCGTACCTGCTCACCCGCAGGCTCGCCGAGCGCGGGGCCACGCTGCCGAAACACCTGTTCGTGTCGGGAAGGGCGGCGCCGCAGCTGCCCGACACCCGGCTCCAGCTGCGGGACCTGCCAGACGAGCGGCTCGCCGCCGAACTCCACGCTCTCGGCGGGCTGCCGGACGTCCTGCGGCGCGAACGGGAACTGCTGGCGCTGTTCCTGCCGCTGATGCGGGCCGACCTGGCGGTCAACGAGACGTACCGGCATGTGCCGGGGGAGCCGTTGCCGGTGCCGCTGACCGTGTTCGGCGGCGACCGCGACCCGCGGGCCGATCTGGACGAACTGTCGGCGTGGCTCGAACTCGCCGCCGACTCGGCGATGGTCACCTACCCCGGCGGGCACTTCTACCTCGAACAGCGCGTACCGGAGCTGCTCGGGGTGATCCACCGAAAACTGGGCCGATGACGACGCAATGGTTCTCGGCCTGGAAACAGCCTTCGGGCGCGCTGGGCGAGCGGCTGCGCCCCGGCCGGGACGCGCACGTGTGGCGGATCCCCCTCGCGCGGGTGCTCGCCCCTGGCTCGGCCGAGGTCTACGGCCTGCTCGGCGCGCTCTCCGAAGACGAGCTGCGCCGCGCGGCCGCCATCGCGGTGGACGAAGAACGGGCCCGGTTCCTGGCCTCGCATGTCGCGCTGCGCGACATCCTCGCCTCGTACACGGGCGCCGCGCCGTCCGCGCTGCGCTTCACGCGGGACGGCGACCGCCCGGCACTGGCAGGTGAGACGGGGATCGAGTTCAGCCTGTCCCGCTCCGGCGCGCTGGCGCTGGTCGCGGTCACCGCCGGGGTCCGGGTCGGCGTCGACATCGAAGAGGTCCGGGAGGTCGACCACGACGGCCTGGCCGCCCGGACGCTGCGTCCGGAAGAGGCCGCCACCGTGCGCGAGCCGCTGGCCTTCTTCCGGTACTGGACCTGCAAGGAGGCCTATCTCAAGGTCGACGGCACCGGCCTGGCCGGACTGCCGGGCCCCTCCTTCACCCTCACCGGCGGTGACGTCGTCTTCGACGACCGTCCTGAGTGGACGATCACGGAACTGGACGCCGGCGCCGGCAACGCGGCCGCGCTGGCCGTCCCGGCGCGCCCGGTCACCGTGCGCGCCTTCGACTGGCTTCCCGGCAGGCAGCGAGCAGCCGGGGAGCACCGGAAAGGCGGAGTGAAATGAGCGACCCGAAAGCGGAGCTCGAAGCGTTCATCCAGACCACGGAGTTCAGCTGTCTCGGCGCTCGCGCGGCGCTGAAAAAGGGCTCGATCGTCCACGGCCACTACCCGGCGCTGGGGGATCCGGAATCGGCGCGCGCCCACTACCGCGACATGCTCGGCTACGCCCGCGGTATCCGGCCCACGTTGTCGGACAAGAGTTTCCGCACCTTCGTGTCCACCTTCGAGGAACCCGGCGGTGTTCTCGACGAGGAGGAGTACGAACGCCTGCTGTGGCGCCATCTCCAGCTCATCCACGACATCGACAGCCGCACCTACGGTCTCGACGAAGGCGCGACTTCCGACCCTGACGAGCCGAACTTCGGGTTCCACGTCGCCGGGCACTCGTTCTTCGTCGTCGGCATGCACCCCGGCTCTTCCCGCGCGAGCCGCCGGTTCTCGCGGCCGGCGATCGCGTTCAACTCGCTGATGCAGTTCATGTTGCTGGGGGACAAGTTCTTCTCGATGCAGGACGCGATCCGCAAACGCGAGACGACCAACAACGGCTCGGTGAACCCGAGCTTCACCACCTACGAGTACCAGATGCCGTCCCGCCACTTCTCCGGCCGGATGACCGAAGAGGACTGGAAGTGCCCGTTCACCTCGCGGCACGAGCCTTCGTCGGTCAAGTACACCTCGGACGTGATGCAGCGCCCCACCGGCTGACCCTGGTCACGACGTCAGCCCCCGGCCGCTTCGGCGACCGGGGGCTTTCCCGTGACCAGACCCGTAACTCGCGTGCTTGAAGCCGCAACTCGCGTGATCAGACCCGTGACTCGCGTGATCAGAGACGGAACTCGTCCAATCACGCGAGTTCCGTCTCCAATCACGCGAGTCCCGTGTTCAATCACGCGAGTCACGCGTGTGGGCCCGGCCGAAGCCGTCAGGCGAGGGCTTCGACGCGGCGCACGGCGGGGCGGCGGAGCAGCGCGGTGCGGGTCGCGCGCGGGATCCGCTGGTAGACCAGCTCCCGCAGCGTCGCGCGGCGGAACGTGTAGCCGGCGTCGTCGTCTTCGCGGCGCAGCACCGAGAGGCTCGCGAGCCGGGACAGGGTCCCCTCGATCTCGACGGTGTCCCGGCCGCAGACCGCGGCGACGTCCTCGGCGGTGAACGCGTCACCGGTGAGACTGGCCGCCTTCAGCAGGGATTTCTCGGCGGCGGGCAGGTTGTCGAGCTGCGCGGCGAGCGTCCGGCGGACCAGCGGGGGCGTCATCGCCTGGCCCAGTCCCGGAAACGGGGCGGTCCGGCCATGCACCCCCTGGGCGTACGCGTGCGCGAACCGGGGGTTCCCGCCGATCCTGGCGATCAGGTCCTGCCTGCCGCGGATGAGCCGGGCGGTGCCGGGCAGCAGCTTGTCGAGCAGTTTGCCGACGGCGTCGTCGGAAAGCGGGGCGAGGGTCACCGTCGTGCCGCAGCGCTCGCCGTGTTCGGCTTCGAGCAGGCCGGGCCGGGCGGACGCGACGATCAGGACCGGCAGTCCCGCGCAGGACTCCCCGAGCCGGTCGACCGCGTCCTGGGTCTCGGGTCCGGCGCGATGCAGGTCGTCGGCCAGCACCACCAGCGGCCCGTAGGCGGTCAGTTCGCCGGCGGCGGCCCGGAGTGCCGAGTCGCCGCCCTCGGTACGCAGTCGCGAGGCGGTCTGGGGGAGCAGCCCCGGCACGACGGCGAACGCTTCGGTGACGTCGGCGCCGGCGTCCAGCACCCTGATCCGGGGTTGCCCGGAAAGGGTTTCGGCGAACTCTGCGAGGAGCCGCGACTTGCCGATGCCGGGCTCGCCGAGCATCGTCACCCGATGCGGGCGGCCGCCGCGTTCGACGAAGCCGAGCAGGTGGCTCAGCAGATCGAGGTCGTGGTCCCGGCCGACGAAGCCGCCGGGATCGGCGGGCTCCGCCACCGGGTGCTGGCGTGCGGAAACGGCGTGCCACCAGCCAGGCGAGTCTTCCGACGCCTCGTGCACCACGGCGGGCTCGGAAGCCTCGCGGACCGCGTCCGACACCCGGATCCGGCCTTCGGGCGCGCGCAGCGCCGAACGGACACAGCGGTCCAGCACGGGGCCCGCCACCTGACCGGGACCGGCGGCGGTGAACTCGACGAGGACGTCGCCGCTGTCGACGCCGATCTGGGTGGCGATCCCGGCGGTGGTCAGCCGGTCGTGGATCCGCAGCGCGGTCCTGGTCGCGTGGACGGCGTCGTCGTCATCGGTGCGGGGGAGACCGAACAGGGCCAGCACGACCGGACCCGATTCCCCCGGCAGGTACGCGCCCGCGGCGAGGGCCTCCTCCTCGACGACGGTCCGCAGCCTCGCCTGTACCTCGACGGCCTCTTCCGGGTCGTCGTCCGGGGTGGCCAGGGCGACCCCGATCGCGACGACCGGCTTCCGCTCGCTCTCGACGGGCTCCGTGCGGGGCAGTGCGATCACCGGGGCGGGAGTGAACGGCAGCGGTTCGACCACCGGTGCGGGCACCGGCTCGGACGCGGGACGCGGTGCCGGATCCGGGCGCCGGGTGAGCAGGGTTTCGTCGTGCTGGAGGATCGCGCGTTCCAGCTCGCGCAGCTCCTTGCCCGGCTCCAGGCCGAGGCCCTCGGCGAGGCTGGCCCGCGTCGCGCGGTAGACCTCGAGGGCGTCGACGTGACGGCCGCAGCGGTAGAGCGCGGTCATCAGCTGGGCGTTGAGCCGCTCGCGGTTCGGGTTGGCCTCCGCCATCCCGCGCAGGTCGGTGAGCACCTCGTGATGGTGTCCCCGGTCCAGCTCCAGGCCGAAGAGATCCTCGTGGAGGGCGATCCGCTGGTCCTCCAGCGCGACCAGTTCGGGCCACACCACGCCGGTCTCGGTGAGGTCGGCGAGCACCGGGCCACGCCACAGCGCGAGCGCGTCGCGGTAGGCCGAGACGGCCCGCTCGACGTCGCCGCCCGCCTGCGCCGTGCGGCCCTCGGTGGCGAGCCGCCGGAACCGGGAGACGTCGACCTGGTCGCTGTCGACCCGCAGCAGGTAGCCGGGCGCGTGGGTGAGCAGCATGGCCTGCTCGGTGGCGCCGGTCCGCTGGGCCAGCGTGGCGCGCAGCCCCGAAACCGCGTTCTGCACCATCTTGCGCGCGGTGGCGGGGATCTCGTCCGCCCAGATCGCCTGCAGCAGGGTGCTGGTGGCGATGACCTCGTTGTGGCGCAACAGGAGATAGGCGAGCACGGCTCGCTGGGTCGCCCCGCGCAGCACGACCGGACGTCCGTCGTGCACGACGTTGAAGGGGCCGAGTAGATCGAAACGCACGGGGTCACCACCTTGTTCAGGACTTGCGAAGACGATCTCCACCGTGGCCCCGCACCCCGCCTCCCGACAACGTTGTGGCGCGGATACTGGCTCAGTGCCAGTGGCACCCGAGAACGATGCCAGTTACCGCCCGATGTGTTGACTGTGGACGTCTCCACTGCTAAACGCGCGCGCCCCTCCACGCGTTCAGTCCGCTGAATGCGGGATTCAGGTGCGGTATTCGCCGGTCAGGATCGCGGCCGCGAGCTCCACCCGTGATGTGTACCCGGTCCGGGAGAACAGCCTGCTGAGCCTGCCCTCCACGCTCTTCTCGCTGGTTTCGAGGACGACCGCCAGCTGCCGGTTGGTGAGGCCCTCGGCGACGAGGATCGCCAGCAGCCGTTCGTTCTCGGCGGTCGTCTCCGTGCGGCCTGGACCGGCGAAGCCGTTGTCGCGCAACATTTTCCGCACACGGCCTCGCCAGAACCAGGCGCCGACCTCGCCGAACAGTTCGTACGCCTCGGTCCACGACTGCTCGGGCCGGTGCCCGGCGAGGCCTGCCTGCAGGAGTGTCATCGCCGACTCGTACGGGACGTCGCGGCGTTCGCGGGCGATGGCCGCGGCGCGCCGGGCCGCGGCGGGTTCGCGGTGGACCGCCGCACGTGCCAGGTGGTGATTCTGGTGCGCGCGGGCGGTGTCGAGCTGGGTCGCCGTGCGCGCCGCGCGTCGCACCCAGTGTTCCCCTTCGCGCTGCTTGTTCCTTGCCAGCGCGGAGCGCGCCAGGTCGGCCCAGAGGTCTTCGGTGCCCAGGACGTAGCCGCCCGCGTCGGCGCTGCGCGCGGCCGAGTACAGCAAGGCGTCGGCGCCTTCGGTGTCCCCGAGTTTGCTGAGCACGGTGAACTCGGCATGGTCGAGCGTGTGCCGCATCCCGGAGGGACGGCTGTCGGCGGCGAGTGTCCTGGCCCGTGAGAGCCAGCCCTGCGCGCCGAGGATCCGGATCGCGCATTGCGTCAGCAGGTAGTGCAGCGGTCGCGCCGGATCGGTGCCGCCCAGCATGGTCCGGCGGGCCAGTTCCATCGCTTCGGGCCAGTCCCCGCCCAGGTAGTTCACCGCGAACCGGTTGGCGATGGGCAGCTGTTCGGCGTTCAGCCCGGATTCGGTGATCCGCCGTCGCGCCTGCCGGAGATCCCCCAGCTGCAACAGCATTTCCACTTCGAACCGGTGCTGTTCGACCTCGTACTGCGGCAAATGCGTGGACCGCCACAGTTCCGGATGCGCCATGAGGGTGTGCATCTGGGAGGTGTCACCGAGCACGACGCCGCAGGCCGCGAGGAACATCGTGCCGAAGTCGGCGGTGATGTGGTTACTGCCGGTCCATACCGCGCGTTCCCGTTCGAGCAGGTCCCGCGTCTCGATCCAGCGGTGGCTCAGCAGCAGCGCGTACGCCCGGTTGATCACCATCAGGGCGGGGTCGTCCGGCAGCACCGGTGACGCGCCCGCGGCGATCTCGGCGAGCTCACCGACATCGCCGCGGGCGGCGAGCCCGGAGATGAACACCGTCGACAGTTCCTGCGCCTGCGCCGGTTCGAGATGGCCGAGATGCTTGCAGAGCACCTGCCGCGCGCAGTCCCCGGCTTCGGCCGCCCGGTAGTGCAGCGCCTTGGCCGAGCTCAGCATCATCAGCACGGCCGTCCGCGCGGGCGGTTCGGTCACCCAGGACAACGTCGCGTGGAGCCAGCGTTCCGCCTTGGCGCCGTCGGTGAACAGGACCCGCTCGCCGTTCTCGAGCAGCTCGGCCGACGCACGGCGCGTGTCGACGAGTGACCCGGCCTGGGTGATCCAGTCGAGCACCAGATCCGGGTCGGAGGCGGTCGCGGATCCCGACCACACGGCGTGGATCGCTTGAGCGGCCAGGCTGCGCGAAGCATACGGCCCGATCCCGGTCAGCAGGGCGTCCCGGACGGCGGGGACCCGGAACCGGTGGCCGCCGCCGGGGTCCCGGATCAGGACGCGTTCGGCGACGAGCCTGTCCAGCACCGCGCGGAGGTCCTCCTCCCGGCGGCCGAGCGCGGTCGCGGCCAGCCCGGCGGCGGACGGGCCGAGCGGGCCGAGCACCGCCATCGTCTCGGCCACCTCCCGCACACCACCGCCCGCCTCGGTGACCGCCCGCAGAAGCGGATGGTCCTCGGTGGCCACCGGCCGGTCGACCCTGTCGACCCGGTAGGCGGTGCGGTCGACGATCCGCAGGGCCCCGGCCGCCCGGTAGCCCTGCACGAGCGCGGTCAGCGCGGCAGGGTTGCCCCGTGCCGCGGTGTGCAGTTCGGTCACCAGGCCGTCGTTCGGCATGGCCGAGACCAGCCCGGTCAGCAGGGACCGCGATTGGGCTCGCGAAAGCGGCCGGAGGAACCGCAACTTCGCCCGGCCGCCCGCCCGCAGCCGGGCGAACGCGCCTTGCAGCGCGGGACTCCCGGACAGGTCGTCCCCCGCGCCGATCCGCAGCGTCGCGACCACGCTGATCGGCGTCTCCGCCGAACACCGGTGCAGCAGCGGGCTCACCAGCCGGGCGGTGTGCTCGTCGAGCCACTGCGCGTCGTCGACCAGGACCACCAGCGGGGTCTGCGTGCGCAGGAGGGCGAACACGGCCGTCGCGATCTTCGCGACGGTCTCCGGGGTCGGCGTGGTCTCGCCCGCCCTGGCCAGCATGGCCAGCACGGATCGCCGCGCGGGCTCCTCTTCGGCCCGGTCCGCGCCGAGGAGGACGAGAAGCCGGAAGATCGCGCCGTACGGGAGCGCCCGGTCGAGTTCGGCCAGCCGCAGCACCAGCACCTTGGCCGACGGGGTGAGTTCCTCGGCGAGCCTGTCGAGCACCGTGCCGCGCCCGCAGCCGGGTTCGCCGGCGAGCACGGTCAGCGGGGTCGCGCCGGGGTCGGCGTCGTCCCGCAGGATCTTGACCTCCTCGGTGCGGACGTCGGCCCGCAGTCCCGTCCCGGCGCTCGGGTGCCTGGTGCTCATGCGCCCAGTTCACCAGGATGGAGCCCGGCTGACCGTCACCCAACCGTATGAACCATGCCGCCGGAGCCGTCTCGAGCGGCCAGTGACCGGTAATTGCTTCCGGGCACCGGCGGTTCTCCGGCCATCGACAAACCGGCCGGTATGCTGAGAGTCCGCACGAGAAGGAGCCGGCCATGACACGAGCGACCACCCGGAAGGCCGAGGCGAGCGGCGAGGATCAGGCCGCCGTCCCGCGCCGTCTGTTGTCGCACGCCACGAAGCTCTTCGCCAAGAAGGGCTTCGACCGCACCTCCGTGCAGGAGATCGTCGAGGCGGCCGGGGTCACCAAGGGCGCGATGTACCACTACTTCGGCTCCAAGGACGACCTCCTTTACGAGATCTACGCCCGTGTGCTGCGCGCACAGACCGAGCAACTGGAAAAGGTGGCCTCGAGTGAGGCACCACTGCGGGAGCGGCTGCGGTCCGCCGGCTCCGACGTCGTCGTCAGCACGATCGACAACCTCGACGACAACACGATCTTCATGCAGTCCATGCACCAGCTCGGCGTGGAGAAGCAGAAGGCCGTCCGTGCGGAACGCCGCAAGTACCACGAGCGGTTCCGCACGCTGATCGAAGAAGGCCAGGAGTCCGGCGAATTCCGCGCGGACAAACCGGCCGACGTGATCGTCGACTTCTTCTTCGGCTCGGTGCACCACCTCGGTTCCTGGTACCGGCGTGGTGGCGCGCTCTCGGCCCGCCAGATCGGCGACCACTTCGCCGATCTCCTGCTGGCCTCGCTGCGACCCGAGTAACCGGGGACGTTCAGCCCGGTGACGCGGGGACGAGACGCTCGATGAACAGGTCGTATCGGCGTTCGAGCACCGTTCCCACCTCCCAGCCGAAGGCGAAGGAGAGCAGCCCCGCCGCCACTTCGTCGGCGGCGTCGGGCGGCCAGCCCTGCGCGGCCATGCTCGACCGCAACGCCTCGGTGTAGTCGGAGCAGGTGAAGCCGGGCAGTTCCACGACGAGCGCCGTCGTCGTCCCGTGGTGCGAGTTCAGCCCGGCGAACGACCGGCCGCAACCGCATTCGGAATCGGGTGATTCTTCGCCGTCTTCGCAGCACGGGGCGATCCAGATCAGTTCGCCTTCGATGCAGTGGTTGAAGTCGTTCTCCCGCGCACCCTGCGTTTTCGAGGTGGCCACGAGCAGTTTCATGATGACTCCCTGTTCGATCAGATGTTCGAACAGGTATACCGGCGGGGTCCGACACTTTCCGGGGCGGACCCCGCCGGGGGAGATCAGGCGGGCAGGTCGATCAGCGAGGCGAGGGCCGCGCGATGCCGCCCAGGGGTGCCCAGGGCGATCTCGTCGCTCTTCGCGCGCTTCAGGTACAGGTGCGCGGGGTGCTCCCAGGTCATGCCGATCCCGCCGTGCAGCTGGATCGCCTCTTCGGCGGCGTGGACGGCGATGGGGGAGTTCCTGGCCTGTGCCACCGCGACGGCGATCGCGACGTCGTCACCGGAAGCCAGGCAGTCGGCGGCGTAGCGCGCCGTCGCCCTGGCGTTGACCAGATCCGTGTACAGGTTCGCCAGCCGGTGCTTCAGCGACTGGAAGGAACCGACCTGACGGCCGAACTGGTAGCGCTCCTTGAGATAGCGCACCGTTTCGGTCAGCGCCCATTCGGCGATCCCGAGCTGTTCCGACGCGAGCAGCCCCGCCGCCGTCACGAGTGCCGTGTCCAGCGCGGACGTCGCCGCCGAGGAGGCGGCGACGCGTTTCGCGGCCACGTTCTCCAAGGTGACGTCGGCGATGCGCCGGGTCAGGTCCAGGGAAATCGCCTCGGTGACCGTCACGCCCGCCGAAGCCGCGTCGACCGTGTAGAGGCCGGGACCGTCGGGGCCCACCGCCGGGACGACGAGCAGCTCGGCCACCGAAGCGTCGGCGACGCTGCGGACCTGGCCGTCGAGCGTCCCGTCGGCGGTCGCGGTGACCGTCGAGGGGAACCCGGCGCCGGGCGTGGCCGACAGCGGTACCGCCAGCGCGCCGATGAGCGCGCCCGCGGCCAGTTTCCCGAGCCTTTCCGTCACTTCCGCTTGCGCAGTGTCGGTCGCCAGCAGGGCCGACGTCGCCAGGACGGCGCTGCCGAGATAGGGGACGGGGGCGACGCTGCGCCCGAGTTCCTCCATCACCACGGCGACCTCACGGGCCGAAGCACCGTGCCCGCCCAGCGCCTCCGGGACGGCCAGACCGGCCGCGCCGAGGTCGGCGGCGAGCGTGCGCCACAGTGCCAGGTCGTACGGTTCGGCCGTCTCGGTCCTGGTGATCAGGGACGCCGGTTCCACGCGGTCGGAGAACAGGTCGCGGACACTGGCCCGGAGGTCCTCTTCGACCTCGGAGTACAACAGGTCGCTCATCGGGGCAGGTCCTTCCAGGCGACGTCCTTGTCGATCCGCGGCTCGGACGGCAGCCCCAGCACGCGCTCGGCGATGATGTTGCGCAGGACCTCCGAGGTGCCGCCCTCGATGGAGTTCCCCTTCGCGCGCAGATAGCGGTATCCGGCCTCGCGGCCGAGGAAGTTCACGCCGTCCGGACGTCGCATCGTCCAGTCGTCGTAGCGCAGGCCTTCGTCGCCGAGCAGTTCGATCTCCAGCCCGGACGCGGCCTGGTTCAGCTCGGAGAAGGCGACCTTGACCGCGGAACCCTCCGGTCCGGGCGCGCCGGCGGCGAGTTGCTGCCGCAGCCGCGAACTCACCAGGCGCAGGCTTTCGCCCTCCACCCACAGTTTCAGCAGCCTGTCGTGCAGTTCCGAGGTCCGCAGTTCCGGACGTTCTCGCCAGGTCTCGGTGAGGACGCCGACCATCCCGCCGTCGCGCGGGAACTCGGTCCCGCCGATCGCGACCCGTTCGTTCATCAGCGTGGTCTGCGCGACCTTCCAGCCCTCGCCGACCGCGCCGAGGCGGTGCGCGTCGGGAATGCGGACCTCGCTGAGGAAGACCTCGTTGAACTCGGCCTCACCGGTGATCTGGCGCAACGGCCGGACCTCCACACCCGGCGCGGTCATGTCGCACAGGAAGTACGTCATGCCGCGATGCTTCGGCACGTCGGGATCGGTGCGGGTGACCAGGATCGCCCACTGCGACTTGTGCGCGCCCGAAGTCCAGACCTTCTGGCCGGTGACCACCCAGTCGTCGCCGTCGCGGACCGCGCGGGTGCCCAGCGCGGCGAGGTCGGAACCCGCGCCCGGCTCGCTGAACAGCTGGCACCACACCTCCCGCTCAGTCCACAGTGGACGCAGGAAGCGCTGGTGCTGCTCAGGGGTGCCGAAGGCGAGAATGGTCGGCGCGGCCATGCCGAGGCCGATCCCGATCCGCCGTTTGTCGTTGTCCGGCGCGCCCGCCGCCGCGAGCTCTTTGTCCACGACGGACTGGAGCGAACGCGGCGCGCTCAGGCCGCCCAGGCCCTCGGGGAAGTGGATCCACGCCAGCCCGGCGTCGAACCGCGCGTGGAGAAAGTCCTGGCGTGGCGTGCTTTCCGGCGGATACGCGGCCAGCAGCTCGGCCACGCGCCCCTTGAGTTCCTGAGGTGTCGTCACTTTGAAGCCTCCCCGCGGTACTTCTTCAGTTCACGGTGCGCCAGCGAGCGCTTGTGCACCTCGTCCGGACCGTCGGCGAGCCGCAGTGTCCGCACCTGCGCCCACATCTCGGCGACCGGGAAGTCCTGGCTGACCCCGCCCGCGCCGAACAGCTGCACGGCCTTGTCGAGGATCCACTCGACGGTGATCGGCGTGGAGATCTTGATCGCCTGGATCTCGGTGTGCGCGCCCTGGTTGCCGACGGTGTCCATCAGCCACGCGGTCTTGAGCACCAGCAGCCGCTGCTGCTCGATCTTGACCCGCGCCTCGGCGATCCAGTCCTGCACGACGCCCTGTTCGGCGATCGGCTTGCCGAAGGTCTCGCGCGAAAGCGCCCGGCGGCACATCAGTTCCAGCGCGCGTTCGGCCATGCCGATGGCGCGCATGCAGTGATGGATCCGCCCCGGTCCGAGGCGGGCCTGCGCGATGGCGAACCCGTCGCCTTCACCGGCGATGAGGTTCTCCGCGGGCACGCGGGCGTCCTCGAAGACCACTTCGGCGTGCCCGCCGTGGTCGCCGTCGGTGTAGCCGAACACGTGCATACCGCGTTTCACGGTCATGCCGGGGGTGTCGCGGGGGACCAGGATCATGCTCTGCTGCTTGTGCGGAGGGCCGTCCGGATCGGTCTTGCCCATCACGATGAAGATCTTGCAGTTCGGGTTCATCGCGCCGGAGATGTACCACTTGCGGCCGTTGATCACGTACTCGTCGCCGTCGCGGCGGATGCTGGTGGCGATGTTGCGCGCGTCGGAGGAGGCGACGTCGGGCTCGGTCATCGCGAACGCGGACCGGATCTCGCCGTCCAGCAGCGGCTGGAGCCACTGCTTCTTCTGCTGTTCCGTGCCGAACATGGTGAGGACTTCCATGTTCCCGGTGTCCGGCGCCGCGCAGTTCAGCGCGGTCGGCGCGAGCCGGAGGCTGCGGCCGGTGATCTCGGCCAGCGGCGCGTACTGAAGGTTCGTCAGGCCCGCGCCGTGGTCACCGGGGAGGAAGAAGTTCCACAGTCCGCGTTTGCGCGCCTCGGCCTTCAGCTCCTCGACGACCGGCGGCTGCGACCATTCGCTGTCGCGCTCGGCCAGCTGAGCTTCGAAGACGGCCTCGGCCGGATAGATGTGCGAATCCATGAACTCGAGGAGTTTCCCCCGCAGTTCCTCGGTTTTCGCGTCGAAGGCGAAGTCCATCCTGCTATCCCTCTTCCTTGAGAGTCTCATTGCCGTGCGCGATCAACGGGACGACGCCCGCTCCGATGCCGTCGAATCCGGCACCGACGGTCTGCCCCTTGCTGTAGCGGAGGTGGATGCCTTCCAGGATCACCGCGAGTTTGAAGAAGGCGAAGCCCACGTACCAGTTGAGCCGTGAGACGTCGCGGCCCGAACGCTCGGCGTACCGGGCGATGACCTCGTCGTTGCGCGGGTACCCCGGCGCGGAACTGGCGTTGGACACGAACTGCAGCGACACCTTGTCGCGTTCGGCGTAGGCCACCAGCAGCGCGAGGTCGGTCAGCGGATCGCCGAGGGTGGACATCTCCCAGTCCAGCACCGCGGTGATCCGGTCGTCGGCGTTCACCAGCACGTTGTCGAGCCGGTAGTCACCGTGGACGATCGACGGCCGCCCCGATTCGGGGACCGACGAGGCGAGCCTGTCGTGCAGCTCGTCGACGCCGGGGAGGTCGCGGCTGCGGTTGCCGTCGAGCTGCTTCTTCCAGCGCCGCAGCTGGCGTTCGAGGAAGCCCTCCGGACGGCCGAAATCGCCCAGTCCCACCGATTCCGGATCGACGGCGTGCAGCGCGACCAGGGTGTCGACCAGTTCGCCCGCGATCGCCTTCGTCCGGGCGGGGCCCAGCGCGGCCAGTTCGGTGTCCGAGCGGAAAGGGGTGCCCTCCACGAACTCCATCACGTAGAACCGCGAGCCGATGACGTCGGTGTCCTCGCACAGCAGCACGGTTTCCGGCACCGGGACGGCCGTGCCGTGCAGGCCGGAGATCACCCGGAACTCGCGGCCCATGTCGTGCGCGGTCGGCAGGACATGGCCCAGCGGTGGGCGCCGGACCACCCAGCGGGACCGGCCGTCGCCCACGATGTAGGTGAGGTTCGACCTGCCCCCTTCCACGACCTGGCCGCTCAGGTCGCCTTGGACGAGACCCGGCCGATGCTCGTCCAGATGGGCCTTGAGCCTGGTCAGGTCGAGGCCCGGCAGGTCGGTCTGGTTCATGGTGCCTCCAGCGTCGCGCTTTCCGGTTACAGTACCGACCAGTCGGTATGTCGGGTAGTGGCGGTCCGGCGAGGTGCCGGAGGTCACCTTTCTCAGGCGATCAGCCGGACGACCATCTCCGCCACACACGCCGGTTTCGGCTCGCCGTCGATCTCGATCGTCCACCGGACGATGGTCTGCTTGCCACCGGTGACGTCGGTGACCTCGATCAGTTCGGCGCCCGCCCGGATCTTCGAACCCACCTTGACCGGCTGGGGGAACCGGACCTTGTTCAGGCCGTAGTTGATGCCCATCTTGAGCCCGTGGACCCGGTAGAGCTTGCCGACGAAGCCCGAAATGAGCGAAAGAGTCAGGAAACCGTGCGCGATCGGCGCACCGAACGGGCCATCGGCGGCCTTCTCGACGTCGACGTGGATCCACTGGTGGTCGTCGGTGGCGTCGGCGAACAGGTTCACCCGTTCCTGGGTGAGCGTCAGCCATTCGCTGTAGCCGAAATGCTCGCCGACGGCGTTCTCGAACTCCTGCAGGGAGGCGAATTCGCGCATGACTCAGTCCTTCGGTCCGCCGGCGACGTAGATGACCTGGCCGGAGATGAACCCGGCGCCGTCGCTCACCAGGAACGACGCGAGATTGGCGATGTCGTCGGGGGTGCCGACGCGCTGCACCGGGATCTGCGACGCGGCCGCCGCCTTGAAGTCCTCGAACGACATGCCGATCCGCTCGGCGGTCGCCGCGGTCATGTCGGTGGCGATGAAGCCGGGGGCGATGGCGTTCGCGGTGACGTTGAACTTGCCCAGTTCGATCGCGAGGGTCTTGGTGAAGCCCTGCATGCCCGCCTTGGCCGCGGAGTAGTTGACCTGGCCGCGGTTGCCCAGCGCCGAGGTGCTGGACAGGTTGACGATGCGGCCCCACTTCTCCTGCGTCTGGTACTTCTGCACCTCGCGGGTCATCAGGAACGACCCCTTCAGGTGAACGCCCAGCACCGAGTCCCAGTCCTGTTCGGTCATCTTGAACAGCAGGTTGTCGCGGGTGATGCCGGCGTTGTTGATCAGTACGGTCGGCGCGCCGAGCTCCTCGGCCACCCTGGTCACCGCGGCCTCGACCTGCGCGGCGTCGTTGACGTCCAGCGCGACACCGACGGCCTTGCCGCCCTCGGCGACGATCGCCTCGGCTCCCTGCTTGACGCCCGCCTCGTCGAGGTCCAGCAGGCCGACGGCGAACCCGTCGGAAGCGAGCCGCTTGGCCACGGCCGCGCCGATGCCACGGCCGGCGCCGGTGACGATCGCTACGCGGGAGGGGTGTTCGGTCACGGGTCTACTCCTCGTCGTCGAGTGGAAGTGACGTCGAGTCTGCCGTACTAAGCGGTTGGTTTATAGAGACGCCGGGCGATGACACCGCATGTGACCCGAATCACGACGCGTCCGGGCGACCTGCCGCCACTCACGAGCCGGAGGGGGCCTGCCTGCCCAGTACGTCGGCGATCAGCCGGGACAGGTCGCCGCCGTGCCAAGAACTCGGCGAGAACCGCTCCTGCGCGATTCCTTCCCAAGGCGTGCCGTCGTCCAGCGCGATGCCTGCCTCACGGGGAACGAAGGTGCCGATCTCCTGTGCCGCGACGCCCTCCGCGGCGAGGGTCTTCCTGGCGAGTTCGACATCGTCCGATCGCACGGCGACCACGAGCGTCCAGTCGCCCCAGGCCTGTGCGAGGTCGAACCGGCCGAGTCCCGCCTGCGCGCAGACGTCGGCGGGCCCGTCGTCCAGCTGGATGTCCGTGGTGATCACCGCGCCGAGACCGTTGGCGCGGCAGAGTGTCCGCACGGTCGGGAAGAGCCCGTCGGAGACGTCCATCGCGGCTCGGGCCAGCCCCGCCGTGGCGAGCAGCCGCCCGGCGGTCAGCTGCGCCATCGGGCGGCAGGCGCGCTCGCGGATTTCGTCGACGAGCGGCTCGGGAAGCCGCGCCTGCTCTTCGGCGAGCAACGCGTACGCCCAGAGATAACCGGGCGAACCGACCAGCAACAGGCGATCTCCGACTTCGGAGCCCGTGCGCCCGAGTCTTCCTCCGGGGACACACCGGCCGATCGCGGTCGCGGTGAGCTGCCGGACCGGACCGTCCCGGAGATCGCCGCCGACGATCCTGGTCCCGTGGGTCTCCGCGCAGTCGTCCACGCCGTCGAGGAGCCGCCGGAACTCGCCTGCCGTGGTCGTCTTCGGGAGGGTGTAGTTGACGACCAGTCCGAGTGGAGTGGCGCCTGCCGCCGCGAGGTCGGAAACGTTGATCGTCACCAGCAGCCAGCCGGTGTGGTACGGATCCGTTTCCCCCAGAATGGTGACCAGCGGGGTGGGGCAGCTGTCGGTGGTGGCGACCAGATCGCTGCCGCGTAACCCGTCCGAGCCGTCCAGGAGAGCACAGTCGTCACCGAACGCCGGGACACCGCCGTAGCGTGGCCGCAGAATGTGCTCCACGATCGCGTGCTCGCCGAGGTCGCCGAGGAGCACGTCGTCACTGACCGGGGGAAAATCGCTTACGCCAGGCATGATCCGCCAATCGGGACGGGGTCACCTTGCGGCCGATGATCATCGGTTTCGCCATTTGCGAACGATCTTGTTCATTCGTGGTATCTCCTCGATGAGCAGCGGGGCCGCGATTCCGCAGCTGATGCCGATGAGAATTTCGGGCCAGTGTGGCACCGGCACCGGAATGAACGCGAGCAGAAGGAACAGGATGGCAAGCCAGGACTTCCAGTGTTTGCGGAAGAACCAGAGGAATCTTGCCGACGGGGCAACGCGAACAGAGTTCGACCATGCTTCCTCGAAGAGCCTGAGGAACATTCTGACGAAATTCGGCAGCATACCCTGCGGGGAGGCGACCTCGATCATGACGCCTTCAAGGCTTCGTTGCCGGTAGGGGTCGTAGATATCGAATCTCACGATTTCGCCGTCCACGGAGAAGCAGGTGGCGAGTTCCATGTCCTCGGGTGTCCTGCTCAGCCGGATTTCGACGGTCGGGGAGTGGTGGAACTCGTGCACCCAGGCGGTGATCCGCTCGGCGGAAATGGAACGCATGGTTTCGTTTCGCCATTTCACGGCCAGCGTCGGCGCGGCGAGCAGTATGCGCACCCGCACGCCTGCTTCGGCGCGCTCGTGAAGTATGCGCACGGTCTCGTCGTAGGGCGGGGTCACCAGCATCGGCAGGCAGATCTCGCGCTGTGCCGATCGGAGAAGGTCGAGATACGAATGGAATACCGAAGAGTTCTCCATCGGGCCGAGAACCTTGATATAGGGTTCGAGCGTGACACGAATCGCCAACAGTCTGTCGGCGACACTCTGATCGCTCAGGTGGTTCGCGATCAGCTGCGCCAACCGGGAAACACGCCCGGTCACCGTCACTCCGTGAATGACGGCCTGAGTGAGCCATTCTCGATGGAGCAGGTCCTGAATCGCCAGCCGGGCTTCGGCGACGGATTCGAGTCCGGGATAGTGGCGGACGATTTCGGCAAGATCCCGCTCCGGCCGGTCGTACCCGCGTGTCGCCATCACGACGGCCAGCATCGCCGAAGAGCGGGTCATCCCGGTCTGCTGAAGATCCTGGGCTATGCGCAGTTCCGACCTGTCGAGAGTTCCCACAAGGCCTCCTCCCGGTGGGCGGACTCGCTACAGCATAGGTGCGGCTATTTCACCTGTCTGCCCGCCAGGAGGATGAACGGACTAGTTGTTGGAATTGTGCGCGTGTTCGATTCGTTCGGCAAGGCGGGAGGGCATGACGAAATGATCGTTCGAATAGTTGTGCGGAATACGGTCATACGACTCCTCACTTCCGGTCGAAGCGAAAAGCATCACATTGCATATTCTGGTGCCGGGACGCAACAGAACCGCGTGGCGTAGATGATTGACGATTTCCAGGGTCAGGACGGCGCCGTTGTTGCTGCCGAAGCCGGGACTGACCTGGCCGCAGAGCACCACGCTGACGCCGAGGCGGGCGTAGTCGCTGGTGCCGTCGACGAGTCCGGCCAGCCTGCTCGAAAGTCCGATGCGTTCCATGGTCGGTGCGAGGACGACCTCACCGGGTTCCACCCGCAGCCTGCCTTGGTCATCCAGGTCCTTCGGCACCAGGTCCGGGTACGTGGTCTTGTCGGCGATGTCGACGGGGCCGGTGGATTCCAGGCTGAAGGCTTCTTTGCCCAGCCGCAGGCTGATCGCCGCGGGCCGGATCAGGGAGTCGTCGAAAGGCAGGACGGAAAGATCGCCTTCGAGCAGGGCACTCCGGATCTCCCGGTCGGTGAGGATGCCGCTTTCGATTTGCCTGCTTCCGGAATGGAGACTGAGGGGGGCGGACTGGACTGTGGTCATGACGAGACTCGCTTGTCGAATGCGGCGACGACGGATCCGACGAGAACGCGGAAGTCCTCTTCGGTCAGTTCACCGTTGGGCTGGTCGTCGGTTTGGTCGGGTAAGCAGTAGACAACGGTCTTGGCCGACCGGTGGGGTCCTTGCAGGACGAGGGTCGCGGTGAGACTCGCGTCGATCGGCCGGACGGTGTGCACGACCTCGGTGTCGCAAGAATAGACCTGCCCGTACCGCACGTGCGGTGCCCGCAGTTTCTTGAGGCGAGCCTGTCCGTCGCGCCGCAACGCCGCGGGGTCGGCGGGATCGACCCCGTACCAGTACCTGGTGTGAAGGTCTCCGCCTGCAGCGGTTTCGCCGTACTCGACCATGTGCATGCCTTCGCCCGCGATGACGGTCGAAGCGAATTCCCAGCGGTGGCTGTGCGGATTGGATTCGCCACGGGACGGCTCGGCGGCTTCCGGCCAGACGTGCAGCCGGATCCGGAAATCGGCCGAAGCGTGCAGCACCATCTTGGCGAACCCGTTGGGGTGCCAATAAGAGCGCTTCGCGGCGTCGCGGACGGATTCCTCGTTCCGGAGGATCTCCTCCAGCCAGGACAGGAAGGTGCCGGGGTCGTCCTGGACCCGCTGTGCCGCGCCGCGGAGCCATGGCAGATCCACGACGCCGTCGGCGGGCCGCGAATCCGTGATGCCACGAAGAAACGCGTGCCCGGCGGGAGCGGATGAAGCAAGGGTGTCGGTCATGGGGTCGTTCCTGGAGGGCTGAGCGGGGGCGCGGCGACGGCGAGCGCGGCCGCGCGTAGGGCTGTGACGGCGTCCAGCGTCTGCCAGATGGGTAGGTCCCCGCTTCCCCAGGCCCACAGCCCTTCGTCGGCGTCGTAGCGCTCCCAGAGGGTCCCGAGCGCGCGGTTGAGCCGGGGCAGTGGCAGGAAAGGGGCGGTGGCCAGTGCTTGGACGACCCAGGCGGAGGTGAAGTGCCGGATGATGATCCGGGTCGCTCCGTCACCGTCCGGGCGAGGTTTTTCGAGGTCCTCGGCCACGCCGTCATCCGAGTGGGTGTGGTCGATGAGCCATTGTGTGGCTTCGTCGGCCGCCTCCCGGACGTCATTGCGATCATCGCGGTTCCGCAGCACATCGCGCAGCACCACCACGGCGCGGGCGGTGTGGGCCACGGAGGGCTCCGGCGCGACGAGTCCGGCTTCTTTCTTCTCCGGCCACAGCCGAAGGCCGCCGAAATCGAGCCTCGCGGCCAGTAGATCGTCGATCAGCCTGCTGGTCAGCCGGGCGTCGGGCCGCATCCGGACCGCTGTCTGCAGAGTCGTGGCCAGCAGGTAAGGGCGAGTGTTGCTGAACGGGTCCAGCGAATGCTCCAGGAGCTCCAAGCCGTCGTCGACCGACAGCGTGGTGTCCGCGCGGAACAACGCGTCCAGGACGGCCGCGGTGGTCTCCGGCCATTTGCCTTCCGGCCTGCCTCGCCAGCCGTGTTCGGAGCGCCGTCGATGGAGGTTTTCGATCAGCGGATGTAGGTCGATGTAGGGCTCGCCTACCAACTGCATCGTGCTGATCCCGTACGCGGTGCTCAGCACGGTCGGCGGGGTTTTCCGCTGCAGGTTCTGCCGCCAGCCGAGCGGTTTCCCGTGCTCGTCGCGGATCAGCCGCTCGGCGAGTTTGGCGCCGACGGTGTGGAAGACCTGCAACAGCGACCGGGAGGTGTCGACGACGCTCGCGTCGCCGGCGATCGTCGGGGTGTGTTCCTGCGGCGAGCGGGCCGTTTCCACCAGGGTGAAGAGCGCGTTGGTGGCGCGGAAGTGGTCGTCGAGCTGACGGGCGTTGTGCGCCGACGGCAGGTACTTGCCGGTCTCCCACTGGGTCAGGTTCGCCCTGGTGACGCCGATGATCTTGGCGGTCTCCGCCTGCGTTTCCCCGGTGGCTTTGCGAAGTCGCCGCAGCTCACGTCCGACATCCGACGCGGTAACGGTTTCCGCATCAGGGCTTACCGGCTGGTCCCCGGCCGATGTAGGCTTCATGTAGGCACTAGACACGGGCTTACCTACCTCGGGTAGGCAATGTAGGGCGGTGACTGAACGTGCACACAACGGCGAGAGTACAGCAAGCGAATCGGACCGCGCTGGCGCGTGGGTCAACGTCATGTCACAACGTGGGAAAGGTGCCGAAGGCTTCTGTTCCACCAGGTCCTGGGGTACGTGACCCGCCTGGCGACCAGGGACGGCGCGAACAGGGCACGGCCGGAAAGTGGATGCTGTCAGCCATCTGAATGTCACGCTGCGCATCCATTTCGGTTCGAGCCGTCTGCGGGCCACACGAATGCCGGAGTAGGCGTCGTGTGTGCCGACCCGAGTCCGCGTTTGCAGTATCGGGGGTGAACCTCATGTCCCACCACGAGAACCACACGGCAGCGCCCCGATCTTGGTTCGATCGACTTCTCGAACGTTTCCACGAATGGCTTTACGCGACCGACGAAGACGCGCGAGCCATCGCGCGCGGACGGCAGGTCACCCGTGTGCCGGGGACCAGGCGCCGCGTCTACCGCGATCCCCGCTGGGACACCGTGCACGCGTGCGAACCGTGCGGAGGCACGGGCTGGTGGCCCTACGAGGACGCCGTTTGCCCGGACTGCGCCGGTGCCGGTGTCGTCCGCTCCATTCCCGCGGCGGCGGTGGCCGCCGAACGCACCGCCGGACGGACAGGAGGAAGGTCATGAGCCGTTGGCAGGAACCCCAGGCGATCGCCGAGCTGGCCAGGGAGGTCACGGTGGTCAGGCGACCGAACCCGTTCACCGCCCTCTATCACTGGCGCTACGAGATCGGTGCGCTGCTCGTCCTTCCGTACGCGCTGTTCGTCCTGTTCGAGGCGGCGGGCCCGCTCTGGGCGGCCGTCGTGCTGTTCTGTGTCGCGAATTGGCTGTTCTACTGGAAATCGGCGCGGAGATTCCTTCGCGACCGGCTCCGCTCGGTCGTCGTGCAGCACCGGCTGCGGACAGGATTCGCCAGGGCGCGGGTGTGCACGCTCGACGGCAAGCTGCCGGTGATCCTGTGGACCAAACCTCGGGGTGACGAAGTCGAGGTCACCGTGTTCTGCCCCGCCGGGGTCGGCTACGAGCGCATCGAGCAGCGGAGGGGCCTGCTGGCCGCGGCGTGCTTCGCCACCGACGTCCACGTGTACCGCCATCACAAGCGTGCCAACGTGGTGCACCTTTCGGTCTGCACCGCGCGCTTGCGCAGGGACGCGGACGAGGACGAGTTCGCGCCCGGTCTGGCGCCCGTGCGGCGATGACCCTGCACCGCGCATGCCCGGCTCCGGCCGGGTGTGCGCGGTGCCCGCCGGTCAGGACGCGACCCGCGGCGCCTCGGATTCCGTGACCGGAACCGGCACCCGTGCCGGGATGAGCAGCGACGCCAGTGCGATCAGCCCGGTCAGCGCCATCGCGCGTTCGACCAGTCCCAGCGGGATCGCCTGCCACCAGGGCCTACCGCCGTTCATCGAGACCACGATCGCCCCGAGGATCACGCCGAACCACGCGAGCGCGGCCACCGCGAGCACCCGCGTCACCGCGCGGCGCGCGGGGGAGGAGGGAAAGACGGCCTTCGCGGCGAACCACACGGCCAGCGGCAGGCAGGCGAAGGCCACGACGCTCGCGATCCGGTGCACCGTGCCGCCGGTGCTCGGCCCGATCGCCCAGTTGTTCTTGGGGAACGCCACGATCACCACCAGGCTCGCCGTCCAGAGCGCGCAGAAGACCGACGCCGCGGACAACGCGGGAAGGTGCTTGCGGCGGATCAGCGCGCCGAAGCCGATCGCCGAACCGAACGCGACCAGGAGGACCGCGACGTCGAAGATCCACTTGTTCTCGCTCAGCGCGTATTCGCTGATGGTCCGGCGGACCGGGCTGATGTCGCTGGTGGCGGGGAGGACCTGCAGCAGCAGGATCAGCAGCGCTCCGCCGGCGACCGAGACCACGGCGGCCAGCAACGCCAGCGGGGACCTGCCGGTGACCTGGGACGTCGTCATGGTGGAACGGTAACCGCCCAACCTGAAGGTTTTCTTAGCCTTTCCTGTCGGAATCGACAGGAAAATCCCATTCCGCCGTACCCGTCCGCGGTGATCGTTCCGGCACTTTCGGTGAGATCGTTGGGCCGAAAGGGGTGCAGGCGACTTGTGGCGGGTCCCTTCGGTGGGGTCTCGGGTCTAGGGTCTCGCTACCGGTGACCTCACCCGGTCACCGGACTGTCCAAGGAGGTCAGTCTGTGGGGTATTCACCAAACCGGCGAAGAGCGGGATGGACGGCGGCGACCCTGGTGCTCGCCGGCACTTTCGTGGCCCTTCCTTCGGCCACGACGGCGGGTGCCGCGGACAACGTGGTGCGCGCCGATCAGGCCGTGCCGCGGTCCTGTTTCGCGGCGTTGCAGAAGCCGGGTACGTCCGGCACCGATCGCCGCGAGTTCACGTCCACAGTAGACGGCCTGCTGCAGGCGAGGCTCGCGCCTCGTGGCGGCGGCGAGGGCGACTGGGACCTGGCGGTCTTCGATCAGGCGACCGGTTCCGTGGTCGCCGCGTCCGCCGCGTTGCGCAGTCACGAACTCGCCGAAGGCTTTGTCAAGAAGGGCCAGAAACTTCTCGTGCAGGCCTGCCGGTACGACGGGCGGGCACGCGACGCGTTACTGGGGGTCGACTTCCTCGCGCTCACGCCGCAGGGGACACCGACCGGCGCCGCGCCCGCGCCGCAGCGCGCCGAACTGGTCCGGGTCGATACCCCGGCCAAGAAGGACAAGGACAAACTCCTCCGGCTCGGGCTGGACGTCACCGAGAAGGCCGACGCGACCGGCGTCGAGGTCGTCCTGGCCAACGACACCGACCGCAAGACGCTGGCGGACAACGGCTTCAAGTCGAAGGTCGTCGACGCCGACCTTTCGGCGAAGTCGATCCAGAACGCCAAGACCGACCGCGAGTACGCCGCGAAGACGCCGGGCTCGACCCTGCCGTCCGGGCGCACGAGCTACCGGCACCTCTACGACTACCAGTTCGAAGTCAAGGAACTGGCCCGCAAGAACCCCAAGCTCGTCACGGCGTTCACGCTGCCGCAGCCGACCTGGGAAGGCCGTGACGTCGTCGGTCTCGAGATCGCGACCGACGTCAAGAACATCACGGACGGCAAACCCGTCAACTTCACCATGGGCGTGCACCACGCCCGTGAGTGGCCGGCGGGCGAGCACGCCATGGAATGGGCCCACGAACTGGTCAAGGGCTACACCGGCAACAACCCCGAAATCCGCGGTCTGGTCGGCCGCACACGCAACATCATCGTGCCGATCGTCAACGCCGACGGCTTCGAAATCTCCCGTGAGGCCGAGCCCAAGGGCGACTTCTCGCGCTTCGACTACGAGATGAAGCGCAAGAACTGCAACGTCAACGACTCGCCCAAGGAGTTCGCGACCGGCGTCTGCAAGGCCAACCCCGGCGGCCGTGAACGCGGCACCGACCCGAACCGCAACTACGCGGGCTTCTGGGGCGGCGCCGGCGCGTCGACCCTGTGGCGCAACGACACCTTCCGCGGTTCCGGCCCGTTCTCCGAGCCCGAGACGCAGAACATCCGCTCGATCGTGTCCAACCGCCAGGTGACCAACCTGATCACGCTGCACACCTTCTCGAACCTGGTGCTGCGTGTCCCCGGTGTCGCCGCCGTCCGCCCGCCACTCGACGAGCCGGCGTACAAGGCTCTCGGCGACAAGATGGCCTCGCGCAACGGATACACCAGCCAGCCGTCGTGGGCGCTCTACGACACGACCGGCTCGACCGAGGACTGGTCGTACTGGGCCACCGGTGGCTGGGGCTTCACCTTCGAGATCGGCAGCACCGAGTTCCACCCGCCGTTCCAGAACGGTGTCGTCGCCGAGTACACCGGCGTCGCCCCGGCGGCGGGCGCGGGCAAGGGCGGCAACCGTGCGGCCTTCATCGACATGCTGGCCAACGCCGCCGACCCGGCGGCGCATTCGACGCTGATCGGTACGGCGCCGAAGGGCTACGAGCTGAAGCTGCACAAGACCTTCCAGACGCCGACCGCCCCGGTGGTGCAGCCGGACGGCTCGACGAAGCCGCCGATCTACGTGACCGACAACCTGAACTCGTCGCTGTCCTCCACCGGCGGCCGGTTCGCGTGGTCGATCAACCCGTCGACCCGTCCCTACGTCGCGGGCCGCTACGGCCGTGAGCCGCAGGGCCCGGCGCAGGCGAGCATCGCGGTGACCAACCCGCCGGGCGTGCCCGCGACGAACGCGAACTACCCGACCGACCCGACGTCGGAGAGCTTCACGTTCCACGTCGACGGGCTGCCGAAGGTGGACAACGGGAAGTTCAGCGTCGACGTCAAGTGGGCCAGCCCGGACACCGACTGGGACCTGTACGTCTTCGACGCCGCGGGCAACATGGTGTCGTCGTCGGCGAACGGCGGGACCACGGAAGAACACGCGATCCTGTACGACCCGCCCGCCGGGGACTACAAGGCCGTGCTGGTCAACTTCGCGCAGGCGAACCCGTCCACTGTGGACGACTGGACCGGCGGTGTGTCGTTCCAGTCGCCGATCCCGCCGACCTACGGCCCCAAGGAGGCGTACCAGCTGACCTGTACGTCGCCGAAGGGCAAGCTCGTCGGGCTGGCGGACGTCTACATCGACCGCGGCCAGACGGTCGACGTCGGTGAGGTCTGCACCCGTTCCGCGCGTGCCAACAAGGAGCGCTCGGTCCGGTAGTTCACGCGGGCCGGGTGACACGCAACGTGTCGCGAAAGCCACTTTCGAGACGCCAGACGTCCCGAAAGTGGCTTTCGCGACACCGTCCAGCGCGACGGCCTGACATCAGGCAGCGCTGCCGACGACCCGGCTCCGCACCACCCGCATCGTCGCCGAGTCCACAGTGGACGGCTCCGCCGCCAGCCAGCCGCCGATCTCGTGCAGGAACTGCTCCGGCGTCATCGGCGGCGCGGGGGAGGGATCATCGAGGTCCGTGGTGATCTCGCCGGTCCGGCTCGGGTACACGATCATCGCCCCGCGCATCGTGACCCCCGGCAGAAGCCGCCGGTACTCGGCGAGGCTCTCGGTGAGCCTGCTCCCGCCGCCGCGGAAGGCGCGGCCGTTGCGCAGCAGGCGGTCGTCGTCGTCGGTTTCGTAATGTCCCGGCAGCCACAGCTTCGATTCGATGAGCACGAGCCGTTTCCCGCACAGCACCGCGTGGTCGACGTCGGCGAACACCGAGTCCGGCCACGAGAGGCCGTGGAAGATCCGCGCGCCGGGCAGCCGGGTCAGATACCGCTCAAGCAGGTCGGCGGTGAGCCGCTCGGCGAGTTCGTCGCTCTCGGTGCCGGGCGTGCCGAACACGCGTTTCCCGCCGAATTCGGCGGCGAACCGGGTCTTGGCGCGGGAAGCGGCGAGGTAACCGCGCGCGAGCCGTTGCACCAGCAGGGCCGTTCCGGCGGTCAGGATCAGCCAGATGATCAGCGTGGGTGCCGAGAAGCCGACGCCGGTCAGCACCGGCAGCAGGACCAGCACCATCCCGCCGACCGCGGCCACGACCGGGGTGTGCCCTGGACCGCGCCGCCGCCCGTGCCGCACGCGCCCGTCCTGCGCGGCGAACTCCCACCATTCGAGGTCGTCCGGATCGATCACGACCGGCTCGGGCTCGTAGCCCGGTTCCTCGCCGAAGCGACGTCTCGGCCGCGGCCGGATCGGCGCGCGCACGGAGCGTCCGCCCGCGTCGTAGCCCGCGCGCCGCATCGGATCGCTGAGTGTGTCGTAGGCCTCGCGGACCAGCTGGAACGTGAGCGCGGAGCCCCCGGCGTCCGGGTGATGCGACTTCGCCAGCCGCCGGTACGCGGTCTTGATCTCGTTGACCGAGGCGGCCTTGCCCACGCCGAGCACTTCGTAGTAGTCGACAGCTGGCACGGGCGGTTCACCTCCAAAGGGCCGGGCCGCAACACTATTCGGCCGCCGCCGGTCGCCCGCAACCACCTCCGCGGCGCGTCGGGGTGATGTCGCGGGCGTACTGTTTCGCTTGTGGCGGAACGAGGTCCGCCTCCGCTGCGTCCTGGATATCGTGGAGATCGACAACGCACGGGGAAGGAACGCGGTGGGAGCACCGATCACGGGTACGGCCGCGGGGGTACCGTTCACCGTCTTGCCGCCATCGGCCGAGGTCAGCGGCCCCGCACCGGTGGTCGTCGCGTGGCACATGATCGACGCGCCCCGCACTGACGCCGCCTTCGCGGCCGCGTTGCCGCTGGCGGGGGTGCCGGCGTGGCGCGTGTACCTCGGAATGCCGTTGTGCGGCGCGAGAATGGTCGACGGCAGCATGGACGCCATCGTCGAGCGGGCCCGCCGTGACGCGGTGCTCGCGTACGCCGACCCGTTCGTCCGGCAGGCGGCGCTGGAATTCCCTGCCGCACTGGCTGAACTGCGGGAACGCTTCGGTTTCGACACCGCCCGCATGGCCGTCGCCGGGGGTTCCCTCGGCGGTGCCGTCGCGTTGACGATCCTGGCCACCAGGGAGATCCCGGTGCTGGCCGCGGCGCTGATCAACCCGGCCGTGCGAGCGCGTTCGCTGGTCAGTGCGGTGGAAAGCATGCTGGAGCAGTCCTATCCGTGGACCGATGAAGCGAATCAGGCGGCGGATCACCTCGACTTCGTCGCACGATCGGGTGAAATCGCGGACAGGGAAAAGCAGGTCCCGTTGCTGGTGGTCAGCGGCGAAGACGATTTGCCCGCGTTCCACGCCGATGCCGGTGACCTCGTCGACGCGTTGCGCGGCCAGTACTCCGTGCCCGGCGACCTCCTGCTGACCAGGGTGCCCGGTCTCGCGCATCCTCTGGCCGAAGAGCCGGGCATCGACCCGGCGCCGCAGCTGCCGATCGCGAAGCAGGTCGACGACGTGGTCACGGAATGGCTGGTGCGGCACCTGGGCTAGCAACCCGGTGGTGGCACCGATCGGGACGGGCCGAATTCGAGGCGCTGCTTCTCGGTTTTCGGGATCACGAACGCGACACCGGTCGAGGTCCGCCAGTTCGCCGGGAGGAAGACGTACTGACCACCGGACTGGAGCAGGAGTTTCAGCCCGGTGTACCGGTACTTGTAGGCGGCTTCGGGATCGGCGCATTTCACCTGCAGGACACCGTTCGCGGTGAGGTTGAGGCTTTCCGCGCTGTACAGCGTCGCGGCCGGTCTCGTCGGGATCACCCCGGCGGCTTCGTAGGCGCGGCTCGTGCCGACGGCTCCCGAATAGTCGCCGACGGCCCAGAAGAGTCCGATGCTCACCAGGACGTAGCCGGTCACCAGTTCCGCCAGGCTCGACCGGGCGTTCCCTGTCCGGTGTGAGGTCCAGTGACGCCAGGAGAAGAGCGTCAGCAGGACACCGAGCGCGAAGCCGAGCCCTGGAGCGCCGGGATAGTCGCGAAAGGGTTCCGGGTCGAGCGCGATCGCGGTCGTCGAGATCAGCAGCAGGAGGCCGAGGACACCGGCGACGGGGGAGCAGATCCGCAGCAGCCTGGTCCAGGGTCCCTCGCCGAGGCGGATCTTCAGGAACCGGGTCGAGACCAGGAAGAGCAGTACCGCGCCCGCCGCGCCGGTCAGGGGCAGGAGCACCCCGTCGACACCCCGCCCGAAGATCTCGTCCGGTGTCTGGCCGAGCAGCGTGTAGTGCACGCGGAAGTAGCCGAAGTACGTCTGCGTCTCGACCAGCCCGAAGTAGTAGAGCAGCGCGGTGAGCAAGGTCGTGTTGGCCAGCGCGGCGCCGACCACCCGGAGCGCGTGCGACGGGACCGCTGCGGGTTCGGCGGCCGGGGGCGCGGGCGCGCGAAGGCCCCGCCGCGTCCTCATCCGCTCGTGGTTTCGCTCGGCTTCTCGCTTTCCGACTTCGGCTGCGAGGAGCTTTCCTCCGGGATCTCGGTCTCGCACAGCCTCGCCTGGATCGTGATCGTCCCGCCGGGCCGGACCGGATTCGGGCCGATGCTGCGGATGCAGTGGCCCTTGCCCGTGGTCACGATCGAGACGCCGCACCGCCGGGCGCTCTTGCAGAGGTCCTCGAGGTTCTGCCCGATCGCGCGCTCGGCGGTGTCCGGGTCGGTGCCGAGAAGATCGCTGTTGTACTTGATGGGGCTTCCGGGCACGATCGGCGGACGGGGCTCTTCGGTGTGGCCGCCCGTCGGTCCCGGCGCCGGCCCGTCGGTCGTGGCCGCCCCGGAAGACGCCGTCGGAGCCGTTTCCGTGGTCACCGTGCTGTCCGTGGTCAGATCGGCCGGGGCCGTGTCGCGGGGAGGGGACGCTCCGCCGCAGCCCGCCGCGAAACCGAGTGCGGCGATCGCCGCCACCGCGCTGAACAGCCGTTTCATGGACCTCACCGTCCCTGGGAAGACGCTCTTCTGGCTAAGGACGCGGAACGGTGCCTCCCTGATACGTCCCGGCTTGCTCTGTTCGGGGGTATTCCGGCTGATTCCGCCCTTTCGGGCAATTCCGGGTGGACCGGCGCGCGACAACTTTGCGGACCGGCCTTCCGACACGCCGCAAATTATGTTAAGAAACTTTACTAACTAATAGGGAGGCGCGTTTTGAGTTCATCCCCGCGGCCGGGGCTCGAGCGGAAGATCGGGCCGCTCCAGGCGACCGCCATCAACATGACCCAGATGTGCGGGATCGGCCCGTTCGTCACCATCCCCGCGATGGTGGCGACCCTCGGCGGCCCGCAGGCCATGTTCGGCTGGCTCATCGGCGCGGTCATCGCGCTGGCCGACGGCCTGATCTGGGCCGAGCTCGGTGCCGCCCTCCCCGGCGCCGGCGGCACCTACGTCTACCTGCGCGAAGCGTTCGGCGTCCGGACCGGCAGGCTCATGCCGTTCCTGTTCGCCTGGAGCGCGGTGCTGTTCATCCCGCTGATCATGTCCACCGGCATCATCGGCCTCGTCCAGTACCTCGGGTACCTGATCCCCGGTGTCGCCGACGACGGCGGGACGACCGGGCTCGGCAAGATCATCGGGCTCGGTGTCATCGCACTGATCGTGCTGGCGCTGTTCCGCAAGATCGGCGAGATCGGGAAGCTGACCACCGTCCTGTTCGCGATCATGCTGTTCGCGGTGCTTTCGGTGATCGTCGCGGCCTTCACGCACTTCGACGGCGCGCAGGCGTTCGCCTTCACTCCGGGCGCGTTCTCCTTCGGCGGCGGCGCGTTCTGGGCCGGGCTCGGCGCGGGCCTGATCATCGCGATCTACGACTACCTCGGCTACAACACCAGCGCCTACCTCGGCGGCGAGGTGCGTGACCCCGGCCGGACGCTGCCGCGGTCGATCATCTTCTCGATCCTCGGCATCATGAGCCTGTACTTCCTGCTGCAGCTCGGTGTGCTCGGCTCGATCCCGCTGGAGGAGCTGAAGACCGCCACGTCGGTCGCCTCCACCGTGCTGGAACAGGCGTGGGGCACGGGGACGGCCAAGGTCATCACCGTGTTCATCGTGATCGCCGCGGTCGGCTCGGTGTTCGCCGGACTGCTCGGGGGTTCGCGGGTCCCGTTCGAGGCCGCGCGCGACAAGGTGTTCCTGCCGGTGTTCGCCAAACTGCACCCGAAACTGAACCTGCCGACCGCCGGGGTGCTGACGATGGGCGCCATCGCCGCGATCGGCTCGCTGTTCACCCTCACCGCGGTGATCAACGCGGCGGTGACGGTGCTGGTGCTCGTCCAGTCACTCGCCCAGGTCGCGGCGATCGTGGTGCTGCGGCGACGGCGCCCGGAACTGCGGCGGCCGTACCGGCAGTGGCTCTACCCGATCCCGACGATCATCGCGCTGCTCGGCTGGGTCTACATCTACTTCTCCGCCACCTTGCTCTCGATCGGGCTTTCGGTGGGATGGATCGTGCTCGGCGTGGCGGCGTTCCTCGCCTACGCGAAGGCGGAGCACGTCTGGCCGTTCGGGCCGAAGGGAATTCAGGAATCGTTCGCGGGGGCGGAAGAGGGGAACGGGAAGTGACGGGGGAAGAACTGATCCTGGGGATCGACTTCGGCGGGACGAAGGTCGCGATCGGGCTGGCGGACAGAGCCGGGAGCCTGCTGGTCACCCGGCGGCTCGACACCGACGCGCAAGCGGGCGCCGAACAGGTGGTGAGCCGCGCGCTCGCCGCGGCACGGAAACTGCTCGCCGACGAAGGCGCCGCCGACGACCTTGCCGCGATCGGCGTCGTCAGCCCCGGCATCGTGCTGGAAGACCGCATCCTGCTGGCCCCCAACGTGCCGGGCTGGGAGGAACTGCGGCTGCGCGAACTCGTCGCCGACGAGTTCGGCGGCGTCGGAATCGAGGTGGGCACCGACGCCAAGGCGGCGGCGCTCGCGGAATGGCGATGGGGGGCGCTGGCGGACACCGATCCGGCGGTGTTCCTCTCGCTGGGGACCGGGATCGCCGCGGCGGTCCTGGTCGGCGGCCGGCTGCTGGCCGGCGCGAATGGCGCTGCGGGAGAGATCGGGTACAACCTCCTCTCACCGCAGGACACCGACGGGTTCGCCAGCGGAGCGGCGCCGCTGGAAGAGGCCGTCGGTGGGCGTGGGCTGGGCGGCCGGGCGAGTGTGCTGCTCGGCCGCCCGGTAACCGCGGGCGAGCTGTTCGGCCTCGCCAGGGAGAACGCGCAGGCCAAGGACCTGGTGGGCGCGGCACTCGACGAACTGTCGATGCACGTCGCGAACCTCGCCATCGCGCTCGACCCGCAGCGCATCGCCGTCGGCGGGGGACTGGTGCGCTCGGCCGACATCCTGCTGCCCGCGCTGCGTGAGCGGCTGGCCGGAGCCGTGCCGTTCCCGCCGGAGCTGGTGTCGGCGAAGTTCGACCAGGACGCGTCCCTGCTGGGCGCGATCGCGATCGCGCTGGACGCGTAGCGAGATCACCGACCGAAGCCGCCGGGCGTCCGCTAGATCCGATCTAGCGAACATCCGGCGGCTTTCTCGCGCCCAGAGGATGAGGCGAGAGGAGGCCGGTCATGAACAGCTGTCCGCTACGGGTCGCGGTGATCATCGGCAGCACCCGCGAAGGGCGGGTGGGGGACGCCGTCGGCAAGTGGTTCACCGACCGCGCGGACGACCGGGACGACCTCGTCACCGAAGTGCTCGACCTGATCGACTTCACCATGCCCGCCGAGCTGCCGGAGCAGCCGACGCCCGAGATGAAGCGGTTCGCGAGGCTGGTCGACGAGGCGGAGGCGTTCGTCGTCGTCACCCCCGAGTACAACCGCAGTTTCCCGGCGTCGCTCAAGCAGGCGATCGACACCGCCTACGACGAGTGGCGTGCGAAGCCGGTCGGCTTCGTCTCCTACGGCTACCGGTCGCAGGGTCTCTACGCCGTCGAACAGCTGCGCTCGATCTTCACCGAGCTGCACACGGTGACCATGCGGGACACCGTCGCCTTCAACCTCCTCGACGGCACCCCCGCCGATGTCGACGGGCAGGGACAGGCCGTGACCACCCTGCTCGACGAGCTCGTCTGGTGGGGCCTCGCCCTGCGCGAAGCGCGTGCCGCGCGTCCCTACGTCTGCTGAAAGTTCTGAAAGGAAAAGGAAAATGAGTGAACTGGCCATCGAAGCCTCGGGGCTGGTCAAGGTGTTCGGGGAGAACCGGGCGGTCGACGGGATCGACCTGAAGGTCCCCGCCGGCACCGTGTACGGCGTCCTCGGACCGAACGGCGCCGGCAAGACCACCGCGGTGAAGATGCTCGCGACCCTGCTCCGCCCCAACGAAGGCGAAGCGCGCATCTTCGGTAAAGACGTCGTCCGCGAGGCCGACGCCGTCCGGTCCATGGTGAGCCTGACCGGGCAGTACGCCTCGGTCGACGAGGATCTGACCGGGACCGAGAACCTGGTGCTGATCGGCAGGCTGACCGGGCATCGCAAACCGGCCGCTCGCGCACGGGCGGAGGAGCTGCTGGGGGCGTTCGGCCTGACCGAGGCCGCGGGGCGGCAGGTGAAGAACTACTCCGGCGGGATGCGGCGGCGGATCGACATCGCCGCGAGCATCCTCAACACCCCGGACGTGCTCTTCCTCGACGAACCGACGACCGGGCTCGATCCCCGCAGCCGCAACCAGGTCTGGGACATCGTGCGCGCGATCGTTCAGCACGGCACCACCGTCCTGCTGACCACGCAGTACCTCGACGAGGCCGACCAGCTGGCGTCGCGGATCGCCGTCATCGACCACGGCAAGGTGATCGCCGAAGGCACCAAGGGCCAGCTGAAGGCGTCGGTCGGCGCGGGCGCCGTCCACGTCCGGCTGCGCGAGGCCGACCAGCGGACCGCGGCCGAAGCGCTGCTCGTCCGCAACCTGGAGGCGCAGGTGGTGCTCGAACCGGACCCCCTCGCGCTGACCGCCCGGCTTTCGGGCGAGAGCACCGAACAGGGCGCCGCCGAGCACGCCGCGCGCGCACTGACCGAACTCGCCCGCGCGGGCATCGTCGTCGACACGTTCTCCCTCGGCCAGCCGAGCCTCGACGAGGTCTTCCTGGCCCTCACCGACCGCACCGCGGCTTCTTCTCAGGAGAGTGCAGCTTGAGCACGGAGTCAGCCGGGCACCCGAGCTTCCGGTGACCACAAGGCGCGCGCCGGCTATGCCCCGCTATCGGGGCGGCAGGGCGCCTGACCCCTTGAACAGAAGAGTCATCTCGAACGTGCGCCCTGGCGATCCGATCGCGGCCGCGCGCGGCAAAGAGGAGGAAACAGCTTGAGCACCACGGCAGTCAAAGAAAACGAAGCGGTTCTCGCGGCACCGAAGGCGGAGGACCTAGCCGCCGTCCTGATCGCGAAGAACCGCCCTCAGCGTCCCAGCGCGCTGTCGGCGTCGGTCACCTTCGGGTGGCGCGCGATGCTGAAGATCAAGCACGTGCCCGAGCAGCTGTTCGACGTCACGGCGTTCCCGATCATGATGACGCTGATGTTCACCTACCTGTTCGGCGGCGCGCTGTCCGGCTCGCCGACGCAGTACCTGCAGTTCGTGCTGCCGGGCATCATGGCGAGCAGCATCCTGATGATCACCATGTACACCGGGGTGGCGGTCAACACCGACATCGAGAAGGGCGTCTTCGACCGATTCCGCACGCTGCCGATCTGGCGGCCGTCGGCGATGGTCGGATACCTGCTCGGCGACATGCTGCGCTACCTCATCGCGGCGCTGGTGATCCTCGGCGTCGGGCTGATCATGGGCTTCCGGCCCGGCGGCGGAGTCGGTGGCGTGGCCGCCGCGATCCTCCTGCTGCTGGCGTTCTCGTTCGCGTTCTCGTGGATCTGGACGATGTTCGGCCTGCTGCTGCGCAGCGAGAAGTCGGTGATGGGCGTCAGCATGATGGTGCTGTTCCCGCTGACCTTCCTCAGCAACATCTACGTCAACCCGGAGACGATGCCGGGCTGGCTGCAGGCCTTCGTCGACGTCAACCCGGTGACCCATGTGGTCGGGGCGGTCCGCTCGATGATGGACGGAAACTGGGACGGCGGCGAGATCACCTGGGTGCTGATCGCGGGCGCGATCATCCTCGCGATCTTCGGCACGCTGACGATGCGGCTCTACAACCGGAAATGACCTGGGGGTGACAAGGTCCCCTGGCGGCTCACAGCCGCCAGGGGACCTTGTCTTCCGGCGCGTAGCGGCACGAAGACCCGGTGGTGACCGACGCGCGCAGGTGCGTGGCCAGCGCCGGATGCTGTTCGTCGAGTTTGCGCAGGGTGTCCCGGATCCGGGCGGTCACCGTCTTGCGGGCGCGTTCGGCCTCGTCGCCGAGCCGCCGGGTGCGGCCGCCGAGCCCGGCGGCGGACCGCAGCTCCGCCAGCAGCGCGTCCCGCTCGCGGTCCAGCGCCGCGGCACGGGCGTCCTGGCCCAGCTCCGTCGCGGTGTCGATCAGCTCGTCGAGCTGGTCCAGCCTCGTGCGATACCGGGCTTTCGCCTCGTCGTCGAGGACGGCGTCCCCGCCGAGGCTCTTCGCGGCGACGACCACCTCGCCGCCCGCGGGGTCGAGCAACCGCACTGCCGTCACTTCCGAACCCGGCCTGCCGAGCAGGAAATGCAGATCCCGCAAGCCTTTCGAATCCGGAAGGTGCGTTGTGACGCCGTCGAAGCGCAGAGTCCACACGGCATCGTCGCGACGGAACTCGGCCGTGGGCGCGGCAGGCGCACGGGTGTCCTTCCGGGTCCGGGCCACCCTGTTCACGACCTGCCGCATGCCGAGCGCACCGGCCTCTCTGTCCACTTCGGACAGTAAAACCGCCGCGGCCGACGCGTCGCCTTCGAGGTTCCGGCCGAGCAAAGCCTTGGCCAGCCAGGATTTGGCTTCCGCTGCCCAAGCCGCGGCCCGCAGCCGCTCGGCCGACCGCACGGCGTCACGCAGTCTTTCCGCGGCGTCGTTCCAGCGTTCCTGCGCGAGATCGAGCCTGCCGAGCCAGAGATCGACCGGGCCGCCGGTTTCGCAGCCGTACAGCGAGACCAGCCACTCCCCGCTGTAGGAAACCAGGAGCGAGCGGGCGGCATCGCAGCGTTCCGGGTCGGCGGAGACCGCCGCGGTCTGCGCCTGGCAGCGCAGCCACATCGCCTCGAGGTCGCGTGGATACGGCTTCCCGCCTGCGGCGAGATCGGTGAGCCGTACGGCTTCCCCCGCGTCCTCGGCCTGCGCGGCGGTGATCGCCTCCAGTATCCGGTGATAGGAGTAGCCGACGTGAGTCATCTCCCGGTGCAGCCCCGCGAGGTCGTCGAACCGGCCCTCCAGGCACCAGCGGGACCAGAGCTGCAGCTGCCTGACATCGCAGAAGAACGGGTGCCCCTCGTCGGCCCGGCTGTCGAACGCCCGCTGGAGGTGGCCCTCGGCTTCGTCGAATCGCCCCTGGATGGTCGCGATGATGCACTGGTCGATCATGGACGCCAGATGGGAACTCGGCACCCGGCCGTTCTCCGTCATGGCGATGAAGTCCTGGTATTGCTCGAGATAGCGCGGATCGCCTTGTTCCAGCTGCGCCACCCACTTGAACGACGACGCGAAATGCTCCAGTTCCGCGTTCGCCGTGCGGCGCCCGACCGCGATCAGCTCGTCGGTGAGCCGTTCCCGTTCGGCGGCGGTGCCGGGGCCCCAGATCGCGTCGTGCCGGGCCCACAGCCCGAACAGCAGCGCGGAGTCGTCCTGATCGTCGCGGGCGGTCATCATGATGCGCGCCGTCAGGTCCTGCGTCATCTCCTCGACGGAGAGGGCCGCGCCGGGTTCCCGGTGGCAGAGCCGCCGGTGCGCCTCGGTGAGCAGCGCGGTGGTCTCCTCGACCCGCAGTGCCTTGTGGTCGGCCCGGATCAGGGTCAGCGCGAGCCGGGCGAGCAGATCGTCGTCGTCGAGTTCACGGATGAGCGCCGACGCCGTGTCGAGGGCCTCGCGGCCCTCCTCGGTGTCGTGGTGACGGGTGAGGTGCGCGCCCAGTTCGAGTGCGATGACCGCCCGGCGGCGGGGATCCTCGACGATCTCCATCGCCCGCCGGTAGTGCCCGGCGGTCTCCTCGACGGCCATCCGGCCGGTGGCGTCCATCGCCGCGGCCAGCAGCAGGTCGGCGGCCTCGTCCGGATCGAGCTCCGGGCCGGCGAGCAGCGCGTGGCGGGCCTTGTCGGCGGGGAAGAGCCGGTCCGCCGACTTCCGTGTCTCCCGGACCGCCGCGACCACCGTGGCGTGCTGTTTCCGTCTGTCCGCTTCGGACAGGCTCGCGTACAGGGTTTCGCGGACGAGGTCGTGGGCGAAGGTGAACCGGCCTTGTCCGTGCACCACGGCCAGCCGGGCCGCGACGGCCTGGTCGAGCAGCCTGTCCACCTGGGGCACGGGTGCCGACGCCACGCCCGCGAGCAGTCTGCGGTGAAACTCCCTGCCGAGTACGGACGCGATGGTCAGCAGATCGAGAACCGGTTGGGGGAGCAGGGAAAGCCGACGTTGCAACGCGTCGGCCACCCCCGGCGCGATGGTCTCGGCGGAGCCTCCGCTGCGCCAGAGCCTCGCTGTCTGCTCGACGAAGAACGGGTTGCCGCCGGTGCGGCGATGGACCTCGGCGACCAGCTCGTCGTCGGGCTCCGCGCCCGCCGTCCTGGCCATGAGCGTGCCGACCTCGTCCGGCTCGAGCCCGGTGAGAGTGACCGAAGTGGCCTTCGCGAGCAACGGCAGCATGAGCGACCGAAGCGGGTGATCGGTCGTCTCGACCTCGACGTCGCGGTACGTGCCGATCAGCAGCAGCCGTTCGAACCAGGTGTGCTGCGCGGCGAACTCGAGCAGCCGCAGCGAAGCGGCGTCGGCCCAGTGCAGATCGTCGAGCACCACCACGATCGGCTGTTCCTGCGAGGCGGCCACCAGCGCACTCGTCACCGCGTCGTACAGCCGGAACCCGTCCGCCGCGCCGTCGCCGCGGGTCTCGCCGAGCAGGACATCCAGTTCGTTGTCGGCCATCGCGGCCCAGCGCCCCTGCCCGACGGCGCGCCGCAGCCCGCGCACCACCTGCGTCCACGGCCAGTAGCCCGGCGCGCTCGACGAGTCCCAGCAGGACCCGTTGAGCACCAGGGCGCCGAGGCGTTTCGCGGCCTCGGCGGCGCCGGTGACGAGCGTGGTCTTGCCGATCCCGGCCTCGCCGGTGACCAGCACCAGCCCGCCGTGGCTTTCGGCGGCACGGGCGATCTCCGCGCGGAGCACGCCCGCGGGATGGTCACGTCCGATGAGTGAGGGTGACATGTCCGAATCCTCCCAGCAGGGTCCGACAATCTCACGACGTCCGCCGGATGTCAGGCGTTACCTCTCGTCCGTCGTGACCTACCGTGATCGACGTCTCGTGGTCAGGGGGAACCTGCGGCGGCCCGAATCCGACTTTCTGGACGTGACGAATCGAGTGGGACGGCGGGTGAACAGCCGTCGAAATTCGGCCCCGGCCGGGCGAACACGGCCTGTTGTGCCAGGTCAGGTGGTCGGCGGCTGGAGTAGGGTGCGGAGTATGGGGAGCATTCGCTCGCGCGTGCTGGCGTGGATCGGCCGCCGCTACCTCGCGCGTCAGCAGAAAAACGGTTTCGACCTGTCCAAGATGTCGATCATCCCGGACAACCTCCTGACGCCGCTGAAGCGGGACGGTCTCGACCCGGTCGCCGAGCTGGGCCGGGTCCGCGCGGAGGAGCCGATCAGCAAGCTGGACCTGCCGTTCGGCATGAGCGGCTGGCTGGTCACCGGCTACGACGAGGCCAAGGCCGTGCTCGGCAAGGTGACCGAGTTCAGCAGTGACTTCACGAACCTGGTCGGGAACGCGGGCGTGACCGAGGACCAGAACCCCGGCGGCCTCGGGTTCGCCGACCCTCCGGTGCACACCAGGCTGCGGCGGCTGCTCACGCCGGAGTTCACCATGCGGCGGCTGTCACGGCTGGCGCCGCGGATCGACGAGATCGTCGCCGACCAGCTCGACGCGATGGCGAAGACGGACGGCCCCGTCGACCTGTGGGAGGCCTTCGCCCTGCCGATCCCGTCGCTGACCATCTGCGAATTGCTGGGCGTCCCGTACGAGGACCGCGACGACTTCCAGCGGCTGAGCACCGCGCGCTTCGATCTCTTCGGCGGCGCCGGCGCGTCACTCGGCGCGATGACGGAGTCACTGTCCTACCTGGACGACATCGTCAAGAAGCAGCGCGAGAACCCCGGCGACGGCCTGCTCGGCATGCTCATCAAGGAGCACGGCGACGAGATCGACGACCGCGAACTGGCCGGACTCGCCGACGGTGTGCTCACCGGCGGGCTGGAGACCACGGCGAGCATGCTCGCGCTCGGCGCCCTCGTGCTGCTGAAGGACCGTTCGCTGTTCGAGACCGTCCGCGGTGACGACGACGCCGTCCACAAGTTCGTCGAGGAACTGCTGCGGTACCTGACGGTCGTGCAGATGGCCTTCCCGCGCTTCGCCAAGGAGGACATGGAGGTCGCCGGCGTCCGGATCGCGAAGGGCGACATCGTGCTGTGCTCGCTCAGCGTCGCGAACCGCGACGGTGTCCTCGGCGAAGACATGGAGAAGTTCGACGCGACCCGCGAGCCGACGTCGCACCTCGCCTTCGGCTGGGGCATCCACCGGTGCATCGGTGCCGAACTGGCCAGGATGGAGCTGCGCACCGCGTATCCCGCGCTGGTGCGCCGGTTCCCGGAGATGCGGCTGGCGATCGAACCGGACGAGGTCGGCTTCCGGAAGGTCTCGATCGTCTACGGCGTCGACGCGCTGCCCGTGCTGCTGGATTAGTTCTCAGGCGACTCCTCTCGGCCGGAACTGGATGCTGATCCTCGGCCCGACGGGTTTGGCTGTCTTGGGAATGGCGTGTTCCCAGGTGCGCTGGCAGCTGCCGCCCATGACGATCAGGTCGCCGTGGCCGAGGGCGTGCCGGATCGTCTCGCCACCGCCACGCGGGCGCAGCGCCAGGTGCCGGGCGGCGCCGACCGAGACGATCGCGACCATGGTGTCCTCGGTGCGGGAACGGCCGGTGTCGTCTCCGTGCCAGGCGACGCTGTCGCGCCCGTCCCGGTAGAAGCACAGACCTGAGGTCACGAACGGCTCGCCGAGCTCGTCCGCGTAATGCGCCGAGAGCCTCTCCCGTGCCTCGGTGAGGAGCGGGTGGGGCAGCGGGCTGTTCTCGCGGTAGTAGCTCAGCAGCCGGGGAACGGCGACGACACGGTCGTACATCTGCCGTCGTTCGGCTTGCCAGGGCACGTCTTCGGCGAGCCGGGTGAACAGTTCGTCCGCTCCGGCGAGCCAGCCCGGCAGCACGTCGATCCAGGCGCCACGGGTCAGCTCGGTGCGCCGCAGCCCGCCGAGCGAGCCGAGCCCGAGGGCGGCGCACTCGTCGAACAGTGAGGCTTGCAGGGCGGGGGTCATGGCAACCGAACTTACCCCGTATTCGATCATTTGTCGAACGCGTGTTCGAGTAGTCTTCGCGGATGGATCTTCGCTACGGTGGGTTCCAGGGGGCTGACAACGGCTATGGCCAGACCATCGAACGCCAAGATCGGGACAAGGGTCGCCATCGCGGTGACCACGCTGTGTGTGCTGGTCACCGTGGGAACGGTGTACGCGGGCGCGCTGGAGCTACGGATCGGTTCGTTCACACTCGTCCTGCTGCCGCTTTTCTTCGCTTTCGTGATCACGGTCGCCGTCAATCTGGCGCTGTCCTGGCGGCGGCCCGACACGGCCGCGCTGGTCTGGTCCTTCGCCGGGAAGATCCTCCAACTGCTGACGGTGGTCTTCGTGGTGCGAGCCGGGGTCGTGCTGGGCGCGGCGCTTCCGACGATCGTCGAGGCCGGACCAGCGATCCTCGTGCAGAGCCTCGGAAAGGCCGGGACGGTGCTGCTGGCCTTCCCGGCGGCGCTGCTGCTCGGCTTCGGCCGCGCGAGCATCGGCGCCACCTTCTCCATCGGCCGCGAACCCAGCATCGCGCTGGTGACCGAACGGTACGGCGTCTCCGGGCCGGAAGGCTCCGGCGTTCTCGCGACCTACATCTGCGGCACGCTGTTCGGGTCCTTGTTCTTCTCGGCACTCGCGGGCGTCGGCTCGGCGATTCCGTTGTTCAGTTCGACGGCACTGGCGATGGCCTGCGGGGTCGGCAGCGGAGGCATGACGATCTCGTGCGCGGGTTCACTGGCGCACGGTTCCCGTGACCTGCCCCAGGACGAGATTCTCGCGCTCGCGACGGCCAGCGATGTACTGACCTACGTCACCACCGTGCTGCTGGGCGCCTTCGTCGTTCTTCCGGTGCTGGAGCGGCTGTACCGTTCGCCTTCCGCCGTGCGGAATCGGCTGGGATCCGGGGACCCGGCCGAGGCGAAGGCGCCCGTCGTGGCCTCCCGGCTGGTGGCAGGCTCGGCCGTGACCGTGCTGGTCCTCGTCACCTCGGGATGGCAGGCGGTGCCGGGGGCGTCGGTGCTGCTCGTCCTTGCCTTCGGGGTGCGGATCCTCGGCAGCCGGACCGGCCGGTTCGTGCCGACGGTGCTCTGGGCGGCGCTCGTCGGTGCCGCATTGGCCGTTCCAGGGCTGCCGTGGTCGGCGGTCATGCTGCGGACCATGTCCGCCGTCGACCTGCTGACAGTGGCCACCGCGGTGCTCGGCTGCGTGGGTCTGTGCGTGACCATCCGGCAGCTGAAGATCCTGCGGACCCTGAGCTGGCGCGCGGTCGTCGTCACCCTTCTCGTTTTCGCCGGTTCCTTCTTCAGCTCGGCCCTGCTGGCCCAGGCCGTCCTGTCCCTCGGCTGAGCCGGAGATAGGCCGCGCCGCGCGGGGAGATCCGGTAGCCGACTTCGAGGCTGTGGGTCAGGCCGAGGTTCTTGAGTTTGCGGATGTCGACCTTCAGCGGTTCCTTCTCGCGGCCGAGGAGATCGGCGAGTTCCTGTGCCCGGCGGCCGGGGTTGCCCGCGATTTGCCGCAAGGTCTCGTGGGTCCACGGGCGGCGTCTGTCCAGCTTGGACAATCGGTCGCGGATGGCCTCGAAGTCCTTTTCGGACAGTTCGGTTTCCGCGCTGAGCGCCCGCCGGGGATCGGGACCGAGGTAGAGCAGGCGGATGCGGTACACCGGGGCGTCCGCGGGGCCGCGCAGGGTCCCGCGGACCGCGTTCGCCGAGTCCGCCCCGGAACGGAGGGCGTCGGCGTCGGTGATGGTGGCGGGGTCGACGATCTCGACCGAGTCGACCTCGATCACCCCGGCTTCCAGGCGCAGGACGTCGCCCGGCCGGACGTTCTGTTTCGACCAGCGCCGGAAGACCAGGTCGATCGTCCCGGCCGCCAGTCCTTCGAGGACCGTCATGGAGAGGATCATCGTCGTTACCCAATCAGCGGGACGCCGGAGCGTCAACGTCTTGTCCGATGACGGTTCGTGCTCGTACAGTCGCAGCCTGGTCCTGGTCTGGACCACCGCCGCCCTGAGTGTGCAGGAGGCAGGATGCGGAGACGACTTCGGACCGCCGGGGTGGTCGCGGCGGCCGTCCTCGGCCTGATGGCGTCGGCGATGCCGGCGAACGCCCAGGTCGGAACCGGGCCGTGGACGGCGGAGAGCCCCTCGTTCAGCGTCCAGGAACGCGGGTGCGGCAAGGTCGGCGGGCTCGACTTCGAGTTGACCTGCTCCACCGGGAGCGGCGACCAGCGGGCGGAACGGCGCTACGTGACCTACACCGGCGGGACCCGGCAGTTCGAGGGCTCGTTCCGGATCACCAGCATGGCGGGCACGCGGATCAGCCTGAAACAGACCTTCCGCGACGCGCCGACCGCCGGACCGTACTTCATGCTCGCGGTCGAACGCGGCGGGCGGCTTTACGCGGTCCACGGCGGGGAGACCCTGGGAAGCGGGGCGACGGTCGGGACGTCGGTGCGGGTCAACACCGTGCACCAGGTCGGGAGCACGCACAAGGTGTACATCAACGGTTCGCTGAAGCAGACCGTGAGCAGCAGCAGCGGCAGCTACTACGACAAGTTCGGGGCCTACCGGACGGCCAGCGGCGCCGGACCGGTCAAGGTGACGTGGAGCGGGATCAAGTTCTGGCGGAAGTGAACCGGTGTCACGGACCTCGGCGCCACGCGTCGAGGTCCGTCCACGCATCGAGAGTCCGCCTGCTTTCGAACCGGCGGCGTTCCCCGGTCACCGGATCGGTGAACTCGAGGACCTTCGCCAGCAGCTGCAAGGGTTCGGTGAAGTCGTCGAGCGGGGTCTCGGTCAGCTCCGGGTAGAAGTCGTCGCCGAGAATCGGCAACCCGAGGCCGCTCATGTGCAGCCTGAGCTGATGGGTGCGGCCGGTCGCGGGGAGCAGGCGGTAGCGGCCGAGGCCGTCGCGGTGCTCGATCAGTTCGACGCGGGTTTCGGCGTTGGGCGGCCCGTCGACCTCCTGCGCGGCGATGACCCCGCGTTCCTTGACGATGCGGCTGCTGATCTCACGCGGCATCGCGAGCTCGGGATCGTAGCGCGCGATCGCCTCGTATTCCTTGTGTACCAAGCGGTCCCGGAACATCGTCTGGTACCTGCCGCGGACTTCGGGGGTGATCACGAACAGGATGAGTCCCGCGGTGACCCGGTCGAGCCGGTGCGCCGGGGTGAGCCGCGGGAGATCGAGTTCGCGGCGGAGGCGGACCAGCGCCGTCTGCAGAATGTGCCGTCCGCGCGGGATGGTCGCGAGGAAATGCGGTTTGTCGGCGATCAGGAAATGCTCGTCGCGGTGCAGGACGGAAATCTCGAACGGGACCTCGACCTCGTCGGGCAGGTCGCGATGGAACCAGATGAACGAGTCCGGCACGAACGGCGAGTCGACGCCCAGCGGCCCGTCCAGTCCGACGATGCGGTCCTCGCGGAGCATCTCCGCGATCCGCTCGGGCGCGACACGGGGGAGCCGCTCGACGAGGTGTTCCCGCAACGTCGTCCACGGTCCCTCGGCGGGCATCTTGAGCCTCGCGGGGTCGAGCCCGTGCCGGGGCGGGAGCGGCGGGCGGAGCTTGCGTCTCATCACCGCGCACTCTAGGGCGTGTCCTGTAAGTCATTGGAGCCAGAGCATGATCGCGGCGATGGTGAGTTCGGCCTGGTAGTAGGCGGCGCGTTTGGCGTAGCGGGTGGCCAGGTCGCGGAACTGTTTGAGCCGGTTGAAGCACCGTTCGACCACGTTGCGCTGCTTATAGACCTCGGCGTCGAACGCTGGTGGTCGCCCGCCGCTGCGGCCTTTGGCTGCGCGGCGGGCGACCTGGTCGTCCCGTTCCGGACTGACGAACCTGATCCGCCGGTCTCGCATCGCCCGGCGGGTTGACGGATGCGAATACGCCTTGTCCGCGATCACCGTCTCCGGTCGGCAGCGTGGCCGGCCGGGACCGATCCGGGCGACGGTGATGCCGTCCAGCAGCGGAACCAGCTCCGGGTTGTCTCCGGCTTGGCCGGGGGTGAGCAGGAACCGCATCGGCAGGCCTCGTCCGTCGACGGCGAGATGGATCTTGGTGCTCAGCCCGCCACGGGACCGCCCGAGTCCTTCCCCATCGAGGGCGAGGGCTTCGATTCCGTCGCTGCGTCCCCCTTTTTCCGGGCGCCGGCGGAATGCTGATGCGCCCGAACCACGCTCGAGTCGACGGAAACGATCCACTCGAGGTCGCCGACGGCGTCGTCCTTGACGATCACCCGGTCGAGAATCCGGTCCCAGGTGCCGTCCTTGGTCCACAACCGCAGCCGTTCATGCGCCGTCTTCCAAGGCCCGTAACGATCAGGCAGGTCACGCCAGGGCGCTCCAGTGCGCAACTTCCACAGGATCGCGTTGATGACCTGGCGATGATCCCGCCACCGCCGCCCACCACCTTGCTGAGGCGGCAGCAACGGCTCGATCACCGCCCATGCCTTATCCGTCAACTCACCACGACCAACCACGACCGCAATCCAACCGAACCCCAGCTAGATCACTTACAGGACACGCCCTAGCCGCGACGGCTCATCCGGCCCGGTCGCGGGCGGCCGTCAGGCGGGGCGGGTGCGCGGCGGCGGTGTTGCGAAAGCCACTTTCGCAACCTTCAACGTTGCGAAAGTGGCTTTCGCAACGTGCGGAGAGTTATCCAACGCGCAGAGAGTTATCCACAGTGGGGCTGGTGTGGCGAGTTGTCCACAGTTCGGCGGAAGGCGCTGGCGCGCGACTGTTCGAAACGGTGACGATCATGACGTGAAATCCGGAGAGTGGGCCCGTGATCCCGAGTGGCTCTATCGGCACAGCCGTGGTGGTGTGATCACTGTCGCCCGGCTCGGGGAACTCGGTGTTCCGTCCATGACCTGTTATCGACGATGTCGTCCGGGAAAGCCGTGGCAAAGGCTGCTGCCGGGAGTCTTGCTGCTGCACTCCGGGACGCCGACGCGACGGCAGCTGGTCGATGCCGCACTCTTGTACGCGGGGCCGGACGCGGTGGTGACAGGAGCTGCTTCCTGCCGACGGCAGGGGCTGCGAGCGTTGCCGGACCATCCTTTCCGAGTCCACCTGCTTGTTCCGCTCGAACACAAGATAGGCGGTTCCGGGCATGTGATCGTCGAACGGACGATCCGGATGCCGCAGCCGATCGTCGAGGCGGGAGTGCCGATGGCCCCCTTGGTTCGATCGGTTCTCGACGAAAGCCGTCGACTTGGCTCCCGGCGGGACGTTTCGTCTCTGCTTTCCGACGCGGTCCAGTGCGGTGTGAGTCTCTCGGAGTTGTTCGCCGAACTCGATGCCGGAAGCAGCCGTGGCACCGCGATCCCGCGCGAAGCACTGCATCGGATCGCCGACGGAGCCAGGTCGGCCGCGGAGGTCGACGCGATGACGGTGTGGAGGACGAGCGGTCTGCCGGAACCTCTGTGGAATCACGAACTGCGGGACGAAAACGGTGAGTACATCGCGACTCCCGATGGCTACTTCGTTGCCGCGCGACTGGCCTGGGAGATCGATTCGTACGACTTCCATTTCGGCAAGCAGCAGTACGCCGCGACAGTGGCGAGAAACGCCAGGTATGCGGCCGCTGGCATCGCGGTTCTCCAGACTTTGCCCAGCCGCTTGCGAACGGAACCGAAACGTGTTGCCGACGAACTCGTCGCGGTCCACCAGGCCGCCCTTGCCCGAAGCGGGGCAGCCTGACCGGCCGCTGCGGGCGTTGCGAAAGCCACTTTCGCAACCTTCAACGTTGCGAAAGTGGCTTTCGCAACATCGGATCAGCGGCGGCACCGCGAAGGGGCGGGCGTCAGGCGCCCGCCTGGTCGCGATAGCGCGCGAGATACCGCTCGGTGACGTCCGCTTCCGCGAGCGCGGTGGCCTCCGCGCGGGTCCGGCGGCCGATGCCCGGCGGGAAGCCGTTCTTGGTGAGCCGGTGCTCGATGCTCTCCTCCATGTAGGCCATCGAATAGAAGTACGCCACGAGCGCGGCCATCAGCACGATCGCCAGCCGCAGGGGGAGCGGGCCGGGCAGGAGCAGCCACACCGCGCACAGCGGGGCGATCATGACGGTGCTGCGGGCGACGTGCCGCCGTCGCCAGCTTCCGGTGGTCGCGTCGTGGAGGATCCAGTCGTGATACCGCTCGGGCAGCCTGCCGCCGAGTGAGTACCACAGCCAGCGGAACACGTCCGGGCGCTTGCGGGGCATCGGGCGACTCCTTCCGTCGATGACCGTCACAGTACACTAATGATTAGCACGCTAATCATTAGTGTCGCGCACGCCACGGCTAGGATTCGCGGCATGGACACGGAGGGGCCGGAGATGAAGTCGATCGATCTGGGCGAGGATCCGCTCGCGTTGGAGCGTCAGGTGTGTTTCGCGCTGTCGGTCGCTTCGCGCAGCGTCATCGCCATCTATCGCCCGCTGCTGGAGCCCCACGGGCTCACCCATCCGCAGTACCTGGTCATGCTGGCGCTGTGGGAGCGGGGCCCGCAGGCGGTGAAGGACCTGAGCATCGCTCTGCGCGCCGAACCCGCGACGCTGTCACCGCTGCTCAAGCGGCTGGAGACGATCGGCTACGTCACCCGGCGGCGCAGCGCCGAAGACGAGCGGCTGCTGACGGTCGAGCTGACGGAATCCGGTCGCGCGTTGCGCGCGGAGGCGGAAAAGATCCCGTACCGCGTCGTGGAGAAGCTCGGAATGGAGGTCTCCGAGCTGGAGGCGCTGCACAAGGCCCTGACCCGAGTCATCGAAGCCACGGCTTGAGCGAACCGAAACCGGGGCGTGACGAAATGGGGGTGTGAAGCCGCGCAGGGGTGGGTAATTCCCGTCACGCCAACTCAAAATGACAGGAAGCTGAGGGACCGTGACCACCTCGACGCCCGTGCCCACGGAAGCAGGTCTGGATCTCATGACCAGGCTGAACGCCTATCTGGAGGACGTGGCCACGGCACTGGGGATACGGATGGATTCGTGCACGGCGGACCTCACCGGCCCGGTCACCGCCCGGATGAGGCTGAACTGGCGCCTTCCCGGCTTCCCCGAACGCGACGTCGACCTGATGTGGCACGAAGAGCACGGCTGGTCCGCCGCCGTGGCGACGCACGCGGACGACGACCACCATGTCGTCGTCGCGTACCTCGGCGGCCGGACGGTGGCTTCGCAGCCGCGGCTGGTGGCCCGGTTCGCCGAAACCCTGCGCACCGGTGAGCACCAGGACTGCTGGCCCGGTGCGCCGACACTGCGCACCGCCGGCGGATCGTCCGCGCTGGCCAAGGAACTTTCCGCCTGGGCCTGACGCTCAGGGGCTGACGGTGAGCCTGCCGAGGATGCGCGCGGAGACGGCGTCCAGATTGTCGTCGAGGAAGAAGTGCCCGCCCTCGAACACCTCCGTCTCGAACGGGCCGGAGGTGTGCTCGCGCCAGTTTTCGATGTCCGGCAGGTCCAGGACCGGGTCCGCGTTCCCGGCGAGCGCCACGACCGGGCAGGTCACGTCGGGACCGGGCCGGTAGCGGTAGCTCTCGACGGCCTTGTAGTCGCCGCGCAACGCGGGCAACGCGAGGGCCCGGATGTCCGGGTCGTCGAAGATCGACGGGTCCGTGCCGCCGAGCCTGCTGACCTCGGCGAGGAAGGTGTCGTCGTCGGCCAGATGGTGCGCTTTCTCCTTGAGCACGTCCGGGCCGCGGCGGGCCGAGACGAACAGCGCCGCCGGAACGAGGCCACGCGCTTCGAGCAGCCGGGCGACCTCGAACGCGACGATGGCGCCCATGCTGTGGCCGAAGAGGGCGAAAGGCTTGGGAAGCGCGGAAACGATGTCCGCCAGCCGCTCGGAGAGGGTGTGCAGATCGTCGATGATCGGCTCGCCCATGCGGTCCTGCCGCCCTGGGTACTGGGTGGTGTGCACCTCGACGGTGGGCGAGAGAGCCGCCGAAAACGCCCGGTACGCGCTCGCCGAGCCGCCGGCGTGCGGGAAGGCGACGAGCCGCATCTCGGCCGCGGGTGCCGGATGGAAGCACCGTGTCCAGCTGAGGAGATCCTGCCCTGCCATCGAAAAATCCCCCATTCCGTGCGGGAACGGCCCGCACGACACCCGAATGTACGGGGAATTCGCGGGAAGAGTCCATGGGTGTGCGGGGTTGTTCACGCCGGGGCCGGATGTGAACACTGGACACCGGCCCGTGTCCAGGCCCGATGGAAGGGAACGAGTGTGGCGGAGGAACTGAAGATCAGGGTCGGCGCGGGGCTGGGGACCGGGACCGCGCCCGAGGCGTTCGGCGCCGCTGTCGACCTGCTGGAGCAGGCGGGCGTCGATTCGCTCTGGCTGCCCGAGGCGGTGTACTCGCCCAGGATCGACCCGGTCGTCGGGCTGACGCACGCGCTCGCCCGCACCTCGAAGCTGAAGGTCGGCACCGGCGTGCTGGTGCTGCCCGGCCGTGACCCGGTGCTCGTCGCCAAACAGCTCGCCTCACTCGCCGCGCTCGCGCCGAAAAGGGTCCTCCCGGTCTTCGGCCTGAAGCCCGCCCGAGACGCGGAACTGCCGCTTTTCCCGGTGCCGCAAGGCCGCCGCGCCGCGGTGTTCGACGAGTCGTTGCTCCTGATCAAGGCGCTGCTGGAACAGGAAGAGGTGACCTTCGACGGTGAGTTCTTCCGCGTCGAGGGCGTGAGCCTCGGCATGCGCCCGGTCAACCGGCTCGACGTCTGGCTCGGTGGGAAGGCACCCGGCGCGTTGCGGCGGATCGGCAGGCTCGCGGACGGCTGGCTGGCCAGTTTCCTCACCCCGGAGGAGGCGCGTGCCGGCCCTGAGGCGATCCAGAAGGCCGCCGCCGAGGCGGACCGGGAGATCGAGGCCGACCACTTCGGGATCAGCCTCGTCGTCGCCGAGGACGGGATCCCGGACGCGCTCGCGGCCTCGATCGCGGCACGGTCCGACGCGGACCCGTCCCGCCTGATCGCGGGCAGCTGGAAGGCCGCCCGCGACCTGATCGCCGAGCACATCGACGCCGGGCTGAGCAAGTTCGTGCTGTACCCGGCGGGTCCGGAACCGATCGAGCGGTTCGTCGAGAACTTCGTCGAACACGCCGTCCCGCTGCAGAACTAGCGGAACTAGTCGAACTTCAGCTCTTCGGTCCGCCGCGGCATCAGCAGCAGCGCGCCGACGCTGAGCACGGCGACCACCAGCATCGCCAGGAAGACGTGGTGCGTGGCGCCCGCGAGGGCGTCCCGCACGAACGTCGTCGTCGGGGTGTCCGGGCCGTTGCCTCCCAGGACGACGCTGGTCGCGTCGACACCGGACGGCAGGCCGGAGACCCCGGCGGGCGGGTTGGCGAACCGGCTCGCCAGCGTGGCGTTCGCGATCGCGCCGAACATCGCCACACCGACCGCGCTGCCCAGTGAACGGCTGAACATGTTGGTCGCGGTGACGACGCCGCGGCGTTCCCAGCCGATGGTGGACTGCACGGCGATCAGCGTCGGGCTCGACGTCAGGCCCAGCCCCAGTCCGAGAACGAACGCGGCTGAGGCCGCCAGCCAGATCGACGACCCCGCCGCGAGGAACACCGTGAGCCCCGCACCCGCGATGACGGCCCCGCTGCCGATCAGCGCGGTGTCCCGGAACCCGATCCGCATGTAGATCCGGCCTGCCAGCGACGCCGAGATCGGCCAGCCCACGGTCAGCGCCGCCAGTGCGAATCCTGCGACGAGCGCGCCGGTTCCGAGCACGCCCTGGGAGAAGGTCGGCAGGTACGAGGTGAGGCCCATCAGCAGCATGCCGACGACGACGGCGACCAGGTTCCCGCCGATCAAGGTCCGTTTGGTGAAGATCCACAGCGGCAGCACCGGTTCCTCGGCCCGGCGTTCCACGAACACGAACGCGGTCAGCAGGAGCACCGCGCCGGCGAAGATCGCCAGGCTCGGCGCGGACGCCCAGCCCCAGGCGACCCCGCCTTCCAGCAGGCCGAGGATCAGCAGTGAGCAGCCGAGGGTGAGCAGCGTGGCGCCGAGGTAGTCGATGCGGTGCGAGCGGCGTTCGACGCGTTCCCGGAAGTTCCGGAACAGCATCCACGCGGCCAGCGCGCCGAGCGGCAGGTTGATGAAGAAGATCCAGCGCCAGTCGAGGTACTCGGCGAAGACGCCGCCCAGCGTCGGCCCGACCACCGACGAGATGGCCCAGACACTGGCGAGGTAGCCCTGCACCCTGGCGCGTTCCTCGACGGTGTACATGTCGCCGACCATGGTCAGCGCGATCGGCTGGATGGCACCCGCGCCGATGCCCTGCACCGCGCGGGCGGCGATCAGCACCGGCATGCTCCAGGCCGCGCCGCAGAGCACCGAGCCCAGCAGGAACGCCGCGATCCCGAAGAACATCACCGGCCGCCTGCCGAGCACGTCGGCGAACTTGCCGTACAGCGGGACGGTGACCGCCTGGGTCAGCAGGTAGATCGAGAACAGCCAGGGGAACTGGGAGAACCCGCCCAGGTCGGCGACCACCGAGGGCACCGCCGTCGCGATGATGGTCGAGTCCAGTGCGATCAGGCCGGAACACAGCATCACGGCGATCAGGACGGGACCGCGTTCCGAACGGAAACCGACCCCTTCCTTCGCGGCGACCGGGGCCGGGGTGGTCATCTGCGGTGCTCTCCTCGGGCTCATGAAGGGCGTCAACTACTTCGCATGGGTAAGCATTCCATGGAGACACCCGGTCATGGGACCGATTTTTTCCGTGAGGTTTCCCGCAAAATGGATCGGATGAGCACCTGGATCCGCCCGATCGACCGTGGCTGGGTAGTCCGCGACACCGTCCCCGGACCCGACGTCGACGAGTTCGCCGACCCGGACCGGGTCGCCGCCGCGCTCGCCGGGGCGCGCGGGGACAGCCTGCTGGCGGTCCAGCATCCGGCGAGGACCCCGGCCGCGCTGGCAGGCCGCCTCTCGATGGAGGAGGCGTTGCCGCAGGCCAGAGCGACTTTCGAACGGATCCGGGAGCAGCACTATCGCCCGGTCGCCGCTGTCGTCGCGCCGTATCGCATCGACGGGCCGGACGGCGTCGCACTGGGCGTGCTGTGCCTCGTCGACCCCGCGGCGGTCCGGGCCGACGGCGTGACCAGGGTCCGGCACACCGAGGACGTCTATCCGGACGTCGTCGCGGAGCGGGCCGCGATGCTCGCCGGACTCGGCGTCGCCACGAGCGCCGCCATGCTGGTCCCCGCGACCGGCGGCCGCGCGCTGACCACGCTGATCGAGCGGATCTGCCGGGGGCAGGTGCCCGCCTTGTCCACAGTGGACGGAATGGGCCGCAAGCACGAGCTGTGGCTCACCGGTCCCGGCGACGGCCAGCACGAACTGCTGGCGACCCTTGACGAGCTGGATCTCCTGGTCGCGGACGGAAATCATCGGGTCGCGGCCGCCGCCGCGTCGGGGCGGGGCGCGTTGCTGGCGCTGGTCACCGGGGGACCGGGGCTGCGGATCGGGCCCATCCACCGGGTGCTCGCCGGTACCGGTCTCGACGCGGCGACGCTGGTCCGGCGCTGGACGGAGGCGGGGTTCGAGGTCCATCCCGGCCCCCTGGGGCCGCCTGCCGAACCGGGAGAGGTGACCGTGCTGGCGGGCGCGTCGGCCTACCGGGTCGTGCTCGGCAAAGCGGGCGGTGACCACGCCGTGGTGGAGCAGGAGCTGATCCGCGAGGCGCTCGGCGTCGACCCGGAGGGGCCGTGCGTCCGCCCGCTGCTTCCGGGCGTCCCGGTGCCCGAGGACGCGGACGCGGTGGTGCTGCTGGCCCCGGTCCCGTACGCGGAGGTGCTCGCCGTGCACGCGGCCGGGTCACGGATGCCGAGGAAGGCCACTTATTTCACGCCGAAACCGCGCAGCGGGCTCCTGCTGGCCGAGCTCTGACGTCGCGCTTTTGTCGGTGGTCCGGCTTAGGATCACCTCGTGGAACTGCCCGTGATGCCACCCGTCAAGCCGATGCTGGCCAAGGCCGTGCACGAACTGCCGCGCACGCCGGGGCTGCTCTACGAGCCGAAGTGGGACGGCTTTCGGTGCGTGGTCTTCCGCGACGGTGACGAGGTCGTGCTGGGCTCGCGTAACGACCGGCCGCTGACGAGGTACTTCCCCGAACTGGTCGAGCTGCTCAAGGAGGCGTTGCCCGAGCGCTGTGTCGTCGACGGCGAGATCGTGCTGGTCACCGAGGGAGGGCTCGACTTCGAGGCGCTTCAGCTGCGCTTGCACCCGGCGGCGTCACGGGTGAACAAACTGGCCGCGGAGACGCCGGCGAGTTTCGTGGTGTTCGACCTGCTCGCCATCGAAGACCGGGATCTGACGCCGGAACCGTTCGGGGAGCGGCGGAAGCTGCTCGAAAGCGTCATCAACACGAAGTTCGCCCGTGTGCACCTCACCCCGCTCTCCGAGGATCCCGAGGTCGCGCAGGACTGGTTCACCAGGTTCGAGGGCGCCGGTTTCGACGGCGTGATGGCCAAACCGGCGGACGCGCCGTACGAACAGGACAAGCGGGTGATGTGGAAGGTCAAGCACCAGCGGACCGCGGACTGCGTCGTCGCCGGATTCCGGTGGCACAAGGACGGCGTCGGCGTCGGGTCGCTGCTGCTCGGGCTCCACAACGACGAAGGCGTCCTGCATCATGTGGGCGTGGCCAGCAGTTTCACCGCCGCGAGACGTCGTGAGCTGGTGGACGAGCTCGCGCCGCTGCGGGAGAACGCGCTGGAGAACCATCCCTGGCGCGAGTGGGCCGAGGCCCATGAGGAGGCGGGCGGCCGCATGCCGGGAGCGGGGAGCCGATGGGCGCCGCAGAAGGATCTGAGCTGGGAGCCGGTCCGCGTCGAATGGGTCGCCGAAGTCCGCTACGAGCACGTCGAAGGCACGCGGTTCCGCCACGGCGGCAGGCTGGTGCGGTTCCGGCCGGACCGTGAACCGGCCTCGTGCACGTACGCGCAACTCGAAGAGGTCCCGCCCGCCGAGCTGGCCACCCTGTTCACCGAGCTGGGGGAAGCATGAAGTCGGAACCGGTCACGCTGGACCTCGACGGCGTCGAGTTCACGGTGTCCAATCCGGGCAAGGTCTACTTCCCGGAGAACGGCGAGACCAAACTGGACCTGGTCGAGTACTACCGCTCGGTTTCGGGGCCGCTGCTGGCGCAACTCGGCGGCAGGCCCCTGTTGCTGGAGCGCTATCCCGACGGCGCCGGCGGGAAGTCGTGGTTCCAGAAGAGGGTCCCGAAGAACGCGCCCGGCTGGCTGACCACGACGGTGGTGTCCACTCCGAACGGGACCACCTCGGACGCGCTCGTGGCGAAGGACCTCGCGCACGTCATCTGGGCGGTGAACCAGGGCTGTCTCGGTTTCCACGTATGGCCGAACAGGGCCGCCGCGCCGGACATCAGCGATCAGCTCCGCGTCGACCTCGATCCGTCGCCGGGGATCGGGTTCCCTGAATTGCGGCGCGGCGCGGTCCTGACGAAGGCACTGCTCGATGAACTGGGCATCACCTCGCAGATCAAGACTTCGGGCTCACGCGGCCTGCACCTCTACGTGCCGCTGGAACCGAAATGGGACGGCTACGAGGTCCGCGCGGCCGCTGTCGCGCTCGCCCGCGAACTCGAGCGCCGCCACCCGGAGGAGATGACGGCGCAGTGGTGGAAGGAAGAACGCGGGTCACGGGTGTTCGTCGACTTCAACCAGAACGCGCCGCACAAGACGGTGTTCGGCGCGTGGTGTGTGCGGCCGCGCGTCGGCGGGCAGGTGTCGACGCCGATCGGCTGGGACGAACTGGAGACCGTCGAGCCGGACAAGCTGACGTTGTCCACCGTGCCCGCCCGCCTCGCCGAACGCGGAGACCCTTGGGCGGGCACGAAACCACAGTCGATCGAGCCGCTACTGGAGATGTCCCGGAAGGACATGGCGAACGGGCTCATGGACGCGCCTTGGCCGCCCGTCTACCCGAAGATGCCGAACGAGCCGCCTCGGGTGGCGCCTAGTAGAGCGAAGAAGGATTAAGGAGGCGCTTTCGGGAGGCTCGCTTTTAGTCCTCTGGATGCGGGTCAGAGCGGCAGGTCGAACGCGAGTTGCGTGTTCACGGCGGGCTCGGCCTTGCGGGTGGAGCGGTGGCCCGGCAGGGTCGCGGCGCAGCGCGGGCACGGGGCGACGTCGGTGCCGGTGAGGTCCACCGGCGTCCACATCCGGGATTCCTTGTCCCCGCAGGCGGAACGCCGGTAACGGAGGTCTTCGGAGCGGGTCATCAGATGCGCGGCGGGAGAGTCCTCCGGCAGCGCGCCGACCAGGTACCAGCGTCCGGCGGTGTTCGTCATGGAACTGTCCTCCCGATACAGGTGGTCCAGCTCGAGATTCCTTCCGCGAAACAGTGTCAAGGAGACACGCGGCGATACCCGGTATTTCGGGACTGTTCGGCGTGTCAGTCCTGAATGAAGCGCAGGACGCGCAGCATTCCCCGCTCGTCGGCGACCTCGGGATCGTCCGCGACGCAGTCCTCGAGGCGCGCGGTGACGGCCTCGGCGTCGATTCCCGAACCGATCAGCACGAGTTCGCTCCGGCGCGGCAGTCCGGACGGCCACGCCGACCGTTCCAGCTGGATGAACGAGCCCACCGTGTGCAGGCCGAACCGGGACCGCGGGCCGTTCGGGCCGAAGTCGAGGAAGCCCTTGATCCGGTAGAGCCCGCCGGGGCGTTGTTCGAGGAAGTCCATCAGCCGCCGCGGATCCAGCGGCCGCTCCGCGGTGAAGGCGACGCTGTCGTACGCGGTGTGGAAGTGGTGCTCGTGGTCGTGCTCCTCCTCGCGGAGGTCGTCGAACGACATTTGACCCGCCCGTTCACGCGGGCGGGCGTCGAAGAACAGGGTGGGATCGATCCGGCCGTGGGAGGTCGCGATCACCGGGGTGCCGGGCGCGAGCTCGTCGATCGTGCCGCGCAGCTTGGCCAGCGTGTCCTCGTCGGCCCGGTCGGTCTTGTTGAGCACGACCAGGTCGGCGAACCCGAGGTGCTCGTCCAGTTCCGGATGCCGCTTCCTGGTCGCCTCGAACTCGGCCGCGTCGACGAGTTCGACGAGGCCGCCGTAGGCGATGGCGGGGTTCTCGCTGGCGATCATCAGGCGCATGAGGTCCCGCGGTTCGGCGAGCCCGCTGGCTTCGATCACGATGACGTCGATGCCGGCCTCGGCCTCGGAAAGCTTGGCGAGCATGGCGTCGAGGCCGCTCGCGTCGACGGCGCAGCACAGGCAGCCGTTGCCGAACGACATCATGGTGTCGACCTGGCCGGAGACGGCCATCGCGTCGACCGCGATGCTCCCGAAGTCGTTGACCACGACACCGATCCGCGCGCCCTGGCGGTTGGCGAGGAGATGGTTGAGCAGCGTGGTCTTGCCGGAGCCGAGGAAGCCCGCGACCAGGATGACCGGAATCCGCCTGTCGACCACGATTTTCCTTTCCGCCGGAGCTCCCCGCACTCTAGCGATGGCGGGCGCGGGTCAATACACCGGTGTGGGGAAAGAGCATAAGGGCGGACGGTCGAATACACTCGAAAGAGTGATGAATGACGATCATAAAAGTGATCTTGGGTAAGTGTGATCATTTTGCCGAATGCAATTCCGTGAATCTCATGCGAAGTGGTATTCAATTTCAAATATTGTCGCCGTCGGGCTTTCTGCCTGCGGAAATGTCAGCCAGGGCGGGTCTTCTGCCGTTTGGTGGATCGTGCTCGTCTTTCTGTGGGGTATCCTCTTTTGTCTGGTCCGGACCCGGCCTTCTGCCGATCAGGCATGATCCTCCGGGCATTCCCGAGCGCAGGAGGAATGGTGATCGTTCCCGCCGCAGGTGCCGGCGTCGAATTCGGAGAGTGGGAGGCCGAGGTATCGACGGCCTCCATGCAGGTGACGGATATCCCTCGCCTGCCTCCGGAGGCGGGGCCGCGGGGACGGAGCGTGGACGTGGCCGAGGCGGAGGACTTCCTCCGGCTCTTTCACGCCGAGGCGGAAGGCGGGACCGAGGGACTGCACGAGCGGCTCGACCGGGTCCGCGCCGAGATCCACGAGACCGGCACGTACCGGCACACCCCGGCCGAGGTCGAGTTCGGCGCCAGAGTGGCCTGGCGGAACTCCGCCCGGTGCATCGGCAGGCTGTATTGGCAGGGATTGAAAGTGCGGGATCGCCGTGACGTCGAAGGCGCCGAAGCCATCGCCGACGAGTGCGTCACCCATTTGCGTGAGGCGACCCGTGACGGCCGGATCCGGTCGACCATCACCGTGTTCGCGCCGGACGGCCCGGCGGTGCCCGGTCCGAGGATCCACAACGACCAGCTCATCCGGTACGCGGGCTATCGGCTCAGCGACGGCTCGGTGCTGGGCGATCCGCGCCACGCCGACTTCACCGAGACCGTCCGGCAGCACGGCTGGCGCCCACCCGAACGCAAAGGCTCCTTCGACGTCCTCCCGCTGCTCATCGAGGCCGTACCGGGGGACCGGCGGCTGTTCGGGCTGCCGTCGGACGCCGTGCTGGAGGTCCCGCTGTCGCATCCCGACCACCGGTGGTTCGCCGGGCTCGGGCTGCGCTGGCACGCGGTGCCGGCGATCAGCAACATGCGGCTGGTCATCGGCGGCGTCACCTACCCCGCGGCGCCGTTCAACGGCTGGTACCTCGCCACCGAGGTCGGCGCGCGCAACCTGGCCGACGCCGACCGGTACGACCTGTTGCCGGTGATCGCGGATCTGATGGGGCTGTCGACGAAATCGGAGCGCACCCTGTGGCGTGACCGCACGCTGGTCGAGCTGACGCTGGCTGTCCAGCACTCCTTCGACGCGGCGGGCGTGACCGTCGCCGATCACCACACCGAATCGCGGCGGTTCCTCACGCACATCGCCAAGGAAGAACGCGCGGGCCGTCGTTGCCAGGCGGAGTGGAGCTGGATCGTCCCGCCGTTGTCCGGTGGGCAGACGGCGGTGTTCCACCGTTATTACGACGAACCCGATCCGGCCGCGAGACCGGCGTTCCTGCCTCCGGGGTAGGCCACAGACGGGTGAAGAGGTGAGCCGAATGCGGCGTGTCGGTAGACCGGACGGTGGCATGGGTTGCGGCCGCGCGGACAATGGAGGCATGACCGCAGTGCTCGTCGCCCACGCCGGCCGGTCCGGCGGGACAAAGGAGATCGCCGAGGTGATCGTCGCCGAGCTGCGGGAAAGCGGTCTGACGGCCGATCTGCTCGACGCCGCCGAGGTCGAGGACGTCGAATCGTACGGCGCGGTGATCGTGGGGAGCGCGCTGCACCACCGTCGATGGCGCCCGGAGGCGGTGCGCCTGCTCGCCGAGCACGAGGAGGCGCTCCGGAACCGCCCGGTCTGGCTGTTCCACAGCGGGCCCTGCGGGCCGTTCTCCGCGAGCAAACGGGTCAGCCTGCCCGCGGGGGTGGCCCTGCTGGCCGCGAGGATCGACGCCGAGCGCACGGCCACCTTCGGCGGCAGGCTCACCCCGGCCACCGCTCGCGGTCTGCTCTGGAAGATCATGGCCATGGGCCCCTGGGCGGGCGACTTCCGTGACTGGCCGTCGATCCGGGCCTGGGCGCGCGACGTCGGCCGCCGCGTCCGCATCCGTGTCGCACTTTGACGTACCGGTTTCGTCGGTGCCCTGTCGTAAGGTGCTGTCATGAACAAGAAGTTCACATCGACGCTGCTCAAGAGCCCGGAGAAGGGCGGCTGGACGTACGTGGTCATGCCCGGCTCCGCCGAGTTCTTCGGCACCAAGGGGCTGGTGAAGGTGCGCGGGACCATCGACGGACATCCGTTCCGGAGTTCGTTCATGGCGCTGGGCGACGGCACCCACAAGCTCCCGGTGAAGGCCGAGGTGCGCAAGGCGATCGGCAAGGGGGAGGGCGACACCGTGGACGTCGTCCTGCTCGAACGGCTGGAGGGCTGAGTGGCCCGAGAATGGAAACCGTCGCCGGTCATCAAGATCTACGAGGCGCTCGGCGCGGTGGCCGACGGGCGGGTCGAGATCGACGGTGACACGGCGCGCGTCGCGTCGTCGGACAAGGCCAAGACCTACGACGTCCGCCACGATCCGGCCGCGGGGTCGATCACGGCCAACGACAACGGGTCCTACTGGCAGGGCTACCTCGGCTACCCCGGCATCGCGTATTTGCTGGAGCGCGGGGTGATCGCCTACGACAGCGGCCTCGCCGGGGAGCTGGCGGGCGTGCCGTGGAAGGAACTCGCCACGAAGTACCGCAACGACTGGGCGAAGGTCGAGAAGCACGTCCGAGACGATCTTGCGGGCCGGGGTGCGGATCTGGACCGCCTCGATGCCGGGCTCGCGGAGATTTCGGGTCAGCTCGAAAAACTGGAGCTCACGAAACTTTCGCCGAGGCTGCGCCCGCCGAAGTGACTCGCGGCCCTGGGGCACCCCTGGTCGGAAGTCCGTGAAGGACTCTTTGAGGGACTCAGAGTCCCTCAAAGAGCCCTTCACGGACTACTGGGCCATCACGACCCCAGGACTCAGCCGCAGTGTTCCGAGGGGCTGTCGTACTTCGTCCCGTCCGCGGAACCTCCCCACTTCACGCATTTGTCCGCCGCGGCCGCCCGCACCGGTCCGGCGAACCACGAGAACGACCCGGAATCGGTCTTCCGGGAAGACCCGGCGACCTCCAGATAGGCCGAGGTCGCGGTCGCGGTGCCCGCGGACGCGTTCTTCATCGTGCTGACACAGTTCTGCCCGTTGGAAGCGTTGTAGGACAGGTAAACCGTGCCCGCGGTCCCGAGCGGGGCCGAGTCGATCACGCCGTAGCCGCCGCCGCACACCGGGGCGCCGAGGGTCGTTTCGGTGACGGTCGAAAAGCGGATGGTCTCGTTCGCGTTCCCCGCCGGGCCCGCTTCGTACAGCACACCGACCGAACCCGAGGACAGCTGGACCATGTCGGAGTACGCGGCGTCGCCGCTCCACACCAGCGTTCCGGCGGAGTTGCCCTGCCAGTTCGCGCCCTCGTCGAACGAGGACCGGACGACGAGTTCCTTGCGGCGGTCGCAGACCGACGGCGCGGCGAACAGGATCCGGTTGTACTTGCCCGCCTTGTCGGTCGCGGTCATCCGCGCGGTGGACGCCTGCACCACCGGGGTGATCAAGTCCTCCTCGAAGGTGAACTTGGTGGAGAAGCTCGCCCCGCCGTCGGAACTGATGGCGTAGGCGCGGTTCTTCGCACCGCCGCTGAGGCATTTGTTGCCGTTGTTGGCCTGGTTGCGTGCCGCCGTGTAGATCCGGCCGTCGAGCAGTTCGGTGACGCTGATCTCCTGCGGGTTCAGCGTGGCCGACTTCGCCAGGGTTTCGGTGGCGCCGCGCTTCCAGGTGACACCCTGGTCGTCGCTGTAGATGAGCGCGCCGCTGTTCTTGTCGTCGTCGGTGTAGCTCATGCCGGCGACGATGCGGCCGGCGTGCGCGCCGCGCGTCAGCACGATGCCGTGTGATGGACCGGTCGCGAGCCAGCCCGGCGCGGCGTCGAACCCGAGTTGAGTGGTGAGCACCTTCGGCGCGGTCCAGGTCTTGCCGTGGTCGTCGCTGATCGAGACGCGCGGAATCCGGTTGCAGTCGGGGTTCTTGACGCATTCCATCACCGACAGCAGCACGATCCGCCCAGTTGAGGGGATCACGATCGGCGTCGGATTTCCTTTGGTGTCACCGAAACCTTCGATGACGATCTTCGGGGCACTCCAGGTCTTGCCGTTGTCCGCCGACCGCTTGACGACGAGATCGATATCGCCGCTGTCGTTGCAGAAGCTGGCGCCGCCGTTGCGGCCTTCGGCGAACGCGAGCAGTTCGCCGTTGTTCGCCTTGACGACGGCGGGGATTCTGAAGCAGTCGTAACCTTCTGTTTTCTCTCTGTACACCACCGTGTTCCCAACGGCGGCGGTCGCGGCGGGCGCGGCGAGCGAGGTGACCGGGGAGGCGCCGACCGCCGCGAGGGCGACGAGGGCCGCGAACAGGCCCTGTGCGACGCGAGAGATCTTCACGGGAATTGCTCCGTCCTGGCTGGGTTCCGGGTGACGGGAAACCAGAGTCCATTCAGGTCGTACAAGGCGCGTACAACCCGGCTTCGCGTTCTGTGTCAGGTGACGCAGAACGAGAGGCCGTTCCCTGTCAAAGTTTCTTCAGCCGGCCACGGCGCGGCGGGGAGAAGGGGGAGATCCGATGAAGGTGATCGATTCCGACGGGCGTAAGTGGGAGATCATTCGCCGGTTCGCGCCGTGGCGTCGGTGGGTTCAGCCGTTCGCGCTGCTCAGAGGCGGCTACCGGCACTACAAGATCACCGCGGACTGGACGCTGTATCTCAAGGACTTGCCCAACGAGCCCAAGGACACCCCACTGGGCGGCCCCGTGGAGAAGGTGGCTCTCGGGCTGTTGGGCGTGCTGCTCTTCCTGGAGGCGGCCGTAGAGTTCCTGTGCTACCTGCTCCTCGGGCTGGTGCTGGTGCCGTTTCGGCTGCTGGAGCTGCTGTGCCAGGGCATCGCGGGGTCCGTCGCGCAGGCCGTCCGGTGGTTCCGGAACGCGCCGGAGCGGGTCGACGTCGCCGGCTGGAACAAGGACGGGACCGGTCTTGTCTCGCTGGCGATCCTCAAGGTCCACCGGGAACTCGCTGACCCGCTGGCCGCCGAATTGCGCGGCCTGTTCCGCGACCGGGTGATGTTCGATCCCGGTGATCCGGTCGTGCGCGAGGCACTCACCCGGTTCGGCGCGCGGGTGGAACGGCACCGGACCCTGCTTCGTCGGAGGTCTGTGTCAGGATCCGCTCAGCGGTGAAGGGGAAATGCGATGCGGGTGACCGATGCCGATGGCGGCGAGTGGCTGATCGTGCGCCGGTTCGCGCCGTGGCTGCGCCGGGTCCGCCCGATCGCCATCGTCACCGAAAGCGAACGCTACCGGGAAGTGTCGTTCACCCGGCACCGCGGCCGGTCCGCCGCCGGGAAACGCCTGGGCTTCGAAGACCTGCTGATGCTGGTGTTCGCCGTCACGCAGACGGCCGGGCTGGCGTTGCTCCTGTCGCCGTTCCTCCTGGCGGAACTCCTGGTCTGGACGGCGGCGGGTGCCGTCCTCTGGCTGGCCAGGCTGACCGGCCTGGTCCGTGCCCGGATCGACCTCGTCGCGCCGCCTCCGGCCGTGCGCAGTCTCGCGCCGGTGCGTGTCCTGCTGGTCCCGAGGGCGGCCGCGGCCAGGCTCACCCGCGAACTCGCGACGCTGATCGAGACCACGCCGGACTTCGACCCGGAGAACGAGCCGCGCGTGCGGAAACTGTTCTCCGCCACCGGAGCCCGCGTGGAGCGGCACTTCGGGCTGCCGTGGCGGCTCAGTGCTCGTCGGGCGCGAGCTGTTTGAGATCGCGCAGGCTCCGCACGACCAGCCGTTGTCGACCGGTGCTGAGCAGCCCGTCGGAGCGCAGGGTCCGCAGGGTCCGCGCGACGGCTTCCCGTGACGCGGACGCGAGTCCGGCCAGGTCGCGCTGGCTGATCCGCAGCGCGATCAGGGTGCCGTCGGGGACCGGCACGCCATAGCGTTCGGCGAGGTCGACCAGGATCGCGGCGATGCGTTCGGCGGCGGTACTGTCCCCGAACTCGGTGCGGCGCGAGTTGGCGTAACGCAGCCGCGAGGTGATGATCCGGAGCAGGACCACGGAGATTCCGGGCTGTTCGCGCAGCACGGAGTTGAACGCCCGCGCGGACAGCCACAGCCCGGTGACCGGCTCGACGGCGATCGCGGTCGCCGAGCGCAGGCTGCCGTCCATCGATGCCATCTCGCCGATGATGTCGCCAGGATCGCGGACGGCCAGCACGGCGTCGTAGCCGCCGGTGGACACCGACGTGATCTTGACCCGCCCGGTCATGAGGACCAGCACCCAGTCCGACCGGTCGCCCTCGCGGATGATCACCGTGCCCGCCGGGTACCGGCGCAGCTCGGCCGCGGCGCGCAGCGCCTTGCGCTGGCCGTCGTCGAGCAGCTCCCAGAGCCTGCCGGGTGAATCTTGCGGCTCCGCCGCGGGCCGAGTCATTCCTTTTCGTCGCCTCCGTGCGCGATGGTACGAGCAAAGCGCGCCGGGGGTTAACTGGGGATCTCTTGGTACGCCTGGGAAAGGCGCCGGATGCCGTCCCGAAGCTGCGCGCCCGTCGCGGCGCTGACGTAGCTCAGCCGCAGATAGGGGCCCGGCGCCTCGGCCGCGAAGTAGAGCCTGCCGGGCGTGACCGCTACTCCGGCCCGGAAAGCGGCGCTGGTCAACGCCGTTTCGTCGGCGAATCCGGGGAGCGGTTGCCACAGGTGGTAGCCACCGGTCGGGACGGGGACGGCGGCCCAGGAGGACAGGAACTCCCGCAGTGCCGAGACGGCGACGTCGCGGCGTTCCCGCAGCGAGGCGGCGAGAGTCCGCAGGTGTCGTGCCCAGGCCGGGGAGGACACCAGCTCCAGCGCGGTTTCCTGCAGAGGCCGCGGGACGAAGAAGCTCTCGACGGCGTGGAGCCCGCGCAATCGTTCCAGCGCCGGGCCGCGGGCGGCCAGCGCGCTGATCCGCAGGCTCGGTGACGCCGGTTTCGTGAGCGACCGGATGTGCACCACGACACCGTCGGGGTCGTCGGCGACAAGCGGCGGCGGGGGCGCGGGGCTGCCGGGATGCGCCATCAGCCGCGCGAAATCGTCCTCGATGACGAAAGCGCCCGCGTCACGGGCGATGCGCAGGACCTCGGCCCGGCGCTCGGCGCACAGCACCGCGCCGGTCGGGTTCTGGAACGCGGGCTGGCAGACGAACAACCGGGCCCCGGTTTCGCGGAAGGCGTCCGCGAGCAGGCCGGTCCGGACGCCGTCGCGGTCGATCGGCACCGGGACCGGCCGCAGCCCCGAGGCGCGGGCGATGGCCAGCATCCCCGGATACGTCGGGGATTCCACCAGCACCGGCGCGCCGGGGGCGCCGAGCGCGCGCAACGCCGTGGTCAGCGCGCTCTGCCCGCCCGAGGTGACCAGCACGTTCTCGACGTTCACCGGGCTGCCGATGTCGCGGGCGAACCAGGCCCGCAGTTCGGGCAGGCCGCAGATCGGCGGCCGCGTCCACGCGCCGGGACGGCGTCCGGCGCGGGCCGACGCCGCCGCGAGTTCGCGTTCCGGCTGGAGGCTCGGATGCGTGTAGCCGCCGTTGAGGTCGATGACGCCCGACGGCGGATCGCTCAGCGCGGTGAGCACGCCGGTCGCGTCGATCGCGCGGGGGCCGGACTGCGAACTCAGCGCCACCTCCTGCCACGAAACGTCGCCGGTCACCACGACCTCGCGGGGCGGCGGGGCACGGAAGACGCCGGCTCCGGGGCGGGTGATCACCAGGCCTTCGGCGGCGAGGGCGGCGATGGCGCGCGACACCGTCACCGGGCTCACCTTCAGCTGCCGGACGAGTTCCCGGCTGGACGGGAGCTTTCCATCGATTGGATAGCGCTCAAGCGCGGACCTCAGTTGGGTGACCAGGCTGCTGACGCTGCTACCATCGGACATGAGACTGGATGATAGCGCTATCGCGGATCGGGCAGTAGCGGTCCGCTCCGGGACCATGCTGGCGGCGCTGGGCGTCCTCGCCTTCTCGTTCACGTTCCCCGCCACCGTGTGGTCGCTCAAGGGCTTCGATCCTTGGACCGCCACCGGGCTGCGAAGCGTCCTGGCCGCGCTGGTCGCCGGTGCCTGTCTTCGCGCCTTCCGTGTCCCGCTGCCGAGGCGCGACCAGTGGCGCGGCCTGGCCGTGGTCGCCCTCGGCTGCGTCCTCGCGTTCCCGATCCTGACCACGCTCGCGCTGAAGACGTCGTCGACGGCGCATTCCGCGGTGGTGATCGGGCTGCTGCCGATGGCCACCGCCGTCGTCTCGTCGAGGCTCACCGGGCATCGCCCGTCCCGCCGGTTCTGGCTCCCCGCCGCCGGTCGGGGCGAGCGCGGTGGTCGTGTTCACCGTCGGCCAGAGCGGCGGTGGACTGTCCACGGCGGACCTGTTCCTGTTCGGCGCGCTCGTGCTGTGCGCGTTCGGGTACGCCGAGGGCGGCAGGCTGGCCAGGGAGATGTCCGGCTGGCACGTGATCGGCTGGGCGCTGGTCCTCGCGCTGCCGGTCACCGTCGCGTTCACCGTCTTCGGGCTGGTGACCGAGCCGCTGCACGTCACCGGCGAGGGGATCGCCGGCCTGCTCTACGTCGCGCTCATCTCGCAGTTCGGCGGCTTCTTCGCCTGGTACCGGGGAATGGCCGAGATCGGGGTCACGCGGGCGAGCCAGCTGCAACTGGCCCAGCCGCTGCTCACCCTGGTCTGGGCGGTCCTGCTGCTCGGTGAGCACCTCCCGGCCGCCGCACCGGTGACCGCGCTGATCGTCGTCGCCTGCATCGTGGTGACCCAGCGGTCCAAGAGCTAGATCAACGTCGCGAATCCGCCAGACCGCGGTGTCCGCGCGGTGATGGGCTGGGGCATATGACCGCCTCGACCCTCGACACCTCCGCCCGGACCCCGCTGAAGGGATGGCTCGCCGTCCTCGCGGTGACACTGGGGATCTTCTCCCTCGTCACCACGGAGATCCTGCCGATCGGCCTCCTGACCCCGATCGGCGGGGACTTCCGGATCACGCCGGGGACGGCGGGCCTGACCATGACCCTGCCCGGCTTCGTCGCCGCGCTCGCCGCCCCGGCCGTCACCGTCGCCGCCGGGCGGCTCGACCGCCGGATCCTGCTGTGCGCGCTGATGCTGGTGCTGGCGCTGGCCGACGTCCTCGCGGCGACCGCGCAGGCCTACTGGGTGGTGCTCGGCTCGCGAGTCCTGGTCGGACTGGTGATCGGCGCGTTCTGGGCGATCGGCTCAGGGCTCGCCGCGCGGCTCGTCGGCCCCGGCCGCGCGGGCCGGGCGACCGCGGTGATCTTCTCCGCCGTACCGCTCGGTTCCGTGCTGGGGGTGCCTGCCGGGACGTTCGTCGGCGAACTGTTCGGCTGGCGGGCGGCCTTCGCGGCACTGGCTGTCTTCACGATCGGCGTGCTCGCCGCGCTGGCGTGGGCGCTACCCCCGTTGCCTTCAAGGGACGCGATCCGGCTCGGCGTCCTGCGCGAGACGATCCGCGGGCGGGCGACCCGGCTGGGCCTGCTCGTCACGGCGCTGGTCGTCCTCGCCCATTTCGGGACCTACACCTACGTCACGCCGCTCCTGCTCCAGGTGACGCGGGCGAGCCCGGAGCTGATCACCGTCTTCCTGCTGGTCTACGGCACCGCCGGGATCGCGGGCAACTTCGTCGCCGGTGCGGCGATCGCCCGCGATCTCCGGCTGACCTTCCGCGCCGCCGCCGGGTTGATCGGCGCCGCGACCTGCGCGTTGCCGTTTCTCGGCGACTCGAAAGCGGGCGCGCTCGCGTTGCTGGTGATCTGGGGTTTCGCCTACGGAGCCGTGCCGGTCTGTTCGGGAACGTGGTTCGCGAGGGCGGCACCGCAGGCACCCGAAGCGGCCTCGGTGCTGTTCACCTCGTCGTTCCAGGCGACCCTTTCGGCGGGCGCGCTGCTCGGCGGGTTCGTCGTCGACGCGGTCTCCGTCCCGGCCGCGATGGTCGCCGGCGGGGCGGTCGCCCTGGCCGCGGTGGCGGTCCTCAGCCGAGCACGGACAGCGTGACCAGCGCGGTGGTCCCGACCAGCAGGGTGGAGAGCAGGCCGAGCAGCAGGGCGCGGCCCCCGGTGCGGACGAGGTTCCCGATCCGGACCGCGCAGCCCAGCCCGAACAGGGCCCCGGCCAGCAGCAGCGTGCAGGCGATCTTGGCGACGTCGAGCGCGGCGCCCGGCACGATCCCGGTGCTGCGCACGGCGGCCATCGCCAGGAAACCGAGGACGAACAGCGGGACCAGCGGCGGCCGCTTCCCGTCGGCGGGACGGTGGCGTTCGGCCACGCCGACCGCGGCGACCATCGGGGCCAGCAGGACCACCCGGCTGAGCTTGATCACGATGGCGACCGCGATGGCGGCGCTGCCCGCGGGGGTGGCCGCGGCGACGACCTGCGCGACTTCGTGCACGGAGAGCCCGGCCCATTCGCCGATCCGGACCGCGTCCAGGTGCAGCCAGCCGCCGATCAGCGGGACGGCCGCGATGGCGAGCCCGCCGTAGAAGGTGACCAGCGCGACCGCGGTCGCGACGTCGGAGTCCTCGCGTTTGACGACGCCTTCCATGGCGGCGATGGCGGACGCGCCGCAGATCGAGAACCCGGTCGCGACCAGCATCGCCAGGCCGCGCGGCACGCCGAGCAGCCTGCCGAGTCCGATCGTGCCGAGGAACGTGACGCCGACCGTGAGCACGACGGCGAGCAGCGTCCCCGGCCCCAGCGCCAGGACCGACGGGAGGGAAAGCTGCAGCCCCAGCAGCACGACACCGGCGCGAAGCAGCTTCTTCGTGACCCCGGAGATCGCCTTCCGGGTCTCTTCCGACAACGAGGGCAGCGAGCCGGTGAGGATGCCGAGCACGACGGCGATGGTGAGCGCGCTGACGACCGGGAACGCGGTGCCGACCAGATACGCGGCGGCCACTCCGGCGCCGGTGACGGCCAGGGCGGTCAAGTAGGGCTTCGTCGGCCTCGCGTGCGTGGTGCTCATGGTTCGAGCCTCGTCCGGACGAGCCGACCTCGGTAGCCGGGAACACGCGGGGTAGGTCATACACTTGGGCTATGACCACACCCGATCTGGACTCCCTGCGCCTGCTGGTGCTCGTGGACGAGCTCGGCAGTATCGGGCAGGCCGCGACCAGGCTCGGGATCGCGCAGCCGTCGGCGAGCAAACGACTGTCCACAGTCGAGCGACGGCTCGGGCTGGTGCTGGTCGACCGTACGCGGCGGGGCTCCGCGCTCACCCCCGACGGCCAGGTGATCGCGGGCTGGGCGCGGCGCGTGCTTTCCGAACTGGACGGTCTGCTCGACGGCGCCGAGGCGCTGCGCACGCAGCACGAGGCGCAGCTGCGGGTCGCCGCGAGCATGACACTGGCCGAGTACCTGGTGCCGGGCTGGATCGGCGAGCTCAAAAGGAGCGATCCCGGTCTGTACCTCGGCTTGGAGGTCACCAACTCCGATCAGGCGGCCGAGCTGGCGCGGGAGGGCAAGGTCGACCTCGGGTTCGTCGAGTCGCCCGGCTCACTGCCCGGCCTCTCGTCGAAACGGGTGGCCACCGATCACCTGGTCCTCGTCGTGCCGGGAAGTCATCCGTGGGCGCGCAAGCGGCGGCCCGTGACCGCGGCCGAGCTGGCGATCACGCCGCTGGTGGTCCGCGAACCGGGTTCCGGGACCAGGGAGACCGTGGACACCGCGCTGCGCAAGGCCGGCGTCGGACCGGCGAAACCGTTGCTGGAACTGGGTTCGGCCTCCGCCGTCTGCAACGCCGTGATCGCGGGCGCCGGTCCGGCGGTGATCAGTGAACTCGCCATCGTCCGGGACGTCGCCGACAGCAGGCTCGTCCCGGTCGCCGTCGAGGGCGTCGACTTCGGCAGGGAACTGCGCGCGGTGTGGCCCGCCGGGCGACGGCTCGCCGGGCCTGCCGCGGCGCTGCTGGCCATCGCGGTCCGGAATGCGAAATCCCGGTGAGTCCTTTCACGTTCTTCTGTGAACGGGTCGTTAATCACGCGTGATACCGAAAGTCCCGGCGGCATGGATACCGACGACAGGGCGAATCGGTCGCAATTCCCCGGAATGGGCGCGGACCACTATTTCCGGTGGTACTGGCGAAAGCGGGGCGGTGAACTCCGGGTAACAGGCCGGATGGCGTATCGGCCGTTGGGACACCTGGTCGTTGACGGTACTTCCCTGGTACTGCGGGAAAACTTGGCGTGCCCAGTGTCGCCCGTGTATCCGGAACGCTAATTTTCCGCGACGATCCCCGCGTTTCGCAGGTCGGCGTACCGCCATCCGGTTCCTGTGACCGGAAACCCTACTGTCGAGTATTGACGTGAAGCCCCGCCTGCGTTTAAGTACGCCCGGTAACCAAATCACTCTTCCGTGTGCTCGGAGGCTTCCCGTGGGTAAGTCGCTTCGTAGCGCCGCTGCCTCGATGTTGACCGGTACGGCGGATCTGCTCATCGCGGTGCATCCTTTCGGGGTGCCTTCCGCGCGGTTCGCAGCGGCGGCGACACGGGCCGGTGCGCTCGGCGTCCTCGACCTGACCAGCGGAAACCGGGCTGCCCGCGAGGAGCTCGACCTGGCGGGGGAGTGGCTCGGAACAGGTTTCGCCGTCCGTGTCGCGGGGGAGGCCGAGCTTCCCCCGGCGGTGCACACGATTCTTCTCGCCGCGGGCACTTCGGTGTCCACTGTGGACTTCAAAGGGCGCCGGGTTCTCGTGGAGGTCACCAGCCGGGATGAGGCGGTCGAAGCCGTCGCCGCCGGTGCGGACGGCTTGATCGCCCGCGGCCACGAGTCGGGCGGCCGGGTCGGCGAACTCGGCACGTTCGTGTTCCTGCAGCAGCTGCTGGCCGATCCCGCGATCGAAATCCCGGTCTGGGCCCACGGCGGGATCGGCGAGCACACGGCGGCCGCCGCCGTGGCCGGTGGCGCCGCCGGTGTCGTGCTCGACACGGCGTTCGCGCTGCTCCCCGAAGCGGAACTCGCCTCGGACATCACACTGGCGCTGGAGGGCCTCGACGGCTCGGAGACCATTGTGGACGACGGGGTGCGGGTGCTCCGGCGCCATCGAGCGCTGGAAGCGGGGCAGGACGCGTTCCTGCCTCAGCGTTTCCGCGACACCTGGGGAACGCTCCCGGCCGCGATCCAGGGCATTCGCGCGTCGATCGCCGAAGGCCTCACCGCTTCCGCGGGCGCGTTGCCGCTTGCGCAGGGCCCGATGACCAGGGTCAGCGATCAGCCCGAGTTCGCCGAGGCCGTCGCCGCCGGGGGAGCGCTGCCGTTCCTGGCGCTGGCGTTGTCCGGGCCCGCGCAGACCCGCGAGATGCTCGGAAAGACCAAGGCGGCGCTGGGTGACACGCCTTGGGGCGTCGGGGTCCTCGGGTTCGCCGCCGAGGACGTCCGTGCCGCGCAACTCGAAGTGATCCGCGAGATCCGGCCGAGCCACGCGATCATCGCCGGTGGCCGCCCGGCGCAGGCCAAGGCGCTGGAGGACGTCGGCATCTCGACCTTCCTGCACGTCCCTTCGCCGGGATTGCTGCGCCAGTTCCTCGAAGCGGGTGCGCGCAAATTCGTCTTCGAAGGCTCCGAATGCGGTGGGCACGTCGGCCCGAGGGCGAGTTTTCCGTTGTGGGAAGCCCAGATCGGCGTCCTTCTCGAATACGGCGGTGACGTCGAGGTGTTCTTCGCCGGTGGAGTGCACGACGAGCGGTCGGCCGCGATGGTCACCGCCGCCGCGGCGCCGCTGACCCGGCTCGGCGCGACCGTCGGCCTGCTGATGGGCACGGCGTACCTGTTCACCGAGGAGGCCGTCCGCGCGGGCGCCGTCCTGCCGTTGTTCCAGCGCCAGGTTGTCGAGGCCACCCGCACCGACCTGCTGGAGACCGCGCCGGGACACGCGACGCGATGTGTGCGTTCGGCCTTCACGACCGGATACGCGGAGCTCAAAAGCGCGCTGAAGGACCAGGAGGTGCCGGACCGCGAGGCGTGGGAGCGGCTGGAGAAGCTCAACGTCGGACGGCTTCGGCTGGCCAGCAAGGGAATCGAGCGGGTCGGGGACACGATCGGCCCGGTCGGTGAAGACCGGCAGCTCGCCGAAGGCATGTTCATGGCTGGAGACGTCGCCGTCCTGCGGTCCGAGGTCACGACGATCGGCCGGCTGCACGAGGCCGTCGGCACGGGAGCGCGGGCGTTCCTCGAAACCCGCGCGGCCGAGCTGCTGAGCCCCCGCGACGACGAGCCCGCCCCGGAACCGCTCGACATCGCCATCGTGGGCATGGCCGGTGTCTTCCCGCAGGCCGGGGATCTGCCGTCCTTCTGGTCGAACATCCTGTCCGGAGTGGACTCGGTCACCGAGGTCCCCGCCCGGCGCTGGGACCCGGCGCTCTACTACGCGCCCGACGGCGACGGCGAGAAGACGCCGTCGCGCTGGGGCGGCTTCCTGCCGGAGATCCCGTTCGACCCGCTCGACCACGGTATCCCGCCCGCGTCGCTCGCCAGTATCGAACCGGTCCAGCTGCTGGCGCTGGAAGTGTCGCGGAGGGCGCTCGCCGACGCCGGATACGCCGAACGCGCCTTCGACCGGTCCCGCACGTCGGTGGTCTTCGGTGCGGAAGCCGGGAGCGACCTGTCCAACGCGATGACCCTGCGGACCGTGCTCCCGTCCTACCTCGGCGAACTCCCGGCAGACCTCGACCGTCAGCTGCCGCGCCTGACCGAGGACTCGTTCCCCGGCGTGCTCGCCAACGTCATCGCAGGCCGGGTCGCGAACCGGCTCGACCTCGGCGGCGCGAACTACACGGTCGACGCGGCGTGCGCGTCTTCGCTGACCGCCGTCGACGTCGCCTGCAAGGAACTCGTCACCGGCACCAGCGACCTCGTGCTGTGCGGCGGCGCCGATCTGCACAACGGCATCAACGACTACCTGCTGTTCTCCTCGGTGCACGCGCTCTCCCCGTCCGGGCGCTCGGCCACCTTCGACAGCGACGCCGACGGGATCGCGCTGGGCGAGGGCGTCGCGTGCGTCGTCCTGAAACGGCTGGCGGACGCCGAACGCGACGGCGACCGGGTCTACGCCGTCATCAAAGGCGTCGGCAGCGCCAGCGACGGGCGGGCGCTCGGGCTCACCGCGCCGCGGCCGGAAGGCCAGCACAACGCGCTGACCAGGGCTTATCGCAACGCCGGGATCTCGCCGTCACGGGTCGGGCTCGTCGAAGCACACGGCACCGGCACCGTCGTCGGCGATCGCACCGAACTCGCCACGCTCACCAAGGTGTTCACCGAGGCGGGCGCCGAACCCGGCCGGTGCGTGCTCGGTTCGGTGAAATCCCAGATCGGGCACACGAAATGCGCCGCCGGACTGGCCGGGCTGATCAAGGCGAGCCTCGCGCTGCACACCGCCGTCAAACCGCCGACGCTGCATCTGACGAAGCCGAACCCCGCGTGGGACCCGGAGACCAGCCCCTTCGCGTTCCACACCGAAGCCCGGCCGTGGGCCGAGGACGAGCGGGTCGCCGGGGTGAGCGCGTTCGGCTTCGGCGGCACCAACTTCCACGTCGTCCTCACCTCTCACGAAGGCGCCGTCCCGCCCGTCAAGACGCTCGACGAGTGGCCCGCGGAACTCTTCCTGTTCGCGGGCAAGGACGACAAGGACGCCGAGGAGCTGCTGTCCGCCACCGGACAGGGCTGGCGGCTGCGCGACCTGGCCCTGGCCGCGTCCCGCCGTGCGGAGACACGAGGTGGCCGGATCAGATTCGCCATCCTGGCGTCCACTGTGGACGAACTGGCCGTCCTGCTCCGCCGGGCCATCGCGGGTGAGCGCGACGAGAACGCGGGCATCTTCACCGCCGACGGCGAACCGGTGGGCGAGATCGCGTTTCTCTTTCCCGGACAGGGCAGCCAGCGGCCGGGAATGTTCGCGGAGCTGTTCGTCGCGTTCCCCGAACTCCGGCGCTATCTCGCGCACGCCGGGAGCATCGTCGACGTCCTGTTCCCGTCCGCCGCCTTCGACGAGGCCGGACGCGAGGAGCGGCGCGCCCGGCTGACCGACACCCGTGCCGCGCAACCCGCGCTCGGGATCGTGGGGCTCGCCGCGCACCATCTGCTGGGGAAAGCCGGGGTCCGGCCCGCGATGGTCGCGGGCCACAGCTACGGCGAGCTCGTCGCGCTGACCGCCGCCGGAGCGCTGAGTTCGGCCTCGCTGCTCGAATGCAGCCGCGCGCGGGCGGCGGCGATCCTCGGCGCGACCGGCACCGGCGACACGGGAACGATGGCGGCCGTCGCGGCGAGCGCCGCCGCCGTCACCGCCGCGCTCGTGGCCGAGGGGTTGGCCGACACCGTCGTCACCGCCAACCGGAATTCGCCGAAGCAGACGGTGATCTCCGGACCGACCGCCGACGTCGGCCTGGCGGTGGAGCGGTTGCGGGGCCGCGGGATCGGTGTGAAGACCCTGCCGGTCGCCTGTGCGTTCCACAGCCCGCTCGTCGCCCCGGCGGAGGCGGAGTTCGCCCGCGTGCTCGACGGCGTCCCGGTCACCGGACCGGAGATCCCGGTGTGGGCCAACCGGACCGCCGCGACCTACCCGGCGGACCCGGACGGGATCCGCGCCGGGCTGGCCGCGCAGATCGGCGCACCGGTGCGGTTCGCGGACCAGATCGAAGCCATGTACGAGGCGGGGGCCCGGATCTTCGTGGAAGCGGGACCGGGATCCGTCCTCGCCCGGCTCGTCGGCGCCGTGCTCGACGGACGTCCACATCGGACGGTCACGTTCGAGGCCGGGCGCCGCACCGGGATCCCCGGTTTCCTCGCCGCCTTGGCCAGGCTCGCGGTCGCGGGCGTGGACGTCCGCACCGGAAGGTTGTTCACCGGCCGCGCGTGCACGGACGCGCTGTCCGCGCGGCCGCCGGAGAAGGCGGGCTGGACCGTCGACGGCCAGCTCGTCCGCACCGCCGACGGGGAGATCCCCGCCGCCGCCCTGCATCCAGCCCAGCGAATCCCCACGGAGGCGATCGTGACATCCCGGCCCGGCCCCGACGGCGGTGAGGCGCTCATCTCCGAGTTCCTCCGGACCAGCCGCGAGATGATCGCCGCGCAACGGGACGTCCTGCTCGGCTACTTCGGCACGGACCCCGGCGTCCGCCCGCCCGCGCCCGTCGTCCTGCCCGCGGTGCCCGAGCCGGTGCCCGAAGCCGAGCCGGTGCGCGTCGAGGCCGCTCCCGAACGTTCGGTGTTCGACGTCGTCGTCGAGGTGATCGGGGAGCGGACCGGCTACCCGGCCGACATGATCGAGCCCGATCTGGACCTGGAAGCGGATCTGAGCGTCGATTCGATCAAACGCGCCGAGATCGCCGGGGAACTGGCGGCCCGGCTGGGCATCACCGGCGGCGATCCCGAGGAACTGGCCAAGGCCAGGACCGCCGCCGCGCTGGCGGACCTGATCACCGGCGGCGGAAGCGAAGCCGCGCCGCCCGCCGAGGAGACCGGCGCCGTCGTGGTGGCGCCGAAACGCTATCTGATGCGGGAATTCGACCTCGCCGACGCCGTCCCCGCGGACGAGGAACTCGCCGGGCTCCGCTTCGCCGTTGTCGGGGAGGGGCAGGTCGCCGAGATGCTCGTCGCCCGGCTCGCCGGGTACGGCGCCGAAACCGAGCTGGTCCAAGGTGTGCCGCGGCACGGCGCGGACGGCGTGTTCCATCTGTCCCCGGCCTTCCCTGACGATTTCCCGCTGTACCAGGCCGTCCTGGCGGGCGGGCCACGCTGGCTCATCGCGAACGGCCCCGCCGACGGTGCCCGCGGCTTCTTCCGCACGGTGGCCAGGGAGTACCCGGACACGGTCGCCCGCGTCGTCGAGCAGCATCCGGAGTCCACTGTGGACGAACAGGTGGAGACGCTGCTCGCGGAACTGTCCGCCGGGGACTGGGAACCGGTCGTCGTCCGCCGTGACGGCGCGCGGCGCGGGCTGAGGATGACCGAGGCGGGCCTCGGCCTGCTCGGCAGCACGGGTGCCGGTCCGGCGGGCGACGGGACCGCCGAAGCCGAAGCGCTGGGCCTGGACCGGGATTCGGTCGTCCTCCTGGTGGGCGGCGGGAAGGGTATCGCCGCCCGGCTGGCCACCACGCTGGCCTCGGCGTCGCGCTGCCGGATCGAGCTGTTCGGCCGCACCGCCGTGCCCGCCGGGGGCGAGGAACCGGAGATCGCCACCGCGACGACGACGGCCGGGCTGCGCGCGGCCCTCATCGAAAGCGGGCTGAGCAAACCGGCCGAGATCGAGCGGACCATCCGGCTCATCGAGGCCGAACGCGAGGTCCGCGGGACAGTGCGGCGGATCACCGGCCTCGGCAGCCCCGTGCGCTACCACTCGGTGGACATGCTCGACGCGGAGGCCGTGCACCGCGCGGTCAAGGAGATCCACGCCGAGCACGGCCGGATCGACGGCATCGTCTACGCGGCGGGCGTCATCGAGGACAAGCTGATCGCGGAGAAGGACCCGGCGTCGTTCGACCGCGTCTTCGCCACCAAGGTCGAAGGGGCGAGCACCCTGCTCGCGGCGGCGGGTGAACTGCCGGAAGCACCGAAGTTCGCCGTCCTGTTCGGCAGTGTCGCGGCGACACTCGGCAACCGGGGGCAGTCCGACTACGCGGCCGCGAACGACGCGCTGGAGGCGCTCGGCCACCGATGGTCCACCGTGTACGGACGGCGCGGGCTCACCGTCCACTGGGGACCGTGGGCGCCCACCGGGATCAACAACGGGATGGTCACCCCCGAGCTGATGCGGGACTACGCCCGGCGCGGGATCGAACTGATCGACCCCGAAGAAGGCACGTTGAGCCTGCTGCGCGAGCTGGCGTGGGGCGACGAGGCCTTGACGGCCGTCACCTACACCGCGTCGGGGTGGTGACCGGTGGCCGAAACACCCCCGATCGCCATCGTCGGGATGTCGGTGCTGTTCCCCGGCGCCCCTGATCTCGACACCTACTGGCGCAACATCGTCGACGGGGTCGACGCGATCACCGAGGTCCCCGCCGACCGCTGGGACCCTGGCTTCTACCAGCCCGACGCGGCACCGCGAGCGGACCGGATCTACTGCCGTCGTGGCGGTTTCGTCGGTGAACTGGCCGAAGTGGACGTCACCGGCTTCGGCGTGATGCCGTCGTCGATCCCCGGTACCGAACCCGATCAGCTGATCGCGCTGCGGGTCGCGGCGCAGGCCATCGCCGATGCGGGCGGCGAGCACCGGCTGCCCGCCGACCGGCAGCGGACCGGCGTCATCCTCGGCCGCGGCGGCTACCTCACGCCCGGCCTGGTGCGGCTCGACCAGCGGGTCCGGACGGCCGCCCAGGTCGTCCGCACTCTCGGCGAACTGATGCCCGAACTCGGTGGTGAGCGGCTGGAGGAACTCCGCCAGGCCTTCACCGATCGCCTCGGTCCCGAGGCTCCCGACGCCGCGATCGGGCTCGTGCCCAACCTCGCCGCCTCCCGGCTGGCGAACCGGCTCGACCTGCGCGGTCCGGCGTACACGGTGGACGCCGCCTGCGCGTCCTCGCTCGTCGCCGTCGACCACGCCGTGCGCGAACTGGCGACCGGCCGATGCGACGTGGTGCTGGCAGGCGGTGTGCACCATTGCCACGACGTCACCTTCTGGAGCGTGTTCTCGCAGCTCGGCGCGTTGTCGCGCAGTCAGCGGATCCGGCCGTTCCACCAGGACGCGGACGGGGTGCTGATCGGCGAGGGCACCGGCGTCGTCGTGCTGAAACGGCTCGCGGACGCCGAACGCGACGGCGACCGGGTCTACGCCGTCGTCACCGGGACCGGCGTGGCCAGCGACGGGCGCACCGCCGGACTGTCCAATCCGGACACCGCCGGGCAGGTCCGCGCGGTGCGGCAGGCCTGGACCGCCGCGGGGATCGATCCCTCCGCGATCGGGCTGCTCGAAGCGCACGGCACCGCGACCCCGGCGGGCGACGCCGCCGAACTGGCGACCATCGCGGCGGTCTTCGGGCAGTCGGAGGAGCCGACGGCGGTGCTCGGTTCGGTCAAGTCGATGATCGGGCACACCATGCCGGCGGCGGGCGTCGCCGGTCTGGTCAAGGCCGCTTTGGCCGTGTACCACGGGGTTCTCCCGCCGACCCTGCACTGCGACGAACCGCATCCGGCGCTGGCCGCGACCCGGTTCGAGACACTCGGCGCCGCGAAGGTCTGGGAGACCGACGACCGGCGGCCGGTGCGGCGGGCCGGGGTCAACGCCTTCGGTTTCGGCGGGATCAACGCCCACGTCGTGCTGGAGCAGGCCGCGACGCGCGGTGGCGTCGAAGTCTCCGAACCCGAACGCGTCCTGCGGCTCTCCGCGCCGACCGTCGCCGAGATGGGCTGCCTGCTCGAGCGCGACGACCTCCTGAGTACCGGCGACACCGGACGCGGCCGGATCCGGCTCGGCCTCGTCGACCCGACGCCGAAACGGCTCAACCTGGCCAGGAAGGTGGTCGCGAAGGGCAGGCCCTGGCGCGGCCGCAACGACCTCTGGTTCGTGCCGGAACCGCTGCTCGGCGCGGGCGGCGGCAAACTCGCGTTCGTCTTTCCCGGACTGGAGAACGAATTCGAGGCCCAGGTCGACGACGTCGCCCGGCACTTCGGCCTTCGCTGGGATTCCCCGGAGGTCACCGTCGGCGACGTCGGCAGGCACGGCAAGGGTGTGTTCCAGCTGGGCAGGCTTCTCGACACGGCGTTGCGCGGGCTGCGCGTGGCCCCGGACGCGCTCGCCGGGCACAGCCTCGGGGAGTGGACCGCCATGGCCGTCGCCGGGATCCACGCCGGCGACGAGGTCGACGCGTTCCTGGCGGGCTTCGATCCCGACGCGCTCACGGTGCCGGGGCTGGCCTTCGCGGTGATCGGGGCGGACGCCCGCGTGGTGACCGAAGCCCTCGAAGGACAGTCCGAAGTGGTCCTTTCCCACGACAACGCGCCCAACCAGTCGATGATCTGCGGTCCCGCGGAAGCCGTCGACGACTTCGTGCTCGCGTTCCGCGGTGACGGCGTGATCTCCCAGGTGCTCCCGTTCCGGTCCGGGTTCCACACGCCGATGCTCGCGCCGTATCTCGGCCCGATCCGCGAGGCCGCCGAGCGCTACACCCTGCATCCGGCGAAACTCCCGGTCTGGTCGGCCACGACGGGACGGCACTACCCGTCGGCGGCCATCGAAGTGCGCGACCTGTTCGTCCGGCATCTGCTGGAGCCGGTGCGGTTCCGCGGTCTGGTCGAGAACATGTACACGGCCGGGTTCCGCGCGTTCGTGCAGACGGGCGCCGGCCAGCTCGGCTCGCTGATCGGGAACACCCTGCACGACCGCGAACACCTCGTCGTCGCCGCGCATTCCGCGCACCGGCCGGGTCTCCCGCAACTGCTGCGGGTCGCCACGGCCTTGTGGGCCGACGGCGCCGATCCGGCGTTCGAACTCCTGCCGGGTCAAGGCGGCGGGAAGCGCGGCCGGGCTGTCCGCCTCGATCTCGGCGGCGCGCTGGTGTCGCTCGACGAGCGGGTCCGGCGCGCCTTCCGCCCCGTCGCCGCCAAGGCGTCCACTTTGGACAGGATCGCGGAGCGGAATCCGCTGGCGGCCGAGTTCTCCGGGCTGCTGGCCGACACCGCCGGGCTGGCGGCCGAACTGTTCACCGCCAGGTCCGCGCCCCGTCTCCGGCCGCTGAACACCGAACTCCGCGTTTCTGTCGAGACGATGCCGTACCTGCTCGACCACTGCTTCTTCAAACAGCCGGCGGGCGCGGACCCCGTCGACGCGTGGCCGGTCGTCCCCGCCACGACGGTGATCGGGCATCTGATGGAGTTCGCCGAACAGGCGGCGCCGGGCAGCCGCGCGATCGCACTCGAGGACGTCCGGCTGAACCAGTGGATCGCCGCTACCCCCGCGCTGGACGTGCCGGTGGCCGTGGTGCCCCAAGGCCCTTCCCGTGTCTGCGCGTCGCTGGGCGAGTACTCACGGGCCGTCATCGAACTGGGCGGCGGATTCCCCGCCGATCCGCCCGCGCCGTGGACGTTCGCCGCCGGGGACGAACGAACGCCGGACCTGCTCGCCGAGCAGCTCTACACCGAGCGCTGGATGTTCCACGGGCCGAAGTTCCAGGGGGTCGAGGAGCTGGTCGCGGTGGGGGAGCGGCACGTGCGCGGGGTACTGCGGACACCCGAGGCCCCAGGGGCGCTGCTGGACAACGCCGGTCAGCTGCTCGGGTACTGGATCATGTCCCGGCTGACCGGGCGCACCACGGTGTTCCCGGTCGGGATGCGGCGGATCCGGTTCTACGGCGAGCACCCGTTGCCGGGGGAGCGGCTCGACTGTGTCGTCCGCGTCGTCTCGGTCACCGACGCCGAACTCGAAGCGGACATCCAGCTGATCCTTCGCGGCCGGGTCTGGGCGCAGGTCGAGGGCTGGCGCGATCGCCGGTTCGACAGCAATCCGGTGATCCGCGCGATGGACCGGCGGCCCGAACGCGCCACGCTGTCGGAAGAGCGGCCGGGCCGCTGGGCCCTGGTCCGTGAGCAGTGGCCGGATCTGGCGACCCGCGACCTGATCATGCGCAACGTGCTGGCGGGTGCGGAAAGACAGGCGTACGCCGACCAGCCGCCACGCCGGAGACGGACCTGGCTGCTCGGCCGGATCGCGGCCAAGGACGCCGTCCGCCGTCTCTTGTGGACAGGCGGCGAAGGCGACATCTTCCCCGCCGAGCTGCGGATCGGGAACGACTCCTCGGGAGCGCCGACCCTTTCGGGCGCCTACGGGCGGGTGCTGCCGGAGCTCACCGTCTCGATCGCCCACCGGGACGCGCTCGGCGTCGCCATCGCCCGCCGGGGGCCGTGCGGGATCGACGTCGAGGCCGTCGAAGACCGCCAGGAGAGCACGGTCACCGCCGCTCTCGGCGAAGGGGAAAGAGCACTGCTCGGCGAGCCGGAAGCCTTGTGGTTCACCAGGTTCTGGGCCGCCAAGGAAGCCGTCGCGAAACGGCTCCGCACCGGCCTGCGTGGTGACCCGCGCGCGTTCACCGTCGTCGGCGCGGACGGCGGGCGGCTCACCGTCGAGGCGGGCGGTGCCCGGTATCCGGTGTGGCACACCACGATCGCCACCCCGGCCAAGAAGTACGTCGTGGCTTGGACGGAGAACGAAGATGACCACTGAAACCGTATCGGCCGCGGCGGTACTGGCCGACATCGCCGAGATGCTGCGGGAACTGCTCGAGGAATACGGACTGGACGACGCCGAGATCGGCCTGGACACGAAGTTCCACGACGACCTCGAACTGGAGAGCATCGACCTCGTGACGCTGTCCGGCCGGTTGCGCGACCACTACGGCGACAAGGTCAACTTCGCCGAGTTCATCGCGGAACGCGAACTGGACGAGATCATCGCGCTGACCGTCGGCGAACTGGTCGACCACGTCGTCGGGTCCCTGGCAAGGAAGGCCTGAGATGGCGAAGGTCAAGGTGGGCGACCTCGACGTCCATGTCCAGCGCCTCGGGCCCGAGGACGGGGCCGGGCCGGTCGTGGTGTTCGTACACGGCCTCCTCACCGACAGCCTGGCGAGCTACTACTTCACCCTCGGGCACGCCTTCGCCGCGCAAGGCATCGACGTCGTCATGTACGACCTTCGCGGGCACGGGCGCACCACGCGGCCCGCGACCGGTTACCGGCTCGAAGACTTCGTCGCCGACCTCGACGGCCTGCTCGCCGCGTTGGGGATCGACCGGCCGGTGCACGTGGTCGGGAACTCGTTCGGTGGTTCCGTGGCTTTCGGTCTCGCGGCTTCGCGTCCCGAGCGGGTCGCCAGCGTGATCGCCATCGAGGCGGAGCCGCCGGTGCGGGCCTGGATCGGGCATATGGCCGAAGGGCTGGCCGACGCGAAGAACCGGCTCGCGCACGACGAGGTGATCGGCTGGATCGCCGAGAACCACGGGGCGCACACCGCCCGGCTGTCGAAAGCGGCGTACAAGATCCTGGCGGCCACCACGCTGGCCGAGGACATCCCGCTGAGCCGCACCATCGGCGACGACCTCGCGGCGGTGCGCTGCCCGGTGCTCGCGTTGTTCGGCGACCTGTCCGGGCTTTCGGCGCAGGTCCCTGACCTGGAGGCGAACCTCGGCACCTGCCGCACGGTCGTGCTGCCGGATCAGGGGCATTCGGTGCTCGTCGAACGCACCGACGAGACGTCGGAGCTGATCCTGGACTGGGTCCGCGAACACTCGTGCGAGGTGGCGGCGTAAGTGGGCAGATTCCTCTTCGTCACGCCGCCGCTGACCGGGCACGTGAACCCGGCGGTGGGGGTCGCCGCCGCGCTGACCGCGCGCGGGCACCAGATCGCCTGGGCGGGGCAGCCGCAGGTCATCCGGCGGCTCGCCGGCGACGGCGCCGACGTGTTCCCGTGCGCCGTCCCGCGAGGACTGCCCGAGCGCGACGCGAGCCTCAAGGGACCGGCGGCGTTCCGGTTCCTGTGGGAGCAGTTCCTGATCCCGCTGGCCGAGGCGATGGCGCCGGGGATCCGCGCGGCGATCGCCCGGTTCCGCCCGCAGGTGGTGGTCGCCGACCAGCAGGCCATCGCGGGCGGGCTGGTCGCCGACGGGCTCGGCCTGCCGTGGGTCACCTCCGCGACGACGTCCGCCGAACTCGTCGACCCCCTGGCCGGGATGCCGAAGGTGGCGGCGTGGCTCGACGACCTCCTCGACGGTTTGCGCAAGCGGATCGACGGCGGCCCCGCCGACCCCAGGATGTCCCCGCACGGCGTGCTCGCGTTCACCACGAAGGAACTGCTCGGCCCGGCCACGCTGCCGAAGCGGGTCCGGCTGGTCGGTCCGTCGATCGGCGGGCGCGTGCCCGCCGATGATTTCCCGTGGGACCGGCTCGACCCCGCGGTGCCGACGGTGTTCGTCACCCTCGGGACCGCGAACGCCGACGCCGCCGTCGACTTCCTCGGCGCGGCCGCACGAGGGCTTTCACGGGTCGCCGGGATCCGGACCGTCATCGCCGATCCCGGCGGTGCCGTGGGGTGCGTGGGGGACACGGTGCTCGTGGTGCCGCGCGTGCCCCAGATGGCGTTGCTGGCGCGGGTGGACGCCGTCGTCTGCCACGGCGGGCACAACACCGTCTGCGAAAGCCTGTGGCACGGTGTGCCGCTCGTGGTCGCGCCGATCCGGGACGACCAGCCGATCGTCGCCGGGCAGGTCGTCCACGCGGGCGCCGGGGTCCGGCTGCGGTTCGGCCGTGTGAAACCCGACCGGATCGCGGCCGCCGTGACCAGGGTGCTGGACGATCCGGCGTACCGCTCGGCCGCCGAAAAGGTGGGCGCCTCGTTCCGGGAGGCGGGCGGGGCCGCGACGGCGGCGGATCACCTGGAGGCTCTACTCTCCTAGCCCTTGAAAAGCCCGCGTGTAGGGACTCTCCTGGAGGGGTACCAGCTTTCAGAAGGTGTGTCCTCGTGCTGGGAGTCGCCGTGACCACAGTGAAGACATCGCCCCGACGGGAGGCCATCCGCTTCGGCGGGCGGCCTCGCGCCCCCAAAGGCTCCGTGTTCCTCAGCGTCGTCCGCACCACCGACCACAAGACGATCGGCCTGCTCTACCTCGGCACCTCGTTCGCGTTCTTCCTCGCCGGCGGGTTCATGGCGCTGCTCATGCGCGCCGAACTCGGCAGGCCGGGACTGCAGTTCCTCTCGCAGGAGCAGTACAACCAGCTGTTCACCATGCACGGCACGATCATGCTGCTGCTGTACGCGACACCGAATCTGTTCGCCTTCGCCAACTACATCCTCCCGCTGCAGATCGGATCACCCGACGTCGCGTTCCCGCGCCTGAACGCGTTTTCCTACTGGCTGTACCTTTTCGGCGGCACGATGACGCTGACGTCGTTCGTCACGCCGGGCGGCGCACCCGACTTCGGCTGGACGGCCTACACGCCGCTCTCGGAAGCCGCGCACGCGCCGGGCGTCGGCGCCGATCTGTGGATCATGGGCCTGATCGTGTCCGGGCTGGGCACGATCCTCGGCGCGGTCAACATGATCACGACGATCCTCTGCCTGCGCGGGCCGGGGATGACCATGTTCCGGCTGCCACTGTTCACCTGGAACATCCTTTTCACCACGATCCTGATCTTGATCGCGTTCCCGATCCTCACCGCCGCGCTGTTCGCGCTGGAAGCCGACAGACGGCTCGGCGCGCACGTTTACGACCCGGCCAACGGCGGGGTGATCCTGTGGCAGCACCTGTTCTGGTTCTTCGGCCATCCCGAGGTCTACATCGTCGCGCTGCCGTATTTCGGCATCGTGACCGAGATCGTCCCGGTGTTCAGCCGGAAGCCGTTGTTCGGCTACAAGACCATGGTGTTCGCGACGATCTCGATCACCGCGCTGTCGATCGCGGTGTGGGCGCACCACATGTTCGCCACCGGCGCGGTACTGCTGCCGTTCTTCTCGATCATGACCTTCCTCATCGCGGTGCCGACCGGGATCAAGTTCTTCAACTGGATCGGCACGATGTGGAAAGGGCAACTGACCTTCGAGTCGCCGATGCTGTGGTCGGTCGGGTTCATGGTGACGTTCCTGCTCGGCGGGCTGACCGGGATCATCCTCGCCTCGCCGCCGCTGGACTTCCACGTGCACGACAGCTATTTCGTGGTCGCGCACTTCCATTACGTGCTGTTCGGCACCATCGTGTTCGCCACCTTCGCCGGGATCTACTTCTGGTTCCCCAAGATGACCGGCCGGATGCTCGACGAGCGGCTCGCGAAATGGCATTTCTGGACCACGTTCATCGGCTTCCACACGACGTTCCTCGTCCAGCACTGGCTCGGCAACGAAGGCATGCCGCGCCGCTACGCCGACTATCTCACTTCGGACGGATTCACCACGCTCAACACGATTTCCACGATCGGCGCGTTCCTGCTGGGCGTGTCGGTGCTGCCGTTCCTCTGGAACGTCGTCCGCAGCTACCGGTTCGGGGAAGTCGTCGAAGTCGACGACCCGTGGGGACACGGGAACTCCCTGGAATGGGCCACCACCTGTCCGCCTCCCCGGCACAACTTCCACGACCTGCCGAGGGTCAGATCCGAACGTCCGGCGTTCGAACTCCACTATCCGCACATGGTTCCCCGGCTGCGCGCCGAAGGGCATTCGGGCCGACCGAAGGAATGAGGTACCGCACATGATCACGATGGACGTCGAAGGGATGGCAGTACTGGCTCCGGAAGCGGCACCGGTGATGCTGCTGCGGGAGCGGGAGGGCGAACGCCGCTGGCTGGCGATCACGATCGGCGGCCCGGAGGCGAGCGCGGTGGCGCTCGCGCAGGAGAAGATCCGGCTGCCCCGGCCCGGCACGATCGAACTGATCGGCAAGGTGGTCGAGTCGTTCGGGCACCGGGTCACCGGGGTCGAGGTCACCGCGCTGCGGGACGGGATCTTCTTCGCCGACCTGGTGCTCGATTCCGGCATCCGGATCTCGGCCAGGCCGAGTGACGCGGTCGCGATCGGCTTGCGCGCCGGGGTCGTGATCGAGGTGGCGGACTCGGTACTGGAGGTCGCTTCGGTGCGGGTCGAGATCGTGGGGGCCGGGCCCGACGCGGAACTGCCGTCGGCGCCGCCGGATCCGGTCGCGCAGGAGCGGGAGGTCGAGGAGTTCCGGGCGGCTTTGGACAAGATCGTGCCGGAGGACTTCGGGGACCCGCCGTCCGAGCCGGGCGACTGACCCGCCGAAGTAGTGAAGGCCTCCTTCACCACCCTGAGGGTAGGGAAGGAGGCCTTCACGGACCTTCTGCAGGCTACTGCTTCGCGAGGCCCCGTTCGATCGCCTCGATGATGCGCGGCCGCATCTCGGCCGCGCTGATGATCGCGTCCACCGAACCGACCTTCACCGCGCGTTCGATGCTGTGCACGCCGTCGAACTCCGAAGCGACCGCGCCGAGCTTCTCGGCCCGCACCGAAGACTGGACTTCCGCCAGTTCCGCGGCCAGCGCGGCGCGTTCGGCGCCGGTCGCCCCGCTCAGCTTCTCGTTGAGCGACCGCACCCGCTGATCCGCCGCGGTCCGCGCGTTGACCTCACCGGAGAACACGACCGCCGCGGCGGGTGCGCCACCGAGCACGGAGGCGAACGAGCCTTCCAGCGCCAGCACGGTCATGTTCGGGTTCAGCGCCTTCGAGAAGACCACGAACGCGCCGCCGTGGTACCGCGAGATCACGGTGAACACGATCGGGCCTTCGAAGTTCACGATCGCCCGGCCGATCTCCGCGCCGTACTCCAGCTGGAGTTTCCGCATCGACTCCGGCGAACCGTCGAAGCCGGACAGGTTCGCCAGCACCACCAGCGGCCGGTTGCCGCTGGCCGCGTTGATCGCCCGCGCCGCCTTCTTCGACGACCGCGGGAACAGGGTGCCCGCGGTGTAGGTGTCCGGGCCGTCGGTGGGCGGGAAGCCGCGGCGCGGCACCGAACGCGACTCGATACCGAGCAGGCACACCGGCCGCCCGCCGAGGTGCACGTCCTGCACGGCCGCGGTCTCCGCGTCGGCCATCCCCGGCCAGCGCTCCAGCACCGGGTGGTCCTGATCGGACAGCGCGCGCATCACGGTGCGGATGTCGAACGGCTTCTTGCGGTCCGGGTTGGCCTCCCGCGAGAAGATCTGGCCGACCGTGGTGAAGTCGCTGTCGACGGCCGCGTGCGGGAACGACGAGATGTCCCGTTCGACCGGGTCGTTCGTGACCGCCTTGCGCGGGCCGGTCTCCTCCGGCGCCACGTAGGTGTGGTCGTAGTGCGACATCAGCACATCGCGGGCCGCGGCGAGGTTCGGCGCCCAGTACTGCGCCTGGCCGTTCGGGCCCATGACGCGGTCGTAGCCGCCGATGCCGAAGTTGTCCTCGGCCGAGACGCCACCGGAGAAGTCGAGCGACTGCTTACCGGTCAGCACCATCGCGGAATCCGGTGTCATCACCAGGATTCCCTTGGTGTGCATGAGCATCGTCGCTTCGGCGTTCCAGTACGGCTGGGCACCGACGTTGATCCCGGCGACGACGATGTTGATCTCGCCGCCGTCCTGGGTGAAGTGCACGATCCGCTTGAGCGCGGCCGCGACCCAGTCCATGTTCTCGGTGCCGGACTCCATCGAGATCCTGGCGCCCGCCGAGAGTGCGTACCACTCCAGCGGGACCCGCAGCCGTTCGGCCAGATCCAGTGCCGCGATCACCCGCGAGCACTCCGGCTCCGACAGCGCGCCGAGCGCCTTCGTCGGGTCGCCCAGCAGCACCACGCGCTTGACGCCCTCCGGGTACCGCTCGGTCGGCGTGGTGACCACACCGGCGACGATCGCCGCCTTGTTGCGGCCCTTCTTGCGGTCGACCGGGACGAGGGTGTTGCTGTCGTCCATGTCGTACTCGGTGAACGAGCCGAGCATCTCGGTCAGCTCGTACGGGTACACCGTGTCGCGGCGGCGGGCGCGCAGCACGTTCTGGCGGTAGTCGTCGAGCGGGAGGACCGGCTCGGTGGTGGGCTCGGACAGCGACATCTGCACGCCGCCGCTGACGTCGTAGCCGATCCGCACGGCGACCTCGGTGACGTCGCCGGTCACGCGGTCGCGCTGCCTGCCGAGGAACTGGACCTCTTCGAGGCCCGCGCCCGCCGTCGACGGCTGCACACGCTGCGCGACCGTGTTCAGCTCCTCGCCGGTGAGCTCACTGGTCGGCCACACGTACAGCATGATCCGGTTGGTGTCGAAGCGCTTCTTCGGCGGAAGCTTCGCCTGCACCTCGCGGATCGCGTCGAGGCAGCCCGCCAGCGTGCCCTCGACCGCGGGCAGGGCCAGCAGCTTGCCGTCGTTGTCCCGCAACGGGGTCAGGTCACGGACCTGGGCGAGCGCGACCAGCCGCTGATCCGACGGGTTCATCGGCGAGACGCACTTGAACAGGTAGACGTCCTCGTCGCCGGACGGCAGCCGCGTGAGGTCGAAGTTCGCCAGCCGCTGCAACTGCATCCGCAGGGCGATCAGCGGGTGGAGGCCGCGGATCAGCCGTTCCTCGCTGAAACCGGTCGAGGACGGGCGGAAGGTGAAGTGGTGGTGCGTCACCGCTCCGCCGTGCCCGGCGACCGTGGTGGTGACGCGCCGGATCCGGCTCGGCAGCGACTCGGCCGTGAGGACCTCGCGCAGGCCAGCCGCCATCGTGTCGTCATCGGCCGATTCGTCGTCCCACGTCAGATAGATGTCCGCCTCGACGTCGGTGTCGGCGGGCAGCTGGGCGGCGAGATCGGCGACCGCCTTGATCGCGCCGGGCAGCCCGGCACGGTCGACGGCGGTGGTGGCCATGTGGAACCGCTCGTTCTCGTCCGCGTAGTCACCGGTGACGAAAGTGCAGCCACCGACGGTGACCTGCTGGACGCCGGTGAGCGCGCGGTTGCCGTAGTAGCGGCGGCTCAGCACTTCGAGCAGTGGCGTGTGATCGGTGCCGGGGCGCCCGATCCGCTGCCCGAGCAGGCGCACCAGCGGCTGCGCGCTGGCCAGCATGCTCGCGATCCGCTCGGCGCGGTCCGGCGAGTCCGGGTGCAGGTCGAGGTGACGCAGGTGCTTGCGGACCTCGCTGTACACCTCGGCGCGGGTGCGGCGGAGCAGCGGCTGGGCGAACCAGCGGAACACCACGCTGCGCGCCAGGTCGCCGACCACCGGGAACCGGAGCTGGGTGGCGGCGATGAGTGCCTCCAGCGCCTTGCCTGCCGGTTCGCGCATCGACTCGAACGGCTGCGCCTCGGTGAGCCACTGCCGCAGCAGCGCGGTGACGATCGCGACGTCCGAAGCGGTCCGCTGCTGGGCGAGGAAGATGCGGAAGACCGCCTCCTCCAGTTCCGGCGTCCGCTCCAGGTCGGTGATGCCGTAGTGCGCGAGCACCTTCTTGAGCTTGTTCTGGAACGACTCCGAGAGCCCGGCGCGTTCGACGTCGAGGCTCTGCAGGTAGGTGTGGAAGAACTCGCGTGCGCTGTGCACACGGGTGTCCGTCTTGGCCTCTTCGCGCGCCGGCTTGTTGCGCATCAGCTCGGAGAGGTCGGCGAACACGGTCAGCAGTTCGACCTCGCCCTCCAGCGGGCGGTCGCCGTTGTCCTCCAGCTCGGCACGGGCGGCCAGGTACGCGCTGAGCGTGCGGCGCTCGTCGTGCGGGTCGACGTCGAAACCGAGCAGGAGACTGCGCAGATCCTGCTGGCCTCGCGTGATCCGCTGCGCCGCCGACGCGCCGTCCGGCTCCACGGGCAGCTCGATCTCGACACTGCCGGTGTCTTCGGCGGCCTCGTCGCCTTCGTCCGCCACCGGTTCGAGCCGCAGTAGAGGAGCGCCGGTCTCGACCTGGCTGCCGACCGAGACGACGCACTCACGCAGCTTCGCGCGGAACGGCGCGCGGAGCACCGTCTCCATCTTCATGCTTTCCAGCACCAGCACGGGTGCGCCTGCCTCGACCTCCGCGCCGACCTGGAGCGGTGTCGCGACGACGAGCGCGGGCGCAGGGGAACGGACGACGCCGCCCTCGTCGCGGCTGACGCGGTGGGTGACACCGTCGACCTCGACCAGGTGGATCGGCCCGTGCGTGCCGGTGACCAGGCGGAACCGGGTGCCGTTGACGGTGATCTGGCCGGTGTGCTCGTCGAACCGGTCGACCTCGACGTCGGCGGGGTGGATGTCGCCGCCCCCGGAGACGCCGACGCGGAACCGGCGGTGGCCGATCCTCGCCACGCTCACGCGGTACGCGGCGCCGCGCAGCTTGAGGTCGAGCGGACGTCCGCTCTCGTGCTGCACCTGCGGGCGGCCACCGTGCGCGGTGGACAGAAGCCGTTGGCGCTCAACGGCTTCCTCGTCCTCGTAGGCCTCGATCGCGGCGGCCGCGAGCGCGATCGCCGAATGGCGGTGGGTGACCAGGTCGCCCTCGGCGCGGACGCGGTCGATCCAGCCGGTGTCCGCGCTGCCGTCGATCACCTCGGGCCGGTCGAGCAGGTCGAGCACGAAGCTCTTGTTGGTCGCGCCGCCCTCGATGATGACCGTGGTCTGCGCCATCGCGCGGCGAAGACGGCCGAGCGCCTCGTCACGGTCGCGGCCGTAGGCGATGATCTTCGCGATCATCGAGTCGAAGTCGGCCGGGATCGTGTCGCCTTCACTGACGCCGGTGTCGACGCGGATGCCGGGTCCGGCGGGCAGGTCCAGGCGCGCGATACGACCGGGCGACGGGGCGAAGTCGCGGTCCGGGTCCTCGGCGTTGAGCCGCGCCTCGACGGCGTGGCCGAACTCAGCGGGCTGGGCGCCTTCGAGCTTGCCGCCGGACGAGACGTGCAGCTGCGCCTTGACCAGGTCCATGCCGGTGGTCAGCTCGGTGATCGGATGCTCGACCTGCAGGCGGGTGTTGACCTCGAGGAAGGCGAACAGCTTGTCGCCGGGGTGGTAGAGGAATTCAACGGTGCCGGCGCCGCGGTAGTCGACCGCGAGCGCGAGCCGCTCGGCGGACCGCTTGAGCTCGTCGGCCTGCTCGGGGCTCAGCACCGGGGAGGCGGACTCCTCGATGATCTTCTGGTTGCGGCGCTGCACCGAACAGTCGCGGACGCCGAGCGCCCACGCGGTGCCCTGACCGTCGGCGATGACCTGGACCTCGACGTGCCGGGCGCCGGTGACCAGGCGCTCCAGGAACACGACGCCGCTGCCGAAGGCCCGCTCGGCCTCCAGGCTGGTGCGCTCGTAGGCGTCCTTGAGCTCGTCGGCGGACGTGATGACCCGGATACCGCGGCCGCCACCGCCGGCGGTGGCCTTGAGCATCAGCGGGTAGCCGATCTCCTCGGCCGCGCTGATGGCCGCGTCGAGGTCCGCGACGGCGCCGCGGCTCCACGGCGCCACGGGCACGCCGACCTCTTCGGCGATCAGCTTCGCGCCGATCTTGTCCCCGAGCTTGCGCATCGCGTCCGCGCTCGGGCCGATGAAGGTGACGCCCAGCCGCTCACACAGCTCGGCGAAGGCCGGATCCTCGGCCACGAAGCCCCAACCGACCCAGGCCGCGTCGGCCCCGGTCTCGGTCAGCGCCCGCTCCAGCACGGCGAAGTCCAGATACGGGCGCGCCGACGCGGGCCCCAGGTTGTGGCTGATGTCGGCTTCCCGCACGAACGTCGCCGACCGGTCCGCGTCCGTGTAGAGAGCGACGGTCTCGATCCGCTGTCCGGTCTCCGCCGACAGCTCGCGGACGGCATGGATGAGCCGCATCGCGGCTTCTCCGCGGTTGACGATGGCGACACGACTGAACACCGACTGAGCCTCCCAAGTACGCAGCACAACAGGGTGACGTCCCGCCGGATCTCGCGCGGGACAGTCTCCTGTACCTGCCTTACAGCCTGCCTCTTACCGGCCGGTACGAGAATGTCGTCGGTGGCGCATGCCGGGGGCCGGGTCTTGTAGGAACCCGCCAAAAAGTGTCCTGGAACACCTAGTGCAGGGCCCTGATGACGTGATGAAGTGGACAATCGGGGGTCCGGCTTGCTAGTCGGGTTCGTGAGCTGTCATCAGGTGTTCACGCCGGTTTCACCGGGGTGCTCGGGTGGTTGTTCCGGTCCGGGCGGTCGTCGAGTCGGTCGTCGAGTCGCGGGGGTGGCGAGAGACGGGGGCGAGCCGCTCCGGGGAGGGGCTGTGGCCGTTTTTCGGCGACAGGGTCGGCACGGCGGTGGTTCTACGGCGAGCGGGCGCAGTGATGCCGGATAGGGGTTTTCAGCGGAGGTCTGCTTGCGAAGGTGGCCTTTCGGCTGGGGGCTCTTCGAGTCACGGGGTGTCCGGCTCGGATGTGGTGCTGCTTTCGGCAGGGGCGTGGCCGTTTTTCGGCGACGGCGTTCTGTCGGGGCGACGTAACAGGCCCCGTGTGGAGGGATGCTCAGGCGGGACGTGGCCGTTTTCTGACGACGGGGTTCTGTCAGGGGCGACGTAACGGGTCCCGTGTGGAGGCGGCTCGTACGCTCGGCGTCGTCGTCGTTTTCCGGCGACGGGGTCAGAACGGTGGTGGTTCGTCTGTCAGGCGGGGTTCGTGCAGCGGTGGTGGTGAGCTGTCGTAGGTCTGCCCTGTCGGGGTGGTGACAGTGAGCGTGCCATCAGGAGCGAGCGTGTAGATCCAGCCGGGTTCGTCCTTGAGCCGGTGATCGCGGCGGCACAGGTCGACCAGATCGTCAGCGCTGGTATGGCCACCGAACTGCCACGGCACGGAATGGTCGAGGTCGCAGGCCTGCGCGACCCGGTGACAGCCGGGTCTTCGGCACTCACGATCCCGCACCCGCACGAACTCACCCAACCCGGCGGTGGGCCGGTACCGCTCCCGCCCCAAGTCCAGTACCTGCCCGGACAACGGGTCGGTGATGATCCGCCGCAGCACCGTGTCCGGACCCGAAGCGATCTCCCGCGCCAGCGACGCCGGGATATGGCCATGCCCGGCCAGTTCCGCGGGATCCTCGTTCAACCCGAGATAAGTATTCAAGTCCATATACAGGAACACCTCCGACCGTTCACCGGGCCCACCCTGCCCACCGAGCAGGAGATCGAGAGCGACATCGGCACGCAACTGGTCCAGCGTCCGGGTCTCACCACCCGCCCGCAGCGCCCGTGCTTCCCGGTCGATCCGCGTGTAGGCCGCGGCCACCTTCTCCACCGGGCCGTCCTCGACCTCGATCGACGCCACCCCGCTCTCACCCTGCCGCAGCCTCAACCGACGGCCCTCGCGGAAATGCTTCGTGCGCCGGGCGGCGCCCTCCCGGTCCACCGTGTTCGCCGCATGACTCGCCGCTTTCCGGATCTGCTCGGTGTTCCTCTCCTCCAAACGATCCTCCAGCAACGCATCCACCTCCAGCGCGTTCTCCTGCGAGAGCCATCCGGTCGCGGCGGCGACCTTCGCCGCACCCGCGCCACTCACCAACCCCTGGTCCATCAACCCCAGCGTGCGGGGCAGGCGAGTCGCCAGCGCCTCCGCCGTGGACACCAGCACCGCAGCATGACCATCCACAACAGACAACGCGAACGCCACCTCCTGCACCACACTCGACACACCCCCACGATGACGAGACAACTGCGCGATCGCACGAAACCGCACCGCCTCCAATCGTGCGATATCCGCCGATGCGGCCTGCGCCACAGCAACGCATTCCTCATCGGTCAGAGACGCAATTTCCTTGCGTGAAGCCAAAAAGGCTCTATCAGTGTCCACGGCAAACACCGTACAACCGCCCACCGACAATTCCGGACCACGAGAACACCGCAAGCGTCGCCGATTTCCGGCAACGCCCGGTTCAGAGGCGGCCCGGTCCACATAGGACATATGTCCCGAGTGTGTCGAAGGAAGCCCAGACGAGGCTGAAACCTACTGCGAGGGAGGGGCCAGTTCGACGCGATTGCGGCCACCCTGCTTCGCCCGGTAGAGCGCGGTGTCGGTGGCGACGAGAAGGTCGTCGACGCTGGTGATGTTGGCGGCCGGGTACAGCGCCCCGCCGATCGACACCGTCAGATCGGTCAGCACGGCGTCACGATCGGGCAGAACGACCGAGACCACCGCCACCTGGTGCCGGATCCGTTCGGCCACTTGGCGCAGGGTCTCCTCGCCGTGGATGTCCGGGATGACGATCGCGAACTCCTCGCCGCCCCACCGCCCGCAGACGTCCTGTTCGCGGATCTCGGCGCGCAGCGCGTCGCCGACCGCGCGCAGGACGAGGTCGCCGTTGGGGTGACCGTAGGTGTCGTTGATCGTCTTGAAGTTGTCGAGGTCGAGGAACAGCACGCCGAGTTTGCGTCCGGCGCGTGTCCGGCCCAGATGCTCTTCGGCCAGCTGACGCCAGCGGCGTTTCGTGACGAGCCCGGTGGTGGCGTCGGTGTGCGCGTCGCGCCGGTACTGCGTCAGCAGCAGTCCGCGGTGCAGCGCGACCAGCGCGATGACGACCCCGACCAGCACCAGCGGATTGGCCTGGACGAGGACGACGGCCGTCACGAGCCCGAGGCCGAGCGCGCCCGCTTCGAGGATCTGGTCGCCGAATCCGGAGAACAGTTCGCCGATCGACTTCGGCGGCGAGGAGAGCGCGATCGCGATCATCACCAGCACGGTGTTGATCGCCCAGCGCAGGGCCGCGGCCACGATGATGACGGCGAGGTCGCCCAGCCCGGCGAGCAGCCCGGAGTCGGGCGAGCCGGGGTAGTGGCGCATGCCGACGCTGAGGACGACGACGGCGGCCTGCGTGCCGCAGAGCACTGTCGCGGCGGAAAAGATCCACCGATGGGGGAGAACCGGCCGTTGGTGTGGCCAGATCCGCAGCCATGCGATGGTGTAGGTCACCACGACCATCGCGGCGGCGAGCACCGGCGGCAGCGCGATGACGGCGGCGACGCTCCAGACCGCTTTGGTGTCGACGTAGGCGACCGACGGGGCCCTGTCGTACTCCCGCTGGCGTTCGATCTGCCGGGTGCCCTCGATCGCGATGGCCGCGCACAGCGTCAAGACGCCGAACCGGATCAGGTCGGTACCGGTCACCGGGACCAGCCAGGCCGTCGCGGCGGTCGAGAGGACCGCGATGAGATTCACGACCAGGACGTAGGAACGCACAGGTCGCGGCAGGCTCCACAGGTGCCAGGCCCCGAGCCGTCGCCGCGCGTCGCCGAGTCGTCCGTCCACACACCCTCTTCCGTCGGTGATCTACACCGTAATCGAACCGGGACTGCGACGACCGCGTTGTCTCCGACGATAAGAAGCGCGGCCGCGAATTCCCCCGGACAGCCCAACCGCAACAAGGGAGGTGCACCGATGCAGGACAACAACTGGTGAGTGTTTTGCCGGATACATCGCAATCGCGAAGGAGGTGAACGGCATGCGTGACAACAACTGGACGACCCGTCGTGACAACAACTGGACGTGATGAGCCGATCGAGTCAGGAACCATGCTCGCCAACGGGTGTCGTCCCGCCGTCCGGGCCCACAGGGTCTCCGGGGCCGCGGCGGGACGACACCGTCCGTGACCAGCCCACCCCGGCGGCACCGGCGACCATCACTCCCGCACCGGCCGCGACGGCGACCACGGTGGTCGGCGCGACGACCTGGGCCAGCAGCCCGGCGGCCGCGATCCCCGCCGCCTGCGCCGCCCGCAACGCCGCGATCGCGACCCCGATCACCTGACCGCGATGGGCCGAGGGCGCGGCGAGGCTGTACTGCGTCTGGGTGATCATGTCGTGCGCGGAGAACACGCCCGAGATCGTCCACAGCACGACGATCGTGACCAGGCCGTTCGCCCAGCCGGTCGGGATCAGCACCAGGCTGCTCGCCACCGTCAGCGCGCCCAGCACCCGGACCTGCCGTTCGCGCGGGATCCGGCTCAGCAGGATGCCGCCGAGCACCGAGCCGACCGGATTCGCGGCCAGCAGCCACGGCAATGCGCCCGCGCCGCCCAGTTCGGCGGCGACCGGGACCGCGAGGCCCTCGGGAACGACGTAGAAACCGCAGCAGCAGGCGATGAGCAGCAGCCAGCGGAGCTTGCGGTCGCGGGCGACCAGACGGCAGCCCGCGATCAGGGAAGGACGCTTGTGCCGGCCCGGTGCCGAGGGCGGGTACCGCTCGAGCCCGAAGCGGAGCATGAGGGCCGACAGCGCGAACGTCCCCGCGTCGAGCAGCAGCGCCCCTGGCACGCCGAGGCCGGTGACGACGGCGGCGCCCGCACCGAAGCCCACCACCAGCCCGGCCTGATAGGTGGACGAGATGACGGCCTGGCCGACGACCAGCCGGTCCGGATCGAGCAGATCCGGCAGCATCGCCTGCCGGGCCGCCTGGAACGGCCCGGCCATGAGCTGCACGAGGAACAGCAACGCGGCAGCGGCGGGCAGCGGCAGGCCGGGCACCGCCATCAGCGCGATCAGGACCGCGCGGCCGACGTCGGTCACCACCATCACGGTGCGCCGGGAGAACCGGTCCGCGACGCCGCCCAGCGCGCCGCCGAGCAGATCGGGCACGAAGGTCAGCGCGTACGCCGCCGAAGCCCACCCCGCCGACGACGTCCGGTCGAACACCAGCACCGTGAGCGCGACCCTGGCCAGCTGGTCACCGGCGACCGACAGCAGATGCGCGAGCCAGATCCGGCGGAACCCGGCGACCGCGAAGACGCTGCGGAACGACGCCGCCCGTGCTGGCATGCGTTTCAGGCTGTCGTGAAGCGGCCACTGGGCGCAACCCCGAAGATCTTCGAAAAAATTTGCTGCCGTGTCGAACCGCGGGGTACCCGTTCGACGTGTGAGTAAGAGAAGGAACGGAGAATCCGATGTCGCATTCACTGGGCCCGCTGGCGAACAACCTGGCCGCCTACGCCATCTACTCGACCGCGCAGACCGAGATGCGCCACGCCTACAAGCTGATCGAGGCCGGCGACTACCTCGGCGCCGCCGCGGAGATCGAATCCGCCGCGCACGCCGCCGAGGTCCTCGCCCGCGCCACTTCCGATCTGGACGCCGAGCGCTCCGAACGCTGGCTCAGAGTCGTCGTCGCCCGAAGGCGGTTCGCCGAACAGGCCAGGGTGCGGGCGGCGGGCACCGGCGTGCCGCTCGCCGCGTGAGTCAGCCCGCCGGGTAGGCCGAGCCGATCCAGGCCTCGTCCACCCGCAGCCGGTCGACGCCCTGGCTGTCGACCTTCTCGATCCGCACGTACCGCGCCGTCGTCACGGGCAGGTCGATGAACCGCACGCCCCGGTGGTTCGGCAGCGAGCCGGTCTTCACCGGTGAACCCCAGTCCTTCCCGTCCGCGCTGACGAAGACCCGGTAGTTCTTGATCCGCGCCGAATTCGACGCCGGGTAGGTGGTCGAGTCCTCGCGCTGGTTGATCCCGATGTACTGGATCCGCTTCGGAGCGCCGAGGTCGAACCGCAGCGACACCGGCTGCGCGGACGTCGCGTCCCAATAGGTCGAGTAGTCGCCGTCCGCCGCGGCTTGCGCCGGATGCCCGCTCCCGGAGGCACTGGCGCTCATCGTGTACGACGACGGCGGATAGACGCCCTCGCGTCCGCCGGTCTCCACGGCGAACACGGTGTCGTACTGGTCCCACGACGAGATGCCCGACACCGTGAGCTTGCCGCCCGACTGGCTGTGCGCGACCACCGCGCCGGTGCGCTGGTTCGTCACTCGTTTGACCTTGTACCCGTTGTCCCGCAAGGAAAGCGTGCTGCCTGACGGCCGAGTGAGCACGTGAAGGTAGTGCTTGTCCGGGTCAGTCTTGGACACCGTCGTGACGCCGTGCGCGCCGTCGTTCCAGAAGCCGGGCGCGAACCCGCCGTGGTCGTAGCCTCCGCCGTAAGTGCCGTCGATGGACGGCCAGATCTTGTCGAAGTACCCGGCGGCGAAATTATTGAACGCCTCTTGGTCCGAGGGGAACCGCCCGTTGACCATGGCGGTCTCGGCCATCAGTGCCTTGACGTCCGAGCCCTTGTTGGCCAGGTATCGGCCGAGGGTGAGCTTGTAGTCGACAGCGGAGTTCGAGCCGCTGTACCACCACGCGCCGGAGGTGGGGAGTTTGAAGCACGCCTCGATCAGCCGCGGCGCGGCGGTGTAGACCGCCTGCGGGTAGTCGTAGGCCGGGGTCATGCCGGTCTTCTGCTCGTTGCTGATCGTGTCCATGATCGGGGTGTCTTCGTTGTTGTTGCTCAGCAGGTAGTCCGGCCGCTCCCGGCGCACGCGTTCGTAGAGTCCGTTGCGCTCCCAGTAGGCGTTGTCGTTGTCGATCCAGAACCCGGCGAGATCGGGATAGCGCCGCATGATCTCGACGAAGTTGTCGTAACCGAACTCGCCGAAGCCGTCGCGAGTGTGCAGGTCGACCTGCTTGCCCTTGTACTTCGAGTACGCCGAGGAGTTCAGCCAGCTCTTCCCGGAGCCCAGGCCGTCGTTGTGCCACTGGGGATCGTCGGTCATGTAGGTGATGACCTTGACCCCGCCCGCCTTGCCCGCCGCGATCAGCTCGCCGAGGAAATCCCTTGTGGTCGAACAACTTCCCGGCACCGCGCTCGGCCACGCCCTGGCGTAGCCGAGCTTGCTGTGGAACGACGCCAGCACGACGTACTGCGCGTGCAGTTTCTTCGCCTCGTCGATCCAGTACTTCGCGTTCCAGCCGCCGTCGGTGACGGCCTTTTCCCAGTCGGCGCAACTGGTGTAACCGGGGGAGGTGCGCATTCCCCAGTGCAGGAACAGCCCCGCCGTCGAGGCGCGCAACCACTCCTGGCGGGGATGGTGCACCTCGGCGTTCGCGGGTGTCAGTCCGGTGAAAAGGAGTACGACGGCGAGTAAGACGCCCAGCTTCTTGCCCAGCACGAGCCTGCCTCCTGACGACGTCCCCTACGGCGGGAGAAGACGTGCTCGGTGATGTGTACGGCCATCGTCGCCGGGAGGTCCGGTCATCGGCAAGAGGCGTTCCCGCTCAACGGAAAGCGCGTCGATAGGCGACCGGGCTGACGCCGGTCGTGCGCTTGAACCGGTCGCGGAACGAGGTGGGCGAACCGAAACCGACTTCGGCGCCGATCCGTTCGACGGCGTGCTGCGTGGTCTCCAGCAGATGCTGGGCCTGCCGGATCCGGGCCCGGTGCAGCCATTGCAACGGGGTCGTCCCGGTCTGTTCGCGGAAGTGCCGGATGAGCGTGCGAGTGCTCGTCCCGGCGTTCGCGGCGATGTCGGCGAGACTGAGGTCGCGCGCGAGGTTTTCCTGCATCCAGAGCAAAGTGGGTTCCAGCGCCGCGCCTCGGGGAGCGGGCGGATGCCGCAACGCGATGAACTGCGCCTGGCCGCCCTCGCGTTCCAGGGCCATCACCGAAAGGCGAGCGGCGTCGGCCGCGATCGCGGCGCCGTGGTCGCGCCGGATGAGGTGCAGGCACAGGTCCAGGCCCGCGGCGGCGCCCGCCGACGTGAGGATCTGCCCGTTGTCGACGTAGAGCACGTCCGGGTCGACGTCGACGTCCGGATAGGCGGCGGCCAGCGCTTCGGCGGCGACCCAGTGCGTGGTGGCACGGAGGCCGTCGAGCAGGCCCGCGGCCGCGAGGACGAAGGTGCCGGAACAGATCGAGGCGATCCGCGTGCCGTTCGCGGCGGCCGAAGTGAGCGCTTCGCGGACGGTTTCCGGCAACGGCCCGGCCGGGTCGGCGGTACCGGGGACGATGATCGTGTCCGCCTCGCGCAGCGCGTCCAGTCCCCACGGCGCGCGCAGGGTGAAGTGCCCGGCGTCGACGTCCGGATGCTCGGCGCAGACGATCACCCGGTAGCCCGCGCTCCCGTCGGCGAGCCGGGTCCTGGCGAAGACCTCGATCGGCGTCGAGAGGTCGAACGGGATCACCTTGTCCAGCGCGAGGACGGCGACGGTCTGCATGACCGCAACCTACCTCGCCGGATGGCGGGATCCCGTCGGAAGGCGTCGTTCACGCCACTGGGAGCGGGCCCTGTCCGGCTCTAGCGTCGAGCCATGATGATCATCGCGCCGCTTCTCGTCGGCCTCGTCTACGTCGTGCTGATGTCGCTGATCCACGAGCCGCATCGGCGCCGCTTCAACGCGATCATGGTGGCGGGCGCCGGAGCCGCGTACCTGAGCGGTGGCGGCCTCGGGATCTGGGAGTTCGCGTTCACCGCCGTCATGACCTACGTGGCGTACCGCGGCCTGGAGTCCTGGACGTTCATCGGCATCGCCTGGCTGCTGCATACCGGCTGGGACGTCGTCCACCATCTCAAGGGTGCCCCGATCATCCCGTTCGCGGAGCATTCGTCGTTCGGCTGCGCGATCTGCGACCCGGTGATCGCGATCTGGTGTTTCGCGGGCGGTCGATCGATGACGGATTTCATCCGCACGCGGGTTGGCCGTTGGGCCGATTGATGCGAACATATGTTCTATGCCGCCCGAGGGTCCCATCCTGCACGCCGACCTGGACTCGTTCTACGCGTCGGTCGAGCAGCGTGACGACCCGAGCCTGCGCGGGCGGCCGGTCATCGTCGGCGGAGGTGTCGTCCTGGCGGCCAGTTACGAGGCCAAGGCGTACGGCGTCCGCACGGCGATGGGCGGCGGGCAGGCGCGGCGGCTGTGCCCGGACGCGATCGTCGTCCCGCCCCGGATGCACGCCTACTCGGAGGCGAGCAAGGCGGTCTTCGAGGTCTTCGGCAACACGACGCCGCTGGTGGAGGGCATCTCGATCGACGAGGCGTTCCTGGACGTCGGCGGGCTGCTGAAGATCGCGGGCACGCCGAGCCGGATCGCCGCGAAACTGCGGAAGGACGTCCTGGAGCAGGTCGGCCTGCCGATCACCGTCGGCGTCGCCAGGACGAAGTTCCTCGCGAAGGTCGCCAGCGGCGTCGCGAAACCCGACGGTCTCCTTGTCGTGCCGCACGACAAGGAGCTGGAGTTCCTGCATCCGCTGCCGGTCGAGCGGCTGTGGGGGGTGGGCAAGGTGACGGCGCAGAAGCTGCGCGAGCGCGGCGTCACGACGGTCGGGCAGATGGAAGGGTTCGGGGAGAAGGAACTCGTCCGGATGCTCGGCCGCGGCGTCGGCACCCATCTGCACGCCCTGTCCCACAACGACGACCCGAGGCGGGTGCGGACCGGGCAACGTCGCCGGTCGATCGGGGCGCAGCGCGCGCTCGGCAGCAGGCCGCGGTCGCCCGCCGAACTCGACGCGATGCTGCTGACCCTGGCCGATCGCCTGGCCCGGCGGCTGCGCGCGGCGCGCAGGGTGTGCCGGACCGTCGTGCTGCGGATGCGGTTCGCCGACTTCACCAAGGCGACGCGTTCGCACACCCTGCTGGAGGCGACCGAACAGACCGGCGCGATCGTCGCGGCGGCCCGTGACCTGCTCGCCGCGGCGAGACCGCTGATCGACGAACGCGGGCTCACGCTGATCGGCCTCGCGCTCACGAACCTGACCGAGGACGACGCGATCCAGCTGGCACTGCCGTTCGGGGCGAAACCGAGGGACGCGCTCGATGCGACGCTCGACACCGTCCGGGACCGCTTCGGTTCGAAGTCCATCACGCGGGCGGTGCACCTCGGGCAGGCCGAGGAGCCGTGGGTGCCACTGCTGCCGGACTGAACCCGTCGCTAGGGTGTCCCGGTGGCGGAAGTCGAGATCTACACCGATGGCGCGTGCAGCGGGAATCCCGGCCCCGGCGGCTGGGGCGCGGTGCTGCGGTACGGCACGGTCGAGAAGGAGATCTACGGCGGGGACGCCGGGCCGACCACGAACAACCGGATGGAGCTGATGGCGCCCATCGAGGCGCTCGAAAGCCTCAAGCGCCGGGTCACGGTGGACATCTACACCGACAGCACCTACGTCCGGAACGGCATCACCAGCTGGGTCCGGAACTGGAAGAACAACGGCTGGATGACCTCGGCCAAGACACCGGTCAAGAACGCCGACCTGTGGCGCCGCCTCGACGAAGCCGCGTCACGGCACGACGTCGAATGGCACTGGGTCAAGGGCCACGCCGGGCATCCGGAGAACGAGCGAGCGGACCGGCTCGCCGTCAAAGGCGTGGAAGAGGTCGTGGGGCGACCTGTCGTCCAGCCCGGCGAACGGCGTTCGTGAGTGGCAAGTCGGGTTATCGAGGGGTAGGACAAACGTGTCGTGCTCGAACGCTCGTGTGTCTGCCGGTTTCGGGTGTAGCGAAAGCCACTTTCGGGACATCAGACGTCCCGAAAGTGGCTTTCGCGACGTCAGGACCTGCCGGAGCGCATCGGGCCCGGCCGATCCCCACCAGCCACAAGAACACCGCCACTCCAGCCCCGCATCCGCACCCACGGCGCCTGCAAACCAGCAGCCGCGACCTTTGCCTTACCCCTCAAGAGAACCGTCCTCGCCACTCACGACCCCTCGGCCCGGCGCGGTCTGGTGGGTCGGCGATGTTGCGAAAGTGGCTTTCGCAACATCCGAAGCCGACACGCCGGTGAGCGAGCAGGACACCTTCGCCTTACCCCTCAATAACCCGAAACGCCACTCACGACCTCTTCGTAAAACTGCGCAAAGCACCTAAAGCGGGCGGGTCAGTCGGAAAAGTTGTCCCTTGTGGACAGTCAGGGTTGCGGTCGGAGAAGTCCTGCTGGGCAGGAGGTTCGGACACGCCGCGCCTGGCCGCTTCTCTTACTCCTCAAGGGAGACGTCAGCAGCTGACGGTCACCTTCGCGCTCTTGGCGAAGGAAACGTGGACGTGGTCCATGTGGTTGGCGGTCGCGCCGCCGCGGTCCTCCATGGTGTCCCAGCCGCTGCCGTCGTTGTAGCGCTGGCGCCAGATGACGTAGGTGACGCCGAAGTCCTTCTGGTTGGCCAGGATGTAGTCGGCGATGGCGTTGCCGGTGGCGGTGTCCACCATGAAGTCCAGCGCGAGACCGGACGGGTGGTCGCTGGCGTTCGACCGGCCGGCGACGCCGCCGACGGTCTTGACGCCGAACTTCGCCTTGACGTGGTTGCCGACCTGGGCCACATGCGGCTTGGTGCCCGCGAGGCTGGTCGAACACGCCGTCTGGGCGGGCACTGTCGTCTTCACCGGGGCGGGGGCCTTGGTCGACGTCGTCGGCTTCGGGGGAGCCGAGGAGGTCGACGAGGGCGGGGTAGTCGTTGTGCTAGAGGGCGGGGTGCTGCTGGTCGACGGCGGGGGAGTCACGCTGGAGACCGGGGGAGCCTGCAGCGCGAGCGCGGCACTGGCCGCCTCGACGTCAGGGGTACCTGCGGTGGTCAGCCACATCGACGCCGGGAGCGCCGTGGCGACCGCTGCCGCGATACCCGCGGGGAGCTTCCACTGCGGAGCCTTGTTCTTGCGATGTCTGCCGGCCATTTCTCTGATCACTCACCACTTCGGGGACGGGAACTCGCGTCGGGGGCCGCGAGCTCCGGGCAACATTACGAAATGGACACGGCAATGTCACGCCCGAGTGTGTTCGCCCACAGTTACCTTGATCGGTGAACCAAAAGGGGCTCACGTCCGTACAGATACGAGAAGCGCTTATATGTGAGCACTGTGAGTGACTAATTCAGTCCGCTTTGCAGGACTGGAAGAGCACGTTCTCGCTCGGCGAGATCACATTCACGGCACGGGAGTGCGAGGTCTGGCCGTTGGCCGCCGAGGCCGCGATCACGGTGCAGATCAGCTGATTGATGGCCTGGTCGGACAATTTGCGCACCGAGAACGGCAGCGCGAGGCTCGCCGGGTCGCCGGAATAGACCTTGACCCGGCCCAGCTCCGGCGGGACGAACGTGGTGAGTCCCTGCGCGGCTTCCTTGTCCGTCGGCCCCTTCAGCAGCAGCGTGATCGCGCCTTCCGCGGAGATGGAGCCTTCGCTGGGCCTGGTCACCGGAAGGACACGGCCGTCGGAGACGAAGTACAAGGTCACCCCACCGAGCATCTGCATCCCCTCGGTGTTGCGGATCGAGGGTCCCGGCCCGGCCGGGACGACCCCGGTCGGCTGCACGCCGCAGGCCGCCACCAGCGCCGCGAGCACGAGCAGGACCAGGGTCTTCCTCATCGCGTCCCTCCTGAGAGCCGGTGCGGCAGGCGCAGGACGAACCGGGCGCCGTGCCCGGTGTCGGCGGCCGTGATGTCGCCGCCGTGCAGCCGGGCGTTCTCCAGCGCGATCGCCAGGCCCAGGCCGCTGCCCTCGGAACGGGCGCGGGACGTGTCGGCCTTGGTGAAGCGGTCGAACACGTGCGGCAGGACCTCGGGGTCGATCCCCGGCCCGTGATCGTCGACCTCCAGCGTGATGCCGTCGTCGCCGGCGCGGAGCCGGACTTCGACCGGGGACTCGCCGTGCCGGAACGCGTTGCCGACGAGGTTGGCCACGATCAGGTCGAGCCGCCGCCGGTCGACCTGCGCGAGCACACCGTCCGGCAGGTCGGTGACCAGTTCTTCGCCGTCACGCCAGCCACGGGCGTCGAGGCTGTCGCGGATCGCCGTCGCGAGATCCCATTCGTCGAGGACCAGTTCGGCGCGGCCCGCGTCGAACCGCGAGATCTCGACCAGGTCCTGGACGAGCCGGGTCAGCCTGCGGGTCTCGCCCGAGACCAGCCGGGCCGCGACGGCGGTGTCCGGCGGCAGCGCCTCCGCGTCCTCGTCCAGGACGTCGGTGACCGCGTTCATCGCCGCGAGCGGCGTGCGGAGTTCGTGCGAGACGTCGGCCACGAACCGGCGGGCGTCGGCCTCCATGGCTCTCAGCTCGCCGACCGTGCGCTCCAGTTCGGCCGCGGTGTTGTTGAAGGTGGTGACCAGCTCGGCCAGCTCGTCGGAGCCTTTGGCGGGCAGCCGGACGTCGAGCCTGCCTTCGCCGAGCTGGGCGGCGGCGGTGTTGAGCGCCCGGACCGGCCGCAGCACCTGCCTCGCCGCGAGCAGGGCGAGCGCGGCGGCCAGCGGCAACGCGAGCGCGGCCATCTGCCAGGCCGACTTCGCCAGTTCGTCGATGGCCTGTTGCTGCTGGCCGAGTGAGGTGAGCGAGTACACCTGGAGCCCGCTGCGCCCCATCGACCCGTTCGGCTGCCTGGTCAGCACCGGCATGCCGACCAGCAGTTCGGGGATGGTGTCGCGGTCGAGGCGCTGGAACTGGATCCGGTCGTCGTCGGCGACCGTCTGCCGCAGTTCGGGCGAGAACGTGGTCAGGTCCGGGCCGTTGACCGACCGCAGGTCCCGGTAGACCGCGACGGCGTTCAACCGGAGGCTGCCCGCGAAGTCGTTGAGCTGTTCCTGGGTCGGTGGCGTGGACAGCGGGCGGCCGTAGACACTGACCCGGTCCTTCAGCTGGTTCATCGCCGCGTTCTGGACGGCTTCGAGGATCGCGTTGCGGGCCGAGACGTAACTGGCCCCCGCCGCGGCCGCCGCCCCGATGATCGTCATCGCCGCGAAGGCCAGGATGAGCCGGGGCCGCAGCCCGGAAAGCAGCCTCATGAACGGCCGAACCGGTACCCGAAGCCGCGGACGGTCTGGACGTGATCGGGTTTCGCGGGCACGTCTTCGATCTTCGCGCGCAGCCGCTGGACACAGGCGTCGACCAGCCGGGAGTCGCCGAGGTAGTCGTGATCCCAGACGGCGGAGAGGATCTGCTGGCGGCTGTAGACCTGTCCGGGGGTGCGCGACAGCTCCAGCAGCAGTTTCAGCTCGGTCGGGGTGAGCGAGACCGGCACGCCGTTCTTCGTGACCACCAGCCCGGTCCGGTCGATGACCAGGCTGCCGTGTCGTTCCCCGGCTTGGTCGCCCTCGCTCGCGGGCTTCTCGCTCACCGCGCGCCGCAGCACCGCCCGGATGCGGGCGTCGAGCACGCGGGGCTCGATCGGCTTGGTCACGTAGTCGTCGGCGCCCGCCTCCAGCCCGGCCACGATGTCGAAGTCGTCGCTGCGCGCGGTGAGCATGATGATCGGCACCTCACCCGCCGACCGGATCCGGCGGCAGGTCTCGAAGCCGTCGATCCCCGGCAGCATCAGGTCCAGCACGACGATGTCGGGCTGGAACACCCGGAGCTTCTCCAGCCCGAGCTCACCGCTCTCGGCGGCGTGGACGGTGTGCGACTGCCGTCGCAGCGCGAGCTCCAGCCCCTCCCGGACGGACGCGTCGTCTTCGATCAAAAGGACACTTGCCACGCCGCCATTATTCGGATATCGCCGCGTGTGTGCGACTCGGCTCGATCTTGTAGCAGAACCATGACATTGTCCGGACCTCACGGCGAAACGGCATGGGGACAGTGGGACCCATGGCCGTACTCACCCCCGAAGCGAAGCCGACCCTCACCCGCCGTCCGCTGCCCGGAAGGCATGCCGAGACCAGGCCCACCCTGTCCAGGGCCGTGTTCCAGCTCGCCACCGGATTGGGACTGGCCGCCGCGTTCATCGTGACCTTCGTGCTCTTCGTGCACACGACGGCCGGCCAGCTCGCGGAGAACGGCGTCGTCCGCAGCGCGCAGTCCGGCCAGTGGTCCACAATGGACTGGGCGGGGCCGCTGCGGGACCAGGACATGGTGCTCGTGCTCGGCGCCGCCTGGATCGTGCTGGTCGTCGTGGCGCTCCTGCGCCGCAAACCCGGCCTTCTCGTCCCCGCGCTGGGCGTCCTCGTGCTCCCGCTCATCGCCGCGCAGCTGCTCAAGCTGTACGTCCTCGAACGTCCCGACCTGCCCGACGCCGGCTACGGACCGGGACACAACAGCTTCCCGAGCGGGCATGTCAGCGCCGCCATGGCGATCCTGATGGCCCTCGCTTTCGTGCTGCCCCAACGGTTCCGCCCGGTGATCATCGGGATCGGCGGCGTCGCCGTCGCCTGGGTCGCGTCGTCCACCGTCGCGCTGGGCTGGCACCGGCTCAGTGACACGGCGGGGGCCTGCCTGCTGGGGGCGTCGTTCGCCTGCCTCGTCGCCGCCTGGCTGACCACCCGGCGCCGCGACCTGCGCCGCACGCCCGTGCTCCTGGTGGTCCTGGCCGCCGTGCTGCCCACCGCGATCGTGCTGGTCGGGTTCGCGGTGCTGAGCACGGCGACCGACGGCGCCGCCCAGTTCGTCGCCGCGCTGGTGCTGGCCGCGCTGGCCGCGGTCGGGATCGTGCTGGTCGCGCTGTGGCCGCTGTGCGGGTCCGCGTTCGAACGGCGGACCGGCGTGGAGACCAGGGTGGTCGACGACCTGCTCGAGACCCGCCTCGTGACCCGCCGCTGACGCGTTCAGCGGACTGGACGCGTCAGTCCCGGCGTGTCTCCCCGGCACGGGTCAACGGTGACATCGGTGCCCGAGGAGAGGGAGGGACGGCGGACGGCGCCACGACGACCCGGTTCCGCCCGGTCCGCTTCGCCTGGTACATGGCCGTGTCGGCCGCCCGGAAGAGCTCGCCGTAGTCCGTCGAGTGCTCGGGCGAGAGCCCGACGCCGATCGAAACGGTGCAGCCGTGGATCGGCCCCACCACGCGGGGTTCGTTGGTGGCGTGCCCGCTGGCGAGTTCCGTCAGGCCGGTGATCGCGGTCTTCGCGACGGCTTCCCGGATCCGCTCGGCGATCCGCATCGCCTCCTCGCGGGTGGTGTCCGGCAGCAGCACCGAGAACTCCTCGCCGCCCCACCGCCCGACGACGTCCGAAGCGCGGGTGTTCTGCCGGAGCACCGCGCTGACGCAGCCGAGCACGATGTCGCCGCCGGAATGCCCGTACTTGTCGTTCCACTGCTTGAAGTGGTCGAGGTCCAGCATCAGGAACGCGGTCGGCCGCCGATCGGTCTGGTCTTCGAGCAGCCGCAACGCGGCGGGCGCGTGGAAGGAGTCCTCGGTCAGCAGCCCGGTCTTCCGGTCACGCTGGCTGCGCGCGATCGTGTCCGCCAGCGTCTGCGAGAGCCGGGTCGAGCGCAACGCGACACCGATCATCACGAGCGGCACCAGCGCGATGTTGACCGCGCCGAGGATCGTGGTGCACGCGGCGAGTTGCAGCGCATAGACGAAGTCCGCGTTGTCGGCCCAGCTGCCGATCAGCTTCTGCCGCCGCCAGCCACCCCAGGCGAGGCCGCGCGCGATGCTGATCAGGAGCGTTTGCGACGCGAAGTACCAGAGCGCGGCGCCCACCAGTGCGATGGCGGCGATCGCGATGTCGCCTGCTCGCTGGGGGAGCGTCCCCGATTCGAGCCAGGTGTGCAGCGACGTCAGTTCGGTGATCGCGTGCACGCCGAGGATGGAGGCGGCGTGCGCGGCGGTCGTGAACAGGAACGTCGTCATCGCCTTGTGCGCGATGGAGTAGCGCTGCACCCGCACCATCAGCAGCAGCGTGAGGGACAGCGTGGGCGGCAGCAGGACGGCCGCGCTGCCCAGCCAGACGGCGGTCTGGTCGATGTGCTCGCCGCGCCGGTCGTCGGCGCGGCGCTGTTCCTCGGGATGCTGCGTCTGGACGAGGTACCAGATCGCGCAACCCGCGATCACGCCGAAGCGGACGAGGTCCGTGGCCGTGGCGGAGGCCTTGAAACCGCTGTACAGGGCCCAGGCCGCGACGGCGATCTCGGCACCGAGCATCCACAGGACCGCCGCGGGCGGCAGCCGCCACAGTTCCCACCCCGCCGGATGCCGCAGGGTGTTCCAGGCGCGGCCACGCAGCCGCCAGACGCGGGCGGCGGCGAGGCCGACGGTGTCGGCGAAACCCCGGAGCGAACCGGGCGGCCGCGCCGAGACCACGTCACGGTCGTGCTTGCCGAACTCGCTGACGGTGGCCACCTCCATTCGTCACGCACCGCACCCGCTTCGATCTTGCTGGGTCACCGCAAGGGGGTGACAGGGGGACCGCGTTGACGATCGCGTGAGACAGGGCAATGCCTGCGTTCGCCGGACGCGATTGCGCCAGCGGCTGGCATGGTGGCTCGTATGCCTGACGCCGCAGACGCTGCCGCCGCGGTCCCCGTGATGTTCGGCCCCGAATTCGACAGGGATCCCTCGCCCGCCTACGAATGGCTCCGGGCGAACGCCCCGGCGTTCCGGCTTCCGTTGCCCGGCGACACCTGGACCTGGCTGCTGACCCGGCACGCGGACGTCGTTTCCGCGATGGCCGACCCCCGGCTGTCCAAATGCCCGTCCGTCGCCGCGGACCATTGGCGCAAGGCCAACCTCGGCCTGCCCGCCGACCACCGGCCGACGCTCATCGGGCATATGAACAACTTCGAGGGCGAGGAGCACGCGCGGCTGCGCAAGGCCTGTGCCGGCGCGTTCGGCCCTCGGCGGCTGCAGCACCTGCGGGACCGCACGCATCAGCTCGCGAACGAACTGCTGGACCCGATCCTGGAGCGGGGCGAGGGCGACCTCGTCGAGGATTTCGCTTACCCGCTGGGAATCCGGTCGATCTGCGAGCTGATCGGCATCCCCGAAACCCTCCTGGACGAGGTCCGGCCGCCCGCGCTGGTGGTCGCCGCCGGCGACGTCACCGACATGGCGTCGATGATCGAGGCGACCGACGACCTGGACGCGCTGCTCGCCGACGTCGTCGCCCGGAAACGCGCCGAACCCGGCGCCGACCTGATCAGCGACCTGCTCACCCAGGAAGCCGACGGCAAGCTGACCGACGAAGAGGTCGCCGCGACGGCGTTCCTCTCCCTGATCGCCGGGCACGAGACGACGATCAGCCTCATCGCGTCCACCGCGCTGACCCTCATCACGCATCCGGAGGAGGCGGCCCGCGCCCGCGCCGACGGCTCTTACCTGACGCTGGCCATCGAGGAGGTCCTGCGCCGCGACACCCCGCTGCAGAACACCAGCTGGCGGTTCGTCACCGAGCCGATGGAACTCGCCGGGCAGCGGATGGAAGCGGGAGACCCGATCCTGTTGTCGCTGCTGGCGGCCAACCGCGATCCGGAGGTCCACCCCGAACCGCTCGCGTTCCGTCCTGGCGAACGGCCGGTCCGGCATCTGGCCTTCGGGGTCGGCCCGCATATCTGCATCGGCGCCGCGCTCGCGCGAATGCAGGCGTCCGCGGCACTGGAGACGTTGTTCGGCCGCGCGCCGTCGATGACGCTGACCGTGCCCGAAGACCGGCTCGTGTGGTGGCCCAGCGCGATCACCCGCGGCCTGCACCACCTCCCGGTGAAGCTTTAGACAGTGCCTTCGAGGCGGCCCCGGAGCACGTTCGCCTTGCGGTCGTCGAGGTCCATGACGAGCTGGAGCGCGTCGCGCCAGACCGTCATCGCCTCTTCGGTGTGCCCCTGCTCGGCCAGCGCGCAGCCGCGTTCGTCGAGCGCGTCGGCCTGGCCCCAGACGTCGCCGCAGTTCCGGTAGGCGGTCAGCGCCCGGTCGCAGTACCCGAGCGCCTGCTCCGGGTCGCCGAACCGGCGGCAGGTCCGGGCGAGCGGCACCAGCGCGAAGCCCATGCCGTGCTGGTCGGCGTCCTTCGCGTAGGCGTCGTAGGCGCGAAGGCCGTGTTCGAGGGCGAGGTCCCGTTCGCCGAGATCGCGATACGCGCGGCCGAGATGGACCCGCGCGGTCGCTTCACCGAGCTGGTACCTGATCCGTGCGTTCACCTCGACACCTTCTTTGACCAGCCGCGCCGCTTCGGCGTAGTCCTCCCGCTCGTGCGCGATGTTGCCGAGCCCGACCAGCGCCCAGCCGAGGCTCGGGTTCTCGCCGATCTCGTCGGAGATCCCGACGGCCTGGCCGAACAGTTCGTGCGCGCGGTCGAGGTCCCCGCGCCGCCGGATCGCCTCGGCGAGGTTGATCGCCGACCACGCCAGCCCGCCGAGGTCGCCGCCCGCCTTCGCGGATTCGATCGCGACCTCGTGACTGGAGATCCAGGTCTGCCACGGCCTGCCGAGCAGGTGGTAGTCGAACAGCTCGACCGGCAGCCGCCAGCCGGTCTCGTAGAGCCCGTGGTCCAGTGCCAGCCGGGCGACGCCGGTGATGCTCGGCATCTCCGACGCGCACCAGATGTAGGCCTCGTCGAACGTGGCGAACCGGAGCGGCTCCACGCCTTCGGGCGCGGGACCCAGGTCGACGTGGTGGTCACGGGCCGGGGTCAGGGTCCAGCTCGCCGCGTTGGCCGCGTGGAGGTACCACTGGGTCAGCCGGGTGACCGCCGCCTGCCGCTCGTCCCGCCATTGCTCGGCGGCGGCTTCTTCGGCCGCGTAGACGCGGAGCAGGTCGTGGAACCGGTAGTACTGAGCGCCGACCTGCTGGACGAGATGCGCCTGCACCAGTTTGTCGAGCAGCCGTCGTGCGTCGTGTTCGGGCAGCCCGGCCAGCGCGGCCGCCGCTCCCGCCGGGAAACGCGGGCCGGGGTGGACGCCGAGCAGCCGGAACATGCGGGCGGTGTCGGCGTCGAGCGCGCGGTAGGACCAGCTGAAAGCGGCCCGGACCCCGACGGCGTCGTCGTCGACGGCGAGCAGTTCGAGGCGCCGCCCCTCGGCGACGAGTTCGCGGGCGAGGTCACCGACACTCTGATGGGGATGGGTGGCGACCCGTTCGGCGGCGATGTTCACCGCCAGCGGCAGCGCCGCGCACAACCGGACGAGCCTGCCGACGCCTTCGGGGTCACCCGCCGCGCGTTCGTCGCCGATGAGGTCGGCCATGAGCTGCGTCGCTTCGAGATCTTCCAAGGGTTCCAAGGAAACCTGGACCGCGCCGCTGCCGACGACGAGCCCGGAGAGCCGTCGCCTGCTGGTGATCAGCACGGTGGTGTCCGGGGTGCCGGGCAGCACCGGCCGCACCTGGTGCGAGTCGAGGGCGTTGTCCAGTACGACGAGGGTACGCTGGCCGCGCAGCAGTCCGCGCAGGAGCGCGAGCCGCATGTGCTCCTCGGCGGGGACGCGGTCGGGACGGACGCCGACGCAGCGGAGAAGGTCGTCGAGGATGTCGGCGGGCTGCGCGGGGGAGCCCGCCGCGTACCCGCGCAGATCCGACCAGAGGACGCCGTCGAACTCCTCCTGCCGCCGGTTCGCCCAATTCAGCACGAGCGCTGTCTTCCCGACCCCCGGCGGCCCCGCCACGAAGACCACTTTGGCCGGTCCGGTGAACACTTTCTCGTCGAGCAGGGCGAAGTGTTCTTCACGGCCGACGAAATGGCTCGGCGGCGGCGGAAGGTGAACGTACGGTTCCGCGCGGGCGGCTTCGGCGAGCACGATCAGCGTCCCGCCGGCGTCCAGCGCGCGATCGCAGGATTCGGCGAATTCCGCACTCGGCGGAGTGAGACCGCGTTCGACCCGGCTGATGAGACTTTTGTCGACATAGGCGAGTTTCTGGAGTTCGCGCAGCGCCAGTCCTCTGGCCTGCCGCCGTTGCCGCAGCGCGCGCCCGAACGCCAGTGCGGCCGTCGAAACCGGCCTCGGTTCCGCGCGTGCTTTCCCGGTCTCCCCGGATCTGGCCGAGCCGGAATTCTCGGTCACCAGAAGCACCTTTCTCCCTGCACCGCGGCAGATCGTGCCACAACCCCCGTGACGGCGGGCAGGGCCATCTGCCGATTCACCGCTGGGCGGAACGGCTCCGCGCGCGACAACCTTCCCATTACGTGGGTCACAACACGGCCACCGGGTGTGCGGAGGGGTGAAGAGAGCCCCCAAACTGTGCGAGAACGCGCCCGTTCCCCACCGGTGCGCCAGCCGAAAGGGAGGTGGATCATGCGCGACCGCGAAATGTGAGCAGGCCCTGTTCCGCTTGCGAACAACCGGGCGAGTGCTGATCTCCTCGGAAACCGGCCGTGGCCGCCCGTCCGGCGTCCACGGCCGGTGTCCTTCCGGAGCATGTAGAAGCGCTTAACGTCGGTGTAGATCTTTTCACTTGTCCTGACGAGTCGCCCGAGGCAGCTTGGAGAAGTATCGAGCAGCCCGGCGAAAGGAACGAAGTGAGCATCGGCGCACCGGGAACTCTGGTCCGGATGGGCGTTCTCGCCCTGTTGTGGGGGTCGGGGTTCCTGTGGATCAAGCTTGCGCTGACCGGGCTGCCGCCCGTTCAGGTGACCGTCATCCGCTGCGCCCTCGGCGCGGCCGTCCTTCTCGTGCTGAGCCGCTGGGCCGGGCAACGCCTTCCGCGTGGCCGCCGGATCTGGGGCAGGCTCCTCGTCGCCGCCTTCTTCTGCAACGCCTTGCCGTTCGCGTTGTTCGGCATCGGTGAACTGACCGTCGATTCCGGGATCGCGGGGGTGATGAACGCGACGACCCCGCTGTGGTCGTTGCTGATCGGCATCGGGATCGGCGCCGAACGCCGGATCACCGCGATCCGGGTCGGCGGGCTGGCCCTCGGTTTCGCCGGCATCCTGCTGATCTTCGCGCCCTGGCAGAAGAGCGGCCTGTTCGGCTGGGGGACGCTGGCCCTGCTCGGCGCCGGACTCAGCTACGCCGTCGCTTTCGCTTACATGGGAAGGAAACTCGTCGGCGAGGGCGGCCCGATCGCGATCTCCGCCGCGCAGCTGCTGACCGCCACCGTGCTGAGCGCGCTCGCGCTGCCGTTCGACGCGACGCCGACCGGCCCGCTGAACGTGACCGCGTTGATCGCCGTCGTCGTCCTCGGGATCTTCGGCACCGGCGCCACCTTCTACCTCAACTACCGGCTCATCGCCGACGAAGGAGCGACCTCCGCGGCGACCGTCGGCTACCTGTTGCCGGTCGTCTCGGTCGTGCTGGGCGCGATCGTGCTCGGCGAGGACCTCGGCCCGCGCGTGCTCGCCGGGATGGCGGTGGTGCTGCTCGGAGTCGCCCTGACGCGCTACGTGAGGTCTTCGGCGAGCAAGTCCATCAGCAGCCCGTCGTGCCAGCCGTCGCCTTCGGTGTCGCGTTCGTAGCGGCGCATCAGCCCGACCTCGCGGAAACCGACGGCCTTGTAACAGCGGATCGCGGCGTCGTTGTCGGCGGCGGGATCGATCACCAGCCGATGGTGCCCGCGATCGTGCAGAAGATGGCGCGCCATCGTGCGGACCGTGTCCTTGCCCAGCCCCCGGCTGTGCTCCGCCGGGTCGAGGAAGAGGTCGACCGACGCGTGCCGGTACATCGGGTCCTCCTCCTCGCCGTACTGGACGAAGCCCCGGACGGCGCCCTTCTCCAGGACGGTGAAGCGGGCCGTCGTGGGATCGTCGAACGGCCAGGTGGGGGAGTCTTCGACCGAACCCCAGCGCGCTCTGACCTCGGCCGTGCCGCGGATCCGCCGCAACTCCTGGACGTGGGCTTCGGTGACCGGGGTCAGGGTCACGCTCTCCCCGTGCAACTCGGTGGTCAGGTCCCGCTCCGTCCGCTCGTTCGTGATGATCTCAGTCTAGGGAAAAGCCGCCGGGAGCGCACAAAGACGGGGGCCATCCCGGCCGGGATCGGGTATCAACGAAGGGGAACACGGAGGTGGGTCATGGGGAACCTGTTCGAAGAACCGAATCCGGCCGGGGAACCGGCCGACGCCGGGGCGACGGCCGTGCGGGCGGCGGTACTGCGCAAGGCGACCGAAGCGGTGGTCGCGAACGCCCGCGACGCGACGGACTGCCGGATGCTGCTGGAAATGCTGGGGCTGCACTCCGAGCCGTCGGCCCGGTCGGGCGACGAAGCCGCCTGAGTCTCGTCGACAAGTCCGTGAAGGCTTCCTTGAGGGACTCAGAGTCCCTCAAGGAAGCCTTCACGGACTGCCGTGGTGGCCCGGCCGAAGCGCCATACTCACCAGGTGGCTTTCTTCGACATCGAGGGTTATGAACCCGTCTGGCTCTCCGGGCTCAAGGAGATCCGGAGCACGCACGGGGACCGGTTGGGCGCCCTGGTGGGCAAGCGGCTCCAGCGTGTCCACCTGACCTGGTTCGTCGACTACGACGAGTGGCTTCCGGACACGCCGGTCGTGGTGGACTTCGGCGACGAACGCCTGGAGATCACGCACTGGAAGTTCGACGAGGTTTCCCTGACCTGGAACACGATCGATCCGTACGGCAGGCCCGAATGGGACTGGGGCGACCCGGCGGAGCCCAGCCCGCTCCTGTGGCGGCAGGACCTCTACCCCGAACTGTCCGCTTTGGAGGGGCAGGTACTCCAGGACGTCGAACTCCTGCAGTCCATGAGCCGGGACATGGCCGGGCGCATGGTGGCGCTCGGCTTCGTCTTCCCGCGCGGCCGGTTCACCGTCTTCAACGCGCTGGACGAGAACGGCATCGAGTTCACGGAGCCGGAGTCCTATCGGAAGCATTCCCTCGCGGGCTGAAAACGGGATGCGGTTCTCGTCGATCTTGGCGATACTTCCCGTCATGTCCCCGATCAAACTGGCCGAAGCGCTCGCACTGCGCGCTGACGCGACGAAGAAGGTGGAGGCGCTGCGTTCCCGGATCGTCGACAACGCGCGGCACCAGGAAGGCGAGGAACCGGCGGAAGACGCTTCCGCCCTGCTCGTCGACGCCGAAACCGCGCTGGGTGAACTGGAATCGCTGATCCGGCGGATCAACCGCACGAACGCCGCCACCCCGCTCGGGGAAGGCACGATCACCGACGCGATCGCGCGCCGCGACGTCCTCCGTCTCCGGCACGGCGTCCTCACCTCGGCCGCCGACGCCGCGGCCGGTCGCAACCAAGGCGGATACGGCCGTCAGCTCCGTTCGGAACTCCGGTATCTGTCCGCGCTCCCGGTCGCGGAACTGCGGTCCAGCGCGGACCGGGTCGCGGGGGAGATCCGGGTGATCGACGTCGAGATCCAGCGCACCAACTGGGAGACCGACCTCCTGGACTGACCGTGGAAAGCAGGTAGCCCTCCGGGAAGCGGGCACAAGCCGAGAGCCGGCGGCGTTCCGGCTCCATCCTGGCACGTGGCGGGCAGCGTGGGGTTCGACTCCCCGATCACAACTCCGCCCAGCACGGCGCACAGGTGACGGCGCAAACGGCACAGTTCATCACCACGTGCCGGTCCCGGAGGGTGAGGGCGGGTACGGGGCCTTTCCACGGCATTCCCCTCGGCCGAGTGGTGTTCCCGACACATCGAGGTATGGGCGAACCTGATCGACTCTGTGCCAAGGTGAAAGCGAACAATCCAAGAGCCCAGGTGGTGACCCCGGATGGCACTGAAGATCGGTTACAAGGCGTCGGCCGAGCAGTTCGGCCCGCGCGACCTCGTCGAGTACTCCGTGCTCGCCGAGCAGGTCGGGCTGGACAGCGTGATGGTCAGCGACCATTTCCAGCCCTGGCGGCACCAGGGCGGGCACGCGCCGTTCTCGTTCGCCTGGATGGCGGCGGTCGGCGAGCGCACCGAGCGGGTGGTACTCGGCACCAGCGTGCTGACGGCGACCTTCCGCTACAACCCGGCCGTGGTGGCGCAGGCGTTCGGCACCCTCGGCAGCCTGTACCCCGGCCGAGTGCTGCTCGGCGTCGGCAGTGGTGAGGCCCTCAACGAGGTCGCGGTCGCCCGGATCGAGTGGCCCGCGTTCAAAGAGCGGTTCGCGCGGTTGCGCGAGGCGATCGAACTGATGCGCAAACTGTGGTCCGAAGAGCGCGTCACGTTCGAGGGCGAGTACTACCAGACCACCGACGCCACCGTGTACGACCGTCCCGAGGGCGGCGTCCCGATCTACATCGCGGCCGGTGGCCCGGTGATGGCGAAGTACGTCGGCAAGCAGGGTGACGGCTTCATCTGCACCAGCGGCAAGGGGATGGACCTCTACACCGAGAAGCTGCTGCCCGCCGTCGCAGAAGGCGCCGAGCAGGTCGGCCGGAGCACCGGCGACATCGACAAGATGATCGAGATCAAGCTGTCCTACGACCCGGATCCCGAGCAGGCGCTGGAGAACACCCGCTTCTGGGCGCCGCTCTCGCTGACGCCGGAGCAGAAGGCGGGCATCGAAGACCCGGCCGAGATGGAGAAGGCCGCGGACGCGCTGCCGATCGAGCAGGTCGCCCGCCGCTGGATCGTCACCTCGGATCCGGCCGATGCCGTCGAGCAGATCAAGCCGTACGTCGAGGCAGGCTTCAACCACCTCGTCTTCCACGGCCCCGGCCACGACCAGGAGCGATTCCTGCGTTCGTTCTCCGAGCAGGTCGTCCCCGGTCTGCGCGAACTCGGCTGAGCCGGGACGGGTAGCGGTGCCGCCCGCTGCACGGCACCGCTACCCGTCCCCCCCGGTTCTTACAACGGCGACGCGATGTTCCTGCCGCCCTTGCCCGTCGGCTTCTTGGTCTCGGTCTTCTTGGTCTCAGCTTTCTTGCCGGTTCCGCGCTGGAGGTCCTGGCGGTCGAGCTGCTCTTGTTTGCGGATGGCTGCTTCGCGTGAGGTTTCCGCGTGCGGTTTTGCGGTCTTCTTGGTCGCGGGTTTGCCGATTCCTCGCTCGAGGTCCTGGCGGTCGAGCTGCTCTTGTTTGGCGATGGCGTCCTTGCGTGAATAGACCGGCTTGTAGGTCGCGGGTTTGCCGATCCCGCGCTGGAGGTCCTGGCGATCGAGCTGTTCCTGTTTGAGAACCGCCAGTTGCTTCGGCGTGAGGGCCTTCTTGAGCGGGGCGCCCCGCTGCTTGTCTTGCCGGTCGAGCTGTTCCTGTTTCATGACGGCCAGTTCGCGGGTGGTCGGGACCTTCACCGGGAAAGCCCTGGCGATGTGCTCCTCCCACTCCGTCCGGATCGGATTGACCGCCTTGACGTAGTTGCCTTTGCCGTCCGGCACGATCTGCGGCCGGTAGGTGTTGCGCAGCGCTTCGAGGAACGTCTTTCGCTTGTGCGCGTCGGGCAGGACATACCGCAGGATCGTGTTCTTGATGGACTGCTTGTCTTTTTCCGTCGGCGCGTCCTGCAGTGCCTGGGCGAGCGAGTAGGCCGTCGGCAGGTACTTGTTGTCGTGAACCTCCTTGAAGGAGTACGGCGGCGCGATGCCCTGGAGGAAACCGACGCCCGCCCGCAATTGCGAGGCGCCGCGGAACGTCTTCTCGAGGGCGTAGCCGGGCGGAGGTACGCGGACGTTCGCCGTCTGCTTGGGGCTCTTCGGTGTGGCCAGGGTGCCGCCATCGCGGTCCTTGATCAACGTCTTCAGTTCCTCGTGGGCCTGTTCGAGGCGGTCCGCGAGCTTCTTTTTCGTCGCCGCGCTCTGTTTGCCGTTGGTCTGCTGTTCGAGACCCCAGATCGTCCGTTCCAGATTCCTGATGCGGGCGTCCGGGTTGAACTGCTTGGCGTCGTGCTCGGCCTTCTTGAGGAGTTTGCCCAGGCCCTTTTTGCCGTTCGTCTCCTGCGTGATCTTCACGCTGATCCGGTCGCGGGCTTTCTGGGTCTTCGCGTCGGCCTCCTGCTGCCGCAGGGCCGCGATTCGATCGTCCACTTTGGACATCCGGTTTCGCAGGCCGGTGACATCCTGCTTGGACCGGCGGTGGATCTCGAAGACGTCCGACACCATTCCCTGGAGGTCGCCAACGGAGAAGCTCACGCTACCGCTGCCCAGTTTGGTGATGGCCCGGTTGGCCAGCACCTGCTGGTACAGCTTCTTCCGGTAGGCCGGGTCCGCCGGGTCCAGCGGACCGGCCAGGTCGATCATCTTCGCCAGGATCTGGGCCTTGAGCTTCCCCTTGGCGCTCTCCGATGGCGGTTCGTAGGAGACCTGCCGTACTCCCGTGTCCAGCGTGGATTCGAGACTGTTCGACAGCCCGGACGCCAGGACGGTGGCGGTCAGCAGGCCCGCGAAGGCGAGCGTTCCGGTTCCCAGCACTCGAGGAGGCTTCACCAGCGGGTTCATCCGATCCTCCGTTCAGCGTCGACCAGACTTCCGATTTCGGCGTCGGTCCGGTCCGGCTCGACCGTTTCGACGTGCGTCTTCTGCCGTGGGGGTTCGGGTTCCGCCGGTGCGACGAGCACGTCGGCCGAGCGCACCTCGGCGATCGTGGGCGCCGGGTTCTTCGGCGCGCGGGGGTTTTCGGCCTTGGGTGTCATCACGGCATAGGGCGTGATCGGAGAGATGCCGCTGCCTTCTTCCACCGCCGCGGGTTCCGGCCGGGTGTCGATCCCGGCCGCCGGTGTGGCGGGCGCCGGGTCGGCTTCGGCACGCAGAGTGACCGGCGCCTCGGCCTGGATCGCCGGGGGCGGATCCTGAACGGCCACGCCGATCGGCTCGGCCACAGGCAACCCAGCCACGGGCAGCTCAGGCACGGTCAGTTCCGGCACGGCCGGCCTGGGCACGGTCAGTTCCGGGAAGGCAGGCCGCGGCATGGCCTCGACCGGCCAGAACTCCGATTCGGGCCGAGTCGAAACGGGGGCAACCGGCACCGGCACAGCGGGCGCGGGCGCCGGAGGAAGGTCGGCAGGCGCCGGCAGCGGTGCGGGAGCGGGTTCCGCGCCGGTGTTCTCGGCCGGCCGATATCCCTCCTCTTCGAGGTACTCGGCGACGAGGTTCTTGAGCGCTTCCGGTAGCTCGCCCGCGGTCAGCTGGGTGGTCTGCGGAGGCGGCTGCTCGTCGCTTCCGGCGAGCAGCGTCGCCGCCAGCGCGCCCATGGTCACTCCTCCCGCGAACCCTGCCCAAGCCAGCGGGCCGGGGGCGCGGCGCCGCCGGACCGGGCGGAATCGACGTTTCGGCATCGGCATCGTCCTTTCACGTGTTCGGTGCGATCACCGTCGAATCAATCCGTCTGCCCCAGCTCAGGCAACGGTTTCGGACGGTTCCGGACGATCTCGGACACCCCTAGACTCGGCCGAGTGCATCGACCTGGGGAGGAGCCGTACATGGTGGAAGACTGGCCGGATCCGCGGGAGGCCACCGACGCCGCGGAGTTCGTCGTGGCGATGCGCACCCTTCGCGCCCGCACCGATCTGAGCTATCGAGTCCTCGAACGGCGTGCCGCGAAAGCGGGTACGCCGTTGCCGAGCTCGACGATCAGCGGAGCACTCTCGCGAGACACCCTGCCGAGAGCCGATCTGCTCGCGACGTTCATCCGGGCTTGCGGCGCCGACGACGCGACGACCGAACACTGGCTGGCGGCGAGGGCCGATCTCGCCGCGTCCGAACAGGCGCCGGAATCAGAGCCTCTCGTGCCGGAGGCCCTTTCCGAGGACCAGCCGGGACGAAAGCGGTCGAAACTGTGGTGGCCGTCGATCGGGGTGGCGGTCGTCGTGGTCCTGGTGGCGGGCGGGCTGCTCGTGCTCGGCGACCCGTTCCCGGAGCAGCCAGGGGCATTGCCTGGTTCTTCATCGGCGGCGGCGCCACTCACTTCCGTTTCCGTCACCACGTCGGAAGCCACGAAGGCGAGCCTGGGCACACCGCCGACCGGACGCTCGCGGGTGCGGCTCGCGCATACCGGGTTGTGCATCGGGGAAGGGCCGGAGAAGTTCGTGCAGGAGGAGCGGATCGTGCTGGGCCAGCAGGACTGCGCGACGGCGTCGCCAACGATGTCGGTCGAGGCCGTCGACGGCGGGTACCGGCTGCTGCTGCACAGTCCGGAGAACGGTGAGGGCTGTGTGACCGTCGACTACGGCGGCACGCACGCGTCGACCCTCCTCGCCGGCGACAACTGCGAGCCAGGGCGTCCCGATCAGCGGTTCGCCTTCGAGCCGGTGACAGCGCCGGCGAAGGGGTACCTGATCAAATCGGCCGCGGGCGCCAGATGGTGTGTCGGCGTGTTCAAGGGGAGCGGCGAGACCGGCGTGCAACTCATCCAGGATCGGTGTGACGGCACCGCCGCCCAGGTGTTCCTCATCGACCCGGTGGTCTGAGCACGCCGAGTCCTGACAGGGTCAGGACTCGGTGACGAGTTTGGCCATCTCCTGGTCGAAGTCGAACCATTCCGGCTCGGAACCGGCGGGCACCACGTCATAGGTGCGGTCGAGGAACTCCGCCAGTTCCTGAGCCGGGGCTTCGAGGACCGCGCAGCCGTCGGGCGCGCTGAGCGCGAAGATCACGATCGAGGTGTCGTCGGCCGGGCTGATGATCACGTCGCCCTCACCCGATGGGGTGAGGAGGCCGTCTGCCAGCAGATCACGGCCGAACATCCAGCGGACCGTCCCGCCGCCCGAGTGGTAGGCCACCACGACGGCGTAGGGGTCCTCGGGGTCGTACTCGAGATCGGCTTGGACGGGGAGGGGGTCCGCACCGAAAGTGCGCAGGCCGAAGACGATCGTCCCCCGGATGAGGTCGCTTTCCTTGTCCAACGCTTCAGCCCCTTACGTTCGGTTGCTGTTGATCTTCAACTATTGATAACGCAATGTGAAGCGTTTTCGTGACCCGAGACGACAACTTTCACACGTTCGGCTGAGAGCTGCGTCTCAGCCGCTCACGGACGGTCCCCGTCGAGCACGTGCGGTGAGCGGCCGGGAAATGCGATCATTCGTGCAAGGGAAAGAGATTCCGCACGTGCATATTCCGGTGAATGGAAATAGCCAACCGTTCGGCGGAGTGAACCGGTTTTTCCCGCCGTTAGCATTGTCGGGCGTCGTTCAAGAATTCCAGGAGACCGGCGTGGCTCCGTCCTGGACCTCGGCGAGCTTGATCGTTGTGGATCAGGAGGGGAACAGCAATGGGTGTGCGAATCACCGTCGTCATTCCCAGGGAAGGCCAAGCGCGCCGGGACGCGGTTTGCGGATCGCGCGAGCGGGCGGTTCCGGGCCGTGGGCAGGCTCCGTCCCAGTTCGGTTCCGGGACCGAACCGGCTGTGCCACGAGCCAGGGAGCGTCGCCGTGATTGAGCGGCTCCCGATGAGTGTCGGGCAGGCCGACATCGACCGGCTGGAGGGCGTCATCGCCGCGCTCCGGGCACGCGACTATCGCGAAGGCGGCGGCTCCTGCCGGGAACTGTTGCGGGTGCTGGAGCCATACGGCGCGGCACTGCGGCGGGGAATGATGCCCGAGTCGCTGGCCCGGCGGCTGGCGGGCGTCGTCGCGGATCTGCACAATCTCAAGGGCTGGACGGAATTCGACTCCGGTCGCCCGGCCAGGGCGGAGTGGCACTTCCGTCGCGCGCTCGAGTTCGCGGCGGAGTCGGGCAACGACGACCTCGTCGCCAACATTCGCTACCGGCTGGGCCGGATGTACCTGCATCATCGCTCTCCGGCGGAGGCGCTGGAGCAGTTCGGCCACGGCCAGTTCGCGGCACGCCAGGCGGGTAGGCCGCTGCCACAGGCGATCCTGTCGGCGAACGAGGCGTGGGCCTACGCGCTGCTCGGGGACGCCCGGCAGGCGCTGGACAAGCTTTCCCTTGCCTCGGAACAGTTCGCCGGTTCCCTCGGCGATGCGGTACCGTCGTGGTCCGCCTTCTTCACGGCCACTGACATGGCCGCGATGATCGGCACGGTGCGCACCGAACTCGCCAGGATCGTCGACGTCCGTCACAGCCGGGAGGCCATTCCCGCGCTCGTAGAGGCCATCGGCGGATACGGCCCGGACATGGCGCGCAGCCGATCGCTGACGATGATCTGGCTCGCGGTCGACCACGCGCTGGAAGGGGATCTCGACAGTGCGGCGGAGGTCGGTGTGGCCGCGATGGATATCGCGTACGGAATTCGTTCCGCGCGTACGCGGGATCGTTTGCGGCCGTTGTCGGAAAGCGTGCGGAAGCGAGTAGGTGATATTGATGCGCGAGATCTCCTTGATCGGATCGCAACATTTCGGGCCACCGCCTGAGCATCGCGGAATAGGCGGAGGAATGACCGGATCAATTCCGGCGAGCGTAGGCTCGCGGGTATGAAACGGACTTCGTTCGCGCAGTGGCCGTGCTCGATCGCGCGCACCATGGATCTGCTCGGCGACTGGTGGACCCCACTGGTCCTGAGGGAGGCGTTCTACGGGATCCGCAGGTTCGACGAGTTCCAGCAGGAACTCGGTATCGCGCGGAACACCCTCGCCGACCGGTTGCGCCGCCTCGTCGGCGAAGGGTTGCTGGAAAAGCGCGCCTACCAGGCCGAGCCGGTCCGTTACGACTACGTGCTGACCGAGAAGGGCGCGGATTTCTACGGTGTGCTCGCCGCGATGTCGCGCTGGGGCGACCGCTGGCTCTCCGGGGAGGAAGGGCCGCCGATCACGCTCCACCACGACACCTGTGGGCACGACACGCATGCCGAGGTCGTTTGCGCGCGGTGCTCCGAGCCGCTCACCGCGGAGAACACGCGGGCGCGGCTCGGAGCGGGCTACCCGCCGAAGCTCGCGGACCGGCCTGACGTGGTGCGCCGCTTCGCCGCGCAGGAAGGTTTGACAACGTAAGTCCATCTACGCAACTATCGAGGTCACGAGCACGGGAGGCGACCACGATGGAGTGGACGGGCGCCAAGTACGCCGACAAGCCGACGGTCGAGGTCCAGGCATGGGTCGACGCCGCTCCGGAGCGGGTCTGGTCGATCGTCTCCGACGTGCGGCTGATGCCGGAGATGAGCCAGGAACTCCAGGCGGCCGCGTGGTGCGACGGCGCGGACGGCGGGGCCGCGGTCGGCCGGAGGTTCGTCGGCCGCAGCAAACACGACGCGCTCGGTGAGTGGGAGACCACCTCGCACGTCGTCGAATGCGAGGAGCCGCGGGTCTTCACCTGGGCCGTGCACGACCCCGAGACACCTACCGCGCTGTGGCGCTTCACGCTGGAGGCCGAGAACGGCGGGACGAAGCTGCGGCAATGGATGCAGCTGGGGCCGGGGCGGTCGGGCCTTTCGCTGGCCATCGATCAGATGCCGGACAAGGAGGAGAAGATCGTCTTCGTCCGGCTGCGGGAGTTCGAGAAGGCGATGACCGGGACCCTCGCCGCGATCAAGGAACGGGCCGAGGCGGGCCGCGCGTGATGCGGACGGCGACCACGGTCGAGGCTTCGCGCGGCTGGCGGGAGACGCTGGATTTCGTGCTGGAAGCGGAAAAGCTCGGCCTCGACGACTGCTGGGTCGCCGAGGCGTGGGGTTCGGACGCGCCGTCCGTGCTCGGCTATCTCGCCGCGCGGACCGAGCGCCTCCGGCTCGGCTCGGGGATCATCCAGCTCGGTACGCGGACCCCGGTGGCGATCGCGCAGGCCGCGCTGACGCTCTCGGAGCTTTCCGGCGGCCGGTTCGTCCTCGGGCTCGGCGCTTCGGGGCCGCAGGTGATCGAAGGACTTCACGGCGTTTCGTTCGCGCGGCCGCTGACGCGGATGCGGGAGACGGTCGCGATCATCCGTCAGGCGTTCGCGGGGGAGAAGATCGCGTTCTCCGGCGAGGAGTTCGAGATCCCGGTGCCGGGTGAGAGCAAGCCGATGCGGCTGTCCACGACGCCGAATCCCGGCCTCCCGATCCATCTGGCCACGCTTTCGCCGAAGCTGCTGGAGCTGACCGGTGAGATCGCGGACGGCTGGCTGGGCACCAGTTTCGTCCCGGAGGGGGCGCAGGCCTACTTCTCGCATCTCGACGCCGGTCTCGCGAAGGCGGGCAGGTCGCGGGCGGATCTCGAAGTCTGTCAAGGCGCCGAGGTCGCCTTCGCCCGCGACGAGGAGGAGTTGCGCGGGATGGTCGCGGGCCGCAAGGCCGAACTCGCGTTCAGCCTCGGCGGGATGGGCTCGGCGAAGACGAACTTCTACAACAACGCCTACAGCAGGCAGGGCTGGGCCGAGGTCGCCGCGGCGGTGCGGGAGCGCTGGCAGGCGGGCGACAGGGAAGGCGCCGCCGCGCTGGTGACCGACGAGATGGTGCTCGGCACGACGTTGATCGGCACCGGACCGATGGTGGCCGAACGCCTGCGCGTCTGGCGTGACGCCGGGGTCGACACCGTCCGGCTGTACCCGGCGGGTGAGACGGTCGCCGACCGGCTCACCACCCTGGGTCGCGCGCTGGACCTGGTCCGCGCTCTGGGCTGAATGCCCGCGCCGGTTGAGGTGACCGGCCGAGCGTGGCCGCCCGCGCCTGCTCCAAGCGGGTAGAACTTGTTTCACTTTTGCCCTCCGTCCGGAGAACATGACCTCGCTCGATCGCCCACGCGAGGAGGATTCATGGGTCCGGACTTCCGCTTGTCCCGGCGTCAGGTGCTGCGCGGCACCGGGATCGCGCTCGCGTCGGGCCTGCCGTTCGCCGGGACTGCGTCGGCCGACGCCGCGGTGATCGGCGAGTACGACGTCGTCGTGGTCGGCGCGGGCGCGGCGGGGATGACCGCCGCGCTGACGGCGGCAGGCCGCGGGCTCAGCTGCGTCGTGCTGGAGAAGGCCGCGAAATTCGGCGGTTCGGCGGCCCGCTCGGGGGCGGGGATCTGGATTCCGTGCAACCCGGTGCTGGCCGAGGCCGGCGTCCGCGACACCCCGGAACAGGCCGCACGGTACTTGGCCGCCGTGGTCGGCCCGTCGATCCCCGCCTCGCGGCAGCGGTCGTTCCTCGCCAACGGCCCGGCGATGCTGTCGTTCGTGATGGCCAACAGCCCGCTGCGGTTCCGGTGGATGGAGGGCTACAGCGACTACTACCCGGAACTGCCGGGCGGGATGCCGGACGGCCGCTCGATCGAACCCGCCCAGCTCGACGGGAACGTCCTCGGCGCCGAGCTGGCCAACCTGAACCCGCCCTATCTGGCCACGCCCACGGGAATGGTCGTCTTCAGCGCCGACTACAAATGGCTCGCGCTGGCCGCGGTCCACCCGAAGGGCGCGGCGGTGGCCGCCGCCTGCCTCGCCCGCGGCACGGCCGCCGCGCTCGCCGGGCAGAAACCGCTCACCATGGGGCAGTCGCTGGCCGCCGGGCTGCGGGCCGGGCTCCAGCGCGCCGGTGTCCCGGTCTGGCTGAACACACCCTTGACCGATCTCGTCATCGACAACGGGAAGGTCACCGGCGTGACCGTCGCGGCGGGCGTGGTGAAAGCGCGGCGGGGCGTCATCGTCGGCTCCGGCGGGTTCGAGCACAACGCCGCCATGCGGGCGGAGTACCAGCGTCAGCCAATTGGTACACAATGGACGGTCGGGGCCCGGTCGAACACCGGGGACGGGATCCTGGCGGGCAAACGCGCCGGGGCGGCGCTGGACCTGATGGACGACGCCTGGTGGGGTCCGGCGATCCCGCTGCCCGGCGAGCCGTACTTCTGCCTCGCCGAGCGGACCCTGCCCGGCGGGCTGATGGTGGACGGGGCGGGAAAGCGGTTTGTCAACGAGGCGGCGCCCTACAGCGATGTCGTGCACACGATGTACGACCGGAACCCGTCGTCGCCCACCATTCCGGCCTGGCTGGTCGTCGATCAGCACTACCGCAACCGGTACCTCTTCCGCGACGTCGCGCCGCTGCTGCCGCTTCCCGACGAGTGGTACGCGGCGGGCGCGGTCAAGAAGGCGTGGACCGTGGAGGCGCTCGGGACCGCGATCGGCGTTCCGGCACAGGCGTTGCGCGCCACCGTCAACCGGTTCAACGGCCAGGCACTGTCCGGTGTGGACGGTGACTTCCGGCGCGGCGCGAGTGCCTACGACCATTACTACACCGACCCGTACGTCCTGCCGAACTCGTGCCTCGCCCCGCTCTGGGAGCCGCCGTTCTACGCGTTCAAGATCGTCCCCGGCGACCTCGGCACCAAGGGCGGTATGCGCACCGACGCGCGGGCACGGGTCCTGAGGGCCGACGGCTCGGTCATCGACGGCCTGTACGCCGCCGGGAACGCCAGCGCGGCGGTGATGGGCGGGAGCTACGCGGGCGCGGGATCGACCATCGGCCCGGCGATGACCTTCGGGTACGTGGCGGCGAACGACCTCGCGGACCATCCCGTGAGCTGAGGGAAGGCGGCAAGATGTCGTGAGTGGCACGTGGCTGAGTGTGGAGGATTTGGGACGTTGAACGTCCTGAATCCTCCACACTCGACCCCGGCGCCCGCGCGACGTGCTCAGCCGAGTGAAGGGATGAACGTCGGCAGCCGCCGGACCTTCGTGTCCTGTTCGAAGGCGTAGGCGATGGCCAGCAGCGACGGTTCGCTGAACCGCCCGCCCATGATCGACAGTCCCAGCGGCAACGGTCCGGCGTACGCCATCGGCACGGTCATGTTGGCGTAGCCCGACACCGCCGCCGGTCCGGACGAGTCGATGAGCAGCGCGCCGTCGCCGACACCGAGTTGCGTCTTCCACGCGGCGTTGTTGGTCGGCGCCACGATCGCGTCCAGTTTGTTCCCGCGCAGCGTCTCGTCGAGACCCCGCCGGGCGGCGCTCGTCGCCGCTTCCCGCATCGCGCGGTACGCCGGATCGTTCAGATCACCGGTGGTCGCCTGCGACCGGTCCCACAGATTCTGCGTCCAGTAAGGCATTTCGACCGCCGCGTGGTCCAGGTTGTACTGGATCAGCCCGGCCAGATCGGCGGGATGCCTGCCGCCGGTGGACGCGAGGTAGGCGTTCAGATCGTGTTTGAACTCGGTCCTGATCGCGGGGAACTCGTTGGCCGCGATGACGTCCAGGTACGGGATCGTGATCTCCACCGTGGTCGCGCCGAGCCTGCGCAGCTTGCCCAGTGCTTCCTCGAACGCCGCCTTCGTCGTGTCGTCGGGGGTGTAGACCTCACGCCAGACGCCGATCCGCTTGCCGAGCAAGGCGTTGGGGCGCAGGAACTTCGTGTAGTCGTCGAGGGACTGCCGGGCGGCGTCGACGGTGATCGGGTCACGGCGGTCGGCCCCGTTGAGGGCCGCGAGCAGGATCGCGGCGTCGACGACGTTGCGTGCCATCGGGCCGGCGGTGTCCTGCTGTTTCGACACCGGCACGATCCCGCTGCGGCTGACCAGCCCGAGGCTCGGCTTGACGCCCACGATGCCGTTGGCGCCGGACGGGCAGCTGATCGAACCGTCCGTTTCGGTCCCGACGGCGACGGTCGCCAGATGCGCCGCGACGGCGACCCCCGGACCGGACGACGAACCGCACGGGTTGCGGTCGAGGACGTAGGGGTTGGCGGTCTGGCCCGCGAGCGGGCTCCAGCCGTTCGACGAACTGGTGGACCGGTAGCTCGACCACTCCGACAGGTTGGCCTTGCCGAGGATGACCGCCCCGGCCTCCCGCAGGTTTTCGACCACGCCTGCGTCACGGTACGGGCGGGATTGCCGCAGCGCGGTCGAGCCCGCCGTGGTCGGCTGCCGGTCCGCGGTGTCGATGTTGTCCTTGAGCAGCACCGGAATGCCGTCCATCGGTCCCTTCGAGCGGTGCCGGTGCCGCCGCGCGTCGCTGTCCGAGGCCAGCCGCAACGCGTCCGGGTTCGTGGTGAGCACCGCGTGCAGCGTCGGGTTCAGTTTGCGGATCCGCTGCAGGTAAAAGGTGGTCAGTTCGACCGAGGACAGCCTCCCGGAGCGCATCGCCCGTTGCAGATCGGGGATAGTCGCCCGCTCCAGGTCGATCCCGGCCACGACCGGGCGGCCGGAAAGGTCCGCGGCCTGCGCCGGGACGGCCGTGGTGGCGGACGCGACGAAAACCATGACGAGAAACGCGGACACGGTCGCGCCGCGGCTGGTCAAGGAATGTCTTTTCAAGGAATTCCCTCCTTGGTCGAAAGAATTCCTGAACCGTACGGGCGCCGCTTCTTTCCGGAAACGCTGAATGGCATGGAAGAAACGGTGATTGACTTGCCGGGACAGTGGTTGCCCGGTAGGCGACCGGTCACCGGAACGGCATGACAGGGCCGACTTCGGCACGCGGAGCTGTCGGGCACGGACACAGGGTGAGGCAATTCCGGTGATTTCCGTGGGAAATATTCCGTCCGATTTCGCCGGTGTGCCGGTTTTCGGGTTGGTCGGGGATTGTTCGGGTTTCGTCGATCATCCCGCGCGGTTCGGCGGTGAATGCCCGGCGAGCGCGGCGCTGAAGGAACGCGCGGTGCTCGCCAATCCGGTGACCGCCGAAACCGGGTCGCGACGGACGGGCAGGACGGCGGCGAGGGCCGCGCCGACCCGGCCGTCCGGTGTCCTGATGCCGACGGCGGCGCAGCCGAGTCCCGCCGTGATGGTCTCCGACTCGGCCGCGTACCCGGCCGCGCGGATCTCCAGCGCGTCGGTGTCCGGTTCGGCGAGCGCGGGGTGATGGGCGGCGAGCATCCGTCCGGCGGCGGTCCCCGGCGGCAGCGGGCTGCCCGGCCACACGGGGACGTCGTCGGACGGCAGCACGGCCCCCGCCGCGACCAGCGCGCGACCTTCCCTCGGGACCACGAGCACCAGGCTCGCGCGCATCCGCGCCGAAAGCACCGGCAGCCACTCCTTGGCCAGGTCCCGTAGTTCGGGCTGCCAGAACCGGCCGAGCCGGAACACCCGCGAGCCGATCCGGTAGCCGCGGCCCGCCCGCTCGACCGCGCCGAGGTCGGCCAGCTGGTCGAGGAGCCGGTGCACGGTGGTCTTCGGGAGCCCGGTGGCCCGCACGAGCTGGGTCAGCCCGGCCTGCCCGCCGTGCTCGTCGAGTGCGTCGAGCAACATGAACGCGCCGTCGAGCACGCCGCGTCCGCCGAGGGGTTCCCGCATCGCCGCCCTTTCCCGAAGTCAGGCCACACCGGAGAAGTAAAGTGCGCCTCCGGCCGCGCGGGATACGAACTTTCGGGCAGCCGATGGGGCGGGGTTCCGCTGAACGGCCCATCCGCCGACGTGACCGACACCGCGCCGGAAACCACCGTGCCGGGTCCGGTGTCCCGGCGCGTTCCTGGCATGCTGGCAAGGTTCGCGCGAACACCACAGCTCCAGGGGGACGTCGATAATGGAGGAGATCCGCCGCCTCGCCGACCGGTTCGATCTCATCGAGCCCGTCGGCGGTGGCTCCATGGGCACCGTGTGGCGGGCGCGCGACGACAACCTGGAGCGCACGGTCGCGGTCAAGGAACTCCTGCTGCCCCACGGGCAAGGGGAGCAGAAGGCCGACGAGGCCAAGAACCGCGCGCTGCGCGAGGCCAGGATCGCCGCGCGGCTGGTGCATCCGCACGCCATCACCGTCTTCGGCGTGATCGACGAGCAGGACCGCCCGTGGATCATCATGGAGTACCTGCCCTCGACCAGCCTCGCGGACAAGCTGCGTGAAGGGCCGATGGAGGTCGAGGACGTCATCCGCCTCGCCATCCAGCTGTGCTCGGCGCTGGCGGCCGCGCACCGGGCGGGGATCGTCCACCGCGACATCAAGCCGGGCAACGTCCTGCTCGGCGACGACGACACCGTCAAGATCACCGACTTCGGGATCTCACGGGCGATGGGCGACGTCCAGCTCACCGCGACCGGCGAGATCTCCGGGACGCCTGCCTTCCTGGCGCCCGAGGTGGCCCGCGGTGAGGACGCCACCTCCGCTTCCGACGTGTTTTCGCTGGGTGCGACGCTGTACACCGCGCTCGAAGGCGGCACGCCGTATGGCACGGCGGAGAACCCCATCGCGCTGCTGTACCGCGCGTCGAGCGGGGAGATCACCCCGCCGGTCAAGTCGGGGATCCTGACGCCGCTGCTGAACCGTCTCCTCGACGTCCGGCCGGACAGCAGGCCGACGATGACCGAGACCGAGCGGGAGCTGCGCGCGCTGGCGGCCGGGGAGCCGACGACGCTCGTCGCCGAGGAACCGCCGCCGAAGGCGCGCAAGGGGATGCTGATCGGCGTGCTCGTCGTGTTCCTCGTGCTCGCGGCGGCGGCCGCCGCGACCGTGGTCGTGGTGCTCAACCGAGGTGAGGACACCCCGTCCGGCACGGCGCCACCACCGGCTTCGCAGTCGCAGAGCGTCGCCCCGACGTCATCGGAATCGGTCGCTCCGCCGCCTCCGTCCCCTTCGGCGCCGCCATCGTCGTCACCGCCGCCTTCGACCCCGTCGTCCTCGCCGGCGCCGCCTCCGGCACAGACGCCAGGGCAGGCTCTCGCGGCGTACTACACGCTCATCCCCGGCAATCTCCAGGCCGGGTTCGCGGGGCTCAGCGACAACTTCAAGCGCAAAAGGGAACAGAGCTTCGAGCGGTATTCGAGCTATTGGAAGTCGTACCGCTCGGTGACCGTGTCGGACGTGTCCGAATCCGGCAACACCGTGTCGGCGAAGCTCACCTACGTGCTGACGTCCGGTGAGGTCAGGTCGGGGAGGGAGACCTTCGTCCTGGTGCAGCAGGACGGTCGCTACCTCATCGACTCCCAGCGGGCAGGTTGAGCTTTCCGGCGAGGCGCTGAAGCCAGGCCTCGACCTCGTCGGGGGAGCGGTCCGGGAGACCGAAGATCGTTTCGGTGACCCCGGCGGCTTCCAGTTTGGCCAGGTTCTCCGGATCCGGGCGGACGCCGAGCGCCGAGATCTCCGGCTCGCCGGCGCGGCCTTCTTCGTGCCAGATCTCGCGCAGCCGCCGGGCTTTGTCTTCGACGTCCGTGTCGCCTGGCGTGGTGAGCCAGCCGTCGGCCGACTTCGCGATCCAGCGGAAGGTCTTCTCCGTCCCGCCCGCGCCGACGATCACCGGGATGTGCGCTTGAGCCGGTTTCGGCCACGCCCAGCTCGCGCCGAACGAGACGAACTCGCCCGCGTACGAGGCTTCGTCGTCGCTCCAGAGCGCGCGCATCGCTTCCAGGTACTCGCGCAGGACCGTGCGCCGTTTGCCGCCGGGGACGCCGTGATCGGCCAGCTCGTCGACGTTCCAGCCGAAGCCGACGCCGAGGGTGACCCGCCCGGCCGAGAGGTGATCGAGGCTGGCGATCGTCTTCGCCAGCGTGATCGGATCGCTCTCGACCGGGAGGGCCACCGCCGTCGCGAGCCGGATGCGCGTGGTCACCGAGGCCGCCGTGGCGAGCGCGACCCACGGGTCCAGCGTGCGCAGGTAGCGATCGTCGGGCAGTGACGAGTCGCCGGTGCGCGGATGCGGAGCCTCCCGTTTGACCGGGATGTGCGTGTGTTCGGGCACGTGGAAGGCGTCGAAGCCCGCGACCTCCGCCGCGCGTGCGGCGGCCGCCGGAGTGATGCCCCGGTCACTGGTGAACAGTACGATCCCGTGTCTCACAGCCGGTCACATTATTAGAACGTGTTTCAGTTTGCAACCGTGGCGTGCAGCTTGACCGGCAGCGCGTTCAGTCGCCACGTGCCGGGGTCCGGGATCCGCAGCGGACCGTCGGCGAGCGCCAGATCGGGGAATCGGCGCAGCAGGGCAGTGAGCGCGACCTCGGTCTGCACCCTGGCCAGCGAGGCGCCGAGGCAGAAATGCGGCCCGTGGGCGAACGCCAGATGCCAGGCGGGTCCCGCCGCGCGCCGGATGTCGAAGACGTCCGGGTCTCCGAAGGCCTTCGGATCCCGGTTCGCCGCGGCGATCGCGACGGTAACAGGTTCTCCTTCGGGGATCAGGACGTCGCCGATCTTCACGTCGGTCGTGGTGATGCGGGGGACGGTCAGCAGCTGCGGGCTGCACCAGCGCATCAGTTCCTCGACCGCGCCGGGCATGAGGGCCGGGTCTTCGCGGAGCGCGGCCAGCTGATCGGGGTGGGAGAGCAGGACCTCGACGGCGTTGGCGATGAGGTTGCCGGGCACCTGGCCGCCGAGAACGAGCTGCCAGACCAGGGAGACCAGCTCGGTTTCGCTGAGCCTGTCGCCGTCTTCGGCCTGGATCTGCAGCAACTGGGAGACGACGTCTTCGGCGGGATCGAGTTTCCGGGTCGCGATGGCGGCGAGCGAGCCCTCGACGATTTCCGGGACCGCCTTCGCCAGTCCGGGGCCGTCGCCTGCCGAGACCATGATGCCGTACTCGCGCCAGCGCGGGCGGTCGGCTTCGGGGATCCCGACCAGCGCGCAGATCACGTCGATCGGCAGCGGGCGGGCGAAGTCGGTGACCAGGTCGATCTCGCTTCGCCCGGCGAGGCCGTCGAGGAGGCCGTCCGCGAGCCGCTCGATCCCCGGCCGGAGCGCGGCGGCCTTGCGCGGGGTGAACGCGGGGGTCACGAGGCGCCGGAGCCGGTGATGTTCGGCGCCCTCGACCACCTGCATGGACCGCATGTACGGGCGGCAGTGCTCGGGGATGTCCATCGGCGGGTAGCTGGCCGGGCTCAGGGCGAAGCGCGGGTCGCTCAGCATCTTCCGCGCCTCGTCGTGGCGCAGGACCGCCCACAGCGCGAACCCCGGCGCGACGAGCTTGGCGATCGGGGAGCGCTCGCGGGCCGGGCTGTACGCGGTGAACGGGTCGCGCAGGACCTCGGGGTCGGTCAGGTCGATCTCGGGAACGTCGGACAAGGCAGCTCTCCCAGTTCGGATGTTCAAATCAGATGTTCTCATCATCTGAATGCTCAAGGTATCTTGATCCGGGTCCGAGAGCAATCGTGCTGGGTGGTGGGAGGCCGATGGTCCGGCTGAGCAGGGCGGAGACGCAGGAGCGCAATCGTGCGAAGGTGCTGGCCGCCGCGCGCGACGAGTTCGCGGATCAGGGCTTCCGTGACGCCAAGATCGACGTCATCGCCGAGCGGGCGGAGCTCACGCGCGGCGCGGTCTACTCGAACTTCCCCGGAAAACGCGCGCTGTACCTCGCCGTCCTGGCCGAACTGGCGGAACGGTCCGCCGGGGCGCCGCACGCCAGGCCGGGCGAGACGCTCCAGGCCGCGTTGGGCGCGCTGGCCAGGGCGCGAGTGGCGACGCTTCCCTTGGACGAGGGACAGGCGGGTCTCACGCGCGACCTGATGCCGGAAGTGCTCGCGGACGAACGGATCCGGCGCCCGTTCGCTCAGCTGGTGAAACTCAACGGGCTGCTGCTCGGGCTCGCGCTGGAGCGGCTCGACCCGCCGGAACGCCCGGCCGGAGCGCCGGTCCCGCGTCGTGTCCGGCTCGCGGAGACCGTGCTGACCACGTTGCACGGCGCCGGCCAGCTGGCGGCCGCCGCGCCGGGGCTCGTCGAGCCTTTCGACATCGTGAGCGCCTGTGAACGGCTGGCCGGCCTGGACCTCAACGACTGGTGGGCGCCGCCGGTGATCGCGCCCGCCGCGCAGCCCGCCGACCGCTCGTGGTCACCGCCCGAGGTCGTGGATCTCGTGCGCGCCAAGCCGTTCGTGCCCGCCGACGGCGTGGTCGTCGTGCTGGGCACCCATCGGCTGTCCGCCGCGGAGGAGGCCGTCCGGGCGTGGGGCCGCGAGGTCACCGTCGTCGTGGTGACCAGCGAGCCCGACGAGCTGGTCCCGCTGACCCGGCTGATCCTCGCGGAGGTCTGCGGTGGCCTGCGGCAGGCCTTCCCGGAGTCGTCCTGGCCGGGTACGCGTGTGGTGTGCGACGTGACCGGCACCCTGGCGGCGGCCGCGGGGGTGCTCGCGGTCAGCGACGAGACGGAAGCCGCGGTGCGGGTCGAGCGTGGGCGGATCGTCGCCACGGCAGACGGGCGCGGGGCGGGCCACGCCGTCTCGGTGACGAGCGAAGTATCCCGTGTGGACGGTCGTGGCTAGATGACGTCGGTGTGGCGGATCCGGTACACCTGCAGGCGAAGCCCGTAGTACTTCTCGGTTTCCCCGACCCAGACCATCCCGAGCCGTTTCGCGGTCGCGATGGCGCGCACGTTGTTCGGCCGCGCGACGGCGAAGAATTCGTCCGTGTCCTGTGTGAACGCCCAGCCGAGCAGGGCGCGGGCGGCTTCGGAGGCGTACCCCTCGCCCCAGGCGTCCGGATGCAGCTGCCAGCTGATCTCCAGGTCCTCTTCGTACGGTGGCAGCAGGTGGATGCCCAGCCCGCCGACGACCACGCCGTCCTCCTTGCGCTGCACCGCCCATCTTCCGCGCGGTGGCACGAGATTGGGCTGTGCCTGTTGCCAGGCCTGAAGAACCGATCGCATGGCCGCGGCGTCGGTCACCCGGTCCATCGCCGGGGTGAGCCAGCGGGTCACGTCGGCGGTTCCGTAGATCGCCAGCGCTGCTTCGGCGTCGTCCTCGGACCAGTCACGGACGATGAGCCTCTCGGTGGTCAAGTCCATAACAGAACGTTACGCGCATCGATGGGGTGATGGGGCGTCCCGATCATGACAACTCGGCAACCCGCGTACCTTGGCTTTCATGCGCGCCGATGCCCTGACGACCCCTGACCAGGCTTGCCCGATCGCCCCGGTGGTCGACCTCGTCTTCAGCCGCTGGACCACGCCGATCCTGTGGACGCTCAACGAGTTCGGCAGGCAGCGGTTCGTCGAACTCGAGCGGCGCATCGGCTCGATCACACCGAAGGTGCTCACCCAGCGGTTGCGGCAATTGGAACGCGACGGCCTCCTCACCCGGACCTATCACGCCGAGGTGCCGCCTCGGGTCGAATACGAGATCAGCGACCTGGGCCGGAGCCTGGCGCCGCTGTTCGCGACCCTCGCGGACTGGTCGGCGGAGAACCTGCAGAAGGTCGAGGAAGCCCGGTCGGCCTACGACTCCGGCTCTTGAGCGGGTAGGACAAACGCCGCGAGCGCCACGCTCGAGACGTTGAGCGTCTCGAGCGTGGCGCTCGCGACATAATCCGTAGCTCGCCGCTATCTTGACCGATCGGTCTAGATGTGGGTAGGCTCTAGACGTGTCACGGGTGAAGGAATTCGATGTCGACGCGGCCTGCGAGGCCGCGCTGGAACTGTTCTGGCGGCAGGGGTACGAGGCCACGTCGGTCAATGACCTCGTCGCCGGGCTCGGCATCGGCAAGGCGAGCCTCTACGCGACGTTCGGTACCAAGCATGAGCTGTACCTGACCGTCCTGAACCGCTACATCGCCCGCGGCGACGAGCGGTTCCTCGCGGACTTCGCCGCGCCGGGGCCCGCGCTCGCCGGGGTGCGGCGGCTCATCGACCGCTATCTCGCCGAAATACTCGACGAATCGGGACGCAAGGGCTGTTTCGTGGTCAATGCGGCCATGGAGATGATGCCGAGGGATCCCGACGTCGCACGGGTGGTCGAGCGCAGCTGGGACGCGCTCGAGATGGCCTTGCGGATGGCGTTGAGCCGGGCGAAGGCGCAGGGCGAACTCGTCGACGCCGTCGATCCGGAAGAGCTGGCGGGCTTCCTGCTCACCGTCCTGCAGGGGATGCGGGTGCTGGGCAAGGGGCCGGATCCCGCGGCGCGGGCCAAGGCGACGGCGAAGCAGGCCATCGCGGTCGTGGAAGCCGCTCGCAAGCACTGATACTAGAACGATCGGAACAGAAAGTTGGGTACTGTGGGGATTACGGGGAAGCGATTCAGCGGCAAGGTCGTCCTGGTCACCGGGGGAGGTTCCGGAATCGGCCGCGCCACGGCCGTCGCCTTCGCACGCGAGGGCGCGCAGGTCGTCGTTTCGGGCAGGGACGGCGAGAAACTGCGTCAGACGGTGAAGGAGATCGAGGCCGACGGCGGCATGGCGGACGCGGTGACCGCGGACGTGAGTGTCGGCGCCGAAGTCGAACGCCTCGTCACCGAGACCGTGCGGCGGCACGGGAAACTCGACATCGCGTTCAACAACGCCGGTGTCCTCGGCAGCCCCGCGCCGACGGCGGATCTCGCCGAAGACGGCTTCGACGCCGTCGTGCGGACGAACATCACCGGCGTCTGGCTGTCCATGAAGCACGAGATCGCGCAGATGCGGGCGGGCGGCGGGGGAGTCATCGTCAACATGTCGTCCAACATCGGCTCGCACATCCGCCTCCCCGGAATGGCCGCGTACGCCGCGTCGAAGGCCGCCGTGGACGTGCTGACCCGGACCGCGGCCCGCGACCACATCGCCGAGGGGATCCGGATCAACGCGGTCAGCCCCGGCGCCACCGACACCGACATGTCATTCCGGCCCGGCGAGACCGAGGCCGACCGTGCCGAACGGCTCGGCTCGGTCATCCCGCTCGGCCGGATCGGCGCGGTCGAGGAGATCGCCGCGGCGGTGCTGTGGCTCGCCTCCGACGAGTCCGCGTACGTCGTGGGACACGACATCGTCCTGGACGGTGGCGTCAGCGCCTAGCTGTCGCCGAGGATCCTGGTGATCCCGGCGACGACGTCCGGATGACCGAGCGGCAGCGGCGGCGGGATCCGGTTGAAGGGTTCGCCGGTGCTGTGGGGAAGCACGTCCACCGCGGTCCCGGCGGAGCGCACCCGCTCCGCCGGTGCGGAGGACTCGTCCGGTGTCGGGTCGACCAACAGGACGTGTGACGCGGCGCCGGGATGACGTTCGGCCAGCCGCAGCGCGTCTCCGGCCGCTTCTCCGGCGGCCACGACATCGATCGGCGGGCCGCCGGGTTCAGCGGCGCCGAGGACGTACTCGGCCTGACCGAGGGCACCGGTCACGGGCAGCCTGCACCAGATGACCTGACGCCGCGCCGCGAGCGGCCGCCACGTCGCCGGGAGTTCGCCGTGTTTGGCTTCGCCCGCGGGGTCGAGGACCAGAAGTGTCGCCCCGTCGTCACCGCCGTCGATGACGACAGCGGGGCCTTCGGCGCGGACGGGGTCGGGCTCGGCGGGCATGGTCGTCCTCCTCGCCGCTCACGCGTTTCCGGATCTGCTTGAACGTACACCGCTCGCGGCGTTCACGACGAAGACCTCTTTCGCAGGATGAGCCGGATCGTCACCAGCAAGGCGAGAACACCGGCGAAGATCGGAAGGGGATTCGCGCGGACGACTTCGGTGCCTTGACGGAATTTCTCCGCCGCGGGTTCGGAAACCTTGTCGGAGATCTTGGCGCCGACCTGGTCGACTTTGGCATCGAGGTTTTCGCTGACCCTTGTCTTGACGTCCATCTTCTTGCTCAGCGCGTCGAGAGTCTCCGTGAGTTCCTCGCGGGTCGCGTCGCGATCGGCGCGGGCTTCTTCCGCGTTCTTGGGGAAATCGGTCATGAGCGCACTCCTTGTTTGACGGTGTCGACATCCTCACGGACGCCTTCGATGGCCTCCTTCGGCACCGGCGGCGTCGCGCTCGCGACCTCCTTCTTGCCGACGATGGCCGAAAGACCGCCGATCAGCAACAGGGCCGCGCCGGTCACCACGGCCGCCAGCCACGCGGGCATGACCAGGGCCAGTGCCAGGACCACCGCGGCGATCAACGTCGCCAAGCCGAAAACCGCGAAGAGACCGGCCGCGCCGAACAGACCGGCGCCGAGTCCCATCCGTTTCCCTTTGCCCTGCAATTCGAACACGGCCAGCCGCATTTCGTCCCGCACCAGGCGTTTGACTTCGTCGCTCAGGTCGGAAAACAGTTCGCCGACCGACTTCTCCTCGATCACGGAGCACCTCCTCGGAGTGTTCTGCCCGCCGGGTACCCGACGGGCAGGACGATCAATCACGGTGAGTTTCGGGCCGTCCGGGGTCGGGTAGCCGGGGAGTGCCGGCTCGAAAGCACCCAACCGAGGAGGAGGATGCATGAGCACGATCACCGAAATGGTGGACGTCGAAGTCCCGGTGAAAACCGCGTACAACCAGTGGACTCAGTTCGAGACCTTCCCGAATTTCATGGAAGGTGTCGAGGAGATCCGCCAGATCGACGCGACCCACACCCACTGGGTGACCAAATTCGGTGGGGTGAGCCGGGAATTCGACGCGACCATCACCGAACAGCATCCCGACGAGCGCGTGGCGTGGACCTCGGATTCCGGTCCCGACCACGCGGGTGTCATCACCTTCCATCGGCTGGATGACAACAAGACCAGGGTCACGGCGCAGATGGAGATCGACCCGGAGGGTTTCGCCGAAAACGTCGCCGACAAACTCGGCGTGCTCGACCGCCGGATCAAGGGCGACATGAAGCGGTTCAAGGAGTTCATCGAGAGCCGCGGCCACGAGTCCGGCGCGTGGCGTGGTGACGTGGACCGCCCCGGCAGCTGACCCCATAACGAAGGGAGCGTTCCGGCATGACTACCAACGCATACGTGGCCTTCCTCGTCATCGGAGTGGCGCTGGTCATGCTCGACGGTCTGATCATCTACCAAAGTGGTAAGCGCTACCTGCGAGGTTCATACGGCGATCCGGCGGCCGGGGCATCCATGACCTGGCTCGTCACGGTGCTGTTCCACCTCGCGACGCTGGGTGTTTTGGCGTTGCTGTCGACCATCGACATCGGCGGCAGTGATCTGCCGGGTGTGGTGGGCAGGCTGGGTGTGCTGTTGCTGGTCCTGGCCATCGCCCACGCGATCACGCTCAGCGTGCTTTCGCGGATCCGCGGCGAGCAGGAGGCCGAAGCGGTCATCAACCGCCCCAGGCAGCGCGTCGAGCCCGAGCACCAGGGCACGACCGTGACCCCGGTGCCGGGTCAGGAAGGCCGCTACCCGGCCGCGAGCCCGTCGATCGAGCACCAGGCGCCTTACACGACGCCGTAGGACGGCCCGCGAGTGAAGGCCCCCTTTCGACGTTCGAGGGAAGGGGGCCTTCACGCTACTCCGAGAGCTTTCCCCGCAGCTGTTCCAAAGTCTGCGAGAGGAGCCGCGAAACGTGCATCTGCGAGATGCCGACGCGCTCCGCGATCTGGGTCTGGGTGTACCCGCCGAAGAACCGCATCACGAGGATCGTGCGCTCCCGTTTCGGGAGTTCCCGCAGCAGGGGTTGCAGCGCCTCGTGGTTCTCCACCAAAGCCATCTCGTGGTCCTCCGCGCCGATCGTGTCGGCGAGGGAAAGAGCCTCGGTGGCGTCGTCATGGACCGGCTTGTCGACCGACAACGTCTGGTACGCCTGGCCGGCGAGCAGTCCTTCGCGCACCTCGTTGACTTCGAGCCCGAGATACTCGGCGAGCTCGGTCGGGGTCGGTGCGCGGCCGAGCCGCTGGGCCAACGCGGCCGTGCCCTGGCTGAGCGAGACGTGGAGTTCCTTGAGCCGCCTGGGTACGCGGACCGACCAGCCGGTGTCCCGGAAGTGCCGCCGGACCTCGCCCATGATCGTGGGCACGGCGAACGAGAGGAAGTCGTGCCCGCGGCCGGGATCGAAGCGGTCGACCGCGTTGATCAAGCCGATCCGCGCCACCTGCACCAGATCTTCGCGGGGCTCGCCCCGGCCGGAGAACCTGGTGGCGATGTGCTCGGCGAGTGGCAGCAGTTCGGTGACCAGGCGGTCACGCAGCTCTTGGCGGCGCCGGGAGTCCCCCGGCAGGAGGGACATCTCTTCGAACAGGGGTTCACAGTGAGCGTAGCCGTCCGCTTGGCGTGTGAGGGTCTTGCGCTCGCCGCTCACCCGTCGCTCGTTCCCGAAGCCAGGACGAGGTCGATCGTCGTCGTGCTCCCCGGTTCGCCGGGAATCGGCTCGCACCGTGCCGTCACCGAGCCGGTCAAGGTCGTCAAGACGTGCCAGCCGAACGTGGTCTCGCTCGGCAGGAACGGTTTCGCCGTCCGCGTCGAGATCGACACGGCGATTCCCCCCGGTATCTCGTGGAAGACACAACAAAGAACGGCTCCCAGTTCGGCGGGCTGGACAAGTTGGGAGCAGGCTTCGTCGACGGCCATTTTCGCGTCGGAGATGGCGTCCAAGCCGAAATCCGCACGCGCCACCACACCGTGGGTGAGCGTGCGGACGAGAGGAATCTGTTCAGCCTCGGCGGGAAGGCGAAGCTCGACCCGGTCGAACAGATCGTCCGATTGAAGCCGGGTCTGCGGGGTCAGTCCACCCCGTCCATGTGTATCCATTGCGAAACCCATCCGTCCGTGGCCGTGAGGTATCCGCGGCGGGGATCCGCCGCGGGACGCGTGATCAACGGCCGAGGGCGCGCTGAAGCTCCTTTTTCGACATCTTCGACCTGCCCTTGACGTTGCGGTTCTTCGCTTCGCCGTAGAGCTGGTCCTTCGTCGGGCCGTTCGGGCCCTGACGGTTCCCGGACCGCTTGCCGCCCCGCCGCTGCGGCGACATGTCCTGCATGGACGTCCGGCTCGCTTCGCGTGACTCGCCCGCCTGCGCGCGGTTCTTGTTGACGGTGCGCGCGGCGATCTCCTCGGCCCGGTCTGTGCTCGCTCCCCGGTCCTTCGCGGAATCCTTGATGTGTTCGTACTGACGTTCTCGTTTGTCGGTCCAACTCTGCTGGGGCATCGAGGCTCCTCTCTTCCCCGGCCAAGTACCCCGTTCGAATCGCCGGATAAACGTCCGGTTGATCCATGGAGCAGGCGAGATTCGACACTGCCGGGGCCACCCGGCTTCCGGCCTCGCGCGGCTCAATCACTCGGATGGAGTAAGGCGCCTGTGTCTCTGCGCACCCGAACGGGGACACCTGTGTGCGCACCCGCGATCGCGGGTATCAGAGGGACACGCTGTTCTCTACCCAAGGGGGGATCATGAGAAACGAACTCGGATTGCACCCGGTGCCCGAGCTGCTGCCGGAGGGCCAGGACACCCCGGAGCAGGAAGCCCTGCGCCGGAAGGCGGCCCTCGTGGTGGCGTCACGGGCGACGAACGCCGAAGACTGCGCGACCCTGCTGGACATGCTCGGCCTGCACGACGGCGGACGCAGCTCCGAAGTCGCCTGAATCGCGCCCTAGGACCGGGACGGCGGCACGATGCCGTACTCGTGGATCTTCCGGTAGATCGTCGCGCGGGAGATCCCGAGCAGCTGGGCCGCCCGCACCTTGTTGCCGTCGGCGTCCTCGAGGCTCCGCACGATCGCGTCGCGCTCGATCACCGCGAACCGGTTGAGCGGGCGTCGCGCCACGGCACGGAACTCGGCGGGAAGGTCGCCGGGGACGATGGTCCCCACGCGGCGGCGTTGCGCGACCTCCCTCAGCACCCGGTGGAGCTGGCCCGCGTTGCCCGGCCATTCGGCCCGCATGAGCAGGTGCAACGCGGCGGCCGAGCAGGTGAGCCGCCCGCCGTAGCCGAGTTTGCTCAGGAACAGGGGGACGAGTTCGGCGAGGTCTTCGGTGTGCTGGCGCAGCGGCGGGACCCGGACGGTGCGCGGGAAGAACTTCAGCAGTTCCGCCAGTTCGGGCGCGGTCTCGGTGCCGGGTGCGAGGGTCAGCACCACCCACGGCCCGCCCTCGTGCCGCAATTCCCGCAGCAACCGGGCGAACGGCTCCGCGGCGGCGGCCGGAAGGCGGTGCGCGTGCCGGACGACGAGCGTCGCCGAGGGATGGGCGCGGAGTTCGCGCCGCAGTCCCGCCGCCCATTCCGCGTCCGCCGCGCCTGCGGCATCCACTGTGCACAGTCGTGCCGACGGGCTGCGCCGCAGGTGCATCCCCTTGGCCAGGATGTGCTTCCCCGTCCCCGGCGCCCCTTCGAGAACGACCCATTCCTTGCGGCTGAACCCGTTCTCCAGCTCGCGCCCGCATCGTGACCACAACGGCGCGGAGCCGACGACGCCGGGCAGGTACATCGGCAGCATCGGCGCGCTCCCGGAGCCGCTCTCGCCGGTTTCGACGAATTTGACCGACAACACCCCGCCCGCGATGTCGCCGTCCCGCCGTCCGGGGACGCGGCGGCAGAACACCTGGACCCGCTGACCGCTCGACAGCGAGAGCTCCGCCGTCGTCCCGCCCGAGCCCAGCGCTTCGGAGGCGAAGCCGAGCAGCACCGACTGGTCGGCGGGGTCGAGCAACTGCCGCGCCCGGTCGTTCATCATCACGATGTCCTCGTTGACCGCCAGCACGATCCCGGTCCAGCGGCGACAGGTCTGCAGATACGTCTGGAACAGCAGCATCTCGTGCAGGTCACAGTGCCGCAGCAACGCCTGCCGGACCTGCTCGGCCGTCGAGCGCGCCAGCGCCAGCAACAGCCCGCCCGCGTCCTTGTACCAGCAGGTGAGGTCGATCGCGCCGACCTTCTTGCCGGAGATCGGGTGGTGGATCGGGACGCCGGCGCAGGCCAGGTTCTCCAGGTGTTCCGCGTAGTGCTCGTGCCCGTACACCTGCGTCGCGCGGCCTTCCTCGAGCGCGGTGCCGATGCCGTTGGTGCCGACGGAGTGCTCTCCGTAGCTGAACCCCGGCACGAGTTCGACACTCTCGAGATGGCGGCGCAGTTCGCTGTCGCCGGTGCTCTGGGTGAGGACGACCCCGGCCGGGTCGGTGAGGATGAGGCTGATCGGCTGCCCCTCGAACTGCTCGCCGAGCTTGGCCAGCACCGGTCCGGCGCCGCGGATCAGCGGGATGTCGAGATTCTGGTCGCCGAGATACCGCGGGTCGACCCGGTCGGCCCGCACCAGCAGGTCCCGCGACCGGCGCCAGGACGCCAGGATCGGCTGCCGTACGCATCCCGGTCCGATCGGCTCCTCGGTGAGGAACCGGACCCTGGTCAGGGCGAGCTGCTCGTCGGCGGGGACCATGCCGTCCACCTGACCTCCCGCGAGTGCCGCGGCCCGCGCGGACGCGGGCACACCCGAGTGCCGCTTGCCCCCAGGGTAGAGGCGGTCGGCCGCCCGTGGTGTCTCACATTGAGACTCGCGCCGTGCGCGGCCTGCCCTCCAATGGTGGCGGGAGCCTCGGACAAGGAGCGATCCATGAGCCGCCAAAGTGTGGCGAAAGCCCACCAGAAGATCCAGGAGCTGTCCTGGGAACCGGCGTACCACACGCCGGTTTCGCACTACGGCACCGATTACACCTTCCGCAAGGCCAAGAAGAAGGACCCGCTCAAGCAGGTGCTGAGGTCCTACTTCCCGATGCAGGAGGAAAAAGACCACCGGGTGTACGGCGCCGAGGACGGTGCGATCCGCGGCAACATGTTCCGTCAGGTGCAGGAACGCTGGCTGGAGTGGCAGAAGTTGTTCCTGAGCATCATCCCGCTGCCCGAGATCTCCGCCGCGCGGGCGATGCCGCTGCTGTTCCGCACGGTGCCGAACCCGGAACTGCACAACGGCCAGGCGATCCAGATGATCGACGAGGTCCGGCATTCGACGATCCAGCAGAACCTCAAACGCCTGTACATGCAGAACTACATCGATCCGGCGGGCTTCAACTCGAGCCTGCGCAACTTCCAGAACGACTACTGCGGCACGATCGGCCGCCAGTTCGCCGAGGGGTTCATCACCGGGGACGCCATCACCGCGGCGAGCATCTATCTCACCATCGTGGCGGAGACGGCGTTCACCAACACGCTGTTCGTCGCGATGCCCGCCGAGGCCGCCGCCAACGGTGACTACCTGCTGCCGACGGTGTTCCATTCGGTGCAGTCCGACGAATCCCGCCACATCAGCAACGGCTACGCGACCCTGCTGATGGCGTTGTCCGACGAGAGCAACCACCAGCTGCTCGAACGCGACCTGCGGTACGCCTGGTGGAACAACCACGCCGTGGTCGACGCGGCGATCGGCACCTTCATCGAGTACGGCACCAAGGACCGCCGCAAGGACCGCGAGAGCTACGCGGAGATGTGGCGCCGCTGGATCTACGACGACTACTACCGCAGCTACCTCGTCCCGCTGGAGCGCTACGGCCTCGTCATCCCGCACGACCTCGTCGAAGAGGCGTGGAACCGGATCTGGACCAAGGGATACGTGCACGAGGTCGCGCAGTTCTTCGCCACCGGATGGCTCGCCAACTACTGGCGGATCGACCCGATGACGGACAAGGACTTCGAGTGGTTCGAGCACAAGTATCCGGGCTGGTACGACCGGTACGGCAAGTGGTGGGAGAACTACAACCGCCTCGCCACCCCGAACGGGCACCATCCGATCGTCGCCGAAGACGTCGACTACGTGTACCCGCACCGGTGCTGGACCTGCATGGTGCCGTGCCTCATCCGCGAGGACATGGTCACCGACAAGGTCGAGGGGCAATGGCGCACCTACTGCTCGGAAACCTGCCGCTGGACCGACGCCGAGGCGTTCCAGCCCACCTACCAGGGCCGCGGCACGCCGAACATGGGCAAGCTCGTCGGCGCCCGCGAATGGGAGACGCTGTACCACGGCTGGAACTGGGCTGACGTCGTCTCCGACATGGGCTTCGTCCGCGACGACGGCAGGACCATGGTCGCGCAGCCGCATCTGGACCTCGACCCGAAGAAGATGTGGACACTGGACCACCTCCGCCGGATGCCCGAGGTGCAGTCGCCGAACGTGCTGCTGAACCGGATGACCGACGCCGAACGCGCCGCGTTCCAGGCCGACTACAACCGCCAGGGCCCGGCCGGGCGGCCCGCTCCGCGCCCCTGAGACCACGTGGGGAGGGCGCACCCCTCAGCGACACAGCGCCCTCCCCACCTTCTCCCGCGGGACGAGGAGTCATGAGAAAGCACCGGGTGAGGTTCGAACCCGTCGGCATCGAGATCGACGTCAGCGAGGACCAGACGATCCTGCGCGCCGCCGCCGAACAGGGCGTCATGCTCATGCACGGCTGCAAGGAAGGCCAGTGCGCGTCCTGCAAATCCTTCATCCTCGACGGCGACGACGTCGAACACGACCGGTACTCGACCTTCGCCCTGCCCGACTACGAGAAGGAGGAGGGTTTCACCCTGCTGTGCCGGGCGCACGCCTACGAGGACCTCACGATCGAGCTCCTCAACTACGACGAGGAGATGATCCAGGCCGGGTTGCCGATCACCGACGCGGTCGTGGAGGTCGTGTCGAACGAGCACGTCACCCCTGATCTGCGGCAGCTGGTCGTGCGGCTCGTCGAACCGGAGACGCTGAAGTTCTTCCCCGGCCAGTACCTGGACTTCAAGGTCCCCGGCACGGACCAGACGCGGTCGTTCTCGATGGCCAACACCTCCGCGCGGGAAGGCCTGCTGGAGTTCGTCGTCAAGATCCACCCCGGCGGCCTGTTCTCGGAGTTCCTCGACAGCCGGGTGAAGGCGGGCGACCGGCTGGACGTCACCGGGCCGTTCGGGGTGTTCACGCTGCGGGACGCGCCCGGCGCCGAGGTCGTGTTCGTCGGCGGCGGGGCCGGGATGGCGCCCGTCCTGGCGTTGCTGCGGTCGATGGCGGAGCGCGGCATCGACCGCAAGGCCACCTTCTACTACGGCGCCCGGCGGCGGCACGACCTCTGCTTCGAAGCCGAACTGGCGGCGATCGCCGGAATCCTGAAGAACTTCCGTTATCTACCGGCGCTTTCCGAACCCGGCGACGAGGACTGGGACGGCGAGACCGGCTTCGTCACCGACGTCCTCAAGCGGGCCGGGCCCGATCTCCGCGGCGCCGACGCCTACGTCTGCGGTCCACCGCCGATGGTGGAGGCGGCCCTGGAGCTGCTGCCTTCCCTCGGAGTCGCGGAGAAGCGCGTCTTCTATGACAAGTTCACCACTACCGGTGAGGAGTGAACCCCATGACAGGCACTGAAGAACGCAGTGTGCCGAAGCCGGTCTTCACCGACGCCGAGGCCGGAGCCAAGGTGTTCCCGGATTCGGACGCGCGCCGTTTCACCTACTTCAACCCGGCCAGGCGCAAGCAGAGCCATTACGAGGATGTGACCGTCGAGGTCCAGCCGGATCCGCGGCACTACCTCTCCCAGGGCTGGCTGTACGCCTTCGCCGACGGCAAGGCAGGCTATCCGCTCGGCTGGACGGTGCTGAAGGCCTGGGGTTCGGACCGGCCGGAACCGGAACGCGGTCCCGGCTCGGGCGGCAAGGGCTACGACTGGCCGGCGCACGGCTGGCACGAGTTCCGTGATCCCAACGAGGAATGGGAACTGACCCTCTACCGCTACAACGCGAACGTCGTCCGGCAGCTGAACCAGAACGTCGACGCGGCGCGGCAGGCCAAGGCCTTCGAGCAGTGGAACCCCAACTGGGTGGACTTCGTGGCCAAGCACGTCGGCGCGTGGATGCATGTCGACCACGGCCTCGGGCTGTACCTGTTCGCCAACGCCAACCGCCGGGCGCCGACCAACATGCACAACAACGCGATCTCGGTGAACAGCATGCACCGCATCCGCGCCGCGCAGGACCTGGCCCTGTACAACCTCACGCTCACCGAGGAGATCGAGGGTTTCGACGGTTCGGCGCATCTGGAGACGTGGGATGCCGACCCGGCCTGGCAGGGCGTCCGTGAGACGGCCGAACAGCTCACCGGGATCTGGGACTGGTGCGAGGCGATCTTCGCCGCGAACGTGGTCTTCGAGCCGCTGGTCGGCGAACTGTTCCGCAGCAACCTCGTTCAGGAGGCCGCGCCGGCGAACGGCGACTTCGTCACGCCGACCCTCGTCGGCGCCGAAGAGTTCGACTACTCCGAACGCGATCTCCGGTACACGAAGCCGATGTTCGATCTGCTCGTCAACGACCGGCAGTACGCCGGGCACAACAAGGAGATCCTCCAGGGCTGGCTTCAGGACTGGGTTCCCCGGTGCGTCGCCGCCGCTCGCACGCTGCAGCCGTTGTGGTCGCAGCCCGACGCCAAGCCGACCCGGTTCGAAGACGGCCTCGACCGGGCGAAGAGCCGGTTCGCCGGCATCCTGTCCGATCTGGGTCTCAAAGCACCGAAGGAGCTGGGCCGATGACCGTGTTCAAGGCCGACAGCACCGCCTCCGGCATGTGCGGTTTCACGCTGATGAACAACCAGGTCGGCGTGATCATCGCCGGGGTCGCGGGACAGCTGGACAACGTCGCCACCACGCCGTTGCCGTCGATGATCCGCGTCGACGCCGTCGGCCGGATGGATCTCGTCTACGCCGACATCGACGAAGCCGCCGGTGAGGAGGAGGGCTGGTTCACCTCGGCGGAGTTCGAAGAGAGCATGTCCACCCACTACGGCCGGATGGTGCATCTCGACGATCGCACGATCATGTTCGCCAACCCCGAGGACGCGGCCGAGTACCTCGACTTCGACCTCAAGCCCATCCGCTGACGCCCGGCTGGAGGCGCCTCATGTACACAAAGGACGGAGAGCGGTACTTCATCGTCGATGGCCACACCCATTTCTGGGACGCCGGTCCGGAGAACTGGGTGGCGGGACAGGAGGAGTTCGCACGGGGCTGGATCGAATGCTTCCACGCCTACCACGGACTCGGCCCGGAAGAGACCCACTGGCCGATCGGCCGGTTCCGGAAGTATTCCGAAGAGCTGATGATACACGACCTGTTCGAGGCAGGGCACGTCGACAAGGCGATCTTCCAGCCGACGAATCTGCGGCAGTGGTACAAGAACGGGTTCAACACCACCGAGGCCGACGGCGCGATGGCCGAACGGCATCCGGGGCGGTTCCTCGTCAACACCACGTTCGACCCGCGCGAGGGCAGGGAGGGGCTGAAGGCGTTCGAGGAACGGGTCAAACGCTACGGCGCCAAGGGAGTCAAGCTCTACACGGCCGAGTGGCGAGGCGAGTCGCGAGGCTGGAGCCTGAAGGATCCGGAAGCGGCCCGGTACCTGGAGAAATGCGAAGAGCTGGGCGTCAGGAACATCCATGTCCACAAAGGACCGACGATCTGGCCGCTGGACAAGGACGCCTTCGACGTCTCCGACATCGACCACGTGGCGACGGACTTCCAGGGCCTGAACTTCATCGTCGAACACGTCGGCCTGCCGCGGATCGAGGACTTCTGCTTCATGGCGACGCAGGAGCGCAACGTCTACGCGGGGCTCGCGGTCGTCGTCGGCGCGTTGATGCACGCCCGGCCGAAGTTCTTCGCGAAGGTCATGGGCGAGCTGATGTTCTGGATCGGCGAGGACAAACTGATCTTCGGCGCCGACTACGCGATCTGGGAGCCGAAATGGCAGGTCGAGGGCTTCGTCGACTGGAACATGCCCGAGGACGACGAGCTTTCGGACTTCGCCCCGCTGACGGTCACGCAAAAGAAGAAGATCCTCGGCCTCAACGCCGCCCGGCTCTACGACATCGAGGTGCCGCCGGAACTGGGACTGGAGCCGGAGATCGAACCGGTCGGTGTGCGGCAGCCATGACCGTCATGGCGGCGGTCTGGTCCGCCCTGCGCACCGTGCGGGATCCGGAGCTGGACGAGCCGTTGCCGGACCTCGGTTTCGTGGCCCGGTGCGAGGTCGATCCGGCGGGCCGGGTGCGGGTGGAACTGCGGCTGCCCACGTACTTCTGCGCGCCCAACTTCGCGTTCCTCATGGTCGCCGACACCTACGACGCGGTGGCGGGGACGAGGGGAGTGACCGGGGTGGAAGTGGTCCTGCTCGACCATTTCGCCGCCGACGCCATCAATCACGGGGTGGCGGCGCGCGAAGGCTTCGAAGCGTCGTTCGACGGGGAGGCGGCCGGCGAACTGGACGGACTGCGGGCCGATTTCGTCCGCAAGGCCGTGCTCGCCGGAACCGACCGGGTATGCCGGGCGTTGCTCGCCAACGGTGCCGACGCCGCCCGGCTGCCCGGACTCACCCTGGGCGACGTCCCGGCGGGACCCGACCTCGACCGGTTGCGGCGCCGCCGGAGCGAACTGTGCCTGCCCGACGGCGACGAAGACGCCCTGCTGCTCGACCCGGTGACGGCACTGCCGATCACGCCGTCGGAGGCGAAGCGGCATCTCGCCTTCGCCCGGCTCACGAGGACCAGCATGGAGGCCAATTCCGGCGTGTGCCGCGGCATGCTGCGCGTGCGGTACCCGCAGGCCCGAGGTGAGGAGAACACGGGATGAAAGCGGTTCGCCTGCACGCCTATCATCGGCGGCCCGTCGTCGAGGAGGTCCCGGAACCCCGCGCCACCGGCCCGTTCGACGTGGTGGTGAAGATCGGCGGCGCCGGGGTGTGCCGCACCGATCTGCACATCATCGAGGAACAGTGGGCGGAGAAGTCCGGCGTCACCCTGCCTTACACGATCGGGCACGAGAACGCGGGCTGGGTGCACGAAGTCGGCTCCGCCGTGTCCAGTGTGGAGGTCGGCGACACCGTCATCCTGCATCCGACGCCGACCTGCGGGCTGTGCCGCGCCTGCCGCGCCGGTGACGACATGCACTGTTCTGACGGGACATTCCCCGGTATCACCACCGACGGCGGGATGGCGGAGTACCTGCTGACGTCGGCGAGGGCGTGTATCAAACTCGATCCGGAGACGCGGCCCGAGGACGTCGCCGCGCTGGCCGACGCCGGGATCACCGCCTACCACGCGGTCCGCAAGGCGGTCCCCTTGCTGCCGCCGGGCACGGTGTGCGTGGTGAACGGCGCCGGCGGGCTCGGGCACATCGGCATCCAGTCACTGCGCGCGCTGACCGCGACCACCGTCGTGGTGATCGATCGCAACCCCGAAGCCCTGGACCTGGCGGCGATGCTCGGCGCCGATCACACCGTCCTCGCCGACGGGAAGCACGTCGAAGCCGTACTGGACCTCACCGGCGGCGACGGCGCGGAGGTCGTCCTGGACTTCGTGGCCGAACAGGGCGCGCAGCAGGACACGTTCGCGATGACCCGCCGCGCCGGTTCGCAGTTCGTGATCGGCTACGGCGGCAAGCTCGAGATCCCGGCGATCGACCTGATCTCCACCGAACGCAACGTGATCGGCAACCTGGTCGGCACCTACAACGACCTCGCCGAACTGATGGTGCTGGCCCAGACCGGCCGGGTCACCCTGCACACCAGGAAGTACCCGCTGGACGCGGCGCTCGACGCCCTCGCCGATCTCGGCCACGGCCGGGTCCGCGGCCGCGCGATCCTCACCCCCTGAACCCGCCCCGATCGAGGAGCACGCACCATGGCCAAGGAACTGCGGTTCGGCTCGGACGCCCGCGACCTCCTCCTGGCGGGAGTCGACAAACTCGCCGAGGCGGTGAAGTCGACGTTGGGCCCCAAGGGGCGCAACGTGATCATCGAGAAGATCACCGGTTCGCCCGTGGTCACCAACGACGGCGTCACCATCGCGCGGGAGATCCACCTCAAGAACCAGTTCGAGAACATGGGCGCGCAACTGGTCAAGGAGGCGGCGATCAAGACCAACGACATGGTCGGCGACGGCACCACCACGGCGACCGTGCTCGCGCAGGCGATCATCCGCGAGGGGATGGCGGCGATCGGCCGCGGCGGGAATCCCGTCCTGGTCAAACGCGGCGTCGACCACGCCGTCGGCCTGGTCGTGCGGCAGCTGGAGAAACGGGCCCGTCCTGTGGTGTCCGAACAGGACTACGCGCGGGTCGCCGCCATCTCGGCCAATGACGACGACGCTGTCGGCGAGGTCATCGCGAAAGCCCTGCACGCCGTCGGCGCGGGCGGTGTGGTGACGGTCGAGGAGTCGCCGTCGATCGGGATGAACGTCGACTTCGTGGAGGGCTTCGAGTTCGACAACGGCTATCTCTCGCCGTACCTCGTGACCGATCCGGGACGGCTGGAAGCCGTGCTGGAGGATCCGTACCTCCTGATGTGCAGTGAGAAGATCACCCGTGTGCAGCAGCTGATGCCGTTGCTGGACAAGGTGATGCGGGCTCCGCGGCCGCTGGTCGTGATCGGGGAGACGGTCGAGGGGACCGCGCTGTCGATGCTGGTGCACAACCACGTCAACGGCACCTTCCAGGCCGTGGCGGTCCGCGCGCCCGGCTTCGGAGACCGGCGTCTGCACAAGCTGGAGGACCTCGCGGCGGTGGTCGGCGGCGCGGTGCTGTCCCGGCAGTCCGGATTCTCGATGGAGACGATGACGCTCGACCACCTCGGCCGGGCCAAGCAGGTCCGGGTCACGGAGGACAAGACGATCGTCGTGGGCGGCGCCGGTTCCGCGGCGGCGATCGAGTTCCGGGCCGGGCAGTTGCGGTCCGAGCTGGAGCGGGCACGGTTCGGGGTGGACGAGGAAGTGCTGACCGAACGGATCGGCGCGCTGACCGGGAAGGTCGCGGTGGTCCACGTCGGCGCGGCCACCCCGGCCGAACTCAAGGAACTCCAGCACCGGGTGGAGGATGCGCTGTCGGCGACCAGGGCCGCGATGGCCGAAGGCATCGTGGCGGGTGGTGGTGCGGCCCTGCTGCACGCGGAGAAGGCGCTGGAAGACCTCGGGCTGGACGGTGACCACGCGATCGGCGCCGAGATCGTGCGCAAGGCGCTGAGCGAACCGGCGTACCTCATCGCGTTCAACGCGGGCCATCCCGCGCACGAGATCGTCGCCAGGACCAGGGAACTGGGCGACGACGAGGGTTTCGACGCCCTTCACGACCGCTACGGGGACATGATCGAGCTGGGCGTCGTCGACCCGCTGCGGGTCTGCCGGTCGGCGGTCCAGAACGGTGCCTCGGTGGCGGGGCTGCTGCTGACGACGAACTCGCTGATCGCGGAGGAGCAGACGCCGTGGGGCGGGAGTCCCGCGCTGATGACCGAATTCGGGCCGCTGGACGGCGGGCTGCACCAGCCGTCGCCGGATTCCAGCACACCGCAGTCGCTGGGCATGGGGCCGTCGGTGGGTTGACTCACAGGTCGAGGCGCATCAGCCAGCGCGGTCGCCGGTCCGAACGCGCTTTGGTCTCCTCGATGAGCTCGAAACCCGCGGCGGCGAACAGCCCGACCGTCCCGACATGGGTCGCCGTGTGACCGGGCGTAGGAGATCGCCCCGTCCAGCAGCGCGTGCGCGCCACCCTGCCGGCGATGGCCCGCCTGGACGTCGCCGAACCGGTCTGCCGTCGCGGGGTGGATCCGGAATGCGGGCATAGGACGACACTAAAGCGGCATACACGACACGGCTACGTCGGTCATCGGAGCGCATTGGGGAAATCGCTCACCGCATTCGGTGCACGGCGTTGAATTTCGGGATTCACCCGGCCGTGGTCCAGTCGTTGTCGCGCCGGGTGGGGTCTGCCAGGATGCTCGTGACCCGACCAGAAGGAGCGTTTCCAGTGGCTTCCCGACTCAATCCTTACATCAGCTTCGCCGGCGACGCCCGGCAGGCCATGGAGTTCTACAAGTCGGTGTTCGGCGGAGAGCTGACGCTGAATACGTTCGGCGAGTCCGGTATGGCGGGTTCGCCGGTGGAGAACCAGATCATGCACAGTCAGCTCGATTCGCCGAGCGGCTACACGATCATGGCGTCGGACACGCCGCCGGGAATGGAGCACAAGCCGGGCACCAACCTGTCGGTCAGCCTCAGTGGTGACGACGGTGAGGAATTGCGCGGATACTGGGAGAAACTGTCCGCCGAGGGTGCTGTTTCGGTCCCGTTCGAAAAGCAGATGTGGGGCGATGAATTCGGTGCCTGCACGGACAAGTTCGGTATCTCCTGGATGGTGAACGTCGTCCAGTCCTAGGGTCTTCCGGCCCTGCCCGATCCGTGCCGAAGCTCCCGACTTCCGGGGACTTGGGGCTCCGATCGCGCCGAACCTGTGATGCCGCCGGTGAAACCGCCGTTCTCCTCTCGTGAGGATTCGGCGGTTTCACCGGGAGGCGAGAACATGAACAGAATGGTCGCGGTACTGCTGGCATCGGCGGGCGCCGCCGCGGTACTGGGTGGCTGCGGGACGACGACCGCCGGGACACCGGTCACCGTGGTGCGGGAGATCGTGCCGCCGTCGACGACCACCGCGATCGTCGCGCCGCCTGCCACCTCGGTGGTCGTGGCGGAGCCGCCGGTGACGGTCACGCGGGCACCTTCACTCACGTCGTGTCAGCGCCTTCTCGCCGAAGGATTCTCGTACACGTACGCGTACAGCGCCTGGGTGAACGCGGGGCGCCCGCTGAGCTGGGACGCCGACCGCGACGGGTATCCGTGCGAACAGTCCTACGGGAACCGGAACTAGGCCGGCGCGCTCAGTGGCCGATGACAGTAATGCGAGACACGAGTCGCCTTCCTTCGAAATCCGGGACGTTGGGCCTTCGCGGGCTCGAACGGGATGGTCTTGTGCGTGGCACTGGCTGGCCGGAAGTGTCGATCCGGGTCGAGTGCGCGCTCACCGAAGCGGGCGAAACCCTGTGTGAGCCGCTGCGCGCGAGGTGTAGCTCGGGGTGAGGGGTGTGTGGAAACAGGGACGTTCAACGTCCCTGTTTCCACACCTCTTCGTGACCGGACCGGTCACGCGGGGACTTTGCGGATTGTCACCCTGGTTCCGGTGACTTGCCGGTCTGTGGGCATGGTGAGGGGCCCGTCGCCGGTGTGGCCGGCGGGCTCCTCGGGGTCGTGCGGGGTTCAGGTGTGGTGGAGGGTGTTGCGCCGGGTTCTTCGGAGCGGGTCCAAGTATTGGGGCGGGATGAACTCCGGTAACCCATCGGGAGCCATCCGGACTTCCCAATCACCATGATGGATCAGCCGGTGATGGAATCCACACAGCAGCACCAGATTGCGGAGGTCGGTCGGTCCGCCGTCTGCCCAGTGATCAATATGGTGGGCATGGCAGTTCTTGGGTCTTCGATGACAACCGGGGAACGCGCAGCCTCCGTCGCGGATGTTCAGCGCCCGGCGTTGACCTGGTGTGACGAACCGTCTCAGCCGTCCTAGGTCGAGGGGTTCTCCGGCGGCGTTCAGCACGACGGGGAGCATGAGGCAGTCGCAGGCGGCCATGCGGGCGTCGCGGGCGGTCATGGTGCCGACGGAGTCCAGGCAGGCGGTCCCGAGACCGGTTTTGAGTTCGTCGAGTCCGATGGTGACGTGCACGAGGGTGCGGTAGCCGCTGGTGCCGGGCTGGTCCGGGCAGGCGATCGCGAGGTCGAGAAGTTCGGCCCAGGCGTCACCCTGGCGTTCGGGTTTGGTCCGCAGATCCGCCTGGCCGAACTCGTCCACCGGGCGCGGTGTCGCGTACGCCTCCAGCGCGGCCGCCGTCCGGGCCCCGAGCTCGTCATCCAGCAACCCGTTCAGCTTCCAGAAGCCGTCTTTGCGGCGTTCCAGGGTGACCTCGCGGCGAGGCTCGGCAGGTTCGGGATCCTTGGGCTCGTTGCCGTCGGGGTCGAGCCAGCCGAGCAGGTCCTGCTCGGCCTTCGCCAGCTGCCGAGGCCCGGCGTCACGAGCGAGGGTCGCGAGGATCTTCTCCGCACACTCCCGATCCTCGGCAGACGTATCCGCAGGGATTCTCCCCAGGATGTCCAGGATCTGCTGGATCCGCTCGTGCCCGACCAGCCCTTCCGCCGCCACAGCGGCAGTGGCGGGCGCGAACGCCGCAACCTCACTGCCATCCAACGCCCGCGTCGGGTTCAACGCGATCGCCTGATTCACCACCGACCGCGCCTCACCAAACGACAACCCCGCCACATCAGCAAACCACGTAATCGTCGACCCATAGCCGTACAGGTCTTTCGCGCCCCGAGACTCCACCTCCGCCAGATACCGCCCCAGGCCGGCGCAGGCGACCCGCATCACCTGCAAGAACTGCCGCACACCATGCGCAAGCTCCAGCTTGCCGGCACGCCACAACTCCTGCGGCAACTCGGGAAGAAAGGTCTCGGACACACCTTAATGATACCAGATATCTATCGAACAGGTGTTCGTACTTTTAAGTAGTCGTGAGAATGTGTAATTCCCACTTAAGGGTGAACGGTAGATCAATGAATGTCATCCCAGTTCGAGCAGTCGGCGGCCGATGATCGGTCGGGCCGTGACTCAGGAAGGCCACTCCCGGCCGTCGGGACGGCAACGCCATCCGCATACCACCCGTCACCCCGCCACGCATCTCGTTGATTGTTCTGTGTGAATCAAGGGTTCCGGTCAACCAATCCCCGAGATGTAGTAGCCCGCGACGAAGCGACGGGCTGGTGGGGAGAGGGAATGAGCTCAGCGGAGGGTGTTGTCCTGGTGATCGGCTGCGGGATGCGGCCGTACCGGGAGTACCTGTTGGCGTCGGCCGGGCACCGGCATCCCTTGTGGCTGTTCAACGGGGCCGAACCGACCTGGCAGGAGCGCTACATCACCGGCGCCACGGTGCTGGACCTGCAGGATCGTGACGCCGTACTGGCCGCGGCCCGCGCGGTGAACGCGAAGACGCCGGTGCTCGGCGTGGTGTCGTGGGACGAGGCGCTGATCGTCACCGCGGCGCACGTCGCGGACGAGCTCGGCCTGCCGGGTGCGGGGATCTCCGCGATCGAGGGGTGCCGGGACAAGTGGCTCAACCGGCGGACGCTCACCGCGGCCGGGGTCGCGCAGCCGGACTTCGGGTTCGTGCACGACGAGGAGCAGGCGGTCCGGGTGGCCGACCGGATCGGGTATCCGGTCGTGGTCAAGCCGCGCGGGGGCGGGGCCAGCATCGGCGTCAGTTTCGCGGAAGACGGCGAGGCGGTGCGGAAGGCGTTCCGGACCGCGGAGGACGCCAGCTTCGGTGGCTCTCCCGCCTACCAGGGCGGGGCGCTGGTCGAGGAGTACCTGACCGGACCCGAGATCAGTGTGGACGGTGCCGTCGTGGACGGTGAGTACACGCCGATGTTCGTGGCGCACAAGACGGTCGGCATGCACCCGTACTTCGAGGAACTCGGCCATCTGGTGAGCTCCGCGGACGAGCTGCTCGCGGACCCGGCGCTCCGCTCGACGCTGGCCCGCGCGCACAGCGCGATCGACTTCCGGTACGGCATCACCCACACCGAACTCAAGCTCACCGAGCGCGGACCGGTGATCGTGGAGATCAACGGCAGGCTCGGCGGGGATCTGATCCCGTTGCTCGCCCGGTTCGCGACCGGGATCGACCCTGGCGCGGCCGCGGTCGACGTCGCGCTCGGCCTGCATCCGCACATCCCGCACGAGGCCGAGCCGCGGTGGGTCGGGGTGCGGTTCGGTTATCCGAAGCAGGACTGTGTCGTCGAGTCCGTGTCCGTGCCGGGTTCCATGCGGGACAACGGGATTCTCACCGCCGACGCGCTCGTCGAGCCGGGGGCGCGGATGCGGCTGCCGCCGGCGGAGTTCATCTCGCGGCACGCGTACGTGATCTGCGCGGGCCGTGATCCCGACGACTGTGAGGTGGTGCTGGACAAGGCCATGGCCCAGGTCCGGCTGACCGCGCACCCCCTGCTGCCCTCGGTGGCCGCCGGTGGCTGACCGGGCACCGCAGAACACCTTCCAAGCACTCACAACGATGGCGGAGCAAACAAATGGCGAACCGTGATGTCGAGCTTCTCGCAGTCGGAGCAGGACCGTCCAACCTGGCACTCGCCGTGGCGCTCGAGGAGCTCGCGCCCGGCCTGGCCCGCGATTCGGTCCTGCTCGAACGCGACGAGGAGGTCTCCTGGCAGCGGGGCATGCTGCTGCCGGAGGCGCTGTCGCAGGTCTCGTTCCTCAAGGACCTGGTGACCCTGCGCAACCCGCGCAGCCGCTTCTCGTTCCTCAACTACCTGCACGCGACGAACCGGCTCAACGAGTTCGTGAACATGGGCAGCTTCGTCCCGTACCGGGTCGAGCTCGCCGACTATCTCAAGTGGACGGCCGATTCGCTTTCACTGGTGGATCTGCAGCGTGGCCGGGAATGCCTCGACATCACTCCCGTGTGGACGGACGGGACGCTGACCGGCTGGGACACCAGGGTCGCCGACGGCGAGACGATCCGCAGCCGGTACCTGGTGGTCGGCGCCGGCCGGGACGCGCGGATCCCCGACCTGCTCCGGACGGTGGATCAGGACCGCGTCATCCACAGTACTCAGTATCTGCCGAGGATCGCCAAGCTGCGCAAGGACCTTCCGTACCGTGTCGCGGTGATCGGCGCCGGGCAGAGCGCGGCGGAGCTGTTCGGCGCGGTGCAGCGGGACCTGCCCGAATGCAAGCCGACCATGGTGATGCGCTCGATCGGCCTGAACTACTACGAGAGCAGCAAGTTCAACAACGAGCTGTTCTTCCCGTCCCATGTGGACAAATTCTTCGACGCGCGACCGGAAGCGCGTGAGCAGATGCTCAAGGAGATGCACCACACCAACTACTCCGGGCTGGCGCCGGGCACGATGGACGCGCTCTACCGCTCGATCTACCTGGACCGTCTTTCCGGTCGTTCCCGGCTGAACATGGTCACGATGAGCGACATCACGGACGCCCGCGACGAGGGTGACGAGATCGTGCTGGAACTGACCGACCGGCGCACCGGCGAGACCCAGGAACTGCGCACCGATCTCGTCCTGCTCGGCACCGGTTTCTCCCCGGAGATGCCGAGGATGGTCCAGGAGATCGCCAAATCGATCGGACTCTCGGAGATCAAGGTGACCCGCGACTACCGGCTGGAGATCGACCAGCCCGCCACCGCGGCCGTGTACCTCCAGGGCGTCAACGAAGCGACGCACGGGATCGCGGACTCGTTGCTGAGCGTCCTCGCCCCGCGTGCCAACGACATCCTGCAGGACATCCTCGCCCATCGCGGCGAGACCCCCGAGGTGCCGCCGCAGCCGACGTCGGACGCCGACACCGCCGACACCGCCGACCCCGTTGTCGCCACCCGCTGATCCCCGAGCAGAAAGAGAACGTCATGGAGATCCGTCCGCTGGAGCGGGAAAAGATGGTCTTCGAGAACGGCGCCTACGGCCAGCGGCTGCTGCCGTGGGCGGCGCTGAACGCGCCGTTCGAGGGGGCATGGGTCACGGTGCCCGCGCACGGCGCGACGGGTGCGCACTCCCACCACGAGTACGAGCTCTTCATCGCCGTCAACGGTGAGGCGGTCGTGGAGTCCGGGGGAGAGCGCCGCGCCTTCCGGCCGGGTGACATCGAGTTCCACCGGCCCGGCACCGAGCACCGCATCCTCAACGACGGCGCCGAGGACTTCGAGATGTACGCGATCTGGTGGGACTCCGACATGACGGCGAAGTTCGCCGCCCGGCACGAGGAGCTGGCGTGACCATGGCAGACACGAGACCGGTGGTGATCATCGGCGGCCCCCCGACGTCCAACGGGGACCTGCACATCGGGCATATCGCCGGACCGTATCTCGGCGCCGACGTGCACCGGCGCTACCTGCGCGCGGCGGGCCGCGAGGGCGTGTTCGCCTCCTGCACCGACGACAGCCAGACCTATCTCGTCACCAGCGCGGCCAGGGTCGGGTCGACACCACCCGAGCTGGTGAAGCAGTCGACCGAGGACATCCAGCGCACGTTCAAGGCGATGGGTGTCGAGGTCGACGGGTTCTCGCCGACCGACGACGGGTACAGGGCGCTCGTCCATGACTACGTCAAACGCTTGTACGACAAGGGAAAGCTTCGGCTGCGCAAGGTGCGGCTGCCCTACAGCGAGAGCAAGGGCGAGTTCCTGGTCGAGGGGTTCGTCGGCGGCGGCTGCCCGACGTGTCTCGCCGACAGCCGCGGCGGGTTCTGCGAGGGCTGCGGGCATCCGATCGACTTCGACGCGCTCATCGAGCCCTATTCGGTGCTCGACCCGGCCGACGAGGTGACCTACCGCGAGACGGAGATCATGGTCTTCCCCGTCTCGGAGTACCGCGAACAGCTCCTCGCCTACTACGAGGAACGCGGCCCGTCGTGGCGGCCGCACGTGCTCGGCCTGATGCGGGAACTGCTGGCCGGGCCGTTGCCGGACTTCGCGATCACGTACCCGGTGAAATGGGGGCTGCCGGCGCCGTTCCTGCAGACGCCGGGGCAGCGGCTCAACGCGTGGGTCGAGGGGATGCCCGCCTCGATGTACTGCACCGAGTACGCGTTGCGGCGCAACGGAAAACCGAAGGCCGCCGACGACGACGCGTGGCTCGCGGAGAACGACGCGCGGGTCGTGGTGTTCATGGGGTTCGATCCGCTGTTCACCTGGGGCGTCGTCCACGTCGCCGAGCTGATGGCCCTCGAAGGCCGTTACGTCCTCCCGGACACCCTGCTCGTCAACGAGTTCTACGAGCTGGAGAACGAGAAGTTTTCCACCAGCAAGGGACACGTGGTCTGGGCCCGCGAACTCGCGGCCGAAGTGCCTCGCGACATCGCGCGGTTCCACCTCAATCTCACCGCCCCCGAGTTCGCCAGGACCAACTTCTCCCGCGCCGCGCTGGAGAAGGTCGCGGGGGAGCGGCTCGTCGCGCCCTGGAACGAACTCGCCGAGACCCTGGCCAAACTCACCGCCGAGGTCGGCGGGGAGAACGGCTCGCTCCCGGTGTCGGTCGAGGCCACGGAACGCGCGGCGGCGATGGTCTCCCGGTTCGCCCTGAACTACGAACTCGAGGATTTCAGCCTCAGCCGGGCCGCCGATCTGATCGTGCAGCACGTCGGGCGCCTGGGCGCGGCCACCGAACGCACCCTGAAAGGCAATCTCGACCAGGAGGTGCTCCGCGGCGCGCTGGGCGACCTCTTCCTCGAACTGCGGGCCTTGATCGGCTGCGCCTCGCCGATCCTGATCGACCTCGCCGCGCGTGCCGCCGAAGCGGGCGGGTTCGACCTTCGGATCGACGCGGCCGCCTTCGACGTCACGCACACCACGGCGTTCGCCGTGCCATCACTGGAATTCCCCCCGACGAGCGAGGTCTGAGACCCCATGTCACTCGACAGTTCCCTTCCCGCCGACGCGGTCCGGAGTTCCCGGCTCGCCGAACGCCTGCTGGTCCCGGCGGGCTTCGTCACCACGGCGGGCAACGCGTTCCAGATCACCGCCGCCGCGATCCTGGTCTTCCACGCCGAGCAGACCACCCTCGCCGTCGGCTGGCTGTTCATCGCGGTGTCGATCCCGCAGGTCGCGCTCGCGCTGCTGTTCGGCAAGCTGGTCGACAAGGTCGACAGGCGGATGCTGTGCGTCGCCGCGGACCTGGTCAGCGCGCTGACCGCGTTCGCCCTGCCGGTCTGGCTGTGGATCGGCGGCCCGGCGAACCTGGGGTCCTACATAGCGAACTTCATGCTCGCCTGCACCGCGGCGTTGTTCATGCCCGCGAGCAACGGCCTGATCAAGGAACGCATCCGCGACGAGCGGCTCGGGAAGTTCAACTCGCACTTCGAGATGGCGAGCAACGCAGGCATGCTGCTCGCGTCCTCGCTCGCGGGATTCCTGGTGATCTGGTTCGGCGCGACGCCGCTGTTCATCTTCAACTCGCTGACCTTCGTCGTCTCCGCCGTGCTCGTCTACGGGATCGGCCGCAAGCCCGCCAAGGCGCCGGTGGCCGTGGAGACCGCGACCGCCGACGCGTCGGCGCCGGTCGAAGCCCCGGTGCACCAGCCGATCAAACGGCTCGCGCTGCTGTACGCCAACGGGAACATCGGCCTGATGGTCGCCAACGTCATCCTGACCACGCTGATCCTGCAGACCTTCGGCCAGGGCGCGTGGATGATCGGCGTGGTCGACGCGCTGGCCGGGGTCGGCTTCATCGTCGGCGCCGCCGCGTACGGCAAGGTCAGCAAGCGGTTCAAGGGCATCCATCTGGCCGTGCTGGGCACGCTCGGGAACCTGATCTGCCTCGCGATCCAGCCGGTGCACTACATCGCGCTGATGGCGGCGATCCCGTTCGCCGGGTTCTGCTTCGCCCAGGGCCGGATCGCCGCCCGCACCCTGCTGATGCGGGCGAGCCCGGAGGACCGGGTCGGCCGGATCTTCGGCGGCACGCAGGCCGTCGGCCTCGGGCTCGGTGTCGGCGCGACGGTCGGATTGTCCGCGCTGGCCGACGCGACCACCGTGCCCTACGCGTTCTGGGGGCTGGCGATCCTGCAGGGCGCGATCGTGATCGGCACCTACTTCAGTCTGGCGAAACCGCTGTCGGCGCAGGAGAAGAAGCAGCCGGCCGAGGTTCTCGAGGCGACCGCCGCCTGAGCGCGGCCTGATTCGGAGGAAGCGAAAGTCATGACGGACAAGCCGATCAAGGGCGGCGTCGCGACCTGGGCCTGCCTGCCAGGGTTCCCGCCCGCGGTGATCTTCCCCTTCACCCCTGGCGAACGCTTCGGCGTGCGGAGCCTCTACGAGTTCCAGATGCTGATGTACCGGCCGCTGTACTGGCTGGGCCGCGACGGCGCGCCGGAGATCGACTGGGACCTCAGTGTCGGCGAAGAGCCGGTGTGGGACGAGACCGGCCGCACCTGCACGGTCCGGATCAAACCGTGGAAGTGGTCCAACGGCGAGACGCTCTGCGCGGACAACGTCATCTTCTGGATGAACATGCTGAAGGTGAAGGGGCCGAGGTTCGGTGCCTACTCCGAGGGCTACTTCCCGGACAACCTGGTGTCGTTCGCGAAGGTCGACGACGACAAGGTCAGCTTCACCTTCGACAAGGCGTACTCGAAGAACTGGGTACTGCTGAACCAGCTCACCATGATCACGCCGATGCCGAAGGCCTGGGACCGCACCGCGGACGGCCCGGCCGACGCGACACACGACATCGAGCAGGCCGAGGCGGTCTACGAATTCCTGATGGCGGAGAACGGCGACGTCGTCGAGGAGGACAACTCGCACCGCACCCGCTGGGCCGAAAGTCCGGTGTGGAGTGTCGTCAACGGACCGTGGCGGCTCAAGAGCTACACCGAGGAAGGTGTCGTCACCTTCGTCCCGAACGAGCACTACAGCGGACCCAACCCGCCGCATCTCGACGAGTTGCGCCAGGTCTCGACGACGTCGGACGAGCAGCAGTACGAACTGCTGCAATCCGGGGACGTCCAGGTCGGCTTCCTGCCGCCGGGGATGGGTGTCCAGCCGGACGGCGACCCGACCAAGGGCGGGCCGAACCCGCTCGGCGACGGCTTCCAGCTGGAACCGCAGATCCTGTTCAACATCAACTTCATGGCGGTCAACTTCAGCAACCCGACCGTCGCCGGGAACATGATCCGGCAGCCTTACGTCCGGCAGGCCCTCCAGAGCTGCTTCGACCAGGAGTACGGGGCCCGCGAGGTATACCAGGGCTACGGCTGGAGTCAGACCGGGTCGATCCCGGTGCTGCCCAAGAGTGACCTGGTCTCGCCGAAGATCGCCGAACGCGGCGGGTTCTGGCCGTTCGACCTGGAGAAGGCGCGGCAGTTACTCGCCGACAACGGCTGGGATGTCAGCGCTTCCCCCGCGGTGTGCGTGCGGCCCGAGGAAGCAGGCGAAGGCATCCCGGCAGGCACCGAGCTGAGTTTCTCCCTGCGCTATTGGGAAGGGCGGCCCTCGCTGGCGCGGCTCATGGCGCAGTTCCGGGACGACGCGGCCAAGGCCGGGATCGAGATCCGCCTGGAAGAGGTGATGGGATCGGTCCTGGTGGCCGAGGACGGCCCCGGTGAGAAGCGGATGTGGGAGCTGTCCTGCTGGGGCGGCGGCTGGGTCTACAACTACCCGACCGGCGAGAACCTCTTCCAGAGCGGCGCCGCGTGCAACTTCAGCAACTACCGGGACGCCAGGGCGGACGAGCTGATCGCGAAGACGGTCACCACCGACTGCCTCGAAGCGCTGTACGAGTACCAGGAGTACATCGCCGACCAGGCGCCGGTGATCTTCATGCCGACGTTCCCGCGACGGCTGTTCGAGGTCGCGGGCAACCTGCGCGGATTCTCGCCGATCAACCCGTACGGCCTGATCAACCCCGAGAACTGGTACTACATCGACGACACAGCGGAGGGCGAGGCATGACGCGGCCGGTGGTGCTGGTCGGCTTCGTGGCGGCCGCGCTGGGTTCGTCCATCAAGGACTTCCAGCCGGACGGGTCGGTCATCTTCGTCGAAGAGCCCGATGTCGTCCGCAAACGCAACGCACGGGAGACGGTGGCCGGTTCGGCGCTGGTGCGCGAACTGATCGAATGGGAGTTCCACCTCCCCGGCAAGGCGGACGAGTTCTACCACGTCCACCGCGACCTCGATCCGGCCGCGGTGGTGCCGCTGACCGAGTACGCGACCCCGTTCGCGGCCCGGCTCGCGGAACGCTACGGCCTGCCGGGCGCGGGGTTCGGCGCCGCGCAGATCCTGCGGGACAAGGCGGTGCTGCGCCTGGTCAGCCGGGCGGCGGGGATCGCGAACCCGGCGTCGGCGCGGGTCGAAAGCCCCGACGAGGTCCGCGAGTTCATGGCGCGGCATCCGGGGAAGACCGTCCTGAAGCCCGCGAACCGCCAGGCGTCGGTGGGGACGCAGGTGCTCACCGACGCGGCCGAGGCCGACCAGGCGTGGGCGAACTGTGTCGTGCAGGACGAGGGGATCTTCGTCCCGGACCGTGCGATGGAACTGAAAATGCTCGCCGAGAGCTTCGTCGATGGCGACGAGTACAGCGTCGAAATGCTGCTGCGGGACGGCGAGCCGTTGTTCGCCAACGTCACCGGCAAGCGGTTGTTCCCTGGGCCGCGCCCGGTGGAGCTCGCGCATATCGTCCCCGCCGGCATCCCGGACGAGCTCACCACGCTGCTGAACGAGGAGACGCGGCGGCTCACCGGCGCGGCCGGGTTCGGCACCGGGATCGTCCACTGTGAATGGATCGTCTCGGACGGGGTCCCGTACCTGGTCGAATGCGCAGGCCGGTTCGCCGGTGACGGCATCATCGAGCTGATCCAGCGCGCCTATCCGGTGGAGCTGAACCGCGCCTACTTCTCGGTGATGAAGGACGAGCCGGTCGTGGACGTGCTGCCGCGCGAGGCCGCGGGCGGGGCCGCGGTCCGGTTCGTGTCCATCGAGCCGGGTCTCATCGAAGACGTGCGCGGAGTGGAGAAGGCGTCGCAGGCCGAAGGGGTGTTCCTGTGCGACGTCGGCGTTTCGGCCGGTGACCGGTTCGACGGGCTGCGCAGTTCGTGGGACCGCGTCGGCGATCTGATGGTGACCGCGGGCAGCCCGGCGGAGGCGTTGCGCCTGGCCGAAGAGGCGGTCGCGCTGATCGAGATCGACGTGCGGCCGGACGGCGAGGAGAGGGAGAACGCCGCCCCATGAGCATCGAAGCCGTCCAGCCCGCACTCCCGGACGCCGGTCTCGACGTGATCGTCACCGGGCTCTCGTCCGACGCGCACACCTGGAACCTGGTGTACCTGGAGCTGTTGCTGGAGGAACTGGGCTGCCGGGTGAGGAATCTCGGCGCCTGCGTCCCGGACGCGACGATCGTGCGCGAGTGTGTGCTCCAGCGACCGGATCTGGTGGTGATCAGCAGCGTCAACGGGCACGGCTGCCGGGACGGCGTGCGCCTGATGGATGCCTTCCGCGCGCAGCAGGCGCTGGTCACGACACCGGTCGTGATCGGCGGGAAGCTCGACGTGGTGGGCGGCAGCAACGCCGCCCGGCTGATGGCGGCGGGATTCGACGCGGTGTTCGAAGACTCCGGCGGGCTGAGCCCGTTCCGGACGTTCATCCACACCTTGTCGGTCCGCACCGGCGTGCCGCTGGGCACCGGATGAAGGTGCTCGCCCCGCGGCGGGGCCTTTCGTTCGGCGAGGTGGTCGCACGCCACCACGCCAGGGGAGAGCTGGTCGTCCAGCCCCGGATGGGTTTCGCGGATCCGGAACGGATGGGAAGGGGGCTGCTGGCGACCCGCGCGGCCCGTGCCGCGACCGTCGGCACGATCACGATCGACAGCTATACCAGGGTCGGCGACCACGAAGCCGCGCGTGAGGCCTTGGCCGTGGGCGCGGATCTCAACGGCTATCCGCTCGTCGACCACGATCCCGCGACGACATCGGCGTTGCTCGAAGCGGTGGTGAGCAGGGAGTTCCCGGTGCAGATCCGGCACGGCTCGCCGGATCCCCGCCGGATCGTGCGGACCCTGCTCGACCACGGGCTGCACGCGACCGAGGGCGGGCCGGTCTCGTACTGCCTGCCGTATAGCCGCATGCCGCTTTCGGCCGCCGTCGACAACTGGCGGCGGTCCTGCGAGACCCTGGCGATGGCCCGAGGGCCGGAGCTGGAACCGCATCTGGAGACCTTCGGCGGCTGCATGATGGGCCAGCTGTGCCCGCCGGCGCTGCTGGTCGCGCTGAGTGTGCTGGAGGGGATGTTCTTCTGGCGGCACGGGGTCCGGTGCCTGTCCTTCAGCTACGCGCAGCAGACCCACGCCGGGCAGGACGAGGAGGCGATCGCCGCGCTGCACGCCCTGATCAGGGAATACGTGCCGCACGCGCGGGCGCATGTGGTGATCTACGGCTACATGGGTGTCCATCCGAGGACTCCCGGCGGCGCGCTGGCGCTGATCGCGGAGTCCGCGCGGCTGGCCGCCCGGACGGGGGCGGGCAGGCTGATCGTCAAGACCACCGCCGAGGCGCACCGGGTGCCGACGGTGGCGGAGAACGTGACCGCGCTCGAACACGCCGCCGAGGCCGCCGCCGGCGTCTCGCGGATCGGGCAGCTCGGCGACACCGGGATCCACGCGCAGGCGAAAGCGTTGGTGGACAACGTCCTTTCGCTCGACAGCGATCTCGGGAGGGCGCTGGTCACCGCGTTCGCGAGGGGGCAGCTGGACGTCCCGTTCTGCCTGCACCCGGACAACGCCGGCCGAGCGCGCGGACGGCTGGACGTCAACGGACGGCTGGAATGGCAGCGGATCGGCGCGATGCCGCTGGGTGATCTCGTCGACCTGCCCGCAGACCGGGGGATGACGTCGGGCGAGCTGCTGGACGCGCTCCGGTACGTCGAGCGGACGTTCGACGAGAAGTACGGGATGCCGGGAATCGATACTGTGAAATCACTACAGGGGAGTAAAACATGACCGGTACATCGCCAACGGCACTGCCGCCGGGCACCCGCGAGCATCTGACGTCACCGGTGACGCAGGCGGCGTTGCGCATCCAGAACAGCATCACCGCGGGCACCCGCGAGTACCTGGGCATGAACGGGTTCGTGGAGCTCCAGCCGCCGATGATCGGGCCGGTCACCGACCCCGGCTGCCGCGGCGCCAAACAGGTCGACGTCGACTACTACGGGCACAAGTACAAGATGATGACCAGTGTCATCCTGTACAAGCAGGCGTCGCTGCTCGCGTTCGACAAGATCTTCTACGTCGCTCCGAACGTGCGGCTGGAGCCGCTGGAGACCTCGACCACCGGACGGCATCTGGTGGAGTTCACGCAGATCGACGTCGAGGTGGCCCGTGCGAGCCGTGAGGACGTGCTGGACCTGGCGCAGGGCCTGCTCCGGCACGTGGTCACGTACACGCTGCGAGAGTCCAAAGTGGACCTGGCGACGCTCGGCCGCGACCAGGACGCGTTCACGGCGTTGCTGGAGGAGGACTTCGAGCGGATGACGCACCGCGAGGCGGTGTCGCGGTTGCAGGGGCTGAGGCACGGGCAGAGCGCCGACGCGGAGATCGACTGGCAGGGCGAGCGGATCATCTCCGAGCAGACGAACCGGCCGTTCTTCATCGTCGACTACCCGAAGGGCTCGCGCGGGTTCACCGACGGCGAGTCGAGCACCGAGCCGGGGGTGCTGCGGAACTTCGACCTCGTCGCCGCGGAAGGGTTCGGAGAGCTCTGCAGCGGTGGTGAGCGCACGCACGAGTACCGCCGGCTGATCGAACGGATGCGGGAGACGGGGGAGAACCCGGCGAAGTACGCCTGGTACCTCGATCTCGCGCGCGAGGGACTGCCGCCGAGCGCGGGCTTCGGGATGGGGCTGGAGCGGGTGACGCGTTACCTCGCCGGGCTGGACGCGGTCTGGCAGGCGAACGCGTACCCGAAGCTGCCTGGGATCGCGACGCCGTGATCACCGCGCGGCAGCTTCCCGAAGACGCGATCCGCGCACGGGCGCGGGAAGGCAGCGCGGCGATCTTCCCCGACGTCGGGGGATACGGCCGCTCGTTGTTCGGCGCGGACGTCGACTCGGGTGGCGACGAACTCGACCGCGCGCGGATCGTGCCGCCGGTGTTCGTCCCCAGGCGGCTGGAGAAGATGTTCGACCTCGCGCGCGAACCGGTCTACGGCGACGTCGGGCTCTCGACGGTCCTCGGTGGCTTCACCGCTCCGTCGCCGGTGTTCCTGTGCGCGTTCGGGTCCACGCAGGTGGCGGGCAGCGGTCTCGGGATCGCCGCGAGCGAGCAGGCGGGCAGGCTCGGGATGCCGATGGTGATCGGCGAGAACGTCGTGCCCATGCACGGCTACGGCCGGATGGGCGAAAGCGCCGAAGACGGCCTGCTCGGCCGGATCCGGGCGTACGCCGGCGCGGTGCCGGACGGGCTGGGCGGCGTCGTTGTGCAGCAGAGCACCGAAGACGCCGACGCGGAGGTGTGGAACCTCGTCTACAGCGACCCGTCCGCGACGAAACTGCTGGAAACCGGGCGGCTGGCGTTCGAGCTCAAGGTCGGCCAGGGCGCCAAGCCGGGGCTCGGCGGGATGACCGTGCTCTCGCGCACGGCCGCGGGCGAGATCGCCGAACAGTACACAGTGGACGAAACCTTCGGCACGGACACGGCCATGGTGCTGCGCTCCAGTAGTCCCGGCACGTTCACCGGGGAGATCCTGCGCCAGCAGATCCACTTGATGCGCAACAACTACCCGCGCTCCCGCGCCTGGGTGAAGCTGCATCCGGGCCGCGACGTCGGCGAGGCGGCGCAGGTCGCGTGGGCGGCGGGAGCGGACGCCGTCACCGTGGACGGCGCCGAGGGCGGCACCGGCTGGGCACCGTCGGTGTTCCTCGACCAGGTGGGATTGCCGCTGGTGGAATGCCTGCGCCGGGTCGGCAAGCACGACGCGTCGCTGCTGGTGTCGGGGCGGGTCTGGGAAGGCGCCCGCGCGCTGAAGTGCCTGGCCATGGGCGCTTCCGCGGTCGGCCTCGGCCGGGCCGCGCTGCTCGCCGTCGACGAGGACGCGACCGAAGGCCTCGTGCGGCTGGTGCGCTGCCTCGAACTCGAACTGCGGCTGCTCACCAGCGCGCTCGGGAAGTACGACCTCGCGGATCTCACCTCGGACGACCTCTGGTTCCCTGGTTCTTCGGCACGGACGGAGCAGCACGGATGATCAACTACGACGGGAAACGCTTCCGCAAGGTCAGCACCGACCCGGACGCGCCGGTCACCCTGTACCGGCAAAAGGACGACCTGGTGTGGGCCGAGCTGACCGGCGGCGGCGTCCGGCTCGGTTCGCTCACCGGGAAGTGCGGCGAGGACGGGACGATCGACATGGCCTACACGATGGTGCTGGCCAGCGGCCAGGTGATCTCGGGGCACAGCACGAACACCCCGGAGTTCCTGCCGGACGGGCGGATCCGGCTGAACGAGGTGTGGGAGCGGTACGGGACTCCCGGCTCGCGCGGTACCTCGGCGATCGAAGAGGTCGCCGAGTAGCGCCTGGCTTGAAGTACATGAAGGCCCCCTTCACTGCGCCAGGCGCAAGGAAGGGGGCCTTCACGTACCTGGGCCTCGGCACTCGCGTGATCAGAGCCGGAACTCGCGTGTTTGAAGGCGTAACTCGCGTGATCAGAGGCCGCACACCCGAGTGCGGCCTCCAGTCACGCGAGATCCGGCCCCAAGCACGCGAGTTACGTCCTCGATCACGTGGCGGCGGGGTGTGGTTTGTCGTGAACGGGCCGTTTCTATCGCTTGAAAGGCAATTCACGGGACCGAAAAGGGCAGCTGACGGGGCCGAATGGCGCACGCCGAAAGGAGTAACTCAGTGCGGGTTCTTTTCCAGGTATTCCGCCCAGACCTTCTTCGGCACGCACATTCGCCACGAGTCGACGATCAGCTCTCGTAACTCCTCGTAATCGAGCGCGGACAGCCGGGCGCGAGCCCACTGATAGCGCATATCGGACGGAATCGGCATCATGAACTTGTCCGGCTCGCCCGCCACCAGCGCTTCCCGCTCTTCTTTGGGATAGCCGAATCCCATCTCGGTTTCGTCGGGCGAGAGTGAAAGGAACACGATTCGCCCCACGCGGAACTTCGGCCGGTCCCGGACCAGCGCCTCATAGGCGCGGGGCAGCTCCGAAGTGATCCGCCTGACGTCATCCCCGGTTGCCATTTTTCCACCATTCTCCGCTGTCTGTTCCCCAGTCACCCTTGGCGCCCATGGTGAAGGCGACGTAAAGGTATTCGTCGAGGACCTTCGCCAGTGACACGGGCCTGCCCACGAGGGCAGGGATCTTCTCCCCGTCGGCACCCGCCTCCGCGATCACCGCGGCGGCCCACTCGCGGCCGAGCCGCAGATGCTCGCCGAACGCGGCGCCGTCGCGGGCGCCGTGGAGGGTGGCCGCGATGGCGGCATCCCACGGCATGATCGTGTTGGGCCGCAACGCATACAGGGCTTTGGCTGCGGCGGTCGGGCCCAGCGTGCGCCTCGTCCGTCCAGCTGAGACGACGACGGCCGAGAGGTCCGCGTACGCCTTCGCGGTCGCGTCGATGCCCGCGTCCGTCAGGTGGACGAGGTCGACAGTGGGCAGTCCGGCGCCCCAGGTCTCCCACCAGGTCTTGATCCCGTCGTCGAACGGGGCGGGCTCACCCTCGCGCGGGTACCGGATGCGGCAGCCCCACGAGTTCAGCCAGCGCAGAAGAATGGTGCGATGTGCGGCCTGTGACAGGTCGATCGCGGAGAGCCCGTTTTCATCGGACGTGGCCGCCAGAAGGCGGAGCCATGAGGTGTCGGCATTCGCGAAGCCGTTGAACACTTCGGCGGCGCGCCGCAGTTCGGCGAGCGGGGGCAGGGGGCCAGACATGGGCGCACCCTATCCGGTGCCACCAAGGGGGTGAATTTCCGCGTCCAACTATTGGACTTTGTACATTGAGTCACCTATTTGTATCTGCTGCATGGTTCATTGGTCCTTTAGGGTTGTGGCCAGGAAGGCCACGAGGATGGCGGTTACGCAGTGCGATCGCGTTACCCCATCCAGGGGAGGAGAAGGCATGGGCAGACCCGAGCGACCGTTGGACGGCTCCACTGGTCCGATCGCCGCATTCGCTCATGATCTGCGCGTTTTGAGGAACCGGGCGGGAAACCCGAGTTACCGGGAACTCGCGAGGACGGCGCTGTTCGCACCTTCCGTGCTGTCCAGCGCGGCCAGCGGCCACCGGCTGCCCACCCTCGCCGTGACACTGGCGTTCGTCTCCGCGTGCGGGGGAGACCGGGCAGCGTGGGAGCGGCGCTGGCGGAGTGTCGCCGGGCAAACAGGGGGCGGCGTCGAGGTCCGCGAGGAACGCGCGCCCACGCCGGCGCAGGCCGAGATACCGGCGGACGGCGCGCACGCGCTCGCATCCGGCGTCATCCATCTCGCCCGTCCGGCCCAGCTGCCCATGGGATCGAGGACTTTCGTGGGCCGGGAAAAGGATTTGACCGACGCCGCCGAGATGATCGGGGCGACCGGTCAGGTCAAAGCGCCGCTGCTCGTCAGTGGTCCGATCGGTGTGGGTAAAACGGCCTTCGCGCTGAGGCTCGCCGAAGAGGTGGCGGCGGACTTCCCGGACGGGCAGCTCTACGCCGATCTGAGCAACAGCGGCACCGGCGGCCGGTCGGCCAACGGGATCGTGCGTGGCTTCCTGCGCGCGCTCGGCGTGCCGGCGCATCTCGTGCCCGACGATCCGATGCAGCGGATCGGGCTGTACCGGTCCCTGCTGGCGGAACGCCGGTTGTTCGTACTCCTGGCGGGTGTCAACGACGAGGGACAGGTGCGGCCGCTGCTGGGCCAGGCCCCGCACAGCCAGGTCGTGGTGACCAGCCGCGCCCGGCTGCTCGGGCTGGAGGACACGAACCGTATCGAGTTGAACACGTTCTCCCGTAAGGAATCGCTGGCGTTGATCGGCCGGATCGCCGGTCCGGGCCGGGTGCGGGCGGAGCACGACGCCACCGATTCGATCGCCGAACTCTGCGGTGATCTCCCGCTGGCGGTCAACATCGTCGGCCGCAAGATCGCCGCGCGCCCGGAATGGGCGATCGCGTACACGGCGGGGCGGCTCGCCGATCGTGAACGGCTCATGGACAGCCTCAGCGTGGGTGACGTCAACGTCCGTGACCGGTTCACGGCGGCGTACGAACAGCTGTCGCCCGCCGGACGGGAGGCGATCCACCACTTCGGGCAGAGCGGGGCGGGCTGGACGACGTCGATCGGTGTCGCGGCGGCGATGGGCATCATGATCGAGACCGCCGACGAGCTCCTCGAGTCCGTCGTGGACGCGGGACTTCTCCAGCGCGCCAACGTCGCGGGCCGCTATGCGGTGTCCCGTTTGGTCAGCGCGTTCGCCGCCGAGCGGCAACGGGAGCCGAACCCGCTCGCCGCCGCCGTCCCGATGGTCGGCCGCCGGGCACGGAAGAACGCGTTCGAATCGCTGCGCCACGAGGCTGTGCGCACCCTGCCGGGCGGCTCGTCGGAAGGTTGATTGTTCGAGCCGCGCGGCGCTTCCGGTCAACGGGCCGCGCGGCTTGAATGAATCGACGAATGAAGGCGAGCGAAATTCGGTGACACAATGCTGATTCTGTCGATGAAAGAGGGCCACGATGGCGGGATCGTGGCCATCGAGGACGGCAAGCTGCTGTTCGCGCTGGAGTCGGAAAAGGACAACTACCCGCGCTACGACCGGATCACCGGCGAGCTGATGGCGCGCGCTGCGGGCATGCTCGACAAGCAGCCCGACGTGGTCGCGCTCGGTGGCTGGGTCAAGGGCGAGTTCTCGGTGGAACCCCCTTCCCGCACCGGATACTTCGGTGTCGGCGAAGGCGCGATCTCCGACGAAGCGGGCAAGTTCTTCGGCAAGGACGTGCGCTACTTCTCCTCCACCCACGAGCGCTCGCATATCTACACCTCCCTCGGGATGGCCCCGGCCGCCCCCGGCCAGGCGTACTACTCCCTGGTGTGGGAAGGGAACATCGGGGACTTCTACCGGATCGACGAACGCGGTGAGGCCACCCACCTGAAGCATGTGCTGGCCGACCCCGGCGCGAAGTACGCGTATCTTTTCGCGCTGGCGGACCCTGGTTTCCCGCTCGGCAAGGGGAAGTTCCGGTTCAACGACGCCGGCAAGCAGATGGCGCTGACCGGATTCGCCGAACCGGGTCCGCTCACCCCGGACGAGCAGAAGACCATCGACTTCATCCTCGACCGCGACGGCATCATCCTCGGTCTGTCCAAAGAGGAGATGTCCTGGTCCCATCTGTACAACGCGGGCGTCTGGTCACAGGAATACCGCAACGCCGCGGCGAAGCATTCGCAGGCGATCTTCAACCGGTTCCACGACTACGCGGAGAAGAACCTGACCGAAGGCCTGCCGCTGCTGATCTCCGGCGGTTGCGGCCTGAACTGCGACTGGAACCGGTTGTGGCGCGAGAGCGGCCTGTTCTCGTCGGTGTTCGTGCCGCCGTGCCCCAACGACAGCGGTTCCGCGCTGGGCACCGCCATCGACGCGCAATGGTTCTACACCGGACAGGCGACCATCGATTGGGACGTCTACGCGGGAGAGGGCTTCGTCGAAGACGTCATCCCGGACCCGGCCAAGTACGAGACCCGGCCGCTCGTGGCGAGCGAGGTCGCGAAGTACATCAAGGACGGCAACATCATCGGCTGGGCGCGCGGCCGGTACGAGATGGGCCCGCGGGCGCTGGGCAACCGGTCGATCCTGGCCGCGCCGTTCACCGTGGACACCACCGTGCGGCTCAACAAGATCAAGCGCCGTGAGGAATACCGGCCGATCGCCCCGATCGCGCTGGAGTCCGACGCCCCGAAGTGGTTCGTCGGCTCGGTGCAGGACCCGTACATGCTGTACTTCAACCACGTCACTTCCGACGAGCTGAAGGCCATCACGCACGTCGACGGGACAGCGCGCACCCAGACGGTGACGCGGGAACGCAACGCAGGCATCACCGACCTGCTCGAGGCGTTCCGCGAGCAGACCGGGTTCAGCGTGCTGTGCAACACCTCGCTGAACAACAACGGCCGCGGTTTCCTCAACCGCACCAGTGATCTCATCGAGTACGGGGAGACGTACGGCCTCGACGGCTACGTCATCAACGACACGTTCGTGACCCCGCGCTCTTCCTGATTCCTCGCCCGACGGGGGCTGAACCCGGATGTCACGCGACCGGTCGTGGCATCCGGGGACCCCGTGCTGCCCGATCGAAGTTCCGCCGGAGGGGGAAGGCCATGCGAGTCGTGTTCGCGGGCGGCGGTGTCATCTCGCTGCTGACCGCCGTCGAGTGTGTGTCCGCCGGGCACGAAGTGGTGCTCGCCGACCAGTCGGACATCCCGTTCACCGGTGCCACCTCGTTCGATCGTCATCGCGTGCTGCGTGCGCTGCACCCCGGTGACCTCGCCACCACGGCGGCCGCCGTCGGCGCGCATCACGCGTGGATCGAGATCGAGCATCTGCTGTCCACCGCTTTCTACGAACAATCCGGCGCGCTCACCGCGATCCCGGCGGCCGAGGCGACGGCCGCGCGGGACCTGCTGAACGCGGCCGGATCCAAGGCGGAGGTGTTCGGAGCGGGCGAGCTAGCCGCCGAGTTCCCGCACGCCGGATTCGTTCCAGGGACCGGCGCCGTCTTCGAGTCGCACGCCGGGGTCCTGCTCGCCGATCGGGTACTGACGGCTTGCGCCGGGTGGCTGCGGTGGAACGCCGGCGCGGAACTGCGCCCGCACCGCAAGGTGATCGGAGTCGACGCCGACCGGGCCGAGGTCCGGCTGGCCGACGGCGGGATCCTGCGGGGCGACGCGGTCCTGCTGGCGGCGGGCCCGTGGTCGCGTGAACTGCTGGCCCCCGCGCTGGCGCGGGAACTCGTGCTGCACCGGCAGACGATGCTGTACTGCGACGTCCCGCCCGCCGACGCCGGCGCGTGGGCGGCGACACCGGCGATCACCTCGCTCGGCTCCGACGGCGGCGCGTGGCTGGTGCCGCCGGTCGCCGGGACGCCGTTGAAGCTCAGCGCCGCGAGCGCCTGCCGGGTCGTCGACGAGGTCGGCGGCGCCGTCTCGCCCCCGTGGTGGCGTGAGCACCTGATCGACACGTTCAGCGAGCTGATCCCCGGCTTCCGCCGGGACTGGCTGATCGACACCCGTGACTGCCACTATCTCGCCCGGCGCTCCACCCTCGGCCCGCTGCTCGCCGTCCTCGGCGACCGGGTCCTGTCCTACGCGGCGTGCGGCGGCTCGTCCTTCAAGTTCGCCCCGCTGATCGCCCGGTCCCTGGCCGCGCGCCTGACCGGCGCCGACCCGGTCCCGACCGGGCTCGAACCGCTCGACCGGCCGCTCGTGCGCGCGTCCGGTGTCCATCCGCTCCGTCCTGCCCTACGAGGTGTGTCGTGAAACTGCTCGCGCTGGAAGCCAGCCAGAACTCCTACTACTACCTGCCCCGGTACCAGCAGATCGAGGACTTCGGCGGGGTGCTGTACGTGCTCAACGGGATCGGGACCGAGGATCTCTGGCCGTCGGATCGCTACCGGATCGCCGGCAGCAACCACATCGACGACCTGATCCGGCACGCGAAGGCCTGGCACGCGGAGGAGTCCTTCGAAGGCGTGCTCACCTTCTCGGAGTCAGGCGTCGTCCTGGTCGCCGCCGTGGCCGAGGCGCTAGGCCTGCCCGGTATCGGCGTGGACGCGGCGCGGACGAGCCGGAACAAGCTGATCATGCGGCAGGCGCACGAAAAGGGCGGGGCGGCGCATCCGGACTTCCGGTTCGTCGAAGACCTCGACGCGGCGTTGCAGGCGGCCGGGGACTTCGGCTACCCGGTGATCCTGAAGCCGACGCTCGGCGCGGCCAGCAACTTCGTTTTCCGCGTCGACGACGAGGAGAAGATGCGAGAGCGCTACGCACAGGCGCGCGAGGGCATCGACAGGATGACCTGGTACAACATGGAGGCCGAGGGGCTGGACCTCGGTCCGCACGGCCTGCTCGTCGAGTCCTTTCTGGACGGTCACGAACATCTCATCGAGGCACTCGCCTGGGACGACGAGGTCTACCTGGGGTCCATTGTGGACAGGGTCACCTCGGAAGGCGAGACCTTCGACGACGACGTGCACCACGCGCCCACGTCGCTCACCCCCGAGCAGGTGGCCGAGGTGCACGCCGTGGTGACCGCCGGCGTGCGGGCGCAAGGACTCACCCGCGGCGCGTTGCACGCCGAGGTCCGGTTCCACCAGGGCAAACCGTTCCTGCTGGAGATCGCCGTCCGCCCCGGCGGCGGGGGACTCGACCACATGGCACGGCTTTCGGCAGGCTACGACCCGATCCGGGGACTCATGGACGTTTCCCGCGGCGTGCGGCCGGACGTCCGCCACTTCAGCCCGACCGGTCTGCACACCGCCGCGATGTGCCTGATCTGCCCCGGCGGGGTCATCGCCTCGATCGACGTGCCGCCGGCGGTGAACGAGTCGGAAGCCTTGTACTACCTCAAGATCTTCGCGAAGCCGGGCGACTTGATCAAGCGCCCGCCGCTCGGCAACAACATCTTCGGCGGCATCGGCGCGCTCGGCGCGTCCTTCGACGAAGCCATGCGCAACGCGAACGACCTGGCCGGGAAGATCGAGGTCAAACTCAGCGAAACCCAGAAATAGCGTGGAGGAAGCGTGTCACGGACAGCCACTCAACGGCATTACCTGATGGTCAGACCGACGTACTTCGACGTCGAGTACTCGATCAATCCCTGGATGGACCCGAAGAAACCGACGTACACCGAGCTGGCCGTCGCCCAGTGGGAGTGGCTGCACGATCTCTACGTCGATCTCGGACATCGCGTCGACCTCCTCGAACCGGTGCCCGGCCTGCCCGACATGGTGTTCGCGGCCAACGGCGCCACCGTGGTCAACGGGCAGGTCCTCGTCGCGCGGTTCCACCACACGCAGCGCGCCGGTGAATCCGACGCGTATCTGGAGTGGTTCCGGGCCAACGGGTACCGCTACGTCCGGCAGGCGCAGTGGGTCAACGAGGGGGAAGGCGACTACCTCGTCGCCGGGAAGCGGATCCTCGCCGGCACCGGATTCCGCACGAATCCCGAAGCGCACAACGAATCCCGCGAGTTCTTCGGCTGTTCCGTCGTCGGCCTGACGTTGATAAACCCGCGCTACTATCACCTCGACACCGCGCTCGCCGTGCTGGACGACGACACGGTCATGTATTACCCGGAGGCGTTCTCGGAAGACAGCCGCCGGGTGCTCAAGGAGATGTACCCCGACGCGATCTTGGCCTCGGAACGCGACGCCGCTGTCTTCGGGCTCAACGCCGTGTCGGACGGCAAGCACGTCGTGCTCCCGCAGGCGGCCACCGGGCTGACCGCACAGTTGCGGGAACACGGTTTCGAACCCATCGGTGCCGACTTGTCCGAATTACTGAAGGCAGGCGGCAGCGTCAAATGCTGCACGCTGGAATTGCGTGCCGGGTAAGGAGAACTCGATGGAGTCAGCTGTGCGGGAGCGGACCGGGCGCGCCACGGTGCGCCGGGTCCTCGTCGGGGCGGTACTGATCGCGGTACCCGTGGTGGTCGTCGTGGTGGTGCTCGGTCTGGGCTCGGCCTACGAACCGGTCTCGGGCACGGCGGCCAAGGCGGCGAGCAGCGGCCCCGACACTTACGCGCGCCTGCTGGTCGCGCTCCCGGTGGTCCTGGGCGCCTGCTACCTGGCAGGCGTGCTGGCCCGGCGGCTCGGCCAGCCCCCGGTGATCGGCGAGATCGTCGCGGGCATCCTGCTGGGGCCGTCGCTGTTCGGGATCGTCTGGCCCGGCGCGTTCGGCTGGCTGTTCCCCAGCGGGGTGGTCTCGGCGATCAACATCCTGTCGCAGCTGGGCCTGATCTTCTTCATGTACCTGGTCGGTTCCGAGATCGACGTCGACGCGGTGCGGAGGCGCGGATTCACCGCGGTGACGGTCAGCCAGGTCAGCATCGCGCTGCCGATGGTCTCCGGCATCGTGCTCGCCCTCGGCATGTACCCGGCCTTCGGCGGTGACGTCAGCTTCCTCGCGTTCGGGCTGTTCATCGCGGTGTCCATGAGCGTGACGGCGTTCCCGGTACTGGCGAGGATCCTGACCGACCGCGGCATCTCGAAGACCCCGCTGGGCGCGCTCGCGCTCACGTGCGCCGCCGTCGACGACGTCGCCGCGTGGTGCCTGCTGGCCGTCGTGGTCGCCGTGAGTCAGGGCGGTGCGCCGTCGGAGGTGTTCCTGACCGTCGGGCTCACCCTGGCCTTCGTCCTGGTGATGATCTATGTCGTCCGGCCGCTGCTGGCCAAGGTGCTCGCCAGGGCGCCGGAGCCAGCGGTCCTGGCGATCCTGCTCGGCGGGATCATGCTGTCGGCCCTGGCCACCAACGAGATCGGCATCCACGCACTGTTCGGCGCCTTCCTGTTCGGCGTGATCGCGCCGAGGCAGGACCCGGTCGTCGCCCGCGCCGCCGGGAAGCTCGGCAGCGTCACCCTCACCCTGCTGCTGCCGCTGTTCTTCGCCTACACCGGTCTGCACACCGAGTTCAGCCTGCTCGGCTCCGGATCGATGTGGCTGTGGACCCTGGCCGTCACGGCGGTGGCGGTGTTCGGGAAATGGGCGGGCAGTACCACGGCGGCCCGGCTGACCGGCGTCGGCTGGCGCGAATCGCTGTCGCTCGGGGCGCTGATGAACTGCCGCGGGCTGACCGAACTGGTCGTGCTCAACGTCGGTCTCCAGCTGAAGGTGATCAGCCCGGCGGTGTTCGCGATGCTCGTGATCATGACGCTGGTCTCGACGATCGCCACCGCCCCCGCGCTCACCCTGATCGCCAAGTTCGGGAAGAAGTCCGAAAAGGACTCGGAGAAGACCGCCGGTCCAGCGGCGGCGGAAAGTAGATAGGACACCATGACCAGCAAGGAAGAAACCCTAGTCGGCACCTTCGCCGAGGTCGTGCTCACCGACGAGGTCCGGGACGTCATCGGCGGCGAGCTGCGATCCTTCCCGGACCCCGTCGGCGACATCGACCGTTCGCTGGCGATGCTCCGGGTCGCTTTCTCGAGGCTGCCCGTCGACCAGCTGCAGACGATCCTGGACTTCGGCAGGCACGTCGACACCCCCGGCGTCGCGCTCGTGCGCAACCTGCCGGTGGACCCGGAGCTGCCGGAGACCCCGATCGACGGGGAACCCAGCAAGGACAAGAAGACCTTCGTCGCCGAGACCGTCCTTTTGGGACTGAGCCAGCTGCTCGGCGAGCCCGTCGGTTTCACCACCGAGAAGAGCGGGCGGCTGGTGCACGACGTCGTCCCGGTGTCGGCGGGCGCGCGGAGCCAGACCAACCAGAGTTCGCACGTGTTCCTGAACTTCCACAACGACATCGTGCATGACGAACTCGGCCGGTACGACGTGTCCAATCCGGACTTCCTGGTGCTGAACTGTGTCCGCCAGGACGGGAACAAGGAGGCCGTCACCTACTACGCCGACGGCCGCGACATCTCCGCCGCCCTGGACCCGGAGGTGCTCGACGTCCTGCGCCGCCCGCTGTTCCGGCTCAACGCGCCCGGCAGCTACGTGCGTGACGTGGCCAAGGGCGCCGACGTGCTGTCCGACCTCGTACCGGTCATCTCCGGGCCGTCGGACTCGCCGGAGGTGGCGGTCTCGGCCAACGGCGTGGTGGGGGAGACCGTCGAGGCCGAGCAGGCGCTGGAGGAACTGCAGCGGGTCTGCCGCGAGGTCGCGCACCAGGTCAAGCTGGAGCCGGGGACGGCGCTGCTGATCAACAACCGGAAGGGCCTGCACGCGCGGTCGCAGTTCTTCGCGCGGCACAACGGGCGCGACCGGTGGCTGCAGCGTACCTACATCCGGCGCAGCCTGTGGACGATCCGGTACCGGGGCACGGCGGAGGACCGGCGGGTGCACTGAGCCCCAGCGGTCCGTGAAGGCCTCCTTGAGGGACTCTGAATCCCTCAAGGAGGCCTTCACGGACTTGCCACCTGGATCCGGGGTGGCGAAGTTGGTTTCGTGGGTTGCGGTGGGGGTACTTCAGGGCATGATGAGACCCAAGTCGGAGGAGCCGTCGTACCTGCTGGCCGCGCAGGCGGGAAGCGTGGTGCGTCGGCTGTGCCGCCGGATGCGAGCAGGCGAGCAGCCCTCGCCTGCCGACCTCTGCCGGACCATCGGCGCGTTGCAGCAGCTCGCCGACGACCTCGCCCATGTCCTGCCCGGCGTGCAAGGGCAGCTCGAAGAGAGCCTCCTGGCAGGCCGGATCGGCGCGGGTGATTCGGCGGGTGAGGCCTGGAGCAAGGTCGCCGACGTCGGCGAAGCGCTCGCCGCGGCCCGCGCGAGCGCACTGGTGATGGCCACGGAACTGCGCGCTTCGCAGCGGATGCTCGGCGAACTCGCTTCTTCGTGAGGCGCCGACGTCAGCCCGTCGGCTGAGCCCGGACCACCGCCACCGGGCAGTGTGCGTGGTGCAGCGCGTCGTCGCTGATCGAGCCCAGCAGCAGACGCCGGAGATCACCGTGATCGCTCCGGCCGAGCACCAGCAGCGCGGCTTCGCTGGATTCCACGGTCAAGGCCTGCGCGGCGGGCCCGAACCCGTGCACCGTCTCCACGGTGACTTCCGGATAGCGCTCCTGCCACGGCTTGAGCTGCCGGGCGACGAGCTCGTCAGCGACCTCCTGGGGGAGACCGGGCGACGGATCCAGCACCGGCCCGCCGAGCAGAGGTTCGCTCGCGGGACCCCAGATCGGCATCCGCGCCACGTGGACCGCGTGCAGGGTGAGCCCGTGACGCGCCGCGAAATCGAACGCGAAACCTGCCGCCGGCGCGCTCTGCTCCGAGCCGTCGGTACCGAGGATCACCGGTCCGTCCGGAGGCGGCTCTTCCCCGCGGACGACCACGACCGGACATTCGGCGGTCTTGGTCACACCGGATTCCGTCGAGCCGAGGACGGCCCTGGTGAACACGCCGGTATGGGATTCGCCGAGCACGATCATCGCCGCGTCCGTCTCGTCGGCGACCGCGGTCAGGACCTGCTCCGGAGTGCCGTCGCGGACGACCGCGAGGACGTCGAGATCGGGGTCGGAGCGCTTCAGCGCTTCCACCATCGAAGCCAGCTGTGACTCCCTGGCCGCTTCATCGGCGTACGCGAGCACCAGGCCGAGGCCGCGCGTTTTCGCTTCGGCGACCGCCCAGCGGACGGCGCGACCGGCCTCCGGCGATCCGTCGAAACCGGTCACGACCGGCCCAGGACCGGTTCGGGCAGCGGACAAGGGACATCACCTCCGACCCGCCGGTGATACCCGCTTTCCGGGGACTTCAAGCGCCTGCCGGTTTCGCCGGACCCGGTATCGGGGTACTTCCACATATGAGTTCCCTGTCGACGCCCCGCGCGCTTGACAAGAAGCGCGCCTTCTCGATGCTCTCCGGATCGCGGGCAAGCGGAGAACCACGGGGACGTCTTCGACTGCATGTGAGCAGGCCGACCAAGGGGACCACCGTCGTCAAGGCGAACGGTGAGGTCGACCTCGGTACCGGGCCCCGGTTGTGGGACATGCTGAACCAGCGGCTCCAGGGCCACGGCGCCACTTTGATCGTCAACCTGTCCGAGCTCGATTTCTTCGGCACGACGGGAATCCGGGTCCTCGAACGGGCGCAGTTGCTCGCCGACGACACGGGAACGCTCTTGTTCGTCTTCCCCGGCGAGTGCCGTTCCGCGAGGCGGATGCTCGACCTCCATGACGGCGAAGGCCTTCACACGCTGTGACGCGTCACAGGGGGCGGCGGGCCGAGAGAGCCGCGTTCAGCAAGGCGATGTGTTCGAGCCGGGTCGGGTCCAGCTCGGTGAGCTCGGCGATCCGGCGCAGCCGGTAGTCGACGGTGTTGGGATGGACGTGCAGGGCGGCGGCGGTCTGCCGTCGTCCGCCACGGCGGAGAAAGGTCTCCAGGGTCTGCAGGAGTTCTTCGTTGCCTTCCAGCGGTGCCAGCCGGGTGGCCAGCCGGTCGAGGGCGGGGCCGGGGCGCGAAAGCTGGTATTCGAGCAGGACGTCGTCGAGCCGGTACAGCCCTGGTGGCCGTCCGGACCCGGCGGCGACCGCGAGTACGTCCTGCGCGAGCTTCGCCGCGGCGGGCACACCGGACGGTTCGGCCGCCGCGGTCCCGGCGATGACCTCCGCGCCCGCCGTGCGGGCGACGTCGGCGAGCACTCGTTCCAGCCGTGACCAGTCGCGTGTGGACAGTTCCCCGGCCGCGGTTTCGTTCGGCAGCAGGGCGATGCCGCCCTCAGGGGTGAGCGAGGTGAGGACCGTGCCCCGGATCTGCCGTTCCAGTTCGACCCGCAGCCGCCGGAGCTTCCGGCGCCCGGCGATCAGCGGGTCGACCCCGTTGGCCTCCTCGTCCGGATGTGCCCCGACCGACGCCGCGAGGACGATGTAGCACGGTGGCAGGCGCAGGCCTGCCTGTCCCGCGGCGACGTCCGCGGGATCGCCGTCGAGCAGGGCGGAAAGCACCGTGTGCCGCGCCGAACGCTCGTCGTCGAACATCGTCTGGCGTTCGTCGAGGTAGCCCGCGCCGACCGCGGGGGTGACCACCTCGAGGTAGCGCAGGGTCAGCGCGTTGACGGCCAGGACGTCGGTGACCTCCTCCGGCCGCGCGTCCGTCGTCACCGACGCCCAGACCACCTGGATGCCGATGTGGTACGCGGTGAGCACGATGTCGATCGGGATGCCCTCTTCCGCGCGCCGGGCGGCCGATTCGCGGAGGAAGTCGAGCTCCTCCCGCGTCGGCGTCGCCCCGGTGCGCAGGGTGTCGATGAACGACCGGAGGTTCTGCTCGATCACGTCGGTGATGTCGCCGCTGAGCTCCTCGGCGGGTAACAGGCCGTACTCCGGGATCCGGGAGACGATCTCGGCCAGGACCGTATTCGTGAGCGACGGCAGGACTTCGGTCAGCCGTTCCGCCAATGGACGTCCGCCGACGCGGAACCCCGGATCCTCATCACCCGTCACAACCGCCCATCATGACAGCTGATCAGCGGGCGAGCGCGTCCCGCGCCGAGTCGAGGGTCGGGTGCACGGTGAAAACGGCGTCGAGGCCGAGCAGTGACATCGGGCGCAGCAGGGCTCGCTCCCTGGTGACCAGGATGAACGGGACACCGGCCTCCTCTGCCTGCGAGCAGATCTGGACGAGAGCGGTGAAACCGGACGAATCGCAGAAGCTGACCGCGGACAGGTCCGCGATCAGCGCCGCCGGGCTGAACCGGAGTTCCTCTTCCAGCGTCCGTCTCAGGCCCGCCGAGACGGCGAGATCGATTTCGCCGGACACCGTGACCACGGTGTCGCCGGCGGAGGTGGTGACCGAGGTGTCGAGCGAGGACACGAATCTCCGCGCCGGAGGGGGCGGAGAGGAAGCGGGAGCGCGGTAGTCGGTCAAGGTGACTCCTAGCCGGTGCGGGGGACCGGCAGCTGCCCGGTGGACATGCCGGACCCAGGAGAAGGGGATCCAGCGGCTGGTTACTGAACCGCGACCGGGCAACCGTAGCAGCCTGACGGCCCGTCCTGCCGGTTGAGCGTCGTCCGGCTCGTAGGCTGGACGTCACAAGCGGTGGACGGGAGGCCGAGGGTGACCGGAGCGACGACGGCCGGGGTGCTGGCCGAACTGGCCGCGCTCGAGGATCCGCGCGCACGCCAGGTGAACGAGAAACACGGTGACGACCACGGCGTGAATCTCGGCAAGCTGCGCGCGCTCGCGAAGCGGCTGAAAACCCAGCAGGAGCTCGCGCTGGAGCTTTGGGAAACGGGCGACACCGCGGCGAGACTGCTCGCGCTCCTGATCTGCCGTCCGAAGGCGTTCGAGTACGGCGACCTGGACCGCATGATGCGCGAGGCGCGCACCCCGAAGGTGCACGACTGGCTCGTGAACTACGTGGTCAAGAAGAATCCGCACGCCGAGGAGCTGCGCCTGGCCTGGTCCGGCGATCCGGATCCCGTGGTCGCGAGCGCGGGCTGGGCGCTGACCACCGAACGGGTGGCGAAGACGCCCGAGGGCCTGGACCTCGCCGGATTGCTCGACGTCATCGAGGCGGAGATGAAGGCCGCGCCGGATCGGCTGCAGTGGGCGATGAACCATTGCCTGGCGCAGGTCGGCATCGACCACGCGGAGCACCGCGGCCGGGCGATCGGCATCGGGGAGCGCCTGGAGGTGCTCAAGGACTACCCGACGCCGCCGAACTGCACGTCGCCGTTCGCGCCTGTCTGGATCACCGAGATGGTGCGGCGGCACGCGTAGCGTCCGCCTTGATGGCCTCGAACTGGGCGCCCATGCGCCCCGCGAGGGCCTCCGCCGCCCGCAACGGCCGGACCATCACCTTGAAGTCGGTGATCTTGCCGTCGGCGTCGAAGGTCAGGAGGTCGCAGCCGTTGATCTCCAGCCCGTCCACCGTCGCTTCGAACTCGTATCACGTGGTGTGCGCCGTCGTGGATCTCGCGGACGTAGCGGAAGTCCTCGAACACGCGCAGGACCCCGCGCAGGATCGCCGCGGTGATGGCTTTTCCTTGGTAGGGCTTGAAAGCCACCGGGCTGGTGAAGACCACGTCGTCGGCGAGCATCGCCTCGATCGCGGCGGCGTCCTTCGCTTCGACTGCCTGACGGAACGTGGGCATGACGATCTCCTCATAGTCAATTTGTTGAGTAGATGTCGCCGAGCCTAGGTGAACGCCGGACCGCTGTCCATCGAAGTGACTAATCAACTTTGCGACTGATCCGGTCGTTGACTACCATCACGCCATGGCGTTGCGGAACGCGATCCTCGCGATGCTCATGGACGGTGAATCCTCGGGCTACGACCTGGCGAAGAGCTTCAACGCGTCGGTCGCCAACTTCTGGACCGCGACACCCCAGCAGCTCTACCGGGAGCTGGACAAGATGGAGTCGCAGGGTTTGGTGGCGGCCCGTGTCGTCGAACAGGAGCGGCGGCCGAACAAGCGGCTCTTCTCCTTGACCGACGCCGGCGCGACCGAACTCGCTGAGTTCACCACGCGGGCACCGAAGCCGACGGCGATCCGCGACGAACTGCTGGTGCAGGTCCAGGCCGTCGAGGCAGGTGACGACGAGCGGATCCGGCTCGCCGTCGCGGACAGGCTGGCCGTGGCCGAAACGAAGCTCAAACGGTTCGAACGCCTCCGTGACCGTATGCTCGGTGGGTCAGCCGAGGTGGAGTTCCTCGCGACCGCGCCCAGGGTCGGCCCGTATCTGACCCTCGCCCGCGGGATCGCGTTCGAACAGGAGAACATCCGGTGGTGTGAACAGGTTCTCGCGGTGCTCGACCGGCGCGGGACCGCGGGTTCGGGGAGGTGACCGGCTTGGCCGAGCGGCCCAAGGGCCCGGTGTTTCGCCAGGTGGTGCTGGACTGTACCGACGCTCGTGTCCTGGCGGAGTTCTACCGGCGTTTGCTGGTGTGGGACTACCGCCCCGGCGACGAACCGCCTCGGCCCGGTGCCGAGGACAAGGACTGGCTGGTGCTGAGAAACCCGGACGGCGGGGCGCAGCTCGCCTTCCAGCAGGTCGACAGGCTGCCGGAAGCGAGCTGGCCCGACCCTGCGCCGATACCCCAGCAGCTGCACCTGGACCTGACCGTGGACTCGGTCGAAGAGCTCGAAGCGCAGCACGGCCGAGTCCTCGAATTAGGCGGAAGGCTCAGGTACGACCGCAGCGAAGACCCGGACGAACCGCTGCGCGTCTACGCGGATCCGGCAGGGCATCCGTTCTGCGTCTTCGTCGTCTGAAGGTTTCAGGCGCGGCAGAGCAACGCGTCGGGAGTGCGGTTCGAGCCGACGCGGCCGGTGTACGCGACACCGGCGACGTATTCGCCCGGCGCGCATTGGCCCTTGTAGTGGCCCGACGCGAAGTCGCCGCCGGGAGCCCCGGACGGCCGGTTGTCGCCGCGGTCGAACCAGACCGTCCGGCCGGTGCGGCCCAGCGGAGTCGCGGACCGGCCGCACAGCAAGGCGGAGAACGCCGAGCCGGTGACGCTGTAGCCGACCGCCGCGTGATCGGGCGGGCATTGCGCCTTGGTGTAGCCGGACGCCCAGTCGGTGTCCACAAAGGTCTCATCGCGAACGACGGCGTACCCCGCCGGAACGGCGAGCGTGCCGGTGCACAGACCCCGGTTGCCGGTATGGGAAAGGCCGGCGAGCCGCTGACCGTCGGGGCAGGATCCCTTGCGGGCGCCTGGATTCCAGTCCGCCATCGACCGGGCCGCGCGGGAGGCCTGGAAGTCGGCGTAGTCGAGATTGAGCATCGACCAGCGCTCGGTCACCGGGATCCGGCCGGTACGGGACGGCGCGTTCACCAGCCGTCGCCAGGCCGGGCCGCGCCAGTCCGTGCCGTCGAGCACGTCGACGCGACGGCCCGCGGTGTCCCACGACAGCAAGGACCATCCGTTGCCCCCGCCGCCGTCGTGAAAACCGACCGCGGGCCAATAGGCGAAATCGGTGTCGGTCTCGGCGAGATAGCCGACGAAGTTCTCGAACCACGCGCGGCTCGCCGCGTCGGTGGTGTGGCTGCCCTCGCCGAATTCGCTGATCCAGAGCGGCGCGGTGTAGTGCTTTCCGGTCTCCGCCGAAACGAAGAACGCTTGCCGGTAAAGGACGTCGCGGAGTTCCTGCGGTGACAGGTCCCGGTAGCGCGGGTCGTGGGTCTCACCGGTGCCTGTCGCGCCGGAGTGGTTCGGACCGGTGTAGCCGTAGAAATGCGCGGCGTAGACCAGTTTCCCGGAATCCACGAGCGTATGCGACAGCGTACGGGCGGGCTCCAGCGTGGGCCTGCCGTGCGGAAGGCCGTCCACGGGCAGGCCGGTCCAGTTGATGCCCTCGACGATGAGCAGGAGATCGGGGTTGGCCTCGGTCAGGATGCGATCGGCCACCCGCTGGCTCGCGCGCTGCCAGTCCGTGCTGTTTCCCCAGCCCCAGTTGGGATCGTCGAGGACGTTGCGGCGGACCTCGTTGTACAGGTCGGCGCCGACCACCCGCTTGTTCGCGGCGTAGCGGCGGGCCATGAACAGCCAGTCGTCCTGCCAGCGTTGCTCGGTCTGCGCGGTGTTCCAGCGCTCGTTGCCGTCGAGACCGCAGCACCAGCGCGAGGTCGTGGTGTGATTGTTGAGGATCACCGCGAACCCGCGAGCGGTCAGCCGCGTGACGACGCGGTCGTAGACCTGCAGCGGGGTCAGTCCACGCAGATCGGGGTTCGCCGGGAGCGCGGGAACCGGTGCGGTGTGGTGGATCATGGCGTTGGAGAAGGGAAGCCGGACGCTGTTCAGGCCCAGCTGGGCCAGTCCGTCGATGACGGTGTCGATCGACACCCGGTCCAGCCCGAGCGGCGTCTGGTAGGCGATCTCACCGGCGTGGTGAGTGGCGGGATCGTTCACGTCGCCCGACCCGGTCCACGTACCGCTCGCGCCGTGCCAGTTGGCGGCCTTCAGTTTGAACCGGTCGCCCGCCGCGTCGACGATGTAACGCCCGCGTGTGCTGAGCGGCGCCACCCAGCCCGACGGGTCCGCCCCGGCGCGGGCGGCGGACGCCGGGGGAGGGGCGACCACGACGCCGACGGTCACCAGCGCCGCGAGCAGCGCACTCTTGATCCTCACCCGCCGGAGGCTAGCCAGTCGCGCGGCCGGTTGTATACGGACGATCGGGTTCACTGTTGGTAGCTTCGCGTCATGACCACCGCGTTGATCATCGGTGACCTCCAGCGGGGGATCACCGGTAATTATCCGTTCGCCAAGCAAGTCCTGCCGCCGCTCACGGCACTGCTTCCCCGCGCCCGCGCGGCCGGTGCGCTCGTCGTGTTCGTGCACTTCGCGCTGCGGGGCAACGGGGCCGACCTGCCGCGGGGGAACGCCCTGTTCAAGACGTTCCACGAGGCCGGGGACACCTTCCACGAGGGTTCGGCCGGAACCGGGATCGAGCTGCCGGTCGCCGAAGAGGACGTGGTGGTGCTGAAACGCCGTGCGAGCGCGTTCGCGGGCACGGATCTCGACCTGGTGCTCCGCGCGCGGGGCGTCGACACCGTCGCGATCGCCGGGGTCGCGACCAGCGCGATGGTGGCCGCGACGGCCTACGACGCGGCCGACCGCGGCTACCACGTGACCGTGCTGCGCGACGGTTGCGCCGACGGCGATCCGGAGATGCACGACTTCTTCGTGGACAAGGTCTTTCCGAGCCGGGGGTTCGAGGTCGTGACCTGCGAGGAGCCCGCTGCCACCTTCACCACGAGGTGACTCTGGACTCGGGCGCCGTTACTCAGGAGATCTTTCGCGCGACTTGTGGCACCGTGCACAGCGAGCTGATCAAGGGGAGTGGGGAGGCCATGCTGACCACGTTGGTCCGGGAGACCGACGTCGACGTGATCATGCAATCCGGCCGTCACACGTTGCTCGACCACAGCGCGCTCGACGCGTTCCTGCCCGCGTGCCGGGAACGCGGTGTCTCGGTGATCGCGGCGTCGATCTTCAACTCCGGGCTGCTCGCCGTGCCGCGGCCGGTCGCGGGAGCGCATTTCGACTACGAGGCCGCGACACCGGAGGTCGTGGAGCGGGCGAACAAGATCGCCGACGTGTGCGAGGCGCACGGTGTGACGCTTCCTCAGGCGGCCATGGCCTTCCCGCTCCGGTATCCGGCCGTCGCCGGAATCGTGGTGGGGATGCGGTCCGCCGAAGAGGTGCGGCGCAACGTAGAGTCCTTCGCCGCGCAGGTACCCGCACAGGTCTGGAGCGATTTACCCGCCGCAGGCTTGATCCGTTCGACAATGACCAAGGAGGATTGATGGCGTCGGTAAAACAGGTACAGATCACTTTCGATTGCGCGAAACCCGAGCGTGTCGCCCGTTTCTGGTGCGAGGTGCTGGGATACGTCGTGCCGCCGCCACCGGCGGGATTCGCCACTTGGGACGATTACACCCGCACGCTGCCGCCGGAAAAGCAGGACGCGAGTTTCGTCTGCAGCGATCCCGCCGGAGAAGGGCCGCGGCTGTACTTCCAGCGTGTCCCCGAAGGCAAGGTCGCCAAGAACCGGGTGCATCTCGACGTTCGTGTCGGCACCGGGCTCGTGGGAGAGGAGCGTCTCGCCGTGCTCCAGGCCGAGTGCGCCCGGCTGGTCGCGCTCGGCGCGGTCCGCGATCAAGTTCTGCTCGCCGACGAGGAAAACGAGTCGTGCATCAATATGCGGGACATCGAAGGCAACGAATTCTGTCTCGACTGACCACGTCCGGCTGACCGCCATTCGTGGGATTCGATTCGCTACCGTTGCAGTATTCGTGTATCGTCCTGGTTCGCTCACGAAGCGAAAACGACCGCTCGAAAACTTGGGTGACGTGCCGTTTCGTCACCCCGCGGGCCCGGCCACCCTCCCCCTCGCGCCGGGTTCCGTGAGCCCGGCGGCGCCCGGCGGAAGCCGGCCCCCTCCCGGTCGATCCGAGGCGCCGCCGGGTACTCAGCAACCGCTCGTTCCCCGCTGCCCGCCGGGGAAAGACACGCGCGCCGGCCTTGTCGCCGCGGCCGGAACGGGCGTGATCTCGTAAGCTGGCCGCCGCGGTGTGCGCCCGTGCAAAGGGAGGACTACACCTGGACTCGTGAGGTGTTGATGGACGTCGATGAGGTGAGCGCGGGTTCCTGGACCCCCGGCATGGTCGCCGAGGAACTGGGCATCTCGCCGGTGACGCTCCGGACCTGGGCATCGCGCTACGGCGTCGGTCCTTCGCTGCGGCCGGACGGGCGTCACCGCCGATACTCCGACGCCGACGTCCGCAAGCTCCGGTACATGCGGCGGCTGATCGGCCGCGGCATCCGCCCGCGCGAGGCCGCGGCCGCCGTGTTCGACGGCGCGGACGACGTGGTCCCCGAGGTTTCCCCCGATCGCCGGGCCGGTGAACTCGAGCGGGCCTCGGAGGAACTCGAGTTCCCCGTCATCGCGGCCCTCCTCGACGAAACGCTCGACGAGCTGGGCGCGGCGAGGACGTGGACCGACATCCTGTTGCCGATCCTGCGTGATCTCGGCGTCCGCTGGGCACGGGGCGACGTGTGCTTCGAATCCGAGTGGGCGCTCACCTCCGAGGTGTCCTACGCGCTCCAGCGCTATGTCGCCCGGTTCGCCTACACGCCGTCGGATCGCCGTGTGCTCATCGCCTGCTGCCCCGAAGAACGCCACAGCCTGCCTGTCGAAATCCTGCGCGCGTCGATGGCGGAGATCGGCATCCCCGCCGTCTACCTCGGGCACATGGTGCCGGCGGAGACCACGGCCGGCATGGTCGCGAAGCTCGAACCGGTGCTGGTCGTCCTGTGGTCGATGTCCCCGACGACCGTCGACAACCTGCTGCGCCAGCGCCTCCAGCACCGCGGTTTCGCCGTCGCGGTCGCGGGCCCCGGCTGGGAAGGGCTCAATGTCCGCGGCGCCCCCTGGGTGAACGACCTGGCCGGGGCGCTGGACCTCGCCGCCGAGCGGCTGAAGGATTGACCGGCCTACGATTGCATCGATTGCGAATCGAAAGGTGGCCAGGCTATGCGACGCGAGGGCGGCTCCGACCCGCTGTGGCTGTTCGGTGATCAGCTGGGACCGCATTTCCACGCTACGGACGGGAACCAGGACCGCGAGGTCCTGCTGATCCGCTCGGCGGCGGCTTTCGCGCGGCGCCCGTTCCACCGGCAGAAGATCCATCTGGTCGAAGCCGGGATCCGGCGGCTCGCCGCGGATCTCGGTGACCGGGCCCGGATCGTCGACGCGCCGACCTATGCCGACGGGCTGCGCCGGTTCGGGCGGCCGGTCGTGGTGCACGAGCCGGGCTCGCACGCCGCCGACGCATTGGTGCGGCGTTTGGGAGAACAGGGCCTGGTCACGGAAGTACTGCCCACGCCGGGGTTCGTCCGGTCCAAAGAGGACTTCGCGACCTGGGCGCGGGACCGGCAGCGGTTCGTGATGGAGGACTTCTACCGCGATCAGCGCCGCCGGTTCGGTGTCCTGCTCGAACCGGACGGCGATCCGGCAAGCGGGAAATGGAACTTCGACCACGACAACCGGCGCCCGCCGCCTGGCCGGTCGACCTTGCCCGTTCCCGCGCCATGGTTCCCGTCCGAAGACGACGTGGACGACCAGGTGCGCGCGGATCTCGACAAGGCGGAACGGGACGGCGACATCCATCCCGTCGGCGTCGACGGCCCTCGCCGTTTCGCTGTCGGCCAGGCCGAAGCGGAGGAGGCGCTGGACCGGTTCCTCGACCACCGGCTGGCGACTTTCGGCCCGCACCAGGACGCCATGCTCAGCGCCGACTGGGCGATGTCGCACGCGCTGTTGTCGGTGCCGCTGAACCTCGGCCTGCTCGACCCGCTCGACGTCGTCCGCCGCGCCGAGGAACGGTATCTGTCCGGCGCCGCGCCCTTGGCGAGTGTGGAAGGCTTCGTCCGGCAGATCCTCGGCTGGCGGGAATGGATCTGGCATCTCTACTGGCACCTGGGGCCGGATTACCTGAAGAAGAACGAACTCCACGCTCACCGGAAGCTGCCTCGCTGGTGGCGGGAGCTCGACGCCGATTCGGTCGAGGCGGCTTGCCTTCGCACCGCGCTCGCCGGTGTGCGGGACCGCGGCTACGCCCACCACATCGAGCGGCTCATGGTGCTGGGCAACCACGCCCTGCAACGCGGTTACGACCCGGCCGAGCTCACCGGCTGGTTCGCCACCGCGTTCGTCGACGGGTTCCCGTGGGTCATGCCTGCCAACGTCGTCGGGATGAGTCAGTACGCGGACGGGGGCATCGTCGGCACCAAGCCGTACGCGGCGGGCGGGGCCTATCTCAACCGCATGAGTGACCACTGTGGTGGATGTACCTACGACCCGAAGAAACGAGTGGGCGCCGACGCCTGCCCGTTCACCGCCGGTTATTGGGCCTTCCTCGACCGCAACGCGGATCGCCTGCGGGGCAATCCGAGGATGCGTCAACCGTTGAACGGGCTGGGCAGGCTGGCCGACCTTCCCGATGTCGTGGCGCGGGAAAACCGGCGAGATCGATTCTGACGGCTCCTTCACCAGTTTCAGTACTTGTGTGGCCCGCTCCCTTGACCGGGACGAAACGGAATGCTGACAACTTTTCCCGGCGCGTTCGAAATCATCGCGCCGGTTCCTCTCGGTGGTACCTTCGATACAGGGAATCGGCGCGGTTGCAGAGTCGCAAGGTCGCCGTGAGGGGATAGGAAGATGGAGCGCCGGCAGCAGGCGGTACATCGGACGATTGTCATCGTGGATGTGGAGGCGTTCACCGATCAGCGCCGGACGACACCTCATCGGCTTGTCGTCCGCGAAGCGTTGTACAACGCCTTGTCACAAGGTTTCGAGGTCGCCGGGGCGCCCTGGGCGGAATGTCATCACGAAGACCGCGGTGACGGGATTTTCGTGCTCGCGCCCGCGCATATCCCGAAGGCGCCTTTCATCGAAGTGCTCCCGAATGCCCTGGCGGCCAGGCTGACTCAGCACAACATCGCGAATCCGGCCGAACAACGGATACGGCTGCGCATGGCCTTGCACGCCGGGGAAATCGTCTATGACGACCACGGTGCGACAGCGGAATCGGTCAATTTCACCTTCCGGTTGCTGGACGCGGCCCCGCTGAGGACAGCGCTGGCCCGCTCGGAGGGTGTGCTCGCGGTGATCGTGTCGAAATGGTTCTTCGACGAAGTGGTGCGCCATAGTGAAGAGATCGATCCGGCCACGTTCCGGCCTGCCCGCGTCCAGGTCAAGGGCACGTCGGCGATCGGCTGGATCTGGCTGCCGGACCATCAGGATCCGGCGGATCTCACGTATCTCGCGGCGTCCCGTGCCGAGCCGGAACTGCGGCAGCTGCCCGCGGCGCCGCGCTCCTTCACCGGCCGCGCCGACGAACTCGCCGTGCTCACCTCGGTGCTGGAAGAAGCGGCGGACCAGTCCGCGACGATCGTGATCTCCGCGATCTTCGGCACCGGCGGTGTCGGCAAGACCTGGCTCGCGCTGCATTGGGCGTACCAGCATCTCGACCTGTTCCCGGACGGCCAGCTCTTCGTCGACCTCCGCGGCTTCGCGCCGGAGGGGCAGCCGCTGTCACCGAGCGCGGTGGTGCAGGGTTTCCTGGACACTTTCGGCGTCGACCCGGCGCGGGTGCCCGCCGAACTGGAGGCGCAAGCGGCGCTCTACCGCAGCATCCTGGCGGACAAGAGGATGCTGATCGTGCTGGACAACGCCCGTGACACCAAACAGGTGATCCCGCTCCTGCCTGCCAGCCCCGGTTGCGCGGTCGTGATCACCAGCCGTGACCGCCTGGCGGGTCTCGTCGCGGCCCACGGCGCGCGCCCGATTCCCGTGGACGTCTTCTCCGCCGCCGAGGCACGGGACATGCTCGCCACGCGACTCGGCGCGGCCAGGCTGAACGCCGAACCAGAAGCTGTCGAGGAACTCCTGTCGTGTTGCGGCGGGTTCCCGCTGGCGCTGAGCATCGTCGCCGGCCGTGCCGAAGCGCACCGCGACTTCCCGCTCGCCGTCCTCGCCGCCGAGCTGCGTGACGCGACCACCAGGCTGGGCGCGCTCGACGAAGGCGATCCCGCCGCCAGCCTGCCCGCCGTCCTGTCGTGGTCCTACGCGGCGCTGTCCGACGATCAGGCGAAGATCTTCGAGCTGCTGGGAATGGCTCCGGGCGTCGACATCGACCTCACCGCCGCGGCCACCTTGACGAACATGCCCGCCGGGCGCGTTTCCGCGGAACTGCAGGCGCTGGAACGGGCGTCCCTCATCCACCAGCATGTCCCAGGGCGGTGGCGGATGCACGATCTGGTCAAGCTCTACGCCGACGGGCAGCGGCACGACCAGGCCGCGCGGGACGACGCCCTCCGCCGGTTCGTCGACTTCCACGTGCACACCGCCCACGCCGCGGACCTCCTGCTGGACCCGGACAGCCAGACCATCGAGCTGCCCGCCCCGCACGAAGGCTGCTCGCCGCGTGCCCTGCGGAATCCGCCGGACGCGCTTTCGTGGTTCAACGCGGAACACCTCAACCTCATTTCCGTCCAGCAGGCGGCGCTCGAGCGGGGATGGCTTTCCCCGGTCTGGCAGCTGGCCTGGGGATTGCACGCCTATCACTGGTGGCAAGGACATATCCATTCCGACGTCGCCGTCTGGGAGACGGCACTCACCGCGGTCGAACGGCTGGGTGAACCGCTGCCGCTGACCCTGGCGCATCAGATGCTGCTCAACGCCTACTCGCGTCAGGGCGAGCACGGCAAAGCGCTCGAACACGGCAAACAAGCGCTCGCGGGAGTGGACGAGGTGAATGTCGTTTACCGGGCCCCCGTGCACCACGCGGCCGCGCATATGTGGGCCCGTCAAGGAGAACTGGAGAAAGCGCTGGACCACGCCTGCCGGGCGATGACGCTTTACCGCGAAGCGAACCGGCCGATCCGGGAAGCGTGGGCGTTGACCATGATGGCGTCCTTCGCCATCAAACTCGGGCAGAACGCGCGTGGCGAGAGCGCTTGCGAGGCGGCGCTCGCCCTTTTCCGCGAGCATGCCTATCCCGTGGGCGAGGCGGCTGTGCTCAATACCCTCGGCGAACTCGCCTTCGCCAACGGAGACCACGCCGAGGCGCTCGAACGGTTCGAGCGCACACTCACGCTTCGCCGCGAACTCGGCGCGACCTACGCGTCGGCGGACACACTGGACAGTATCGCCCGGACACACGCGGCACTCGGCCACCGGGACGAAGCGCGCGAGACCTGGCTCGAAGCGTTGCGCCTGTACCAATCCCAGCTACGCAACGACGAGTCCGGCCGGGTTCAGAAACAGCTGGACCTGCTGGAGGGATCCTGAGGCCGGACGACTCGACGAGAAGGGTCACCTCCGCGCGCGCAGCCAGTCCGCGATGTCGTCGACCACCGCGGGGTCGACGTGGTTCGGTTCCGTGTAGCTCGCCGGGGTCGAGGGGCCGGTGCCGGGGAAGAACAGGTGATCGGCGGCGTCGTGGACGCGGATCGTGACGTCCGGGCGATGGGTGAGACCTGTTCTCCAGCGCGGCAGATCGTCCTCGACGGTCACCTGGTAGTCGCGGCCGCCCTGGAGGATGAGCATGGGCTTGTCCAGTCCCGCGGCGGCCGCGACCGGATCGTAGCCGCGCTGATCGAGCCAGTACGACGCGGAGAAGCCGAAAGGCAGGTCCGCGGCCGGTGTGGCGGGGGAGAGGTCGGGGCTGTCGACGTTGGCCGCCTGACGGGTGAACAGGTCGACGGCTCCCTGGTCGATCAGCCAGGGGGCCGTGGTCGTCAGGTGGCGGGCGACCCGGACCGCGGCGTGGTGCATCGGCTGGGTGTCGCCCGCCATGATGACCAGTCCCGCGACAGCGGGCTCGGCGAGCGCGACCCGTGGCGCGACCTTGCCGCCCATGCTGTGCCCGAGCACGAAGACCTGGTCCACAGTGGACTCTTGCTGGAGCAGGCGGATGGCGGCCGTGGCGTGCGGCACGTATTCGTCGGACATCGTGAAGCCGGGGGCGTTCGCCGTTTCGGGCAGGCCGTGGGTGATCTTGTCGAAGCGCAGCACCGCCACACCCCGGCAGGCGAGACCCCAGGCGAGATCTTTGAGCGGCTTGTTCGGCCCGCTGGTCTCATCGCGGTCGAACGGTCCACCGCCGGACAGCAGGACGACGCCGGGCCGGGTGCCGGGTCCCTTCGGCATGGTCAGCGTCCCCGCCACGGCGGAGGAACCGGCGCCGAGCGTGATCTCGTGTTCGGTGAACGTCGCCGGGTCCGCATAGGGCGGCGGCGTCCACGCAGGACTCGTCGCGGGCGCGAGCTGAAGACCTTGCAGGAGACCGCCCTCGTCGACCGACATGAGCACCGTGAGGTCACCGCGCTCGCAGCGCACGGGAACGCCCACCCGGACGAGCGCCGCGACGGCGGGTTCGGCGACCGGATCCCCGAAGCCGGTGACGGAGCCGTGTTTGCCGGTTTCGGCCGTCCACGCGGCCCGCAGCGCGCCGGCCGGGACGACCGCGCGCAACGGCGGCGCAAAGAGGGCTTCGACCTCGTCGAAGCGTCCCTCGTGCAGCATCTCGACGACCGCCGTCGCGGCGGCGGCGGGAGTGGGCCCCAGGTTCATCTCAGCTACCTTTCGCATGTTTTGCGAAAGGTAGCACATCATGAGATCGTTCGGTGGTGAACACGTTGGAACTCCTGGCACATCCGGTCCGCTTGCGCATCGTGCACGCCATGCGCGGGGAGCGGGTGCTCACGACGGCCCAGCTCTGCGCACGCGTCCCCGATGCCTCGAAGGCGATGGTGTACCGGCATGTCGAACTCCTCGACGCGGGCGGTGTCCTGGAAGTGGCCGAGGAACGGCGGGTGCGGGGCGCTGTCGAGCGCGGCTACCGTCTCCGCCAGGATCGTGCGGCCATCGATCCCGAAGCCATCGCGTCGGCGTCCACCGAAGACTTCAGGCGGAGCTTCGCCGTCGCGCTGGCCGCGCTGGTCGCCGAGTTCGACGCCTACCTGGACCGGGACGGGGCCGATCCGGTCGCGGACCTGGTGGGGTACCGCCAGCACGCCGTCTGGCTCTCCCGAGAGGAACTTCTCGAGGTGATCGGCGCGATGCAGAAGGCCATCGTTCCCGTGCTGTCCAACGAGCCCGGCCCTGGCCGCACCCAGTACCTGCTCAGCCCGATCCAATTCCCGATCGAAGACTCCGGGCAAGCGTGACCGTCAGGCGTCGCGAATGCTGAAGGTCGTGACACAGAAGCCCCCGTCATCCTTGCGATCCGCGATGACGGTGCCTTTGGCGGAGCGGTTCTCGACGGTTCCGGCGACATCGGCCAGGACGAACTTGGACGTTCCGCTGGTCCGGGTGATCCCGACGCGGGAACCCGGCGGGAGGAGGGAGTCGATCTTGTCGTCCATGAACCTCTTCTGCTCTTCGCAGGCCAGCGCGATCGCCCCCGCCTTGTCGTTCCCGGCGATCTTGGCGAGGAAGTCCGTGATCACCTGAACCCCCTTCTCGGGCGTTTGAGGGGACGGCCGCCGGGTCACGGTGATCCTCGGCCGGGTCGCCCGGCTGATCGTCGTGCCGTCCGGGCTGCTCGTGAGGCCGGAAGTCGGTGCCGGACTGGACGACGGGGCAGGAAGAGGGATGCTTTCGCCCTTGCCGAGCAGGAAACCGGGAGCGGCGAAACCGGTGATGTAGAAAGCGACGAAGACGATCACGGCGATCAAGATCCCGACGGCCGTGCCGGGCTTGACGGTCGACGGCCGTGCGGGAGTGTGCTGCTGGTCGGGGTAGTCCATCGGAGTCACCTTCCACGCGGGAGCTGAATTGGCGATCCGACGGCGCTTTCCCGGTGTGGGTTCCGACCTTTCGGTGATCTTACGGCGTCCCGGATTCCGTTTCCTGGAAGGGAAAAGTGTGCATCGCCGAAAACTGTCGGTGGCCGCTGCCACACTGGGCACGACGAACGAGGTGGCGATGACGAACGAGATGGACATGACGAACGAGGTATGGCTCAGGGCCGTCGAGCAAGCCGATCTCGACGTGTTCTTCGAGCAGGAGCAGGACCCGGAGGCCACGAGCCGCGCCGCGTTCCCGCCGCGTGACCGTGAGCGGTTCATGAAGCATTGGAACACCAAAGTGCTCGGCGATCCGGCGGTGACCGTGCGCACCGTTCTGGTCGGCGGCCGGGTCGCGGGCAACGTGGTGGCCTGGCCGCAGGACGGCAGGCAATGGGTGGGTTATTGGTACGGAAGGGATTTCTGGGGAGGAGGTGTCGGATCGCGAGGGCTCACGCTGTTCCTCGACGAGATGCCGGTACGGCCGCTGTACGCCGATCCGGTGGAGACCAACGTGGGGTCGGTCCGCGTGCTGGAGAAGTGCGGTTTCCGGCTGCTGCCCGAAAAGGACGGTGATCACGTGCTGCTCGTGCTCGACGGGTGACCACCGTCGCCCCGGCCGCGAGGGCGCGGCCGGGACCACGGACGGTGACGGCTCAGCAGGGGCGCAGCAGCCAGCAGAGCCGGTAGTTCGCCCGGTAGGTCGTGGACGTGCCCGGTGCGACGATGTTCTGCGTCCGCGCGCCGCCGTGCGACCAGTCGGTGAAGGCGTACTTCAGGTTGAGCGGTGGCAGGTTCTGCGGGCTGTCCGCGCTGATCGAGTTGGTGGATCCGGCGATCACCGTCCGGGAGAACGGTGTGCGTTCCTGGGCGCCGCCGACGGTGAGCAGCGCCTGGCTCGGGTCGGAGACGAAGTTCAGCGACACCGTCTTCGGCTGGAGGTCGACCGTCTTGGTGCCGGTGCGCCCGCTCGAGTCGGTCGCCGTGAGGGTCAGCTGCAGATACGACGGGTAATCGTGGTCCGGTGCGACGAACGAGCCTGCCGCGACACCGGGAAAGTCCTGGACGTTGTGCGTGTGGCAGGTGCCGTTGGTCGCGCAGTGCCGGATCGCGAGCCGCCACGACAGCGCCGACGCCGGGAGTTCGCCGTCCTGCGCGTCGACAGCGCGGCCGGAGAACGCCACGGTCTGGCCGACCGACCAGGTCAGCGTGCCCGCCGGGCTGTCGATGACCGGCACCGGGTCGAGACCCTCCGGGTTCCCGACGGTCACCCGCACCGTCCTGGTCCCGCTCGCGCCGTGGGAGTCCGTCACCCGCAGCCCGGCGTCGACGGCGGCGGCCGCGGTGTAGGTCCAGGTGGGGCGCGAGGCCGACGAGTCGTCGTAGGCGCCGTCACCGTCGAGGTCCCAGGCATAGGACAGGGTGTCCCCGGCGTCGGGATCGGTGGAACCGGTGCCGTCGAACGTGACCGTCAGCGGCGCGGGGCCGCTCGCCGGGCTCGCCGTGGCCACCGCGGTCGGGGGTCGGTTGGTGCCGCCTGGATGGCTCACGCGACGGACTTCGCCGCTGCCCAGCGCGACGTAGAACAGGTCGCCGCCAGGGCCGGTGAGCACCTGCACCGGTGTGTTGACGCCAGTCACGAAAGGCACCAGACGGCTCGCGTCCGGCTGGCCGTCGACGGTCTGCATCGCCCAGATGCAACCACGGGAGGAATCGGAGAAGAACAGCGCGCCGGAGTACTCGGCCGGGTAGTTGCTCCCGGATTCGAAGGCGATGCCGCTGACCGAAGAGCCGCCGGTGGGGCACGGGTCGGTCGCGACCACCTTGGCGCGGTGGTTGTAGGTGTAGTAGGGCGCCGTCTGCCCGCCGGAGGTGTACAGGGACTCGCACAGGTCGAGGTTCGCGCCGTCGTACCCGGCCTGCCGGGCGTTGCCCTCGTAACAAGGCCAGCCGAAGTTCTCCGCCACGCTGTCGCCGACGTCGGCGACGCGGTTGATCTCCTCCCAGGTGTCCCAGCCGACGTCGCCCGCCCAAAGCTCACTGGTGCCCGGCCGGAAGCCGAACCGGAACTGGTTCCGCCCGCCGTAGGCGATCACGCGCCGGGCGTTGGCGTCGGTACTGCCCGCGAAGGGGTTACCGGGCAGACCTTCGCCGGTGTCGGGATCGACGCGCAGCAACGTGCCGTTGAGCAGGACCGGCTCCCCGGCAGGCCGTCGCGGTGACTGCGAGCGCAGCGCGCCGCCCTCGGCCGTCGGCGGCGTGAGGTTCGTCCCGGCGGGCTCGGGTGGATCGGCGCAGGGGTTCTCGACCTGGCCGTAGTCGGCGAAGGTGAAGCTGGCGCCGTCGCCGCCGCCCGCGTACAGGGCGCCGTCCGGCCCGAAGGCGAGCGCGCCGATCGAGTGGCTGGGGAACTGCTGGCACCAGCCCGTGACCAGCGGCTTCTCGCTGACGGCCGTACCGGACGGGCCCATGGTCAGCCGGGAGACGCGGCCGGTGACGACACAGCCCTTGGCGGTGGCGCCGGGCGGGGTCGGGCAGGTGTCACCCCACTGCGGCGGCGTGCCGCCGGGCAGCGCGTCGAGGGTGTAGGACACGTAGACGTAAGGCCTGGCAGGGAAAGCCGGGTCGACAGCCAGTCCCAGCAGGCCGCGGTCCCAGAAGTCCTGAGTCTGCGGACGCAGGTCGGCGAAGACCGTCGCCGTCGGGTCGGCGAGTGAGTCGAAGACCTTGAGCAGACCGCTCTTCTCCGCGACGAACACCCGGCCGTCCGGCGCGAACGCGGTGGCGGTCGGCGAACTGAGCCCGCCGATCGCCACCGTGTCGGTGAAACCGGCGGGCACCGCGGCTTCGGCGGGCGCCGCGGCGACGAGCGCGACCGCGAGGGCGCCTACGAGCGGACCGACCACACCCATCGCCAGTGCACGCCGTGATCTTCGTGAGAACAGTGGACGACGAGACCTCATGACACGAACTCCTCCTGCGCGGGGACCGGAAAGAACGCGACAGCTGTCCGGTATGGCGTAAGAAGACCGAAAGTTGTTACGGTTCTGCGGGAAATGCGCACGACTCGACAAAAACACGCTGACACGGGCGCGCGTCACCTCCTCCCGTGCGGCCGCCTGGACCAGCGCCACCGAATCCCGTTGACACTTTCTTGGAAACCGGAAAAAGAATCACGGATTTCGACAAAAACTTTGCCATTCAGATGTCATTTTGGAGACATATCCCTTCGCTTGTCCCGATTTCCCCGGAGTGAGTACGCTGAACGGCGCACGGGATATGCCAGAGGGGTTCCAGGAGGGTGGCATGGATGCGGTTTCCGCGGCGGCGATCACGTCGTTCTTGATCAGTTATGGCAGGCATCTGGCCGGTGTCGCGAGTGAGGTCGTCGACGAAGGTGTCACGCAAGGACTTCGCGCCCTATGGGAAAAAGTGCGCGGCAGGCTCTCGTCCGACCCGCAGGCTTCGGGAGCGATGGAGCGCCTCGCGGAGCAGCCGGACAATCAGCGCAGGCAAGCCGCCGTCGAAGATCACCTCGACGAGATCATGGGTTCCGACGCCGATTTCGCGGCCTCGCTTTCGGAGCTGGCCGAGCGGATAAAAGCGACCGGCCACCCCGCCATTCGAGTGCGGGACGCCGGAGCGCTGGCCATCGGCGGGAATGTGTCCATCAAAGGCACCCGCCAGGTCGCCGGACGGGACATCACCATCTCCGCTCCAGGGGAATGACATGGCGAACACGAGCAGAGCCGGGAGTCTCGCGGCCGGGCTCCTCCTGGTCATCGCGCTGACGTCCTGCGGCCGCGAACCGGCGGCCAAGAACCCCGATTTGCCGCAGGGGCCGGAAACCTCCGCCGACTCCACGTCGATCCCGCCGTCGTCGGGAACGGACCCGGTGCCCGGCGCGTCGGCCTCGGCAGGCCCTGGCAAGCCCGGCGGGACGGGGGCACCACCGTCGAACCAGCCGCCCCGGCCCGGAACAGGTCCTGGGCAGGCCCCTGGCCCCGCGGGGAAGCCCCAGCCGGCGCCCGGAGCCCCTGGCAACCCGTGCGGGAAGCCACCTCCCGGACCGGCGGGGGACGGGAGAGCCCAGCAGCGGATCTACTTCACCCCGCCCGGCACACACCAGTGGCCGGACGTCGAAGTGACCCTGCGCGCCTGCGCCACCTCGGGCCTTCCCGTCACCTACCAGCTCCAGAACGGTGGCCGCGGTGGCAGCTGCTGGGCGGCCGACTTCGCAGGCACCACCACCCGTGCCCAGTCGGTGCCGTTGAGCTGCGAGGTCACCGCGACGCAAGCCGGGAACGCCGCCTTCGCGCCTGCTCAGCCCGTCGTTTTGACCTGGATGGTGAACAAGCTGGCGGTCAAGATCGGCTGGCTGGGTTCGGCGGACACACTGTTCTACTCGGCGCCGGGCCACGTCGCGACGCTTCAGGTGCGAGTGACGGCCATGCACGCGATACCGCCGTTGATGATCTATACGCAGGCGAACGGGGCCTGTGGCGAGCCGGAGGCCCCGAGAAGCGTCGGCGGAACCAACAGCGCGGCCATCACCTTCACCGTGCGGGTCCCTCTCACGGACCCAGGCGCGCAGCCCGGTTCCTGTGACCTCCGCGTATCCGTGGATTCGAACCAGATCGCCAACGGCAGCTACGACAACCGTCACTACGTCGTCAGGAGATGAACCGGAAAGACGACGAGGCCGAGGCGGCGGGGACGCTGTCGGTCGAGAACGCCGGGCCGGTCGTCCAGCACGGCGATCTGGAGCTGCGCGGCGGGCTCGTCGCGGGCCGGGATCTCACCGTTCACGGCCCCGTCAACGTCCTCGCCGACGACGGTGCCCCGTTCGGTGACCACGTCACGCGGCCGGGCCGGGCCTCGGATCTCTGCCCGTATCCCGGTCTGGACGCGTTCGGTGAACGGCTGGCGGCGTATTTCCACGGCAGGGAAAGAGATGTCGAGGCCGTACTCGCCCTGCTCCGCCGGGCGCGGCTGGTGACCGTGGTCGGGTCGTCCGGCAGCGGCAAGTCGTCGCTGCTGTCGGCCGGGGTGCTTCCCGCCCTCGCCGACGGCGCGGTCGCCGGTTCGGCCGGGTGGACCGTGGTGCCGATCCGGCCCGGTGGTCAGCCGGTCGAGCAGCTGGCGGCCGTTCTGGCGAAGCTCACCGGAACTCACGCGGACGAGATCGCGATGGCGCTCAAGGAGAATCCGGCCGGGTTCGGCGAATTCGACGCGGCGGTCCGGAGCGTCGTCGGCGGGCCGACGATCTGGGTGATCGACCAGCTGGAGGAGGTGTTCGACCCGGCGGTGGATCCCGGCTCACGTGCCGCGTTCCTCGCCGCGATCGCCGGTCCGGATCCGTCCGCCGAGACCAGGGTGCTCGTCGCGTTGCGGTCGGACTTCTACCCGCATCTCGATCAAGAACCCGCGCTGGCGCGGGCGGTCTCGGAAGCCCAGCATCGGGTGCTGCCGCTGGGGCCGCGGGCCGTCCGCGAGGTGATCGAGAAACCGGCGGACCAGGTCGGCTTGCGCGTGGAGCCGGAACTGATCGACCGGATGCTGGCCGACACCAGCGCCGCCGAGAACGCGCTGCCGCTGCTGTCGTTCGCGTTGGCGCAAACGTGGCGACGGCGGCGCAACGGCTGGCTGACCCTCGCCGAGTACGCGAAGGCAGGCGCGCTCGACGGCGCGATCGACCACGCCGCCGAACTCGTCTGGGAATCCTTGAGCGACCGGCAGCGGGCGACGGCGCGCCGGATGATGCTGCGGCTGTCGCATCTCGGCGAGAACGCCGTCGCGGTGCGCCGCCGGGCCCGCCTCGAGGATCTGGTGACCGACGCCGACGACGAAACCGCCGTTCGCGAGGTCGCCGATCGGCTCGCCGCCGCCCGGATCCTCACGACCGATCTGGACACCACGACCGAGGCCCCGATCGTCGACATCACCCACGAGACGGTGCTGCGCGCCTGGACCCGGCTGCGGACCTGGCTGACCGAAGACCGGGAAGCGAAGCGCGCGCAGGACGACCTCAGCGGCGGCGCGGCGGCGTGGGACCGGCACAGCGGCGACCCGAGCTATCTGCTGCGGGGCGCGCGGCTCACCGCCATCGAGGTCGCGCGCCGGGCGGGCGGGCTGACGGTGAACGACGTCGAACTGCGGTTCCTCTCGCTGAGCAGCCGCCTCGAGCATCGGCAACGGTGGCGGTCGCGGCTGCTCGGCCTCCTGGCGGCGGCACTGGCCGCCGCGGTGGCGATCACGTTCGTCGTCGTGAGTCAGCAACGGCGCATCAGCCGGGAAAAGACCGTCGCGGACGCCGTTTCGCTCGCGGCCCGGTCGCGTTCGGTGAGTGGCCAGGAGCGGGACCTCGGCGCGCTGCTGGCCGTCGCGGGGGCGGAGACCGACGACAACGCCGTCACCCGTGCGGCCGTCATGGACGTGGTCTCCGCGCGCAGTGGTCCCCTCGCGTATCTCCTCCCGGCAGGGCGGCACGCGACGGCCGTCGCCTCCAGGTTCACCCGCGACGGGTCCGCGATCGTCGGCACCGCCGACGGTGAGGTCTGCGCGCTGTCCCCGGCGGACGGTCACCGGACCGGTCTCTGCTTCACCGGTCATCACGCGAACATCAGCGCGGTCACGACCGCCGGTGATCTCATCGCGGCCGCGGACGCCACCGGGCTGACGACACTGCACCGGGCGGGAGCCGCGGCCCCGGTCCGCGACCCGGTCCGGGCGGCCTCCGCCGTGGTCGGCGTCGCCCTCGACCCGGCACACGACCAGGTGTTCGCCGCGACCCGGTTCGGCGAGATCGAACGCTGGCGGCTGACCGGCGATGCGGCACCTTTGCCGTCTCTGGCCCGGAGCGGCGATGTCGTGGCACTCGCCGTCGCCGACGAGATCGACCAGGTCGTCGCCCTCACGACGGCGGGGGAGCTCAAACGCTGGCGGCTCGGCGACGGGGCCGAACTGCCCGCCCTCGCCGAGCCGGGGAGCGTGGCGACCGGCACGACGATGCGGCTCGACGTCGTCGGCGGTGCACGCGTGGTGACGGCGGACGAGAACCGCATCGGCGTATGGGATCTCCGCACCGGGCAACCTCCCTTGTGGACGGACGCACCGGGCGGGACCGCGGTCGTGTCGTCCGGTGACGGCGGCACGGTGTTCGTCGGATCGGATACCGGCACGATCACGTCATGGCGCCTCGCTCCGGGACCGCTGGCCGTCGAGCCCACCCGTCCCGGCCTCGTCAAGCCTGTCGTCGCGCTCGGCAGCGGAGGCGATTTCCTGGTGGGAGCGGATCAGGACGGCCGGGTGATCTCGTGGGACCTCAGCGGCAGGCGATCCCCGGCCGGTACCCCGCTCGCCGAGGCGGCCGGGCCGATCCAGGCCGTCGCCAGGAATTCCGACGGCGCCATCGTGTCGGGAGGCGCGGACGGCGTCGTCCGGCTGACCCGCGACGGGTCCACAAGGGACACTCGTAACTTCGAGGGCTCCGTTGCCGGGCTCGCCTGGCGGCCGTCAGGGGCGATCGCCGTCGGCACCGACCGCGGAACCCTCCACGAACTCGACCCGGTCACCGGGGTGACCCGGACGCTGGCCGACCGGCCGGGTACCGCGGTCACCGCTCTCGTCGCCGACGGCCGGGGGAATCTGGCCGCCGGCTTCAGCGACGGTCAAGTGCTGTTCACCGACCTGCCCGGCACGTCCTTCACCGCGGTCAAAGGCGCCGTGACGGCGATCGCCCTGAGCGCGGACGGCGACAGGGTCGCCGTCGCGTCCGGCGACGGTGCCTCCGCCCCGCCGCAGATCTCCTTCGCAGGCAAGAGTGAACGGTTCCGGGACGTCGTGACCGTCACCGGGCATGCCCTGCCGGTCACGAGCCTCGCGTTCAGCCCCGATGGGCGATTCCTCGCCAGCGGCAGCGACGACCGGAGCATCCGCATCTGGACACTGGCCGACGGCACGACGAAAAGCACCCTTCAAGGGCACACCGACATGGTGCTGGCCCTGGCGTACTCGCCCGACGGCGCGACTTTGGCCTCCGGGAGCCAGGACGGGACCCTCCGGCTGTGGGACGTCGCCGGCGGCCTTCAGATCGGGCGCCAGCTGGAGTCCGGCATCGGCTACGTCTGGTCGCTCGCGCCCTCGCCGGACGGCGCGAATCTCGTCGCCGCCAACGGTTCGGTGGTCGTCGAATGGCCGTTCGTCAAGGGCGCGTGGCTGGACCGCGCCTGCCGGCTGGCCGGGCGTTCCCTGACCGAGGACGAGCGGAAGCGATACTTACCCGACGGGACGGCGCTGCGCCCCTGCGCGTAGCCGATCGCCGCCCGCCCGGTACGCGGCGACCCTGATCCGCAGCCCGCGCAGGTGGACCAGATCGATGTCGAAGGCGGGGACCGGCCGGTAGCCCAGAGCGTGCCCGGCGGACCGGCAAGGGCCGCTGATGTAGACGAAGTCGTCGTCCGGCTCGTACCAGGGCTCCGACCAGACCTCGCGATCTCCGGCGCTGCTGTCGCCACGGCCGGCGCGGGCCCGCCAGTAGAGGGGGAGCCTCAAGGTCTCGCCGAGCGCCCTGTCGAAGGTGGCGAGGTCGGCGGCGGCGATCCCGAGGCCACGTCCGTTCCAGACGCGAGGCGCCCAGTAGCCATCGCCGAGGTGATAGGTGAATCGGGCGAAGTCCTCGGACGCGGTGATCGTCCAGTCGGCCACGGTGGTGAGTGTCGGCATGAGGATTCCCGGTGGTCGCGCCCCTCGCCTCGCAACCGTAAGTGATCACCTGTGCACGGTGGTACCACCGGCGGCACGCGGGGGTTGCGCCGACCGCCGGAAGAACCAGGTCCGGCGGCCGGTCGTGACGGCAGGGGTCAATTCTGTTCATCTTCGGTTCATCCATGGATCGCCGGTTCGAGCGAACTGTGCGAGCCGGTTCGCACGGGGCGGCACCGCGCCGACCTGGTCTTACGGGCCGGATGGCAAATCCGCGCTAGGCTGAATGATCGACAGGGCGAGGAGAGCGGATGGAAAACGGCGGAGTCCGGGTCCACGGCGATTCCGGGCAGCCGGTACTGCTGTTGCCCGGCGGTGCCGAGTCCTGCGACGGCTTCTTTCCCGGTCTGGTCGAAGGTCTCGTCGCCGATCCGGGCTGCCGGGTGATCGTGCACGACCGGCCGGGGACCGGCACCTCGACGGACGACGGTGCGCTGGCGGACGCCGCGGCCCATCTGAGCGCGCTCGTCGACAGCCTGGACCGCGGCCCGGTCGTGGTCGTCGGGCAGAGTCTCGGCGGTGCCGTGGCGGTGCTGTTCGCCCGCGCGTACCCGGAAAAGGTCGCCGGCCTGGTCCTGCTCGATCCGACGCCCATCGACGACCCCCGGACGTGCGCCGCTCTGGAGCGCACGGTGGGTGCGCTCGGCAAGCTCTCGACCGTTCCCGTGCTGCGCCAGGTCTTTCCGCGCGTCGCCCACGCCGCCGTCGTCCGGGCAGCGCGACGCCAGAAACTCCGGCCGGACTGCGAGGCCGCGTTCGTGCGGACGGCGAACCTCGACGCCCCGATGCTGGCGCGCGCGGTCCGCGGCATCACGGCGTTGGCGAAAGAGGTGCAGGGCGCCGTTTTGCCCCGGCTGCCCGCCGTGGTGGTGACCGCCGATCGCAAGCCGGACAGCGCGATGCGGCGGTCTCACGAGCGTTTCGCCGCCGCGTTCGGCGGGCGGGTCGAGTGCTGGCCGGGGGCGACGCACAGCGTGCACCTGGACCATCCCGAGGAGACCCTGGCGACGGTGCGTGACGTGGTCGCCCAGGCCGGTTCCTCGACCTGAGACAGGTCTGTCGTCTCAGCCGGCGATCGTCCCGTCGGTGTCGAGACCATGCTGCTTGATCCGCAGTGCGGTGTCGTCCAGATCTTGAGCACCGTCGAGATGAAGGCGCAGGCTTGTGCTGGCCGCGTTGTCGCCTTCGGCGATCAGTCTGCCCAGGTCCCGCCATCGGGCCAGGCGGATGAGAAACGCGACGTAGGCACGACTGGCGCCGCCGGACCTTTCGGCCAGGTCCCGCGCTTCGTCCTCCAGGTCGGCTGCCAGGAGCAGCTCGGTCAGGTGCCGTCGCACGATCTTGTCCGGGTACTTCTCGCTGTGCTCGCGCAACTTCGGCAGGTCGCCGTCCTCGTGCAGGCGGGCGGCGACCGATCTGATGTCGTTGCCCCGTGGTGCGGCAGGCGTTCCGGTCAGCCGCCGGACGATCGGGTTGTACTTCTTCTCTTTCAGCTCGTGGAATCCTTCGAGCAGGCGAAGATTGGCCTCGTCGTCACCGGCCTTGTCCTGGAGGGTGAGGAGAAGAAGAGGCATGTCGGCGTCCCGGCGGAGAAGTGACCGGCACTCGGCGATCGCTTCGGGCAGGAGCCCGAGTTCGTAGAGTTTCGTGATCAACCGGTATGGGCGAATCGAACCGGCTGCCGCCAGCTCGCGCCACTGCCGGGCTGCCCACAGTGGATCTCGTGCCCCGATGTCCGCGAGCACCCGGTCGGCTTGGTCGAGGCGATCGGCCGCTTCTGCCTGGTGCCACGCTTGTTTCGCGGGCGCGAGCATGCCTTGGCGCGCCCGCAGGCGCGCGAGTTCCAGGAACACACAGCTTTCCGGACGGTCCGTCGACAGCGCGGTGAGTCCGTCGAGATCGTCTCGCAGGCGCAGGATCGCCGCCCATTCCGCCAAGGCACGCAGGTCACCGGCCTCCGCCGCTCGGCGATGGAGGCCGATCGCGTGATCGTAGAGAAGACGCTGGCAGGCCCGCTGGCCGAGATGGTGGACCTGCGACTGCGGCGCGTGAGCGAGGCAGGCGTCCCAGAACGAGGCAGGGGGCGGGATCTTGCGCCGGACGCGTTGCAGATGCTGATCGAGATAGTCGGCCAGGTCGTAGCCCGCGGTGCCGTGCTCGGCGGCGGAATCGTCGAGGGGAATGAGGGCCCGGACGCCCTGGGCGGAGCGGAGCGGTTTCGTGGTGTAGGCCAAGGCGCCGTCGAACCAGCCCTCGGGCGGGCTGGTCCGGCCGCGTTCTTCCCGCCACAACCCGAGGGTGATGTCACGCAGCAAGGCAGGGGGCAGCGCGTGAGTGTGCCCGAGGCGTCGCGAGTCGGCCGCGGCGTCGAGCAATAGCCGGTTCAGCCGGTGGGGTGCGTTCGTGTAGCGCTGCAGCAGTTCGAAGGCGCCGGCGAGCGTCTGCGCGAATCCCACACGGTCGCGGTCGATGAGCGCTTCGTCGAGCCGGGCATCTCCGCTCCTGAGTGCCAGTTCCCGTGCACTGACGCGTTCGGAGGCGACCAGATCGGGCTTGACGTCGTGCCAGCGCACCCATTCGTTGTCGGTGACGAGAAGGTCGATGGTGTCGCTGTGCCGGTCTTCCTCCGTGGTGGCGTCGCTCAGTGCCTCCGCCCACAGGGAACCGACGGCCACCACCGGATGCTTCCGCTGGACGGCGAGCAGGTCCCGCAGTACGTCGAGGGAAAGCCCGGTCCCGTCGGCGCCGAGGAACTTGTGGAGATCGTTGAGCCACAGCACACAGGGCCGGCGGCTCAGCACGTCGGAGGCCGCGAGGCCGCGCAGCGCCGCCGCCGAGCGAGGCCGCACGACCGCCCAGCCGGGGCACAGGGCCCGCAGGGCCTCGTGCAGCGATCGGGTCTTCCCGGTCGAGGAGTCGCCTCGCAGCATGATCAACGCCGAGAGATCGCCGCCCGCGGCAGCGGTGATGTCCGAGCGCAAAGCCGCGTCGTGTACTCGCGGCACGTAGGGCGGCGGCGCCATGAGACGGTGCTCGCCAGGAGCCTGAGCGCCGCGGTCGATCGCGGCGTGCACGGACGCTTCGGCGGGCGTGAACCGCTCCATTTCCCATACCGTGCAGTCGGCCATCGCCGCGGCCGCGGCGAAACCGACCTCGTCCGGCGCGACGTCGCCAGGACGCGTGAGCTTCAGCAGGCGGAGTGCCTCGGCACTTTCGACGGCGTCGGCCCCCATCGCGGCGAGCAGTGCCTTGAGTCCGCTCTCGCCCCGCCCATGACCTGGTTTGGTCACGTAGTTCAGTGCGGCTCCGCGACTGCAGGACGCCCGCTCGGCCAGTTTCTCGTAGCTGAGGCCGCTGCGGGTCTTCAGCGCGCCCAGCAGGGCTCGCAGCTGTTCGTCCGCGACCGGATCCACCATCGGCTCAGCTTGCCTCATCCATCCATCGTGCAGGCCGTGGTCGTAGGCGATGGATGCGCTGACCGGAGCAGGGCAGGCGGGGATCGTGGAGTTCATGCCGGACGGCCCGGCGGTGAACGAACCGAAAGGTGGTGGTCATGGGCCTCGCACCACTCGCCTCCGCCGCTGAAAACGCGGGCCTGTCCGGCGTGCTGCCGCCCTGGTGCGCGATCACGATCGTGATCACCGGGCTGCTCCTCGTCTCGATGAAAGTCGTCGTCACTCAGATCATCCGTCTCCGCGCGAGCCGCAGGATCACCACGAGCGCGCACGCGCTCCGCGTTCTCGAGATCGAAGGTACCCGCCGGTCCCGATCCCAGCGTACCCAGTGAGGCCCGCCTGCCATGCTCCTGCGGCCTGACCTCGCCGCCCGGCGTCAGCGCAGCTTGTCGACCGACGCGATCCGTTCCCAGTGGGCGCCGAGCGCGTTGAGCAGCGCCGCCGTGTCGACATCGCTTTCCCCGCCCAGGAGCGCCTTGTCCAGCCTGCGGGCGCGGCGGTTCACCTGGCTCAGCACCGTCTTGCCTTCGTCGGTGAGCGACAGGAGTTTGCGCCGGGCGTCGTGAGGGGACTCGACGCGCTGGATGAGTCCTCGCCGTTCGAGACGGCGGCACAGGTCCGCCATCGTCGAGGTGTCGAGCGCGACGGCGCCCGCCAGCGAACTCTGGTCGCTGCCGGGGTAGGCGCGGACCGCGGACAGGACCGCGAACTGCGGACCGGTCAGGACCGGGTCCACGTGACGGTTCCAGGCGGCGAGGTACGCCTGGTACAGCCGCCGGGCTCCGTAGCCGGGGGCAGCGAGCAGATCCGAGGGCGTCGCGGGGGTGACCGCCGCGTCCTCCCTGCGCCGGCCCGTGCGCGCCGGTTCACCCATCGCCTTCTCCTTGTCGGCTCCACCCGCTGTCCGGGCCCGCGGGAGTGATCCTACGTGTCCGGACGGTCGCTCACGGGCAGGCCGCCGGATCTGTCTTCCGCGACCTCTTGCGTATCCGGATAGTACGTGTTCGGATGAATGCTCAGATAGTACGTGCTCGGATTAGTGTGGAGGTGTTCGACGATGGACCAGAACCTGTTCAACGACATCTGCTTGCGCCAGCTGACGTTTTCGGGGGTGCACGAGGGCGAGACCGTGGTGGTGCTGACCCGCGGCGGCGAGCGGGCGGAGTACGCCGACGCCTTCCTGTGGGCCGCCCAGCAGCTGGGCGCTTCGGCCTACCACATGCGGCTGCCTTCGCCGTCCAGCGCGGCGGGTGCGTGGGCGGTGGGCGACTCGGGGCTCGGGAACATCCCCTTGGCGGTCGAGGCGCTCAAGAGCGTGGACATGGTGGTCGACTGCACGTTCCTGTTGTTCAGCAAGGAACAGTTCGCCATCCAGGACGCCGGCACGCGGATCCTCACCGCCGTCGAGCCGCCCGAGCTGCTGGCCCGGCTCATGCCGACGAAAGAACTGCGCGAGCGGGTGGAGATCGGCGCCGAGCTCCTGGCCAAGGCGGGCACGATGCGGATCACCAGTCCGGCGGGCACCGACGTCACCTATCAGCTGGGCGTGTATCCGACGCTGTCCGAATACGGCTACACCGACACCCCCGGCCGCTGGGACCACTGGCCTGCCGCGTTCGTGTTCACCGGCGGCGCCGACGACGGTGTCGACGGGAAGATCGTGCTTTCGCCGGGGGATGTGCTGCTGCCGTTCAACACCTACGTCCAGACCCCGGTGGAGATCACCATCGAGCAGGGCTTCATCCGCGATATCCGCGGCGGCGCCGGATCGTCCGGTTTGGACGCCGACCTGCTGCGCTCCTACATCGAAAGCTTCGAGGACCCCCGCGGTTACGGCATGAGCCACGTGGGCTGGGGACTCGACGAGCGCGCGCACTGGCACGGCCTGACCCAGTTCCCCGGCGGGATGGGCATGGAACTGCGGAGTTTCTACGGCAACGTCATGTTCTCCATCGGTCCCAACAACGAACTGGGCGGCCCGAACGACACGCCCTGCCACTTCGACATCCCGATGCGCGGCAATTCCCTGTACCTGGACGACGAACTGATCGTCGACAACGGTGAGCTGACCGTGGCCGAGATGCGCCCGGCGGGTCGTCGATGAGCGACCACCACATCGGGATGATCGTCCCCAGCTCCAATCTCACGATGGAGACCGAGCTGCCGCGGATGCTGCGGGCCAGGGAGGAGATCGAGCCGGGGGACCGGTTCGTCTTCCATTCCGCGCGGGCCCGGATGCGGCACGTCGAACCCGAACAGCTGCGGGCGATGAACGCCCAGGCGGGCCGGGCGGCGGCCGAACTCGCCGACGCGCGGCCGGACGTGGTCGCCACCGCGTGCCTGGTGGCGATCATGGCCCAGGGGCCGGGCTACCACTGCACCGCCGAGGACGACATCACCCGCGTGCTGCGCGACGAGGGCTGCGAGTCGCCGGTCGTCTCCAGTGCCGGTGCGCTGCTGTCCGGGCTGGAGGCGCTGAAAGCCCGCAAGGTCGCGATCATCACGCCGTACCTGAAGCCGCTGACCAAAGCGGTGGCGGACTACATCGAAGACGCCGGATTCGAGGTCGCGGACGCGCTTTCCCTTGAGGTGCCGGACAATCTGGCCGTCGCCCGGCTGGATCCCGCCGGGTTGCGGGAGCATCACCGAAAGCTGAATCTGTCCGATGTGGACGTTCTGGTGCTCTCCGCCTGCGTCCAGATGCCGTCGCTGCCCGCGATCCAGGCGGTGGAGGACGAGGTCGGGATCCCGGTTCTGTCGGCGGCGACCGCCACGACGTTCCGGATCCTGTCGGAACTCGGTGTCGAGCCGACGGTGCCCGGCGCAGGGAGCCTGCTCGGTGGCGCGAAAGCTGTGACGAAGACGGGAGGCGGGCATGGCCGCGAGTCAGTCGTTTGAGGTCGTTGTCGTCGGTGGCGGGCTCGGTGGGCTCTGCGCGGCGTTGTCGCTGCGGCAGCGTGGCCTGCGGGTCACCGTGGTCGAGGCCGCCCCGGAACTGGGCGAGATCGGCGCGGGGATCCAGACCGCGCCGAACGCCAGCCGGATCCTCATCGGACTCGGCCTGCGCGCCGAGCTGGAGCGGGTGCGGACGGAGCCGCAGGACCAGGTCCGCCGCCGCTGGGCCGACGGGAGCATCATCGCCCAGCTGGGGCTGGGCGGGCGGGTGACCGACCAGTACGGCGCGCCCTACTGGCATTACCACCGCGCCGACCTGCACCGGGTCCTGCTCGACGCCTGCGTCGACCCGGACGGCGCCGGTCCCGTGGTGCGGGTGGCCACCGGCGCGCGGGTGGCCGAACTCGACCGGACGGTGCCGGACCGGCCGGCCGTGGTCACCGCCGACGGGCGCCGGTTCACCGGCGACGTCGTGGTCGGCGCGGACGGCATCCGGTCGGCGGTGCGTGACCTCGCCGGATTCGACGACACGCTCGCGTTCTCCGGTGAGATGGCGTACCGGGCCCTGATCTCCGGCGACCTGATCGCGCAGGACCCCGCCACCCGTTTCCTGGCCGACCGGTACCACTCCACGATCTGGTACGGCCCCAACAAACACCTGGTGCACTACATGATCCGCGGCGGGGAGTACCTCAACGTGGTCGCGATCGTGCCGTGCACCGAAGCGGTCGCCAGGGACTGGAGCGGGCCCGCCACCGCCGCCGAACTCGCCGCGGAGTACCACGACTGGGACGATCGGGTCCCGACCATGCTGGCCAAGGCGAAGGACGAGGACGTCTCGGTGTGGGCGATGTACCGTCGGCGGCGTGATCCGGTCTGGGTCGACGGCAGGGTCGCCCTGCTCGGCGACGCGTGTCACGCGATGCTGCCCTACCAGGCCCAAGGCGCGTCCCAGGCGATGGAAGACGCCGCTGTGCTGGCCGAGGAGCTGGGCCGCGTCCCCCGCGACGGGATCGACGGGGCCCTGGTCCGCTACGTGGACCGGCGTGCCAAGCACGCGGGCATGGTCCAGGACGCTTCGTTGCAGAACATGGACTTCTACCACCTGCCCGACGGTCCCGGCCAGCGCGAGCGGGACGAGAAGCTACGGCGCTTCGACGGCGAATCCGACGTGTCCTACGACTGGCTGTGGAACGGCAGCCCGCTCACCGACCCCGACACCGAGTCCATCCACTACCAGTTCGCCCGCTGAGGCGCGCTGGTCGGCAAATCGCAACGGAGCGGTTCATGCGTACTGGTGATCAGATCGTCCAGGACCTGCCCTGGCGTTGGAGCGTGCAGGGAAAGATCTTCCTCATCGGCGGGCTCGGCTACATGTTCGACGCCTGGGACGTCGCGCTGAACGGGTTCCTCACCCCGCTGGTCGGGACGGAATTCGGGTTGTCAGCAGGGACCAAGGGACTGGTGGCGACCGCGAACCTGATCGGCATGGCCGTGGGCGCGGTCGTCTGGGGCACGGTCGCGGACCGGATCGGCCGGAAGCGGGCGTTCAGTGTCACGCTCCTGCTGTTCGCGTTGTTCTCCGTGCTCGGGGCGCTCGCGCCGAACGTGGAGACCTTCCTGGCCCTGCGGTTCCTGGCCGGTATCGGGCTCGGCGGCTGCATCCCGGTCGACTACGCGATCGTCAGCGAGTTCTCCCCGCGCCGCCATCGCGGCCGGGTCCTGTCGGCGATGGACGGCTGGTGGCCCGTCGGGACGACGCTGGCCGCGGTCACCGCGACCCTGCTGCTCCCGGTCCAAGGGAACTGGCGCTGGATGCTGGTGCTGATGATCCTGCCCGCGCTGCTGCTGTTCTGGGTGCGGCGCGGTGTGCCGGAGTCACCGCTGTACCTGGTGCGCAAGGGCCGCGAGGCCGAGGCCCGCGAGGTCATCGACGATCTCGTCCGCCGTACGGGGACGACGCCGGAGCCTTATTCGATCCCGCCCGCGGTGGTCGAGGACACCCGCGGCGGCGCGATCGCGGCCGCGTTCGACCAGCTGCGCCGGGTGTGGGCGTACAACCCGCGGATCACGGCGGTCGCGTGGTCGCTGTTCATCAGCGTCATGCTGGTCTACTACGCCGCGCTCAGCTGGATGCCGTCCATCCTGAAGGCGCAGGGGCTGAGCGAGATCGCCGCCTTCGCCTCGACAGCGTTGATGAACGCGCTCGGCATCGTCGGGGTCGCGGTGGCCGTGCTGCTGGTCGACAAGGTCGGCCGCAAGCGGATCATCGCCGTCGCCGGGCCGCTCACCGCGCTGTCGCTGGTCGTGTTCTCGTTGCTTCTGGACTCGCCCACGGCGGCGGTCGTGGCGATCGGCGCGTTCGGCCTGTTCGCGCTGTGCGTCATCCCGGTGATGTACGCCTACGTCTCCGAGCTCTACCCGACCGAACTCCGCGCCTCGGGCTTCGGCTGGGCGTCGTCGTCGAGCCGGGCGATCACCGGTTTCGCGCCGCTGCTGTTCGGCAGCGTCCTGTGGCCGGTGCTCGGGCTGCCGCTGACCTTCACCGTGCTGGGTGTCCTCGTGGTGGCCGCGGTCGTGTTCATGATGCTGGGCGCGCCAGAGACCCGCGGCCGCGAGCTCGACCGGATCGTCGACGCCGAACCGGTCACCGAAGCGTCCCCTGCCACGAGGTCCGCCCTGTGAAGCCCGCCGCGTTCCGTTACCACCGGGCCCACGACGTCACCGACGCCGTCGGCCTGCTCGGCGAGCTCGCCGCGGCGGGCGAGGAGCCGAAACTCATCGCCGGCGGCCAGAGCCTGATGCCGATGATGAACTTCCGGCTCGCCAGGCCGACGGCGCTGGTCGATCTGGGACCGCTGCGCCGGGAACCGGCGCTGAACTCCTTGCGGCGCAACGGTTCCGGTCTCACGATCGGCGCGATGGTCACCCACCGGAGCGTGGAGCTCGCCGAGCTGGGACCGGATTTCTCCGTGCTCTCCCGCGCGATGCGCTGGGTGGGGCATCTGCCGATCCGGTCGCGCGGCACGGTGGCGGGCAGCATCGTGCACGGCGACGCGACCGCGGAATGGTGCCTGCTCGCGTTGCTGCTCGACGCGGTGATCGTCGCGGAAGGCCCTGGCGGACCACGGGAGATCCCGGCCGAGGAGATGTTCCGCGGCTTCTACACCACGGCCGTCGAACCGGACGAGGTCGTGACGGCGGTGCGCTTCACCCGCCCGGCTCCACGGGCCGCGCTGACCGAATTCGCCCGCCGCCACGGCGACTTCGCGATCGTCGACGCCGCGGTCAGCCTCGACGCCGAGGGCGGGGGACGGATCGTGCTCGGCGGCGTGGCACCCGCGCCCGTCCGCGTACCCGAGGCCGAGGCGCTGCTCGCCGTCGGTGACCCCGGACCGGGGCTGTTCGCCGAATGCGGGGAGGCCGCGGCGGCGGCCATCGAGCCACCCGACGACGCCGCGGGCAGCGCCGCGTACCGCCGTCGGCTGGCGCGAACCCTCGTCACCAGGGCACTGCACGAAGCCTGGGAGAAAGGAGAAACGCGATGACCGCGCGGTTCGACGGGCGGAACGGCCGCTGGGTCGGGGCGTCGGTGCCCCGGCGCGAAGACCCCCGCTTCCTCACCGGCCGGGGCCGGTTCGTCGACGACATCCAGCTGCCCGGCATGCTGCACGCGGCGTTCGTCCGCTCGACGGTCGCGCACGGCACGATCGCCGGGATCGACCTGTCGGCCACTTTGGCGGTCGAAGGGGTCGCCGCCGCCTACACGGCGGCCGACCTGGAGCTCGGTGACATCGTCGCCCTGCTCGACCGGCCGCCCGAGGAGTTCTCGCCGACCGCGATGCCGATCCTCGCCAAGGAGAAGGTGCGGTTCACCGGGGAACCGGTGGCGCTGGTCGTCGCGCGCGATCCGTACAGCGCCGAGGACGGCGTCGAGGCCGCGATGGTGGGCTACGAGCCGCTCGGGGCGATCGTGTCGGAGGAGACGGCGTTCGCCGAGGGCGCGCCGCTCGTGCACGAGGAAGCGCCGGGCAACGTGCTGGTCGATGTTTCGATGTTCGACACACCCGGTGTCGACGCGGCGTTCGAAGCCGCCCGCACCGTGGTCGAGGTCGTCACGAACAGCGGACGGCAGAACGCGCTCCCGCTCGAAACGCGGGGCGTAGTCGCGTCCTGGGACGATCGCGACGACCAATTGCTGGTGCAGATGTGCACCCAGGTCCCGCATCAGGTGCGCACGGCGATGGCCCGTTCGCTGCGGGTCCCCGAACGCACCGTGCGGGTCACCGTCCCGGACATGGGCGGCGGGTTCGGCCAGAAATGCGTCGTCGGCCGCGAGGAGATCGCGGTCGCGGCGGCGGCCAGGCGGCTGGACCGGCCGGTGAAATGGATCGAAGACCGCCGCGAGGCGCTCACGGCCGGATTCCTTGCCAGGGAACAGCGTTACCGCACGCGGGCGGCGTTCGACGAGGACGGGCGGATCACCGCGCTGGACGTCGACGTCGTCTGCGACATGGGTGCCTACTCCTGCTACCCGTTCACGGCGGGGATCGAGCCGCTGATGGCGTCGGCCGAGATGCCGAGCGTGTACCAGGTGCCCGAGTACCGGGTCCGTGCCCGCGCCATCGCCAGCAACAAGGCGCCGACGGCGCCGTATCGCGGGGTCAGCCGTCCCCAGTACGTGATGGCGATGGAGCGGGTCATGGAACGCGCCGCCCGCGAACTCGGCCTGGATCCGGTCGAGATCCGGCGGCGCAACGTGATCACCCAGTTCCCGTACACCGGCGTCAACGCCATCACCTACGATCCCGGCACCTACCTCGAATCGCTGGAGCTGGCCGAAGCCGCGATCCGCGACGAGGGGTGGTACGGGATCCGGGACCGCGCCGCCGCCGAGGGCAGGCACGTCGGGATCGGCTACTGCTGCTTCTCGGAGCGGACCGGATACGGCTCGGGCGCCTTCGCCAAGCGGAAGATGGCCGTGGTCCCCGGTTTCGACATCTCCGAGATCCGGATGGACACCACCGGCTCCGTCGTGGTCACCAGCGGCACCATGAACCACGGCCAGTCCCACGAGACGACGCTGGCGCAGATCGTGGCCGACCGGCTGGGACTGCATATCGACAAAGTGAAGCTCCGCCAGGGCGACACCGAACGCATCGCCTACGGATGGGGGACCTTCGCCTCCCGCTCGGTGACGATCGGCGGTTCGGCGGTGTCCCTCGCGGCCGGGAAGCTCGGCGAACTCCTGTGCACGATCGCCGCGCACCTGCTCGAAACAAGCCCCGACAACGTCCGTCTCGACGGTGACGGAGGCGTCGTCCAGATCGACGAGCCGCAGCGGCGCGCGTCGTTCGAGGAGATCGCCGACGTGGCCTACCTGCGCAGTCACCTGCTGCCCAAGGACGTCGAACCGACGCTGACGGCCACGGCGAGCTTCGACGTGCCTGGTGACGGCACCTTCTCCAACGCGACACACGCCGTGGTCGTCGAGGCCGATCCCGGCACCGGTCAGCTCAAGATCCTGCGCTACGCGTGCGTGGAGGACTGCGGCGTGGTGATCCATCCGCAGGTCGTCGACGGACAGTGCCGCGGCGGGATCGCGCAGGGCATCGCGGGCGCGCTGTTCGAGGAAGTCACCTACGCGGCCAACGGGGAACCGTCGGCCGCCAGCTTCATCGACTACCTCGTCCCGACCGCGACCGAGATCCCCGACATCACCGTCACCCACCTCGAAACGCCTTGCGCCTTCACCGAAAACGGCGCGAAGGGCGCGGGGGAGGGCGGCACCATCGGCGCGCCTGCCGCCGTGCTGAACGCGGTCAACGACGCCCTGCGCCACACGGGTGTCGAACTCGACGCGACACCGATCCACCCGCAGACCGTGCTCGCCGCGCTCGACGCGGTGAGCATCCGCCGGAAAGCGAGCACTCCCGTATGAGCGATCGGCAGCTGATCGTCCTGAACGTCAACGACACCGAATACGAAGCCCTCGTCGAGCCGCGCAAGACCCTGCTCGACGTCCTGCGGCACGACCTCGGCCTCACCGGCACCCACGTCGGCTGCGAACACGGGGTGTGCGGCGCCTGCACGGTCCTCGTCGACGGCGAACCGGTGCGAGCGTGCCTGATGTTCGCCGTCCAGGCGGAGACCGCCGACATCCGCACGGTCGAATCACTGAGCCGTGACGGCGAGCTTTCCGATCTGCAGCAGGCTTTCAGCGCGCACCACGGTCTTCAGTGCGGCTTCTGCACACCCGGATTCCTGATGCTGGCCGAAGGTTTCCTCGCCCAGCGGCCGGACGCCGGACGCGAGGAGATCCGCGAGGCCGTCTCGGCGAACCTGTGCCGCTGCACCGGATATCAGACGATCGTGGACGCGGTCGAGGCGACCGCGGTCCGCCGATGCCACGCCCAGGAGAAGGAGGCGACAGCGTGATCCTGGAGAACGAGCTTTCCGTCCCGGCCGACCCCGGCGCGGTCTTCGCCCTGATCAACGACGTCGAACGGGTGGCGGGCTGCCTGCCCGGCGCGACCCTCGACGGCAAGGAAGACGACGCGTATCTGGGCCGCGTCAAGGTGAAGGTCGGCCCGATCACCGCCGCCTATGCCGGCACGGTGCGTTTCACCGAGGTCACCGCGGCCGAGCGACGGCTGCGGCTGCTGGCCAGGGGAGCGGACAGCCACGGCAACGGCGACGCCGAAGCCGAGGTCACGCTGACCGTGCGCGAGGCGCCCGGCGGCGCGACGATCGAGCTCCGCACCGACCTGTCGATCCGCGGCAAGCTCGCGCAGTTCGGCAAGGGCGCGATCGGCGCCGTCTCCACCCGCCTGCTCGACCAGTTCGCCCGCAACCTCGCGGATCAGCTGTCGGCCAAGCCGGCCCCGGCCACGAGCGGTGCTCCCGCGGCGGCTCCGGAAGCCGTCGACGGGCTGGCGATGCTGCTTCCCGCGGGCGCCAAGCGCTACGGCGTCATCGCGGCCGCCGCGGCACTCGGCCTGTTCCAGGGCTGGCTGCTGGGCCGGATCCGCACCCAGGACAAACTGATCAAGGAGTTGCAGCGTGCCCGTCGATGAGCACCCCGGCCTCCACGGGGCCGAGACCGACAGCGTCTACGACCGGGCGGGCTTCGGAGCCGCGGTGCCGCGCGGGTCCCGCCCGGCACTGGTCGTGGTCGACCTGACCCGTGGCTTCACCGAACCGGGTTTCCCCACCGGAGCCGACCTCACCGCCGAAGTGACCGCGACCGCCGCGCTCGTGGCCGAGGCCCGGCGGCACGGCGTCCCGGTGATCTACACCGCGATCGGCTACACCCCCGCCGAGGCGGACGGGGACGCCGTCGCCTGGCTCCGGAAAGCTCCGGGAATGCGGGCGCTGCGCGAGGGAAGCGAGGCCGTCGACCTCGACCCGCGCCTCGACCGGCGGGACGGCGACCACCTCATCGTGAAGAAGGGCGCGTCGGCGTTCCACGGAACCGCGCTGGCTGCCCTCCTCTCGGGCCTGGCCGTGGACACCGTTCTCGTCTGCGGCGCCACCACTTCGGGCTGCGTCCGGGCGACCGCCGTCGATGCCGTCCAGTCCGGTTTCGACACGCTCGTCGTGCGGGAGGCCTGCGGTGACCGCGCGCGGGGGCCGCACGACGCCGCGCTGTTCGACCTGCAGGCGAAGTACGCCGATGTCGTCGCCCTCGACGACGCCCTGGCGTATCTCTCGGAAGCCTCGGCTCGCCGCACCCTCACCCAGTCCGCGCTGGCCGATCTCGGCGACGTGCCCGCGACCAGCCGCTGGGTGACGTCCGGACCGGTGCGGCTGCATGTGCTCGACTACGGGCCCGCCGACGGTGTCCCGCTGCTCGTGCTGCCGGGGATCACCAGTCCCGCCGTCACGATGGACTTCGTGGCGCGGAAGCTCACCGATCTCGTGCGCCCGCTCGTCCTCGACGTCCGCGGCCGTGGATTGTCCGATGACGCACCGGATGCGCCGCACGGTTACGACCTGGCGAGCTACGTCGCCGATGTCGCCGCGGTCGTGGACGGGCTAGAGCTGCGTGATCCGATCCTGCTCGGACACTCCATGGGTGCGCGGATCGCCGCACGGGCCGCCGTCACCGGCCGCCTGTCCCTTCGTGGCACTGTGCTGGTCGACCCTCCGCTGAGCGGCCCCGGACGAGGGCCGTATCCCACCACCCTCGACGCCTTCCTCGGGCAGCTCGACCAGGCCCGCCGGGGGACCGACGCCGACGAGGTGGCCCGCTCGTGGCCGCGATGGCCGCGCCGGGAACAGGAGTTGCGCGCACGCTGGCTGTCTTCGTGTTCCCGCGCCGCGATCGCCGCCACCCACGCCGGTTTCGAGGCCGAGGACTTCTTCGACGACTGGCCGAGAGTGCCCGCGCCGACGGTCTTCCTGTACGGCGGCGCGAGCCCGGTCGTCACCGCCGCCGGGGCGGCCGAAGCCGCGGAACGCAACCCGTCTGCCGAGTTCGCCGAGATCCCGGACGCCGGGCACATGGTCTTCTGGGACCGGCCGGACGAGGGTCTCGCGGCCCTGCGTGAGGCGGTGCGGAAACTGCGGTGAGCCGCTGACACGATCGCTGGAACCCTTCTGCGCCCCTCCGCGTCGTAGTGCATAGTGACAGTCAACATGAGAGTGTCACATTTCTCCGATGGAGGAGCGCCTATGTCAACTCGGCTCCTGTCCGCGCTGGTCGCGGGCACCGCCTTGCTGGTCACCGCCTGTTCCGGTGGTGGTGGCGCCGCACCGGCGCCGGACTCCGGCGGCGCGAAGTCGGATGCCCCGGTCACGAAGTACACGCGGTTCGCGGACTTCCCCGGCCAGGTTCTCGCCACCACGGAGTCGGGGATGGACCTGGGGATCCAGGTGAAGGCCGTCGACGCGGTCTGGACCCCGTCGCTGGCCGGGGTGCCTGCCAAGGCCGGAAGTCACTATGTCGCGGTCTACGTGGCTGTGACCGGTGAACTCGCGGATCGCGGCGTGCAGAAGGCCAAGATCAAGTACCTGCAGCTCCGGTACGACAACCCCGGCGGGAAGAAGTGCGACCCGTACTCGCCGGACGACGTCCCCCGGCAGTGCTTCAAGGAGGCCTATCCGGCCAGCGACCTCAGGGACGACATCGCCGACAACACCTGGCGGGACGAGAAATGGCAGGCGGATTCCCTGATGGGCAGGGACATCGACCGGGGCAAGACCGCGATCGGCGTCGTCGGGTTCAGCATGCCCGACGGTGAAGGCGCCGAGGGGCTCCAGTTGTGCGGGCCGACCAAGGAGGACTCGGTCGACACCGGCAAGTTCCCCTGTGTCCCGATCCCGAAACCCGAAGGCTCGCGAAGCTGACCGGCGAACGTTCCGACGGAGGAAGACCGATGTCACAACGTGTTCTGCCCGCGCTCTTCGTGAGTCTCACGGTACTGGTCGGCGCGTGTTCCGGGGGTGGCGGCGACAACGCGACGTCCGAAGCCCCGGCCACGAGCGAACCTGGTCCGAAGTACACCCGGTTCGCCGATTTTCCGGGAAAGGCACTGTCCACAGTGGAACCCGGCGCGCCGGTGGGGATCCAGGTGAAACCCGTCGACGTCGTGTGGACCCCGGAACTGGCCGGGAAATCGGCGAAACCGGGCGAGCACTATCTCGCCGTCTACCTGGCCGTGACCGGTGAACTGCCCGACCGCGGGGTGAAGGGGGCCAGGCTCGACTTCCTCGAAGCCAAGGTCAAGATCGGGCCGGGCACCTGCAACGAAGACAAGAACGAAAGTCCCGAGCTCTGCTATCTCAAGGCAAGTCCGGCCACCGGACTGGAAAAAGAGGTCGCCGACAGCACGTGGCGCTCCCGGACCTGGCTCGCGGGGAGTATCACCCGGACCGACATCGAGGCGGGTGACACCGTCATCGGCGTCGTCGGATTCCACATCGCGGACGACGCGACCATCGAGGGTGACATGGAATTGTGCGGTCCCGCCAAGGGTGAGTTCTACGATGACCGCAAATTCCCCTGCGTCACGATCCCGAAGCCCGAAGGGACACGCAACTGAGGGTCACCAGTCGACCGGCACCGTGACCGGACCTCGCAGCGTCAGGAACATCTGCCGCCAGGCGATTTCCTCGGAAGGCACCGCGAGGCGCAGCCCCGGAGCGGCAGTCAGCAGCGTGGCGACGCCTACCTGTAGTTGCAGCCGCGCCAGTGCCGCTCCGAGGCAATGGTGCGGCCCGTGGCCGAAGGTGAGATGTCCTTGTGTGCGAAGGGGATCGGTCAGTGCCGGTGCCGGGAACCGCCGTGTGTCGTGGTTGCCCGCGCGCAGGGAAGCGAGAACGAACTCGCCCGCGCGGATCGGCACCCCGCCGATGTCGGCGTCCTCGATCGCGACCCGGCCCTGGTCGGCGGCCGAACCTTGGTCCTGGCGCAGGAATTCCTCGATCGGCGCGGGATTGCGGGGGAGCTCGGGATCGGCCGCCAGCCGTAGCACGATCTGGGCCAGCGCGTTCGCGGGCGGGACGTATCCGCCGAGAAGGACCGCGAAGGCGAGCTGAGTGACCTCGTCCGGGCTCAAGGCGTCGCCGTCTTCGTCCCGCGCCTGGAGCAGGCCGGTAAGGAGGTCGTCGCCGGGCGCGTCGCGCTTCGACTCGACCAGTTCCGCGAGGTAGTCACCCAGCTTCCGGGCCGCCTCGGTCATTTCCTGATAGCTCGGCGCGGTGAACACCGCGAGCATGCCGTCCGCCCAGGTCCGCAGATCGTCGCGAGCCGAGGGCGGGACGCCGAGGAGTTCGTTGAGCACCGAGAAGGCGAACGGGATCGCATATCCCTCCAGGACGTCCGCCGGCGGTCCCTGTGCGATCAGCTTCGCGGCCAGTCCTTCCGCGAGCGCCTCCACCTGAGGCCGCAGGGACTCCACCCGCCGCGGGGTGAGTGCCTTGCCGGCGATCCGCCTGAGCCGCGCGTGTCCGGGGCCGTTCATGGTGAAGAGCAGTTCGTCGGCGCCGGTCTCGGGAACACCGGGAAGCCACACGCGGAATCGCGGATCGGCGAGCAGGGCGCGGATGTCGTCGTAGCGGGTGACGAGCCAGGCGTCCTCACCGGTCGGGAGACGCACGCGGCCGACGGGTTCCTCGTCCTGTCTCCGGACGAGTTCGGGCGTGGTGAACGGGTAGTTCATCTTGTTTCTTCCCCTCAGTTCTTCGGCTTTCCGGCCGCCTCTTCGGCCAGCGAGTGCAGCGGCATCAACGCGGAGTCCCCGCCGACCTTGAGCGCGTGTGCGGTGAGCAGGCGGTACAGCTCGTCCGCGGCCCTGGCCAATCGCGCGGCACGCTCCGCGACCGAATCCGCGTCCGGGTCGAGCTCGACGAGCGCCGCGGCGAGGACCTGCTCGGCGTCGCGCTGCTGGCGTTGCGCGACCGCGTCGACCAGCCCGTCGACCGGGGTGACCAGGGTGCGGCGGCGGTCGGCCGGATCCGGGTGCGTGCGCAGGGCGCCTCGCTCCCGCAGCTTGGCGACGGCGGCGGAGACATGGCTCTGCGCGAAACCGGTGCGCGCGGTCAGCTCGCTGATCGACAGGCCCGGCGCCTCGACGACCACCGAGATGACCACGAGGTAGATCTCCGGGACCTCGGGATCGGCGTCGTCACGCATGCCCTGGGACGCGAGCTCCATCAGGTGCTTGCCGAGCAGGTACAGCTCACCGGCTTTCATATCGAAAACGATACATCAGAAACGATGCAATGTGCCAGGGAGGGGTTCTCGGTGGTGACGGTGGCGGGTCCGCCCGTGAGTGGTCAGGCGCGTTCTATTGGGGGCAGGGCGCCAGGACACGTTTGACTTACCCTCGATAGCTGTCCTTACCACTCACGAGATCCGGCCCATCATCAGATGCCGAACAGGGCCGAAGCGTTGCCCAAGGCCGGCTGTCGACGGTCCACATCGGACGGAGTGTGGCCGAAGAAGGAGTCGATCTCCTTCCGCGCCGGCTGCTGGAGGGTAGCCGGTCGATCGAGGTCCGGGCCCTTGTGTGCCGAAGCTCTACCTTCACCTCGCCGCGTCTGAAGTACGTGAAGGCCGAGTCTCTCGGCTGAGCCGGGGGCGCGGGGGCCTTCGTGGACACGTCGGCTTGGTGCGGTCTGGTGGACGGTGTGGTTGCGAAAGCCACGTTCGCAACGTTGAAGGTTGTGAACGTGGCTTTCGCGGTGTCCGGGGCCGGTGTGCGAGTGTTTTGGCTTTTCGATCGGTTGTTCATGTGCCTGGTGAGGTCGCTGGGCGGTCCGGGGGTTGCTATCCGCCCCCGCGTCGCGGGGTTCGATGTTCGGGATCTGGTTCGTCTGGGTGCGGGCGTGCCGAGGGGCCCGTCGCCGGTGGTGGTGGCGGGCTCCCTCGGGGGTTCAGCGATGGTTACGTCGTGGCTTCTGTAGCGGGTCCAGATATTGCGGCGGAACGAACTCTGGCCTGCCGTCTGAGGTCATGCGGACCTGCCAGCCGGATTGTCCGTGGATGACCATGTGGTGATAGCGGCACAGCAGGCACAGATTGTTGAGGTCGGTGTCGCCGAGGTGCCCCCACGGAAGTATGTGATGGGCTTCGCAGTGCTTGGGTTTGCGGTGACAGCCCGGAAAAGCACAGCCATGATCACGGAGGTTCAGGGCCCGGCGTTGTGCGGGGGTGACGGTGCGGGCGGCGCGGCCGATGTCGAGTGGTTCGCTCTCTGACCCGAGCACGGCGGGAATGATTTTGGCGTCGCAGGCGAGTAGGCGGGCGTGGCGTGCGGTGATTTGGGTGACCTCGTCCACACACGCCCATCCCAGTCCCGAGGTGAGGGTGTCGAGGGGAATGGTGACCACCACGGTGGTGCGGTCCCCGGACAACGTCGGTGCCTTCTCCTTGGTCATCGCATAGTGGATCGCATCAAACAACGCGTCACCGTGGCGTTCACCGGGGGTGCGGGGATCGCGGTTGCCGTCCTCGTCGACGGGTCTTCGCTGCCCCCAGGTCTCGAACAGGGCGTTCGCTCTTGCACCGAATTCGGGGTCGAGAAGGCCGTTGAGCCGCCACCAGCCATCGTCACGCTTCCGCAGATGCACCTCGCGGGAGGGCGGTTTCAGGTCCTCGTCCTTGGGTTCGTTGCCGTCGGGATCGAGGTGGGCCAAGAGGTCCGCGCCGCCGTTGACGATCTGCTGCGGACCGGCGTTGCGGGCCAGATTCACCAGAATCCGCTCCGCGCCCGACCGGTCTTCCGCCGACACCTCAGGCGGGATTTTCTTCAGCACCGCCAGCAGCGGGTCCAGCTGCTGAGGGCCGAGATCCCCCTCGGCCGCAGCCGCACCCGCGAGCGGAGCGAAAGCCGGAGCGGGGGTCCCGTCCAGATTCCGCCCCTCGTTCAAGGCGATCGCCCGCGCCACAGTGGCACCCGCTTCTTTGGGGCTGATCCTGGCGGTTTCGGCGAACCAGCCCGCCGTCGAACCATGCCCGAACAACTCCATCGGGCCACGGGACTCGATCTCCACCAGGAACTGCCCGACCTCCGCCAAGGCCTGGCGTGCCAACGACATGCGCTCGACCACACCGTGCGCGAGTTCGCGCGCACCGGCACACCACAGCTCGTGTGGTGGTTCGAGGATTCGTTGGCTGGACACCCCACGATAATACCAGCTATCGAACAAGTGTGCGAATATGAAACGCTTTATCGAAAATGGTCTGAAGGTATTTCGCATTCGATGATCAAGGGCGTGTCTTATGTGGTGACCGGTGGCTGATGCGCCATGGTCTTGCTCGTGTGATCGGTTGTCTTCGCGCCTTGTGCCGGATGAGCTGTGGGAACTGGTGGAGTCGTTGATCCCCACGTTCACGCAACCGTGTACGTGCTGACCAGTGGGTGTGCTCGGCGTGCCCCTGCCAGGCCGCTCACGGTCGCGATCTCCGCCGCGAACACCCACGACTCCGCAAGCCTGCCAAGCCACACGCCGACAAGGCCTACGACCGACTCGCGCGCCGACGCTGGGTCTGTGACCGCGGCGTCAAAGTCCACATCGCCCGCAAAGGGGTCGAAGCAGGCGACAAACTTGGCGGACACCGGTGGGTGATCGAACGAACCATCGCCTGGCACACCGGATACCGCCGCCTCGCCCTGCGCTACGAACGCAAAGCCGAATACTTCCTCGCCCTCGGAGCCGACCTCATCTGCCACAAGAAACTCCGAAAACTCACGCTCTAAGTATCGGTGGCGTTTCGGACCGGGTGAAGGGACTGTTCCCCTCGCATCACGCCCGATGGGTTCCGGTGCTACGGGCCCGCGCGGGAGAACGTCCTGAAGGGGGCCTTCAAGACAAGACATCGAGTCAACGAAACGACACCTTTGTCTTACCCCTCAACAGAACCGTCCTCACCACTCACGAGACCCGGCTCATCGTCAGATGCCGAAAAGGGCCGAAGCGTTGTCCGAGGCCAGCTTCCGGCGGTCCACATCGGACGGAAGGTGACCGAAGAAGGAGTCGATCTCCTCCCGCGTCGGCTGCTGGAAGGGATAGTCGGTCGAGAAGAGCAGCCGGTCGATCGAGGTCACCGAAAGGGCGTGCCGCAGCAGCGCCGGGTTGAACATGCCGGAGGTGGTGATGAAGAAGTTCGACCGCAGGTAGTCCGACACCGGTCGCGCCAAGCCGGTGGCGCGGGACAGGCTGTCCGCCCTGTCCAGCCAGAAAAGCAGCATCTCGCCCCAGTGGCCGAGGACGACCTGAAGGTCCGGATGCCGGTCGAAGGTGCCCCGCAGGATCAGCCGCAGCGCCGCGGTCGCGGCGTCGAGATGCCAGCCCCAGCCGAACGTGGCGAGGGCGAGGTCGGTCATGGCGTCGAAGCCGCGATACGACGCGTCGCGGACGGCTGCCGAGGGCAACTGAGGGTGCAGGAAGACCGGCTGGCGCAGGTCCGCCGCCGCGGCGAAGAAGTCGTCATAGGCGGGGTCGTCGAGGTAGCGGTCCCCTGACCGGCCGTAGACCATGGTGCCCACGTGTCCGATGCGGGCGGCCCGCTCGAGTTCGGGGGCGACGTCCCGCGGGGCCGACATCGGCAGCGTGGACAGGGAGCGGAACCGGGCCGGGTGGGCGGCGACGGCCGCCGCGGCGACGTCGTTCGCGGTACGGCTCAGCCGCAGCGCTTCTTCGGCGGGCAGCGGGTGGGTTCCCGGTGGGGTCAGCGCCAGGATCGACACGTCGATACCCTGCGCGTCCATGGTCGCGATCCGGCCCGCGCCCAGGTCTTGCAGCCGCTCTTGGTGGTCTCCGAGATCGTTGAAAGCGAGGCTTTCGTCGCGGGTCTCCTCGGGAAGGGCGCCGAGGGCGGCTGTCAGCTCCGGCAGGATCCAGTGTTCTTCGATCGCGATGAGCGTCATTTCGTCACCTTTTCCGTCGTGTACAGGCAGGGGAGTACCGCGATGGCGGCGAGTACGGCGATGGTGATCGCCATGGGTACCGCGGAATGACCGTCGCCCACGCTGACGAGCGGTGAGACGACGGCCGCGAGCCCGAACTGCGTCGCGCCAAGGACTGCCGACCCGGTTCCCGCGGCTCCGGGTACCGCGTCGAGGGCGATCGCCGTGGCGGGTCCGAGGATGAACCCCAGCGCCGAGACCGCGAAAAAGATCGGCACCGGCAGCAGGGCGACGCCGATCGGCAGCAATGACATGGCGAGCAGCACGGCCGAGGCGACGGCGAGCCAGAGGACGCCGCCGGTGAGCACGCGGCGCGGTTCGGCGCGGTGCAGTAACCGCGATGCCGCCGCGCTGCTCAACACCAGGCCGAGGGCGTTGAGCGCGAACATCAGGCCATAGCCGACGGCGCTCATGCCGATGACCGTCTGGTACAGGAAGGGCGACGCGGAGATGTAAGCCATCAGCACGCCGAAGGAGAAGACGAGCGTGACCGTGGCGGACAGGTACGCGCGGCTGCGGAGCGCCCGGAACCCGCCACCGCCGGAAGTGCCTCGCCTTTCCTTCGGCAGGCTTTCCCGCACCATCGTCGCGGACCCGGCGAGCATCGCGACGGCCAGTGCCGCCAGGACGCCGAGGATTCCGCGCCAGTGGATCGACTCGACCAGCAGGCTGCCCAGCAGTGGCGCGACCACCGGCGCCACCCCGCCGACGATCATCATCAGGCTGAACGCGCGGGCGGCGGCCCGGCCGGTGGCCAGATCGGCGATGACCGCGCGGCCGATGACCATGCCCGCCGCGGCGCTCAGTCCTTGCAGGAGCCGTGCGGCCAGCAGGACGGCGATGGTGGGCGCGAGCGCGGCGAGGACGCTCGCGGCGACGAACACCGCCGAGCCGGCGAGCAGCGGTCCTCGCCTGCCCCGCCGGTCGGAGACGGGGCCGAAGATCAGCTGTCCCGCCGCGAGCCCGAGCAGGAACGTCGTGAGGGTCAGCTGGATCGCCGTGTCGCTGGTTTCCAGGTCGGCGGCCATCTGCGGGAACGCCGCGAGGTAGAGGTCGATGCCGAACGGGGCGACGCTGGCCAGCAGGGCGAGCACGAGCAGCAGGGGGACCGGGATGGTGTCGCGGGACGGAGCGTCCACCTAATCTCCTATCAGATGATAGCTATCAACTGACAGCAAATGTACCATTGCGGGGTGGATGAGGAGCAAACGTCACGGCTGTTCGAGCTCGCCGACCTGATCCTGGCGGTGGGCCGCCAGATCCACGCGTCCAAGGAGTTCGCGAGCAGAGACTTCGCGTCCGAGTCGTGGACGCCGCTGGAAAGCGCCGTGATGCGGTTCATCGACCGGAATCCGGGCACGTCGGCCCGCGCCGCGGCGGAGGCCACCCAGCTGATCTCCAGCAACTTCAGCAGGGCGGTGCGAGGACTGGAGAAGAAAGGCCTCGTGCACCGCGAACCCGACCAGGACGACGCCCGGCGGATCCGGCTCTACCCCACCACCCGCGCGCACGAGAACCTGCGGCAGCTCCGCGAGATCTGGAGCGGGCTGCTCGACGGGATCGTGTCCGATCCGGACGAGATCGAGGCCGTGACCTCGGTCCTCCGGCGGATCGAAACGCAGCTCACCGCGAAAGCGTCCACCGCACCGGAGCCGGGTGAAGGAGAGCGCGGCGACGGCGGGCATGGACTGCCGCGGTGATCGGATCAGGGGGACTCGACGCGGCGATCGAGATCGGTGTCGTCGCGTTCTGCGCCGGCGAGGAACCGCCGGGCGACGACCAGGTGTGGGAAGCGCTGACCGGCGCGGGAGTCGAGCCGTGGCTGGCCGAACGGCTGCTGGTCTTCCTGCCGATGGCCTACGTCCGGCGTTTGCTGCCGGACGTCTCGTACCCGGACGCGGTGCTGGACTCCCGCGGGAAAGTCAGCCTCTCGAAGGAACCGGTCTTCGTGGCCGCGTTCGAGCGCGCCCAGTACGCGGGCCGTGCGGAGTTCGAGCGGATCGCGTTGCGCAGCAGCACGTTCGCCGTGATCAACGAAGCGCTGAAAGCCGGGTCGCAGCTCGCGGACCTGGAGCCCACCGAGCCGGTGCTGGTCAAGGATCTGGAACCCGCCGTCGAAGGCGACGGCGGCGTGCCGTCACCGCGGGCGGCGTTCGAGGGTTTCCTGCGGGAGCACGGAATCCGGCTCGACGACGACACGAAGGTCGACGCGACTCTCGTCGTGCATCCGGCCCCCGCGGGCATGGTGATGGCCCAGGTCGACTTCGCCGTGTCGCATCCCGCGCTGGCCAAGCCGTGGCTGGTCGAGAGCTTCGCCGGGCACGGCACCACGTGGCGTGAGGCGATCGGCCGAGCCGTGACCATGTTCAGTCTCGGGGCCCTGCATCCGATCATCGACGGCCTGCTGCTTCCCGGCGCCGCGTCCGATCAGGTCGAGCGCGAGCGGTACGAACATCCGGACGGCGTGTTCGAACTGGTGCTCGGCGCGCAGATCAACCTTTTCGCCGAGACCGTGCCGACCGTCGAACCGCTGCTGGACCGGTTGCTGGAAGCGCTGCGGGCGGAAAAGCTCAGCCGGAAGGCGCACGGGCTCCGGCTGTTCGCCGCGCATCACGACGGGGCGCTGCTGAACAACGAGGTCCTGCTGGACAGCGAGCCGTGGTCCGGTGGCGAGGCGGTGGTGGCGGAAAGCCCGGCGACGCTGCCCGATGGACGGGTCGCGGTGCGGGTGTTCGGAGTGCTCGTGCCCGTCGAGGCGTAGCCCCGGATCAGGTGCCACGCCGGAAGGGCTCCACGCCGACGACATGGCGCGCGCGAGTCGGCTCGACCAGGATCTTGACCCGGCGCTCTCCGGGGATACGCCATTCGAACCGTTCGGTTCCGACGTATTTCCTGGCCAGCCGGTCCATGCACCGCTCCGCTTCCTCGCCTTCGACGAACTCGACGGCGCGGCCGTGGATGACCACCCGGTCATAGGGGTTGTCCGTGTCCATGCACGACAGCGAAACGCGAGGTTCGCGGCGCAGGTTCTCCTCCTTCACCCGGCCGACGGCGGTGTTGAACACGATGTGGTCGCCTTCGACGTCGATCCACATGGGCGACACGTGGGGTGAACCGTCGAGGTTCACCGTGGCCAGATGCCAGAATTTCGGCGCCGCGACCCAGCCGCGGACCTGGTCGTTCAATGCGGTCACAGGATCCTCCGGAGACGTTCCGATCACGCTGATTGTCGCGTGACCTCCTTGCCCGCCGCCAGGTGAGCCGTCAGCGGTAGGCGCGCAGGAACACGTCCACCCCGTCGGTGAGGGTCGCGAGGATCTCCGCCTCGCCCACCGTTCCCGTTTGGTCCTCGTCGGTCACGTCGAGGACCAAACGCATCGTCAGGGCGACGAAGTGCTGCATGGCGCGCCGCGGGTCGGTCACCCGGAGCCTGCCGTCCGCCGCGAATTTCGCGAATCGTGCCTCCATCATCCGTTCGGGCTGGTCTTGCGCCGCTTCCGGTAGCCGCGGCGCCAGGGGAGCCTGCGAGCTCAGCCGTCTGAACGTCGCGTAGTCCGAAGTGGGGAACATCCCCGTCGTCACCCGCCGGGCGAAGCCGAGCAGGGCGTCGCGGATGTCCCGGTCGTCGGCCAGTTCTTCGTCGATCGCCTTGCGCACGGTCGCGACCACGGCGTCGTTGGCGCGCCCGAGAACGCCGCGGAAGAGGGACTGCTTGTCGCCGAAGTGGTCGTAGACGGTGCGTTTGGACACCCCGGCCCGCGCCGAGATCGCGTCGACGCTGGTGAGTTCGTAGCCGTCCGACACGAACAACGCTTCGGCCGCGTCGAGGATGGCGGCTCGCTTGGTCTCGGCCTGAAGCCGCCTGCCCGGTGTCCGCGCGGTCGCTTTCGGGGTCGCCATTTTCTCATCGTATTCTCAGCGCCAGAAAACTACACTGTGCAGTGTAGTTTTCCGGCGGACAAGGAGTCCTTCATGCAGGAGAGCAAGATCGGCACAAGACCGCACACGAGGTGGACCGGACGGCTCATCGGCCTGGTGACCGTCCTGGTGCTGGTCAACTTCATGGTCGACACGGCCATCACCGCGCCGCTGCTGGTCCTTCCGGAAATGCTCGACCACTTCGGCACCGATCAGACGGCGTTGATCAACGCGAGCGCGATGCTGGCAGGCGTGATGTGGGCGCCGCTGCTCGGCAAGAGCGCCGACGTCCACGGCAAACGCAAGGTGCTCGTGCTGACCCTGCTGCTCAGTTGCGCGGGCGCGCTCGTCTGCGCGGTGGCCCCCAGCCTCTGGGTTTTCGTGCCCGGCCGCCTCTTGCAGGGAGCGGCCGTGGCCGCGCTGTTCCTTTCCGTCGCGATCGTCCGCGAGATGTGCGCGCCCCGGATCGCGATGATCGTGGTGGGCATCGTGACCTCCGGATCCGCGGTGCTCAACATCGGTTCCCGTTTCCTCACCGAGAAGCTGGCCGCGGAGTTCGGTTTCCGGATCTTGTTCCTGATCTCGGCCGTCGTCGCGATCGCGATGGCGATCTGCGTGCACCGCGTCGTTCCCGAATCCGCGCACCGGACGCCGGGCCGGATCGACGTCGGCGGGGCGCTGCTGCTCGGCGGCGGCCTGGCCGGGGTGCTCGGCTATGTCAGCGTCGGCTCGGAGTTCGGCTGGTTCGCCCTCGGTCCGATGGCGCTGCTGGTCGGTGGTGCCGCGGCCTTCGCCAGATGGTTCCTGGTCGCGAGCCGGAAGCCCGATGCCCTGATCGACGTCCGCGACCTCGGCGCGCCCTTGGCGCTCACGCTGCTGGTGCTCGTGCTCGGCACCGGTTCCTATCAGAGCATGCTCCAGCTCATTCCCCTGGTCAGCGAGGTATCGGCGGAGCAGGGTCTCGGGTACGGACTGGCGGGCCAGGGGACGCTGGCCCTGCTGCTCGCCGCGCCGGGCGTCGGCGTCATGATCGGCGGGCCGGTGGCCGGGGTGATCGCCACCCGTGTCGGGCCAGCCGTGACCCTGGCCGGGGGAATCGCGCTCGGAACCGTGGGGACCGTCGGGATGTTCTTCGGTGTCTCCCAGTTTCCCGTCGCGATCTTTTTCGCTTTCCTGCTGGGTTTCACGGTCGGCGTGCTCGGTACCTCCGGCTTCAATCTGGCGGGCGGGCTGGCTTCGGCCGACCGGCAGGGCATCGTCTCCAGCCTGGTCATGGTCGTCGTCGCGATCGGCTCGGTGGTGCTGGACTTCGTCGGCTCGGCGGTGCTCAAGTCGACCGCCGTTCCCGTCGGCGGCGAAACGGTGAACTCGGGGACCGGTGTCTTCACCTGTATCACGATCGCCACCGCCGCGTTCGCGATCGCCGCGGTGCTCGCCGTCGTGCTGGTGCGAAAACCGGGACTTGACTTTGCTAGTGATTTCAGTCAAGACTGAAATCACTAGCAAAGTCTCGGAGAGGATGTGCGATGGATATGTCTCCCCAGAAGGTGACGTTCACCAGTCTCGGTACCGCGTGTGCCGGCGACCTGTACGTGCCGGAGGTGGCCCTCCCGGTACCCGGCCTGGTGCTGGGGCACAGCGGGGTGATGGTCAAAGAGGCGCTGGCCGTGTTCGCGGAGTACTTCGTGCGTGCCGGGTTCGCGGTGCTGGCGATCGACTACCGCACGGTCGGCGCCAGTGAGGGGGAACCTCGGGGCCAGGACCATCCGCTACGGCAGGTGGAGGACTTCCGCAGCGCGATCTCCTACCTGCAGAGCCGCCCGGAGGTGGACGCGGCGCGGATCGGGTTGTGGGGTGTCAGCGTCGGGGGATCGGTCGCGGTGCAGGCCGCGGTGCTCGACAGGCGCGTGAAGTGTGTCGTGGTGCAGAGCCCCAGCGTGTGGAACGGGTGGCGGTACCTGGAGCGGTTGGTCGGACACGCCGGTGTGCACGCGCTGCGACAGAAACTGGACGAAGACTGGCAGCGCCGCTACGAGGGCGGCGACGGCGCCCGTGTCCCGCACCTGAGCCTGGACGCGGAGTCCGTGCAGGACGCGCCGGACGTGGCCGCGCAGATGTTTCCCTCCTACCGCAACGAAAAGACGCTTGAATCCACCGAGCAGCTGCTCACCTTCGCCCCGGAAGACCTCATCCACCGGCTGGCGCCTACGCCGCTGTTGATGATCGCCAACGGCGGCTGGGACCCGTATCACCTGATCGAGGAGGCGCAAAGCGCGTACGCCAAGGCCGGCGAACCGAAGCGGCTGGAGGTACTGCCCTACGACGTCCTCGGGCTCTACACCGGTCCTGGTCTCGACGAGGCGATGGCGCTGGCCGTGGACTGGTTCGACCGCTACCTGCGCGAACTCCGGGCCGTCACCGCCACCCCGGTGCCCGCCACCGGGCCGGGGGCCGCCATGACACAGTGACAGCCCCGAGAAGTCAGCCGAGGAGGACGGGCGATGTCCGAACAGGACAAGCAGGACGAGATGCTGCGGTGGGTCGAGCGGGTGGCGACGTTCTGCGTCGAGGAATGGGCGCTCCCGCCGATCACCGGGCGCATCCTCGGCCTGCTGATGATCTGCGACCCGCCCGAGCGCTCCGCCGGTCAGATCGCCGAGACGATCCAGGCCAGTCGCGCCTCGCTGACCTCGAACATGCGCTTCCTCACCACCATCGGCCTCGTCCGCAAGGTTCGTGTGCCGGGTGACCGCACCACCTACTACCGCGTCGAGGACGACGCCTGGCACAAGGTGATCCAGCGCAAACTCGACAGCCTCGGCGCCTTCGGCGACATCGCCGACGAGGGGATGAAACTCGTCGGCGGCCGGGGGCCGCACACCGAACGCATCCATGCCGCCCAGGAGGCCTTGACCTGGCTTCGCGACATCGCTGCCCGCAATCCTCCGAAAACTTAAGGACTTTCTCGTGCAACGCCTGCGACTCGACCTGGACCCGCTCCGGGAAACCCTGCTGCTCACCCTTCACGCGAGGGCTTCGGACGCCAAGCTGCCCCGCTCGATCCTCGGCGACACCCACTCCGTCGCCATCGCCGAGGAGATCGACTACGACTTCGCCAAGCTCAACCTCAAGCCCAGCCTCATCTGCGGCACCGCCTCCCGTGCCAAGAAACTCGACGAGGCGGTCCGGTCCTTCGTCGCCGTCCATCCCGACGCCGTCGTGCTCGATCTCGGCTGCGGACTCGACACGCGAGTGCTCCGCTGCGACCCGCCCGCCGGTGTCGACTGGTACGACGTCGATTTCCCCGACATCGTCGACCTGCGGCCCCGGTTCCTGCCCGATCGGTCCGTGCGTATCGGCGTGGACCTGACCGAACAGGGCTGGCTCGACCCGCTGCCGCGAGACCGGCCTGCCATGATCGTCGCGGAGGGCCTGCTGCCGTTCTTGCCCGGCGACTCCTTCCGGCGCATGGTCCGGGAACTGACCGCGCATTTCGACACCGGCGAACTCGCCATCAACGGCTATACGCGCTTCGCCGCTTGGTCGATGAAGTATCACCCGACGATCAAAACGATCGGCATCACCGCCGCCCAGGGCTTCGACGACCCACGCGACCCCGAGACCTGGGGCGCCGGCCTGGTCCTGGCGGAGGAGCAAGTGATCGCCCGCGCCCCGGAAGTCGCTTGTTTCCCGCAGCCGCTGCGTGCGGTGACCCGGCTCATGAGCCACAGCGACGCCTTGTCCCGGCAAGGAACCCGCGTACTCCGCTACCGGTTTTCCTGACCCGGCCGCCCCCGGATCGCGGCCACGACCCGCTGGTACTCGGCCTGGTCGGTCAGCGCGACGATCGTCTCCTTCCCGTCTTCGACCGTCAGATACCGTCTGCCGACCAGCGCCCGGTGGCCGTTCTCGTCCGCCCGGCAGAGCATGGTGGTGTTCGCTATCACCGCTTCGTCCAGATAGCGCTCGAACTGTTCGGTGAAACCGTCCCACTCGGAGAGCTCGCGAGCCTGGAGCGCGAAGCGGTAGACCGGCTGCCAGTCCGTGGAGTGGCTTCGCCGGAGAACGGTGTGCAGGCCGTCTTGTCCGTCCACCCGGAACTGGCAGCCGTACTGGGTCTGCACGGCGGGGGAGAGTTCCAGGGGGAGCAGGTAGGAAGGCCCGGCGAAACCCACGTCCGCCAGCCACCGGACGCCGTCCAGCGTCACGACGGTGAACTTGTGCGACAGTTCCGGGCTGAACCTGCCCCGCGCCTGGGGCACCCCGGCCGAAACCGGCATGGTGTCGAACCCCAGGTCGTCCAGCAGCCGCTCGAACAGCAGGTTCAGCTCGAAACAGATGCCGCCGTCGCCGCGGACCACGATCTTGTCGAAGGTGCGGTCGTGGTCGAGATCGGCGAGGTTGTCCGGCAGCCCGCCGCCGTCGTCGGGAAACTTGCTGTTGTCGTAGGGGATGGCGAGCAGATGGGCGCGGTGCAGCGTGCGCAGCGTGGAGAGGGTCGGTTCACGGGGGCCGCTGTGACCGAGCCGTCGCAGGTAGATCTCGACGTCGAACATGCCGTTCCCTTCACGCGGTGGCGAATTCGGGACTCAACGTCTCGAGCAGGTGGTTCGTGAGCATCCGAGGGGTCGGCTGCTCGTAGACGACGGCCGCGTTGAGCCGCAGGCCCGTCGTGCCGGTGATCCGGTTACGGAACTCGACGGCGGTGAGCGACGTGAAACCGTTGTCCCAGAACGGGATGTCCGGGTCGATCGTGGTCGCCGAACGGTGTCCGAGCACGGTCGCGGCGGCGTCGAGGACCACATTCAGGAGAAGGTCCGCGCACTGGTCACCGGTGAGCCGGCTCAGCCGGGCCGTGAAGGGCTCACCGGTGGCGGTGCTCGCGCGCCGTCGCTTCGGTGGCATCAGCTCGTGCAGCAGCGGCGGCGTGCCTTCGGCGGCTGCCGGGTGCAGGCGCATCGGCGCGAGCACCGGCCGGCCGGTCCCGGCGGCGAGGTCGAACAAGGCCATGCCGTCGGCCTCCCGCAACGGCCGCAGCGGCCCGCGCTGATCGAGGCCCGTCGCCATACCGGTCTCCCAAGGACCCCACGCCAGCGAGGTCGCGGGAAGTCCTTCGGCCCGGCGTCGCCACGCCAGGCCGTCGAGGAAACCGTTGGCGGCGGCGTAGTTCCCCTGTCCGGGGCTGCCGATGATGCCCGCGGCGGAGGAGAACAGCACGAACATCGCGAGGTCGCGGTCACGGGTCAGTTCGTGCAGGTTGACCGCACCGTCGACCTTGGCCGCGAACACGGTGTCCAGCCGTTTCCGGTCCAGCGCGCCGATGACGCCGTCGTCGAGGACGCCGGCGGTGTGGACGACCCCGGTCAGCGGATGTTCGGCCGGGACGCCGTCGAGGACGGCGGCGAGCGCGGCGCGGTCCGCGACGTCGCAGGAGACCACCCGAGCGCCGGGCACGTCCACGGTGCCACCGCTTCTGCTGAGCAGCAGGAGATGCCGTACCCCGTGTTCGGTCGCCAGATGGCGGGCGACCGCGGTGCCGAGCGCGCCGGTGCCACCGGTGACCACCACGGTGCCTTCGGCCGCCCATCGCGGGCTCGATGCCACGCCTGCCACCCGTCGCAATCTCGGCACGAACACCACCCCGTCGCGGACGGCCACCTGCGGCTCGTCGCCGATCGGCGGACGGCAGGCCGGATCGTCGACGTCCGCCAGGAAGATCCGGCCGGGCTCTTCAGACTGCGCGGACCGGACCAGTCCCCAGACGGCGTTGCCGACCGGATCGCCGGAGCCCGGACCGACCAGGCCACGGGTCACGACCACCAGGCGATCGGTTCCGCCGGCGCGGCCGAACTCCTGCAGAGCGGCCAGTACACGGGCCACGACCGTGCGGGCGTCACCGTCACCTGCTTCGCATACGATGAAGTCCGAAGTGGACGGATCGACCCGTGCGGGCACCCAGGCCACGTCGAACAGTGAACCTTCCACGGCCCGGCTCGGGGGCAGGTCGCCGAAGCGGAGCGAGCCGATGGTCAGAACCGGCCGGTCGTCGCGATCGGTGGCGAGGAGCCCGCCGGCGGGGGTGTGCCGGACGCGGAGGTCGCGGGCGCCGTCCGCGTGCAGGACGACATCGCGCCAGACGACGGGTTGCCGGTGCCCGAGGGCGGCGTCGACCAGCCGGGGGTGGATGCCGAAGGCGCCAGGATCGTGGTCGAGGCCGACGTCGAGGTGGTCGCCGGAGAAGGCGATGGCGGGTCCAGGGCAAGGCGGGGTCAGCGTCGCACGGGCGTGCTCTTGCCAGCGGTCGTCGTGGCGGGAGTGCACCCGCACCTCGCGGTGGCCGTTGTCACCGGGACCGCCGACGGTGATCTGGACGGTGATGCCGTCCCCGACGACCGGCGCCGTGTCGAGCGTCAGTTCGGCCACGACCGGGCAGCCGACCTGGTCGCCGGCGTGGATCACCATGTCCAGTACCGCGGCGCCGGTCAACGGCCCGGAGTCCCACTGGGACACCCGGCCGGTGCACACCACTCCGCCGTCGGGCAGCGGGACCAGCGCGTCGAGAAAGGGATGGCCGAGGCCCGCCAGTCCCGCCGATTCCACTTTCTGTTCCACCGCCGTGGTTTCCAGCCAGAAACGCTCATGCTGGAACGCGTACGTCGGCAAGTCGGCGTGCCGGTACCCGCCCCGGAAGGCCGGTGTCCAGTCCACGTCGATTCCGCGGGCCCACACCGCCGCCAGCGCTTCCAGGAGGGCGCGTACTTCCCCGCGGTCCCGGCGCAGGACCGGCACGCACAGGGTCTCGTCGACAGCCGCGGCCAGGACACCGTCGGGTCCGACCTCGATCAGTGTCGACGTCCCCAGGGCTTGCAGGGTCTCGATGGCGCCATGGAACCGGACGGGCCGTGGTATCTGCTCGATCCAGTGTCCGGCGCTGTGCTCGGTCAGGAGCTCGCCGGTCACCGTGGAGACGAGGGGGATCTCCGGTTCCGCGAAGGAGATGCCTTTCAGCACGGTCGCGAACTCGTCGAGGACGGGTTCCATCAGGGGAGAGTGGAACGCGTGGCTGACCCGCAGCCGCCGGGTCCGGCAGCCGCGTTCGGCGAACTGTCGCGCGATGGCCTTGACCGCGTGGTCTTCGCCGGAGATCACGACCGAGGCCGGACCGTTGACCGCGGCGAGCCCCGCTGTCTCATGACGGGCCAGCGCGGCGAGCGCTTCCTGTTCGGAGGTGGCGATGGCGATCATCGCCCCGCCCTGCGGCAGCTCGTGCATGAGCTTGCCGCGTGCGGCGACGAGAACGCAGGCGTCCGCCAAGGACAGTGCCCCGGCGACATGCGCGGCGGTGATCTCGCCGACGGAGTGCCCGGCGACGAAGTCGGGGCGGAGACCGAAGGACTCCAGAAGCCGGAAAAGCGCGGTCTCGACGGCGAACAGTGCCGCCTGGGTGTACCGGGTTTCGTCGAGCAGGGCGAGTTCGGTGTCGCCGAACACGATGTCCCGCAAGGGGAATTCGAAGTGCCCGCAGATCTCGTCGAAGACCTCGCGGAAGAGGGGATAGGTGCCGTGGAGTTCGCGGCCCATCCCGATGCGCTGGCTGCCTTGCCCGGAGAACACGAACGCGGTCTTGCCGCCCCCGGCGACCGCCGGGGTGAGGCCACCCAACGCGGTGACGAGTTCGTCGTGATCGGCGGCGACGACGGCGGCACGGTGGCCGAGTCGCGCGCGGTTGAGCAGGGTGTGCGCGACGTCGGCGATACCGGTTTCGGGGTGTGTCCGCAGGTACTGGGCGAGGCGGGCCGCTTGGTCGTGGAGTGCGGCCTCGGTGCGGGCGCTGATGATCACCGGCCACGGTCCGTCACCAGGGTCCACTGTGGACTCAGATGGGTGGTGTTCGAGGATGAGGTGGGCGTTGGTGCCGGAGATGCCGAAGGAGGACACGGCTGCTCGGCGGGGTTCGGGCCAGTCTCGGTGTTGGGTGAGGAGTGTGGTGTTGCCGGTGGTCCAGTCGACTTCGGGGGTGGGGGTGTCGACGTGGAGGGTCTTCGGGAGGGTGGCGTGGTTCATGGCGAGGATGGTTTTGATGATTCCGGCGACACCGGCGGCGCCTTGGGTGTGGCCGATGTTGGATTTCACTGAGCCGAGCCAGGCCGGTGTGTCGCGGTCTTGGCCGTAGGTGGCGAGGATGGCCTGGGCCTCGATCGGGTCGCCGAGTCGGGTGCCGGTGCCGTGCGCTTCCACCAGGTCGACGTCGGCCGGCGTTAATCCGGCGTTGGTGAGGGCGGTGTGGATGACGCGTTGCTGGGCGGGGCCGTTGGGGGCGGTCAAGCCGTTGGAGGCGCCGTCCTGGTTGACCGCACTACCGCGTATCACGGCGAGGACCGGATGGCCTCGTCGTTGGGCGTCGGAGAGGCGTTCGAGCAGGATGAGGCCCGCGCCTTCGCTGAACGCGGTCCCGTCGGCAGTGCTCGCGAAGGGTTTGCAGCGGCCATCAGGAGCCAGGCCACGCTGACGGCTGAAGTCCACCAGCAAACCTGGAGTGGCCATCACCGTCACCCCACCAGCCAACGCCAGTGAGCACTCACCCCGCCGCAGCGACTGCGCCGCCAGATGCACCGCCACCAGCGAGGACGAACACGCTGTGTCCACCGTCAACGCCGGGCCCTCGAGGCCGAACGTATACGCCACCCGGCCGGAGATCACGCTGCCGGAGTTGCCCGTGCTCAGGAAACCCTCCACATCGGACGAAGCGCCGGATGCCCTGGCGAGATAGTCGTTGTACATCACGCCGGTGAAGACGCCGGTGTCGCTGCCCCGCAACGACTCCGGATCAATACCCGCCCGCTCGAACACCTCCCACGAAACCTCCAGCAGCAACCGCTGCTGCGGATCCATCGCCACCGCCTCACGCGGACTGATCCCGAAAAACCCCGCATCGAACCCCGCCACATCCCCCAGAAACGCACCCCCACGCACCGACAAACCCCCCAGATCCCAACCGCGATCCGACGGGAAACCAGCCACCGCGTCCCCACCGCGATAGAGCAACTCCCACAACTCCTCCGGAGAACCCACCCCACCAGGGAAACGACACCCCATCGCCACAACCGCCACCGGCTCCTCGGAAACCCCCACGGACACCGGAGTTCCGATCGCCGGGGATTCACCGGCCAGTTCCCTTCGCAGCAACTGGGCGAGCGCGACCGGGTTCGGGTGATCGAAAACCACCGTCGCCGACAGTTTCAGCCCGGTTTCGGCGTTCAACCGGTTGCGCAGCTCGACGGCCGTCAGCGAGTCGAACCCGGCTTCCTTGAACGGCCGCCGCGGATCGATCGCTTCGGCGGACGTGTGTCCCAGCACGGTCGCCGCCTGGGCCCGCACCAGCTCCACCAGTAGCGCCTCTTGCTCCACTGTGGACAGACCGGCGAGCCGGGCCGGCTCCGGCTTGTCCGCCGAAACCCGGCGGGTGCGGCCGGGCCGGAGGTCGAGATTCGCGGGAAGCAGAACGGGTTCGACCGAGCGCAGTGCCGCATCGAAGAGACGCAGGCCCTCTTCTTCGGACAAGGCGGTCATCCCGCCACGCCTGGTGCGTTCGAGATCGGCCTTGCCGAGCCCTCCCGTCAGCCCGCTGGGCGTCGCCCACAGTCCCCAGGCAAGCGACACCGCGGGCAGCCCCAGCGAGTGCCGGTACCTGGCCAGGCCGTCGAGGTACGCGTTCGCCGCCGCGTAGTTGCCCTGCCCCGGATTCCCCAGCACCCCCGAAGCCGAGGAGAACAGGACGAACGCGTCGAGGTCCAGGTCCTCGGTGAGCTCGTGCAGGTTCCAGGCGCCGTCGACCTTCGGGCGGAAGACGGGGTCGAACCGCTCCGGGGTCAGCGCGGAGATCACTCCGTCGTCGAGCGCGCCCGCGGTGTGCACCACGGCGGTGAGGTCGGGAATGGCCGCCAGGACGGCGGCCAGCGCGTCGCGATCGGCGGCGTCGCAGGCGACGATGTCGGCCTCGGCGCCTCTCGCCGCGAGGTCGGCGACCAGTTCGGCCGTGCCCGGCGCGGCCGGTCCCCGCCTGCTGGTGAGGACGAGGCGCCGGATCCCGTGTTCGGCCACGAGGTGCCGCGCGACCATGGCGCCCAACGTTCCCGCGCCGTTGATCAGCACCGTTCCGGGGCCGAGGCCGCCCGGCATGGTCAGCACGACCTTGCCGATGTGCCGGGCTTGCGCGAGCTGCCGGAACGCCGCCGGTGCCTGCCGGGCTGGCAGGCTCGTCACGGGCAGCGGGGTGAGCTCACCGCGTTCGACCATGCCGGTCAGCTCGGTCAGCAGTTCCTGCGCCCGGTCCGGCCCGGCCTCGCGCAGATCGTAGGCGCGGTAGCCCGGTACGCCTTCCCGGAGATCGGTCTTCCCCAGTTCGAGGAACCGTCCGCCGGGGGCGAGCAGCGCCAGCGAAGCCGTCACGAAATCGCCGGTGAGCGAATTCAGCACGATGTCGACGGGCGGGAAACGGTCCGCGAACTCCAGCGTGCGCGAAGACGCGAGGTGCTCGTCGTCGAGACCGAGTTCCCGCAGCGCGTCCCATTTCTTCGGGCTCGCGGTGCCGAACACCTCCAGCCCGAGAACGCGGGCCAGCCGGACCGCGGCCATCCCGACGCCGCCCGCGGCCGCGTGGATCAGCACGCGCTCCCCCGGTTCGGCCTTGGCCAGATCCCGCAGCCCGTACCAGGCGGTGAGGAACGCGACCGGGATCGACGCCGCCCGCTCGAACGTCCAGCCGTCCGGCATCTTGACCAGCAGTCGCCGGTCGGTGACCGCCACCGGCCCGAACGCGCCGAAGGACCGGTCGAAGGTGCCCATCACCCGGTCGCCTGCCGCCAGCCCCACCACGTCGGGCGCGACCTCCAGCACGACTCCGGCGCCTTCGCCGCCGATCCCCGACTGGCCGGGCACCATGTCCAACGCCACCATGACGTCGCGGAAGTTCAGCCCGGCGGCCCGCATGCCGACCCGAACCTGCCCGGCGGCCGGCGGTTCCAGCACCTCCGGGCACGGCACGACGGCGAGTCCGGGACCCGCCACCTCCCAGCGCCAAGCGCGTCCGGCCGTGCGCGCGAGCCGGTGCACCGACACCGCACCCGCCCGCACCAGGGCCTGCGGTTCACCGGAAGCGACCACGGACGGCACCATCGCGGACGACGCGGGATCGTCGTCGACGTCGACGAGGAAGTAACGCCCAGGGCTCTCCGCCTGCGCCGAGCGGACCAGTCCCCATGCCGCGGCCTGGGCGGGTTCGGCGTCGACACCGCCGCGGGTGAGGACGACCAGCGGGGCTTCCCCGGAGTGCAGGGCCGCCAGCACCCGTGCGGTGATCGCACGAGCGTCGCCGGGGTCTTCGGTGAGGTCGAGCGTCACGAAGTCCGCGGACGCCTTCGGCAGCACGCGCGGCTCCCACTCGGAGCGGAACAGCCCTGAACCCGTCGCCACGCGCAACTGACCGTCCGTGACCGGCCTGAGCCTCAACGAGCCGACCGCGGCGACTGTCTGTCCACTGTGGTCGGTCAGCAGCAGTGAGACCTCGGCCTGCCCTGCCGGGACGGCCCGGACCCGCAGCGCGGTCGCGCCCGTGGCGTGCAGGGAGACCCCGGTCCAGGCGAACGGCAGCAGGATCTCGTGCGACTCCTGCCCGGCGCAGAGACCGGACGCGTGCAGAGCGGCGTCGAACAACGCGGGATGCAGGCCGAACCCGGACACCGGCTCGGCCAGTTCGACCTCGGCGAAGATCTCCTCGCCTCGTCTCCACGCCTTTCGCAGCCCCTGGAACACGGGACCGTACTCGTATCCCGCCTCCGCCTGGCGTTCGTAGAAGCCTTGCACGTCAAGGGGAACCGCTCCGGCAGGCGGCCACTGACCGAGCCCTTCCGGCGCAGGAGCGTCGGCGGACAAGGATCCCGAAACGTGGCGGGCCCAGGATCCGCCCGTCACTCTCGCGTACGCGCTGAACGTGCCGTCGGCGCCGACCCGCACCTGCAGCTCGGCTTCGTCCTCGTCCGGCACCACGAGCGGTGCCTCGATGACGAGGTCCTCGATCACCGGCCGCCCGGCCTCGTCGCCCGCCCGGATGACCAGGTCGACCCAGGCGGTGCCGGGGAAGACGACGGCGCCGGACACCGCGTGGTCGGCCAGCCACGGATGGGCGGACAGCGAGACGGAGCCGGTGAGGACGACCTCCTCACCGTCACCGGCCAGGCCGACCACGGCCTCGGCGAACGGATGCCCGGTCGCCGTCCGGTCGCCGAGCTCCAGCCAGTAGCGCCGGCGTTGGAAGGGGTAGGTCGGCAGATCGACTCGTGGTCCGCGGCCGAGATCCCACCGGACCGGGACGCCACGGATGTGGAGCCGGGCCGCGGAGGCGAGAACCCTTCCCCAATCGCCGTCGTCGCGCCGCAGGGTCCCGGTGACGACCGTGGGCCTGGCGCCGTCGACGATGTCCTCGATCGCGGTGGTCAGGACGGGATGCGGGCTGACTTCCACGAAGGTGTCGTGGCCCTCGGCCGTGAGCGCCCGGATCGCCTGCTCGAAACCGACCGGCCGCCGCAGATTGCGGTACCAGTATCCGGCGTCCAGCTCGGCGCCGCCCGCCCAGCGTCCGTCCACTGTGGAGTACATCGGCACTTTTCCCGGCATGGGACGGACATCGGCCAGCGCCTGGTGGAGCTCGTCGTGGATGGTGTCGACATGCGGACTGTGAGAGGCGTAGTCGACCGGGACGGTCCGGGTGCGGATCCCGAGCGCCGCGCAGTCTTCGGCGAGCCTGACCAGCGCCTCCGGTTCTCCGGACACGACAACGGATTCGGGACCGTTCACCGCGGCGAGGGACAAGGTGTCCGCGAGCAGGTCGCGCACGCGAGCCTCGGCGGCGGACACCGACATCATCCCGCCGTGCCCGGCCAGTTCCCTCGCGATGATCGCGGAGCGGCGCACCACGATGCGGAGAGCGTCGTCGAGGGTGAGGATCCCGGCGACGTGAGCGGCGGCGATCTCGCCTTGACTGTGGCCGGCCACGGCGGCGGGTTCGACGCCGAGCGAGCGCCATACCGCGGCCAGGGACACCATCACCGCGAACGACACGGGCTGCACCACGTCGACGCGGGACAGCATCACCTCGTCGGCGAGCACCTCCCGCAGGTCCCAGCCGACGAGCCGTTCGAGCGCTCGGGAGCAGGCGAGCATCGACTCCCGGAACACCGGGCTGGCGCCGAGGAGTGCCCTTCCCATTCCCGTCCACTGGGCACCCTGCCCTGGGAATACGAACACACCTCGGCCCACCACATCAGCAGAACCCACATCACAGGACTCCAGCTTCTCGGTCAGGTCCCCGGTCGAACCGGCCACGCAGACGGCGCGGCTGGGCAGCAGCGCCCTGGTTTCGGCCAGTGAACGGGCGATGTCCGCGACCCTCAGTTCGGGGCGCGTCCGGACGAATTCCTTCAGCCGCCGCGCTTGCGCCCGCACCGCCTCGGTGCTCGCCCCCGACAGCATCACCGGCCAAGGCCCGGTCGCGGTGTCTTCCGCACCGCGTCGATCGGCTTCGTCGATCGATTCCAGGATGAGGTGGGCGTTGGTGCCCGACACCCCGAACGAGGACACGCCGGCACGGCGCGGCTCGGGCCACTCACGCGGCTCCGTCAGCAGGTCCACTCCCGAGGACGACCAGTCGATCTCGGGGGTGGGGGCGTCGACGTGCAGGGTCTTCGGGAGGGTGCCGTGACGCATCGACTGCACCATCTTGATCACGCCGGCGATCCCGGCGGCGGCCTGCGTGTGGCCGATGTTCGACTTCACCGAGCCGAGCCACAACGGACGGTCGCGGTCCTTGCCGTAGGTCACCTGCAGGGCCCGTGCCTCGATCGGATCACCGAGCCGGGTGCCGGTGCCGTGCGCGTCGACGGCGTCGATGTCCGAGATTGTCAGCCCGGCGTCGGCCAGCGCGGACAGGATGACCCGCTGCTGCGCCTGCCCGCTGGGGGCGGTCAGGCCGTTGGAGGCGCCGTCCTGATTGACCGCCGAACCGCGAACCACCGCCAGCACCGGATGCCCGCGTTCCCTGGCGACGGACAGCTTTTCGAGCAGCACCACGCCGACGCCTTCGGACCACGCCGTCCCGTCGGCCGTCGCGGCGAAGGATTTGCACCGGCCGTCGGGCGCGAGCGCGCCCTGGCGGGCGAACTCCGCGAAACTCTCCGGGGTCGACATGACCGTCACGCCACCGGCCAGCGCCAGCGAGCACTCACCGCGGCGCAGCGACTGCACGGCGAGATGCATCGCCACCAGCGACGACGAACACGCCGTGTCCACGGTGATCGCCGGTCCCTCCAGGCCGAACGTGTAAGCCACTCGGCCCGAAGCGACACTTCCGGCGTTGCCCGTGCTGAGGTAGCCCTCGACCTCTTCCGGCGGCGACCCCGGCCTGCTGAGGTAGTCCCGGTGCATCACGCCCGCGAAGACCCCGGTGTCGCTGCCGCGCAACGAAAGCGGGTCGATCCCCGCGCGTTCGAGGAGTTCCCAGGACGTTTCGAGCAGCAGCCGCTGCTGCGGATCCATCGCGAGCGCCTCACGCGGGCTCACCCCGAACAGCTCTGCATCGAAGTCGGCCGCGTCAGGGAGGAAGCCGCCTTCACGGGCGTAGGATCCGCCGTCCGGATCCCAGCCACGATCGTCCGGGAAGGCCGAGATGGCGTCGCCGCCGTCGGCGACCAGGCGCCACAGATCCTCTGGCGACGCCACGCCACCCGGATACCGGCAGGCGAGCGAGACGATCGCGATCGGCTCGTTCGTCGCGGGAGCCTGTCGCGCCACGACAGGCTCCATCGGCTCGCCGGTGAGGTCGGACCGGAGCCGCGTGGCGAGCGCGGACGGTGTCGGATGGTCGAAAACGATCGTCGCGGGCAGGTCCAGCCCGGTCGCCGCGGCGAGCCGGTTGCGCAGCACGACCGCGGACGCCGAGGTGAATCCGAGGCTCGTGAACGTGGGCTCGCGACCGGGCGTGGCAAGCCCCGCGCAGTCACGCACCTCGGCCGCTTCGGTACGGACGAGTTCGAGCAGCAGGCGATGCTGCTCCACCGCGCCGATCCCGGTCAGCCGCACCGGTTCCACCGCCGGGACAACGGTGTCGATCAGGCCCCTGAACAGCGGCGGGACCGCGCCGAGGGCCGCGGTGTCGAGATCGGTGAGCACGGCGGAGACCTGGTCCGTCGCGCGGGCGCCGTCCAACGCGGCCATGAGCCGCTGCGCCGGAGGCCGCGGGATTCCCGACGCCAGCACCATTCCCCGACCGCCGCGGGCGCGGCGTTCGGCGATGACCATCTCCAGGAACGCGGCCGCCGCCGCGTCGTCACCATGCCCGGCCCCGCCCAGAACGCCGTGGAGCGAGGAAAAGACGACCAGCTCGGTCGTCGCGGTCAGCGCGTCGAGTTCCAGTATTTCGTCCACAAGGGATTCGAGGGAGCCGGAAGGCAGGTGGATCACGGCGGACACGCCGGACAGCGCGGCCCGGTCCGGTCCGGGCAGGCGCACGTCCCGGATCCCGTGCCCGGTCGCCAGCTGCCGCGCCAGGACCCCGGCCGTCTCCCCGTCGGCGCCGGTGATCGCCACCGCACGCCACGGATCCCGCTCCTCCCCCACCGAAACCCGCACCAGCCGCGGCGCGAGCAGCACCCCCGAGCGCACCGCCAGTTCCGGCTCGTCCCGGACGAGCGGTGGCAGCGGAGTTCCGGGTTCGAGATCGACCAGGACCAGACGATCGGGGTGGTCCGCCTGCGCACAGCGGACGAGCCCGCGCAACGCGGCATGCGCCGGACCCCGCGTGACCACGGTCAGCCGTGCATCCGCCCCGTCGATCCGGGCCCGAAGCTCGTCGACGCTCCGCCGGACCGCGGCGCCGGAGAGCTCCGGAACCGGCGGGCACCAGACCACCTCGCCGGGATCGACGGCGGCCGGGACGGCGGTCACCGGAACCCAGTCGACCCGGAACAGCGATTCGTGATGGTCACCGCCGCAAGCACGCAACCTGGCGGGTTTGTCGAGCAGCGCGTGCCGGGTCGTCTTGCCGGACGCCGTCCGCGGGACACGGTCGATCTCGTAGAGCTCTTCGGGCACTTTGAAGGACGACAGCCGCTCGCGGCAGACGGCCAAGAGCCGGTCCGGGTCGAACCCGCCCTCACCGGGCACCACGAACGCGACCGGAACCTCACCGAGCACACCGTGCGGCTTGCCGACGACGGCGACGTCCGCGACACCGGGCACCGAGCGGATGACGTTCTCGACCTCGGTCGGGTGAATGTTCTCCCCGGCCCGGATGATCAGATCCTTGATGCGGCCGGTGACGGTGAAGTAGCCGTCCTCGTCCCGGCGGGCCAGGTCACCGGTGTGATACCAGCCCCCGCTCAGCGCGGCCGCCGTCGCGTCCGGCTGGTTGTGGTAGCCGGCCATGACACTCGGCCCGCGCACCCACACCTCGCCTTCCGCGCCGTCCTCGGCGTCGGTCCCGCTTTCGACGTCCACCAGCCGCACGCCGAGGCCCGGCACCGGCAGCCCGCACGATCCTTCGACGCGGGCACCGGTCGGCCAGTTGATCGTGATGGAGCCGCAGGTTTCCGTGCTGCCGTAAGCGTCGAGCAGGGGGACGCCGAAGGTCTCCTCGAACGCGTTGCGCAGCGCGGCGGTGGTGACCGCGCCGCCGACCAGGCCCATCCGCAGATCCGGTGCGCGGAAGCCCTTTTCCCGCGCCGCCCGCACCAGGTGGTGGTACAGGGCGGGGACACCGGCGAGGAAGGTCGACCGGTCCGAGCTCAGCGCGTCG